>NZ_CP018097.1:1135000-2495029 GCF_001886695.1 Aurantiacibacter gangjinensis | reverse complement strand
ACGGGTTTTGATGGGAAACTGATGAGCAATGTTCGATAGACTGACCGCCTATCTGGACTCGATCCAGGCCCGTGATCCGGCGCCGCGCTCGCGCTGGGAAGTGCTGCTATATCCGGGCGTGCTGGCGCTTGGCCTGCACCGTGTGGCGCATTGGCTGTTCGAGGCGAAGCTGTTCTTCCTCGCCCGGCTGGTGAACCATATCTCCCGCTGGTTGACGGCCATCGACATCCACCCGGGTGCGCGGATCGGGAAGAACTTCTTCATCGACCATGGTTTTACCGTCATCGGCGAAACCGCCGAAATCGGCGACAATGTGACGATCTACCAATGCGTGACGCTGGGCGGCACCAATCCCACGAACGGGAAGGGCGGCAAGCGGCACCCGACACTGGAAGACAATGTCATCATCGGCTCCGGCGCGCAGGTGATCGGTCCGATCACCGTCAGCAAGCGCGCCCGCGTGGGTGCCAATGCCGTAGTCACCGAGGATGTGCCCGAAGGCGCGACCATGGTCGGCGTGAAGGCGCGCTCTACCCTGATGCCCGCCGAAGAATGGATGCGCGACTTCATCCCCTATGGCACGCCCTGCGATGAGCCGTGCGAGGAGGCGCGCGAGGTCGGGCGTGATTGCATCGAGAAGCTGGAAGGCGAGATTGCCGAATTGCGCCAGCAGCTCGAAGCCTTGCAGAAAGGCTTGCCCGCAACAGGCAGCGTGCCCGCGCGCAAAGCGGGAACACGCCGCTGATGCAGCGAGGCGGTAATGGCGCGAAAGGCGGCGCTCCCAATATCGTGGCATTTCCCGGCCAGCGCCCGCCGCAGCAGGTGGGCTTTGATCGGCTGGAGCTGACGCGCATCCTCGACCTCTACGGCCGTATGGTCGCGGCGGGCGAATGGCGCGATTATGCGATGGATTTCACGCGCGACTGCGCCACCTTCGCAGCATTCCGGCGCGCAGCGGAGGTTCCGCAGATGCGGCTTGAAAAACGCCCGTCTCTGCGCCAGCGACAAGGCATGTGGGCGCTCTTCGGCGAACACGGACAGGTGCTGAAGCGCGGGCATGAGCTGGCAGGCGTGCTAGCGCCCGTGGAGCGGCGATTGGTGAAGCTGGTCGGTAGCTGATTTCTTGAAAGCTTAAACAGTTCGGGCGGCTATCAGGTGGCGCATCGCGCTTCGGATAGCCGCCCGACACTTTTGGCGGATATGTCGCGCTTGGTTAGGCGGGCTGAGCCAGCGGACCGACGACGGGCAGCCGCGCCTGCACGTCGCCGGGCAGGGCCAGCACCAGCTTCTCGCGGATCGTGGTCCAGAAGGCCGACAATGTCAGCAGGGCCGATCCGATCACCAGCGCGGTCAGAGCGAAGGTCAGCTCGACAGCGCCGAAGCGGTCGAACAGGAATGTCAGCGCGATCAGCACATAGATCAGTGCGGACACCAGCAATGCGCGCCGGTCGATGGCGAGAGCCACCAGGCCGAACACCACATATACCGCCAGCACACCGATAGCCGAGCCGACGCCGAGCATGTCGTTGTCCATCACGCCGATCAGCGCGAAGATCGGGTGCGCTATCATCGGCGCGGCGAGAAGGTGCAGCCAGAAGGCAACATCCGCGCGGCGTGTCTTGCGTTCGCGGTCGCTGATGTCCCAGCGCATGGCGAAGGCAAAAACGGCCAGCCCCGCGACGAAGACGAGCGACCACAGGACGGTCTCGGCATTGTCGGTTCCAGGCCCGATGGCGGCGAGCAAGAGCGCGATAACCGTGCCTGCGAGCGCCGCTGCACCGGCGGCGATGGTGATCGGCACCATGAAGCGTTTCCAGTGAAGGAATGCGCCGCCGGCAGCTGTCAACGCGCCAAGCGCTGCGATAATCGCGATCGTGCGCTCACCCGGGTCGCCTGACATGTCACCGCCAGTCAAAGCCATCACGGCGCCGCCGAACACAGCGAAGAATAGGCCGCCCACAAATGCGAGCAGGAGGATGATGCTTGGCAGGGCCATGCGGCGACGCTTGGTGAAAAACTCGGCAAGTATCCACGCGGTCGCGGCCACCATGCCACCACCGAAAACGAAAGTGAGGAAGACGCGGCTTTCGTCCGCGTTCTGGTAAGCGCGCCATTGCTCTTCAGTGGCTTCGACGAACCCAGGATAATCCGGCAACGGAACCACTGCCCCGGCAATCGCCTGCCCGATCGCGCCTACCGCAAGCAGCATGATGACCACCCCGATGGCGACGAAAATATCGTTGAAGGAATTGATAAGGCGGAAGTTTTCCTCATCGGTGATGGGCATCTGCCGCATTTGCGCGACATGCGCCCGCAGCGATTGCGCCGCGTCTTCGGTGATGGCCCCGCCAGCTACGGCGTCGCGCAAATCCTGTTCGCTATACATGTGCGAGGTTCTCCCCCTTATTGTCCCGGGGCAGGAGACTAGCGCGCTGTGTTACAAAGTCAATACACCGCCAGCCCATCGAGCGCCGAGGGCAATTCGGTAAAATGCGGCATCAGCGCATCTGCCCCGATCTCCTCCGGCACCGCATCGAGATAGCCGCCGGTGAAGACCACGACCGGTATCTCCGCAGCTTTGGCCGCGCGCACATCGTATGTCGTATCGCCCACCATCGCCGCGCGGCCGCCGCCGCAATCGGCGATGGCGGCAAGCAGCATGTCCGGCGCGGGCTTGGCATTCTCGCGCCCCAGCGTATCGCCGCCATAGATCGCGGCAAACCTCTGCGCGATGCCGAGCTTGCCGAGCAATTCGCGCGCGGGTTCTTCGGCTTTGTTGGTGCAGACCGCTAGGGTGCAGCCGCGCGACGCCAGCTCGTCCAGCGCCTGCAGCACGCCGTCATAAAGCACGGTATTGTCAGCGATATGCGCCCAGTATTGTTCCAGCACGACTTCGAGCAGTTCGTCGAAGCGTGCCTCGCTCACAGCCCCGCCGGTGGCTTCCAGCGCGCGTTCCAGCATGATGCCAGCACCGCCGCCGATGAGCTGGCGGATTTCCGCCAGCGGCACGCTGCGCCGCCCCTCCGCGGCCAGCGCCACGTTGATGGCGGGGCCAAGATCGAGCGCGGAATCGACCAGCGTGCCGTCGAGGTCGAAAAGGACGATGTCGAAAGGAAAATCGGTCATGGCCGCGCCATGTGGGGCGAGCATCTGGAAACTGCAATCATTTGCTGCCATGGGCGCTCACCATGAGCAACCGACCGATCGCCGCCATCATCCTTGCCGCGGGCAAGGGCACCCGCATGAAAAGCAGCCTGCACAAGGTGCTGCACGAAGTTGCGGGCCGATCGATGATCGAACATTTGCTGTCATCGGTTGAGGAACTAGGGCCGCAAAAGCTCGTGACCATCGTGGGCGAATCGCGCGAGCAGCTGGAAGAGCGACTCGCGAGTCGTGTCGCCTTCGCCGTGCAGGAACCGCAGCTGGGCACCGGCCATGCTGTGCAGCAGGCCGAGGAGGCGCTGAGCGGGTTCGAGGGCGATGTGCTGGTGCTTTATGGTGATGTGCCCTTCGTGAAGGCATCTACCATGCAGGCGATGATCGAGCGGCTGCGCGGCGACGATGCCCCTGCCGCCGTGGTGCTTGGCTTCGAACCCGACGATCCGCTGCGCTATGGCCGCGTGGTCAGCCAGCAGGGTCGCATCCTCAAGATGGTCGAGTACAAGGACGCGACGGAGGACGAGCGTGCCTGCCGCATGTGCAATTCCGGCCTGCTTGCCGCTCGCTCCGAAGACCTGTTCGCGCTGCTCGCCCGCGTCAAGAACGAGAACGCGCAGGCGGAATACTACCTGCCCGATATCGTCAATATCGCCATCGCCGATGGCCGGTCGTGCGCGGTGGTTTCCTGCGACAGCGCGGATGAGGTGGCAGGCATCAATAGCCGCGCAGAACTAGCGGCCGCCGAGGCGCAATGGCAGGCCTACAAGCGTGGGGAAGTCATGGAAGGCGGCGCAACGCTGCGCGCGCCTGAAACCGTTTTCTTCAGCTACGACACCGCCATCGCCGCCGACGTGGTGATCGAGCCGAACGTCGTCTTCGGCCCAGGCGTCAGCGTGGCGGCAGGAGCGACGATCAAGGCATTCAGCCATCTGGAAGGTGCGCGCGTCGGCGAGAATGCCGATGTCGGCCCCTATGCGCGCCTGCGTCCCGGCTCCGTGATGGAGAAGGACAGCAAGATCGGCAATTTCGTCGAGATGAAAAAGGCCACCTTGGGCGAGGGGGCGAAAGCAAGCCACCTCACCTATTTGGGCGATGCCACGGTCGGTGCGGGCGCGAATATCGGCGCTGGCACCATCACCTGCAATTACGATGGCTATTTCAAGCACAAGACGACCATCGGCCCGCGCGCCTTCATCGGTTCCAACTCATCCCTGATCGCGCCCGTCACTATCGGCGCGGATGCCATTGTGGCGGCAGGCAGCGCCGTCAGCCGCGATGTGGGCGAGGGCGAATTGCGCATGGTGCGCGCCGACCAGATGGTGAAGCCTGGCTGGGCAGACCGTTTCCACGACACGATGAAGAAGAAAAAGGCGGCGGAAAAGAAGTGACCGACCGCTACGAAGGCAAGCCTTTCCTCCGGCTGCTCGATTCCTACGTGCTCGATACGATCGGCCATCTGGACGAGGCAAACCAAGCCTGGCTGGTAGAGGCAGAGCCGTTTTTCCGCGCGACATTCGAGGCCGAAGGCAGCTGGCGCGAGATCGTGCGCTCGCGAATGCAGTTTCCCGATGGCATGGACGCGGCGATCCGGGAATTCTGGACCAAGGGCCGCCTGAAGTTCATAGAGCAGAATGGAACCGAGCCGGAACCGGTGCAATTCACCCATATGTTCGTCGACAAGAATTTTCCGCACTGACGCGGGAGTAAGGGCCAGATTTTATGTGCGGAATTATCGGAATTGTGGGTGAACGCGATGTCGCGGCGCGTCTGATCGACGGGCTGCGCCGCATGGAATATCGCGGTTATGATAGCGCTGGCGTGTGCACGGTGCATGACGGCCAGCTCCAGCGTCGCCGCGCTGAAGGCAAGCTCAACAATCTGGTCGAGGAGCTGGCGAAAAATCCGGCCCCCGGCCATACCGGAATCGCGCATACGCGCTGGGCCACGCATGGCGCGCCGACGCAGCAGAACGCGCACCCCCATGCGACCGAGCATGTTGCCGTGGTACACAACGGCATCATCGAAAATTTCAAGGAATTGCGCGACGAGCTGCGCGCCGATGGGCGCACCTTCGAGAGCCAGACCGATACCGAGGTGGTGACGCACCTGCTGTCGCGCCGGATCGAAGAAGGCATGACGCCGCAAGAAGCGGTGCAGACAGTGCTGCCGCGCCTACGCGGTGCCTTCGCGCTCGCCATCACCTTCCGCGACCATCCAGACATGCTGATCGGCGCGCGGCTCGGCTCCCCGCTGGTGGTCGGCTATGGCGAGGGCGAGATGTTCCTCGGCTCCGATGCGCTCGCGCTTGCGCCTCTGACGCAGCAGATCGCCTATCTCGAAGAAGGCGATTGGGTCGTCATCACACGCGACAGCGCCGAAATCCACGACGCCGATGGCACAATCGTAGAGCGAGAGATCACGACGTCGGGCGCGTCCGCATCCGCCATCGAGAAGGGCAAGTATCGCCACTTCATGCAGAAGGAGATTTTCGAGCAGCCAACCGTCGTCGCGCAAACGCTGCGCAGCTATCTGCGCCCTGGCGAACAGCGCGTGGCCCTGCCGCAGATCGATTTCGACATCACCGCCATCGACCGGATTACCATCGTTGCTTGCGGTACGTCCTACTACGCCGGTCTCGTGGCAAAATACTGGTTCGAGCAATTCGCTCGCGTGCCAGTCGATATCGATTTTGCGTCCGAGTTCCGTTACCGCGAGCCGATCCTGCCCAAGGGCGGGCTGGCGCTGTTCATCAGCCAGAGCGGCGAGACTGCCGATACGCTCGCCGCGCTGCAGCACTGCAAGAAACAGGGGCAGGTGATCGCCAGTGTCGTCAACGTGCCCACCAGTTCCATGGCGCGCGAAAGCGACCTGCTGCTGCCCACTCATGCCGGGCCAGAAATCGGCGTCGCCTCGACCAAGGCGTTCACCTGTCAGCTTGCCGTGCTGGCGGCACTGGCGGCGCATTTCGCGGTGAAGAAAGGCCTGCTCAACCGCAACGAGGAAGCCATCATCGTCGAACATCTGCTTGAGGCTCCGGCCTGCCTCAACGCGGCGCTCGACCATGATGAAGAGATTGCCGAAATGGCACATCTGATCGCGCCGGCGCGCGACGTGCTGTATCTGGGCCGTGGGGCCGATTTCCCGCTGGCGCTGGAAGGCGCGCTCAAACTGAAGGAAATCAGCTACATCCACGCCGAAGGCTATGCGAGCGGCGAGATGAAGCACGGCCCCATCGCGCTCATCGACGACAAGGTGCCGGTGATCGTGCTCGCCCCATCCGGTCCGCTGTTCGAGAAAACGGTCTCGAACATGCAGGAAGTGCAGGCGCGCGGAGGCAAGGTCGTGCTGATTTCCGACAAGCAAGGTATCGAGCAGGCGGGCGAGGATTGCATGGCGGTCATCGAAATGCCCAAGGTGCACCCGCTGATTGCGCCGCTCGTCTATGCCGTGCCGGTGCAGCTGCTGGCCTATCACGTCGCCGTGGCGAAGGGCACGGATGTGGACCAGCCGCGCAATCTGGCAAAGTCTGTAACCGTCGAATAAATTTCGACTTTATCGAGAAACCGGAGCTGCGCTTTACCCCGCGATAACCATTGTGCGGCTACCGCGTCCGGGTGAGCGACAAGCATTCCGGCCTTCCGAGCCTGCCTTTGCGGCTAAGCGCATTGCAGGTGATCGGCCTTCGCGACCCCGGTGAGGGCGACTGGAGCCGGTTGCGCGCTCTCCAATATGCCGAACTTCACAAGGTTTCCGTCACGCGCATTGCCGCGCATGGCCTTGCCGCCATGCTCGCCGTCACGCTCTATGCGGGTGATATCGCCACATGGATCTTGGTGACTTGGCTGCTCGGCGTCATCCTCGCCGTCTGGAACGCGACCCGCATGGACAAGGCGCTGATCGATGTCGAGCGGCGCGGCCTCCAGCGTAGCGAGTTCACCCGTCAAGCTGCCAGTGTGTTCGGATGCACCCTTCCATGGGTGCTGGCGCTCATCTTCTTCGTGCCGCAGGGCAGTACTACCGATCATTACGCGCTCTGGGCGCTGATCGCGATGCTGATGGCCGGAAGCGCCGCTTCCATGGCGAGCGCGCCTGTGGCCGCGATCATGTTCGACCTGGTGGTTGGCTTTACCGGCGCGCTGTCCTTCCTCGCCACGGGCAACATCGCTTTCGCCATTGCGAGCGGTGCCTATACGCTGGCCATCGTCACCGCCTCTTTCCAGTCGGCGCGCACATACCTGTCGGCAAAGATTGCAGAGGCGGGAGTGGCCGAGAAGGACGAGGTCGTCTCGCTTTTGCTGCGCGAATATGAGGAGAAGGCGTCCGACTGGCTGTGGCAGGTCGATACCCATCGCCGCATCCGCTCCGCATCGCCGCGCTTCGCCTTCGCGCTGGGAGCCGAGCCCGATGCGCTGGAGGGCCAGAGCTTCGTAAGGGTGATTGCGGGAACCTATTGGGATAGCGGCGATTTCCCGCCCAGCCTGCACGAGCTTGCCGAAAAGCTGAAGCGGCGCGAGCATTTCTCCAACCTTCTGGTGCAGGTCGACATGGCCGGCAAGCGCGGCTGGTGGGAGCTCTCCGGCAGCCCCATGCACAATGAGGAAGGCGCCTTTATCGGCTTCCGCGGCGTGGGGTCCGATGTGACCGAACAGCGCGACCGTGACGACAAGATCGCCTATCTCGCCCGTTACGACACGCTGACCGGCCTTCCCAATCGCCTGATGCTGACCGAGGCGCTGGGTGACGGGCTGCAATATGCCGAGCAATGGAAGACGCGCTGCGCTTTCCTGATGATCGATCTGGACCGGTTCAAGGCGGTCAACGATTCGCTCGGCCACCAGCTGGGCGACAAGCTCTTGGCCGAAGTCTCCAGCCGCCTTGCCGCCGTGGTGGGCGAGGGCGAGCAGGTCGGCCGTCTGGGCGGAGACGAGTTTGCCATCGTCATTCGCGATGCGGCAGATCGCCAGCGGATCGATCACCTGTCCGGACTGGTGATCGAAACCCTCTCGCAGCCCTACAAAATCGACGCGCACACGCTTTTCATCGGTGCCAGCATCGGCTCGGCCATCGGTCCGCGCGACGGGCAGTCGGTGGAGATGCTCATGCGCAATGCCGACCTCGCGCTTTACAAGGCCAAGGATGAAGGCGGCAATTCGCACTTCCAGTACATGCCTGCTCTCCACGCCCATGCGGAGGAACGCCGCAAGCTGGAAGGGGCGCTGCGCCACGCCATCGCTAATGACGAGATGGAGCTGCATTTCCAGCCGGTGGTCGATGCGCGCAGCGAGCACATCGTCAGTTTCGAGGCGCTGCTGCGCTGGAACAGCAAGGAGCATGGGCCGGTCAGCCCCGCCAAGTTCATCCCGCTGGCCGAAGACACGCGCCTGATCGTGCCCGTTGGCGACTGGGTGCTGCGCGAGGCATGCCGCGAGGCGGCGCGCTGGCCGGACGAGATCAAGGTGGCCGTCAATGTCTCGGGCGAGCAATTGCTGGAGCCTGCTTTTGCGAGCACAATCGTGCGCGCATTGGCGGAAACCGGGTTGCCCGCGCACAGGCTGGAAGTGGAAGTGACCGAAAGCGTGTTCCTGCGCGATGGCCGCACGGCGCGCCAGACGCTGGAAGAGATCATGGCGCTGGGCTGCTCAATCGCGCTTGACGATTTCGGCACCGGCTATTCATCGCTCGGCTATCTGCGCACGCTGCGTTTCTCCACCATCAAGGTGGACCGCAGTTTCGTGCAGGGCGCCGCGCAGGACAGCCAGGAAAGCCTCGCCATCATCCGCGCGGTGGTGGCCATGGCGCATAGTCTCGACATGAGCACCACCGCCGAAGGGGTGGAGGACGCCGAGCAGGCCGCGCTGATCCGCGAGCTGGGCTGCACCAAGATCCAGGGCTACTACTTCGGCCGACCCATGCCTGCGCAGGAAGCGCGTTCTCTGGTGGTTAAGGGGCGGCAGGCGGCTTGATTGGTTTTGCGAAGGCGCATCCGCGCCTTCGTCCTCGCTAGATGCACTCCCCTTCGCTGCGTGCCCGCTGCGGGCGGGCGGTCGGCCCCTTCGGCAGGCTCAGGACAGGCTAGCCCTCGCTTCGCTCGCGATCGGGTGTCAGATAGCGATGACTGTCAAAGAGCGGGCTCGCTGTGACGCCTGCCGATCTTTGTAGGACAGCGCTTTTACACCCTTTCAAGCATCCCCAGCACGCTTTCGAACAGGCGGCGGCCGTCGCTACCGCCTTGCACGTCTTCGATGGCGCGTTCGGGATGGGGCATCATGCCGAGCACATTGCCCTTCGCATTCAGCACACCAGCGATATCGCGCTGTGAGCCGTTGCAGTTCTCGCTATAGCGGAACGCCACGCGGCCTTCGCCTTCCAAGCGGTCGAGCGTCACGTCATCGGCGAAGTAGTTGCCATCGTGATGGGCGACGGGGATGCGGACCGTCTCGCCCGCCTCGTAACTGCGGGTGAACATGCTCTGCGCATTCTCCACCACCAGCTCCACCGTGCGGCAGATGAAGGTCTGGCCCGCATTGCGCATCAGTGCGCCCGGCAAGAGGCCGCTTTCGGTCAGCACCTGGAAGCCGTTGCATACGCCCAGCACCGGCACGCCGCGCTCTGCGGCTTTCACGACCGAGCGCATGATCGGGCTGTTGGCTGCCATCGCCCCGCTGCGCAGGTAGTCGCCATAGGAGAAGCCGCCGGGAAGGGCGATGAAGTCCAGCCCATCGGGCAGGTCGGCATCGCCGTGCCAGACGCGCACCGGATCGCGCCCCGACACCTCGCGCAGCGCGACCTGCATGTCGCGGTCGCAATTGGAGCCGGGGAAGGTGACGACGGCGGTCTTCACGGCTGCACCTTCTCGATGCGGTAGTTCTCGATCACCATGTTGGCGAGCAGCTCCTCGCACATGGCTTCGAGCGCAGCATCGCTGGTGTCGTCGGCCACGTCCAGCTCCACCAGGCGCCCGATCCGCACATCGTTCACGCCTTCATAGCCCAGACCTTCCAGCGCATGGTGGACGGCGCGGCCTTGCGGGTCGAGCACGCCGGGCTTCAGGCTGACATGGATGCGGACTTTCATGGGATGCGGCCTTTCAAGGGGGTGAAGCTGTTGCCGCCGCCTATGGCGATAGAGCGCCGCGCGGGCAAGGGCGCAAACGCCGATTTGCCCATGCGAGGATGGCTAACCTGGAGCACATGGAGCACTGTCCTGAAGGCAAAAACCTTCGGGCGCAAAAGTGGCTGCAACCCGGAGGCGACCGGCAGCGAAATCGAGACGAAGCGAAACATAGTCATCACCCGGCGCGTTACAGCGATGAGGCGATGTAGGACAGGGCAGGACAAGCGCATGATCGCGACCGAAAAATTCACCTTCACCGGCAAGCACGGCCATATTCTGGACGGGCGGCTGGAGCTGCCGCTTAACGTAAAGGCTAAGGCCGCCGCCGTGTTCGCACATTGCTTCACCTGCACCAAGCAGAGCCACGCCGCCACGCGCATTGCCAGCGCGCTGGCGGCCAAGGGCATCGCCGTGCTGCGCTTCGATTTTACAGGGCTTGGCGGCAGCGATGGCGACTTCGCCAATGCGGGCTTTGCCACCAATGTCGAAGACCTGACCGCTGCCGCAGAAGCGCTGGATGCGCGCGGTCTGCCGCCGCTGCTGCTGATCGGTCACTCGCTGGGCGGTGCTGCCGTGCTGGCCGCGGCCGAGCATGTGCCGCAGGCACGCGGCGTCGTCACGCTCAACGCACCTTTCGATGCAGAGCATGTCTTTGAACATTTCGGCGATGCCATTGCCGAGATCGAAGAAGCGGGCGAGGGGGAGGTGACGCTGGCGGGTCGCAAATTCCGCATCGCGCGCGGCTTTCTGGAACAGGGCCGCGACCAGCCGCAGGCAAAGCGCATCGCCAATCTGGGCAAGGCGCTGCTGGTGATGCACTGCCCGCAAGACGAGGTCGTGGGCATCGAGAATGCGCGCTTAATTTTCGAGGCGGCGAAGCATCCCAAGAGTTTCCTCTCGCTGGACAATGCCGACCACTTGCTGACCGAAGTCGGCGCTGCCGAGAACGCCGCCAATCTCATTGCTGCATGGGCCGCGCCCTATCTGGCGGACCTGCCGGCAGAGCCGCGCGAACCCTTCGGCGGCACGGTCGAGGTGTCCACGGCAGGCGGAAAGTTCGCGCAATGGGTCCGCACCGCCAGTCACGAGTTCATCGCGGACGAGCCCGTCAGCTATGGCGGCTCCGACCATGGGCCGACGCCTTACGACCTGCTTCTTTCCGCACTGGGCACATGCACCAGCATGACGATCCAGATGTATGCGGAACGCAAGAAATGGCCGCTCGACAGCGTGCGGATCGAGCTTGAGCACAGCCGTGACCACGCCGAAGATTGCCTCGACTGCGACAAGGACGGCAGCCCGATCCAGGTGATCGACCGCGCGATAGAGCTATCGGGTGATCTGACCGAAGAACAGCGCGCGCGGCTGATGGAAATTGCCGACAAATGCCCCGTTCACAAGACGATACTGGGCGATCTGCATATCCATTCCACGCTGGTGGAGTAGCTCATCGTCGGCCCGGACCCGACCCGGGCCAAGGCTATTCTTTTGTGCGACTGAAATGAAGCCCGACCCCGGATCAGGTCCGGGGTGACGATAATGAGAAAGGGCGCGCCGACCTTCGCCGACGCGCCCTTCTCTCAATCAATCCCGCCGGGAATTACTCGGCGTCGGGTGCCTCATAGACTACCAGCGCATCGGCGCGGCGTTCGTCGACGAGGAAGCGCTGCGCCATCGCCTGGATATCTTCGGGCGTAATGCTTTCCAGCACTTCCATCTGCGTGCGGATGCGGTCGAGGCGGTCGGCCTTGCTCTGCGCGCCGGAAGCGACGCCCAGCCAGAAGCCGTTGTCCTCGCGCGACTGTCGTACACGTTCCAGCACGGGCTGGCGGGCGCGGAGCAGGAAATCGTCCGACACGGGCTCGTCGCGCAATTCCATCGCGAGGCGATGGACAATCGCCTGCACTTCATCGGTCTGAGCAGGGTCGATCACGGCCGAAACGCTGATCGTGCCGTAATCCTCGAAATCGGAACTGGTCGACCCGCTGACAGCGGGGCTGTAAGTGGCGGCCAGTTCCTCGCGCAGCGTTTCGATGGCTTTCAGACGCAGCACGCCCACCAGCATTGAATGGATCATATCCTCGCGGAAATCGCCATCGTCCGTGGTGCGCCAGATGCTGCCGACCAGTGCCTGGTCTTCCTGTCCGGAATGGGTGTAGCGGTTCACGTCCTCACCGGAGAGGTCGACGAAAGCCAGCTCACGCTGCTCTTCGTAATCGGCGAAGTCGGCATCGCGCTCACCCAGTGCACCGAAATTGCGCGACACGATCTCGATGACCGTATCCGGGTCGATGTCGCCGACCACGCCGATCTCGATAGCGCCATTCTCGGCAGCGGAAAGCACGGCTGCGCGCAGGGCCTCGCGGTCCACCGCGCCCAGTTCCTCGCGGGACGGGAAGGTGGTGTAGCGGCCATCGGCAATCATCTCGCCAGAGCGCAGGCCGAAGACCTGGCCCGGCTGCGATTCAAACTGACCCCACACGGCATCGATCACCGCGCCGAAGCGGGCATCTGCCTCTGGGCGCAGGCCAAGATCGGTGAGATAGGCAGCGCCGGTATTCATCGCCATCAGTAAGTCATCCGGATTGGTCGTGCCTCCGAAGCCGAACGTGTCGGTATCGGCATTGATACCGGCCGAGACCTGCATCCCTGCGGTCGCTTCGGTAATCTCGTCGAAGCTGTGCTGGCCAAGGCCGCCGACGGCAGACGCGATCTGCAGGTAGATGCCTGCCGCAGTGGGGTTCTGGTCGGCAATGGCGAAGGACCCGCCATCCATATTGACATTGTAACGTACGCGGCCGGGCTCGAAATCGGTCTGCTTGATGTTCAGGCGCACATTGTTGGCGAAAGTGACCGTGCGGATACCCAAATCCTCGATCATGGTGTCCTCCACCACGGTGCCGGGCGTGCCCCAGTCGCTATAGGCGAACTCTACGGACGCATTGTCTTCGGGCGCGGCTACCGCGACAGCGGTGCTGGCGTTGAAGGCAGCTGCCACGGCATCTTCGCCGCCTTCCAGCTCCTTGGCCGTTACACGCACCAGCGGCGCGCCCTGCGACCATTTTTCGCGGAAATAGGCGTTGATCGCATCCAGCGTCAGCGTGTCTTCCTGCTGCCGCCAAAGGTCGTACCAGTAGTCGGGAGCGCTGATGAAGTCGTTTTCTGCGGCGACGTTGACGATCTGCATGGCAAGGCCGCGGCTATTGCGCGCATCGGCCTGTTCCACGCTGCGGCGCAGGCCCGCTTCGTATTGCGTCTTGGCGTATTCCAGCTCGCTTTCGGTGAAGCCGAATTCCAGCGCGCGGCGCAGTTCCTGCTCGATGATCGAGAGGCCTTGCTCCCACGCACCATCGCGGGTGGACACGCTGACCACGCTGTAATCGGCCACGCCTTCATCCGAGCTGAGCGAGAAGCCGCCGCCCAGCAGCGGGCTGTCTTCCTGGTTGGCGATGCGCTGGATACGGCGATCGAACATCGTTTCCGCCATGCGGAAGAGGAAGCTGTTGCGCCGCTCCGCTACCGTATCGGCCGGATCGGTATAGGGGTAAAGCTGAAAGATCGCGACGCTTTCCGCGATCGAAGGCTCTACGAAGGTGTCGAAGTCGACGTCGCGGTTAAAGTCCACGGCGCCGAACTCGAAATCACCACCCGCGTCGCCCACGGGCTGCCAATCGGAGAAGCGCTCGATAATGTCGGCTTCCATTTCTGCCACATCAAAATCGCCGACCACCACCAGCGTGGTGTTCTCGGGGCGATAGGTCCGCAGGTAGAGCTGGCGCAGGCGGTCGGCCGGGGCTTCGCGCAGCACCTCATCCGTGCCGATGGGGAAGCGGGTATTGTAGCGCGTGCCCGGAATGCGGAATTCGAACAGGTCACGGAAATTGTCGAGCTGCGGCGTGTCACGCACGCGGCGCTCGGACACGATGACTTCGCGCTCGCGGTCCACCGCTTCGGGCGTGAAGGTCAGCTCGCTGGCGGTCTCACGCAGCAGGAACAGCGCGGTGTCGAGCGTCTCCTCGTCCACATTCGGCGCATCGAGCATATAGACCGTCTCGTCGAAACTGGTGTAGGCGTTGCTGTCCGCCCCGAAAGCGAGGCCCAGCCGTTCGAGCAGCGGGATCATCTCGCCTTCGGCCACATTGGTGGAGCCGTTGAAGGCCATGTGCTCGATAAAGTGAGCAAGGCCGCGCTCGTTCTCTGCCTCGCCCAGCGAGCCGAAATTCACATGCATGCGGAAGGATGCGGCATCGGGCGGCGTATCGTTGGCGCGGATGGCATAGCGCATGCCGTTTTCCAGCTGGCCATAAACGATATCGGGATCGGGCACGACATCGGTCGCCTCCAGTCCCCAACCCTCGACCGGGCCCTGCTGGGCAAGGGCCGGAGCGGCCATGGAAAGGCCAAGCGCCATGGTGGCGACTGAAACGCTGCGCAGCAGCGCGTGCCGGATGATCATCGGTAAATATCCCTCTCGTCAAAAACTCGTGAAGACGGGGGATGCCATTGCGACCTGTCTGCCCCCGCGGTCATTCTACCAGGATAGTGCGGCAGAAATGAACGCGGTGCAACAGGCCTTTAGGGTAGATCTGTTACCTACTTCTTCGGTTTATTCGGAGTTTGCCGCAGGCGGGAGCGGTGGGCGTCCATATCGAGCACTTCACCGGGCGAGTTGTCCTCGTCCTTCTGTAGCACGCCGAGGCGGCGGGCGACTTCCTGATAGGCCTCTTCCTCGCCGCCCAGGTCGCGGCGGAAGCGATCCTTGTCGAGCTTTTCGTTCGTGGTCATGTCCCACAGGCGGCAATTGTCCGGGCTGAACTCGTCGGCCAGGATCACGCGGCTGAAATCGCCATCGTAGAGCCGCCCGAATTCCAGCTTGAAATCGACCAGGCGGATATCGACGGCGGCGAACAGGCCGCTCAGGAAATCGTTGATGCGGATGGCCATGGAGGAGATGTCCATCATCTCTTCATGGCTGGCCCAGTTGAAGCAGGCGATATGCTCTTCGGAGACCAGCGGATCGCCCAAATCGTCGGCCTTCAAGTAGTATTCAATCAGCGTATGCGGCAGCATTTCGCCTTCCTCGATGCCGAGGCGCTTGGCGATGGAGCCTGCCGCGACATTGCGCACCACCACTTCCAGCGGGATAATTTCCACCTGCCGCACCAGCTGTTCGCGCATGTTGAGGCGGCGGATGAAGTGGGTGGGGATGCCGATATGCGAAAGGCGCGTGAAGATATGCTCGCTGATGCGATTGTTGATCACGCCCTTGCCGTTGATCGTGCCGCGCTTTTCGGCGTTGAAGGCTGTCGCATCGTCCTTGAAATACTGGATCACCGTGCCCGGCTCCGGGCCTTCATAGATGATCTTGGCCTTGCCTTCGTAAAGCTGGCGGCGACGGGACATGGGCGATGCCTTTCAAACGCGAAAAAGCGAGCGCCCCGGCAACGCGAAACGGTTTTCGCGGGGGGCCGGGGCGCACAGTGAAGCAGCGCCTATACACCCATAGGCAGGGCAGAGCAATTGGGGGCTTGTACTGGCTTGACCGGCCACACCTATAGCGCCATCAACCGCTCCAGTACTTTTGATAAGTGGGGGCATAATGAGAAAATTGTTTAGTGTGTGCGTAGTCATGATCGCCATCAGTGGATGTGCGACGGTGGAAAACAATTACGTGCCCGAAGTAAGGCAGGTCAGCTTTCCTCAGCTAGGTGCACAGTTGACCAGATCGCTCGGCGAAGAGATGGTTAAGCAGGGAACTGAAACAACCACTCGCGGCGTTTGGCTGCCTGAGCCCAATCCTATTGGTGCATTCGAGCTATCGTCCGGCTTTTACCGAATGACTGGTGCTGAGGGAGAGTACATTTTCACGTCATTCGAACGGAACAGTCCCGACCCTGAGGTCGGAACGCTCTCTATGGGCGGAGGTATATTTGACGCTGGTGCAGGATCATGGCCAGAGGGTATTCGCTTTTCTACCGAGGAACAGCAAACGTGTGTGATCGCGCGTGGCGCTTATGGCATTGGAGAATCGATCTGTGATACCGAATATCCCTACATGTTCACTGAGCGCGGCTTTTTGACGAGCAACGACTTTCAGCAAACTCTCATCTACAGTGGACGCGTCGGCGATCGTATCCGCGTCAGCTATCGCGAGTTCTCTGGCAGTCTTGCGCGACCTGCGTTCTCCAACGATGCCGAGTATGATCTCTCTGAATCCGACATCATTGCTTATCGCGGCGCGCGGTTAAGAGTTATCGAAGCGAACAACGAATCGATAACTTACGAGGTGATATCGAATTTTAACGTGACCCCTTAATCAGCGTATTTCTAGAGTGGGGCTTAAAGTGGGAGACCAACCGCGAGCCTCTTTTCTTGTAGCATGGCCTGCCATCTCCTAGACGGACCAACTGTTCGTCTAGGAGCCCCCAGCCATGGAATCGATTGCCGCCGACCTGGAGACAATGCGCCGCGTGCCGCTGGCGGATAACCATGTCGCCATGATCTGCGATATCGGCACGAAGCGCAGTTACGAGGCGGGCGAGATGGTCGTGAATGCGGGCGACCGGATGGACGAGTTCCTATATGTACTGGAAGGCGAGATCGAAGTGGTCGATCCGTGGTCGGGCGAGAGACTGCTCGAAAGTTCGCTCGGCCCTACGCAGTTCATGGGCGAAATCGGCTTCCTTAATCGCGGCAGCTATTACCTGCCCATGCGTGCGGCGCAGGATACCCGCGTGATCGCCGCCCCCCGGCAGGACATGCTGGATCTGATGGGCCGGGTGCCCGAGCTTTCGGATCACATCATTGGCGTGTTCGCCGCGCGGCGGCGCAAGCAGTTCGAGCTGCAAAACTCTTCCATCAAGCTGATCGGGGCGGACCGTGACGCGGCGGTGCAGCGCGTCGAGAGCTTCTTGCGAAGGAACCGCGTGCCGTATGAAAGTTACGACATGGACAGTAGCGACGACGAGACGCGGCAGGTCTGCGACCTGAGCGGGCACCAGCCTTCGGTCATCGTCGGCAAGGACCAGATTATGGAGGACCCGACGCCGCGCAAGGTCGCACAGCAATTCGGGCTCGATCTCGATATCTGTGAAGAGCAGAGCTACGACGTGATGATCGTCGGCGGCGGGCCCGGCGGCGTGGCGGCTGGCGTCTATGCAGGCGCGGAAGGGCTGTGTGCGCTGGTGGTGGAAGATACCGCCGTGGGCGGACAGGCGGGCACATCCAGCCGCATCGAGAACTATATGGGCTTTCCCACCGGCATTTCCGGCGCGGACCTTGTCTATCGCGGCGAGATACAGGCGCTGAAATTCGGCACGCGCTTCGCGATGCCGCGCCGTGTTCGCGGGCTGGAAAAGCGCGAGGACGGCACCTTTTGCGCCACGCTGGAAGACGGGCAGGAGGTCTGCTCGCGCGCAGTGGTGGTGGCAACGGGCGTGCAATATCGCCGCCTGCCGCTCGACCGGCTGGAAGAGTTCGAGGGCGCGGGCGTGTATTACGCAGCCACCGACATGGAGGCGCGCTTTTGCCGCGGCGGTAATGCCGTGGTGGTCGGCGGCGGCAATTCGGCAGGGCAGGCGGCCATGTATCTCAGCCGCACCGCCAAGCACGTGCATGTCATCGTGCGCGGCGACAGTCTTGCAGGGTCGATGAGCGAATATCTCACCAGCCGGCTGGAGCACGACCCGGCCATAACCATCCATTACGAGACCGAAGTGACCGAGCTGCGCGGTGAGGGCACGCTGTCGGGGGTGACCCTGACCGGCCCCGACGGCGATACGCGGTTGGACTGCGCCGCCGTGTTCATCATGATCGGCGCTGCGCCCAATACGGGCTGGCTGAGCGGGTTGGTCGAACTGGACGAGCGCGGCTTCGTGCTGACGGGCGACGATACGAAGGATGCGCACAGCCAGTATGCCACCTCGACGCCCGGCATTTTCGCCATCGGCGATGTGCGATCGGGCAGCACCAAGCGCGTGGCGAGCGCAGTGGGCGAAGGCAGCGTGGTCATCAGCGCAGCGTGGGAGCATGTTGCGCAGTTTGAGTAGCCTCAAACTGCTCTTTTTTTTAGTCCCTCAAACGCCGGGCGCATCGCATCCGCGATGCTTGGCTTTCAGCCTACCGGCCGGCCCGCAATTGACCTACGGCCAGCTCCGCTTCCGCGGGCTGTCGTCGCTATTCGCGATGATACCCGCGCTACGCAGAAATCCTGCGCGAGTTTACCGAGCCGAAGGCGAGGCAAGCGCGAATGCGCGCCCGCAGCCGCCCCGCAGGCGAAGCCGGAGGGACTCAGGCGAGGATAGCCAAGCCGCCGGATGGCGGCGCCGGCGCTTGAGGCCAATCAAAGAGAAAAATGGTGCCCGAGGGCGGATTTGAACCACCGACACGACGATTTTCAATCGTCTGCTCTACCCCTGAGCTACTCAGGCACACCATTCGAGCGGGGCGTCATCGGAGCGTCCTGCAAGCGAATGAGAGCGCGCCTATGGCGAAGCCTCGCCGCCTTGGCAAGACCCATTCACCGCAAAACTATTCCTCGCGCGCCAAATCTTCCGGATTGGCCGGTTGGCCCGGCACGGCATAGCCATCGGAGAACCACTGCGCGAGGTCCCTGTCGCGGCACCGCTCGGAACAGAACGGCGCGAACTCGGCCTCGCGCGGCTTCTTGCAGATGGGGCAGGGTTTAGCTCTGGCTGTCATGATGCACGATCTGAGCACTGGGCGCTTCCAGTGCAAGGGCCGGGTCGGTCTCGATGCGGACAGGTTTGCCGATGCGGCGTGCCAGCTGGGCGATCCAGTCTTCCGTAAGATGCGCGCGTAAGGCGGGATGGATGCGCAGCGCCAGCATTCCGCCATCGCCTCGCGCGCGTTCCGCCATCCGCAATGCGAAGCGCGCGCACATGGCGGTCCGGGCGGTGGCAAAGCGGTCGAGCAGGGACGGGCCTCGCAGCCGCGCAACCAGTTGCACGAAGCCGAAGCCGTTCATGGCAGTGCGTTCGTGCGGCCAATCCAACAGGGCCTCGTCCAGGGCCGTGTTGACTTCGGCGCGGTCGGCCTTGGCCTGCAATGTCGGGAAGTCGATGCCGACGGAGCCGCCGATTGCGAACCAGCGCAGCGCCTGTGCGATGGCCTCGATTGCGCCGAGCGCGAGCGGTTTGGGCGCGAGGTCGCCATCCACGTCGATAACGGTCATGGCGGGGGTGGGGCAGCAGAGGATTTCGCCGCCGGGGAATGCGAGGCGTCCGCTGGAGGCGGCATCCCACACGTCTTCCCATAGCCCGGCTGGAAATTGCGCCACTTCGCGCGCTTCCGCCCGCTCTTCGACGGCATCGGAGGCGTCGGCGAGACGACCTTGCGCCATCTTCGTCCGGCCCCGTTCGACAATCGGTGCGCGTGTCAGCCGTATGTCGAGCGTGCTGCCTTCCGAGACATCGCGCGGTAGTTTGTCGACGAGAATGTCGAAGCCTGCATCGGCATGCACCGTGCCCCGTGCCGATCCTGCCGTGCGGGATACCAATCGGCATGTATAGACGTCGCCCGGTTTCGGTTCGCCATGCACTTCGATCCGGGCGGCGAGCACTTGCTCTCCCTCGAGCAGTAAGAACCGGTCTTCGCCGATCCCGCGCTCGACCAGCCATGTCTTGTTTGGCCACTCAGCCAATGCGGAACCCCGCAGCTTTCAGCAGCGTGCGCGTTTCGTAAAGGGGCAGGCCGACCACGCCCGAATGGCTGCCCTGTATCCACGGGATCAGCGCTTCCGCTGCGCCCTGTATGGCATAACCGCCTGCTTTGCCTTCCCATTCGCCGCTAGCGATATAGGCGTCGATCTCTTGCGCAGAGAGGCGTTTGAATTTCAGCTGCGTCTCGCTCAGCCGCTCGCGCATCGTGCCGTCAGGGGCGGCGAGCGCGATGGCGGACAGGACGCGGTGGCGTCGGCCCGAGAGCAATTCGAGGCAGCGCCGCGCGGTCGCTTCGTCCTCGGCCTTGGGCAGGATGCGGCGACCTGCTGCCACGACCGTATCGCCTGCCAGCACATACGCACCTTCGCCCCTCACGGCGGCGGCTTTCTCGCGCGCCATGCGCTTGGCATAGTCGCGTGGCAATTCGCTTGTCCGCGGTGTCTCGTCGATATCGGCGGGCGCTATGCCGTCGGGCTCCACGCCCATACGCATAAGCAGTTCGCGCCGCCGCGGACTGGCCGACGCGAGGACGAGCTTTGAAGCGGGCGGTGTCATGCCCGCGAATTTACGAAGGGTTGTAACCCGGCGGGCCGCTGCGGCCCGGCATGAAGCGGTAGGTGATGCGCGCTTTCGACAGGTCGTACGGCGTCAGTTCGCACAGCACCTCATCGCCCACCAGCACGCGAATGCGGTTCTTGCGCATGCGGCCTGCGGTATGACCCAGCACTTCGTGGCCATTCTCGAGCTCGACGCGGAACATGGCATTGGGCAGCAATTCCACCACCTTGCCGCGCATTTCGAGAAGTTCTTCTTTAGCCATTCAGTATCTGTGTCCTTTTGGTCTGCGGCGGAAAGCCGCCATATCCGTGGCCGCGCCCTTTAGCGCCGCGATGCGAGAAAGGGAAGCCATGCGTTGTTCAGGTGATCTAATCGACGAACAGGCGACGCAAATCTGCGACAGTCTACGACAAGAGCCGGTATTGCCTCTAGGGCCTGCCACAAACATATGGTGCGAAAAGGCGCATTTGTAAGACCTTGCGCCGCCATTTTCGGAGTTCACGCTTTGCGATTCATCCTCTCCTGCAGCGCCATCGCGCTTGCCAGTGCAAGCTTTTCTACGCCGGTCGGCGCGCAGGACGCCCCTCCGGAGCCGCCGCAGGACGAGGATACTCCGGCGCCGGAGGATTCAGCGGATGACGATCTGAACCAGATCGTGGTGATCGGTGCGCGCCTTGCAGGCTTGGTCGATACCGACCAGCCGCCAATCCTCGAACTGGATGAAGAAGCGATTGCCGCCTATGGCGCGGCAACGATTTCCGATCTCGTCGAGCTTCTCGGCCCGCAGGTTTCCAGCAATCGCGGACGCGGCGGCGGGGGGCAGGTGTTCCTGGTGAATGGCCGCCGTATCTCGTCTTTCCGCGAATTGCGCAGCTATCCCAGCGAGGCGATCGAGCGCTTCGAGGTTCTGAACGAGGAGACGGCGCTGGAATTCGGCTATTCCGCCGACCAGCGCGTGGTCAATATCATCCTGAAGGACGACTTTTCCAGCACCACGGTGGAGCTCGAATACTCGCAGCCTTGGGCAGGCGGTTTCTCCAACCAGGAAGCCGACATCGCCTATCTGCGCCTCAACGATCCCAGCCGCCTCAATCTGAATGTCGAAGTCAACAACTCGACACTGCTTACCGAGGCCGAACGCGGCATCATCCAGCCCGACAGTGCGGTCCCCACATTTAGCACCGATCCCGACCCCGCCGCTTTCCGCAGTCTGCGCGGAGAATCCACCGGGGTGGAAGCGACAGCAAACTGGACGACCGCCATTGGTGATGCGGGCACGTCGCTCAGCCTCAATGCTACTTACGGATATGAAGAGGGCACCAGCTTCCAGGGGCTGGACAGTGTGCTGCTGCAAGGGCCCGATCCGGCAAGTGCGCCGGTCTTGCGCACGTTCAACGCCCTCGATCCCCTGGTGGTGGACAGGGACGGCGACAGCTATTCCTTCGGCGCGACGCTGAATACCGAGGCGGGCGACTGGGAAATCACCGCCACGGCCGATGCGAACCTCGCCAGCGGCACAAGCCGCATTGCCAATCGCTTCGACACAGCCGATCTGCGCGCCGCCGCGCTCGCGGGCGATCTGGCGCTGGATGCACCTCTCGGCCCGTTTCCCGACGCCGGGTTCGCCGTAGCGCAAAACGATACCTATCGCATCACCAGCCTGCTGACCGCGCAGACCGATCCGCTATTGTTGCCGGGCGGCGATGTGTCGCTGACGCTGGTGGCGGGCTATGTCGGGAATGGTATCGAGAGCAGCGACACGCGCAGCCTGTCGGACGTTCTCGACCTCGACCGCAGCCGGTTCCAGCTGGGCGCCAGCACCAGCATTCCCCTCACCAGCCGGCGGGAGGATTTCGGCGACGCGATCGGGGATGTCAGCCTGAACTTCAGCGCCAACCTGTTCGAGCAGAGCGATTTCGGCACATTGTTCGATTGGACGGCAGGTGCGGTATGGGGGCTGACGGAGAGGCTGTCGCTCACCGCCACCTATTTCTCCGCGGAAAGCTCGCCATCGCTCACCCAGCTCGGCTCGAACACCATCGCCACGCCCAATGTGCCGGTGTTCGATTTCCTCAATAATGAAACGGTTTTCGCGACCGTGGTCACCGGCGGCAATCCACTGCTGCCCGCCCAGCAGCAGAGCGATTGGAAATTCGGCCTGAACTGGGAATTGCCCGAATTTGCCAGCTTCATCGACAATGGCCGTGTGCAGATCGAGTATTTCGACAACCATTCGGAAGACACGACGGCGGGATTTCCGGTGCTGACGCCTGCGATCGAGGCGGCGTTTCCCGGCAGGGTGACGCGCGATGTCGACGGCACGCTGCTGGAGCTGGACAATCGCTTCGTGACCTTTGCCGAGCAGGATGTGCGTCGCCTTTCCGTACAGTTCAATTTCCGCGGCAGCTTTGGCGGCGCGGAAGAGGAAGCAGGCGGTCCGGGTGGCGGCGGGCCACCGCAGGGCGCGCGCGGTGGTCGGCCCGGCGGCGGGCAGGGCAGTGGACAGGGCGCAGGCCCGGGCGGCGGTGCGGGCCGCCCTGGCGCGGCACAATTCGCAGCTTTGCGAGAGCAATTCTGCGGCACCGATCCGGAGGTTCTGCTCGAACGCTTCAATGCTGCGGCCGAAGCCGCTGCCAATGGCGAAGATCCGCCGGTGGACGAGGAAGGCAACCCGATCGTCATCCCGCCGCAAATCCTCCAGCGGCTGACGGGCGAGAACGGTCGCATCGATCCTGAACGCTTCGCCGCCCTGCGTGAACGGTTCTGCGCTGCCGGTGGCCCTCCGGCAGCCGGTCAGGCGCGCGGTGGCGGTCGTGGCGGCGGACGCGGTCGCGGACGCGGTTTCGGGCGTTTCGGCGGCGGCGATGACGGCCCGCCGCAATGGAACTGGTTTGCCGGCTTCAACTACGCCTACGAGTTCGAGAATACGGTCCTGATTGCGGAGGGCATCCCGCGCCTCGACCTGCTGGAAGGCGATGCGCTGTCCGGCGGCGGACAGCCGCGTCATACGCTGCGCTGGTTCAGCGGCATCTTCTACGATGGCATGGGCGTGCTGCCCTTCGCTCGCTATGTCGGCCCTTCGCGCATCGAGGGGTCGGAACTGGCGGGCAGCACGGACCTTTTTTTCAGCGACCTGTTCACGCTCGATATTCGCACCTTCGTGGACCTTGGGGAGCGCGACTGGCTAGTGGAAGCGGTGCCGTTTTTCGAAAATACACGCATCAGCTTCGATGTGGAGAATGTGTTCGACGCGCGCCAGCGCGTGACGGACAGCAATGGCGATGTGCCGCTGCGCTACCAGCCGTTCCTGATCGATCCGGTGGGTCGCAGCTTCGAAATCGAATTCAGGAAGCTCTTCTGATGGCGGACGCACATCCGCGCGTTCGTCGTCGCTAGACGCGCTCCGCTCCGCTGCGCTGCGCACCGCCGAATGCGGCGCGGCTGGTTTTCTTCAGAGCGCCTGGGCCGCCGCGTGGCCGCTCGCCCAGGCCCATTGAAAATTGTAGCCGCCCAGCCAACCGGTGACGTCCACCGCCTCGCCGATGGCGAACAGGCCGGGCACGTTCTTCGCCTCCATCGTTTGCGATGACAATTCGCCGGTGGCGATGCCGCCGATGGTGACTTCGGCTTTGGCAAAGCCTTCGGTGCCGTTAGGTCGGAAGGTCCAGCGCGCCAGCTTCTCCTGCGCGGCGCGAAGGGCCTTGTCCGGTGCGTTGCCCAGTTCCGTCGACACGCCGAGCCGCTCCGAAAGCGTATCGGCGAGCCTGTCGGGCAAGTGCTCGCGCAGGGCGGCCTTCATGGTGATACGCGGGCGATCGCGCTTTGCGTCCAGCAGCCAGTCGGCAGGCAGGTCCGGCAGGAAATTAACCGTCACCGGCTCGCCGGGGGTCCAATAGCTGGAGGCTTGCAGGATGGCCGGGCCGGACAGTCCGCGATGGGTAAACAGCGCAGCTTCGCGGAAGCGGCCCTTGGCGGCGCTGGCTTCCACCGGCGCGGCGACGCCCGAAAGCTCGCGGAACAGCACATCCTCTCCACCAAGCGTAAGCGGCACGAGGGCAGGGCGCGGTTCGACGACCTTGAGGCCGAACTGGCGTGCCAGCCTGTAGGCGAAATCGCTCGCGCCCATTTTGGGGATCGACGGCCCGCCTGTGGCGATGACCAGCTTCGGCGCAGTGATGTTGCCGTGCTGCGTGGTGACTGTGAAGCTATCGCCGGCCCGCGATACATCGCCGATCTCCTGATTGCAGCGTATGTCCACCGCGCCGGGCGCGGCGTCGCATTCGTCCAGCAGCATCTGCACGATCTGCTTCGCGCTGCCATCGCAAAAGAGCTGCCCTAACGTCTTCTCATGCCACGCAATGCCGTGCTTCTCGACCAGGTCGAGGAAGTCGCGCGCCGTGTAGCGGGCCAGCGCGCTCTTGGCGAAATGCGGGTTGGCGCTGAGGTAATTTTCCGGACCCGCGCCGATATTGGTGAAATTGCAGCGCCCGCCGCCGGAGATGAGAATCTTCTTCCCCACCGCTCCGGCCCGCTCCAGCACGCAGACATCGCGTCCGCGCTTCGCCGCTTCGGCAGCGCAGAAAAGCCCGGCAGCCCCGCCGCCAAGGATGATGGCATCGAACGTGTCGCTCATGCTTCAGGCTGTAGCCGCATCCCGCCGCCGCGCGATGAAATAGAGCCCGGTGCCCACCAGCACCAGCGTGCCGAACATCTGCCACGCATCGGCATTGGCATGGCTGGCGATCCACACGCTGGCGGCAAAGGCCAGCACGGCGACCACAGCGTGAAGCGGGTTCAACATGCCTTCGCGTTTCTCGATCACCGGCAGGGCAGCGGCGGTAATGCAATAGGTGAGCAGGCGGCACAAAGTGCTGGCGGCGGCAAGCGCGACGAACCCGTCCCACACGGCAAAGGCCGCTGAGAAGATGCCGTAAAAGGCGATAGAATTGAAAGGCGTCAGAAAGCGCGGATGCACTTTCTCGAACCAGGCGGGCAGCATCTTCTGCTCTGCCATGCCGTAGGCCATGCGCGGCACGATGATGAGACCGCCAAAGCTGTTTGCCGCGATGGAGAAGCCCGCGCACAGCACGATCATCAGCGCGCCCCAATCGCCCAGCGCGACCTGTGCGGCGCTAGCCAGCGCGCTGATGTTTTCGTCCTGCGCCGGAGCAATTGTCAGATAGGCCCAGATGATGATGGCGTAGAGGACGGTCACGCCCGCCAGCACCGTGACGAGCACGCGGGGAATATCGCGCTTGGGATTGGTGGATTCGCCTGCGGGCACAGTCACCCCTTCGAAGCCGATGAAGGCATAGAAGAGGATCAGCACGATGCTTTCCACTTCGCTGAATTGCGGCAGCACAATGCCGGGCGAGGTGAATTGGCCGAACACGGCGGCAGCAATCAGGATAACAAGCGGCACCAGCTTCAGCACCGTCAGCCCGCCGAGCGTGTTGACCGATTGCCGCATGGAAAACAGGTTGATGACGGTGAAGGCGAGGATCGTGAGCACGACGACCACGGTGGCGACAGTCACATCCTCCAGAGCTGGGAAGATGGCCGCGAAATAGGCGATCATCACATGGGTGTTCGCCGCCATGGCCACCATGCCGGAGGCGTAGCGGCCCCAGCCTGCCTGGAACCCCGCAAAATCGCCGAAGGCCGTCTTGCCGTAGAGGATCGGCCCGCCCGTCCCGTCATACCGGCGGGCGAGCCATGCGAAGACGAGCACCAGCGGCAGGAAGATCACCCCGCCGATCAGCATCATCATGGGCGCAAAGCTGCCCACGGCGGCCACCAGCACGGCGGGCAGGGCAAAGATGCCGCTGCCGATCATGCCATTCAGCTGGAATAGCGCATTGCCCCAAAAGCCCACCGTGCGCTTCGGGGCGAGCTTTTCCGTCGTCGTCGATCCGTCCATGGCTTTGCGAGGTGCCTGTAAACACCGCGTCACGCAAGCAATTGAGAAACGTGCATCCCCCGCCTATCTGTGGGCCATGGCGCGCAGCGAAGCAGGTTCTCCGCCCGATCCCCGGGGCAAGGAGCGGTTCAACGAGGAGCGCGCGGCTTACACCGTCAAAGGCAGCGGACAGAAAGGCGCGCAGCCCGATCTGGAAGCGGGCACCACCGCCATCCGCGAAGTGGTGAAGACGCTGAAGCCCAAGCCCGGCGTCTACCGCATGCTCGATGCGCGCGGCGATGTGCTTTACGTGGGCAAGGCACGCAGCCTGAAGGCGCGGGTGGCGAATTACACGCAGATCAAGGCGCTTTCCAACCGGCTGAAACGCATGGTCAGCCAGACGCGCGCCATGGAAATCGTCACCACCAATTCGGAGGCCGAGGCGCTGCTGCTGGAAGCGCAGTTCATCAAGCGTTTTCGCCCGCCTTACAACGTGTTGCTGCGTGACGATAAAAGCTTCCCCTTCATACTGCTCCGCGAAGGCCACGCCTTCCCGCGCATCCTGAAACATCGCGGCGCGCGGCGGCACAAGGGCAGCTATTATGGGCCGTTCGCGAGCGCCGGATCGGTGAACACCACGATCAACGCGCTGCAGAAACTGTTTCTCTTAAGATCCTGCACCGACAGCTTTTTCTCGCGGCGGGAGCGGCCTTGCCTCCTCTACCAGATCAAAAGATGCAGCGCGCCCTGCGTCGGGCGGATCGACAAGGAAGGCTATGACGAACTGCTGCGGCAGGCGAAGGACTTCCTCGGCGGCAAGTCAGGCGCCGTGCAGGCCAAGATCGAAAAGCAGATGGCCAAGGCCGCGGCGGATCTCGATTTCGAAACCGCGGCGCTGCTGCGCGACCGGCTGCGCGCGGCGACCTTCATCCAGGGCAGCCAGGCGGTGAATGCCGATGGCGTGGGAGATGCCGATGTCTTTGCCCTGCATGCCAAGGGCGGCCAGATCGCGGTGCAGGGCTTTTTCGTGCGCGGCGGGCAGAACTGGGGGCACCGCGCCTTTTTCCCGAAGAATACCGGCGATTTGGACGAGGCCGATGTGCTGGCCGATGTGCTGCTGCAATTCTATGAAGAGGTGCCGCCGCCGCGCCATATTCTCGTCGATCGCACCCTGCCAGAGCAGGAGCTGCTGGAAGAGGCATTCTGCCAGTTGGCTGAGCGCAAGGTGCAAATTTCCACCCCCCAGCGCGGCGAGCGGCGCAAGCTGATGGAGCAGGCAAAACGCAACGCCGTGGAGGCGCTTGACCGGCGTTTGGCCGAAAGCGGCACGCAGGCGAAGATCATGCGCGAAATGACCGAGTTCTTGGAGCTGCCCGAAGTCCCCACGCGGATCGAGGTTTACGATAACAGTCACATCCAGGGCGCGAAGGCGGTGGGGGCGTTCATCGTCGCGGGGCCGGAGGGCTTCGTGAAGAACCAGTACCGCAAGTTCAACATCAAGACCGCGCAGACCAATGACGATTTCGGCATGATGCGCGAGGTGATGCAGCGCCGTTTTAGCCGGGCGATGACGGAAGACCCTGACCGCGAACAGGCGGGCGTCTGGCCCGACCTCGTGTTGATCGATGGCGGCAAGGGCCAGATGTCATCGGTGCGCGATACGCTGGAGGAACTGGGCATAGACGATGTGCCGCTGATCGCCATCGCCAAGGGTCCGCATCACGGGCGCGAGGGGCGCGAGGTGTTTCACTTTCCCGACGGGCGCGAAAAAACGCTGCCTACCAATTCGCCCGTCCTGTTCTACCTGCAACGCCTGCGCGACGAGGTGCACCGCTACGTGATCGGCGCGCACCGCGCCAAGCGCAGCCGCGCCATCAGCGCCAGCCCGCTGGACGAGATCCCCGGCATCGGCCCGGCCCGCAAGCGCGCCCTGCTGCTGCATTTCGGCACCGCCAGCAAAGTCCGCGCCGCCGCGCTGGACGATCTGAAGCGCGTGCCGGGCGTAAGCGAAAGCGTTGCGCAAACGGTGTATGATTTTTACCATGCGAGTGGATGAGGGGGCAGAGATGCGGTTTGTAACCATCTTGGCAGCGACGGGACTTCTTCTGACGGGATGCGCAACAAGCGAGCCCGATCTGTCCCGTGGCGCAGTGCCGCTCGAACAGGCCCAGTGGGCGCGGCGGATCATCGAGAACTATCCCAGCCGGGCGCTGCGTCAGGAGCAGGAGGGCCGGGTCCAGTTTACCGTGACGGTGGGCACAAATGGGCGGGTGAATGCCTGCCGGATCACCAAGAGCAGCGGCTTTCCGATCCTCGACGATGCGGCATGCCGAGGGATGGAACGCTATGCCCGCTTCGAACCGGCGCTGGACAGATCGGGCAACCCGGTCGAGGGTAGCTGGTCTACCGCCGTCGTCTACGCGATCAACTAGGCGATACCCGTGTCTCACAACCCTGACACCCCATTCGGCGAACATGCGATGACGCGTCAGCAGGAAGGCGTAGGACTGGCAGGCGCGTTTGTGTGGGTATCAGGCGCAGGGGGGAGGCGCGGTGAGACAGGAGAAGCGTAGCGAGACCTGGCGGCGCTGGGCGAAGATCGGCGGGCTGGCTTTCACACTATTCGTCGTGCCCATGCTGGTCATCCTGCCCTTCGGCGGCACGCTGATCGAGTGGACGAGGACGCTGGCCGATGCGGCCCCGGCAGAAGCATTCGCAACGATTGTAGGCCTGCTGGCGCTGGATGCGTTTGCCGCCTTGCCGCACGGCCTGATCGGCGCGCTGGCGGGCAGCGCGCTGGACTGGTGGCTGGCGGCATTGGCGACATGGCTGGGCATTATGGCGGCAAGCCTCATCGCCTATTGCATCGGGCGTTATGCGGGCAGGCCGTTAGCGCGGCGATTGCTGGGCGAAAAAGACATGCAGTTGGCAGAGGCAAGAGCGGCGGGCATCTCCGCGCTGCTCCTATTCGCAACGCGGCCGGTTCCGGTTGTGGGGGAAGTCATCCTGATCGCCGCCGGTATCGCGTGCTATCCGATGGCACGTTTCCTCACGTCCATAGGCATGGCGAATGCGTTGCTGGCACTGGCCTATACCGGTCTTGGCGGCGCTATCGGAGAAGACCGACCGGAAGACTTGCTGCTGATCGCGACCATCGGGATACCCGCGCTGGGGATTGCCGGGTTCGCGCTTGTCACCACGCTCCGCCGCAACAAGGCCTGACTTTGACTGCTACACTTCGACCGTGGCAGCAGCGCCCGGGTTGTCGCGCGCTCTCAGCGCCCTCTCCTGAAAGGCGAAGCGCGCCGCCTCGCCGACATCGCCCTGGAAAGACACGTTCACGATGCCGCCCACGGCAGAGCCGATGATCGGCACGATCATCCCCGCGCGGCTGCGAAAGGAATTGAGCGCGATGGCGCGCGATACGCGTTCTATGGCTTGGTCCACGACGGGGACGATCTTTTCATGGTCGGCAGCCACAAGCTCGCCATCCGGACCGATGGACGCCTCCAGCGCGGCAATGCGTGCCTGCCGTTCTTCCGGATCGTTGATTGCGGAAAGTTCGAGGATTTGCAGGCGGAACAGCTTTTCCTGCGGCCCCAAGCCCTCATAACCATAGGCGCGCCCGGTATCGCGGATCGTGCGTAGCGCGATGGCGATCGTCGCGGGAATATCCAGGCCGGCGGTGACTATGCCGCCGAGCCCCGCTGCCGCTCCGCTCGACCCGCTGATGGCGCGCGCAGCGCGTGATACACGGGTGGCGGCGCGACGGGCGGCGACGAGGTCTGCGGGGTCGTGGTCGAAATTGACGAGCTGCGGCGCGCCCACAGCGCTGTCGATGCCTTTCAGCACTGCTTCCACCGCCGCTCGGGGCAGGACACCGGCAATGGCCTTGCCGAATGGGTGGGTCAGGCGCTCAATCCCGCGGCCGAGGCGGGAGGGCTTGCTACGGCGAAATTTCGCCTGTTGTCGCTGGAAGTCCATATCTTTGGCAACGGAAGGAAGAGCCTCCCGTTCCGTCAGCCATCCACGTGACGCAGCATCCCTTCCTGCGTGACGCTGGCGACAAGGCGCCCGTCGCGCGTGAACACCTGCCCGCGCGAAAAGCCGCGCGCCGCGCCGCTCCATGGGCTGTCGGTCACGAAAAGGAGCCAGTCATCGGCGGAAAAGCTGTCATGAAACCACACGGCGTGATCGAGGCTCGCGCCCTTCACCTGGCCGGTATGGATGCCCTTGCCATGCGGATGCAGCGCCGTGGCGAGGATCTGGAAGTCCGATGTATAGGCCAGCACCGCCTGATGCACGGCAGCCTCCAGAGGCAGCGGCGCGACGGTGCGGAACCAGACATGCGATTTGGGTTCGCGCTTTTGCGGTTGCAGCCAGTCTCGCTCCTCCACCGAGCGAAAATCGATGGGGAAGGGTCGCAACAGCAACTGCTTGATCTTCCCCTCGGGCACGAAATCCGCGACCTTGCGGCGAATGGCGGCATCGGGCGTCAGGCTTTCGGGGCCGGGCACGTCGGGCATGTCGGCAAACTGGTGCCCGGGGCCGTCGACCGGCTTCTGGAAAGAGGCAGTGAGGTTCAGGATCGGCTTGCCATCCTGGCTGGCGACCACGCGGCGATTGGAAAAGCTGCGCCCGTCGAGATCGCGCTTCACGCGATATTCGATGGGATGATCGTCGCTGCCGGGGCGCAGGAAATAGGCGTGCAGCGAATGGACAGTGCGATCCTCGTCGACCGTACGGCTGGCCGCGCCCAGCGCCTGCGCCACCGCCTGCCCGCCGAACACGCGCCCCGTGCCATCGGGTCGCCTGCGGCCGATAAAACGGTCGCCGCCCTTGGGATCGAGATCGAGCAGCAGGACGAGTTCTGCCACCAGTTCTTCGGGCGTCTGGTCTTGTTTGGGAGGTGTTGCCATTGCCAGCGCCAATGGAACGGCGCGCGGGCGAGGTCAAGCAGGCGGCGTAGGCTTGGTGCTCAGGCGGTTAGTCCGAGTGCGCGCGCCATGCGGCCGCCCAGCGCTTTCACGCGGTGGCGGGCCGGCCAGCGGCGGGGCGTGCGAAGGGTGAGGCCGAGTTTGCGCATGACGGCGTTGAATGCGCGTGCATCGCCTTGTTCGATGCTCCATGCCGATTGCCACGCGATAGCCAAAGCCACCGATGCGCCATGTCCGTTTGCTGCGCGGTGCGGGGCCAGGGCGGGGACGAACATCGCTTCTCCCGGCTGCATGGTGAAGGCAAAGCGCTCTGCAGCATCGCCGCGCCTCTCCGCATCGACGGGCGGCGTCACTTCCAGCGCCATGGCACCGTGCAATTGCAGCAACATCGCGTGGTGCGAGTCCGCGAAATCCCGCGTCACAGCATCGGGGCTGGCAATGAAAATTGCCCCTGTGGGCGTGACGATCCGGCCCGTCGCGGCGGCGATGACCTCCGACAATTCGCCCAGCAATTCTTGCAGCAGGGCGGCATAGGACGCGTCCTGCTCGATATTGCGCAGGGCCACCCAGCTTTCGGCATCGGCGATCATGCGCACTGTTTCGGCGATATTCGCTGTCGATCCGGCGCGCCGTGCATGGCCGGGTGTGGCGGGGCTCACCTGGACGCTTTCGGCGGGCAGGGTCTGCGCCAATTGCGCCAGCGCTTCCAGCTCCAGCAGCGGATGGGCGTGGAGATTATGCTCCAGCTTGTGCGGGCCTTCGGGGTAGGAGGCTTCGAACCACGAACGGCTGCGCGCATTGAAGATCTGCTGCGACCCGACGGACCGTCCGTGCAATTGCCCGACATAATGGCTCATGCGTGTCGCTCCGCTGGATCGGAAGGGCGGACATGCTGGGCCAATGAAACTGGTTAACCTCCGGTGGTCGGATCGTGCCGTGAATATCCGTGTGCTCTATGGGGCGGGGGCAGAAGGAAGTTTTAAGGCGCGTGGTAAAGAAAACCCTCCCCGACGCGCGCCGGGGAGGGTTTTTGTTTACCCTTTCGGGAGGTTCGGCTCAGTGCGCCAAGGCTGCCAGCAGCAGTAGGGCCACGATATTGGTGATCTTGATCATCGGGTTCACGGCGGGGCCGGCAGTGTCCTTGTAAGGGTCACCGACCGTATCGCCCGTCACCGCGGCCTTGTGGGCTTCGGAGCCCTTGCCGCCGTGATTGCCGTCTTCGATGTATTTCTTGGCATTATCCCATGCGCCGCCACCGGCAGTCATGGAAAGCGCCACGAAGAGACCGCCCACGATTACGCCGAGAAGCAGCGCGCCCAGCGCCGCGAAGGCACTTTGCGGGCCGTCGATCCAGCGGATCACGAAGAACACCACGATGGGCGCCAGCACCGGCAACAGCGAGGGGATGATCATCTCCTTGATCGCTGCCTTGGTGACGAGGTCCACCGTGCGGGCATAGTTGGGACGGCTGGTGCCTTCCATGATGCCCGGATCGTTCTTGAACTGGTCGCGCACATCGACAACCACATCGCCCGCAGCGCGGCCGACAGCGGTCATGCCCATGGCTCCGAAGAGATAGGGCAGCAGCGCGCCGAGCAGCAGGCCGACGATGACGTAGGGGTTCTCCAGGCTGAAATCGACGTCCACATCGGGAAAATAGGCCCGAAGGTCGGCCGTATAGGCGGAGAACAGCACCAGCGCGGCAAGACCGGCGGAACCGATGGCATAGCCCTTGGTCACGGCCTTGGTGGTGTTGCCAACGGCATCCAGCAGGTCCGTCTTTTCACGAACGCTTTCATCGAGGCCCGACATTTCGGCAATACCGCCGGCATTGTCGGTGACAGGGCCGTAAGCATCGAGAGCCACGACCACACCGGCCAGTGCCAACATGGCAGTCGCGCCGTAAGCCAGACCGATGAGGCCCGCCAGTTCATACGCACCGATGATGGCGGCGATGATGACGACGGTGGGAAGGGCGGTCGATTCCAGGCTGATGGCCAGGCCCTGGATCACGTTCGTGCCGTGACCCGTTTCCGAAGCCTTGGCGATCGAGCGCACGGGGCGGAAATTGGTGCCCGTGTAATACTCGGTGATCCAGATGATGACGCCTGTCAGCACGATACCGATCAGGGAACACCAGAACAGGTCCATGCCGGTAAAGCTCTGCGTGACGGCAGCAGTGCCTTCTTCCGCGGGGTTGCCCGCATCGACCGCACTCAGGTCCACGCCGCCGATCGGCGCATTCATGTCGCCCAGTGCGAACTGGATGACAAGGTAGATCAGCGGGATGGCGAGAACGGCAGTGACGCCGAAGCCCTTGTACATCGCGCCCATCACGTTCGTGCCGCCCTTGCCGAGCCGCACGAAGTACGTGCCGATGATGCTGGTGACGATGCAGGCACCGCCGATCAGCAGCGGCAGGGTCATCAGCGGCAGCAGCAGGTCGCCGATACCGGTCAGCAGCAGCGCGGTGAGCACCATGGTCGCACCCACGGTGACGACATAGGTCTCGAACAGGTCGGCAGCCATGCCAGCACAGTCGCCGACATTGTCGCCCACATTGTCCGCGATAGTGGCGGGGTTGCGGGGATCGTCTTCCGGGATACCCGCTTCCACCTTGCCGACGAGGTCTGCGCCGACGTCTGCGGCCTTGGTGAAGATACCGCCGCCGAGGCGCGCGAAGATGGAGATGAGCGAGGCTCCGAAGGCGAGGCCGACAAGCCCGTCGATCACGGCGCGACTATTGGCTTCCAGCCCCATCGGGCCGACCAGCACGTAGAAGAACACCGAAATGGCCAGCAGGGCGAGGCCCGCCACCAGCATGCCGGTGATGGCACCTGCGCGGAAAGCGATGGTAAGGCCTTCCTGCAAACCCTTCTCCGCAGCGGCAGCGGTGCGCACGTTGGAGCGGACCGAGATGTTCATCCCGATATAGCCTGCCACGCCCGACAGTACGGCACCGATTACGAAGCCGATGGCCGGGATAAGGTCGAGGAATACCGCGACCAGCACGGCCACGACCACGCCGACGAGGCCGATGGTGGTGTATTGGCGGTTCAGATAGGCTTGCGCGCCTTCCTGGATCGCGCCTGCGATTTCCTGCATCTTGGCGTTGCCGGCGCTGGCACCCAGCACCTGGCGACTGGTGATGAAGCCGTAAAGCACGGCCAGCACACCAGCTATGATTGCGTAAAAGACAAGCTCCATGTCGCTTGTATCCCCTCTTCCAAATGAAAACGGCCCGGTTTGCCGGGTCCGCAGGTGTGCAAGGCTTAGCAAAGAGAGGCGAGGGCACAAGCGCCAAAGCGCGCGCTATCCCCGAAGCCGGGACGGCAGGGTGCCCTTACGGCGCTTCGTGACGGTAGCCCAGGCCTTGCGGGTTGGTCACCGGCTCGCCATCGACGAACAGGGAGGCGAAGCCTTTCGGCTCGACGCTCCCGATGCGTGTGGCCGGGATTGGCGGATGCGCGTCAGCGGGCAGGGTGAAGAGAAGCTCGTAATCGTCGCCCCATGTCAGGCAATCCATGCGGCGGGCATCGTCCGCAACGGGAATGGCGGCGGTGTCGATGGCGAATGACGTTTCGCTGGCGTCGGCCATGCGGAACGCATCGAGTAGCAATCCGTCCGACACATCCATCATGGCGGTCACGAGCGGGGCGAGCGTTTCCCCTTCGGCCATGCGCGCCAGCGGGCGGCGATAGGCTGTGCTGTCGGCCCCAGTGCCATCACGCAGCGCCTCGAACCCCAGCATCGCTTCGCCCAGCCTGCCGGTGACGTAAAGATGATCACCGATCTGCGCGCCGGAGCGTGCGGGGACGGGCACATGCGTCGCACGTCCGATGGCGGTGCAGCCGAGCACGCGCGTGCCGTCGCCCGAAACGGTGTCCCCGCCCAGCAGGGGGACATTGTAGTGCTGGCAAACCTCGGCAAGGCCGCTGACGAACCTGTCGTCGTCTTCACCCAGCATGTGGCTGAGCAAGATGCCAACAGGCTGCGCGCCTTTTGCTGCCAAGTCGGACAGGTTGGTGGCCACCAGCTTCCAAGCGACATCGGCCATGTCCTGCGACGGCAGGAAATGCATGCCTTCGACCATCGTGTCGTGGGTGAGGACCAGCGTTTCGCCGCCGAATTCCAGCACCGCGGCATCGTCCATCAGGCCACGCGATCCGGGGTGGAGCGGGAGGCTGCGCAGGGCGGCGATAAATTCGGCTTCGTTCAAGTTGGGCACTCCGTCATCCCGGACTTGATCCGGGATCCCGCTCTTATCTCTATGACTTGAAAAGGAAGCCGGACCCCGGATCAAGTCCGGGGTGATGAAAAGGAGCTAAGCCCGCACTTCCTTCGCCACGCCATCCAGCACGCCGTTTACGAATTTCGCTTCACGCTGGTCGAAGAAGGCATGCGCCACATCGACATATTCGCTGATTGCGGTGGCCATCGGTACATCGGCGCGGGCGAGCAGCTCGTAGGCCCCGCATCTCAGGATCTGCAGCATGGTCTTGTCGAGCCGCAGCAGCGTCCAGCCTTCGGCCAGACGCCCCGTCAACAGCGTATCGATCTCCACCTGTCGCGCGACCACGCCGGAAACGACGTCGTCGAAAAATTCGACTTCGGCATCCTCGTACTGCTCGTCCTCGATCTCCGCGCCGAGCCGGTGCTGGTGGAACTCGTCCAGCAGTTTGGCGAGCGCGGTCTTTTCCATGTGGCGCTGGTACAGCGCCTGCACGGCGGCAAGGCGCGCGGCGCTTCTCGCCCTTGAACGACTATTTGGCGAGCGTTTGTTCTGGCTCATTTCAATCTCACGGTAACGCTGCGGGCATGGGCGGGCAGCCCTTCGATTTCGGCCAGCGCGGCGGCGGCCGGACCGAGCTTTGCCAGACCGGCCTCGTCCAGTTCGATGAAGCTGGTGCGCTTCATGAAATCGAGCACTGAAAGCCCGCTGGAAAAGCGCGCGCGGCGTCCGGTCGGCAGCACATGGTTCGGCCCGGCGACATAATCGCCGATGGCTTCGGGCGTGTGGCGGCCAAGGAAGACGCTGCCAGCATGGCGAATTTTGGCGAACATCGCTTCGGGATCGTCGATCGCGATCTGGACGTGTTCGGCGGCGAGGCGATTGGCGAGGGCCGGGGCATCCTCCAGCAAATCGTCCACCACGACCACCACGCCGTGCTGCGCCCAGCTCTCGGTGGCGGTCATGCCGGTGGCGATCTGGGCGAGCAGCACGTCCACCGCATCTTCCACGGCGGCAGCATAGGCGCGGTCATCGGTGATGAGGATGGACTGACTGGTCGGGTCGTGCTCGGCCTGGCTCATCAGGTCTGCCGCGATCCAGTCGGGATCGTTCCTGTCGTCGGCGATCACCAGGATTTCGCTCGGCCCGGCTACCATGTCGATGCCGACCACGCCGTAAAGCTGGCGTTTGGCTTCCGCGACCCATGCATTGCCCGGGCCGGTGATCACATCGACCGGGCGGATGCGCCGCGTGCCATAGGCGAGCGCGGCAACTGCCTGCGCGCCGCCAATGCGCCAGATTTCGTCCACACCCGCCAGATGCGCGGCAGCCAGCACGAGGTCGTTCATCGCGCCTTTCGGCGTCGGCGTACAGACGACCAGCCTGTCCACGCCTGCAACCTTTGCCGGGATCGCATTCATCAGGAGGCTGGAGGGGTAGGCTGCACGGCCGCCGGGCACATACAGGCCCGCCGCTTCCACCGCATTCCAGCGCGCCCCGATGCGCGTGTCCGTCGCATCGCGATAGTCGCGATCTTCGGGCAGCTGGCCTTCATGGTAAGCCCGGATGCGCGTGGCCGCGAGGTCCAGCGCCTCGCGCACGTCGGGCAGCAGCATGTCGTAAGCGACCTTGCACTGGTCCTTGCCGATCTTCCAGCTGGCGACATCGGCGGTGAGCGCGTGCTTGTCGTAACGCATGGTGTAATCCACCAGCGCCTCGTCGCCTTTCAGCCGCACCTGCTCGATGATCGAGCGCACATCGCTGGCGACGTTGGCGTCGCTTTCGCGGCGGTCCTCGACGATCCGGTCGAACTTGGTGGCAAAGTCCTCGTCATGGATGGAGAGACGGCGCATCAGGCGGCCTCCCTCTCGGCCTGCGCGCGGAAACGCTCGACCAGCGCGGCAACGCGCGGATCGGTTTTCCAGGCGGCGCGGTTGACGATCAGCCGTGCGCTCACCTGCATGATGACCTTCGTCTCCACCAGACCATTGGATTTCAGCGTACCGCCGGTGGACACAAGGTCCACGATGCGGCCGGCAAGGCCGATGGACGGGGCGAGTTCCATCGCGCCGTTCAGCTTGATGCATTCGGCCTGGATGCCCTGCTTCTCGAAATATCGGCTGGTGAGGTTCGGATACTTCGTCGCCACACGCAAGTGGCTGGCATTGCCGCTGCCCTGTTCGGCAGGGTCTGCCGGCTCTGCCACTGAAAGGCGGCACGCACCGATGCCGAGGTCGACCGGGGCATAGAGCTCCGAATAGTCGAACTCTTCGACAACGTCGGAGCCGACAATCCCCATCTGCGCCGCGCCGAAAGCCACGAAAGTTGCCACATCGAAAGCACGCACGCGCAGGATGCGCATATCGCCAGTCTCGTCGGCGAAGCTGAGCGACCGGTCCAGCTTGTCGTGAAAGGCGGCCTCGGGCACGATGCCGGCATCCGCCATCACCGGCAGCGCCTCGTCGAGGATGCGTCCCTTGGGAATGGCGAAAGTCAGGGGCCCGGACCGGGCGGTGTCGGCGGTTTGTGTCATCGGCGCGCGATGTAGGGCTAAGCGGTTGAAAGGGCAATGCCGCCCAAAGGCGCTTACGCGGTCTTTTCCAGGAACCTTGCCATCGCGGCATTCACCGGGTCGGGCGCTTCCCACGGCACGAAATGGCCTGCATCGGGAACGCGCTGGATGGTGAGGTCGGACACCCACTCGTCCAGCCCCTCGATATTGGCAGGCAGAAGTGCCTCATCGTCCATGCCCCAGATCACCAGCGTCGGGATGTCGAGGCGCGGGAAGGGCGGCGGCGTGACATCGGCGGGATCGGCATAGGGATCGTCCATGCCCGGCACGCCGATGCCGCTGGCGCGGTACCAGTTGAGCATGGCGATGGCGCGGTCCGGATCGGACCATTGCTCCATCAGCACTGCCAGTTCGGCCGGATCGTAATCCGGGCGGTCCGTCCAGCTGAGCGCCTGTTGCAAAAGCGCGCCAAGCCCGTGTTCGCGCACCAGCGCGTCATTCGCGGGATCGCGGAAAGTACGCATATACTGGCTGGCCTCGCGCTGGGCGCGGTCGGTCAGCAGCAGGCGCTGGAAGACGGCGGGGTGCGGGGCGTTGGCGATCACGGCGCGGGTGACGAGGCCGGTCGCCTGCCCTAACGCGGCAATGCCCCATGCCAGCGCACCGCCCCAATCGTGCCCGACCACGGTAAACTCGGCCACATCAAGGGCGCCTGCCAGAGCGACGATATCGCCGACCAGCGCTTGCGGATCGTAATGCTCCACACCCTCGGGCCGCGAAGAATTGCCGTAACCGCGCTGGTCGGGCGCGATGCAGCGGAAGCGCGTGTTTAGATGCTCGATCTGGTGCCGCCAGGTCCGGTGGTTCTCGGGAAAACCGTGCAGGAATATGAGCGCGGGTGCATCGCGTGGGCCGCTGTCCCAGACGTCCAGCGCAATGCCGTTTTGCAGCTCGACGCGGGTGAGCTCGCTCATTGCGAGATAGCTGGAGGCACGCTCGGCTGGCTGGGGATGCCCAGCAGGTCGATATTGAAAATAAGGGTAGCGCCGCCGGGGATCGGCCCACGGCCTTCCAGACCATAGGCCTGCTCTGCCGGGATAACGACCGTCGCACTGTCACCCACACCCATATACGGGATCGCCGTCTGCCAACCCCGGATCAGCCGCGAGAGTGGGAAAGTGGCGGGCTCACCGCGTTCAAGCGAGCTGTCGAACACCGTGCCATCGGGAAAGGTGCCGTGATAATGGATGGTAATTTCGTCCTCGACAGTAGGCGCCGGACCGCTTCCGTCTCCGCCAAACCGCCGAAACTTGATGCCGCCGTCGAGCGTGGACCAGCCATCCGCCGCAGTGCGTTCATGCAGAGCAAGTTGCTGCGCGTTGTGCCATTCGAGGCTGCCGACTTCGCCGGGCGCGGGTGCCGCCATGTCCTGCGCGGTAGCGGTGACGACGGAAGCGGCGGCAAGGCCGAGGGCGATCAAGGGAAGGACGGGTTTCTTCATGGCATTTCCTAAACCACATTCGTCATTCCCGCGAAAGCGGGAATCCATGGGTGTGTCGCGCTCAAGCTGGATCCCCGCCTGCGCGGGGATGACGATTTGCGTCACGGATAGCTGACCGTCTTCGGCTTGCCATCGGGCAACGGGATATACTCCGCATCGTCACCCGGCACTTTGGCAAAGCGGCCTTCGCGCCAATCTTCTTTTGCCTGGTTGATCCGCTCGCGGTCGCTGCTCACGAAATTCCACCAGACATGGCGCTTGGTCGCAAAGGCTTCGCCGCCCAGCAGCATCACGCGCCCGCCGGAGCGGCTGGAAAGCGTCATCGCCGCGCCAGGTTTCAGCACGACGAGATCGTAGAGGTTTAGCGCCATGCCGTCGACGCTGGCATCCCCGCCGACCAGCATCAACGCGCGCTCGTCTGCCTCGGCATCGATGGGGATCGAGCCGCCTTCGCTCAGCACGATTTCGGCATAGATGGTTTCGGCATGCGTCGTTGTGGGCGCGCGCTCGCCCCAGAGCTCACCCATGATGATCTGCGCCCGCGCGCCGTCGCCGTCGATCCATGGCAAGTCGCTGACGGCCTCGAACGCAGGATCGATCTCTTCCTGACCGTCCGGCAGAGCGAGCCAGGTTTGCATACCATACAGCGCCGGGCCTTTCGCGCGCTCTTCCTGCGGGCTGCGCTCCGAATGGACGATGCCGCTGCCCGCCGTCATCAAATTCACCGTGCCGGGGCGGATGGTGGAATAGCTGCCGATGGAATCGCGATGCTCGATCGCGCCGTCGAACAGCCATGTGACGGTGGCGAGGTTGATATGCGGATGTGGGCGCACATCCATTCCCTTGCCCAGATCAAGCTGCGCCGGGCCGAACTGGTCCACGAAGACGAACGGCCCCACCATGCGCGCCTCTTTGCTCGGCACCGCGCGCCGCACGGTGAAACCGCCAAGATCGTGGCTGGTGGGGGTGACGGTCTTCACGATGGACATTTGCGCGCTTCTCCTATTGCTCGTCCAACTCCTCGTAATGCCGGAATATCCCGTCTTCGCTGAACTCCAGCCGCTGTTCGCTGGCGAGGTAATCGGCAACGCCCTCGATCTCCGGCACGGCGCCTTGCAGCCCTTCGAGATGCGGCCAGTGGCCCTGCATTTCCTTCATGTAACGCGGGAAGGCATAGTCCAGCCCCTCCATCACTTGGAAAAGGCTTGTATCGACATGGCTGGGCTGCTGGCCGAGCATGAAAGGCCCGCCGCTCGCCGCAATCGCATTGTCGAAATGGATAAGGTATTTGGGGATGCGCTGGGCGCGGAAATAGGCAGCTTTCTCGAAAGCGGCATCCATCTGGTCGGCATAATACAAGTCATGCGCGACGGGGTGGTGGACGGAGTGCACCTCCTCCACGAAATCGGCGATGTCGAGCTGGAGCTGCAGCAGGCCGAGATCGGTCTCCATCTCGCCCGAACCGTGCCCTTCCTTGTCGGAGAGATATTGCAGGATCAGCGGCGTCTGACCGATAATGACTTCGCCATCGACGATGTAAGGTGGGGCAAAAGGGCGAATGCCGCTCAGCCCATGCATATGCTCTACCATGGCGTCGGCGCTCTGCTCACGCGCCATGTCGGTATAGTCGACCTCGAACGCCTCGCAGAACAGGCGCACGAATTCACCGCGACCCGGAATGTCTGGCCAATACCAGAGTTCTATACTCATGGTTGGCCTTCTCCCGGCGCGTAGCATTTCATCGCGAAAGCATGCACGCGCTCGCCGGGAATATCGCCCAGCGCGCCCAGCACCATGCGCTGTCGCTGAAGGCGGTTCTTGCCCTCGAAATGCGGGCTTTCGACGATCACCGTGAAATGGCTTTCGCCGCTGCCATCATCGCCTGCGTGGCCATGATGCTGCGCGCTATCGTTGATGACCTCCAGCCGTGTGGGCGCCAGCGCGCCGCGCAGCAGGGTTTCGATCTCTTTCTGGATGGGTCCGCTCATGGCCGGCAAGGTGGGGCTTCCCTTCGCGCGAAGCAATCCCCATTCAAGGCTGTTCATGCGAAACGAGAAGTTCCACGGGCGCTATGAAAGCGGAGGGCGGGTGTGCGAGCACCCCACCTGCCGCGAGCCGGGCGAATTTCGCGCACCGGGACGAGCGGGCAATTCCTTCGATGGACCGGGCGAATGGCGTTGGTTCTGCCTCGAACATGTGCGTGAATTCAACGCGGGCTATGACTGGTTCGAAGGCATGAGCGCGGACGAAATCTACGCAGCGCAGGCTCCAGGCAGCGGCTGGCAAACGGAAATTCCGGCGTTCCGTCCGACGGCGGGCGCTGATGGCATGCCGCGCTGGGCCGACTTTGCCGATCCGCTCGATGCCATCAATGCGCGCGCGGGCGACATCAAGCGGGCGGCTGCCGGTCGCAATTACAGCGACGCCAGCCGCTTTACCCCGCGCGAGCGGGAGGCGCTGAATGTGATGGGCCTCGGCGCGAAGGCGGATCGCCGATCGCTGCGTCGCCGCTATTCCGAACTGGTTCGTCGATACCACCCGGACCGCAATGGCGGGGACCGCAGCAAGGAAGCGCATTTGCAGCGCGTGGTGGAGGCGTATCAGCTGCTGAAGCGGGCGGATGCTTTTGGATGAAAGACCAAAGCCATCCCCGCTCATGCTGAGCTTGTCGAAGCATCGTCTTTCTTTGTTTTAAGGCGGCGCCAGAAGTAAGAGCGATCCTTCGGAGTCGAAGACGGCGCGAAGCGCCACCGGCTCAGGATGAGCGGATTTTTGTGTCCTGCCGAAAAGCCCAGCGTAGCGTCCCGCCCATGCCGTTCACTAGCAGTCGCGACGGCAGCGCACTCAGGCCCGGGCGCTTCAGCCCCAACATGGTGCGCGCAAAAGGCGGCACCAGTTCGATGGCCGCATTGGCCAGCAGCGGTTGCACCGCGCCCGGCGCACCTTCCACGCGCTTGTTGACGATCAGGTCTGCAACTTCGCGAGTCTCCGGCGTCACCCGCAGATCGCCGCGCAATTCGGAAAAGATCGCTTGCGCTTCGGCCTTGGTCTCCGGCACCGGATCGGCCCCCAATTTGCGCGCGATGAGGGCGAACTGGCGGAAATACTCGTCCTGCTCGGCGCGGGACATTCGCGGCTGCACATGGACGAGCCATGCTTCGAGGAACATCAGCGCTTCGGTTACATGCACCCAGGCGAGCGTGCGCGGATCGGTGGCGGAATAGGGCGTGCCATCGGGCAGCGTGCCTTTGACCGCCGCATGGATACGATTGACCCGCGCGATGGCGGCATCGGCATCGTCGCGATGGCCATAGGTCGTCACCGCGATGAAACGCGCTGTGCGCCGTAAGCGGCCATGCATGTCCGCGCGAAAATCGGAAAAATCGAGCACACCGCGCAGCGCATGCGGATGCAGCATCTGCAACAGCAGCGCCGCCATGCCGCCCACCATCATGCTCACCACATCGGCGTGCACCATGCGAATTGGCGTGTCCTTGGCGAAATAGGCCTCGTCCGATGGCGGCACCGGCTGCTCGCCACGACCGGTATCGTTGAACGCCGCGCGCACGCCGGACACGAGCTTGGCCCGCGCGAACTCGGCCGGACCGAGAGGAAAACGTCTTGCCATAGCGGCCTTGTGCCATCGCTGGCGCAGCATTGCGACCATGGCTTTACAACTGTGTTGCTACGAAAGCGTGGCGCGTCTAGTCAGCGGCGCGAGATGAATGACATGACCAATCCAAGCGACACCGCCGGAACCACCATCCTCGCAGCACCCGATACCGAGGTCGATGTACGCGAGGCGTTCGGCCTCGATATCGACATGAAAGTTCCTGCCTTTTCCAAGGCGGATGAGCGCGTGCCGGACCTCGACGAGAACTACGTTTTCGATCACGACACCACGCTCGCCATCCTCGCAGGCTTTGCGCATGATCGTCGGGTGATGATCCAGGGCTATCATGGCACTGGCAAGTCCACGCATATCGAGCAGGTTGCCGCGCGCCTCAAATGGCCGACCATCCGCATCAACCTGGATGCGCATATCAGCCGGATCGACCTGATCGGGCGCGATGCCATCGTGCTGCGCGACGGATTGCAGGTGACCGAGTTCCGCGAAGGGCTGTTGCCATGGGCGTTGCAACATCCCGTCGCACTGGTGTTCGACGAATACGATGCCGGCCGACCCGACGTGATGTTCGTGATCCAGCGCGTGCTGGAACAGGCGGGCAAGCTGACCCTGCTGGACCAGAACCGCGTGATCCGCCCCGATCCGCACTTCCGCATGTTTGCCACGGCCAACACCGTTGGGCTGGGCGATACGAGCGGGCTGTATCACGGCACGCAGGCGATCAACCAGGGCCAGATGGACCGCTGGAACATCGTCGTCGGCCTCAACTACCTGCCGGAAGAAACCGAGCAGGACATCGTCGGCGCGAAGACGAGCCTCGATAAGAAGCTGGTGGCCGACATGATCCGCGTGGCAGACCTGACGCGGCAGGGCTTCATGAGTGGGGACATCTCCACTGTGATGAGCCCGCGCACCGTTATCACATGGGCGCAAAACACAGAGATTTTCGGCAATGCGGGCTTCGCCTTCCGCCTCAGCTTCCTCAATAAATGCGACGAGGCCGAACGGATGCTGGTGGCCGAATATTACCAGCGCGTATTCGGGGAAGACCTGCCCGAAAGCGCCGTTTCCAAAGGCTGATAGAGCCGCCGACATCGGAAAGTGTTTTGATGCACCGCATTGTCACCAAGCTTGCGGCGATGGCCGCTATCCTCGCCTTTGCCGCGCCCGTCGCTGCGCAAGTCGCGGTCGATCGCGGCGCGCTGGAGCGCGACACCACCATCCTCGCCGACGACGACATGGAGGGCCGCGAAGTCGGCACGCCGGGCTATGACCGTGCGGCAGACTATGTCGCGGGCCGGATGGAGGAGCTGGGGCTGGACCCGGGCGGCGATGAAGGCACATATTTTCAGTCCGTCCCGCTAATGTCGGTGACGCGTGCCGAGGCCGGCAATACGCTGAGCATCGAAGGCTTAGGCGAACTGGAATGGGGCGAGGACTACATCGTGCGCGGCCGCGCCCATCGCATGGGCGGCGTAATCGAAGCACCGCTCGTTTTTGTCGGATACGGCCTGCGGATGGAGGGTCGCGACGATTTCGCCGGCGTCGACCTGCAAGGCGCGATCGCCGTGCGCATCAGCGGCAGCCCGGATGGCCTCGGCTCGGAAGAAGCCGCGCATTACAGTTCCAACGTCAACCAGCGCCTGTCGGATGAAGGCGCTATCGGCGTGCTGTTGCTCTCGACCCCGGCAATGACCCAGCGGTTCAGTTGGAACGGGATCGCCAGCGTGTTCGGCAATCGCTCCTCCACGACCTGGGCCTGGCCGGAGGGTATAGGTTATGAGCAGGGGGCGAATGTTATGGCAACGGGAAACCTTTCGCCAGCGATGTCGGCAAGGCTTCTTGAAGGCTTCCCCTTCGACTTCGATGACCTGAGCGCAGCCGAGCGCAGTGCGGAGCGCATCATTCCCAGCTTTGCGCTCAACCGTACAGCGCGCATCAGCTTCAAGAGCCGGGCGGAAACGACCCTGACCTCCAACGTCATCGGCATGGTGCGCGGGACGGACCCGAGTGTGTCGGGCGAATATATCGTCGTGACGGCGCATCTCGATCATGTCGGCGTGCGTGAGACCGAGGCCGAAGGCGATGACGAGATTTACAATGGCGCGCTCGACAATGCGGTAGGCGTTGCTTCCATGCTGGAAGTGGCCCGCCTGCTGCGCGCCGACCCGCCGCGCCGTCCCGTGCTGTTCGTGGCGCTGGGCGCGGAAGAGATCGGCCTGCTCGGCTCCAGCTATCACGCGCGCAACCCGGGCCTCGATAGCGGCGAGCTGGTGGCCAATGTCAATATCGACATGCCGGTGGTGACTTACGATTTCAGCGATGTCGTGGCCTTCGGCGCTGAACGCTCCTCGCTCTTCCCCGAAGTGGCCGCAGCGACCGAAGAGTATGGCCTCATTCTCAGCCCCGATCCGCAGCCGGAGCAGGGCTTTTTCACCCGGTCCGACCAGTACAGCTACGTAACTGCGGGCATCCCGGCCATCTATCTCGATCTCGGATTGGGAAATGGCGGCGAGGAAGCGCAGGGGCTGGTGTTCGATCGCCACTACCATCAGCAATCGGACGAAGTGGATCTCGTCGATTTTGCCGCGCTGGAGCGGCTGGCAGGGGTCAACTATCTTATAGCGCGCAACATCGCCAACATGGCAGAGCGACCGGTATGGAATGCGGGCGATATATTCGCGCCGAGGCACAGTGCGCATGACGGCGTCAACGAAGGTTCATAGGACCTTCGCCAGACCCGCGCATTGCAATAACTGTATTGCATAGACAATACACTATGGCGTAAGGCGGGCATGTGAAACGATTGCTGGGCAGATTCTTCGGGCGCAAGGAGCCTGATATCCGCAGCTGGGTGCGGCGCGATCTTGCCCTGGAAAGTGCGCCTTGGTCGCCATTGTCGCAGGATGATGACGACGATGATCCCTACGCGCCGCTGCCGCCTTCGCAATACCGGTCCGATGCCCCGTTCGGAACGCCGGACCGCTACGCCACGGGCTGGCGGCGGTTCATGCCGCGCTTCCTGCGCAACCGGTCGTGGTGGTGGTGGATCAGCCGCATGGTGGCAAGCGTGCTGTTCGTCTTCATCCTGCTGGTGGCCTATCTCGCCATCACCGCGCCGCTCAACAAGTCGCTGCAACCGATTGCGCCGCCGCAAATCACCCTGCTGGCGGCCGACGGCACGCCGATTGCGCGCAATGGCGCGGTGGTGGATGAACCGGTGCAGGTCGCGGACCTGCCCGACCATGTCATCCAGCCCTTTCTCGCCATCGAGGACAGGCGTTTCTACGATCACTGGGGGGTCGATCCGCGCGGCATTGCCCGTGCGGCTTTCACCGGCGTGGGCGGCGGCTCCACCATCACGCAGCAGCTGGCGAAGTTTACTTTCCTCACGTCCGAACAGACGTTGACCCGCAAGGCGCGCGAGGCGCTGATTGCCTTCTGGCTGGAGGCTTGGCTGACCAAGGACGAGATCCTAGAACGCTACCTCTCCAACGCCTATTTCGGCGACAATATGTACGGCCTGCGCGCGGCGAGCCTGCATTATTTCTACCGCCACCCCGAAAATCTGCGCCCCGAGCAGGCGGCGATGCTGGCCGGCTTGCTGCAAGCGCCCAGCCGCCTCGCGCCCACGCGCAATCCCGATCTTGCCGCACAGCGCTACAGCCTCGTGAAGAATGCCTTGGTCGCCGCCGGTTACATCACGCAGGAACAGGCCGATGCGATGGCCGTGCCGGAGCTGGACGTGCGGACTGTCAACGATGTGCCCACCGGCACCTATTTCGCGGACTGGGCGCTGCCCTTTGCGCGCGAAAATGCCGAGGCGACCTATTCGCGCCAGACGCTGACCACCACGCTCGATTCCCGCCTTCAGGATGCCGCCCGCCGCGCTATCGAGCGTGCTCCGCTGGGCAGCGCGCAAGTGGCGCTGGTGGCGATGCGGCCCAATGGCGAAGTGGTCGCCATGGTGGGCGGGCGCGACTATTCCGAAAGCGCCTTCAACCGCGTGACGCAGGCGCGCCGCCAGCCGGGCTCCACTTTCAAGCTGTTCGTGTACCTCGCCGCGCTGCGCAATGGCTGGTCGCCGGACGATGTGATCGACAACACCGAATTCACCGCCGGCTCGTATCGCCCCGGCAATCACAATGGCCGCTATTCCGAGACGATCACCCTGCGCGATGCCTTTGCGCAAAGCTCCAACGTCGCCGCCGTACGCCTCTTCAATGCGGTCGGCAGCGAAGCAGTAATCGAAACTGCGCGTGATCTCGGGGTGACCTCTCCCCTCGCAACCGGCGATCCCAGCATGGCGCTCGGCACGTCGACCATCACCCTGCTTGAACTGACCGCCGCCTACGCCGCCGTCGCTGCCGACAGCTTCCCTGTCGAACCGCACGCCTTCGTGCGCGAGGAGGAAAGCTGGCTCGACTGGCTGACCAGCGGGCAAGGCAGCTTCAACCGCTCCGACCATGCCGATATCGAGGATATGCTGCGCGCCGCGATCAATTCCGGCACGGGCCGAGCCGCCACCCTGTCGGTCGCCAATTTCGGCAAGACCGGCACCACGCAGGACAATCGCGACGCGCTGTTCGTCGGCTACGCAGGCGAGGGGGAGAACCGTCTGGTGGTCGGCGTATGGGTCGGCAATGACGACAATTCGCCGCTGGCAGGCGTGACCGGTGGCGGCGTGCCCGCGCGCATCTGGGCAAACTTCATGCGCGCCGCCTTGGGTGCCGCCGCCGCGCCGCCGCAGCCGACGCCCAGCCCCGATCCGAGCGGCCCGGTGCAACCGCAAGACGTGCCCAAGCTGGACGATATCCCGCTGGGCGATGGCACGCGCCTCATCATTCGCGATGGCGAGGCGATCATCGTCTCCGACATCGATGGCGTGGGCGTGGAGGCAAGCATCCGCGATGGCGGCGTGTCATTGGAAGTGGACGAGGAGGCCGCCAAGGAAGCCGCGCGAAGGCGGCTGGAAGAAGAGCTGCGGCGAGAGGCCGAGCCTGCGGGTTAGCGCAGCGGCGTAACGAGGTATTTCTCGCCTGTCGCCATCTGGCTGTAATCCATGATCGCCTCTTTCGTCAGCATCTCATCCAGCCCGACGCGCGCCTTGTACTGGCTGGCGAAGGTGGAGGTGAGGCCCTGCTGCACGCGGGTGCGCAGCGCCATCATGGTCTGCATGTCGCAGCTGTTGAGGAACGGCATCAGCAACCAGCCGCTTACTGTCCAGCCGAAGCCGTAGCTTGGCGTCAGGATGGTCGGCGTCAGGTCCAGCCGGCCATAGATGTACATCTTCTTCGCCTGGTCGGAGCCGTAGCGGCTGTATTCGGTCATCTTGCTGGCAGCGACCCGTTCCATGGCCCGCAGGCAGGTGTCTGTCGTGTTGCCGCCGCCGATCGGATCGAAACCGAGATAAGCGCCGGTATCGTCGATGGCGGACGCCAGCTGCATCTCGAAATCCCTGTCGGACGAATTGACCACATGGGACGCGCCTTGCTCACGCAGCAAGGTGGCCTGCGCATCCTTGCGCACGATATTGACCAGCGCCATGCCGTCTTCCTGACAAATCCGGTTTAGCATCTGCCCGAGGTTTGACGCGGCGGCGGCATGGATGATCGCATCATGGCCCTCGCGCTTGGCGGTCTCGACAAAACCGAGCGCGGTCAGCGGATTTACGAAGGAACTTGCGCCGACTTCCGACGAATGCTCACCCAGCGGCAGGCACATCATCGCATCGGCAATGGCATATTCGCTGAAGGCGTTGCCCGGCACGCAGGCCACGCGCTGGCCCATCAGCGCCTGCGCCATCTCGCCTCCGCCCGCTGCGATGACTGTCCCGGCGCCTTCATTGCCCACCGTCTGCGGCTTGCCGTGCCGCGCGGCTTGCCCGGCGGCGACCATGGGGTGCAGCTGCATTTCGATCTTGCCGGGCGAGTAACTGGCATTTTCCAGATCGGCACCGGTCGTCATCAGGAAGAGGTCGGACGGGTTGATCGGCGCGGCTTCCATGCGCACCAGCACTAGGTTGCCGGTCGGCTCGGGGAACACCTTTTCCTCCAGCGCGAGAGTCATCTTCCCATCGGCGGTGAGGGTGGAAACGAGCTGGCGTCCGGTGGTGGTCATGGTGATCCTTTCTCAATTATCGTCGGGATAATGCGCGGCGACGAAATACAAACCCTCGGGCGGCGCATTCAGGCCCAAAGCAGCGCGATCTTTTGCCGCCAGCGCCTCGGCAACCTGCCCGATTGCCCAAGTGCCTTGCCCAACCAGCGCCAGCGTGCCGACCATGGAGCGGACCTGGTGGTGCAGGAAACTGCGTGCCGCGGCGCGGATGACGATGGCATCGCCCTCGCGGCTCACATCCAGCCGGTCCAGCGTCTTGACCGGATCCTTCGCTTGGCAATGCGCGGAGCGGAAAGTGGTAAAGTCGTGCCGCCCCACCAGCGCCTGCGCCGCCTCGTGCATGGCGTCGGCATCCAGCGGGCGGGCGATGTGCCATGCGCGACCCTTCTCCAGAGTCAGCGGCGCGCGGCGATTACGGATGCGGTATTCATAACTGCGCCCGATGCAGGAAAAGCGCGCATGCCAATCGTCCGGTTTGACTGCGCAGCCCGTGATGGCGACGGGATCGGGGCGCAGATGCGCGTTCAGCGCTTCCATCAGGCGAAACGGCTCGAACGGTTTTTCAATATCCAGATGGCAGCGCATGGCGAGCGCATGGACGCCGCTATCGGTGCGGCCCGCGCTGAACAGCGTCACATCCTCGCCGGTAAGTTTGTGCGCCGCATTCTCGATCGCGCCTTGCACGCTCGGCCCGTGCGGCTGGCGCTGCAGGCCGAAGAACGGCGTGCCGTCGAACTCCACGGTAAGGGCGAAGCGGGTCAACCGGCGCGGCTCCCTGCAACAATCGGATTGCCGCGCAGATAGTCCTCGATAGCCATGGCCGGCTTACCCGCTTTCTGCACGGTGACGGGGCGTAAAGCCATGTCACCACAGGCGATGGTCAATTGCTTGTCCAATATTCTCCCGGCGTCACCCGTGGAATCGACAACTTCGGCGCGGTGCCATTTCAGGCGTTCGCCATCGACCATCATCCAGCTGCCGGGGAAGGGCGAGAAGGCACGCACCTCTCGCTCCAGCACATCGGCGGGCTTGGCGAAATCGAGGCGTGCTTCCTCCTTGCCGATCTTGGGCGCGTAGGTCGCGAGCGTATCGTCCTGCACCTGTGGCTCCAGCGTCGGCCATGCGGCCAGCGTTTCGATCATCAGGCCTGCGCCGAGCTCGGCTAGTTCGTCATGCAATTCGCCCGTGGTCTTGTCGGCAATAGGCGTTGCGGCTTTCATCAGCATTGGGCCTGTATCAAGGCCTGCCTCCATCTGCATGATCGTGATGCCGGTCTGCGCGTCACCAGCCTGTATCGCGCGGTGGATCGGCGCGGCCCCGCGCCATCGCGGCAGCAGCGAGCCATGCACATTGAGGCAGCCATGCTTCGGCGCATTGAGGATCGGCTGCGGCAGAAGCAATCCGTAGGCAGCGACCACTGCGACATCGGCTTTCAATGCGGCGAAAGCGGCCTGCTCGTCACCGCCTTTCAGGCTGCGCGGATGGCGAACTTCGATGTCCAACGCTTCGGCCCGCGCTTGGACAGGGGAGGGCCGCTCTTTCTTGCCGCGGCCGGATCGGCTGGGCGGCTGGCTATACACCGCCGCAATGTCGTGCCCGGCCTCGACCAGCGCATTGAGCGTCGGCACGGCAAAATCGGGCGTTCCCATGAAGATGATGCGCATGTTGCCAGCCCCTAACCGTTCGTCCTGAGCTTGTCGAAGGGCGAAAACGCACGACATAGCCAATTCGGACTTCGACAAGCTCAGCCCGAACGGGTTAGAGGACAGGCATGGCATCACAGGAAATCGAAAATCTCGCCAGCGCGCTGGCCCGGCTTCCCGGCCTCGGCCCGCGCAGCGCGCGTCGCGCCGTGCTGTGGCTGGTCAAGCACCGAGAAACCGCGCTGAAACAGGTTCTGCATGCGCTCGGTGCCGTGCAGGACAAGCTTGTCGAGTGCCACACTTGCGGCAATGTCGATACGCAAAATCCGTGCAGCATCTGCGCCGATCCCAAGCGCGATGCCAAGAGCATATGCGTGGTGGAGGATGTCGCCGACTTGTGGGCGCTGGACCGCGCTCGGCTGTTTACCGGCAAATATCACGTGCTTGGCGGGCGGCTGTCGGCGCTGGATGGCGTGCGGCCGGAAGACCTTGCGATCGACAGCCTGCTGGGCCGCGTGGAAGAGGGCGGGGTGGATGAGGTCGTCCTCGCCATGAATGCTACGCTGGAGGGGCAGACCACCGCGCACTATATTGCCGAACGGCTGGAAAAGCGGCCCGTGCGCATCACCCAGCTCGCCCACGGCCTGCCGGTGGGCGGAGAGCTGGATTATCTCGACGAGGGTACGCTGGCACAGGCGCTGCGCGCGCGGCGGCCGCTAAGCTGATTGAAACGCGCGGACATCCGCACTAAATCGGACCCATGGCTATTCGCGAAATTCTGGAAGCGCCGGATCCCCGGCTCAAAACCGTGTCCGAACCGGTGACGACCTTCGACGACGATCTCAAGACGCTCGTCGATGACATGTTCGAAACGATGTATGCCGCCCATGGCATCGGCCTTGCCGCCATCCAGGTGGGCGAGCCGCTGCGCCTGCTAGTCATCGACTTGCAGGAAGAAGACCCGGATGCCGAACCGGTAGAATGCGACCACGATGGCACGAAGCACACGCACCAGCCGGTCATCAACGACCCGCGCGTGTTCGTGAATCCGGAAATCCTCGATCCGAGCGACGATCTGAAAAGCTACCAGGAAGGGTGCCTATCCGTGCCCGACATCTTCGCGGACGTCGAACGTCCCGCGCAGTGCCGCGTGCGCTGGCAGGACTTGGAAGGCAACACGCACGAGGAAGAGATGAACGGCATGCTGGCCGTGTGCATCCAGCACGAGATGGATCACCTGAACGGCATTCTCTTCATCGACCACCTCTCGCGCCTCAAGCGCAATATGGCATTGAAGAAGCTCAAGAAAATGCGCGAAGCGGCTTGACGGTCGTGACGTGAAAGGCCCGCTCAGCCTGCGCAACGCGGCGCTTGTCGGTTTCATTTTCGCGAGCGCAATGTGCGTGTGGCGCTTCTTCACCTCGGACGACACGACGGACGAAGTGCTGATCCGCTTCGCCGTTTATTTCGCGATGTTCACTACCGGCTTTTGGATCATCGTGAACCTGATCGCGACGAAGCGCTCCGGCGACAAATAGCCTCGGTCTCGAAAAAGGGCCGCTCGATCGGGGCGGCCCTTTTTGTATCAGTCGATAGCGCGCTCACCCGCCCTGCCGACCGAATCGATATCGGCGGCAAGCCCGCGAACGGTATTGCACCCGGCAAGCGACAACGTTGTGCTGCCCAGCAGCAGAGCGAGAACGATATTGCGAAAACGCATGGCGGCGACCCTTCCGTCAAAAGTAACAGCGCGGTGTTATAGCGCCGCGACTGGCAAAAGGGCAATCGCGTGCGTCAGGCAGTCGCCGCGTCCACCATTCCTTCCAGCGCTTTCGCGCAATCTTCCATTGTTTCGCGGCACATGCGCTCGCAGCGATTGCAATGCGGATTGTCATGCTTGGCGCATTCCTCCGCGCATACCTTGCAGGCGATGATGCAGGCTTCCAGCAGCGATTTGATGACCACCGTATTGCCGTGTGTGCGGCGTGCGGCGACCGTGCTGACGACCTGGCAGATGTCCGACGCATCGGAGCATTTGCGGATACATTCGGACATATCGCCCTGTTCGGAATTGCAGGCATCCACGCAGCTGTTGCAGATTGCCGCGCAGTACATGGCATGCTTCACCGCTTCGCCCAGCTGCTCGTTATAGTCGCCGCCCACATTGGGGTGGTCCTGAATCATTTCCTTGATCGACATGGAATTTTCTCTCCTTTGCCTGTTCAGCGAGCGGGGCTGGGGATTGGTTCCGACGAGACTTTCCACCGATATGGACGAAATTCTCATTGCGCGACTTGCGGAAGACAGTTCGTGCTGTAGGTTCATTGTCTGTTCCGGCTTGAGAGGAGGCGCTTATGATCTAGTGAGACGCTGTGACGCGAATTAATCATTTATGAAATTCAGCTGATCAAACCGGTCCGAACCCGGCAAGTGCATGAGCGACTCCTGAGTTGGCAATAGTGCGATGCTCCCGGCCAACCTTCAGCAGAATTTTAAAAGATTAAAGCAGTTACGGAGGAAAGGGCATGAACTGTCCGCCGTACGTGCTGCTTTGGAATATCGATCTCTGCTTCTGGGTGCGCCTGTCGGATGACCGCCAGCACTTCGTGTCCTGTTCGCCTCGCGGATTTCAATCCGAGGCGGAAGCAGAGAATGATTACAGGTGGCGTTTCGCCACAACCTGACCAAAGCTGGGCGGGCGTGCACGCGCCCGCTCACACGGTCCGCATTTGTTGAGAGAAAAATGGAAGCCGATTCCTCAATCTTGATTCTGTTTGTCGGGTTGGCCGCCGCTCTGATCGGTGGTTTACTTGGTTGGTTTGTCGGATCGCGGCCCATCGGCGATCTTCGCGCGCGATATAATGCACGCGATGCCGAGGCGAAAGAAATTGACGCTAAATACTTGCGGACTTTTGCCGATCTGGAAGCAGCACGAGAAAAAGCGGGGCGCGTCGATGCTCTCGAAGAGGAACTGCGAAATGTGCGGGGATCGTATGAGCGCGCACTCGAGACTCTACGTAGCGAGAAATCCGCACTTGCCTCCGAACTTGAGAGCTTGAAGAGCGGCACGGCTGAGCGCGAGCGCGCCTTTGAAGATCGTTATGCCGAACGTGAGAAACACTTCGAACGCGAGCTTTCACGGTTGGTCGAGGCGGAGGAGAAACTTCAGGCCAAGTTCAATGAGATTGGCGAGAAAATGCTCGCTGGCGCGCAGGCCAAATTTCTGGAGGGGGCAGGTGCGCATCTGGCCAATCTCAACAAAGATGCTTTGGCCGAACTGGAGAAAAAGGCTGGGCCCATCAGCCGAACGCTCGAAGATTATCGCAAGCGTGTCGAGGAACTTGAAAAGGGTCGCTCGGAAGCATGGCACCAATTGCAGGGTGTCATTGGCGAGGTGAAGGCTGGCCAGCGGGAAGTAATCGACGGCGCCAACCGGATTACCACGACCCTGCAAGGGGCAACGAAAGCTCGTGGGGACTGGGGTGAATTGCAGCTCGAGAACCTGCTAGAAAGCTGCGGCCTTACCGACCGCACTGATTTCCGGCGAGAAGTGAACGTGAAAGATGCGGATGGCAAAGACCTGCGACCCGATGCCATCATAAACATCCCCGGTGGCCGCAAACTGGTTGTCGATGTCAAAAATGTCTTCAATACATACAAGGAAGCCAACGAGGCCGAAAGCGAAGAGCAGCGCGGCGTGCTGCTGGCCAAACACGCGCGTGAATTGCGCGGACATGTCAGGGCGTTAGCCGAGAAACGGTATCAAGACCACGTTGAAGGGTCGGCTGACTTTGTCGTTCTGTTTGTTCCGGGCGAGCACGTTCTTTATGCGGCACTTACCCAGAGTGAGGATCTGCTAGACTTTGCATTGCGACAGAATGTTGTCCTCTCCAGCCCTCTCAATTTTATGTCGATAGCCATGACCGTCGCCACTGTGTGGCGGCAAGCAGGTGTGCAGGCAGACGCGCAGGAGATCGCGAAGCTTGGGAAGGAGTTGTATGACAGGCTCGGGATCGTGGCTCGCCACATGAGCAATCTACGCCGCGATCTCAGCAAGGCCAACAACAGCTTCGATTCACTTGTAGGCTCCTTCGACACCAATCTTCGAAAGACTGGTGAACGCTTCGAACAGCTGAGTATCGACACGTCAGCGAAAGATCTTCACGAAGCTCCTCCGCTCAACATGCAGCCGCGCAGACTCTCGAATTTCGGTGAAGGTCAAGAGGAGCAAGACAGCGGGCCCGCATAGCGTCGCTTGACATAACGCCCTAGCGCTCCAGCGTATCGAGCACCTCATAGGAGAGGACAGCCGCAGCCACGGCGGCGTTGAGGCTGTCGGCCCGGCCGCGCATCGGCATGGTGACGCGCAGGTCGCAGGCGGTCTCGTATTCTTCCGGCAGGCCTTGCGATTCGTTGCCAACCATGACGAAGCACGGCGCGGCATATTGCGCGCTGCGATAGGGCACAGCGTCGCGCAATGATGCGGCGACCAGCTGGCCATCACCTTGACGCAGCCAGCCGTGGAATTCTCCCCAAGAAGCGCGCGCCACTCTCTGCGTGAAGATCGCACCCATGCTCGCGCGCACGGCTTCGACGCTGAAAGGGTCGGCGCAGTCGTCGATCAGGATGAGGCCGCCTGCGCCCACCGCATCGCCTGTGCGCAGCATCGTGCCCAGATTGCCCGGATCGCGCAGCGCCTGCGCCACCAGCCAGATCGACGCGGCAGTGCGGTCCAAACTGCCCACAGACGTATCGAACTCCTCGAACACGCCTGCCACGGCCTGCGGGTTATCCTTGCCGGTAATCTTGGATAAGATGTCCGGCGTGGTGACGATCACGTCGCCGCCCGCTGCCGCAACATCCGCCTCCAGCGCATCCAGCAGCGGATGCCGATCGCGTCCGCCTGCCATCACGAGCATCTTGGGCAGGTGGCCGCATTCGCGCGCGTCGGTTAGCAGGCGTAGTCCCTCGGCAAGGAATACGCCCTCGCGCTTGCGGTGCTTCTTGTCGCGCAAGCTGCGCAGATATTTGACCGTGGGGTTGGAAAAGCCGGTAATCTCGCGGCGCATGGCTGGCTCTCAGTCCTCGCCGAACTTGCCTTCGACCAGCGCCACCAGCGCGCCCAGCTTCGCCTCTGCTTCCGGGCCTTCGACCTTCAGGGTGACCGTGTCCCCCATGGCGGCGCCCAGCATCATCAGCCCCAGGATCGAGCCGCCCGCGGCACTGTGATCGTCTTTTTCGACAGCCACTTTGTGATTGTCCATCTCCGCCACCATGCTGACGAATTTGGCGCTGGCGCGAGCATGCAGTCCGCGCTTGTTGGGGATGACGACCTGTCGGCTTGCTTCGCTCATCTGCCCTCCCAATTCCCTATCAGGCGTCCTGCCCCAGAAATTCCGATGCGAGTGTGATGTAATTGCGCCCCGCCTCACGCGCGGCCTGCGCGGCCTTGAGGAGCGGCAATTCCTTGCGCGCGCCCGCCAGGCGGATCAGCATGGGCAGGTTGATGCCGGCGATCACCTCGGTCCGTCCCGCCTCCAATAGCGAGATGGCGAGGTTGGACGGCGTGCCGCCGAAAAGGTCGGTCAGCAGGATCGCGCCCGCGCCTGTATCGACGCGCTCGATCGCTTCGGCGATTTCGCGGCGACGCTCTTCCATATCGTCATTCGGCCCGATGCAGATCGTGGCGACCGCATCCTGCCGGCCCACCACATGTTCCATGGCGGCGACAAATTCCTCGGCCAGCTGGCCGTGGGTGACGAGAATGATACCAATCATCGGGGGAGGGCGTTCTTCTACCTATTCAAACCGACAGGGCGGATCGCTTGGCGCTCATGGATGCTGGCTCCCTTCCACCAGATCCTCGGCTCGCGATCCCAGATTGCGATGCAGGACGGTGGGCGAAAAGCCGCCTTCGCGCAAGACCTGCGCCATCTTCTCCGCTGTGTAAACGCTGCGGTGTCTCCCGCCGGTACAACCGAAGGCGATGTTCACATAGGTTTTTCCCTGCTCCGCATATTGCGGCAGAAGTTCCAGCAGCAATGCACGGATTTTCGAGAAGCTGGATGCAAATATCGGATTGCTTTCGATAAATTCGCCTACGCCTTCGTCCAGCCCGGTCTGTTCGCGAAGCCCCTCTTCCCAATGCGGATTGGCGAGATAGCGCATGTCGAACACCAAATCGGCCGTGGGCGGCTTGCCGCGCGCAAAGCCGAAACTCGATACCGTCACCGTCATCTCGGCAGGGGCGGTTTGCGAAAATTGGTCGCGGATCGTCTGTTTCAGGTCGTTGGTGGAAAAATCGGTGGTGTCGATCAGCACATTGGCCCAGCGGCGCAGCGGGCTGAGCAATTCACGCTCCGCCGATATGCCGGAAGAGACGGGCAGGTCGCCTGCGAGGAAATGGCGGCGCCGCGTTTCGTTGAAACGCCGCTCCAGTTCATGCCCCGCGCAATCGAGGAACAGCGTGCTGATGGTGAGGTTCTCGTCCTCCTCCACCCAGTGCTTCACCTGCTCGATGATTTCGGCGGGCACGAAGCCGCGCGTGCGGCAATCGAAACCGATGGCGAGCGAGCCTGCCACGGCATCGCCGCCCACCATCCGGTCGAGCAGGCGGATCGGAAAATTGTCGATCGATTCCCAGCCAAGGTCTTCGAGTTCGCGCAGCGCGGTCGATTTGCCCGCGCCCAACATGCCGGTCACAAGCAGGATGCGCTGGGCGGGTGCGGAAGCGTTTGCAGCCATGGAAAGCCACATGCGCGCACAATTGATGAATGTGAAGAGGGCCTTCAGTCCAGACCGTGCATTTCCAGTGCCGCCTCGGCGCGCAAGGGCAGGGCAGGCGTGTCCGGATAGAGGTCGACCTGCGGCACTTCCTTGCCGAGCAGCATCGCCGCGCCATGGCCCAGCGGCAGCCTCTCCGCATCGGGATCGAGATTGATCACGATGGCCACCGGTGCCCGCGCGGTGGGAACTTCGAGCAGGCCGACATTGCGGATTTCGATCAGCCCTTCGGTGTTGGGAGGCGGCGTCGCGACGACCAGTTCGCCGACCTGCGCCAGCGTGACTCCATCATCACCGATTAGCTCCGCGCCGCGATCCATCAGCGCGAGGGCCAGGCTGGATTTGCCGCTGCCCGGTCCGCCGGTGATGAGCATGGCGCGCCCACGCATGGCAACGCAGCTGACATTGGGAAGGGTCGTGCTCATGCTGTTCGGGATTACGCGGCAGGCAGTTCGAGGACAAGGCACGCGCCGCCCAAATCCGCAGCACTTTCTCCCACGCGCAGCGATCCGTCATGCGCTTCGGCAATCGCACGCCCGATGGCGAGGCCGAGACCCGAATGGTTGCCATATTCCTCGCCTTCGGGGCGGTGCGAGTGGAAACGGGTGAAGACCTTCTCGCGCGCTTCTTCGGGGATGCCGGGGCCTTCGTCGCAAATGCGCGCGGTGACGGTGTCGGCCCCATGGTCGATGGTGACGGTGATGCGCCCGCCTTCGGGAGAGAAGGAGACGGCATTGTCGAGCAGGTTCTCGGCGACGCGCTCCAGCCGGATAGGGACGCCCAGCACCACGTCGCGCACGGTGTTGCTGACCACCTGCATATCGCAGCCGCGATTTTCGCCGCGCTCCACCTTGCGGGCGATGACATTGGCGAACAGCGTGCCCAGTTCCACCGGCTCGAACGTCGCGCGGCTGAGTTCGGCATCGATGCGGCTCGCCTCGCTGATTTCGCTCACCAGCCGGTCGATCCGGCGCACATCGTGGGCGGCGACGTCAACCAACTGGGCGCGCAGGTCCGGTTCCTCCACCTTGGGCAGCGATTCGGTGGCGCTGCGCAGGGATGCGAGCGGGTTCTTGATCTCGTGCGCGACATCGGCGGCGAAGCTTTCCACCGCGTCGATGCGGTGGCGCAGGGCGGCCGTCATGTCGGATACGGCGCGGGCGAGCACGCCGATCTCGTCCTCGCGGCTGTCCATGCGCGGCACCTCGACATCGCGCTCCCGCCCCAGCCGCACGCGGGAAGTGGCAAGGCCCAAGCGACGTAGCGGGCCGATGATGGTGTTGGCAAGGTAGAGCGAAAGGATGGTCGAAACGGCGAGCGCCAGCAGGATGATCGTCATCAGGTCGGAGCGCGCGCTGCGCACGGCGGCGGTGATGTCGCTGGCATTGCGGGTGGTGAGCAGGGTTGCGCCCGCCAGACCGACCGGCGCAGCGGCGTTGATGACAGGAGTGCCGTCGGGCGCGCGGCGCAATTCGATCTGGGTGAGGCCTTGCTGGCGCACGCGGGCCAGTTCCGGCCAGCCGTCTGCCGAGGTGCTTTCGGGCTCGACATAGTCGGGCGGCGACGGCGCGCCGACCGCGAAGTTTACCGCGCTGTCGGTCCAGCGGGCGAAATCTTCGAGGAATGGTTCCGCATCCGGATCGCCGAAGGTGAAGCTGGGCTGGTCGAGGGCGAAACTGTCGGCGATAAGCGTGCCTTCGGTGTCGTACATGCGCAGCCGCATACGCTGTTCGCGCCCGATCTGGCTGAGCAACGCTTCCTGCCGCTCGCGCGTCGCGCCTGCCAGCGCCTCGGCAGTGATCTGCGCTTCGATCCGAGCGAGCTTGAAACGCTCGTCCAGCAGCTGTCGCCGGTAGGAATCGAGGAAGAACAGGCTGCCCGCCAGCACCAGCAGCGGGATCAGGTTCACCGTCAATATGCGCGCCGTCAGCGAACGACCGAAGGGAAAGGGTATCCGCTCCAGCCGCGATGCCTGCAGGCTGTTGTCGACAGTGCTGTCAGCCATCGGAGAAGCTGTAGCCTGCCCCGTACAGTGTCTCGATCGCGGTGAAATCGGAATCGACGGCGCGGAACTTGCGGCGCAGGCGCTTGATGTGGGAATCGACAGTGCGGTCATCGACGAAGACATCGTCCGGGTAAGCCGCATCCATCAGCTGGTTGCGGCTCTTGATAACGCCGGGCCGGGCGGCCAGCGCTTCGAGGATCAGGAATTCGGTGACCGTCAGACTGACCGCGCGCCCATCCCAGGTTACCTGGTGCCGCGCCGGATCCATGGCGAGGCGACCGCGCGTGATGACCTCATGCTCCGCCTTCGGCATAGGCACGGGATCGTCCTCGCTAACGGGCAGCGGCGCGGCGCGGCGCAGGATGGCGCGGATGCGGGCCAGCAGCAGGCGCTGGCTGAAAGGCTTCGCGATATAATCGTCCGCGCCCATGGCAAGGCCAGCTTCCTCGTCCTCCTCCTCATCCTTGCTGGTGAGGAAGATGACCGGCAGCTGCGATGTCTCCCGCAGCTTTTGCAGCAATTCCATCCCGTTCATGCGCGGCATCTTGATGTCGAACACGGCCAGGTCGGGCGGGTTGTGCAACAGCGCATCCAAGGCCGCCTCGCCATCGGAGTAAAGGCGGGTGGCATAGCCTTCGGCCTGCAATGCGATGGAGAGAGTGGTGAGGATGTTGCGATCATCGTCGACCAGCGCGATCACGCGCTGTCCGGCTGTGGTTCCGGCGTTCGTCTCTGCATCGCTGGTGGTAAGTTCGGTCATGACGCTCCTTGCCAGCGCAGACCTAACTTTCGCACGGGCGATTGGCAATAAATCGCTGGATAACGCGCTGGCAGACAGGCGCCTGAGGTTATGTGAACGCTCACAACAAAACTGTGATAGATCAACCTTCCGCCAGCCAAATTGACGCCGCAATCATCTCTCACTATGCGCGCCCTTGAGAGCGGCCCGGCCACGCCTGCCGCCCCCTACATCTTGACCGTTCTAGGAGGAGAGCAACGTGTCATACACCCATGAGGTGTCGCATGCCGATCTGGGCATTGCGACCGATGCTACCATTCACGCCAATCTGAAAACCGCTGCGCTTGTCGAACATGCGCTGGCCAATGGCGAGGGGCGTCTGGCAAAGCACGGACCTCTGGTGGTCGAGACGGGCAAGCACACCGGCCGCAGCGCGAAAGACAAGTTCATCGTGCGCGATGGCGAGACCGAAGAGACGGTGTGGTGGGACAACAATGCCAGCATGTCGCCTGAGCATTTCGCGGCGTTGAAAGAGGATTTTCTCGCTCATCTCGGCACGAAGGACACGCTCTACACCGCGCAGCTTTTCGGCGGTAGCCAGCCCGAACACCGCGTAGCGGTGCAGGTGATAAACGAGTTCGCCTGGCACAACCTTTTCATCCGCACCATGCTGTGCCGCCCGACCGAAGCCGAGCTGGCCGATTTTGCAGCGGAATACACCGTGATCGACCTGCCCAGCTTCAAGGCCGACCCCGACCGGCACGGCACGCGTAGCGAAACCGTGGTGGCCGTGAACCTCTCGGAAAAGCTGATCTTGATCGGCGGCACGCAATATGCGGGCGAGATGAAGAAGAGCGTTTTCGGCATCCTCAACTACCTGCTGCCGCCCAAGGGCGTGATGCCCATGCACTGCAGCGCCAATGTCGGCCCGGATGGCAAGACGGCGGTGTTCTTCGGCCTTTCGGGCACCGGAAAAACAACGCTTTCCGCCGATGCCAGCCGCACGCTGATCGGCGATGACGAGCATGGCTGGTCGGATACGGCGGTCTTCAATTTCGAAGGCGGCTGCTATGCAAAAATGATCCGCCTTTCCGCAGAAGCCGAGCCCGAAATCTACGCCACCACCCGCATGTTCGGCACGGTGCTGGAAAATGTGGTGATGGACAAGGATACGCGCGAACTCGATTTCGACGACAACTCGCTCGCCGAGAACAGCCGCGGTGCCTATCCCATCGACTTCATTCCCAACACGTCCGAAAACAATATGGGCCCGGTGCCCAGCAACGTCATCATGCTGACCGCCGATGCCTTCGGCGTGCTGCCCCCGATCGCGCGGCTGACGCCGGACCAGGCGATGTACCACTTCCTCTCTGGCTACACCGCCAAGGTGGCGGGCACCGAGATCGGCGTGACAGAGCCCGAGGCGACCTTCAGCACCTGTTTCGGCGCGCCCTTCATGCCGCGTCATCCTTCGGTCTATGGCAATTTGCTGAAAAAGCGCATCGCCGAGGGCAATGTGCAGTGCTGGCTGCTCAACACCGGCTGGACGGGCGGCAAATACGGCGTGGGAAACCGCATGCCAATCAAGGCGACGCGCGGCCTGCTCAACGCCGCGCTCGATGGCAGGCTGGACGATGTCGAATACCGCAAAGATGCCAATTTCGGCTTCGACGTGCCGGTGCATGTGCCCGCGCTGGAAGAAGCGGGAATCGACCAGTCCATCCTAGATCCGCGCAGCACATGGACCGACCAGGACGAATACGATCGCACCGCGCACAAGCTGGTCGAGCTGTTCGTGAACAACTTCCAGCCTTTCGCCGCACATGTCGACGAGGGCGTTCGCCAGGCCGCTCCGCAAAGCGCCTGATCCTCAGTTTCCGAGCTGGAGAGGGAAAGACCCCGTCTGGTGCGAGCCGGGCGGGGTCTTTTTATTGGCACAATGGCGCGCTAGCCTCATTGATGACACGACCACCAACAGGAGAGTTTCGATGAGCATTTTCGACCAGATCAAGAACGCCGCCCATAATCACCCCACGGTAAAGAACATGGCGGAGAAGATCGGCATCGATCAGGAAACCGCCGAACGAGCGATTGCCGCGCTGACCGAAGGCCACCATGCCGAAGGCGACACCATGCAGGTCGCAGCCGACAAGAGCGGTATCGACCAGGGCGTGCTGAGCCAGGTGATGGAGCATGTGGGCGGCGAAGGTTCGCTGCAGAACTTCATGCAGATCCTTGACCGCGACCATGACGGCAATCCGCTGAACGACATCACCAGCGCGGCTGGCAAGCTGTTCGGTAAAAACTGATGAACCTCAGCCAGATCCTGCAGCAGCAAGGCATCATCGAAAGCATGGCGCGCGAGCTGAACATCGATGAGCAGACCGCGCGCACTGGTGCAGGCGCTCTCTTGCCCGCCATCGTGGCGGGGATGGGTCGCCGCACCGCCGGCTCGCAAAGCGGCATGGGCGGCCTTGCCGATGTGCTGGGCGGGGCGCTGGGCGCCGGCGGGCAAGGCTCGGCAGGCGGCCTTGGCGGCGGATTGGGCGGCGGATTGGGCGGGGCGCTGGGTGGCATGTTGCTCGACAGCGTGTTGAAGCGCGAACCCACGCCGACGCAGGCGGGCAATGACATCCTCGGAGAAATTTTCGGCAACAAGGATGTGAGCCGCGGCGTTGCGGAGGAAGTTGCCGGGTCGACCGGAATCAGCAGCGATGTGCTGAAGCGCATGCTGCCGATCCTCGCCATGGCGGTGATGGGCTACATGATGAACCGCGACGGCGGCAGCGCGGCGACACCGTCGGGCGGCGGCAACAACCCGCTGGGCGGTGCGCTGGGCGGGCTGCTGGGGCAGGTCATGTCGGGCATGGCGCGCCGCTGAGCGAGCCTTCGCGTCATCGCCGGTTCACCGGCAGGCATTAGGGCGAGCGTGATGACGACCCTTCGACACCTTCTTTCTCCGCTGGCGGCGGCGGCCCTGCTGTGGCTGCCCGCCCATGCGCAGGATGTGCAGCCTGCGCCTGCTGCGGTGGAAACACAGGCCGAAGCGCCACGCCCCATCGAGATTTTCGATGTCGAGATCGTGGCGGAATATCCGCACGATCCGGCCGCGTTTACCCAAGGCCTGCTGTGGCACTACGGCCATCTTTACGAAAGCACGGGCCGCGAAGGCCAGTCGCAAGTCCGCCGCGTCGATCTGGAAACCGGCGAAGTGCTGGCCGCCAGCGACATTCCGCCCGACCAATTCGGAGAGGGGCTGACCGTCTGGCAGGACGAGCTGGTTAGCCTGACATGGATGCACGGCGTGGTGCATCGCTGGACCCTGTCAGATCTCTCTCCCATCGAAAGCCGCGACGATTTTCCGTTCGAGGGATGGGGTCTGACCACTTTCGAGGACAGCCTCGTCTTTTCAGATGGAACGGCAGTGCTGCGCTTCATCGATCCGGAAACGCTGGATGTGCAACGCGAGCTTGTCGTCACTATCGAAGGCGAGCCGCTGAAGGATCTGAACGAGCTCGAAGTGATCGACGGGCTGATCTACGCCAATATCTGGTTCTCGCGCGTGATCGTCGGCATCGATCCGGCGACCGGCGAAGTGGTGCGCGCCATCGACCTGAGCCCCATCACCGAACGGATCGAGATCGTGGAACACGATGCTGTGCTGAACGGCATTGCGCATGACGCGGAGAACGACCGCCTGTTCGTGACAGGCAAGCTATGGCCCACCCTGTTCGAAATCAGTCTCGTGCCGCGATTGGCCCCATCGCCGGATGCCGGTCAGGAAGCGGCGAACCCGGAATAAATCGCCCCGGCAACGCCAAGGCCGACAAGCGCGACGGCACCGGCTTGGCCCGCCTGACGCTGGCGTCGCACCTTGCTGTCTTTCACAAGCACCAGCAGCATCAGCCCCATCGCTGCGATGACGATAAAGTTCATCATGATCGCATAATCCCTCTGCGAATGGCGCAAGGCTGCACATGAGAGGGTTAATTTGCGATTGCGGAAGAGGGTTAACGATCGCGTGGCCTGCGCCGGTCCCCGACCCTACTCTGCAGGTTCAAGGGCACTTTCCCCTGGCGGCGAAGTTTGGCCGGCGCGCGCCGCATTGCTGTCGCGCGGCACGCAGAATTCGCCGAACATGGCGCGGTGGTCGGATCCGTTATCGGGCATGACCTCGAAGCTGCGAATGCGCACATCGCCGCGCACCATGAGCTGGTCCAGCGGCCAGCCGAGCAACAGATAGTCAGACGGGAAGGTGGGGAACGTGCCGCGCCCGACGCGCGGGTCGCGCCAGTTTCCTTCCTCGCGAAAGGCGGTGGTGGTGCGCGACCATGGCACATCGTTGAAGTCGCCCATGGTCACGCCGTCGGGCAGGCTGTCGGGCGTATCGGTGCCGGCGCGGATGATGTTTTCGTCGCGCTCCTCGGTATTCCAGCCGGGCAGTGGCGGCTTGGGATGCAGGCCGATGAATTCGACCGGCGCCGTGCCCTCCAGTTGCAGCGTGGCGTAAACGGTTGGCGTATCGCGGTGCGTGTTCTCCACGATGGAGAGGCGCGACGCCGGCACGCGGCTGGCGAAGACGAGGCCGAACGCTTCTGGCTGCGGATGGGCGCGGCTGGTGGGATAGGGCGTGATGACATCCTGCAATTCGCGCACCCAACGCTCGTCGGTTTCCATCAGGAAAAGCACATCGGGATCGACGCTGCGCACCTGCTGCGCGATACCTGCATAATCCTCGTTCTTCACCTTCACATTCACCGCCAGCGCGGTGAAGCAGCGGTCGGTCTCGACAGGTTCGCTGAGCGCAATCTCGGTCGCGCCGAAGGGAAGGTAGGGCCACATACGCCACAAGTTGATGACGATGACGAGGCCGAGCAATGCTGGCACAACTTTGCGGTCCCAGCCGCGCAGAAAAATGACGCCCAGCACCAGCAGGACCAGCGCTGCCCATGACATCGGTTCGCGCACCAGGTCCACCGTGCGTACGAACCACATATCGGTAGGTAGCAGCGATACCAGCACGGCCAGTGCGGCCAGCACCGCGAGGCCGATTTCAACGTAACGCATGAATTTCACGAGCTTCTCCCTGTTGCAGGAGAGAGCGCGGCGCGGGCGGGTTGGTTCCGTTTTGTGGCTTTAGGTGCCGATATACCGGTCGATATTGCCCGCCATCACATCGAGCGGCGCATTGCCGCCTTCGACCACGGCGAGGTTGAAATCTTTCAGATCGTAGGCGCTGCCCATGGCTGTGGCGGCGCGCTGGCGCTGGCGCAGGATTTCCAGCTTTCCGACCATGTAGCCGGTCGCCTGGCCGGGCCAGCTGCAATAGCGGTCGATCTCGTTGGTGGTCTCGGCCACGCCGACGCCGCTATTGGTATGGAAATAGTCGATCGCCTGCTGCCGTGCCCAGCCTTGCGCATGCAGGCCGGTATCGACCACCAGTCGCACCGCGCGATAGGCGGCGGCCTGCAGATAGCCCAATCGCCAAGCGGGATTGTCGTCATAGGCGCCCAGCTCGTCCGCCAGCTGCTCGCCATAGAGCGCCCAGCCCTCGCTGAAGGCATTGAACGCCAGGATCGTGCGGATCAGCGGCAGCTGGTTGGAATATTCGCCCTGCCACACATGGCCCGGAATGGCCTCGTGATGGGTGAGGGTGACGAGGTCGTACGTGCGGTGCAGGTCCGTATCGCGCAGGTTTATCCAGAAGGTGCCGGGGCGCGATCCGTCCACCGCAGGCGCGCCGCCATAGGCAGTGGGCGCGCCCAGCTCCTCGTTCGGCGGGATGCGGCGCACTTCGACTTCAGGGTCGACGACGCGGGCGAAGGCGCGCGGCATCTCGCCACGAACCCATTCGATGCGTTCCTGCAGGAAGTCGATGATCTCGGCGCGGCCCGCATCGCCTTCTGCGAATTTGAAGCGGTCGTCCTGCGATAGCTGGATCATGCGCTGTCCGGGATTGCCTTCGGTATAGCCGAGGCTGCGCAGGATCGGGTCCATCTGGGCATGGATGTCGGCCAGCGTTTCGATGCCCAGCTGGTGGATTTCGGCTGCCGACATATCGGTGGTGGTGCTGGATTTCAGACTCCAGCGATACCATTCATCGCCATGCGGCTGGGCTGACATGCCGGGTGCGCTGCCCGCCATGGCGGCCTGCGTGCGCAGTTCGGCAAGCTGCGCCTCGAGGGCGGGAGCGATCCGGTTCTGCACGATCTCGTCGGCTCGCGCTTGCCAGTCACCGGAAATGCCTGCCTCAGCGGCGCGGCGCACCAGCGATTCCACCAGCGATCCGCCCGCCATAGCATCGGCCAACTGCCGTTCCATCTGGTCATTGGCGCGCTCCAGCAGGAAATCGGGCGGGATGACGCCCATGGCGCGTGCGCTGCGCATCCGCTCCAGTTCGCCGTTCAAGACGTCAGGTATCTCTTCGAGCCGCGAAATATAGGCTTCGGCATCGGCTTCGTCGCGAATGGGATGGTTGCTGTCGAGCGCGCGGGGCAGGTCGATATAGGCGCCGACATTCTGGATGACTGGGTAGGGCGCGGTGCGCCAGCTGCCCACGGGAATGTCGCCATAGGGCAGCTCGAAGCCCTCGATGGCGGTGGAATAGGCGCTTTCGACCACCTCGAAACTGGTGCGCGTCGCGGGATCGAGGCCGTCTTTCGGGAAAGCGCGGGCGCGGGCAAGATCGGCGCGCAGCGTATCGGCATAGGCCTGCTGGCCCGCTTCGCTCGCATCGCCCAGCCGGCTGCGCAGATAGGCCCGATCGCCCGTATCGACGCCGAGGCTGGTGGCGCGCAGCGGCTCATGCTCCAGAATGTTCCACGCGAACTCGTCGAGCAGGGCCTGACCTGAGGCAGTGGTCCCCATCGGCGTGGTGGTGACACAACCCGGCAGCATGGTGAGCGCAGTGGTCGTGCCCAGCGCGCCCATCAGCTGGCGGCGGGAAAGCGGAACGTTGGTGATATCGGTCATGCGCCATGCGTCGCGCACGGCCAAGCTTCCGTCAAGCCGAAGTGCGCGCTAAAGGACAGGCCATGTTCGACCTGATCCTCTCCATCATCATCCTCGCGGCCATCGCGCTGTTCATCGGTGCCGTGGTGCTGTGGCGCAAGGGCGTGCGCAAGCAGGCGGGGCTGATGGCGCTGCTATCCTTCGTGATGATCGCCAATGCCGCGATCTGGCTGGCGCCGATGGAAGATGGAACGACCCCGGCAGAACATGCTGCCGGGGCCGTGGAAGAAGAGGCCGGACGGAACTAGGATTATCCGGCGCTCTCGGGAGCTTGTAGGCGGAACCGATCAGCGAGGCGGAAGCTGCCAGGTCACATTGCCATTATACGTGCCGACGACGGTCTCGCCGCGATTGTCGCGCGCGGGCGTGAAGCGGCCATTGCGCGTCAACAGGCTGCAGGTGGCATTATCGAGCACGCTATGCCCGCTGGACCGGGTGATTTCGCAGCCCGACACGCGGCCATTGCTGCCGATCACCAGACGATAACCCGTCGTGCCTTCCAGCTCTCGCGTGATGCCGCGGCGCGGATAATCGGCATTGGTGATCCAGTTCCCCGCATTGCCGCGCGGCACGGGGCCGACCGGATCGAATGTCGGCGTAGGCGAGGGCAGCGGTGTGACGGCCGGGCCTGGCACGTCCACTCTGAAATCGGGAACCTGCGTGACCGGCGTATCGGGAAAATCCAGCACAGGCGGATCGGCGTAGATTGTGTTGTCGCTTGGCAATTGCCTGGGCGGCGTCGGCGCAGTGACAGTGCTGTCGGGCGCAGGTGCCGGGTCTTCCACGACCTCGTCGGGCGGCGGGGGAGGAGGAATCTCGATTTCGAAAAAATCGGCGTCCGTCGGGTCCGATACCGTCGGGGTGATGATTTCCGTGATAGCGAGGCTGGCGATCAAACCGGCGCCGACCACGCCGGGAATGGCCAGGGATGCGAACCCTGCGCGCATTTTCTGCGCAGGCGTCATGGTTGCGTTTGCGTAGGACATACCATGGTCTCCTTCTTCCAATGCCCGCCGCTTTTCGTTGTAATTCTCGGCGGCGAGTCATGTTATACTGTCACACAAGCAACAGAAATGCAAATGCGCACGCAAACCGACGTTCGGATGATCGGCGAATACGTCTGTGGTGGAAGGAAATTTCAACGCATCGCGAAGGGCCGCAGCCGCGACGCGATCAGCTGATCGGGCAGCTCGGATCGAGGCGGAAGTCGAGATAATTGTCGACCGACTTCATCAGCTCTTCCTGCTCGTTCTCGAAGAAGTGATTGGCGCGCGGAATCTCATCGTGATGGATGGTGATGTGCTTTTGCGTGCGCAGCTTGTCGACCAGCTTCTGCACGGCAATGGGCTGCACCACCGTATCGGCCGTGCCCTGGATGAAGATGCCGCTGGCAGGGCAGGGCGCGAGGAAGCTGAAGTCATACATGTTCGCAGGCGGCGCGATGGAGATGAAACCGCGAATCTCAGGGCGACGCATAAGCAGCTGCATGCCGATCAGCGCGCCGAAGGATACGCCTGCAACCCATGTCACCTGCGCTTCGGGGTGGATCTGCTGCACCCAGTCCAGCGCCGAAGCCGCGTCGGACAATTCGCCAATGCCATTGTCGAAGCTGCCCTGGCTCTTGCCGACACCGCGGAAATTGAAACGCAGCGTAGCGAAACCGCGATTGACGAAGGTCTTGTAAAGCTGCTGCACGATCCGGTCGTTCATCGTGCCGCCGCCCTGGCTGTGCGGATGCAGGATCATGGCGACGGGTGCGCGCGGACGCGGCGCGGGAGAGAAACGACCTTCGAGACGGCCTTCTGGGCCGGGAAAGATAACGTGCGGCATGGGCTGTATATGCTCTGCTGAAATGTGTGACGCCGTCGCGGGTAGCGTGGCGGAAGCTGGCGGCTATATAGGGATTATGCCGCTTTTCGCAATTGTTACGTGATGCCCGTGTCGAAGCCGCGCATCTATCTCGATCACGCCGCCACATCGCCGCTGCGCCTCGAGGCGAAAGTGGCGATGGAGGACGGCTTCGCCATCTGGGCCAACCCCTCCAGCCCCCATGCCGAAGGGCGCAAGGCCAAGGCCGCGCTGGAGGATGCGCGCGAGCGGTGCAAGCGGTCGCTGGGCTGGGATGGCGAGCTGATCTTCACCAGCGGCGCGAGCGAGGCGGCGGCGCTCGCATTGAACCACGCAAAAGCCGGAGCAAGGTTGGTCAGCGCCATCGAGCACGACTGCATCCTCGGCATCGCGAAAACTGCCGAGCGCATGCCGATCCGCGAGACGGGCGCACTCGATCTGGACGCACTGGCGGAGGCCGTCCAGCGAGAGCGGCCCTTGGTGGCGGTTCAACAGGTGAACTCCGAAACCGGGCATGCGCAGCATATGGACGATATCGCGCAAATCATCGTCGACGCCGGCGGATTGCTGCTGGCGGACTGTTCCCAAAGTGCCGGTAAACTCGCTCTTCCCGATTGCGACATGGCCATCATTTCCGCGCACAAATTCGGTGGGCCGATCGGGATAGGCGCTTTGCTGGTGCGCGATTACGGCCTGCTCGATCCCGTCGGCGGGCACGAGCGCGGATACCGGCGCGGCACGGAAAACATGCCGGGTGCACTTGGCATGGCGGCGGCTTTGCAGGCCAGTCTTTCCGAGCCTCTTTGCGCGCCTGATTGCCGCGCGGCGATGGATCGCTTGGCAGAGACAGTGAGGCAGGCAGGCGGCGTGTGGATGTCGGACCGGTTCGACTATCCCACCGATTATATCCATGCCGTCGCCGCGCCTTCCATGAGCGCGACCGCGCAGGTGATGCGGCTTGATATGGCGGGCTTCGCCGTCTCGCAGGGAAGCGCCTGTTCGTCGGGTACGATGAAAACGAGCCATGTGCTGGGCGCGATGAATGTCGACCGGGCCATTGCCGACCGCGTCATCCGCATGTCGATTGGCTGGACGACCACGCCTGACGAAATCGACGCATTTACGGAAGCTTGGAAAACTCTAGTGTGATCCGTCATCCTGAACCTGTTTCAGGATCTATTGGGCCAACCGTGCGGAGCTGATGGATGGATGCTGAAACAAGTTCAGCATGACGGGCGTTGTTTCCTACACCCTCGCTTCTCTCTAAACCGGCCAAGTCTACCCTTCGAAGGAAATCCTGTTTTCATGCGCAAAGTGTCAACTTCGTCCGGCAGTCCGAAAATCGCGGAATTGCGCCAAATTGCAGTGGCCAACAGCGCCTCTCGCGATGTCAGCTTTGTCAACTTAGAGCAGGCGTAGAGCCCAGCCGTGATCTATCTCGACTACCAGGCCACCACGCCGCTCGCGCCCGAAGCGCGCGATGCCATGTTGCGCTGGCTGGACGGGCCGGATGGCACCGGCTTCGGCAATCCCCATTCGCAGCACCGCATGGGGCGGCAGGCGCATGCCGCGATCGATCTTGCGCGCGACCAGGTGGCGGCGCTATTTCCGCCGGGGGGCAAAGTCGTCTTCACCGGCGGCGCGACCGAAGCGATCAACCTTGCCATGCGCGGCTGCCCCGGCGAGGGCGCGATGAGCGTTTCCGCCATCGAACACTCTGCCGTGGGCGATACGGCGAAAGCCATCGGCAAGTGCCACGAACTGAACGTCGCGGCCGACGGGCAGTGCAATGCCAAGCAGGACATTCCGGCGAACACCCGTCTCGTCGCAGTGATGCAGGTGAACAACGAGATCGGCGTGATCCAGCCGACGGTGGAGTTCCACCGCAAGGCCAAGGAAGCGGGCGCGCTGTACCTGGTCGATGCAGTGCAGGCCTATGGGAAGATGCCGGTTGCCAATGCGGACTTAATCGCCGTCTCCGCGCACAAATTGCACGGGCCGAAAGGCGTGGGGGCATTGTGGGTGCGCGACGGTGTCGAACTGGAGCCGCAGCAGACCGGCGGCGGGCAGGAGGCCGATATCCGCTCCGGCACGCTCAGCCCAGCGCTGATCGCGGGCTTCGGCGCGGCGGCGTCAGTTGCTGCGGAACGGATGGACGAGGATGCCGATCACGTCGCCGCATTGTGGCACAAGGCGCGCGACATGTTCGAAGGCTGGGAGCTGAATGGCAGCGCCGACGCGCGCTATTGCGGCAATCTCAACTTGCGGAAGAAGGGCCTCGACGTAGCGCGGCTGATGAGCGATTGCCGCAATATCATGTTCTCTGCAGGCTCGGCCTGCGCTAGCGGATCGGGCCGGCCCAGCCATGTGCTGAAAGCCATCGGCCTGTCGGACAAGCAGGCCAAATCCTCCATCCGGCTAGGGTTCGGGCGCTACACCTCGATGGAAGAGCTTGAAGAGGCGGCACAAACGCTTATCCATGCTGCAGCGCAGCAGGGGTAGCCGTCATCCGCATCCAATTTATCACGAGCAAGGGCGAACGCGTCTTGGCGGAAGCCGATCCGGGTGACAATCTGCTCGCCGTGGCGCAGGCGGCGGGGATGCCGCTGGAAGGGACGTGCGAAGGGCAAATGGCGTGCTCAACATGCCATGTCATCGTGTCGCCGGAATGGTTCGACAAATTGCCGCCAGCGGTAGAGGACGAGGAAGACATGCTCGACCTCGCCATGGGCGTGCAGGCGACCAGCCGCCTTTCCTGCCAAATCGACCTGTCGCCAGAGCTGGACGGGATGGAAGTGACCATCCCCGCCGACAGCAACGACGCGCAGGGCTTCTAGCGCAGCCGTCAGCCCTCGGCATCCATGCGCACTTCGCGCTCGCGGGCGATGAAGGCAGGAACCGGCTCGTTGCCCGCACCGGCATCGAATCGGGAGGCGGCGGCGAGCAGGTTCTCGCGCATGCGACAATGCATGGCCCAGCCGGTTTTCGGGTCTGGCGAACGGGCCATGAAGCGGACGATCATGGCTTTCGCGTTCTGGTCGATGACTTCGCACTTGGCGTCGTCCGGGTCGATGACATCGTCGTCTTCTCTCACGAAATCGCGGAAGGCGGAGCGCAACTGGTCGACATCGGCGCGGTTGTCCAGTTCCAGTTCGATATGCACCATCAGGCTCGCATCCTGCTTGGTCCAGTTCTCGAAGCTCTCGCTGGTGAAGCTGCTGACCGGCGCGATGATCCGCCGCTCGTCCCAAGTGCGCAGCTGCAGATGGGTGAAGCCGATCTTCTCGACGTAGCACCACTGCCCGGCAAATTGCACTGCATCGCCGATGCGCGCCGTCTTGGCGAAACCGATCTGCACGCTCGCCATGATGTCGCCCAGCGCCTTGCGCGCGGCGAACACCAGCACCAGCCCCAGTGCCCCGGCGGAGGCGATGATCGAGAAGCCCAGCGTGTTGGACAGGTTGCTGGCGATGATGATGATGCCGATTCCCGCCAGCAGCACCACGGCGGTGACGATCCGGCGAAGCGCGCTGAGGCGCGTGTAGAAATTGCGGTCCGCATGATTGTCCGGCGCTTCCAACTCGTCGGTGCGGCGGCTGGTGGCAAAATTGAACAGCGCTTCCAGCACCGAAAGGATGATGGCGACGCCCGCGGCAACCACCAGCAGGATCTGGATCGGGTCCAGAACATCGCGCGCCGGACCGGACAGGCGGAAGAATGTCTCGCGCACCACGGCGAATGTTCCGGCAAAGGCCAGCAGGGTCACCGGCATGTGGATCGCCTGCAGCACGCCATAGGCGCGGCTGTCCTCGTCCGCGCGCTCGCGGAAGCTGCCGATGGCGCGGTAGGTGAGGGCAGCGGCAATCGCGCCCGCCAGCAGGATGAGCGGCAGTGCCAGCACTTCCCACCAGGCGAGGGTGAAGAAGGCCTGCTTGCGCAAGGGGGCGGGCAAGGCTTCTTCGAAACGTGTCGGGCCATAAACTTCGTAAAGGGCGGGCACATTCGCGACCGTCTGGCGACTGAATACCCACAGCGGCTCGCCGCCCGCTTCCTGCACGCGGGCGATGCGGATGGTTTTTGGCCGGCCCTCCAGCATCAGCACGCCTACACGCAAAGAGCGCCGCGGCGTTCCAGCCATCGGGTCTTCGCTGCTGGTCAGCGTATCGACGGCATCCGGACGGTCGGGCAAGCCTGCCCAATCGATGGAAAGCGAACGGTAAAGCAGATCGTAAAGCTGCGCTGCCACCTGTTCACGGTCGACATCGCCCCCTGCCTCCAAGGTCTGGTAATCGAGTGCGGCGGCGGCATCGGCCCATCTTCCTTCGGCGCCAGCTTCCATGAATGTCTCGAGCAGGCCCAGCGGCGTATCGAGTTGCAGCGGCAGGTCTTGCGAGCCGGCACCGTTCTGCAGCCGGTCGACTTCATAAACATAGGCATCGGACCCTTGCGCCACGTCCCGCTCCTGCGCGGCGAGCGGCGCGGCGATTATGAAGCAAAGGGAGAGGAGGAGGGCGGAAAGGAACTGCTGTGCTTTGGCCATACCTGCGACAATGCCGCAGCTTCGCCAAAGGTCCGGAAAGCCCCGTAGGCGCGCGCGAAAAACCCCGCCGCGGTTCCAGCGCGGCGGGGTCTGATTGAAGCCGGAGGGGATCCGGACTAACCCATTGAGGAAGGTAGGAGGATCAGGCGGCTTCGCTCATCTTGTTGGCCTGCTTCTCCAGCGCATCAATCAACGCCTTTGAGAAAGCGGGAATATCATCGGGATTGCGGCTGGTGATGATGTTGCCATCGACGGCGACTTCCTGGTCGACGACATTGCCGCCGGCATTGGAAAGATCGGTGCGCACGCTTGGCCAACTGGTCACGGTCTTGCCGTTCACCACATCGGCTTCCACCAGCAGCCACGGGGCGTGGCAAATGGCCGCCACAGGCTTGCCCTGCGACACAAAATCGCGGACCAGCTTGATGGCCTTTTCATTCATGCGCAACGCATCGGGGTTGATCTGGCCACCGGGTAGCAACAGGCCGTCGTAATCGGCGGCTTCCACTTCTTCCACATTGAGGTCGACAGATACCGGATCGCCCCATTCCTTGTCGGAAAAGCCGCGGATTTCACCGTCTTCGGGTGACACGACGACGGTGGTGAAACCGGCATCTTCCAAATTGGATTTCGGCTTTTCCAGTTCGGACTGCTCGAAACCGTCGGTGGCGAGGATCATGATGCGCTGTGACATGGGTACTCCTTGATAAGATTTACCAGAGAAACTGTCCCAGATAGGCCATAGTTCCGCTGTTCCAGACGGGGCGTGAGCGTGATAGGACAAAGCGCAGATGGCCGCGCACGGGGGTGCGGCCCCGCCGGATTTGCAAGGGTTCTACATGCGCGCAGCAGTGCAGCGGATTGTGACATCGTCATGGTTCGAAAAATTCATCATCGCCGTCATCGTGATCAACGCCATCGGGCTGGGCCTGGAAACCTCGCCCGCCGTCATGGCGCGCATCGGCGGCATCGTGGAGGTGCTGGACACCATCGCGCTAACGATCTTCGTGATCGAACTGGCGCTGAAGCTGTTCGCCTTCCGCCTCGCCTTCTTCAAAAGCGGCTGGAACATCTTCGATCTGGTGATCGTGGCCGTGGCGCTGGTGCCCGCCTCGCAGCAGTTCAGCGTGCTGCGCGCGCTACGCATCCTGCGTGCGCTGCGCCTGATCAGCGTGGTACCCAGCATGCGGCGCGTGATCCTGGGACTGTTCAAGGCGATCCCCAGCATCGGCACCGTCATCGTGATGCTGCTGCTGCTGTTCTATATCAGCGCGGTGATGGCGACATCGCTGTTCGGCGAGGCCTTCCCCCAATGGTTCGGCGATATCGGGCGTTCGCTCTATTCGCTGTTCCAGATCATGACGCTGGAAAGCTGGTCCATGGGCATCGTGCGACCGGTGATGGAAGTCTATCCCTATGCCTGGGCGTTCTTCGTGCCATTCATCCTGATGACCAGCTTCATCGTACTGAACCTGTTCATCGGTGTGATCGTCAACGCCATGTCCGAAGCGACGGACGAGGAAGCGCATAGCGAGCGTGAAATGATCCTCGGCGAATTGCGCGCGATGCGCAGCGATATCACCGCGATGCGGTCGGAGCGCGATAGCGAAAGGGGATAAGTGCGTTTTACGCCTGAGGCGGGTCTCCCCCGTTGCGCGCGTGCTTGCTAGGGCAAGGCGCAATGTCTGACCCTAACGATACCAATCCCGAACCCGATGATGCCATCATCGATTCCCCTTTCGATGCCGCCCTGTCAGAGCGATACCTCGTCTATGCGCTCTCCACCATCACTGCGCGATCCCTTCCGGATTTGCGCGACGGGCTGAAGCCGGTCCACCGCCGCCTGCTGTGGACGATGCGCCAGCTGCGCCTCTCGCCGGACAGCACGTTCAAGAAGAGCGCCCGCGTGGTGGGCGAGGTGATCGGTAAGTACCACCCGCATGGCGACACCGCCGCCTATGATGCGATGGTCCGCCTCGCGCAGGATTTCGCGCTGCGGTATCCGCTGGTGGAAGGGCAGGGCAATTTCGGCAATATCGACGGCGATAACGCCGCAGCCTACCGCTACACCGAAGCGCGGCTGACGCGCACCGCCATGCTGCTGATGGACGGGCTGGACGCGGGCACCGTCGACTTCATCCCGACCTATAACGGCGAAGAGGAAGAGCCCGAGCTTATGCCCGGCCTGTTCCCCAACCTGCTGGCCAATGGCGCCAGCGGCATCGCCGTGGGCATGGCGACCAGCATTCCCAGTCATAATGTCGCCGAAGTGCTGGATGCGGCCGAAATGGTGCTGTTCAATAAGGACGTGACCCATGACGAGCTGATGGGCGTATTCAAGGGTCCGGATTTTGCCACGGGCGGCCTTGTCGTGGACAGCGCCGAGGCGATTTCCAAGGCCTACGAAACCGGGCGCGGGTCTTTCCGCGTGCGCGGGCGCTTTCATGCGCAGGAAGCCGAGAACCAGGCGGACCGCGACGCCGGGATCGAGCGGATCAAGGGCGGCGGCTACCAGCTTGTCATTTCGGAAATCCCCTACCAGGTGCCGAAGGGCAAGCTGATCGAGCAGATCGCCGCGGCCATCTCGGACAAGAAGCTGCCGATCCTCGAAGACGTGCGCGACGAGAGCGACGAGCAGATCCGCATCGTTCTGGTGCCGCGCAGCCGCAATGTCGATCCGGAGCTTCTGAAAGAAAGCGTCTACAAGCTCACCGATCTGGAAACGCGCTTCGGCCTCAACCTCAACGTGCTCGACCACACGCGCACGCCGATGGTGATGGGTCTGAAAGAGCTGCTGCAGAATTGGGTGACGCACCAGACGCTGATCCTGCAGCGCCGCACCCAGCACCGGCTGGACAAGATCGCCGACCGGCTGGAACTGCTGGAAGGCTATATCATCGCTTTCCTCAATCTCGACCGGGTGATCGAGATCATCCGTACCGAGGATGAGCCAAAGCCGGTGATGATGAAGGAATTCGGCCTCACCGACCGGCAAACCGAAGCCATCCTCAATATGCGCCTGCGCTCTCTGCGCAAGCTGGAGGAAATGCAGCTGCGCAACGAGAAGGACGAGTTGCTGAAAGAGCAGGGAGAGCTGCAACAGCTGCTCGACAGCCCGGCGCGCCAGCGCACGCGGTTGAAGCGCGACATGGCGGCGCTGCGCAAGGAATACGGGCCGGATACCGCCATCGGCGCGCGGCGTACGACGATTGCCGAAGCCGCGCCGACGGTCGATTTCGACCCCAGCGCGATGATCGAGAAGGAACCGGTGACGGTCATCCTCTCGCAGAAGGGCTGGATCCGCGCGGCCAAGGGCCATGTCGACCTCGGCAAGGATGGTGCGGGCGATTTCAAGTACAAGGAAGGCGATGGCCCGGCCTTCGCGGTCCACTGCCAGACAACCGACAAGCTGCTGCTGGCGGGCGACGATGGACGTTTCTTCACCATCGGCGCAGACAAGCTGCCCGGCGCGCGCGGCTTTGGCGAGCCGGTGCGCAACACGCTCGACATCGACACCGCCACGCAGATTATCGCGGTCGTCGTGCACGAGAAGGACAAGCAGATTCTGCTTGGTTCTACCATCGGCAAGGGCTTCGTCGCGGTGACGGACGAACTGCTGGCCGAGACGCGCAAGGGCCGCCAGGTGGTGAACCTCAAAGGCGATGCGAAGCTGCTGGTGGCGCGCGCCGTGCCTGCAGAGCACGATCACGTCGCCGTGGTGGGCGAGAACCGCAAGCTGGTGGTCTTCGCGCTGGAGGAAATGCCCGTGATGACACGCGGGCAGGGCGTCACCCTGCAACGCTACCGCGATGGCGGACTGTCCGATGCCACCACTTTCCGCATGGAAGACGGCCTCAGCTGGACGATGGGCGGCGATACGGGCCGGACGCGTACGGAGAGCGAGATCAATATGTGGAAAGTCGCGCGCGGCGCTGCGGGCAGGTTGCCGCCACAGGGTTTTCCAAAAGATAACAAGTTCTGAAGTTCCTCCCCCCGAGGGGGAGGCTTTCAACAAAAAAGACCGGCGGAACCCCTCCCGCCGGTCTTTCTGTTCGATCCCGAAAGGGTCGGGCGATTAGCCGCCGTTCACGGCGTTCATGATCGTCTCAAGGTCGGCCAGCGCCATCAGCGTGCCGTTGTCGTCCAGTGCGAAGAAGTCGCGCGGCAGGGTGATGAGCGTGTCGTCGGCGGTCTTCACCACCACGTTGCCACCGGCAAACTCGTCGATCGTGCCCAGCGCCTGCGCGTCATTGGTGATCACCGGTGCGCCCAGAACCAGAGCGGCATCCAGCGCGGCAGCGGCTTCGGCTTCGGCCTGTGCCTGAGCGGCGGCGGCAGCCTGCTGCTCTTCGACGCGCGCGGCCATCATGCCGTCGATCTGCGCCTTCGTGGCGTTGACCGAATACACGCCATCGGTGTTGGCGATCAGTTCGGCAGGCAGCGGAGCTTCGTAGGCGCCGGTGTCGACCACTACAGTGGTGCCATCGTTGGAGATGACCGTGCCGATGGCGGCATCGTCATTGCCCATGATGGTGGTGCCGGCATCCTGCGCCATAGCAGGCGTGGCGGCGAAAGCTGCACCGGCAGCGGCAATAAGAGCGAAACGCTTCATGAAAATAGTTCCCTTCCATCCGGGCCGCGGCATGGTGCGGTCACCGGGAGTTGTATTCGTCCGACCCGAAGTGAAATTCGGAGAGTTTGTAGGCGGGTGGCAAGCCGGAGAGGCAGACACTACAGGCGCAAACTTGCGCCATCCCGTCACCGAAAGCTTATAGGCAAAGCCTTCTGAACGTTACCTGCACCACGCTTGCAGATAATTTCAAGGCTCTTTGCGGAAAAAATTGCTGCACGTGCACAAAATCAGGCGGTTAGCGGCGCAATTCGTCATCGAGCAAGCGCTGTACCCGCCCGCTTTCGGGGAAGCCTTCCGCAATCCAGCGTCGCTCTACGGCCTGCAGGATGCGCGCGACTTCCGGGCCTGCTTGCACACCGCGCGCGACAATCTCGCCGCCTTTCAAAGGAAAAGCCGGAGGATCGAAATCGGCAATGTCGGCGATGGAGGCGTTGTTCAGCAATAGCAGATCCTGCGCGACCGCCGCGCCTTCGTGATAGACCAGGGCAGGGCTGCCATCGGGCGCGCCGCCGCCCTTGGCGAGACGTTCCAGATGCTTTCTCTGATTGTTGGACAGGCGCAACCGCGCGGCGACCTGTCCGGCGGTTTTCGGATCGCCCGGCAAAAGCGCGGCGAGGCGTCGCAGCGGCGCGGGCGCGACGCCCTGCCGGTTCTCCGTCGCGATCAGCATCGCGTGGCTTTCCAGACCGCGCTCTCCGGCCTCGGGCAGGATGACATCGAGTACGCCGGCCTCATGCATGCGCACCAGCGCATCGTGTGGGTGCGGCAAAGCGAGGATGGCCAGCAATTCCATGGCGACGCGCTCTCGGCTGAGACCCTTGAGCATGGGGGCCAGCTCGGCGCAGGCGCGCTCTGCCTCGGCATCGAGTTCAGATCCGAAGCGCGCCTGGAAGCGGTAGTAGCGCAGGATGCGCAGATGATCCTCGCGGATGCGCTGGCGGGCATCGCCGATGAAGCGCACACGGCCCGCGTGCAGGTCGTCCAGCCCGCCGAAATAGTCGCTGATCTCGAGCGTCTCGGGATGGACGTAGAGCGCGTTGATGGTGAAATCGCGGCGGGCGGCATCGTCCTGCCAATCATCGGCAAAGGCGACGGTGGCGCGCCTGCCATCGGTGGCGACATCCTTGCGCAGCGTTGTGATTTCCACCGGACCGGCGGGCAGGACGGCAGTGACCGTGCCGTGATCGATACCGGTCGGCAGGGCTTTGATCCCGGCCTCGCCCAGCGCGTCCATCACCGCGGGCGGGCGCAGCGTGGTAGCGGCATCGATATCCTTCACCGCCACGCCCAGCAGCGTATCGCGCACCGCGCCGCCGACCCAGCGCATCTGGTCCGCGCCCAGCGCGCGGATGATCAGCGCGAGGTCTGGGCGGTCGGTCCAGTTGTTTGTTGGCAGGGAACTCGCCATTCTCTCTTCCGCTCACCCTGAGCTTGTCGAAGGGTTGCACTTCACTTCGAGCGCAGGGCTAGAAGAAAAAGCAGCCGTTGGGCAATGCCCGTCTTCGACTCCGACAAGCTCAGGACGAACGGAAAATTAAGGTGTCACCAAGTCTTTCCAATCCAGCCGGTAGGACAGATGCGCCAATATCCCCGCCGTAATCCCCCAGATACGCCAGCCTTGCCAGTCGATCTCGATATAGGGCCGCTCATTGCCGAGGAAGATGCCGATCTTCTCCTTGTGATTGGCGCGGTCCAGCACGTGCGATAGCGGAGCCTCGAACCAGCCATCGACCTCGCGCGGGTCGGGCGTGATCGGCAGGTCGTGCCGCACGACGCCCAGCACGGGTGTGAGGTTGAAGCCGGTGCCGGTCACGAAGCTCTGCGCCGCGCCGACGATGCGGACTTCGGACGGCGGGATGGCCAGCTCCTCCTCTGCCTCGCGCAGGGCGGCGGCGACGGCATCCTCGCCGTCCTCCCACTTGCCGCCGGGAAAGGCGATCTGGCCCGGGTGCTTGGCCATGGTCTCCGGGCGCTGCGTCAGCAATACGCCGGGCTGCGCGCGGTCGGTGATGGGGATGAGGACCGCTGCCTCGCGGATCGGTTGGCGAGCGAAATCGCTATCGTCGCGCAGACCGCGATAGCCGACATGGCCGGTCGCATCGAATTGCGCGCGCAGTGCGTCGAACAGGGCGCTCATCGCGGCACGAGGGAGAAGGCTGCGCCCTGGCTGTGCACGGCGAGGTCATCGCCGCCCGCAAGCGCGTGCTCGGCGAGTTGCAGCCAGGTCGAGCGGTCCAGCCGCGCTTCGCAGCCATGCCGGACATGCAGATAGATGGCCGGTGCTTCCGCATCGCCTTCTGCCCGCAGCGGGTGGTCCGGCCCGGCAATCACCAGTTCGTCCGTATTGAGGCGGAAGGCCAGGGCGCCGTCTTTCACCTGCATATCGACCGCGCGAAACGCCGCGTCTTCGACTTCGATAGTCTGCCGGTAATGCGGGGTAACGAGATAGTGCTGCCCATCTGCCGGATCGCGCCACAGCAGGCTGGCAAAGGCGCGCACCATCGCCGGCCGCGCGACAGGACTGCCGTCGTGATACCAGGTGCCATCGGCTGCGATGCGCATGCGGCTGTCGCTCGTTGCTTCGGGCTTCCACTGGTCGACCGGGGGCAGGCCGCGCGAACCGACGGCCTGCGCGATTTCGGCAAGGGACAGTCCGGCAAGTTCTGGGGGAGGGGTGTAGACCATTGCTGCCACCTCAGATGGCAGCTTGGACGCTCACTTCCAAGGGCCGAGCGTTCCGCGATCCGGCAAAACGCCCGGATTGGCCGCCCGCACGAGAAGGCGGTGCCGTTCGAACGGTCCGGGCATTTCCCACCGCTGCGTTGGCGCGGCGTGGAAGCCGAAACGACCATAATATTCGGGATCGCCGACCATTACTTGCGGCAGCGGGGCCTGCGGATCGAGTGCCTGTGTCATTGCCGCCATCAGCGCCATGCCGAAGCCTTCGCCCTGCCGCTCGGGCACCACCGCGACGGGACCGACCATTAGCATCGGATGCCGCCTGTCGTCGCTATCGGTCAGGGCAACCGGCCAGACCTGTATCGTGCCGACCAGCATTTGCGCGTCGTCCACTGCAGCGAAACTGAGCGCGGGCAGCCAGTCCGTACCTTCACGCACCTTGTAGGCCGTGCGGCTGGTGCGATCCGGTCCGAAAGCACGGTCGAGCACCGCCTCGATCATGTCGGGGTGCACTTCGGTGAGCGGGATCAGGGTTGCAGCATCATCCATTGCCGCGCGCCGATAGGGCGACGCGGCAATGGTGGCAAATGCAATCTCAGGAATGTAAAGGCGTCAGTCCGAACTTCCAGGCGTCAGGCGCATCAGACGGCCGCCTTCGCCGTCCTCGATCACCCAGATCGCCCCATCCGGTGCCTGTGCAATATCGCGCAGGCGCTCGGGAAATTCGTAACGCGACGCCTCGTTGGCCGAGTTGGCCGAGGCGTTTAAAGTCACGCGGCTGATGGAGGTCGTGCGCAGATTGGCAATCAGCGCCTGCCCGCGCCAGTCGGCAAACATGCTGCCATCGTAAATGATCATGCCGCCCGGCGCGATAACCGGGGTCCACCATATGGCGGGCTGGGCAAAGCCATCGTCCGCCGAATGGTCCGGGATCGGATCACCATTGTAATTCTCGCCGTAGGAGCGGGTAGGCCAGCCGTAATTGGCGCCGCGCATCACGCGGTTGAGCTCGTCGCCACCGGCTGGTCCGTGCTCGACTTCCCACAGCTCCCCATCGGGCGCGAAGGCCATGCCCAGGATGTTGCGGTGGCCCCAGCTCCAATACTGGTCGCGCGGGCTGCCTTGGCCTGCCAGCGGATTGCCTGCGGCAGGCGTTCCGTCGAGATTGAGGCGTACAATGGTGCCGAGATTGTTATCGAGATTCTGTGCCGGATCCTGCTCCTGCCGGTCGCCCGATGCGACATACATGTGCTGGCCATCGGGCGAGAACACGATGCGATGCGAATAATGGCCCTTGCGTTCTGCCGGGCGGCTCTGGCGCCAGATCTCGCTGAAATCGCTGAGCGTGCAGGCAGCATCGTCGCTGCAGGACATGACGCCGCGGCCCACTGCGGCAACGGTCATGCCGCCGCCCGCATCCTGTGCCCAGCTGAGATAGACATGGCCGTCATCGGCGTAGTTCGGGCCGAACACGATATCGCCCAGGCCGCCCTGCCGTTCATCGACGACGCTGGGAATTTCGCCCGTGACCGTGCCGATCACCCCGGTGCCGGGATGCATCACCTTCAGCGTGCCGCCCTTTTCGGTGATGAAGACACGGCCCGTACCCGGCTCGAAATCCAACGCCCAAGGCCGGTCCAACTCGGCAAAACTTTCCGCCGCGAAGGGCGAGGTGCCTTGCAGCTCCACCATCTCGCCCGAAACCATCTCTCCGGTCGTACTGGCGGTGGGTGCGCTATCCCCGGTTGCGGCGGCGTTACAGCTTGCGAGGGCGAGGGCCGGCAATATGCTGGCGGACAGGATGAGTTTTTGCATGTTGTCTGGAACGCCTTTCCCCGAATTTTGTGCCACGTTGGGCGATGGGCCTTTCGTGGCCGGTGTGGACGAAGCGGGGCGGGGCCCGCTGGCTGGGCCCGTTGTGGCCGCTGCGGTGGTGCTGTGCAACCCCGCGCCCGATGGGCTGGGCGACAGCAAGAAACTCTCCGCCAAGCGCCGCGCATCGCTGGAGGCGACGATCCGCGAAACCTGCGCCTTCAGGATCGGCGTGGTCGATGTCGAGACAATCGACAGGCTCAACATCCTCGCCGCGACCATGTTGGCGATGAGTCTTGCCATGGAAGGTCTATGCGCTGCGCTGGGCGAGGATCGCCTGCACACGTTGATAGACGGTAATCTGACGCCCGAGGGCCGCTGCGACCGCTGGCGTTGGTCGGCCCGCGCCATCGTGGGTGGTGACGGAAAGGAGGCGGCCATCGGCGCGGCCAGCATCCTCGCCAAGGAATATCGCGACCGGCTGATGGTGGCAGCATCGGCAGACCATCCAGAGTATGGCTGGGATAGCAATAAGGGCTATGGCTCCAAGACGCATATGGAAGCGCTGCGCCTCCACGGCCCCACGCCGCTCCATCGTCGCAGCTTCGCGCCTGTCAGCCAGATGGAACTGCCGGTCTGATCGGCGCATTGAGAAGGCAAAGTCGAAACCAGCGGAGCCATCATGCGCGAATTTTCCTTTGCCGACATTCCCGAACAAGGCGGCAAGACCGCTATCGTCACCGGCGCCAATACCGGCATCGGTTACGAGATCGCCCGCCATCTGGCGCGCAAGGGTGCCCGCGTCATCCTCGCCTGCCGCGATGGCGATAAGGCGGCCGAAGCAGCCAATGAGATGAAGTCGGGCCCGGAGCGGCTGGAGGTCGACACGCTGCATCTCGACCTCGCCAATATCGCCAGCGTGCGCGAAGCAGCGGAGACGGCGGCGAAGGAAGAGCGGATCGACATCCTCGTCAACAATGCGGGAATCATGCGTCCGCCGCTGGACCATGCGACGGGCGGCACGGAAAGCCAGTTTGCCGTCAACCATCTCGGTCATTTCGCCTTCACTGCCCTGCTGTTCGACAAGTTGAAAGCCGATGGCGGCGCACGGGTCGTGACCCAGTCCAGCCTGGCGCATCGCAAGGGGCAGATCGACCTGACCAACCTTGACGCGGCCAAGGGCTACGACCGCTGGCGTTTTTACCAGCAGAGCAAGCTGGCGAATCTGATGTTCGCGCTGGAACTGCATCACCGCTGCCGCGCGGCGGATGTGCCGGTAACCAGCATCGCCTGCCACCCGGGTATCGCCGCATCGGACCTGATGCGGCACATGAAAGGCGGCGCATTGCTGCAACCGGTGATGGGCGTGGTGCTGAATACCTCGGAACAGGGCGCATTGCCCGCCTTGCAGGCCGCGACCGATCCTGAGGCGGAAGGCGGCGACTATTACGGCCCCTACGGCCTTGGCGAAATGCGCGGCAAGACATCGGGCCGCGCCGTCATCGCCGGCCGCGCCAGCGAGAAGCCTGCCGCTTCACACCTTTGGGAGCGGTCCGAGTTACTGACAGGGATAGATTTCCCGATTTAACCAGATGGCAGCAAATCTGCGCGACACCGCAAGACGTTATCCACGCAAGGAGCTGCCATGCAACGCCGCGCCGTTTTCGGGAAGAAAAAATCCGTTTCACCAGTCATTCCCCCTCACCCGGGTCCTGACGACGATGGAGTAAGTCGCATCATTCCAAAAGCTGTATGGGATGGCGAGGCGGGTAATTTCCTTCGTGCGATCGGTCGTTCTCCGGATGACATGGACAACATGATGCCGACGCAGGACTTGGTGCAGGCGCGTCACGATGCGGCTCTTGCGCAGCAGACGAGCTTCGTCGAGCGCATAAATGGCCAACTCCCCAAAGGTACCACTGTCGCGCCGTATGCCATGCTTCCTTGGACGTTATGGCACGGACAATTCGGTCAGCTGCTGATGGTGAATTGCGAATACTATCCCGCACAGCCATGGAACACCATGCTGCTTGCCGCGGATGAGCGCAGCAGCTTTGTCCTTGATTTGCCTGTGCATCCCGGCGCTTATCCTGCGAACTTAGTACCTTCTGCGGAGAAGCATCTTGCAGAATTTCAGGAGGAATTGAGCGCGGCGAAGGATTATACCGATCGCAGCATGCAAACCGGCGAGATGGATGTCACCGTATTTGGGAAAGCACTCGACGATGTGAGGCGAAACGTGCTGGCCATGGCCAACACCTTCGCTGCCATTTCCCTTGGCGATGATGTTTATGAGCGGCATTTGGCAATGTTCGGCAAAGCATTAGGCTGGCCGCATGCAGAAGCGTTGCTGGAAAATCGGGAAGCAATCAGGAGCAGGTGAGTCCATCGAGCCACACCCCATCATGTCGAGTCCCGTAAAGGCCCAAAGGCTCAACATGTTGTGCCGGACTCTTTTCGTTCCGCTTCAGCAAAACCGCGCTGCGACACATTTGTCGCTTGACCCATGGACTCCGCAGGACTCATACCCCTGTGGATAAGTGAGGGAAAAGCTGTCCATGGGCGAGATGACGAAACTGCGCACTGCGCCGCGCATACGAACCAAGAAGCCGGTACCGGTCGACAAGGCCGACTTGCCTTTACGGCAGATCCTGGACGGGGATTGCATCGCCGCAATGCGCTCCCTGCCCGACGCCAGCATCGATCTCGTCTTTGCCGATCCGCCCTATAATCTCCAGCTGGGTGGCGATCTCAACCGGCCCGATGGCAGCCATGTCGATGCCGTGACCGACGAGTGGGACCGCTTCGACAGCTTTGGCTCCTACGATGCGTTTACAAGGGCTTGGCTCGCAGAGTGTCAGCGCGTTCTCAAGCCTGATGGCGCGCTGTGGGTGATCGGCAGCTACCACAATATCTACCGCGTCGGCGCGATCCTGCAGGATTTGGGCTTTTGGATTTTGAACGACATCGTCTGGCGCAAGACCAATCCCATGCCAAATTTTCGCGGCACCCGCTTCACCAATGCGCATGAAACGCTGATCTGGGCAAGCCAGGGCGAGAAGAGCCGCTATCACTTCAACTACCGCGCGATGAAAACGCTGAACGATGAAATCCAGATGCGCAGCGACTGGACCTTCCCGATCTGCAGCGGCGGCGAACGCCTCAAAGACGATGCCGGCCACAAGGCGCATCCCACGCAAAAGCCCGAAGCGTTGCTCTACCGTGTGCTGCTGGCGACCACGGAGAAGGGCGACATCGTGCTCGACCCGTTCTTCGGCACCGGCACCACCGGCGCGATTGCCAAGCGGCTTGGCCGCGAATGGATCGGCTGCGAACGCGAGGCGGATTACCGCAAGGTCGCGACCGCGCGCATCGAGAAGGAATTGCCGCTCGATGAAAGCGCGCTCACCACGATGCAGAGCCGCAAAACCCAGCCCCGCGTGGCCTTCGGCGCGGTGGTCGAAGCAGGGCTGCTGAAGCCGGGCATGGAAATTTTCGACAAGAAGCGCCGCTGGAAAGCGACCGTGCGCGCCGATGGGTCGGTGGAATGCGGGGCGCTCAGCGGGTCGATCCACCAGGTGGGCAAGACCTTGCAGGATGCGCCCAGCTGCAATGGCTGGACCTTCTGGCATTACGAAAGCGGCGGCGAAGTGAAGCCGATTGATGCGGCGCGTGGACTGTACCTGCTGGCGAGCGAGGATTGATTCCTTGATCGTCACCCCGGACTTGATCCGGGGTTAGGCTTGCCTTGGGCAAAAACTAAGCCCGATCCCGGCTCGGGGGCCGGGATGACGAATAGGGTTTGGCAGCACGAGCCATCATACATAAGGCCCCTCAGCGATGACCCAGCAAATCTACATCCAGCCCCTCAGCCTCGTCCCCGGTCCGCAGTTGGTGGAGGGCGGCGCGATCCGGCTGGCGGGCGGCATGGTCTATGCGCGCGAGTTCGCCGTGATCTTGCGGCGCGATGGCGCCGTGGTGGAGCGGATGATGGCCTTCTCCGACACGGTGGACGATGTACTCGCCAAACTGCCAGATGATGCGGCGCGCGAAGGCGAATTGCAGTGGTCCAACCTGCGCATGGCGCATCCCGCGATGGAACTTGGCGGACGCACCGTGCGGCTCGATCAGCCGCAGGTCGTTGGCATTCTAAACGTCACGCCAGACAGCTTCAGCGATGGCGGCGCGTTCATGGACGATCCCGAAGCCATGCGTGAACAGGCGGCGAAAATGCATGAGGCAGGCGCGGCGATCATCGACATCGGCGGGGAGAGTACGCGGCCCGGCGCAAAGCCGATCTGGGAAGGCGAGGAAATCAAGCGTATCCAGCCTGCCGTCGAACATTGCGTAAGCATGGGCGCAGCGGTCAGCATAGACACGCGCCGCCCGGCGGTGATGGAAGCCGCATTGGAGGCGGGCGCGCATATCATCAACGATGTCTCCGCATTGCGCTACGATCCGCGCAGCCTGGAGTTCGCCGTATCTTCCGGCGCGCCGGTGGTGCTGATGCACGCGCCCGGCAGCGGGGAGGATTTGCATGCCGACCCGGACTACACCAATGTCGTGTTCGACGTGTTCGACTTCCTGAAAGACGCGCGCGACCGCGCTATCGACGCGGGCATTGCGCGGGAGAGAATCGTGCTCGATCCCGGCATAGGCTTCGGCAAGTCGCTAGCCGACAATCTGGCGCTGCTCAACAATCTGCCGCTCTTCCACGCGCTCGGCCAGCCGCTGCTGCTGGGCGCAAGCCGCAAGCGCATGATTGGCGCGCTGTCGAACGAAGCGGGCGCGCATGAGCGGCTGGGCGGATCGCTGGCGCTGGCCATGCTCGGCATGAATGCAGGTGTGCAATTGCTGCGCGTGCATGATGTCGCCGAGACGGTGCAGGCACGCAATGTGTGGCGCGGGCTGAGGGATGCAGCGCTGACGGATTTTGCGGGACTGCCGGGCTAGGGCGCTAGACTGTTTTCGCGCTTCGACAAGCTCAGGACGAACGGACTGGTCACAATTTATCGAGCCGCAGGCGAGGCAAGGCCGAACGGGCGCCCGAGCTTTTGCGAGGAGCCAAGCGCGCGGATGCGCGCTCCCAGGGCTTGAGGGCCGAACAGGTTACGCAGCGTTATCGATCCCCAGGTCGCTCAGCTTGCGATAGAGCGTGCTGCGGCCGATTCCCAGCCTGCGGGCAACTTCGGTCATGCGGCCGCGATAGTGCCCTATGGCAAGGCGAATGACATCGGCCTCGATCTCTTCCAGCGGACGCAGATTGCCGTCGGGCGTGTAAAGCATCACGCCCGCGCTTTCGCGGATGGGGCCGTTCTTGGTCGGCTCCGTCTCGCCCACGATTTCGCGCAGATGCGGGAAGTCGTCTGCCGTCAGCGCATCGCCTTCGCAGAACACGGCGGCGCGGAACAGCACGGCTTGCAGCTGGCGCACATTGCCTGGCCAGTCGAAACCGCCGAGCAGGCGTAGTGCGTCGGAATTGACGCCGAGCGGGCGCAGGCCCGGCTGCTGGCCGATCTGATAGAGGAAATAGCGGGTCAGCGCGCCGATATCGCGGTTGCGATCGCGCAAGGGCGGCAGTGTAATACACGTGGCGGAAACAGCCTCCAGCAATTCGGCGCGGAAATGCCCGGTCGCCACCATATCCTTCAGCGGCCGGTTGGATGCCGCGATGACGCGCACATCCACCTTGAAGCCGTATTGCGCACCCAGTGGTTTGACCCGTCCGGTGGTGAGCACATCGGCCAGCCTGTCTTGCACATCGAGCGGCAGGCGGTCGACCTCGTCCAGCACCAGCGTGCCGCCATCGCAATGCTGGAACGCGCCCACCTGTTGGTCGAACGCGCCGGGGAAAGCGCCTTTCTCGTGCCCGAATAGCGCGGAGTCGAGACTGCTGGCGGAAATGCCGGCAATGTTCATCATGCGAAAAGCCGTCTTCGCGCGCGGGCTGGCGGCGTGCATGGCGCGCACGAGCATTTCCTTGCCCGTGCCGCTTTCGCCCTCGATCAGCACATGCCCGTGACCGCGTGCCGCCTTCGCTGCCTTGGCCAGCGCATCGCGGAAGGGCGGGGCGTTGCCCACCATCGTATCGAAATCGAGCTGCGCGGGCATCTTTTCCGACATCGGCATCAGCTCGTCACGCGGGCTTTCGCGCGTGGTCGCATTGCGCAGCGCCTGCATCAGCCGGTCAGGAGCGACGGGTTTGACGAGATAATCGGTCGCCCCTGCGCGCATAGCCTCCACGGCCAGTTGCGGGCTGGTATTGCCGGTCAGCATCAGGATCGGCAAGGCGGGGCGACGGTCTTTCAACTCGGCAATCAGGTCCACCGCCTGGTCGCCCGGCACCGCTTGGTCGAGGATGATGGCGGAAAGCTGCATGCCTTCGCGCGTACCGAGCGTGGCAATCGCCTTTTCGCTGTCGTCGACGGTGATGGTGCGCCAGCCCTCGCGGCCCGCCAGCGCGCCGACGAGCCGGCATTGCGCCGGGTCGCTATCGACAAGCATCAAAAGGCGCTGCTCGGCCTCAACCATAGATACGCTACCCCTGGGTGCCGGCCCCCTTTGAGGGATGTCCGGTGGTGGAACAGCGGCGGTAACAGGACGGGGTAAAGAGCCGATTAAGGCAATCGGGAAAGGATTGTGCCTCTTGAGCCATGGAAGAAGCGGGGATAGGACAGCAGGTGAAACCGCAATCGCACCAAGCAAAGGCAAACCGACCCGATGGCAAACCCGCACGACATGAAGACTTCGAACCGTTTCTACGACAGCTTCATCGGCACGCTGAAATGGACCGTTCCGTTGATCAGCGTGATCGCCTTCATCGTCATCCTGCTGATCGCCTGAGGAAAACGGCGGGGGGATGAAAATAGCGGTCCTGAAAGAGCGCGCCGGTAACGAGGCGCGCGTCGCGGCAACGCCGGAAACGGTGAAAAAGCTTGGCGCTCTGGGCGCACAGGTTTTCATCGAGCAAGGCGCGGGCGAGACCGCATCCATCCCTGACAGCGCCTACGTCGAGGCAGGTGCCGAGATCGGCTCTGCGGCCAAGACCGTCGCCGATGCCGATATCGTGATGGGCGTGCAGGCGCCCGACCTCGCCTTGTTAAAGGGCGCGAAACCCGGCGCATGGGTGGCAGCGACTTTCAATCCGTTCGGCCAGCGCCAGCGGGTGGATGACTACGCCAAGGCCGGCTTGGAAGCCTTGGCGATGGAATTCATGCCGCGCATCACCCGCGCGCAGAGCATGGACGTGCTTTCCAGCCAGTCCAACCTCGCCGGATACAAGGCGGTGCTGGCGGCGGCGGACCAGTATGGCCGCGCCTTCCCGATGATGATGACGGCGGCGGGCACGGTCTCGGCGGCCAGGGTGTTCGTCATGGGCGTGGGCGTTGCAGGATTGCAGGCGATTGCGACGGCCAAGCGGCTGGGCGCGCAGGTTTCCGCCACCGATGTGCGACCCGAAACGGCGGAGCAGATCGCCAGCCTCGGCGGCAAGGCCGTGTTTGCAGAGGGGCTGACCGCATCGGGCGAAGGCGGATATGCCGCCGAATTGACCGGCGAGCAGAAAGCCGCGCAGGCGGAGCTGGTCTCCAGCCATATCGCCAAGCAGGATATCGTAATCACCACCGCGCTGATCCCGGGCCGGGCCGCGCCGCGTCTCGTTTCCGACGCGCAGATCGCCACGATGAAGCCGGGCAGCGTGATCTTCGACCTTGCCGTTGCGCAAGGCGGCAATGTGGAAGGCAGCGTGGCGGACAAGGTGGTCGAGAAGCACGGCGTTCACATCATGGGCTATTCCAACACGCCCAGCCATCTTGCCGCCGATGCTAGCGCGTTATTCAGCCGCAATTTGTTCAACTTCCTCAATGCCTTCTGGGATACCGAAACAGGCAGGCCGGTGCTCGATGAAGAGATCGGCGATGCTATTCGGCTGACGCAGGGTGGCAAGGTCGTGAATCCGAGACTGGCCGGTTGAAGCGCTTGCTGCCTTTGTCCGCCGCCCTGCTGGCCGGATGCACGCAGCCCGCGGCGGATGCGCCGGACAACGAAGACGACATGATCGCGCGCTTGTTGGACCATGGCGAACAGCGCGCCGAATTTCGCCATGCCGCGACGTTTCTTTTCGATATGGTCAGCCGCTGCCCGCGCGACATACCCGACAGTCTGGTGGACGAGGAGACCGCGCTGATGGTGCGCGAGCAGGAGGTCCGCGAGCGACTTATGGGCGAGGACATGCTGGCCCTGGATGTCGACACGATTATCCAGGACAATCGCACTTTTGCCGACAATTTCCATGAAATGGATTGCGCCGTGCCGGGTATGGGCTTCACCGACGCTGCGGTGGAGGCCTATCGCCGCGGGCTCGAGCGGCGGGCAGAGCGGATCGAACAGGCCGATGAGGCTGCGGATCGCCTGCTGGCGGCGATGGCCAGCGAACCTGCCGATAGAGAGCAAAGCCAATCATGACACGCTACAGAGTATCCGCCGGCAAAAGCGCCGCCATTCTCGCTGCGACACTGCTGGCCGGCTGCGCAACAACAGGCGGCGGCGATAGCGGCCTGCGCGATCTGTCGGGGGACTGGACGGTCGACTTGCGTCCATCCCTTCAGGATGCGCCATACACCCAGCCGATGGAATTGCGCGTGGCGCGCGACGGAGCTGTCACCGGAACCTTCTACGGCAGCGATATTGCGGACGGGTTGGCGGGTGAGGGTCAGGGGCGCAGCTGCGTGGCGTTTCGCACCTTCGACAATAGCGGGCCCTACCACACCAGCGCCTGCTTGGAGGGTGATGTAATGGTTGGACAGACATGGAGCGAGGGACGCGGTTTCATGCTTCCCTGGACAGCGACAAGGGATTGATATGACTGGATTTCGACGCATCTGGATGGCTTGCATGCTGGTGGCGCTGGGCGCGATGCAAAGCGCGTGCTCCACGCCCGATCCGACACTGCGCCTGGATACCAACTGGATCGTGCAGCCCGCGCCTGCTCCTGCAGAGCCAGTGCGGGTGGAATCGGGCGACAGCGTGCTGCGGCAAACTCTCCATCCGGAGGGTGCCGCCCGCCTGCTGGGCGATGTGCAGCACGGCACCGGCGAGGACGACCTGTTGCCCGATGGCAGCCTTCTCTATCTGGTGAACAGCCCCGTCGCGGTCGTCTATTGCGGATTGAACCTCGCCGAGATCAGCACGCTCAACCGCATTTTCCTCGACTCCAGCAACAACCAGCGCTGTCTCGTCGATGCCGACAAGGATGGCTCTTTCGAAAGCGCCTTCAACGCGCGCTCGCCCATCGAGGGCCTGCCGATCGTGAACAGTCGGCTGCCTGAGAACCGCCGCGCGGTGGAGCCGCCTGTCGCATACGAAGTCGTCTCACCCGAGGCGGTCGGCGACAATTACTGGGTCGAGATCGAATACCAGGGCCGCCCGCTGCTCTATAACCGGCGCAATTTCGGCATCCAGTACGGCAATGCGGAAAGCGACCAGCGGCTGAGCAGCTGGCAATATGTGAGCGGCGAGGAATTTCCCGCGTCGCTCAGCATGATGGGCGCGACCTTCACCGTGCTTTCGGAGGACGAGAGCGGCCTGCTGATCCGCATCGACCGGACCATGCCGCGCCGCGCCTTCAGCGTCATCCAGACCGTCACCTACGGCTACTGAAGCGAGGCTTTCATGGACTTCATCGGCATACTCTCGATCTTCGTGCTGGCCTGTTTCGTGGGCTATTACGTGGTGTGGTCGGTCACGCCCGCGCTGCACACGCCGCTGATGGCCGTGACCAATGCGATTTCCAGCGTCATCATTGTCGGCGGCCTGATCGCGGCGGCGGAGGCCGGTAGCGATGTGGCGAAATGGCTGGGGCTGGGTGCCGTGGTGCTGGCAAGTGTGAACATCTTCGGTGGTTTCGCCGTCACAGAGCGGATGCTCGCCATGTACAAGAAGAAGGACAAGTGAGGATGTTCTCCTTCGCCGCCGCCAGCCTGCCCGAGCCGCCTCTTCCGCCGACCGGAGGGCTTGAATTGCCGCCAGACAGCCCGCCCGTGCCGCTGCCGGAAGCGGTGCAGGCGGTCGATCCGATCGTGGCGCTCGCTTACCTTGTCGCGGGTGTGTTCTTCATCTTGGCACTGCGCGGGCTGTCTTCGCCCGCAACCAGCCGCCGTGGGAATCGATTCGGCATGGCGGGGATGCTGATTGCGGTTGTTACCACACTGGTGACTCACGACCTGGCGAATATCGTCGAGATCGCCATCGCCATCGGACTGGGCGGCTTGATTGGCTTCGTGATTGCTCGCCGTATTGCCATGACATCCATGCCCGAACTGGTGGCGGGCTTTCACTCGCTGGTCGGCCTTGCCGCCGTGCTGGTGGGGTGGGCGGCCTATCTCAATCCGGGCGCGTTCGGCCTGCTTGTGCCCGATGTCATCACGACTTTGGACGAGCGTGTGGTGGATTATACCACCGCCATCAGTCCCGTCAGCAAGATCGAGATGGGGCTGGGCATCGCCATCGGTGCAATCACCTTCTCCGGCTCGGTCATCGCGTTCCTGAAGCTGAGCGGCAAGATGAGCGGATCGCCGATCCTGCTGCCTGCGCGGCACATCATCAATCTTGGCACGCTGGCGGCGATTATTGTGCTGACCGCACTGTTCGCTCTGGCGACAGGACCTGCCGAGACGCTGCCCTATATCATCGCGCTGACGGTGCTCGCCTTTGCCATCGGCTTCCTGCTGATCATCCCCATCGGCGGGGCGGACATGCCGGTCGTGGTCTCGATGCTGAACAGCTATTCGGGCTGGGCCGCGGCGGCGATGGGCTTCACGCTGGGTAATACCGCGATGATCATCACCGGCGCGCTGGTCGGCTCGTCCGGCGCGATCCTCAGCTACATCATGTGCCGCGCGATGAACCGCAGCTTCATCAGCGTGATTGCGGGCGGTTTTGGCGCAGACGCAAGCGCTGGCGGCGGCGAGGCGAAAGAGCAGCGGCCCTACAAGCAGGGCAGCGCAGCCGATGCTGCCTTTATGTTGGAGCAGGCGGAAAAGGTCATCATCATCCCCGGCTACGGCATGGCGGTGGCGCAGGCGCAGCACGCCTTGCGCGAAATGGCAGACCTGCTGGAAGAAAAGGGCGTGGAAGTAAAATACGCCATACACCCCGTCGCAGGGCGTATGCCGGGTCATATGAACGTGCTGTTGGCAGAAGCGAGCGTCGAATACGACAAGGTCTTCGAGCTGGAGGACATCAACAGCGAATTCGCGCAAGCGGATGTCGCCTTCATCATCGGCGCAAACGATGTGGTAAACCCTGCTGCCAAAACGGACAAGTCCAGCCCCATTTACGGCATGCCCGTGTTCGATGTGGACAAGGCCAAGCAGGTCTTCTTCATCAAGCGCTCGATGGGCGGGGTCGGCTATGCCGGTGTCGATAACGGTGTGTTCTACATGGACCAGACCATGATGCTGCTGTCGGATGCCAAGAAGATGGTCGAGGAAATCGTAAAGGCGCTGGACTGACGCGGCCGCAAAATCCGGCCACTAAGTGTTTGTCCGGACACATTAATGACGCTGTGACGTCACGGCGGACAACTTTCTTGTGGAATGCGCGGCTTTCGCGACAAATTGCATTGACAGCGATGTCAGTCGCTCCATGATGCGGTCAACCCGAAAGGGTCGCAATCAGATGGAGGGATCGATGAAAACTTGGAAGGCGCTCGCATTGGCGGGCGTGGCTGGCGCTGTGGCTATTAGCGGACCGGCCCTGTCGCAACGTGGCAATGCACCGGCGCAAAGCGAAGGTGCTATCGAAGGCCAGTATATCTGCGTGTTCGACAGCAATGTCATCCGCCGCGGCCAGGTGGTGGCAGCGGCCAACCGCGCGGCCAACGCCAATGGCGGGAACGTGCTGTTTACCTACCGCAACTCGATCAATGGCTTCGCCACTCGCGCTTCGGCTCGCGGCGTGGAAAACATGCAGCGCGCAAATCCGTGGATCAGCTATTGCGTGCAGGATGAGGTCGTAACGCTGGCACCGCCTCCGGGCCGAGGTAATGGCGGTGGCGGCGGTGGCGACACCGGCGGCCAGACAACGCCCTGGGGTATCGACCGCGTGGGCGGCTTCGTGGACGGGTCGGGCTTTACGCGCCGCGCGTGGATCCTCGATAGCGGTATCGATCTCGACCACCCCGATCTGAACGTGGACGTAGCGCGAAGCGCGGACTTCACCGGCAGCCGCAAGGGGGCAGAAGACGAGAACGGCCATGGCACGCACGTTGCCGGCACCGTTGCCGCCATCAACAACAATACCGGCGTCGTCGGCGTTGCCGCGGGCGCTCCGGTCGTGGCCGTGCGTGTGCTCAACCGTCGCGGCAGCGGCTCCTATTCCGGCATCATTGCAGGGGTAGACTATGTTGCGGCCAACGCTTCGCCCGGCGATGTCGCCAATATGAGCCTCGGCGGCGGTCGCAGCCAGGCGCTGAACGATGCCGTGGAAGCGGCAGCGGCAGGCGGCGTGCACATGGTGCTGGCTGCAGGTAACGAGTCGCAGGATGCTGCAAACGTGTCGCCCGCCAGCGCCACCGGCACCCGCGTCTACACGATCAGCGCGACGGACCGGAACGACAACTTCGCCAGCTTCTCCAACTTCGGTGCCGAAGTGGATTATGCAGAGCCCGGCGTGTCGATCAACTCGACCTGGCTGAGCGGTGGATACAACACCATCAGCGGTACTTCGATGGCTGCGCCGCATGCGGCCGGCATCCTGCTGGCCACTGGCGGCACGATCCGCACCAGCGGCTTTGCCAATAACGATCCCGACGGCAATGCCGACCCGATTGGCGTTCGCTGATCGGGCCCGCCAGAGGTAGTTAACCAACAAAAGGCTTCGGCCCCCGGAACCAGCGCTATTGCAGGCTCGTTTCGGGGGTCGAAGTGTATCGGGCTGCCATTCGGCACCATCAAAGGGGAACCGAATTGCGCAAGCTGGGCCTGATTGGCGGAATGAGCTGGGTTTCGACCCGCACCTATTACGATCGCATCAATCGCTACATCCGCCGCCATCACGATCCGCGCGCCACCGCGCCGATGGTGATCGAAAGCCTCGACCTGTCGCGCATCCGCAATGATAATGGCGAATACGACTGGGAAGCTACCACACGCATGGTTGGAGAAGCGGCGCAGCGGCTTTCCGATGCGGGCGCGGAAAAGCTGATTATCGGCGCGAACGTGCTGCACCGCATCTATCCCGAAGTGGAAGGCATGGTAGAAACGCCGCTCCTCCACATCGCCGAATGCGTGGGCGACCGGATGGCCGCAGACGGCATTCAGACCGCCGCGCTGATCGGCACGCGCAGTGTGATGACGGAAAGCTATTTCCGTCGCCGGCTGGTGGCGCGCGATATCGACCTGCTGCCGCCGCGCATGCAGGATGTCGACACGCTGGAGCATATCATTTTCGACGAGCTGATGGTCGGCAAGGCCAGCCGCGACGCCGAACGCGCCCTACGCTCCATGTTCACCGATTTCTCCAAGGAAGGCGCGCAGGCGGTCATCATGGCGAATACGGAGCTGGAGCAGGTAGTGGATGTCGACGCCAATGTGCTGCCGATCTACGATTGCACTGCCATCCATGCCGAATGCGCGGCGAAATGGATGATCGGCACATAAACGCGCGGCGCGGGGGATAATCGGCACTCTTTGCGCGCCGAAACGGCAGCGTTCCCCGCCTGTTCCCGTTGTCACATGGCAGGGCGGCATCTAGCGACAAGCCATGCCGCTTGCGCCCTATGCCGCCGATCCCGCAGCCAGTCGCGGGCGGGAATTCGACCAGCCCGGCCACGGCGTGCGCGGGCCGCGCAGCGACTTCCAGCGTGACCGCGACCGCATCATCCATTCCATCGCTTTCCGCCGCCTCGCCGGCAAGACGCAGGTCTTCGTCGCGCCCGATGGCGATCATTACCGCGTCCGCCTGACACACAGTCTGGAAGTCGCGCAGATCGGCCGCGTAGTGGCGCGCGATCTGGGACTGGACGAGGATCTGACCGAAGCGCTGTGCCTCGCGCACGATCTCGGCCATCCGCCTTTCGGCCACCCGGGGGAGGAGGCGCTCGACGCCAGCCTCCAGCCGCATGGCGGCTTTTGCCACAACGAGCACGCGCTGCGCACGATCATGCGGATCGACAGCCCCTATTGCGGCATGCCCGGCCTCAATCTCAGCTGGGAGACGCTGGAGGGGCTCGCCAAGCATAACGGCTCGGTCACCAAGCCCAACTGGGCACTGGCGGAGCTGGACGCCGCTTTCCCGCTCGATCTTGCCCGCTGGCCGTCGCTGGAAGCGCAGGTCGCGGCGCTGGCCGACGATATCGCCTATGACAATCACGATATCGATGATGGCCTGCGCGCGGGCTTTCTCGACATGGAGCAACTGCTGGAACTGGATTTCGTCGCCGACATGTGGCGGCGGGTGGAAAAGCGCTTCCCCGATGCGACGACGGAAGAGAAGCAGCGCGAACTCGTCCGTTCGCAGATCGGCGTGATGGTGAACGACCTGCTGGAAACCACGAAGGCCAATCTGCAAGGGATCGGCAGCATTGCCGAGGTGCGCGGCGCGGGCGTGGCCATCGCCGCATTCTCTCCCGCCATGGCAGAGCAGGAGCGCGCGCTGAAGCGCTTCATGTACGCCAATCTCTATCATCACGATGCACAGCTTCGCGCGGCAGACAGCGCGCGCGGTGTCATCGCCAAGCTTTATGCCGCCTACGACCAGGACCCGTCGTTGATGCCCGATGGCTGGGCCGCGCGCCTGCCGCAGCAGCAGCCCGCACGCGCGCGCCATATTGCCGATTTTATTGCCGGGATGACCGATCGCTATGCCATGGACCAATTTGCCAAGGTGTTCGGCAAACGGCCTGAGGGATTGTCCAACGTATGACCAGCCTGACGTCAGACGAAACACGCGTGCTGCTGGTGGGAGCCACCGGCCTGATCGGCCGCGCGATCATCGCCCGCTCACCCGATATTCCCGGCGTGGTGCTGCAAGGCGTCTCGCGCCGCGAAATCAATTTCCCTGAAGGCACGCGGATGGAGCTGGTGCTGGCGAAAAGTGATCAGTGGCCGGGCATTATCGAGCAATTGCGGCCCGATGCCGTCATCAGCGCGCTGGGCACCACGAAGCGCACGGCAGGCAGCGACGAGGCTTTCCGCAAGGTCGACCATGACCTTGTGCTCGAAGTCGCCCGCGCGGCGAAGGCGGCGGGCACGCGCAATTTCGTCGCCATCTCCAGCGTCGGCGCCGACCCATATTCGAAGAACACCTATCTGCGGGTGAAGGGCGAGACGGAGAAGGACCTGAAGGCGCTCAAGTTGCCGCGGCTCGACATTATGCGCCCCGGCCTGCTGCGCGGTCGTCGCAAGAACGATCTGCGCCCTGCCGAGAAGGTTGGCCAGATGCTATCGCCGCTGGCCGACATGATGTTGCAGGGCGACAAGAGCAGATATCGCTCGATGAAAGACACCGACCTTGCCGATGCCTGCCTTGCCGCCGCCACCGCCAAGGCGGGCGGCCAGTTCGTGCATGAACACAGCGGCATGATGCGCCTCATCAACGATTTCCGCCGCGCGCTGGCGGGACGAACGCACGAGATCGACAATGTGGGATAGTATTTTCAGCATAGCCAATTGGTGGGCGCTCATCTGCTGGATCGGCCTGATCCTGCTGCCCCGCGCGCCCTTCGTGCTGACCGCAATCTTCTATCTCGGCGCGGGGCTGCTCAGCCTGGCTTATACGGCCCTGTTCGGCGTGCTGCTGGGCGGGCTTGTCGATCCAGTGATGGTGGGCGAGGGCGGAGGCGCGAACTTCTCCACGATAGAGGGCGTGCGGGCGCTCTTCATGTCCGATGCGGGCGTCACCATCGGCTGGATCCACTACCTTGCCTTCGACCTCTTCGTGGGCCTCTGGATCGCCAAAGATGCAGACCTTAAAGACTTCTCGCGGCTGCTGCAGGCCCCCGTCCTGCTGCTGACGCTGTTCGCCGGCCCCGCCGGACTGCTGGTGTGGATGATTATCCGCGAACGGCGCGCGCGCAAGGGTGCCCGCAAGAGCGCGCTGAAAGGCAGTCTCGGCTCCTGATGGCCAAGCGCCACGCGCCCGCCACACTGCGCAACCGCGAGCCGATCCTAGCCGTGCTGCGGGAGGAGTTGGGCGAGGGGGGTACGCTGCTGGAAATCGCAGCGGGCAGCGGCGAGCATGCCGTGTTCTTTGCGAACGGCTTGCCGGATTGGCAATGGCAGCCGACCGATCCCGATCCCGAAGCCGTCGCATCGATAGCGGCCTACCGCGCCGAGGAGGGCGGGCCGAACCTGCTGCCGCCCGTGCAGCTGGATGCCGCCCTGCCGAACTGGCCGGTCGAGGCGCCCGATGCGGTGCTGTGCATCAACATGGTCCATATCAGCCCGTGGTCCGCCACGCGCGGCCTGATGCGCGAATGCGGCAGGCTGCTGCCAAAAGGCGCGCCGCTGATCCTTTATGGCCCCTATATCGAGGACGATGTGCCCACCGCCCCCTCCAATCGTGACTTCGATCTGAGCCTTAAATCGCGCGACGAACGCTGGGGACTGCGCAATGTGGCGGACATGGATGTCGAGGCGGCAACGCATGGCCTGAAGCGCACGCGGCGGGTCGTAATGCCTGCGAACAATCTGGTGCTGGTGTACCGAAAGAGTTGACGCAGTGTGCTGTGCGCACATGCCATGTCCTCGCCGGTAACACTACTTGACGCAACCCGTCGGAGCGATAAGCTTTTTGCGATTCCGGCAAGGGAATGGTGCCGGATCAGTCACTTGGGCCGAGAGGCCGTTTCGCTTGACGGGGGGAATCATGATCAGGACATTTGCACTCTATGTCGGCGCATCCATTGCTGCCATCGCTACTATCAGCCTGGACGCAGAACCGGCACGGGCGGAAACCTGTTTGCTCGACCGCGATAATGATGGGGTTGTCGATGCGGGTGATGTTACGCCGACTGATCGCGACGACGATGGCGGGGCAAATGGCGATAACGGGAACGACGATGCCCTTGCTTGCGGTGTGAACGCAGTAGCTAACTATCGAGCAGTGGCTCTCGGAACTAGTGCCAATGCCGGTAATCGTGGCGTGAGTGTCGGATATATAGCTGATGCCGGTAGCTTTGGCGTGAGTGTCGGATATGATGCTGACGGCGGGTTAGACAGCGTAGCAATTGGCTTTTCAGCAGACGCCCTACAATCTTCCGTTGCTGTTGGTCGCGGCGCTGGCGCGGCAAACTTTGCGACCGTAGTCGGAATGGGCGCTGTAGGACAGGACTTCAGCGTAGCTATGGGAGCTGCCGGAGAGGCTGACGCAGGAATGACGGCGATAGGCTATCGCGCAACAGCGTTCGGTTCCGACAGAAGCCGACGTTTTACGACATCTTTCGACGCATTCAATACAATCCGGTCGACTGCCGGTCCCTCTGTAGCTCTTGGCAATAATAGCATCGTGATCGGCGAAGGGAATATAGCGGTAGGTGCCGGATCGCTAGTCGGCACATTGGCAATTCGCTCTGGATCAGACACGTATACGGATTACCGCACTATAGACCGCGGCACCGCGCTCGGCTTTGCCACCACCGTTTCTGCCGATGACGGCACCGCTGTCGGCCACCGTGCGGAAGTGACCGCGATTAACGCCGTCGCCATCGGCTCGGGCGCGCTGGCGGATGTGGCGAACACCGTCTCGTTCGGGCGCGTGGGCAGCGAGCGGCGACTGGTGAATGTCGCGCTTGGCACTTTGTCGGCCACCAGCACGGACGGTGTGAACGGATCGCAGCTTTTCACCACAAATCAGAATGTCGCAACGAATACGGCCAATATTGCCGGCAATTCGGCTGCCATCGCGGCCAATTCGGGCGCTATCGCCACAAACACATCCGCCATTGCGACCAATTCCGCCGACATTGCGACTAACACCGCAGCCATCGCTACGAACAGCGCCGGTGTCGGCGCCAATGCAGCCGGTATCGCCGCGAACTCCGCCGATATCTCCGCGAACTCCGCCAATATCGCCACGAACACAGCCGATATCGCCACGAACTCTGCGGATATCGGCACCAACGCTGCGGGCATAGCGGCCAATAGCGCGGGGGTGAATGCCAATGCCGCAAATATTGCAGGTAACACAGCTGCCATCGGCACGTTGAATTCCAGCGTATCGACCAATGCGGCGGGAGTCGCGTCGAATTCGGCGAACATCGCAGCAAACTCCACGGCCATCGCGGGTAACTCCGCCAACATAGCTGCCAATGCGGGAGCGATATCCGCGAACACATCGGCTATCGGCACAAATGCTGCGGGCATCGCCAGCAATTCGGCGGCGATCAGTGCCAATACGGCCGGTATCGCGGGCAATAGCGCAGATATTGCTGCCAACAGCGCGGGGATTGCGGCAAATGCGGGCGCCATCGCCTCTGCCAGCGCGGCGACCAGCAGCAACACCGCCGCCATCGCAGCAAACAGCAGCGACATCGCAGCGAACAGCAGTGATATCGCCGACAATGGCGCGCAGATCGTGGCCAACGCCGCCGATATCGACGCGAATAGCGCGGCCATCGGCACGGTGGCCGGCGACGTCACCACACTGGCGAGCGTGGTGGGCGCGAATACCTCCGGTGTCGCCGCCAACCGTGCGGCCATCGATGCGCTGTCGAACATTTCCAGCCAGGCGGTGGCAGACAATACCGCCGCAATCATCGCCAATGAAGCGCGCCTCACGAGCCTGGAGGGCAATGTTGGCGAGCTGTTCGACCTGACCAGCACGCTCAGCAGCGACACCCAGCGCGGCATCGCTTCGATCGCGGCGACCGCCCATCCGCACTTTCCCAGCGCTGCCGGCCGTACGAGTTATGCCTCGAACGTGGCCGTCTATCGCGGGGAAGTGGGCGTCTCTGTCGGACTGATGCACCGCATGGAAGGCGATTTCGCCATCACGGCGGGCGTCAGCTATGCCGGTGGCAATTCCACCAGCGTGCGCGCCGGCGTAGCTGGGGAGTTCTGACGCGCTTTAGACAAAAAAGCGCCCGCCGGTTAGCGACCGGCGGGCACCTTGCGACCCTGTGCGATCACAGGGTCGGTTGTCAGGTGGCTTCGTCCACGCCATCGGCGGCGGAGTCGAGGTCTGCGGCGACGCCGCGAACGGTGTTGCAGGCGGCCGCGCTCATGGTGATGAGGCCGGCGGTAACGACGATCATAATCTTGCGAGCCATTGTCAGCTCCTTTTCCAGTCGGGCCCGGGGGATGGGCTCACTCTGCAAAACCGACAAATGTTACTCAGGTTCCGGCGCGTCCCTGCCGTTCTACCGGCAGGCGCCCTGCCACAACCCGCTCGCGCCAGGTGATGACGAGGCCGGAAAGGATCACAACGGGTGCGCCGATCCATAGCGCGCTTGTCGGCAGCATGGCGAAGAACAGCCAGCCGTACAGCGTCGCCCAGATGATGCTGGAATAATCCATCATGATAACGCTCGACACCTGGCCGAAGCGCAGTGCCATGGTGATAAGGACCTGGCCGACCGTTCCGGCAAGGCCGATGCCGAGCAATAGCAGCCATTCGCGGGTGGAGTGCGGCTCGAACAGGACCAGCACTGGCACCAGCAGGGTGACGACCGTGGCCAAGCTGAACCAGAACACGATCACCAGCGGGCTGTCCGTGCGCGAAAGGTCGCGGATTTGGATGGAGATGAGCGCGATCATGAAGGCACCGCCCAGCGCAACCAGCGCACCTGTCAGCGGGATCGCGCCGCTGCCGGGCTGGGCGATGATGACGATGCCGATGAAGCCCGCGATTACGGCCGACCAGCGCCAGATGCCGACGCTTTCTTTGAGCAGGACGATGGAGAGCAGCACGGCAAAGATCGGTGCGGTGAAGCCGAGCGTGGTCGCCTCTGCCAGCGGCAGCAGGATGACACCGCCGAAATTCAGCACCATGCCGACAATGCCGTAAGCGGCGCGTACCGCATGGGCTTTGGGTCGCTTGGTCGCGAGCTGCATCAGCCCGTCCGTCAGCAGTGCCCAGCCGAGCAGGATCGGGAGCGAGACAAGCTGCCGCCAGAAGATCAGCTCTACAATATGGACGCCGCTTTCCGCCGCCAGCTTGATGAGCGCGGCCATCAGTGCAAAGCCCGCAATACCGCCCAGCCGGAAGGCGAGGGCGAGCAATGGCCTGTCGGCCTTTGTCTGGGAGCTTGGCGGAGTCATGGATAGGGTCTCTGTCGCGGTCTTTAGGCGGGTAGGGCGCAGGTGCAACTGCGAACTCTTGCGGTTGCTGCGGTGGACGTTGTCGCGGGGCTGGCCATCGCCCATATGGCCTACGTTATGGCCCTGCCGGAATGGTACATCTTCGCTAGCGATGCGGCGGTTTACATCCTGTGCGGGGTGGCGCTGCTGCTGGTATCCGGCCTTGCCGCATGGCGCGACCACCGGCGGCGCCAGCGCAAGAATATCGACCGGGTGCCGCTGCTGCCATGGCGCGATATCGGCGCGCTCAGCCTGTTCGGCGGTCTGATCCTGTGCGCGTTCGGCGCGATGGGGCTGCTGACGGGCTAGGAAAAGCGCCCTTTACAGGCAGGCTTCGAGATAAGCTTGGTCAAACCCGAATTGCCGCGCCTTTTCAAGCGTATAGGGGCGCAGGCCGCTGGCGCGATATTCGCCAAGGATCTTGCCGTCCTCGCTCTCGTCGAGATATTCGAATCCGAACAGCTCCTGCGTCACGATCACATCGCCTTCCATCCCGATCACTTCGGTGATGTTGGTAGTGCGGCGCGAACCGTCGCGAAGGCGCTTCACCTGCACGATCAGGTCCACCGATTCCGCGATCTGGCGCGAAATGGCCTCTTTCGGAATCTTGATGTCGCCCATCAGGATCATGTTTTCCATACGGCCCAGGCACTCGCGCGGCGAGTTTGCGTGCAGCGTACACATCGATCCATCGTGACCGGTGTTCATGGCGGCAAGAAGGTCGAAACATTCCGCGCCACGAATTTCGCCCAGGATGATGCGGTCGGGGCGCATACGCAGGGCGTTCTTCACAAGGTCGCCGATGGTGATGGCGCCCTGGCCTTCCAGGTTCGGCGGACGGGTTTCGAGCGGCAACCAGTGCGGCTGCTGCAGGCGGAGTTCGGCGGCGTCCTCGATGGTCAGCACGCGCTCGCCCGGGTCGATCATTTTCGACAGGGCGTTGAGCATGGTCGTTTTGCCCGAACCGGTACCGCCCGAGATCACGATGTTCATCCGGCAGGCGCCGGCGATCTTCAGCGCCGTCGCCATCTTGTCGTTCATCGAATCCCAGCCTTTCAGCATATCGATGGTGATCGGCTTTTCGGAGAACTTACGAATGGAGATGGCCGTACCGCGCAGCGAGAGCGGCGGCACGATCACGTTGACACGGCTGCCGTCCTTCAAGCGGGCGTCGGCCAGCGGGGTGGTCTGGTCGACGCGGCGGCCGACCTGGTTCACGATGCGCTGGGCGATCTGGAAAAGGTGGCTCTCGTCGCGGAACTTGATCGGCGCGATGACAAGCTTGCCCTTCTTTTCGATATAGGTCTGGTCCGGTCCGTTGACCATGATGTCCGACACGTCCGGATCGTTCAGCAATTCTTCCAGCGGACCGAAGCCGAGAAGCTCGTCGATCAACACCTTTTCGAGCGCGAACTGTTCGCGCCGGTTCAGCGTGACCTTCAACTCGGCCAGCACTTCCATGATGATCGGGCGGAATTCTTCGGAAAGCTCTTCCTTGGTCAGCGTTGCCGCTGCCTCGGGATCGACGCGTTCCAGCAGGCGTGGGAGCACCTGCTCCTTGATCTTGTGGACGCTGGCCTCGAAGCCGCCGAGTTCGTTGGATGTGTCGTGAACGGCGTTGGAGCGATCCGCCAGACGGCTCATCGCATCGTCTTGCTTGCGACCGCCAGCGGCAGGTGCCGGAGCGGCCTGTTCTACCGCTGCGCCTTCGGGCGGAACTGGCGGGAATTGTTCGCCGCCTGCAGGATCGCTTTTCGCTTGCGCTGCGCCACTGCCACCGCCACGCATGGGCTTGGCAACGCCGAAGCTCGGACGAGCGCCTTTGGCCATTCCGCCTGCGCCGTTTTTGCGTCCGAATGCGCTCATGATCGCATACCCCCTGAAGCTGCGGTGTCGCCGAGAAAAGATTTCGGCGGATTTCGTTGAGAGAGCTTCTTGCGAATTTAGGTAAAGAACTGGTTAAGTCTGTCCCTTCGCTGGTGACACAAACGCAAAGAATTGAAGGTAGGCGGGGCGCGTGACGACTGGCGAGAAAACGGACATGCGCATCGTGATGCTGGGCACATACGACCTAGGCAAACCGCGCACCCGGCTGCTGCGCCGGGCCCTGCGCGAAATCTCTCCGGCTGTTCGGGAGATCCACTTCGACGTGTGGCGCGGGGTGGAGGATAAGTCCGTTCTGGATGGATTTGCCGGCAGGCTGCGGATCGTCATGCGTATGCTGGTGGCTTACCCGATGCTAGCGGTGCGCTATCTCATGGCAGGACGCCATGACGTCGTCGTGATCGGTTATATGGGGCTGTTCGACATGCTATTGCTTGCGCCGCTGGCTAAATTGCGCGGCAAGCGGGTGGTGTGGGACGCCTTTCTTTCCATCTACGATACCTATGCGAGGGATCGCGGGCTGGGGCGCGAAACCGGTTTCAAAGCGCAAATGCTACGCTGCGCCGAGCGGCAAGCCTGTAGGCTGGCCGATATGGTGGTGCTGGACACTCAGGCGCATGCCGCCCTGATGGGAGAGTTGCATGCGGTGCCGATCAGCAAGCTCGGCGCCGTGATGGTAGGCGCGGAGGAAGGGGCATTCGGGCTTCTGCCATCGAGGCGGTGCGACCCGGGCCGTCCGCCCAAAGTCTTGTTCTACGGACAGTTCATCCCCCTCCACGGCATCGCGACGATTGTCGAAGCGGCGCTGAGCGATCGTGGGCGGACCTTCGAATGGCGGATCATCGGGCAGGGGCAGGAAGCGGAGCGTATCGATGCTATCCTCGCCAACGCCGACGCGCCGCACATCAAACGGATCGGCTGGGTAGATTACAGCAAATTGCAGGACGAAATGGCCGATGCCGACATTTGCCTCGGGATCTTCGGCACAAGCGATAAGGCGTCACGCGTCATTCCGAACAAGGTCTATCAGGCGTTGCAGGCAGGCAAGGTGCTGGTGACCCGCGACTCCCCCGCCATGCGAGAATTGGTGTCCGATAGTGCGCCGGGGCTGCATCTGTGCGAGGCAGGGAGTCCGGCAGCCTTGCTCGATGCCCTCGAGACGGCGGCGGGTGAAACTACGGACGCGCCGCTTCATCGCAGGTTGGCAGAGCGCTTCGCCTTCCCGGCATTGGTGGAGCAGTGGCGGGGCGTCTTGCAGAAAGCAAATGCGCGATGAGCCGGATCGACATCCTCCTCGCGACTTATAACGGCGCGAAATTCCTGCCCGAACAGCTCGCCTCGCTGGAGGCGCAGACGCACACGGACTGGCGGTTACTGGCGCGCGATGACGGGTCGAGTGACGGGTCGCTCGATATTGTGCGGGCATGGGCGAGGGGCGTGTCGCAATCGGTCGAGATTATCGAGGATGGCCACAAGGGGCTGGGCGCATCACTCAACTTCGCGACCTTGTTGCAGCATTCGGATGCGCCGTATTTCGCCTGCTGCGACCAGGATGACCAATGGCTGCCGGAGAAGCTCGAGGTCATGCTGGCGGCGGTGCAAGAGCAGGAAGCAAGCGTCGGGGCGGACATCCCGCTGCTTGCGTTCTGCGACCAGATTATTGCCGCTGAGAATTTGTCAACGATTGATAACTCTGCTTGGGAGAAAAGCCGGATTTCATGTGAACCGGATGATCTTAGACCTGCCTCGCTTCTGGTCCGAAATGTGGTTACCGGCTGCGCCTCGCTCGGTAATGCTGCGCTGCGACAGATGTCCCTGCCTATCCCCGGCGGAGCCCGCATGCACGACTGGTGGCTTGCATTGGTGGCTGCCAGCTTTGGCGAGCTTGTCCCGGTTCGAAAGGCGCTGCTCCGATACCGCCAGCATGGCTTGAATACGATCGGTGCCCTCGATGCAGGTACGGTGTCGCTCATGCGCCGTTTTGTCCAAAATCCCACTGCCGAACTGGCCCGCGCAAGGCGAGCGCGAGATAATAGCCAGCGACAGGCGCGGGCATTCAGTGAGCGCTTCGCCGATGGCGGTGTCGATGCTAGCATAATGGCCGAGTACGCCAGGCTTCCCGAACGGAGCGCGCTGCGGAGAAAAGCCTTCATCATTCGTCATGGAATAGGCCGCGGTTCGCCGCTCTTTTTCATCGCGCTTCTGATAGTGGTATGAAATTCGAGCAAAGAGAGATTTAATGAACCTTAAAGAGTTTGAAACGCGCGAGAATCCGCGATTGGAAAGTCCGCTCGGACAAATCTTTTGCAGCGGGGACGGGCGACCGGTGGACAAGTGGGTGCATTACATCCCGATTTACGAACGCTACCTCGAGCACCTCAGAGGTTCGTCATTCAAAATGTTGGAAATCGGGGTCTTCCAAGGCGGTTCGCTAGATATGTGGCGAAGCTACTTTGGTGACGAGTGCACGCTTTTCGGCGTGGATATCGATTCGAAGACTGTAGACCGGGTCTCGCCGCCCAATCAAGTGAGGATCGGCTCTCAGGACGATCCCGCATTTCTTGCCGACGTGGTCAGGGAAATGGGAGGGCTGGATTTGGTGCTCGATGATGGATCCCATGTCGGGAAACACCAATGGTCCACGTTCGAGACGCTGTTCCCCCTGCTTTCCGAAGGTGGTCTCTATATCATCGAGGATACGCATACGTCATATTGGTGGCAGTATGGCGGCGGGCAGATGCGCCGGCGCACCGCAAACAATCTGGCGAAGCAGATCATCGATGACATGCATGCTTGGTATCACAAGCGCAAACAAATCACTGCTGCCAAGACGCAGATTGATGCCATGCACATTCACGACTCAATCATCGTGATCGAGAAACGGACACGTGGAAAACCGCGCCGTGTTTTGATCGAAACCCGCTGATACAGCCTGTGCTGCGACCTCGGACCGGCATACGATCTATCATTGCCAATGGCGGCATCTTCGGTCTCGTCTACGGCGGTGAGGCTGCTCTTCGCGGCCTGTACGCCGTCATCATCGGTATCATGCTCGGTCCGGGCGAATATGGCGCATGGAGCTATGCCGCGACCGTCTATGCAACCGCATTGGTCGTCACTTCGTTCGGTATCGAAAGCCTTGTGGAGGCGCGGTCGGGACGTAGGCTTACCGGTTCCGACACCTTCGCCGCCGGAAGTCTTGCCATCAGGCTGGCGACTGCGATCGCCCTATTCATCTGCATGGTTCCCGTGGTGTGGTTGCTGGAGCAGGACGCACGTTTGCAACTCGCGCTGTTGCTTGTGCTTCCGGCTATACTGGGTCGCGGCATCGCAAGCTGGGTCCGGTCTCTGTTGACGGCGCGAGAGGCGCCGGGCGTGGCCTTCAGGGTCGGCGTGCCCATGCGCCTGATTGAGATTGTGGTGGGGTTGACCATCCTTTCTGCTGGCGGGGGCGTCATATCCTTGCTGGCACTGCACGCCTTGAGCTGGTTGGCCGAGGCGCTGATAGGGTGGGTGGCAGTTCGGCGCCTGATCCCTGGTTTCAAGCCCACTTTCGATCGCGCCGTCACCCGGCTGATTTTCCTGAGCGGACAGCTGATGGCCGTCACGGTTATCGGCATAGCCGCTCTGAACGCCCTGCCGATTCTCGCTGCCAAGTGGCTGGGGTTTTCGCTCGACGAGATTGGAAATCTTGGCATCGTGCTGCAGTTCTCCAGCCTGTTCGTCATTGCCGCCCAAGGTTTTCTTGCGGCCCTCTTCCCCGCTATTGGAAGGGCGGCCCAATCGGGGCACCCCCATCTTGCTCGCCTCGCATGGCTGTCATGCGCCGGGCTTGTCCTCGCCGCGATCCTTGCTGCATGGATCAGCGCCTTGGTCGGAGAAACTATCATCGTCCCGCTCCTTGGATCCGGTTTCCGCGAGGCGGCCGCTTTGCTGCCTATCAGTCTGCTGTTGGCAGGTGTCATATTGGCCCCAATCGGGGCGTGGCAGATCTTGGTTGTGCACGAACGCTTTGTGGCCGGGGCTCTAGGCTCGTGCGCGGCTCTGGTGCTCGGCATCGCTCTGCTTGTACCGTCGACGGATCAGTTTGGTATTGCCGGCATCTTGTACGCCGCTTTGGCCGGCTGGACCCTCCGGGCAATCATCCTGATGATCGCGGTCACACGGTATGAGCGGGCAACTCAGAAGCCGACATAGAGCGGCCCGTCATCGAATGATTGCGTCGGCGCTTGCAAACTATCACCCCATTGCAGCCGCGCTGCATTCTCCGATGCGGTGAGCCTGAGCGGGCCGCGCGCGATCTCGACCAGTGCGCCTTGCTCGTAGCGAATGCCATTTACCGCTAGCGGACCGTCCATCACGGTGTAGGTGCCGGGCACCAGCGCTTGGACGGTGATCGACCGGTTTGCCTCTACGGCGAACCCTGCGAGGCGGATCGGGCCCCAGAAAGGCTGGTATTGTCCGCGCAATACTTCGGCGTCGGCGGGGAGGAAATGGCGGTCGTCACCTGCCAGCATGTCGGTAATAATATCGTCGTTCGCCAGAAGCAGGGGGACGGGCTGCGCTTCCATGGCGGCGAGATAGCTGGCAATGCCCGCGATGCGATAATCGGCTAGGCCCGCCGGCGTAACGAGCCAGTTTGCCTTCACCAGCGAGGCCGCCATACCGTTATGGTCGAAATAGGCCGTTTCCGGCGGCAGCAGGGTCTCGACCGTCGACACCACGCTGCGCTGGCGATCGATCGTGCTGCGATCCTCGATGGCGAAAATGCCGATGGCCATGACCACCACGACGGCGGTCACCAGAGGCACCGAATAGCGACGCAGCGCGGCCTGCAAGGCGATGACCGAGCCGACGGCGACGGGAGCGAGCATGAAGGCGTAAAAATACGCGGCGGTGTTTGTGTAGACGAAGGGCAGCAGCAGCGGCAGCCAAAGACCGGTCGCCGCCCATTTTTGCGGACCCGGCAGGTCGCTGCGCCAGATTGCGAACGGCGCGGCGAAAGCGAGGATGAACAGCACAGGCGCCGTCAGCACGGCTTTCACGGCCATCTGCCAGTAGGGCGGAATGCCGATGAAAAACATCCAGCGTGAGGCTCCAGCCGCCATGCTCACGCCTGCGACATCGGCAGTGAGCGCGCTTGAGTGCCATGTGTAAAGAGCGGCGAAGAGCGCCACAGCCGCGACGGGAATGGCTGCGAGTTTGACCGCTGCCGGAACGGTGAAACGCGCCTCGCTCCAGCGCAGCCATGCCAGCCCCGCGAAACACGGAGCAAGCAGCACGGCCTTCATCGAGATCATGCCTGCTACCGCGATTAAAGCGGCAGTGGCGGCAATAGCAGCAACGGAAAGCGGCGCGCGCGCGAGGATGGCCAGCGCCGCCATCAGCGCGGCCGTCACCATCGGGTCGGTTCGGAAAGAGAAACCGTGCTGGAGGACGAAGCCTGCGGATACATAAAGCAAGGCCGCGAGCAGCGCGACGGGCCGGTCCACAATGCGCCGAGCGATGGCATAGATTGCAAGCAGGGTGATCGCTTCGCAGGCGAGCATGAACAGGCGGGCAATGACGATGCCATCGACGCTGTTATCGGCGACACCCGGCAGCCAAGCGAACAGACGCACATGCAGGCTCTGCAAGGGCTGGGCGAGGTTCCCACGCGCGAAGTCGGCCACGTGATAGTAGAACCAGAACTCGTCCCAATTCACCGCGCGGGTGAAGACCATGGTCAGCTGGCAAGCCAGCACCAGGCCAATGCCCGCCAGCGGCCAGGCGGCGACACCTATGCGCGATGCGCCAACTTCATGCGCTTGCGCGCCGAGAGTGCCGGGAAGGGCATTCGCGGTCACGCAGCATCCTTGCGTTTGAGCGCAGAGCCTGTCTCGGGCCCGGCCTCCCTGGAAGCGCGGTGAATAGCCGCCAGCTGGTCCTCCAGCCTGCGCGTGCGGGCGAGGTTTTCCTCCAGCAACTTGCGGTTGGCGGCGACTAGATCGGCGACCATGCCCATGATCGCTACCAGCGTGCCGAGCACCAACAATGCGCCGCCGATGACCAGCGACTGGATATGTCCGCCGCCATCGCCCTGCGCGTAAAACCAGAGAAAGCGCAGGATGGGTAGCAACCCGATGAAGGCAATCAGCGAGCCGGTGCCGACGAACGCGCGCAGCGGCTTATAGGCGGTGAAGGCGCGCGCCATCGTGATACCGGTATGCATGATGAAGCGCGGGATGGATTTGAACAGGCGGCTGGGTCGCGCGGCGGCATGGGTGCGCACGGGAACGGTGGCAATCGCCATCTTCTTGCGGCCCGCTTGGATCAGCATGTCGGTCGTGTAGCTGAACTCGGTGGTGATATTGATGCGCTGGGCTGCATCGCGACTGATCGCGCGAAAGCCGCTGACAGCGTCGGAGACATTGGTGCCGGCAAGACCCTGAACCACGGCGCTACCGACGCGCTGCATCATCCGCTTCGGCGCGGAGAAATGCGCGTTGTCCGCCACGCCCCGGTCGCCGATCACGATATCGGCCTGCCCGCGAATGATCGGCTGGCAGAGCGCAGCGATATCTGCGCCTTCGTATTGCCCGTCGCCATCGGTGTTGACGATGATGTCCGCGCCTTCTGCCAACGCGCGGTCGACTCCGCTGCGGAAGGCGGCAGCCAGCCCGCGATTGCGTCGGTGCGAGACGATGTGATGCACGCCCCATTGGCGCGCGACCTGCGCGGTGCCATCGCTGCTGCCATCGTCGATGACGAGGAATTCCACCGTGTCCACACCCTCGACCCGCCGGGGAAGGGCAGCCAGGGTTGTGGGCAAGGTCTCGGCCTCGTTCAGGCAGGGAATCTGGATTATCAGCTTTGTCATCATGCCCCCGGCACGCGCCCGTCGCAGGCGCTGTCATAGGGCTTTGTTAAGCATGATCGTTTAACGCTTCGTAAATCGCGCGGCGCCGTTTCCGATGGGCAAAGCGGTTGCGGCATGGGGCGGACCTGCCTAAGCGGCAGCCTTCGCCATCGGAGCCTACCCACATCATGCAGCAATCGGACCGGGCAGGCCTGCTTTTTGCGCTGGCTGGCTTCTGCCTGCTGACCGTGGGCGATGCGATCATCAAGGGTGTGGACGGTGCCTGGCCGCCCACGGCCGTTGCCAGCCTGCGCTACACGATAGGCGCGCTGGGGCTGACGGCGCTGCTGTTGCTGCAAGAGGGCGCAAAGCCGCTGGAGCGGATACCGGACCTTCGCTTCCAATGGCTGCGCGGCGCATCGGTCGGCTTTGCCACCGTCTGCTTTTTCGCCGGCGTCTGGCTGATGCCACTGACCGAGGCGATTGCGATCATCTTCACCCAGCCCATGATTACCGCCTTGCTGGCCAGCGTGTTCCTCAAAGAGCGGCTGCGCGCCTCCACCATCGCGGCGAGCGTCATCGCGTTTATCGGGGTGCTCATCATCCTGCGGCCCAATTTCGCGGCTATCGGCTGGGCGGCGCTGCTGCCGCTGGGCGCGGCGGTCGGCATGTCCGTGCTGATGACCGCCAACCGCGCGGTGCGCGGGCAGGGCAGTGCGCTTGCAATGCAGGCCTATGTTGCGATTTTCGGCGCGATTACCCTGCTGGCCTTCACGCTGATCGGCCATCTCAGCGGCGCGGAAAGCCTGCAACTCTCGCCCCCGTCTGCCGATGTTGTGGTGCGCTGCCTGATTGTCGCTTGCACCGCCAGCGCGGCGCATTGGCTGATCTACAAAGCGACGGAGTCGGCGGGCGCGGGCACCATCGCGCCGATGACCTACGGCCAGATGATCATGGCAAGCGTGCTCGGCTACATCTTCTTCAGCGAAGTGCCGGATCGCGAGACGATATTCGGCGCGGCGATCATCATCGGATCCGGCCTGTGGCTGTGGTGGCAAGGGCGGGTGCGCATGATCGACAGCGCAGAGCATTAATCGCGCCGCACCCAGCCGGTGATGTCGCGTCCATTCAAATTCATGGTCACCGCCCGCTCGTAGTCGGCCTGCAGCGCGCGTTGCACAAGCTCTGTCGCTTCGGAATTGCGAAGCGTCACGCCCTGATCCGCTACCACGATGGCACCCGGCTTGGTCGCCAGCACCCGCTCCACCTCTGCCACCTGGTCCACGCCCAGCGCGCCGGTTTCCAGGCGATTGTTGAGATGGTCGGGATAGACGAAGCGGGTCGGCACGCAGCTATTCGTCAGGCGATAGAGCGTGGTCGGGCCGTCCCAGATCCACAGGCAGTCGGCAGGTCCGACATGCGGGTCGAGCCGCTCTGCCAATAGCCTTGCGGAAAGCGCGTCATCCCGCGACTGCACATAGCGTTGCGGCAGGCCGAGTAAGCCCAGCAGGATCGCGCCCAGCACCAGTCCCGGCCACGCTTTCGCAGGCCCGTTCGTGTCGAATAGCGGCACGGCCATCAGCGCGACGGGCGCGGCCATGGCGGCATAATAATAAAGGTAGACGGTGCCGGGCAGGAGCACGGTCGCCAGCGCGCTCGCGCTCCATCCGGCGAAGAACAGCCAAGCGACGAACGGCGATGGCCGCGCCATACGGAATGCTGCGAACAGTCCGCCAAGCCCCAGCACGGCGACCGGAGCGACACCGATCCAGTGGCTGTCGCTCCAGCGCCCCTGCGGCGCGGCGGCGCGCTCGAAGAAGCTCGCGAAATTGGCGAACCAGAACACCTCGAAATGGCCGATGGCGGCGTAGAACAGGCCGACGAGCACGGTCGGCAGCAGGCCGAGTGCGGCGAAGGCAGCGGCAAGTCCGGCCAACTGCAGCACGCTCCGGCCGCGACGGTATTCCGCCCATAGCGCCCATGCGCCGAAGAAGGCACATTGCATGATGACGGTGTATTTTACCTGCAAGGCCAATCCGCCCAGCAGCATCGCCAATAGAGCGCGGCGGGTGAATTGCGGGTGATCCGGATCGACCAACAGCAAGGCCATGCCCAGCATAAGCGGTGTGAAGAACACCTCGCTCTGCCCGGAATAGCTCGCATAGGCGGCCAGCAGCATGACCATCAGCGACGCAGCGATGGTCGCCGATACTCGCCTGGCCAGACGGCGCGCCAAGAGGTAAGTCATCAGCGCGCTGCCGAACGTGATTGCAGCTGCGACGAGCTGGTAGGCAAGGGCGGAGGGGCTGAAAATGCCGTGGATCACTGCGTAAATGGCGAAAAGGCCGAAGGGCTTGCGATCCCACCAGTCGACGAAGGGCAGCTCGCCATGGGTCACGCGCCAGCCGATGAAACTGTAAAGCTGCTCGTCATAATCGGCGACGGGATTGCCGAACCAGATGCCGCGCGTCGCCAGCACCAGCAGCGCAAGCACGGCAAAGCACGGCGCGGTGCTGCGCCATGTGTCGCTGCCAGCCTGGTTCTCGGTCGTCATCGCGAAATCGCACTCCCGTCTGGCACGCCATCGCGCAACATGGTTAACAAGCACTTATGAGCGAGGCGAATGAAGACGTGTGCTGGCTGTGCGGAAGGCCGCTGGGGCGGCGCGTGCAATGGCATCATGTCGTGCCAAAAGCCAAGAAGGGCCGGGAGACGGTGCCGGTCCATCCGATTTGTCACAAGACGATCCACGCGCACGTTACCAATGCCGAGCTTGCGCGCATGGATGGCGAGCGGACGCCTCTTCTCGAAAAGGAAGATATCGCGAAATTCCTGCGCTGGATCGCAGACAAGCCGCCCGATTTCCACGCACCTACGCGGCGGCGGCGAAGTTGACACAATTGACACCCTCGAAGCGCTATATTTCGCCAATTTCCCAGATGATATGAAAGACTTGAGGGCCGTTTTGCGAAGTTGACACTTTGCCAGAACATTTTCGCCTTCCACCTGCTGCCGGACCTCTCTGGCCCTTCGCAGGATCGGGCTGTGTAGGACAGTCTTACTCGGGCTCGCCCGATCCGGAAAATTCGGTCGGCACGCCGTCGAAGAAGGTTTCCGGCACTGTCCATTTGTAGACGTCGCGGTTCTCGACCGTCTTTTCGACATCGGGAATCCAGCCGCCCATGCTGAAGGCGTGGCTGACCACGCGGCTTCCCGGTTCCATCTGCTCCATGATGCGGGGGCGCAGCCGCATGTTGAGCGTGGTGCCGAGATAGATGGCCAGCACATCGGCCTCGGCGAGATTGGTGCTGAACAGGTCTTCCTGCCGAAATTCGACGAGGTGATCGACACCGGCAGCACGGGCGTTTTCGCGGGCGCGCTCTATCAAATCCGTGTCGATTTCGATGCCGACGCCGCGCACGCCGTAATCGCGCGCGGCGGCAATCACGATGCGTCCATCGCCCGAGCCTAGGTCGTAGACGACATCGTCCGGCTGAATTTCCGCAAGCCGCAGCATCTCGTCCACCACGGCGGGCGGGGTGGGAATGTAGTGGATGTCCTGACTGGAATCGACGCAGGATGCCAGCGAAAGGTAGGCCAGCGCGGCCATGAAAGCGCGCGCGGCCACAGGTGGATCAGCTCTCGACGTGCTCGGCAAGGACGGTGAGGCCCTTATCGCCCACTTCGGCAAAGCCGCCGCGCACTTCGATCGTCTCGGGCTCGCCGCCTTCGGTCTTGTAGACCTGCACCGCGCCATCACGGATGGTCGACATGAAAGGCGCATGGCCTTCCAGCACGCCGAATTCACCCTCGCTGCCGGGCACGACCACCATGTGGACGTCTTCCGAACGGACGAGCTTGGACGGTGTTACGAGTTCGAAGTGGAGTGCCATTTTTCCGTTTTCCTAACCCCCTCCTCTTCGGAGGAGGGGCAGTGAGACTTGGCGTTGCGCAGCAAGGCCTGGTCGCAGCGGGGTGGTACCATTTGGCAGAACCACCCCCTGACCCCCTCCTTTGAAAAGGAGGGGAGGGTTGTACTTAGGCGTCTTCGGCCATCTTCTGGGCCTTGGCCTTCGCATCTTCGATGCCGCCGACCATGTAGAAGGCTGCTTCGGGCAGGTGATCGTATTCACCGTCCACCACAGCCTTGAACGAGGCAACGGTGTCTTCGAGCTGCACGAACTTGCCCGGGATGTTGGTGAACACCTCGGCCACGTGGAAGGGCTGGGAGAGGAACTTCTGGATCTTGCGCGCACGGGCCACGGTCAGCTTGTCCTCTTCGGAAAGCTCGTCCATGCCCAGAATGGCGATGATGTCCTGCAGCGACTTGTACTTCTGCAGCGTTTCCTGAACCTTACGCGCGGTTTCGTAGTGCTCCTGGCCCACGACGCGCGGCTCGAGGACGCGGCTGGTCGAGTCCAGCGGGTCCACGGCGGGGTAGATGCCCAGCTCGGAGATGGCGCGGTTCAGCGTGGTCGTCGCGTCAAGGTGAGCAAACGAGGTTGCAGGCGCAGGGTCGGTCAAGTCGTCGGCAGGCACGTAGATGGCCTGCACCGAGGTAATCGAACCCTTGGTGGTGGAGGTGATGCGTTCCTGGAGGTTGCCCATGTCGGTCGAGAGGGTGGGCTGGTAGCCCACAGCCGAGGGGATACGGCCCAGTAGTGCGGACACTTCCGAACCGGCCTGCGTGAAGCGGAAAATGTTGTCCACGAAGAACAGCACGTCCTGGCCTTCCTGGTCGCGGAAATATTCCGCCATGGTCAGGCCGGAGAGCGCCACGCGGGCACGCGCGCCCGGAGGCTCGTTCATCTGGCCGAAGACGAGGGCAACCTTGGAACCTTCGGAGATGGCTTCGCCCGCTTCGTTCTTGGCGATAACGCCTGCGTCGAGGAACTCGTGGTAAAGGTCGTTGCCTTCGCGGGTACGCTCACCCACACCGGCGAAGACGGACACGCCGCCATGACCCTTGGCGATGTTGTTGATGAGCTCCTGAATGAGCACGGTCTTGCCAACGCCGGCGCCGCCGAACAGGCCGATCTTGCCGCCCTTGGCGTAAGGTGCGAGCAGGTCGATCACCTTAATGCCCGTCACCAGGATGTCGGCTTCGGTCGACTGGTCGACGAATTCCGGAGCCTCGGCGTGGATCGGTGCGGTCATGTCGCTGCCGATGGGGCCGCGCTCGTCAATGGCTTCGCCGACGACATTCATGATGCGCCCCAGCGTCTTGGGGCCGACGGGCACGCTGATCTGTGCGCCGGTGTTGATGACTTCCTGTCCGCGGACGAGGCCGTCCGTGCCATCCATGGCGATGGTGCGCACCGTGCTTTCGCCCAGGTGCTGCGCCACTTCGAGAACCAGCGTGTTGTCGCCGTTCTTAGTCTCCAGCGCGGTGAGAATAGCCGGCAGTTCGCCGTCGAAGGCGACGTCGACGACAGCGCCGATGACCTGGCTGATGGTGCCATTGGTGGTCTGGTTGAGTGCAGGTGCGGTAGCCATTTTTCGGTCCTTGGTCTGAACTTACAGCGCTTCCGCGCCGGCAATAATTTCAATGAGTTCGGTGGTGATCGCGGCCTGACGGCTGCGGTTGTACTGGATGGTCAGCTTGTCGATCAGCTCGCCCGCATTGCGCGTGGCGTTGTCCATGGCGGTCATCGAGGCGCCCTGTTCGGATGCCTCGCGTTCCAGCAGCGCGCCGAACAGCTGCGTCTTCACATAGCGCGGCAGCAGATCTTCGAGGATTTCCTCCTCGTCCGGCTCATACTCGACGGCAGCGTCCGATGCCTCCGCCTTTTTGGGAGGGGGGACGGGCAGCAGCTGCACCGTGGTCGGGTCCTGCGCCAGCGCGCTCTTGAAGATCGGGTAGACGAGGTGCGCGACATCGAATTCGCCCGCCTCGAACTTGCCGACCAGCTCGTCCGCGATGGCTTCGGCCTCTTCGAAACCGATATTCTTCACCGCGCTCGTATCGAAATGGTCTTTGATACGGTCTTCATAGTCGCGCTTGATAGGCGCACGGCCCTTCTTGCCGACCAGGTAGAAGGTCACATCCTTGCCTTCGGCCAGCAGCTTTCGCGCCTGCGCCTTGGCTTCCTTGACGATGTTGGAATTGAGACCGCCGCACAGGCCCTTGTCGGTGTTGACGACGACCAGCAGGTGCTTCTTGTCCGATCCCGTGCCGCGCAGCAGCAGCGGGGCGCTGTCGCCGCTCACCTTGCTGGCGAGCGAGCTCATCACCGATGCCAGACGCTCCGCATAGGGACGCGCGCTTTCGGCGGCGGCTTGCGCCTTGCGCAGCTTTGCCGCGGCGACCATCTGCTTCGCCTTGGTGATCTTCTGCGTCGACTTGACGCTTTTGATCCGGTCTTTGAGTTCCTTGAGGCTTGCCATACTTCCTGTTCTATCCTTTTCCCGTCATGCTGAATTGGTTCTGCATCCATCGGCGAGCTTGGTGCCTTATCCTCGGATTTCGGCACTTGGCTGATAAATGGACCCTGAAACGAGTTCAGGGTGACGATTGCGGCTAGGCGGTCTTCCTCTCTATTTTAGGCGAACTGCTTGGCGAAGGTGTCGAGCGCGCTCACCACCGATGCCTTGGTATCGTCTTCGAACTTGCCGGTGTCGCGGATGGTCGCCAGTACGTCGGCATGCTCGTTACGCATGTAGCTGAGCATGGCGGCTTCGTATTCGGTCACGCGGTCCACGGCGACATCGTCGATATAGCCATTGGTGCCTGCAAAAATCGACACGACCTGCTCTTCCACCGGCATGGGCGAGAACTGCGGCTGCTTCAGCAGCTCGGTCAGGCGCGCACCGCGGTTGAGCAGGCGCTGTGTCGAGGCGTCGAGATCCGAGCCGAACTGCGCGAAGGCCGCCATTTCGCGGTACTGCGCGAGGTCCAGCTTGATCGAGCCTGCGACCTTTTTCATCGCCTTGGTCTGGGCGGCACCGCCCACACGGCTGACCGACAGACCCACGTTAATGGCGGGGCGGATGCCCTGATAGAACAGGTCCGTCTCGAGGAAGATCTGGCCGTCGGTGATCGAGATCACGTTGGTCGGGATATAGGCCGACACGTCACCGGCCTGCGTTTCGATGATCGGCAGGGCGGTCAGCGAGCCGCCGCCTTCAGACTTGTTCATCTTGGCAGCACGTTCCAGCAGGCGGCTGTGCAGGTAGAACACGTCACCCGGATAGGCTTCGCGGCCCGGCGGGCGACGCAGCAGCAGCGACATCTGGCGATAGGCCACGGCCTGCTTGGAAAGGTCGTCATACACGATCACGGCGTGCATGCCATTGTCGCGGAAAAACTCGCCCATGGCAGCGCCGGTATAGGGTGCCAGGTACTGCAGCGGAGCAGGCTCCGAAGCGGTGGCGGCCACGACGATGGAATATTCCATTGCGCCGTTTTCCTCGAGGCTCTTCACGATTTGCGCGACGGTGGAGCGCTTTTGGCCCACGGCGACATAGATGCAGTAGAGCTTCTTGCTCTCATCGTCGCCGGCATTGATGCCCTTCTGGTTGATGAAGGTATCGATCGCGACGGCGGACTTGCCGGTCTGGCGGTCGCCAATGATCAGTTCGCGCTGTCCGCGGCCGACGGGAACGAGGGCGTCGATGGCCTTGAGGCCCGACTGCACCGGCTCGCTGACCGATTCACGCGGGATGATGCCAGGCGCCTTGGATTCGACGCGCGCCTTGGTCACATCCGTCAGCGGGCCCTTGCCGTCGATCGGGTTGCCCAGCGCATCGACCACGCGGCCCAGCAGGCCCTTGCCGACCGGCACATCCACGATAGTGCCCGTACGCTTGACGGTGTCGCCTTCCTTGATGTTAGTATCGGAGCCGAAGATCACGACGCCGACATTGTCGGCTTCGAGGTTCAGCGCCATGCCTTCCACGCCATTGGCGAAGCTGACCATTTCACCGGCCTGCACCTTGTCGAGGCCGTGGATACGGGCGATCCCGTCACCCACGGAAAGCACGGAGCCGACTTCGCTGACTTCGGCTTCGGTACCGAAATTGGCGATCTGGTCCTTGATGACCTTGGAGATTTCTGCGGCGCGAATGTCCATTGCAATAAGCCTTCTTGTGTGTGGCTACTCAGGCGCTCTTCATGGCCTGGGCGAGGGAGTTGAGACGGGTGCGGATCGAGCTGTCGATACGCTTCGATCCGATGGTGACGACGAGACCGCCGAGCAGGTCGGGGTCCACGCGGGATTTCAGCTTCACCGTGCGGCCTTCGCGGGCGCGCAGCTTGCTTTCCAGCTCTGCCAGCTGGGCATCGGTGAGGGCGTGGGCGGAAGCGACCTCTGCTTGCACCTCTCCGCGCTGGGCGGCGGCGATGGTTGCAAAGGCGCGGATGATGCCGGGCAGTTTCGACACGCGGCGGTTTTCCGCCAGCACGCCGAGGAAATTCCGCGTCAGCTCGGAAAGGCCGAGATGCTCTGCCACACCGGACATGATCGCGGCCAGCTGGCTGCGGCTGATTTCCGGATTGGTGATGACGGCGGACAGATCGCTCGATTCGCGAAGCGCGGCGTCGAGCGTATCGAGATCGTTCTCGACAGCGGTGACGGTGCCTGCCTCACTGGCGAGGTCGAAAAGGGCGGAGGCGTAACGCCCTGCCAGGCTTGCCTGAATACCGGCGGAAAGTTCCACGCGAGATGGTCCTCTTGGGTCCGAGAGACGGAAAAAACGGATGCCCTGTTTCCAGCCGCCATCGGGCAGCCTTTCAAAGCTGGCGCGCGCCTAGCACCGGGTCTTGATTCATGCAACCCGAGTCCGGCCCGCATGCGACCATGATCTGACAAGAGAGCTGGAGGTCGCCATTGTCGAACCAGTCAGACGGGAAGCCGCCATAGGCGGGGCTGTCCAATTTGATCGCCTAGCCGCGACCTCCCTGCATATCTACTCGGAGCAGCGCCTGGCGTGCTCCATTTCGTCAGATTTCATTTGCAGCTTCCATCTGATCGCAGTGGGCTAAGGAAAACCACATTTGGCGCTTAGCTCTGCGGGTTTTGCAGTCACTCATTAGTCGTCCCCGAATTGGCTAAGCCACCAGATGCTGCAACACCTGCGACAAAGTCGGGAACTTCAGAAAACCTTGCAATGCAAGCCTCCTTACATCCCCTCATGTGAGGACCAGCTGATAATAGCCGTTCGCTATCCGTTCTCAAGGTCGAGATGGCGTTTTCCCCGACCAAATGTCATTCGCCGGCCTCCGCCTCGCTCACACCGCGCGAGCAGCGGTAGACCAGTCGTTCGTTCGGGCGCTGGGGCAAGTCGGTCATGATGGCGGCCTGGTTGCCGCCCAGTTCGCGCGCGGCGTCTTCGCTCGCGCCGCAGCTGGGCGCTTCGTAGCTGCCGCGTGCGGTGCGGGCATCGCGCATGGCGGCCATGTCGAGCAAATAGCGCTCCATGACGAATTCTCCAGCATCGGGATCGAAGCGATTGACCGACACCGCAGCCTCGTTGGCCGGCACGAAAACGCGCGTCCAGCGTCCTCCCGTGCGGCCATATTGGGTGCGCCCGTTGACGCAGCCGGCATCGGACCATTCGATGGAAATGTCGGTTTCGGGCGCGCCGGTAACGCGGCTGCGATCGGTATCGAGCACGCATTGGAAAGTGCCGCCATTATCTGCGACAGGCGCGGTGATTGTGCCGCTGGGGCCATCGGCATCGTCATCCTCGCGCAGGGCTTTCTCCACGCGGTCGTCGATTTCGGCGAAAGCCGGGCGGCTGACCCATGCGACGATCGCGCCAATCAGCGCGACGCCTGCCACCACGCCCGCAATCGCGCGCATCCGCATATTTTGCTGTATGTGGCCGTACGTCGCCAGAGCGCCTGCCGCCAGCGCGACGACGAACAGCAGCAAAGCGAGCGCCATGCCGTTGCTGCGCGCTTCGATCACGCGGAAGGTTTCCTGCTGCCGGATTTCAGCCGTGCGCTGGGCCAGCGCCTCTGCCTCGCGCTCGGCGCGCTCGCTTTCGGCGCGGGCCTGCATTTCGGCGCGCGCGATTTCCTCTTCCTCCAGCTCTGCCAGGCTGCGGCAGGCGAGCGAGTTGAGGCGCGGATTGATGCCGTTGGCGCGCAGGAAAGGCAGCAGTTCGCGCGTACTGACGGCGAAGAAGAACTCCGCATCCGACCCGGTGCTTTCCGTACCGAAGGAATTGACGCCCAGCACCCGCCCGCATTCATCCACCAGCGGCCCGCCCGAATTGCCGCGCGCGATGGAGGCGGTGTGCAGGATGGTGTCGAAATCGCGGCTGGGGCGCCTGCCGGAGAGGAAGCCGGTGGAAGTCACAGGCGGTTGCGCGCGAAAAATGTCCGACGAGCCCAGCCCCTGCGCACGGTCGACGTTCATCGGGTAGCCGATGGCGGTCACCGCGCCGTTCTCCTGCGGATTGCCGGAAATGGTGAGCGGCGGCAGGCTTAGCGGCTCGGTCAGCTCGATGATCGCGAGGTCGTTGCGCGGGCTGACCGATACGAGGCGGGCATAGACCGCTTCCGATCCTTCGGCAGGCACCACGCCGATGCTCAGCCGGTCGTCCTGTCGCGCTTCCTCCACCACATGGGCATTGGTTACGATCCGGTTGCCGCCAACGGCAAAGCCGGTGCCGTGCGAAATGGGGAAAATCTCGTCCCCGTCGCGCCCTATGATAACCACCCGCACCACGCCGCGCGCTGCCGCCTCGATATCGGCAGAATCGGCCATGGCGGGCGGGGCGGCGGCGAAGGCGGCAAGCAGGCAGGCGAGGGCGGCGATCAGGCGATGCATAGGCGGCCATCTCTATCGTCTCGGGCTATGAGGGCAAGCACCGCCACGCTTATGGCGGCGGATACATGGCTGTGAATTGCTGCTAGGGCAGTGAGGTATGACCAAGACCATTCACTTCGGCGTCCGCAACACGGCGCTTGGCCCGATCCTCGTCGCGGCGAGCGACAAGGGCGTGTGCAGCGTGCGCTTTGGCTTGGATGAAGCGCAATTGTGCGCTCATTTCCCCGAGGCAGAGCTGGTCCGTGGTGGAAGCGGTGTCGCAGCCCTGTTCGATCTGGTGGCCAATGCCGTCGACCATCCGGGTGCGGGCGATGACGTTCCGCTCGATATCGAGGGTACCGATTTCCAGAAGCGCGTCTGGGCCGAATTGCGCCGCATTCCGATAGGCGAAACGCGAAGCTATGGCGAACTGGCCGCGGCGCTGGGCGCGCCGGGGGCTAGCCGCGCGGTCGGTAGCGCCAACGGGGCCAACAAGATCGCGGTGCTCATCCCCTGCCACCGCGTTCTGCAAGCCGATGGCTCCATCGGCGGCTACGCCTATGGGCCCGACATCAAGCGCGAATTGCTGCGGCGCGAGGGCGCGCTCGACGTCGCTCCCACGCTCCTGTGATCAGTTCGGACCGACGAAAATCGATTTCGCGTTGGCGAATTCCTTGATGCCGAAGCCGCCATGCTCGCGCCCGTAGCCTGAATCCTTCACCCCGCCGAAGGGCATGTGCGGGTCTGCCACGCCGTAGACGTTGATGAAGACCATTCCGGTATCGAAATGCTTCGACGCCAGCTCGATCGCGCGCTGTTCATCCTTGCACAGGATGCCGCCGCCAAGGCCGTAGCGGCTATCGTTGGCAATGCGCATCGCGTCTTCATCGTCCTTGGCGCGGATGACGGAAGCGACGGGGCCGAAAAGCTCGTCGTCATAAGCGGGCTGGCCGGGAGCGACATCGGTCAGCACCGTGGCGGGATAAAAAGCACCGGCCCCATCCGGAATAGCGCCGCCGCAAGCGATTTTCGCGCCTCCGGATACGGACTTGTCCACCTGCTCTTGCAGGTCGTCGCGAAGGTCGGCGTTCGACATGGGGCCCATATCGGTATCCTCGGCGGTCGGATCGCCCGTCTTGATGGATTTGAACCTCTCGACATACTTCTCGACGAATTCGTCATAAACGGCGTCGGTCACGACGAAGCGCTTGCCGTTGATGCAGGTCTGGCCGTTATTGTAGAGCCGCGCCTGCGCGCACACTTCCACGGCGGTGTCGATGTCGGCGTCTTCCAGCACGAGGTAGGCATCGTTGCTGCCAAGCTCCAGCACGGTCTTCTTCAGCAGCTTGCCGGCTTTTTCGGCGACGTGCTTGCCCGCGCCATCCGACCCGGTCAGCGTCACGCCGCGCACCTTGTCATGCGCGATAATGGCATCCGACGTATCGTGGTCGATGACCAGCACGGTAAAGAGGTCTTCCGGCAGGCCCGCATCGCGGAAAATGCGCTCTATCATCAGGCCGGAGCCGGTGCAGATGCTGGCATGTTTCAGCAGCACCCCATTGCCCACCATCAGGCTGGCGATGGCATAGCGGATCACCTGGTAGGCCGGGAAGTTCCACGGCTGGATGCCGTAGACCACGCCGATGGGCGAGAAGGTGACGATGCCTCGCCCGGCATTATCGGGTTCACGCTGCTGGTCGGCCAGTTCGCTCGGCCCGTTCTCGGCGGTGTAATCGCAAATGGCAGCGCACAGCTCGACCTCGTCGCGACTATCCTTGATGAGCTTGCCGACCTCGCGCGTCATCAGCTGGGCCAGCTCTTCCTTGTTGTCGCGCAGGCCCTGGCCGAGATCGCGGATCACGCTGGCGCGGTCCTCGAGGCTGCGCAGCTTCCATTCGCTGTGCGCCTTGTGGCAGGCATCCACCTTTGCGCAGGCATCGTCCTGCGACAGCGTTTCGTACGTTTCGATGTCTTCGCCGGTGGCGGGATTGACGGTGGTGATGCTCATGGGAAGGCCCTTTTGATGTAATTTCCGCCGTTTGGCGGGCTTGCCTTTCCAATGAGCGACGCTGCCATTGCGTTCCGCCGCGGAACAGGGCGGCGCGGCGCGGATTGCACCATGCATGACCCAGAGAGCCACCACGCGAGACTACGTCCGCCAATCTGCCGTCCTCACGCTGGCGATCGCCTATCCGCTGTCGAACTTCCTGCCGCAAGTGCTCGGCTTCGGGCGCGAGGTGGGCGAGAACAGTCCCGGCGAGATGCAATTGCTCGTCCCGTTCGAAGCGGCCTTTTCGATTTGGGGCCTGATCTTTCTCGGCACGCTGGCCGCCGCGCTGGTCCAGGCGCTGCCTTCGCGTCGCACGATGGATGTGCATCGTCGCACCGGCTGGTGGTGGGCGCTTGCCATGGCGCTATCGTGCTGCTGGTCGATTGCCGAAAGCCTCTCTCCCGATCAGTGGCGCAGCTGGACCACGGCGCTGATCTTTACGCCCTATGTTATCGCCATCTGCGTCGCCATGGCGCGCTTTTCATGGAAGGCTGTGCGCGCAAACTGGCCGGAGCGATTGTGCAGCGCCGCCATCGGGCTGTTCGCGGGTTGGACATCCGTGGCCGTGTTCATCAATTGGGAGCGCATTTTCACGAATGAGCTTGGCCTGCTGACAGTCGAATTGACGGCGCTCGCTTTGCTGGCCGCTTCGCTGGGCTGGGTTTGCTGGAACTTGTGGCGATCGGCGGGCAATCCCTTTTACGCCGCGACAGCGATATGGGGACTGGGCTTCCTCGCCTATGACAGGCTGGTGACGGACGACTATTCGCTACCCATCGCCATCGCTGCCCTTGTCGGCATCGGGCTGATTCTACTCGCCCTGTGGGGCGGGCGCAAACGCCGCAGAGAGCTCAGGGTTTAGAAAGAACAGGGCGCTTGTCGCGAGCCCGAGTACCACCAAGCCGCCGACGATCCACGGGATGAGGTTCTTCTCCTGCACCTTGTCGATATAGCGCGAGATCACGCTGTCATCGTCGCGCTTGCCTGACCAGCCCCAGACGATGAGAGCGAACCACAGGGCGAAGGAAAGGATCGTAAGCGGTGAGAGTTTCGCGATCGTCTTTAGATCCGGGCTATGCCGCACCCATGCTATGACGACGGGCACCGCGCAGAAGGCGACGGTAAAGCCGATGCCGATGGCGATGCCAATGATGAGAGCCGGATTCATGGCGGTAATGCCCCTCTAACTACGTCCCGAAGAGTAGGTGGTGCGGCTACGCCAAATTGGAAGGGGCGCGGGCGCTTTACTCCGCCCGCGCATATCCTTTCTTCGCAGGTTCCAGCGTATCGAGAAAGCTTTCCGCCCGGTCCAGATAGGCCTGGCGCTTGTCTTTATCCATCCGGTCCCATGTCGAATAGACGCGCCCGATCCGGCCATTGCTTTCGAATCGGTCGCGGTGGCGATCCATGAAATACCAGTAGAGCGAATTGAAGGGGCACGCGTCCTCCTCCACCTTCTTGCTGACCGAGTATTTGCAGTCGCCGCAGTAATTGCTCATCTTGTTGATGTAATTGCCGCTGGCGGAATAGGGCTTGGAGGCCAGCTTGCCGCCATCGGCGTAAAGGATCATCGCCGCCACATTGGGCAGTTCCACCCACTGATAGGCATCGGCGTACACCACCAGATACCAATCCTGAACCTCGCGCGGATTGATGCCGGCCAGCAGGCAAAAATTGCCCAGCACCATCAACCGCTGGATGTGGTGAGCATGGGCGTTCTCTCGCGTGGAGCGGATGCTGTCTGCAATGCAGCGCATATCCGTGTCGCCCGTCCAGTAGAAATCCGGCAAGCCGCGCTGGGCATTGAGCGCATTGTTGCTTTCGAGGTCGGGCATGAAGCGCCAGTAGAAGCCACGGATATATTCGCGCCAACCGAGGATCTGGCGGATGAAGCCCTCGACCGAATTGATCGGCGCTTTATCGTCTTCGTAGCTTTTCTGCGCGCGCTCGCACAGTTCGCGCGGGTCCAGCAGGCCGAGATTGATGCTGGTGGAGAGCATGGAGTGGAACATGTCGTCCTCCCCATGCACCATGGCATCCTGGTATTTGCCGAACTTCTCGATCCGCTCGGCGAAGAAGGCATCGGCGGCCTTTTCGGCTTCGTCGCGCGTGACCGGCCAGCCGAAATTTTCGAGGCTGCCGAAATGGTCGCCGAACTTGTCTTCGACCAGATCGATGCATTCCTGCGTGATATCGTCAGGCTCGAATAGCGGGCGCTGAGGCGGGTCCATCTCGTCCTTGGGACTGGCCCGGTTCTGTTCGTCGTAATTCCATTCGCCGCCGACTGGCTTTTCGCCGTCCTTGCCGGTCATCAATATGCCGGTGCGCTTGCGCATCTCGCGGTAGAACGTCTCCATGCGCAGCGTCTTGCGGTCCTCCGCCCATTCGTTGAAATCGGCGAGCGAGCACATGTAGCGGTCGTCGGGCAGGATCTCGACTTCGCAGTCGAACTTGTCGGGCCATTCCTCGATAGCCTGCTGCACGCGCCATTCGCCCGCCTCGACAACGTGGATGGCGCGCGGATCGTGGCGCTCCACGGCGCGCGCGACTTCGCCTGTAAAGCTGCCGGCATTATCCTCGTCCGTCAGCTTCACGTAATCGACCTGCCAGCCGGCATCCTCCAGCTCGGCTGCGAAGTGGCGCATGGCCGAAAAGATTAGCGCGATCTTTTGCTTGTGATGTTTGACGTAGGTCGCCTCGTCCCACACCTCCATCATCAGGATGACGGTATCATCCTTGGTGCGCCCCCTGATGGAAGCGAGATTGCGGGTCAGCTGGTCGCCGAGGATGGGAACGAGGATGGGCCCGGTATTGTCGTCACTCATGGCCACCAAACAGATGCGGGCGGCGTGCAGTTCCTATCCGGTGAAAGATGGGCTCCGCGCGCCGCCCGAATCATAGGCGTATGAAGTTGCGTGGTTTACGTGTCGGCCGAGCCGCCGTCCGTGCAGCCGTAAGCCTCTACCTGGGCCTCGAATTCTTCAGTCTGCGCTTCGCGCGCAGCTTCGTCCAGATACTCGCCGGGATGGTCGGGCTTGAATTCTTCCAGCAGCGCCTCGCGGTCGCCGGTCTCGAATTCGTCGAACATCGCCCGCACGACGCACTGGAACTCGCCTTGGCCATCGGTCCACTGAGCGCCTACGATGCGGGCTTCTGGGAGGCGACCTTCCGTCAGCAGCATGTGAACTAGCGCTTGGCGCACGCCGCGGTCGTAAGCGGCGTAACCGAAGGCGCCTTCCAATGCCATCTTGGCGGCATCGGGCACGCCGGCTTCATCGTCGAACAGGTAGGTAAGGTAATAGCCGTAGAGCGGAAAAGCGTGATCGTTCTCCATCCTGTTTGCCGCTGCAAACCGCTGGCGTGCGACGGCAATCTGCTCCGGATTTTCGAATGAGCGCCGCAAGGCCGTGCGACCGCGATAGATGGCGGCTTCGATATGGTCGGGCTCGATCTCCAAAATGCGATCGGCAAGGGCCTCAGCCTCATCGTAATTGCGGCCGTCGAACTCTGCTTCGGTGGCAGCCAGCAGGACGGGCACGCTTTGTGGGTAACGCTCGACCAGGCGGCGTGCGTCAATCACGAGGCGCTCTGCGTCGTCTTCGTCCACGCCGCGCTTCGACGTGATCATCAGCTCCATGCGCGCTTCTTCGTCCTCGGTCAGCTGACGAATTTCCACGGCGGGATCGGCATTTACCGCATACGGCACTCGTAGAATGCGCGCGCGCCCGCGGCGGAACTCCTCCAGTTCTGCCTCCAAAACATCGAGATCGCCGAAGGCCTGTTCCGCGGCTTCCATGCGGGTCGCGCCGTTGGCAATGGCTGCCATATACGCGCCCATCTGGCCGCGCCGCTCTTCATTGAGGTTGAGATGGCTTGCGATCAGCCAGCCATGGGCATAGGTGCGCGCGACATAATAGCGATCGCGGCCCGGAGGCGGGTCAAAGGTTGCGGGAATGTCGATCGGCACGGTAGCTAGCGAGGCGCTGCGCGCGGTCGGCACTTCGCCGATGACGAAGTGATCGTCATTGAATTCAAGGTTGCCGAACAGCTCGGCAAAGCCCTCACTATACCAGAGCGGGTACGGCGCGTCCGCATGCTGCCACATGAAATAGTGCACATATTCGTGGTGCAGCACGCCGCGCGGGTCGAGCTGCATCGCGTCATCCATATCGCGCGCCCGGCTGCGGCTGCGGTTGCGATTGCGCTGGCGCGGCACGAATGCGACGGAACCGGTCACGCGCGGAATAAAGAAACCGCCGACACCGGTATTTCGATTGCCGGCTGCAAGAACTGACATATCGGTCTGTTCCCCGAAACGGAACACGGTGAGTTTGCTGGACGGCGGCAAATCGGCAGCCGCTACGTTTACGCTTGTGAATAGTGCGAGAACCTCATTCAGACGCTCAAGGTCTTGCACGAATTCGCGCGTGTCTTCCTCGGAGTCTTCCGAATAGAGGATGAAATGTTCGCTTTCGGCGCGGTACCAATCGTTGGCGGATGCCATCTGCGGCAAAAGCATGGCGGATGCCGCAAGCGCGGCGGAAATGATGCGACTCATAGGTAAATTCTCCAGTCCTGCGCTCACCTTATTTCGCAGGAAGCAAGATGCAATACCTTAGAAAGTGACATTTTCGGGGCAGGGCGATGACCGACCCGTGGCCACCGCTCAATCGAGATTGGGGCGCAGCCAGCGTTCGGCTGTCTCCAGGTCCACGTTGCGGCGCGTAGCGTAATCCTCCAATTGATCGCGACCGATGCGCGCGACGCCGAAATACTGGCTTTCCGGATGGCCGAAATAGAAGCCGCTCACGGCAGCGGTCGGCCACATGGCAAAACTTTCGGTGAGCGACAGGCCGACATTCTTTTCCGCATCCAGCAGGTCGAAGAGGATGGGCTTGAGCGAATGGTCCGGACAGGCCGGGTAGCCGGGCGCCGGGCGGATGCCTTGGTACGCTTCCTTGATAAGCGCCTCGTTCGTCAGCTTCTCGCCGGGCGCGTATCCCCACAATTCGGTGCGCGTGTGGTGATGCAGCCGCTCGGCAAAGGCTTCGGCGAAGCGGTCGGCCAGCGCCTTCAGCAGGATGTCGGAATAATCGTCCTTATCCTCTTGGAAGCGCTTGGAATGCGGCTCGATGCCGTGAATGCCCACGGCAAACCCGCCGATCCAGTCGCCTGCAGGGTCGATGAAGTCGGCAAGGCACATATTCGCCCGGTCGCGGGATTTGCGGACCTGCTGGCGCAGGAAGGGCAGCACGGCCCGCTCCTCGCCATCGGCGCGGTAGATCGTCACATCGTCGCCATCGCGCACGCAAGGCCAGAAGCCGGCGACGCCGCGCGCGGTCAGCCATTTCTCGGCAACGATCCTGTCGAGCATGGCATTGGCATCGGCGAATAGCTGCTGGGCGGTTTCGCCTACCACTTCGTCGTCGAGGATGCACGGATAGGTGCCGTGCAGCTCCCATGCGCGGAAGAAGGGCGTCCAGTCGATATATTGGCGGAGGTCTGCCAAGTCCCAATCGTCGAACACATGCAGGCCGGGCTGCGCAGGAGGGGCGGGCTTGTCGGAGAGGAAGGCGTCGTAGAAATTGGCGCGCGCTTCTTCCAGGCTGAGGAGCACGCTGGGCGTCTTGCCTTCACGTGCCAAGCGGACCTTTTCGTATTCGCCCGCCGTCTCGCCGACGAACTCGTCCTTTTGCGCGTCCGACAGCAGGCGGCTGGCAACGCCGACCGCGCGGCTGGCATCGAGCACGTGGATAACCGGGCCATCGAACTTCGGATCGATCTTCAGCGCGGTGTGAACCTTCGAAGTGGTCGCCCCGCCGATCAGCAGCGGCAGGTCCATCCCGGCATTCTGCATCTCTTCGGCGACGGTCACCATCTCGTCCAGCGACGGAGTGATGAGACCGCTGAGGCCGATGATGTCGGCCTTTTCGGTACGCGCGGTTTCCAGGATCTTGGACCACGGCACCATCACGCCCAAGTCGACCACGTCATAGCCGTTGCACTGCAGCACTACGCCCACGATGTTCTTGCCGATGTCGTGCACGTCGCCCTTCACGGTCGCCATCACGATCTTGCCCTTGGCCTTGCGTTCTTCGGGGGCGAGTTTGTCCTTCTCCGCCTCGATGAATGGGATGAGATGGGCGACGGCCTTTTTCATCACGCGCGCGGATTTCACGACTTGCGGCAGGAACATCTTGCCGCTGCCGAACAGGTCGCCGACCACGTTCATACCGTCCATCAGCGGGCCTTCGATGACCTCGATCGGGCGGTGTGCGGCCTGGCGCGCCTCTTCGGTGTCCTCGACGATATGCGCGTCGATCCCGCGGACCAGCGCATATTCCAGCCGCTTGGTAACTTCGAGCGAGCGCCATTCCTGCGCTGCCTTTTCGTCCTGCTTGGTCTGCCCGCGATAGCTCTCCGCCAGCTCGACCAGCCGCTCCGTCGCGTCCTCGCGGCGCATCAGGATCACATCCTCGCACGCCTCGCGCAGCTTCGGGTCGATCGTATCGTACACATCCAGCTGCCCGGCATTGACGATGGCCATGTCCAGGCCCGCCGGGATGGCGTGGTAAAGGAAGATCGAGTGCATCGCCCGGCGCACCGGCTCATTGCCGCGGAAGCTGAAGGAAAGATTGGAAAGGCCGCCGCTTGTCAAAGCGTGCGGGCAAGCCGCCTTGATTTCGCGCACCGCTTCCAGAAAATCGAGTCCGTAGCGATCATGCTCGGCAATACCGGTGGCGACGGCAAAAATGTTGGGATCGAAGATGATGTCTTCGGGCGGGAATCCGTTTTCCACCAGCAAGTTATAGGCGCGCGTGCAGATTTCGACCTTGCGATCCTTCGTGTCGGCCTGGCCTTCTTCGTCGAAAGCCATCACCACGACAGCAGCGCCATAATCCCGGCAAATGCGCGCCTGCTCGAGAAATTGCTCCTCGCCTTCCTTCATGCTGATGGAGTTGACGATGGGCTTGCCGGAAACGCATTTCAGCCCCGCCTCGATGACCGAGAATTTGGAGCTGTCGATCATCACCGGAACGCGGGCGATATCGGGCTCGGCAGCGATCAGCTTGAGGAAGGTCGTCATTGCCTTTTCGGCGTCGAGCAGGCCTTCATCCATGTTTACATCGATGACCTGCGCGCCGTTCTCGACCTGCTGGCGCGCGACCTCCACGGCAGTAGCATAGTCATCCGCCATGATGAGCTTCTTGAACCGGGCGGAGCCGGTAACATTGGTGCGCTCGCCGATATTGACGAAGCGGGCGGTGGAGAGATTGGTCATTTCGATTTCCGTCATCCCAGCGAAGGCTGGGATCTGGTCCAGTTCGGTCGGACGATGATGATGGCGATCCCAGCATTGTTGCAGAGCAACATCTACGACTCCGCTGGGACGACGAGGTTGATCACGCAGCGATCGTGAAAGGCTCCAGCCCCGCCAGCCGCATTTTCGTATCTTTTTCGGGAAGGTTGCGAGGAGGCAGCCCCCGAACGGCCTCGGCGATGGCCTTGATATGATCGGGCGAGGAGCCGCAGCATCCGCCGAGGATGTTTACGCGGCCGTTTTCCGCCCATTGCTTTACGAGGCCCGCAGTTGTGTGCGGAAGCTCGTCATATTCGCCCAGCTCGTTAGGCAGGCCGGCGTTTGGATAGGCGAGCAGGAGAGTATCGGCGATGTCGGACAGCAGCTGCACATGCGGACGCAGCTGGTCCGCGCCGAAGCTGCAATTGAGGCCGATGGTGACTGGGTCGGCATGGCGCACAGCGTTCCAGAACGCCTCGACCGTGTGGCCCGACAGGTTGCGGCCCGAGAGGTCGGTGAGAGTCATGGATAGCATGATCGGCACGTCGCGGCCCAGCTTCTGCTCCAGCTGGCGCACGGCCATGATGCCGGCCTTTGCGTTCAGGGTATCGAAGATCGTCTCGATCAGGATGAAATCCGCGCCGCCCTCAACGAGCGCCTCGGCCTGCTCCAGATAGACAGCAGTAAGCGTGTCGAAATCGATCTCGCGATAGCCCGGGTCTTCCACATCGGGGCTGAGCGAGAGGGTCTTGTTTGTCGGTCCGATGGCGCCGGCCACAAATCGTGGGCGACCATCCTGTGCGGAGAACTCGTCCGCCACGTCGCGCGCTATATGGCCGGATGCGATATTGATATCGCGCACCTTGTCTTCCGCGGCATAATCGGCCTGGCTGATCGAATTGGCGGAGAAGGTGTTGGTCGAAACCACATCCGATCCCGCTTTCAGATAGGCGCGGGTGATATCTGCAATCACATCGGGACGGGTCAAGGCAAGGATGTCGTTATTGCCCTTCTGGTCTGCATTCAGGCCAAGCTCGCCGGCAAAATCCGCCTCGGTCAGCTTGCGATCCTGGATCTGCGTGCCGAATGCGCCATCGAAGACAAGGATACGTTTGGACGCTTCTTCCTGCAAAGCGAGGCGAGCGGGGGAGGGGGGGAAGGTGCTCATGAGGCAATGTCTTTCGGGCGGCGGCCCAGCATATGGCAGATGGCATAGGCCAGGTCTGCGCGATTGAGAGTGTAGAAGTGGAACTGGCGCACACCGCCTGCATAGAGCCGGCGGCATAGCTCGGCAGCGACGGTGGCGGCGACCAGCTGGCGCGCGGCGGGGCGCTCGTCCAGCCCGTCGAACAATCCGTCCATCCAGTCCGGGATCACCGCGCCGCATTGTCCTGCAAACTTGCGCGCCTGCGCCACATTGGTGACGGGCAGGATGCCGGGCACGACTGGCGCGTAGATACCGGCCGCAAGGCACCTGTCGGTAAAGTCGAAGAAAGTGTCGGCGGAGAAGAAGAACTGGCTGATCGCGCGGCTGGCACCGGCATCGATCTTGCGCTTGAGATTGTCGAGATCGGATTGCGGGCAGTCTGAATCGGGATGCACTTCCGGGTAGGCGGCGACCGAGATTTCAAAATCGGCGACTTCCTTCAGGCCCGCTACCAGCTCGGCGGCATTGTTGTAGCCATCGGGGTGCGGCACGAAAGGCGCACCGGGTTCGCCCGCATCGCCGCGCAGCGCGACGATATGGCGCACGCCCGCTTCCCAATAGGCTTCTGCGATCTTCTGCGTTTCCGCTTTGCTCGCATCGACGCAGGTGAGATGCGCGGCCGCGGGGATGCCTGCCTCTGCAATCAGCCGCGCCACGGTGTTGTGCGTACGTTCCCGCGTGGAGCCGCCGGCACCATAGGTGACGGATACGAAATCCGGCGCGAGCGGCGCCAGTTCGTTCACAGCATCCCACAGCTTAGCTTCCATCTTCTCCGATTTGGGCGGGAAAAACTCGAAGCTGATGGCGATATCGCCGGGAAGGCCGGAGAATAGCGGTCTTTCATGCGCTTTGTGCTGTTCCTCTACCGGATCCAGCCGGTCGGCGGAGAGGGCTTTTGCGATCATCGGGCAATCGTCCTTGCGGTATCTGTATTGGATGGGGAAGCGGGGCAGCGCGTGGCGGTCCAGATCATGGTGACGAGCTGCGATCCGCCCAGCTCGACCGCCTCATGCGGTTCGAACCCTGCAGCGCGAAGGGCCTCGGCCATACCGTCTGCGGTGAAGCCGAGGCGCGTATGGGCGTGGCGGCTGCGCATATCCTCCAGCGTATGGGCGGCGAGGTCGGCGATGACGATCCGCCCGCCCGGACGGCAGATGCGCGCAGCCTCTGCCAAGGGTGCGGCCAGGTCGGCGGCAAAATGCAGCACCTGGTGGAAGACCACCGTATCGAAACTGGCGGCGGGGAAGGGCAGCGCCGAAAAATCGCCCTGCACCAGCTCGATAGATTCCTCGACATGCTGGAGGCGCGCACGGGCGAGACGCAGCATGTCCGGGCTCTTGTCGACGCCGACAAGGTGGTCGGTATGCTTGACGAGCAATTCGGCGATGCGGCCCGTGCCGGTGCCGATATCGGCCAGCCGACCGGGTGCGTGACCGTCGAGTGCTGCAAGGATGGCGCTTTCCACCGGCTCTCCGGGGCCGAGCATGGCGCGCATTTCATCCCATTCATCGGCGTGGCGGGCGAAATAGTCCTGCGCATCGGCCTCGCGCGCGGTGCGGATCATCCCCAGCCTGTCGCGATCCGACCGGCATTGTTCGCCAAAGCTCTCATCCTCGTTCTCCGCCGTGGCGAGCAGGCGCGCGGCGGCATCGTGCAATGGCGTGCCCGCAGCGCGCGTGGCGCAGCGCAGGAAGACCCAGCTTCCTTCGCGGTGGCGATGGACCAGCCCGCTATCGACCAGCTTCGCGACATGCTGGGAGACGCGCGGCTGGCTCTGCCCCAGCACCTGCGCCAGCTCGCCCACGGACAGCTCCATCCGCTGGACAAGCCGCATGATCCGCATCCGCGTGGGATCGGCAAGCGCGCGCAGGATGGACTCGGTCTGCATTACGCACATTAGCATATAAGGATTTGCTTATATGTCGAGGGCGGAATTCGGCATATATCGGCATTTCGTCATCGCGAGCGAAGCGCGGCGATCCATGGGGGTGGACTCGCAGCCTTTGCGACGAGCCCAAATGCCGCACCATGGATTGCCGCAGTCGCTTCGCTCCCTCGCAATGACGGATCGGGGAAGCTCACACGAAGCTGTACGGATCGACGTCCACGCCAACCCGCACGCCCGGCGGGTGGTCTATCCCACCTAACCAATCCCGCACCACGGCTTGCAAGTTCGCCGTCCGCCGCGCGTTCAACAGTAGGCGGTAGCGGTAGCGGTTACGGAGCAAGGCCATCGGGGCGGGGGCGGGGCCGAGCACCTGCACATCGTCGAGATGCGGGCGGGTATCGCCAAGGCGCTGGGCGGCTTCGCGGGCTTCGCGTTCGTCTTCGCTGGAGATGATGATTGCGGCCCAGCGGCCGAAGGGCGGGGCGCCGGCATAGCGGCGCGCGTCGGTTTCGGCTTCGTAGAATGCATCGCGGTCGCCTGCTTCCAGCGCGGCGATGACCGGCGCTTCGGGATGACGCGTTTGGATCAGGACCTCGCCCGGCTTCGCGCCGCGCCCCGCACGGCCAGCGACCTGCGCCACCTGCTGATAGGTCCGCTCTGCCGCGCGCAGGTCGCCACCTTCAAGGCCGAGATCGGCGTCGATCACGCCCACCAGCGTCAGTTCGGGAAAGTGGAAGCCCTTGGTGACGAGCTGCGTGCCGACGATCACGTCGATCGCCTTTGCCTCGGCCATGGCGACGAATTCTGCGGCCTTTTCGGGTGAATTGAGCGTATCGCTCGTCACCACCGCCACGCGCGCATCGGACAGTATCTCGGCGACCTCGTCCGCGATCCGCTCCACACCGGGACCGCAGGCGACGAGGCAATCGGGTTCGCCGCATTCTGGGCATTTCTCGGGCGGCGCGGTTTCGTGGCCGCAATGGTGGCAGGCAAGTCGCTGGCTAAGGCGGTGCTCCACCAGCCACGCGCTGCAATTGGGGCACTGGAAGCGAAAGCCGCAATGGCGGCACAGCGTGAGCGGCGCATAGCCGCGGCGGTTGAGGAACAAGAGCGATTGCTCGCCCTTGGCCAGCCGGTCCTCCAGCGCCGCGCGCAAGGGGGCAGCGATCCACGCGCCGCTGCCGGGCTTCTCTTCGGTCAGGTCGATCAGCTTGATATCGGGTAGCTGCGCCCCGCCGAAACGGCTGGGCAGCACCAATTTTTCGTAGGTGCCGCTATCGGCCATGTGCAGGCTTTCCAGTGCAGGCGTGGCGCTGGCGAGGACGACGGGCACCTTCTCAAAATGCGCGCGCATCACCGCGACGTCGCGGGCATTGTAGCGCACGCCGTCATCCTGCTTGAAGCTGATCTCATGCGCCTCGTCCACGATGATGAGGCCGAGATTGGCATAGGGCAGGAACAGGGCGGACCGTGCGCCCACGACCACCTGCGCCTCGCCGCTCGCAATCGCACGCCAGGCGCGGCGACGTTCGGTACTTTTGAGGCTGGAGTGCCAGACGATGGGTGCGGCGCCAAAGCGGCTCTCGAAGCGAGAGAGAAACGCCTCGGTCAGCGCGATCTCGGGGAGCAGGACGAGCACTTGGCGGTCTTCTGCAATCGCAGCGCCCACTGCTTCGAAATAGGTTTCCGTCTTGCCGGACCCGGTGACGCCATCGAGCAGGATGGGCGCGAATTCGGCGGCGTTCACGGCGGCGACGAGCTGGTCGGCCACTTCGCGCTGGTCGGCGGAGAGGTTGGGCAGGTGAAAGTCGGCGCGGGCGCGGGTGTAGGGGCGGTCGACATCGACCTCCACCGGCTCCAGCACGCCCTGGTTGACGAGGCCGCGCAGCACGCCTTCGCTGACGTCCGCAATGCCGGACAGCTCGCGGATCGTGCCCTGTTCGCCTTCGAGCGCCTCGATGGCGGCAGCACGTTGCGGCGTCATGCGTTCGGGCGTTCCGCCGGTCAGCCGGTATTCGGTCATGGTCGCGGGGCCGCGCAGCGCGCCGCCGCTGGAGATGACCATGCGCGCAACCGGAGCGAGCGGGGCGACGTAATAGTCCGCCGTCCATTCGATCAGGCGGCGAAGTTCCGCCCGGATCGGCGGCACGTCGAGTACTGCCAGCAAGCCGCGCAGTTTCTCCTCAGGAACGCTGGTTGCGGGCAGGCGTTCACTTTCCCACACGATTCCCGTCACCTGCCGGGGGCCGAGCGGCGCGATGACGATGGAGCCGTGCTCCACCTGCATCCCTTCCGGCACCTTGTAGTCCAGCGGGCCTAGCGCGGCGTTCATCACCAGTAGTCGGACGCGGGTTAGGGACATCGCAGCGATATATGGGCGGGCGCATGGCCTGCCATCAAGGTGGAGAGCGTAAAATGACCGTGATAAACACCAAGCCGGGTACCAGTCGCCGCGCATTCATGGGCGGGGCGCTCGCTTCGGGCGCGCTGCTCTTGCCCGGTTGCGCCAGCTTCGGCGGGTTCAGCTTTACCGATGCGATCCGCCGCATCCTGTACCTATCCAGCGAGCGTGCCTTTGCCCGCCTTACCGCCCCCGGCGGTTTCTGGGACGAACAGGTGGCGTCGCTGGGGCTGGAAGGCATGCTGGGGTCGCGCGGCGGCGTGGTCTCCTCCATCCTCACCTCCGCATTATTCAAGGACAGGTTGGAAGATGCCTTCGCCGATATCGCCATCGAAGGAGCAGAGCGCGCTGCGCCCATCGTGGCCGACACGGTGCGCGTGATCGGTATCGAGAATGCCATCGCGCTGGTGAATGGCGGGCCGACGGCCGCCACCGCTTTCCTTCGCAACGACCTTGGCACCACGCTCGTGGAAGCGATGATCCCTGAACTGGGCGACGCGATGCGGCTGGCGAACGAGCCGCTGGTAGGCGAATTGCTCGCCGGGTTGACCGGAATTGATGTGCGCGGGGTGGCCAACAATGTCTCGCGCCGCGTGGACGATGCGATCTGGGCCGAGATGGGCTTCGAGGAAGCGGAAATCCGCCGCAACCCGCAAGCGACTAACGATCCGCTGCTGATCGGCGTCTTCGGCGGCGCTCGGGCCTTCTGATCGCTATCAGGGGCGAGTGGTCAGAACGACCACTCGATCCCGATCAGCGGGGCATGGCCCACTTCATCCGGACCATCTTCGAAATCCTGGTCGCGCAAGTAGGTCAGACCGATCTCGAGGTTATCGCTGACTTCGTAGCCAACGCCGATCTGCGTGCGCATGCCGGTAATGCCGGTGTCGCTCGCGGGGCTGTTACCGCGCAGCGTCCAGAAAAGCTCGACATCTGCGCCTGCACTCCAGCGGCCCTCGTCGTCCAGCGGTACGGCTACACCGGCACGGGGACGAAGGCGCAAGCCCATGCGGCCATCATTGCCTTCGACGAAGCGCTGTTCCAGCCGCATGCGGCCTCGCAGGATGCCGCTGCTGGCCGATAATTGCTGGATGATGCGGGTCTCGTCGCTACCGCCATCGTTAATTCGCTGCTCGACCGCCCCGGAGAGGGTTAGATTGTCGTTCAGGTCCTGATGCAGCCAGCCGCGAAAGAAATAGGTGTCCGGCCTCCCATCGTCCGCATCGCGAAAGCGCTGTGCCGTTTCCAGCTCGAATGTGGTGTCGTCATCCAGATCGAAAGCGATGCTGGGATTGAGCCAGAATTCGAAGGCTTCGTCCGTCGCCATCGCGGGCACGGGAAATGCCAGCAAGGCGGCAGCGGCAAGGACGGTGGCATTACGCTTCATGAAATTCGTCTCTTCAGATGTTACAATTGTTAGCCAGTGAGACGTGTTATCGAGGCGCGGGTTCCCGTCTCTATCCGATTGGGCTGCAGGATGCGCTGCAGGTGTGGCCAGACGGTCGCATCCACACTATCTGGTCTGCTGCATGTCCGACGAATCCCCCCTCGACCGTTTCAAGACCGCGCTGACCGGCGCGGCGCGTGCCATTGCGCGCGAGCCGGAGGCGGAAATCGCCTATACGGCCGATACGCCGATGCATCAGGGCAAGACCGCGCGCGTGCCCATGCCGGGGCGCGACATTCCGGCAGAGGCGGCACGCGAAGCGCGCGGTTTTGCCGACAGCTTCGCGCTGCGCCTGCGCCACCATAATGGCGCGCTGCACAACCGCGCCCGGCCGGAAGATCTGGAGGCACGCGCCTGCTATGACGAGATCGAGCGGGTGCGCTACGAGGCCATCGGCGAAACGCGCTTTTCGGGCATGCGCGCCAATCTCGCGGCCAGCACCGACCGGCGGCTGGCCGGTGATGCCATTACCCGCTCCAATTCTGCCGAGGACGTGCCGATCCATACAGCGCTCGGCCTGATGCTGCGCGAACAGCTGACGGGGCAGGCCGTGCCGCTCGCCGCGCGCGAAGGGGTGGAGCTGGTGCGCGAATATATCGAGAGCCGCACAGGCGACGATTTCGAGCAGCTGGCCGATGCATTGCACGACCAGTCCGCATTCCAGCAGCTGGGGCTCGACATGCTGCGCCATCTCGACATGGTTCCCGCCAAGCCGGAGGATGCAGAGGGGCTCGAAGACGATGACGAGCAGGACGGCGACGAGACCGAGGACGATCAGGACGACGACAGTCAGGACGAAGGTACCGACGAGGCCGACCAGCCCGAAATGCGCCCCGAAGCCGCCGACGGCGAGGAAGGCGACGGCGAGGAAAGCGACGATGCCACCGGCGATGAAAACATGGCCGAGGGCGATCCGGGAGACGATGGCGAGGAAATGATGCTGCCCCAGCGCAAGAATGCGCCGTGGCAGGACATTCCCGACAGCTTCGATTACAAGGCCTTCACCCAGAGCTTCGACGAAGTGGTCGAGGCCAATGACCTCTGCGATGCGGAGGAGCTGGACCGGCTGCGCGCCTATCTCGACAGCCAGCTGGCGGGGCTTGCGGGCGTCGTCACGCGGCTGGCGAACAGGCTGCAGCGCCGCCTGATGGCGCAGCAGAACCGCAGCTGGGATTTCGACCAGGAAGAAGGCCTGCTGGATGCCGCGCGCCTCGCCCGCGTGGTGGTCAGCCCCGGCCATTCGCTCAGCTACAAGGTGGAGCAGGAGCAGGAGTTCAAGGACACCGTCGTCACCCTGCTGATCGACAATTCCGGCTCCATGCGCGGGCGCCCCATATCCATTGCCGCGATCAGTGCGGACATTCTCGCCCGCACGCTGGAGCGCTGCGGCGTGAAGGTTGAGATACTCGGCTTCACCACGCGCGCATGGAAAGGCGGTCAGTCCCGCGAGAAATGGCTGGGCGATGGCCGCCCGCCGCGCCCCGGTCGCCTCAACGATCTTCGTCACATCATTTACAAAAAAGCGGACGAGCCCATGCGCCGCGCCCGCCGCAACCTCGGCCTGATGATGCGCGAGGGGCTGCTGAAGGAAAACATCGATGGCGAGGCGCTGCTCTGGGCGCATGACCGCCTGCTCGCCCGCCCCGAAGACCGCCGCATCATGATGGTCATATCGGACGGCGCGCCGGTGGATGACAGCACGCTATCGGTCAATTCGGCAGGCTACCTTGAAGCGCATCTGCGCCGCGTGATCGAATGGATTGAGCGCCAGAGCCCTGTGCAACTGGTCGCCATCGGCATCGGTCACGATGTGACGCGCTATTACAAGCGCGCGGTGACGATTATGGATGCAGAGCAACTGGGCGGCACGATTATTGAGCAGCTTGCCGGCTTGTTCGAGGTGGAGTGATGGCGAGTACTAGTACTTCGGACAGGGCCAAATGGTGGTCTGACTTTCTGCTGGATCATGTTGACTATCCGGCTCCGGCGCGATTGGCATTGCAACTCGATGGAGCGCGCTTCAAGGTTTCGTGCCCGTGCCACTGTAATGCCTATAGGGTCGAGCCTGGAAGGGATGCTGTCCCACTAGTGGTGCCGCTCGATTCTTCGGATCAGCATAGCCCCTTCCTGATCTTCAACGCAAATATCCCGCTAAGCGACGGAAGGTATCTTGATCTAGACCTTCTCGCCGACTCGCAGGGTAACTTGTTTGAATTAGTCATTGAATGTTGCGCTAATTCCTACCCGGTTCCGGATGAAGTTGAGATCGGGGAAGGGCCGATAAGAACAACGGTCTACGGGAAGTTGCTTAAGGACCCGGAATGAAAAAACTCCTCGCCCTCATCATCCTCATCGCCCTCGCATTTGGCGGCTGGTATTTCGCCTCGCCGTGGCTCGCCATGAGGTCGCTTGCCGATGCGGCGCAGGCTCAGGATGTTGCTGCGCTGGAGGAGAAGGTGGACTTCCCTGCCTTCCGCGCCTCCGCCTCCGACCAGCTCACGACCGTTGCGCGCGAGCAGGGCGGGCCATTGGGCGAGTTGGGCGGGGCGCTGGCGGAGCGGTTTGGCGGGGACCTGATCGACCGCGCGGTTACGCCGGAAAATGTCGGCAACCTGGTCGCTTCGGGCGCACTCATTGGCGGCTTGGTGCCGGAGCGGCTACGCACGCAGGAGCTGGGCTGGGATGTGGAGCGCGACGGACTCGATCATTTCCGCGCCGTGGGCACGTTCGAGGATGGCACGGCAGGCCCGATCCTGCTGTTTCGTCGTGACGGGCTGGGCTGGAAGCTGACCGGTTTCGAACTGGTCCGCACCCTCAGCTTCTAGCCGCGTCGCCCCCGCGATACCACCGCATCGGATCGCCCTTCGCCAGCCGCGTCTGGATCAAAAATATGGCAATCGCATAGATCAGCGCATTCACCGCTGCGAATGCTATCCAGAACTGCGTCATCGTCTCGAATGGCGAGACGACCAGCCAGCGCGGATTGGTGGCCATCTGGCTGAAACCCGCCATCAGCAATCCGGCATAGCTGTAGGCGAGGTGGATCTGGTGCGCGCGCAGCCATTCCGCGTCCCGGGTCGATCGCCACTTCAAGATCGCGCGGATGCCGAAGGTGAGCGAGACGAAACCGACGACCACGAAGACATGGAAGAAGCCGAAGCGGGTTCCCATGATGGGCATTACCGTCGCCTCTACCGGCACGACCGATGCCACGGTCACGAACATGGCGACGATGTAGCTGGCGCCGATTGCCCGGTGCGTTGCCGTGCCTTTTTGCATGAGGAAGATCGCGGCACCTGCCACGATGGCATAGCAAGCCGTGATAAAGTGTATCAGTATCAGTGGCGACAGGTCGGTGAACATTCGCGGCTTCCCTTCCGTAAGTGTGTTGTGCACATACCACACCAATCGAGGTCTGCCTAGTAGCTTCCGGCGCGCGGCATCTTGCCCGCCGCAACCGCGCGCTCTAGGGCCGCAGCGCAATGCCAGAGCTCAAACTGTTCAACTCGCTCACCCGCCAGGTGGAGCCGTTCGTTCCCGTCCATGAGGGGGAGGCCCGCGTCTATACGTGCGGGCCGACGGTCTATAACTACCCGCATATCGGCAATATGCGCGCCTATGTGTTCGCCGATGTACTGGGCCGCACGCTGAGCTGGAAGGGCTACAAGCTCACCCACATTATCAATATCACCGATGTCGGGCACCTTACCGACGATGCCGATGCGGGCGAGGACAAGATGGAGAAGATGGCAGCGGAAAAAGCGCAGTCGATCTGGGACATCGCGCGGCATTATACCGAGGCGTATTGGGCCGATGTGAAGGCGCTCAATATTCGCGAACCTGCGAGATGGTCGGTGGCAACGGACTATATCGAAGAGATGCTGGAGTTCGCAAAAAGCATTGCGGACAAACACTGCTATAAGCTCGACAGCGGCCTCTATTTCGATGTTACGACCATTGAGGACTACGGCAAGCTCGCGCGCGCCGTCACCGAGGAAGGTGAGGGCCGCATCGACACGGTCGAGGGTAAGCGCAACGCCGCCGACTTCGCCATCTGGCGCAAGACGCCGCCGGGCGAGACGCGGCAGATGGAATGGGATTCGCCTTGGGGCAGGGGCGCGCCCGGCTGGCACCTGGAATGCTCGGTCATGGGCGAGAAGCTGCTGGGCTTCCCCTTCGACATCCACACAGGCGGCATCGACCACCGCGAAATCCACCACCCCAACGAGATCGCGCAGAACCAGGCCTTTTGCGGCTGCGGCGGGCTGAGCGACGCGACCAATTCGGGCGCGAAGATCTGGATGCACAATAACTTTCTCGTCGAGCGAAGCGGCAGGATGAGCAAATCGTCGGGCGAGTTCCTTCGGCTGCAACTGCTGATCGACAAGGGCTACCACCCGCTCGCCTACCGCATGATGTGCCTGCAGGCGCATTACCGCAGTGAGCTCGAGTTCAGCTGGGAGGGCTTGCAGGCCGCGCTCACGCGGCTGAAGCGCATGGTCATGCAGGCCGAGCGGCTGAGCGACGCCGACGCCGGTGCTGCCGACCACCCGAAATTCGCTCCGCTCCAAGAGAAATTCGAAGCCGCGGTGAGCGACGATCTCAATACCGCAATCGCGCTGACCGCCCTTGAAGATGCACTGGCGGTGAAAAAAGTCGATGCGGGGACCAAGCGGGTCGTAATCGAGAAGATGGACGCCGTGCTCGGCCTCGACCTGTTCGCGCTCACCCGCGCCGACTTGCGATTACGCCCCAGAGCCGCAAGCATAGACGAAGCCGAAATCGAAGACGCGCTCACCCGCCGCAAGGCCGCGCGGGCGGAGAAGGATTTCGCTACCTCCGATGCCATCCGCGACGAGCTCGCGGCGAAGGGCGTCGAGGTCATGGACGGCGATCCCCTCGCCTGGGAATGGAAGCTCGACTAGCGCATGGAAAAGGATGGAAGCGACATGAGTGGCCCCGACACCAAAAAGGCTTCCGATCTTTTCATCGAATGTCTCGAAGCCGAAGGGGTCGAATACATTTTCGGTGTTCCGGGGGAAGAGAACCTCGACCTGCTGGAAAGCCTTTCCAAGTCAGACAGCATCAGGCTCGTCCTCACCCGGCACGAACAGGGCGCGGGCTTCATGGCGGCGACTTACGGGCGGCATACCGGCAAGACCGGCGTCTGCCTCGCCACGCTGGGGCCCGGCGCGACCAATCTGGTGACGGCGGGCGCTTATGCGCAGTTGGGCGGCATGCCGATGCTGATGATTACCGGGCAAAAGCCGATCAAGAGCAGCAAGCAGGGCCGCTTCCAGATACTCGACGTGGTCGAGATGATGGGGCCCATCACGAAATACGCGCACCAGCTGGCCTCGGGCGAGAACATCCCCAGCCGCTTGCGCGAAGCTTTCCGCCTGGCGGAAGAAGAGAAGCCGGGCGCGGTGCATATTGAGCTGCCGGAGGATATTGCGGCAGAGCCGTGCAAGGCGCGACCAATCGCTGCGTCCGTCGCCCGCCGCCCCTCGGCGGAAGGCAAGGCGGTTCGGCTGGCAGTCGAAGCGCTGGAAAAGGCGAAAGCGCCCGTTCTGGTGATCGGCGCAGGGGCCAATCGCAAAATGACGAGCCGGATGCTGCGCCAGCTGGTCGAGAAAACCGGCATCCCCTTCGTCACCACGCAGATGGGGAAGGGCGTGATCGACGAGCGCCATCCGCTCTTTCTGGGATGTGCGGCGCTGTCGTCCGGCGATTTCGTGCACCGCGCGCTGGAAGCCAGCGACTGTATCGTCAATGTCGGGCACGATGTGATCGAAAAGCCGCCCTTCTTCATGCAGCAGGGCGGCGCGACCGTGATCCATGTTTCGACCAAGACGGCGGAAGTGGACCCGGTCTATTTCCCGCAAATCGAAGTCATCGGCGATATCGCCAACGCCATCTGGCAGATCAAGGAAGACGTCGTTCCGCAAGGCAAATGGGATAGCGAATGCCTCACCCGATACCGCGCCGCCGATATCTCCCATTCGCAGGCACTGGCGGACGATACCCGCTTCCCGGTTTTCCCGCCGCATCTGGTGCACACTGTCCGCGACGTGACGCCGGAAGACGGCATCATTTGTCTCGACAATGGCATCTACAAGATATGGTTCGCGCGCTGCTACACGGCCTACCTGCCCAACACCGTGCTGCTGGATAATGCGCTTGCCAGCATGGGGGCCGGGCTGCCGTCTGCGATGATGAGCGCCATGCTCTATCCGGATCGCAAGGTGATGGCGATCTGCGGCGATGGCGGCTTCATGATGAACAGCCAGGAGCTGGAGACGGCAGTGCGCCTCGGCCTCAACCTCACCGTGCTGATCCTGCGGGACGATGCCTATGGCATGATCCGCTGGAAGCAGGCCAATATGGGGTTCGAGGATTACGGCCTCACCTTCGGAAATCCGGATTTCGTGAAGTATGCGCAGAGTTACGGCGCACAGGGCCATCGCGTCGAATCGGCAAAGCATCTGCGCGAGCTGCTGGTCCGTTGCCGCGATACGCCGGGCGTGCACGTGGTGGATTGCCCGGTCGATTATTCGGAGAACGACCGCATCCTCAATCACGAGATCAAGGAACTGTCAGCCCAGCTTTGATTTTCATTTTACGTCACCCCGGCCTTCGAGCCGGGGTCCCGCTTCCTCTCGCGGCGGGACAGAAGAAAGCGGGATCCCGGATCAAGTCCGGGATGACGGAAACAAATGCAGATGCCCCAGCTCAAAGACACCTACCCGCTCTATCTCAACAACAGGGCCGAGCAGCCGAACACCGATCTGGAAGTGATCGACAAATATACAGGCGAGGTCGCCTTCCGCGTGGCGCAGGCCGATCCGGAGATAATCGACAAGGCGATTGCTGGGGCGGTGGCCGCAACCGGGCCGATGGCACGGCTCGCCAGTTACGAGCGCAAGGCGGTGCTGGAGCATTGCGTGTCGCGCTTTCGCGAGCGTTTCGACGAGCTGGCCTATGCGCTGTGTGTCGAGGCCGGAAAGCCGATCGGCGATAGCGAGGGCGAAGTCACAAGGCTGATCGACACTTTCGTCATCGCCGCCGAAGAATCCACACGCATGTATGGCGAGGTCATGCCTCTCGACATCAGCGAACGCGCCAAGGGCTACCAGTCGATCTGGAAGCGCTATCCGGTCGGGCCGTGCAGCTTCATCTCGCCGTTCAATTTTCCGCTGAATCTCGCCGCGCACAAGATCGCGCCAGCCATTGCTGTGGGTTGCCCCTTCGTGATGAAGCCTGCCAGCAAGACACCGCTGGGCGCGATTATCATCGGCGAAATATTGGCGGAGACGGATTTGCCCGAGGGCGCGTTTTCCATCCTGCCAGCCAGCCGTGACGGGGCCGACCTGTTCACCGAGGACGAGCGGCTGAAACTGCTCAGCTTCACCGGCTCGCCTGCCGTAGGCTGGGCGCTGAAAGCGAAGAGCGGGAAGAAGAAGGTCGTGCTGGAACTGGGCGGCAATGCCGCCGTCATCGTCGACCGCGATGCCGACCTGGAAGACGCGCTGGAACGGATCGTGTTCGGCGCCTTCTACCAGTCCGGGCAAAGCTGCATCGGTGTGCAGCGCATCCTCATCCATGAGGAGGTTTACGATCGCTTCAAGGAGATGCTGGTCGAGAAAACCAAGACATTGAAAGCAGGCGACCCGAAAGACCGCGACACCTTTATCGGTCCGATGATCGACGAGGGCGAGGCTCAGAGGCTGAAAGGCTGGATCGACGAAGCGGTAGGGCACGGCGCGACGCTGCTGTGCGGCGGCGGATGCAAGGGCAACATGCTCGAAGCCACGCTGCTGGAAGGCGTCGACAAGCATGCCAAGGTGCTGAACGAAGAAGCTTTTGGCCCGCTCGCCATCCTCCAGCCCTTCGCAACGATGGACGAAGCGCTGGAGGAGGTGAACCGCAGCGAATTCGGCTTGCAGGCGGGTATTTTCACACGCGATCTGTTTGCGATGTTCGATGCGTGGGACAGGCTGGAAGTGGGCGGTATCGTCATCAACGATGTGCCCAGCTACCGCGTGGACAACATGCCCTATGGCGGCGTGAAGGACTCAGGCCTTGGCCGCGAAGGCATCCGCTTCGCCATGGAAGACATGACCGAGATACGGAACCTCGTGATTAGGCGAACCTGAGCCGCGGACTCCCCTCCTTTTAAAGGAGGGGTAGGGGTGGTTTGTGGTGCGCTAGCAGCACCCCGCCGCGACTAGGCAGCAAGCTGCCAAGTCTCGCTACCCCTCCTCTGAATAGGAGGGGTTGAAGACTACCCTTCCTCCAGCAGCAAAATCTCGCATGTCACAGTCAGGCTTGGCGGTTCCATCGCACTGTCGGCCGCCACCACCGCTGCATCCGCTACCAGCTGGCCGCGAATGGCAAATTCATGCTCTGGCAGAAACGCGATAAAGCATTCCCCGGCATCCACCGCTTCCGCACCGTCGAAGCGAAGCACCACGCGGTGGCGCGATCCGGCGAAGGTGATACTGGCCCAGCTGTTCTCCGAATGATGCGTGATGCGACCTTGTCGCTTTCCGAGGTCCAGCAACGCCTCTGTTAACAATTCTCGCGGTCCGCGTTTGGCAGGGCGGGGCGGGCGAGGGCTTTTACGATCAGTATGCACCGGTCGTCTCCCGATACTTGTTCATGAAATGTTCTACCCGTGCTTCTGTTTCTGCACGCGGCATGCGGCCATTGCGCAGGTCGAGCACGAAGCGCGGGTCCTGCGTGGCGAGGCGACCGAACTTGGTGGGCGGCATGCGCGTGTGGCGCAGGAAGACTTCGATCTTGCGAATGAGCATGGTGCAAACCCCTTTGCGACTGCTGACGATGTCACCCCGGCGGCGACTCGATGGCCAAAAGGTCGCGCGCGAAATCCTACTTGTCTAGGAAAAATACATCGTCTAGGAAGTTTTTGTTCACCACAGTAGGAATTTGCCATGGATGCACGCGAAACACTGGTCGAGGCGGCCAAGGCGAGGGGAAGCTCGCTGGCCGCGCTTTCGCGCATGATCGGGCGGAATGGCACCTATCTTCAGCAGTATATCACCAAGGGTAGCCCGAAGAAGCTGGAGGAGGAAGACCGCCGCGTGCTGGCGCAGTTCCTCGGTGTGGATGAGCGCGATCTGGGTGCGCCAAAGGATAATTCCTACGATTCGCGCGGGCGCAATGCTGCCTGGGTGGATGTGCCGCGCCTCGATATCGATGCTTCCGCCGGACCCGGCGCGGTGAATGCCGAGGAAGTGCCCTTCGACGCGTTCCGCTTCTCGCGCAAATGGCTGGCCGAGCAAGGGCTCGACGGCTCCCAGCTTTCCGCCATCCGCGTGGTCGGCGATTCGATGGAGCCGCTCTTGCGCGAGGGCGACGAAGTATTGGTCGACCGGCGCGAACAGCCCTTCCGCGACGGAGTGCATGTGGTGCGCCTTGATGACAGCCTGCTGGTGAAGCGCGTCGCCAGCAAGGGCAATGGCCGCTTCTCGCTGCTCAGCCAGAACCTCGCCTATCCGCCCATCGAGGTAGGCGCGGAAGAGTTTGCCATCATCGGCCGCGTCGTCTGGAAGAGTGGGCGGGTGTGACCGCCGCTTCGGCTTGCATCGTCCGCCAACTGCCGCCACATCGCCGCCATGACTTCCGCTTCCCCCATTCGCGCCGCCATCGTGCCTGTTACGCCCTTCCAGCAGAATTGCTCGCTGGTCTGGTGCACCAAGACTATGCGCGGGGTGCTGGTCGATCCCGGCGGAGAGCTGGAAAAGCTCAAAGCCGCTGTCGCCAAGGCGGGCGTGACGCTGGAAAAAATCCTGCTCACTCACGGCCATGCTGATCACTGCGGGCAGGCGGGAATGCTGGCGAAAGAGCTAGGCCTGCCGATCGAAGGCCCGCACGAAGCTGATCGATTCTGGATCAGCCGTCTTAACGATGACGGCCCGCGCTTCGGCATGGAATGCGAGGTGTTCGAGCCGACGCGCTGGCTGGAGGATGGCGACACCGTCAGCTTCGGCGAAGTCGAGATGGAGGTGTTGCACTGTCCCGGCCACACGCCCGGCCATGTCGTATTCTTCCACCGCGGCGCGAACTTCGCTTTCGTCGGCGATGTGCTGTTCCAGGGAAGCATCGGCCGCACCGATTTCCCGATGAGCAACCATCAAGACCTGCTGGATGCCATCACGCAAAAGCTCTGGCCGCTGGGCGACGGGGTGACGTTTGTTCCCGGCCACGGCTCCACCAGCACCTTCGGCAATGAACGCGCCAGCAATCCGTTCGTCGGTGATGCGGCTATGGCGAAGTAGCGCCTAGCGCGCATATCCAAGCGCCGCGATCACGGCCCAGCCTATCCACAGGGCGTAGCAAAGCCACGTGACCAGCACCCCGATCATGCGCAGCTTGTTCGGCCGGTCCAGATCCATCCCGAAGGCGTGCAGCACGCGCGCTATCAGAAAGGCGAGGGCGGAAAGGGCCAGCACCCAGCCGTGATGGTCCGTCATGTCCAGCGCCAGCACCAGCACCATGGCAAGCGGGGTATATTCCACGAAATTGGCATGGGCGCGCATTCGCTTGGCGAGCGCGGCATTGCCGCCATCGCCATGCAGCACCTTGTCGCTGATGCGCAGCTGGCTGCACCTGATGCCCAGCCACATATTGATGAATGCCGCCAGCGCGATGCTGAGCAGTGAAATGTGCAGGTCGATCATCATGGGCAGCCCTCCGATTGCGGCTATGGGTGCTAAGCCCGCGCCACACCGCTTGCAACCTTTGGAAAACCCGCTATAGCGCGCGCCTTCGCCGCATCCATGGCTCTTGGGTCTGCGCGCTTGCGCGTGCAACCCCGTTGGCCTAGGGCGGCACCCAACAGATTGTAACGAATTCAAGGAACAGGTGCCGCCATGGCTGTCCCTAAGAGAAAAGTATCGCCGCATCGTCGTGGCAACCGACGCGCCCATGATTCGCTGAAGGTGGAAGCCTTTCACGAATGCTCCAACTGCGGCGAGCTGAAGCGTCCGCACATGCTCTGCAACGCCTGTGGCCACTATAATGGTCGCCAGGTGATCGAGCCCAAGGGCGGTCTTTAAGACACACCGGATAAGGAGCGCGCGCTCATGAGCCTGCCCAGGATCGCGATCGATGCGATGGGCGGGGACCATGGCGTGCGTACCATGGTCGAAGGCGCCGCGATTGCGCGGCGTGCCCACGACAAATTCAAATTCCTGCTGGTGGGCGACGAGACGCGGATCAAGGCCGCGCTCGACGAGCATCCCGCCATGCGCGGCGCGTCCGAAATTCTGCATTGCGAGGATGTGGTGGCAGGCGATGAAAAGCCCAGCCGCGCGATTCGCCGTGCCAAGACCACCAGCATGGGCCTCGCCATCAACGCCGTGAAAGAGGGCGATTGCGGCGCGGCCGTATCGGCCGGCAATACCGGCGCGCTGATGGCCATGAGCAAGCTGGCGCTACGCACCATGCCGGGGATCGACCGGCCCGCGCTCGCCGGTCTGATGCCCACGCTGGAAGAGCACGATGTCGTCATGCTCGACCTTGGCGCCAATACCGATTGCGATGCCCGCAACCTGGTGCAGTTCGCCATCATGGGCGCTGCCTATTCGCGCATCATCTACGATTACGATGCACCCCGCGTGCGCCTGCTGAATATCGGCACGGAAGATATCAAGGGCACCGATACGCTGCGCGATGCCGCCTCTGCGCTGCAGAACGCCACCGGTCTGGATATGCAATTCGATGGTTTCGTGGAAAGTGACAAGATCAATCGCGGCGAAGTCGATGTCGTGGTGACGGACGGCTTTTCCGGCAATATCGCGCTGAAAGCGATCGAAGGGACGGCGCGCTTCGTGACCGACCTTTTGAAAACCGCCTTTACCAGTTCGCTGCGATCCAAGATCGGCTTCCTCGTCAGTCGGCCCGCTACCGAACTTCTGCGACACCACCTCGACCCGAACAACCATAATGGCGGGGTCTTCCTCGGCCTCAATGGCGTGATCGTGAAATCGCATGGCAGCGCCAACGCCAAGGGCGTGGCAAATGCCGTGGCGGTGTCGGCGCGCCTGCTCGAAAACGACATTACCCGCCGCATTGCCGCCGACCTTTCCGAACTGGGTGAAGACATGCTCAAAGAGCGCGCCTCTTCAAACGGCAACGGCAATGGAGACGGAGCCAAGTGATCCGTTCCGTCCTGATCGGAAACGGCTCGGCCCTGCCGGCGCAGTGCGTCAGCAATGCGGAGCTGGCAGAGCGTGTCGATACCAGCGACGAGTGGATTCGCGAACGGTCCGGCATCACGCAGCGCTATATTGCGGGTGAGGGCGAGACGACGGCCACCTTGGCCCGCGATGCGGCGCAGGCTGCGCTGGACGATGCCGGGATCACCATCGCCGAGATCGACTTGATCGTTCTGGCGACCGCCACACCGGACAATACTTTCCCCGCCACAGCCACCAAGGTGCAGGCGCTGCTGGGCGGGGCGAACTTCCCCGCCTTCGATGTGGCGGCGGTCTGCTCCGGCTTCCTTTATGCGCTGGGCACGGCGGATGCGATGCTGCGATCCGGCATAGCAAAGCGCGCATTGGTGATCGGGGCGGAGACATTCAGCCGCATCCTCGATTGGGAAGATCGCGCAACCTGCGTGCTGTTCGGCGACGGTGCGGGGGCTTTCGTCATGGAAGCGCAGGACGTGGCCGAGGACGGGCCGGGCGTGATTGCCACGCGCCTCCATGCGGAGGGTAAGCATGGCGAGCTGCTCTATGTCGATGGCGGACCATCCACCACCGGCGAAGTCGGCAAGCTGCGCATGAAGGGCCGCGAAGTGTTTCGCCACGCGGTCGCCAATCTCGCGGGCGTGCTGGGCGAAGTGCTGGAGGATGCGGGGCACGAGCCTTCGGATATCGACTGGATCGTTCCGCACCAGGCGAATCTGCGCATCCTCGATGCAACCGCGCGCAAGCTGGGCCTGACCATGGACAGCGTCGTCGTGACGGTAGACCGGCATGCCAACACATCCGCCGCATCCGTACCGCTCGCGTTCGATGTGGCGAAGAAGGACGGGCGCATCCAGCCCGGCCAGCTGGTGATGCTGGAAGCCATGGGCGGCGGCTTCACCTGGGGCGCGAGCCTGCTGAGAATATAGGATTTTTCCCGACTTTTTCCGTTCTGCGCCTTGCCAAGTCGCTCGTCTGTCTACATAAATGTTAATGGGTCGCGCGACAGGAAGAATTTGGAAGGATACGGCGCATGAATGTAATGCGATCCGTGGGCACATTGACCCGGGCAGACCTCGCCGAAACAATCAATCACAAGATGGGCTTCTCCCGCGCTGAAAGCCTTGAGCTGGTCGAGGCTATTCTGACGACGATGTGCGATGCCATGTCCGATGGCGAGAATGTGAAAATCTCCGGCTTTGGCAGCTTCGTCTTGCGCGACAAGAAAGAACGCGTCGGACGCAATCCGAAAACAGGCGTCGAAGTGCCGATCACGCCGCGCCGCGTGATGACCTTCCGCGCCAGCCAAAAGCTGAAAGACAGGATCGTCAAAGGCTGATGGCGGGTGCGCCATCCTCCGGACCCGTCTTTGATGACGGCAAGGCGCCGGATGCGATGCGCACCATCGGCGAAGTGGCGAGCGCGCTCAATATCAAGCCGCATGTCCTGCGTTATTGGGAGCAGCAATTTCCCATGCTGCGACCGCTGAAGCGTAGCGGTGGCCGCAGGCTTTACCGGCCGGACGATGTGGCGCTGGTGGCCACGATAGACAGGCTGGTAAACCGCGAGGGCTACACGCTTAAAGGCGCAAAACGCGCTCTGTCGCAGGGTGCAGTTGCAGAAACCGAGACTGTCTCGGCTGCGGAGGCCGGATCGTCCGACGCGCGCGAGGCGCAATCCGTCACGGTGGTCCCGCAATTGCGCGCCATCCGCGACCGGCTGGCCGCTGCGCTCAACGCCTGACGTTGCGGCAATTTCCTAGAGGTTGAGCGGGCCCAGATCGGGGTCGAGATCGCGCGGGCGCGCAAAATGGACGATGGCGCCGCAGCCGCTTTCAAGGTCCGCCCAGCTGTCGATATCCAGCTCCAGCACGGCGAAAGCGGCGGTCGGGAATTTGCGCATCACATCCTTGAAATGCGTGTCTTCCTTGCCGCTTGCGACCAGGTCCAGCGCCAGTTCCTGCATGCCCGGATTGTGGCCTGCCATCAGCACGGCGTCTTCACTGTCGTTGCAGGCTTGCAGCAGGCGAATGAGCGTAGATGCATCGGCGAGGTAGGCCGTTTCCTCGAAGCGGACGGGTAGATCCAGGCGGCTGAATTCCAGCGTCCGCTTGACCCGTTCGGCGGGGCTGGCCACCACGCTTTTCCAATCGCCGCCATGCTCTGCAATATGCGCGCCCATCAGCGCCGCGCCGCGCTGCCCGCGCTCGTTAAGGCCGCGATCGAAATCGCGCAGGCTCATATCGTCCCAGTCGGACTTGGCGTGGCGGAAAATGCCGAGGCGCTTCACTTAGGGCAGATCCTCTTGCGGTTGCATGGTTTTGCCAGAAACACCCCCGGCGACGCGTTGTAAAGCTCCATCGAGCGTCAGGCGCGTGACAGGCACACCTTCGGGAAAGGCACTGAGCAGGCGCGATGGGAATGCGGGGGAGAGCACGATGAAGTGCCCCTTGTCGCCCGCGCTACGGATCAGGCGGCCGAAGGCCTGCGCCAGGCGCCCGCGAATAATCTGGTCGTCATAGGCGCTGCCGCCATTTGCCGCGCGGCGGGCGCGGTGGAGGATGCTGGGCTTGGGCCAGGGCACCTGCTCCATCACCACGCAGCGCAGCGACTCTCCGGGCACATCCACCCCGTCGCGCAGGGCATCGGTGCCCAGCAGGCTGGCGCGCGGATCGTCGCGGAAAATGTCAACTAGCGTGCCGGTGTCGATCGGGTCGACATGCTGGGCGTAGAGCGGCAGGCCTTCGCGCGCCAGACGGTCGGCGATGCGGCCATGCACTGCGCGCAGGCGGCGGATGGCGGTGAACAGGCCCAGCACGCCGCCGCCCGATGCCTCGATTAGCCGCGCATAGGCGCCTGCCAACCCGGCGAGGTCGCCCTTCTTCACGTCGGTGACGATCAGCACCTCGGCATTGTTGGCATAATCGAAAGGGCTTTTCGCATCCGCCAGGCGCGGCGCGACTTCGATATGCGGCGCGCCGGACCTTGCGATGGCACCAGGCCAGTCCGGCCCGCCTTCCGCGCGGTCTGTCAGCGTGGCACTGGTGAGCATGACGCCATGCGCCGGTTCCAGCACGACATTGGCGAAGGGCTTCATCGGGTCGAGGAAGCGGCGGTGCAGGCCGATGTCGAATTCGCGCGCGTCGTTGCGGTCGACCGCCAGCCAGTCGACGAATTGCGGGTCCGCCGCGCCGCCGAGGCGACCTAGCAAAGCTTCCCAAGCTGCCAGCGTGTCGATCCGCCAGCTGAGCGAGAAGCGCGCGCCTTCGATGCGGGCGCGGCCTTGCCCGTCGAGCCAGTCGGGCGGGTCTTCCAGCATGGCTTCCAGCCGCACGCCCAGCTTGATGAGCGGCTGGCGGATCGCACCGAGCGCCTGCGCAGCTGCCTGCGCGCGTTCGATGAAGTCGCCGTCCAGCGCTGCGGCCTCAGTCTCTATCCCATAGCCGGCATCGGCGGACCCGCTTTCGTCGCGCGCATAGGTGAGCGCGCGCACGGCGGCGAGCAAAGCCTCCACCGGGCCGGATGGCGCGTTCTCGGCCAACCTGCCGATCCAGCCTTCGCCGGGGAGCGCCTGTGCTGCCTCGCAGGCAGTGTCGATAGCCTCGCCGCCCGCTGCATCATAGCTGGCGACATCGGCCAGACGTGCGGCCAGTCCGCGTCGCCTGCCTTTCGAGCCACGCTCGGGACCGAGGATCCAGCGCTTCAGTTCGATAGCTTCGCCGCCAGTCAACGCGGCGGCGAAAGTGCTGTCGGCGGCATCGAATACGTGGTGCCCCTCGTCGAATACGATGCGCGTGGGGCGCTGCGCATGGTCGCGTCCGCGTGCAGCGTTCACCATCACCAGCGCATGGTTGGCGATGACGAGATCAGCTTGCGCGCTCGCCCGCGCGCTGCGTTCGATGAAGCATTTTCGGTAATGCGGGCAGCCGGCATACACGCATTCGCCGCGCTGGTCGGTCAGCGACTTGATCGCACGGCTCCGGAAAAGCGTGCCCAGCCAGCCCGGCAAGTCGCCGCCGATCATGTCGCCATCGCGGGTGAAGGCTGCCCAGCGCGCCACCAGATGCGCAAGGATCGCCGCGCGGCCGCCAAAGCCGCCTTGCAGCGCGTCTTCAAGGTTGAGCAGGCAGAGATAGTTCTCCCGCCCCTTTCGCACCACGACAGGCCGCGTGCCATCCTCGCGCCGGTCGGGCCAGGCGCGCGTGGCCTCGCTGCGCAGCTGGCGCTGGAGGTTCTTGGTATAGGTGCTGACCCACACGGTGCCGCCGCTCTCGCCCGCCCATAGCGACGCGGGCGCGAGATAGCCCAGTGTCTTGCCGATGCCGGTGCCCGCTTGCGCCAGCAGGAGATGCGGCCTGTCGCGCTTCTCCCGGGGGGCGAAGATGCCGCCGACATTGCGGGCATAGTCGCGCTGCCCCTCGCGCCTTTCGGATCCTTCGCCGGTCAGTCGTTCGAGCTGGCCCTCGATCGCCGCTTCGCCGATCGCGACCTGTCGCGGCTGCGGGCGTTCGGCATGTTCCTCCCATTCGGGCAGCTTCGAGAAGAGCCATTTCTCCGCTTTTTGCGGGCGCACGACATGGCGCGAGAGGACAGGTGCCCACGGCCAGCGCAAGCGGGTGAGCGATTGCAGCGTGGACCAAGCGCCTTCGCGCTCCGCCCAGTCTGTGGCTTCGCAGCGCGCCAGCAAAGTGCCTGCCGCCTGCTGCAGCAGGCGCGGCACGCCTCCGCCATCGGCTGGCTCCTCCAGCCCAAGCGCATGGGCTAGTCCCTTCGGCGTCGGCACGCAGAATGTGGCCGGGTGGACGAAAGCGAACAGCTCCAGCAGGTCGAGGCCGGAGAGGTCCGGATAGCCAAGCCGGGTAGAGATCAGCGGGGCATTGAGGATAAGGTGCGGCGTATCCGCCACCGCCATTACCGCCTCGCCTTTCGACACACCGCGCACATCGCCGTCGCTATTGCAAACCCAGCTGCCCGAATGGCTCGCATGCAGCGCGGGCAGGGCAAGCGGCTGTGGTTCGACGGAGTGGGAGGGAGGCTGCGCAGGCATGAATGGCCACTATCGCGCGGGAGAACACAATGTAAACATTCGCATGCGCGCTTCCCCCAAAACGTCGCTTATCGCGCGGACGGGGCAAGTGGTCGCTCACATTCGTAGCCGGGCCGAATGAAGCACGCGCATTCGCCTTGCATTAAGGACGGATTCGGTCTGGAGACTGGCAACAGGTACCATGACGCGAACAACGATCTTCCGAACCCTTCCGGCGACCATGATGCTGACGCTGACCGTGCCTGCAATGGCGCAAAAGGCGCAGCCTACGCCCACGCCTACGCCCAGCGTGCGGGTGATCCAGGAGGATTTCAGCCTGCCGCCGGGTGACCAGCCGCGCTTCCGCCCGAATGAACCGATGGTGCAGCCGCTGCCCAACGCGACGCCCACCAGCAGGCCGACCCCGCGGGCGACGCAGACGGCGTCACCGTCTGAAAGCCGCGAGCCGGTCGTCCCCCCGACACCCGCCACCCGCGCACCGGCTGAGGGCGTACCGCAGGCGTCACCGCCTTCGGCTTCGCCACGGCTCGATCGGCCGCCAGTGTCAGAGGTGGGCGCGGGAAGCGAGCGGCCCGACACCGCTCCGGCGCCTGAAACCATGCCGGACCCGCTGCCGGGTCGCGCTGATCCATTGCCGGGCTCCGGCGCTGCCGCGTCTCCTGCGCCGGTCGAGCCTGCGGACGACGCTTCCTATAGCTGGCTGTGGTGGTTGCTCGGTGCCGCCCTGCTGGTGGGCCTTGCCATCCTTGCCGCACGCTTGCTGAGGAAGCGCGAGGACATCGTCGTGGTCGAGAAAATCGAGCGCTATCGCTTGCCCGAAGCCGACCGCGCGGAGGCCGCGCCTGCCGCGCCCGGGCCGTCACCAGCCGCCGATGCCGGGTTCGTCACCATACCCGCGCGAAGGCAGCCCGCCGCCTCCAAGCCTGCGCCCCCGCGAGAAACAGAGCCGTCCATCGACGATGATGGCTTCGTCACAATCAAATCAGCCCGCAGCAAGCCGCGTCCGGCACCGGAACGCCCGGCCCCCGACGGGTTCGTCTCTATCCGCAGCCCGAGACTGCGCTGATATTTGCTAGCTGCGCTCGCCGCCAGTATTCACGGAGAGCGTTTCCTTGAACGTGTGCGTCACATAGGGGAACGGGATTTCGATGCCCGCATCATCCAGCGCGCGCTTGATGGCCTTGATCGCTTTCGAGCGTGCTTCCCAGCCGTCGCGCGGCTTGGACCCGCTCCAGAACCGCACTTTGAAATCGACCGAGCTCGCGCCGAATTCGATGGCGTAGACTTCCACGCCCTTGTCCATGTCGATGCCTTCGACGGACTCGGCGGCTTTCCGGATGACGCCTTCCGCCTGCTCCAAGTCGGTATCGTAGGATACGCCGCAAATGATCTCCGTCCGCGATCGCTGCTCATCGGTCAGGATCTTGACCGGGTTCTTGAAGATGATCGAATTGGGGATGATCGTCAGCTCGTTGGATAGCTGGCGGATATGCGTTTCGCGCAGGGTGATGTTCTCCACGCGGCCCGTGATGCCTTCCACTTCGATCACATCGCCGATGCGCATCTTCTCGCGCAGCATGATGAGTACGCCGGCGAGGAAGTTCTCGAAAATGTCCTGGAAGGCGAAGCCGATGGCGACCGCGCCGATGCCGAGGCCCGCAATTGCGCCTGCCGGGGTGAAGCCGGGAATGGCAATGGCGGCGGCAACCAGCAGGCCGATCAGCCAGATCGCCAGCTTCACCACTGTCTCTACCAGCTTTTGCAGGCTGGCGCGCATTGAGGTGGTGCCAATCAGCTTGTCGGCGATCTTCACCGCGAATTTGGCGATAATCCACGTGATGAACAAGACAACCAGCGCAATGGCGAGGTTGGGCAGGATGGAGACGAACCCCTCCTGCATGTCACGCAGCTGGTCGTTTATGGTCGCGATGTAATCCAAGAGAGGCCCCTGTTTTCCGTTTGCCAAGTAATGAGCCGCGCTGCCGATGGGTTCCGCATTTGTCGCTGTCCTACGTAGGCGCGCGAGTGCTGGAAGATCGGCCATGCCTCGTCCCGCTTCCAGATTTGCTCTCCGCCCGCCCGTGGCGGAAGCGACGGCGGCGCTACCGGAAGGTTACATCTCGATAGTGCAAGACTACCGCTATTTGCCGGTTATTCCATGCGAAAACGGATATTCGGATTATTCCGAAACGGCGTGTTGGCGCTCCATGTTAGGTACGTGCAGCGCCTTCGCACTTGCACCATGGCCAGTCCTCGCGCAAAAGCCGCCGCCTATGTTCAGCACCGATCTCATTGCAGCCGCTCGCAGTTCCAAAGCCTGGCCATTCGTCGAGGCGCAGCGCCTCGCCAAGCGGTTCCGCGACGGCAAACCAGGCGGCGAGCCGGTGCTCTTCGAGACAGGCTACGGCCCCAGTGGTCTGCCGCATATCGGCACCTTTCAGGAAGTGCTGCGCACCACGCTGGTGCGCAAGGCTTACGAGATCGTCGGTGCCGCCGAAGACGGCACGCCCGCGCCGACGCGGCTGGTTGCCTTCAGCGACGACATGGACGGTTTGCGCAAAGTGCCCGACAATTTGCCGAACCCGGCGATGCTGGCGAAGCATCTGGGCAAGCCGCTTTGCCAAATCCCCGATCCGTTCGAAAAGTATGAGAGCTTCGCGCATCACAACAATGCCATGCTGCGCGACTTCCTCGACCGCTTCGGCTTCGAATACGAGTTCGTGGCCGCCAGCGATCGGTACAATTCCGGTGCTTTCGACGGCGCGCTCGCCAACGTGCTCCGCAATTACGATAGCATTATGGACATCATGCTGCCGACATTGCGCGAAGAGCGGCGCCAGACCTACTCGCCAGTGCTGCCGGTCAGCCCCACCACCGGTGCGGTGTTGCAGGTGCCGGTCGAGGTCGTCGATGCCGATGCGGGCATGGTCCGCTTCACCGATGAGGACGGCTCCACCGTGGAGCAAAGCGTGTTCGGCGGACAGGCAAAGCTGCAATGGAAGGTGGACTGGGCCATGCGCTGGGTCGATCTGGGCGTCGACTATGAGATGTATGGCAAGGACTTGACCGATAGCGGTGTGCAGTCGGGTCGCATCGCGAAAGTGCTGGGCGGTCGCAAGCCTGAGGGAATGATCTACGAAATGTTCCTCGACGCCGCTGGCGAGAAGATCAGCAAGTCGAAGGGTAACGGCCTCTCCATCGAGGAATGGCTGACTTATGGCTCGCAAGAGAGCCTGTCGCATTACATCTACGCCAATCCAAAAAGCGCCAAGCAGCTGCATGCCGGCATCATCCCGCGCGCGGTGGATGAATACTGGCAATTCCGCGAGCGTATTCCGGAGCAGGAGCTTGACAAGCAGCTCGGCAATCCCGCCTGGCATCTGCTGCGCGTGGAACATGGGGGAGACAGCCAACCGCCGCAGGGCGCCGGGGACAGCCTGCCTGTCACATACGGCCTGTTGCTGAACCTGGCGAGCGTGCTGGGGACCGAGGCAAGCGCGGACAGTCTCCGCGACTACGTCGCGAGCTATTCCGATGACGCCGCGGGCAACCCGCATGTCGAACGGCTGATCGAGACGGCCATCGCGTACAACCGGGACTTTGTGGCGCCGACACTCAACAAGCGCGCTCCTACCGATTCGGAGGCGGGCGCGCTTCGCGAACTCGACGCCGGTTTGCAATTGCTGGATGTTAATTCGACGGCAGAAGAACTACAGTCTTTGGTCTATGAAATAGGCAAGAAAGAGCAATTCGGCTTTACAAATCTGCGAGATTGGTTCCGTTGTCTATACGAGACCTTGCTCGGTTCTTCGCAAGGGCCGCGCATGGGGAGTTTCATTGCCTTGTACGGCATCGAAAACACCCGCAGTCTTATCGAAGAGGCTCTCAATAGGGACAGAGCCTCACGCTAGTTTGAGGGGTCAGTCGCATGGGTCGCACCGGCGATGATGAGATAGGGCGCATTCCGCCCAGTGAAGCGAGCACCGATCAGGTGCGCCGCGAATACGATACGTCCAAGCTGGACGATAGCTTGCGTGAACGACTGAGCGAGCTGCGCATCGGCTCGCGCGAGCTTTTTTTGCAGGCTACAGAGCAGACGCGCATGGCGATCGTGGTGGTCGACCCGTACGACTTCGACCAGCCTATCGCCTACGTCAATCGCGCCTTCATTGAGATGACCGGCTATTCGCGTGAAGAGGCCATCGGCCGCAATTGCCGCTTCCTGCAAGGCCCCGATACCGATCCAGATGCCGTGGCCGAAATCCGCAAGGCGCTGGACGCGGAAAAGGTCTCGGTCGTCCAACTTCTGAATTACCGCAAGGACGGCACACCGTTCTGGAACTCGCTGCATATCGGCCCGCTCTACGATGCCGACGGCAAGCTCGCCTATTTCTACGGATCGCAATGGGATGTGACGCGCCGCGTCGAAGCGCAACTCGACAGCGAGGCGCAGCAGCGTGCCGCGGGTGAATTGCAGCACCGCCTGCACAATCTCTTCGCAGTCATGAGCGCCATCGTGCGCATTTCCGCGCGCGGGCAAACCACGGTTGATGGCCTTTCCGACAAGATCGTCGCTCGCCTTGAAGCCTTGGGCAGGGCGCACCGCACCACGATTGGAAAAGGTGGCACGAATGCGCCGGCTACCGGTCTGCGCAACCTCGTCGAAATGGTGCTCGAGCCATATCGCGATGCGCATGCGCATGGCATTACCTTGTCCGGCGCCGATGTGCAGCTGCCCTCGCGCATGGTGACTTCGGTAGGCGTCGCGCTGCACGAGTTGGCGACCAATGCGATGAAATACGGTGCGCTCGGCCTGCGCGACGGCAATGTCGCTATCAGCTGGACGGTGAACGACGATGTGCTCGAACTGGTCTGGTCGGAAACCAAGGAAGGCCTTTCCGACGCCAAGCCCGTGCCAACGGCTGGCAATGGCAGCGGATCGCGTATCGTGGAAGGCGTGCTGCGTTCGCTCGGTGGCGAGATCGTGACCGAAATCGGCGAGCAGAGCTACACCGCGACGATCACCGTACCGCTGCCGGTCGACGCCTGACGGTCAGAACCACTCTTTCGCGCGATACCATTTCGTGAAGATGTATTTCGCACCTGCCTGAACCGGGCGACCGGCATGCATGGTCCGGGAATTTGTGAGCCCCTCGGGCGTCGCATTGTTCCAGATCAACAGCACGCCCGGCTTCGGCTCCAGCGACAGACCGATATCGGTGAAGTCGGTTGTGCCGCCAGCTTCGACCTCGTTGAGAAACGCCATGGTGGTGAAGCTGCGTTGCCCACCGCGGCCCATCTCCGTCTCCCAGTAGGAGGTATCGGGATGGAACCAGTCGTGATGCGGCTGGAACTCCTGACCCGGCATATAGCGCTGGCCCTGGATGGACTCGCCGAATTTCGGATCGACTCCCAACAGATCGTCCACGCGCCTCCCGATCTTCTTCACGAAAGGATCGGTGGGGTCGACATCGCCGGAATAGCTGGTGCGGTAACCATCGGAATAGTCGAGGCCCGAAACCCTGCTGGGCTTGGCGGTCGCATCGATCAACTCGATCATCTTCTGGCATTCTGCTGCGGTCATGAAGTCGCCCATGGCCCACAGCTCCACCTCGTCGCTCGGCACCTTGTAAACGGCGCTGTTACCCGCAAGCCGCTTGCGCACTTTCGCGCCAAGGCTGCGCAGGCGCGCCTGGTCGGCATTCGGTGCGAACTTGCTTTTCGGCTTTTTGGTATCGCTCTCGCTCATCGCTTCTTCTCATCCCAAAGCGGACCTGTCGTTGCAAGCAACTTGTCGTGCCATGTCCATGGGAATTACATTTGTAGGCACGGCCCTAGTCTGAATGCCATGACCAGAACCGCCATCCCCGCTATCGCGACATTGGCAGCCATGCTGCTCTCGCCTGGCGCCGCCCTTGCCGAAATTTACGAAGAACCTGCCCTGTTGCAGACATCGCACCGCATTCCCGATCTTGAGAGCAGGCCGATCGACTATCACCTGCAACGCCTGGAAGGCGTTACCGACATACCCCTGCTGATCGTGATAGATGGCTCCGGTTGCGTCGGCGTGCTGCGCTCCGGTTTTGACCGGCTCTACAGGCCGGAACCGGATATGCCGTACACGTATGCGCGCCTCAGCGTAGACAAGGGCGGCATCGATCCGCATGCCGGTCGTGATGCGCAATGCACCGATGAGTATCACCAGCGCCGTACGATCGACCGGGCGGTTCTCGATCACATGCGCGTTCTGCAGCATCTGCGAGAAACGGCAGACTGGTGGAATGGCGAGATCTACATCTATGGCTGGTCCGAAGGCGGCGATATCGGTGCCCGGCTGACAGCTTACTATCCCGGCATTTCGCGCTCTGTTCTCGGCGCAATGGGCGGCGGGCTTACCATGGCCCAGCATTTCGAGGATTTCTGGGATTGCGCAGCGGATCGTGTGACGGACCGCGAAGCATGTCTGGAATCCGTGCATGACATGTTCCAGGACACGCGCGACCATCCCGTTCCGTACACTGAGCAAGGCGACAGCAACATGCTGTGGCGCTCGCGCATGTGGGCCGATCTGGCGCAGATGCTGCGCTATGACAACACCCCCGTGCTTGTCGTGCAAGGCGCTCTCGACCGCGATCACACGCCGGTGCAAAGCGCGCGCGTGCTGATCAATCGCCTTGGCGAGTATGGTCGCGCTAATATCGCCTATTGCGAAGTGCCCGATATGGAACATGGCTTCGGGAGCTTGCCCGTGGAACGCGCATTGCCGTTCGAGCGCGGTCTGCTGGACTGGCTCTTTCTCGACGAGAGGCCCGGCGGCTTGGATGGCGAGGGGTGGAACGCGCTGATGCAGCCTAATTGCGATCCTGATCCACCTCTGCACGATGTGGCGCCTCCCACAGCGGCGAACGGCATCCAGCCGCCACCTGTCAGCGCATCACCTGTCGCTAGCGAGTAGGACAGCGAAAACCCCCCGCCTGTTTCCAGACGGGGGGCTCATTGCCGGCCACTCGCTCCGGCAACCTTGTAGCGTGGTTTACCAGAAGAAGTCGTGGATTACGTCCACCACTTCGCCGGTGTAGATATCGACCAGCAGCACGTCGTCGTAATAGCGCACCCAGCGATACGGGCCGTAGACTTCGGGCAGGCGATAGCGCCACGGATCGTTGATCCAGTACCTGTTGCCGAAGAACAGGCTGTCCAGACGGAAGCCGATGTTCAGGCGGCGGTAGCTGTAGTTCCGATAGGGCGAGTAGTACCGGCCCAGGCGGAAGATGCCGCGATTATTGTAGCGATGGCGGTGCCAGTTATAGCGGTTGTCGCGGCGCCAGTTGTGGCGGTTCCACCGGCGGTAGTCGCGGCGCGCCTCGCGGCGCCCCTCGCGATAGCCGTCACGGTATCCGCGGCGGTCATGGCGATAATCGCGGCGATCCTGACGACGGTCCCACCGGCGATCTGCGCGGCGATCCTCCCGGCGTTCCCACCGACGGTCGGCCCTGCGATCCTCGCGACGGTCATAGCGGCGATCGGCACGGCGGTCTTCCCTGCGGTCGGCCCGGCGATCGGCACGGCGATCCTGGCGGCGTTCCCAGCGACGATCCGCCTGCCTGTCCTGACGGCGGTCCGCCTGACGGTCGGCGCGGCGCTGCGCCCGATCGGTGGCACGACCTACGGCGCCTTCGATGCCGCCGCGATTGCGGTTGCCATCATAGCGGCCTCCCCGCCGGTCTTCCCGGCGATCTGCCCTGCGGTCTGCACGGCGATCCTGGCGGGTTTCTGCACGCACATCGCGAGCGCGCTCGCTGCGCACATTGCGCGCCGGACGCGCGACGTCCTCACGAGCGGCGCGCTGGCGTTCAACACCGCGGTTGGCGCGTTGTTCTACCGTGCGACGTTGCTGGCGTGCCTCGCCGCGATTGCCGCGACGCTGCTGGCGCGCTTCACCGCGATTGCCGCGCCGGTCCCGGCGGGCTTCGCGATCCTGTCGCTGTTCGTCGATAGCGCCGTCCATAGCGGTATTCTCTGCCGCCTGTGCCTCTTCGGAAGTGAGCGGAACTGCCATTGCGACAGCGAGGGCGGCTAGGCCGCAGCTTTTCAGATACTCTGCGAGTTGCATTGCAACATCTCCTCCTGTTGACCAATGCCGCTGCGAGCGATGCGACTTTCGGTACTCGTTCGATGTCGCAGTTTGTAACAGGCCGAAATGAGCGGTAACTGAACCGGACCATACGGCAGCCGTTCAGGTTGGACGCCGTTATTCTGAATGACGTCATGGAGCCAGATGCGTGATCGAAGACCTTGATTTCATTCGTGAAGACATCGCGTCCCGCCTGGCGGAGGGCGCGAACAGCCGCCACAGCGCCTTCCACACGCCTGTCGTGGCGACAGCGGATGCCGATGCGCGGGTGATGGTCCTGCGCGGCTTCGATGCCGACAGTTGGACGCTGCTTTTCCACACCGATGCCCGCTCTCCCAAGGTGGCGGTGATCGGCGAGGGCGGGCCGGTGGGCGTTCTGAGCTATGACCGAAAGGCGAAGCTGCAAATGCGCTGCCGCGGCACGGGGCGGATCGAGCGGGACACGCCGCTGGCCGATGCTGCATGGGAGGAGAGCACCACGTTCGCGCGCCGCTGCTACCTCGGCGAAGGACCGGGCACCGTGTCCGACCAGCCCACCAGCGGTCTGCCGGACTGGGCCGAGGGCATCCAGCCGACGCCAGAGCAGGTCGCCCCCGCGCGCGACCACTTCGCCATCCTGCTGGTGCAGCTTGAAAGCGTCGATTGGCTCCACCTCGCCAATGCCGGCCACCGCCGCGCGGTATGGGACGTGGCAGCAGGCGAAGGCCGCTGGATCGCACCCTAACCTGGAGCACCTGGAGCACTGTCCTGGTGGAGAAAACCCGCGAGGCGCAACAGCGCTGTTTTCCGGACGGTTTGCGGTGAGAGCATGAACGAGGGTCATGCTTTGCGCTATGCCAATTCGCGCGGTCTGTAGGAAAGATGGCGGCCGCGCATTAACCGTGTTTCAATTCCGCGATGGCACGAGGGCATGTGTTATGGAATGCAACCGCAAGACCGCCGTCCTCGCATCGTTCGGTTTTGGAATTATCGGAGCCATGCTGTGCTATGACGAAGCCCAGCCCGAGGGTTCCGCAGCGCCGCGCACGGCGCACGGTATGGGCACCATCATCAACGGCCTGGTGTCGACCTTCGGGCCAACCGGGGCTGCTGTGTTCTTCGTCATCATCGGTATCATGATGGCCATCCTGTCTGCCGTGATGTGCCCGTCAGCGCGAAAGCGAAAGTCGCGCTGGTAGGGAGAGACGGAGAAGTCGTCGGGGCCAGAAAAAAGCCGGCGAAACGCATATGCATCCCGCCGGCTCGTCATTCTTAGCGAGAATAGGGCGCGTCAGGCAGCCTGCTTGATCTCGCGCAGCGTCACATCGAAGGTAATGTCTTCACCGGCCAGCGGGTGATTGCCGTCGGCCTTCACCGTCTGCTCGCCGACTTCGAGAATGGTGAGCACGATGGGCTGGCCGTTCGGGCCCTGCGCCTGCAATTGCATGCCGGGCTGCGGAGCAGGCTCTGCGGGCAGCTGTTCGCGCGGCAGGTCCACGATCATGTCGTCGCGGCGCTGGCCGAATGCGTTGTCGGCGGGCACGGTGACGGACTGCTCGTCACCCACGCTCATGCCGGTCAGCGCCTGCTCGACCTGCGGAAAAATCTGGTTTTCGCCCAGCTGCACATCCTGCGGCCCGGCCTCGCTGGTATTGCCGACGACGGTGCCGTCGGTTTTCTTGATGATATAATCGATGGAAACGGTGTCGCCGTTATTTGGGGTCGTCATGCTGATCCTTTTGGGATTTCGCGTTCGCGACGCGAGAGGTGCGCCGACAGGGACACGCGCCCGCGTCTCGAGCGCCTTGTTGCGCTAGGTGGGGATGCGGGTGGGGGGAGTCAAATCCCGCCATTTCGTCAGCCCGGACTTGATCCGGGCCCAGGCTTTCTTTTCGTCCAAGCCTGAGCCACAGCGCGAAGATGGCAAAAGGTGGTTGGGTCTACATCATGGCAAACCGCTATCGCGGCGGCATGTATGTCGGCGTGACGTCTGACTTGCAGGCGCGCATTTTGCAGCACCGAAATGGCGAGGGATCACAGCACGTCGCGGACAGCGGCAAAACGCAGCTGGTCTATGCCGAGCGCCACGAGGACATCGAGACCGCTATTGTGCGCGAGAAGCGCCTCAAGCGCTGGCGCCGAGAATGGAAATTCGCGCTGATCGAGGAAAGCAATCCGGACTGGCGTGACCTGTGGGAAGAGTGGCACACGCCAGAAGAATAGCCTGGCCCCGGATCAAGTCCGGGGCGACGGAACCTCTTTTGAGACTTTAGCCTTTCACCGCGGCCTCGACATTCACGCCCGCTTCAACCAATCTAGTTCGGGCGATTTCGCGCAGATTTTTGTCGGTGAAGGTTTCGGGAAATCGAAGAATAATCGCTTCAGCTGTGAACTCGGCAAGCTCATGTTCGAGGACTTCATCGAAACCTTCGGTCCGGTTGCGAGCGCAATACTCAAGCGCTGCCACCTCACCGTCTTTCTCTATCTTCGGACGAAGCCGATTCATACGCCAAACCGGGCGGCCCAACTCCTTCCGGACGCCTTCGACAGTATGGACCATCTCCCAACAAGCTTTCGCGATCGGATCGTCAGAACCTTGAGCAGACACTTCAACCAGCCTTCTAAACGCGGCTTTGAAAACTGGCGGTGATCTATCGCGCGCGTTTTCCATGACGCGACGAATGTCCTCAGTCGAATTTTGGCGACTCAATCTTTCGATGGCCTGCTGTTCCAATCTGTCCCTCACCTAGTCAGCTTCTTATACTGCACCCGGCTCGGCCGATCCGCGGCATCGCCCAGGCGGCGCCGCTTGTCTTCCTCGTAAGCCTCGAAGTTACCTTCAAACCACTCCACGTGGCTGTCGCCCTCGAAGGCGAGGATGTGCGTCGCCAGCCGATCCAGGAAGAAGCGGTCGTGCGAAATGACCACGGCGCAGCCGGCGAAGTTTTCGATGGCGTCTTCCAGTGCCGACAGGGTTTCCACGTCGAGGTCGTTGGTCGGTTCGTCGAGCAGCAGCACGTTGCCGCCTTCTTTCAGCATCTTGGCCATGTGCACGCGGTTGCGTTCACCGCCCGACAGCTTGCCGACATTCTTCTGCTGGTCGGCGCCCTTGAAGTTGAACGCGCCCACATAGGCGCGGGTGCTGGCGTCGTGGCCGTTGACCTTCATGTAATCGAGCCCGTCGGAAATTTCCTCCCAGACGTTGTTCTTCGGGTCGAGGTGGTCGCGGCTCTGGTCGACATAGCCGAGGTGAACCGTCTCGCCGATTTCCACCGTGCCTTCGTCCGGCGTTTCCTTGCCGGTGAGGATCTTGAACAGCGTGGATTTACCCGCGCCGTTCGGACCGATCACGCCGACAATGCCGCCCGGGGGCAGCATGAAGGAAAGGTCTTCGAACAATAGCTTGTCGCCATAGGCCTTGGTGATGCCCTTGGCCTCGATCACCTTGCCGCCGAGGCGTTCGGGCACCTGGATGACGATCTGCGCCTTGCCCGGCTTGCGGTTGCCCATCTCCTCCTGCAACTGGTCGAACTTGCGGATACGCGCCTTGCTCTTGGTCTGGCGGGCGGCAGGGGTCTGCCGCATCCATTCCAGCTCGCGCTGCAGCGCCTTCTGCTTGCCGGATTCCTCGCGGCTTTCCTGCTCCAGGCGCTTGGCCTTCTTCTCCAGATAGGTCGAGTAATTGCCTTCGTACGGATAGTAGGAGCCGCGATCCAGTTCGAGGATCCATTCCACCACATTGTCGAGGAAGTAGCGGTCGTGGGTGATCATCAGCACGGCGCCGGCATATTCCTTGAGGTGATTCTCAAGCCACTTCACGCTTTCGGCGTCGAGGTGGTTGGTCGGCTCGTCCAGCAGCAGGATGTCGGGCTTCTGGATCAGCAGGCGGGTGAGGGCGACGCGGCGCTTCTCACCGCCAGAAAGGCTCTCCACGCCCATGTCGGAAGGCGGACAGCGCAGCGCTTCCATGGCGATTTCCAGCTGGTTGTCGAGCGTCCAGCCATCGACGGCGTCGATCTCCGCCTGCAAGGTCGCCATGCGGTCGCCCAGCGCTTCGAAATCGGCGTCGGGTTCGGCCATCTGTGCGGCGATGGCGTTGTATTCGTCCACCTTGTCCGCCGTTTCGCGGGCACCGTCCTTCACATTTTCGAGCACGGTCTTGCTCTCGTCCAGCTCCGGCTCCTGTTCTAGATAGCCGACGGTGATGTTCTCGCCCGGCCAAGCCTCGCCGGTGATGTCGCTGTCGATGCCCGCCATGATCTTGATAAGCGTGGATTTACCCGCGCCGTTGGGGCCGACGATGCCGATTTTCGCGCCGCGATAGAATTGCAGGTTGATGTTCTCCAGCACGGGCTTTTGCGCGCCGGGGAAAGTCTTGGTCATGTTCTTCATGACATAGGCGTATTGAGCGGCCATCGGACGGTCCTTCGTATCGGTAATCGGGTGGGAATCTGTTGCACGCGCAGATAGGGGCTGGCGCGCTTTCGGGCAAGCGCGGCGGCTGGCAAATGTTGAAACGGGAACGGGCGCGCCTCTGGGCCGCTATCCTGTCATGTTTCTCGACAACGATACGTTCGATGCGCTGCTGCGCGGTTTCCTGCTGGCGATGATCGCCCTGGTCTGGGTGGTGGTGCAGATCCGTGTCGTGGGGCTGCGCTCGCTGTCCAAGATGACGACATTCGATTTCGTGATGACGGTGGCGCTGGGCAGCCTGCTGGCGGGCGCGGCGCAGGCGGATGAATGGCTGGTCTTCGCGCAGACGCTGACGGGGATGCTGGGCCTCTTCGTGCTGCAGGTGATTGCCGGGCGGCTGCGCAAATCCTCCGACACGGTGGAGACTTTTATGCAGAATGCGCCCGTGCTGCTGATGCGCAACGGCAAGATCAACCACACCGCGCTGAAGGAAACGCGCGTGGCCGAAAGCGATCTCTACGCCAAGCTGCGCGAGGCCAATGTGCTCGACATGGCCAAGGTGCAGGCGGTGGTGCTGGAGACGACGGGCGATGTCTCCGTGCTGCATGGCGACAGCTTGCAGGAAAGTCTGTTGCAGAATGTCGAATGCGACAAGCATAGCGAGCCGGGCTGACGGCATGCCGATTGCCATTGTCGGGGCAGGCATGGCGGGCCTTACTTGCGCGTCGCGGTTGGCGGAAGCTGGCCGCGCTGTGCGCGTGTTCGACAAGGGCCGCGGACCGGGCGGGCGCATGTCCGCGCGCCGGGTGGAGCTGGATGGCGAGACGCTGCATTTCGACCACGGTGCGCAGTATTTCACAGCGCGCGATGAGCGTTTCCGCCGGCAAGTTGAGCGCTGGCATGGCGAGGGCGTCATCGCGCCGTGGCCCGCGGCCAAGGATGGCGCGTGGGTCGGCACGCCTGCGATGAACGCCCCGATCCGCGTCATGGCCGATGCGCTGGGCGTGCAATTCGGCGCGCGGGTGGAGGCCATTCGCGCTGACGAAAGCGGCTGGGTGCTGGAAGGCGATGGCCTGCCGGATGAGGCCTTTGCCACGGTTATCTGCGCCGTGCCCGCCGAACAGGTCGCGCCGCTTTTTGCGCGCCATCACAACCATCTGGCCGAGTTGGCGCAAGCGACCGTATCCGACCCCTGCTGGACGGTCATGGCCGCTTTCGATGGCCGCGTCGACCTGAACGACACGATCCACGATGCAGGCGCGATCGGCTGGGCCGCGCGCAACAATTCCAAGCCCGGTCGTGCCGAACCCGAATGCTGGGTGATCCAGGGCAGCCCGGATTGGAGCCGTGAATATCTGGAGGAGGAAGCCGAAGCCGTCGTCCGCCTGCTGCTCGAGGAGTTCCGCACGCAGGCTGGTGGCGCATTGCCGCCATTGCGTCATGCCGCCGCGCATCGCTGGCGCTATGCCCGCAGCGGCGATGCGGGCGAGGGCGCGATCTGGGATGCAGACAAGCGCATCGGCGCCTGTGGCGACTGGCTGAAGGGTCCGCGCGTCGAATGCGCCTTTCTCTCTGGCTGGGAACTGGCAGAGGCGATCCTGAAAGATGGCTGACGTCACGGTCTTCTACGATGGCGCGTGCCCGCTTTGCCGCCGCGAGATCGCGCTGATGCAGCGGCTCGACCGGCGCGGCGCGATCCGGTTCACCGATGTCAGCGAGGGCGCACCCGAAAGCTGCCCCGTCGCGGCGGAAGACCTGCTCCGGCGCTTCCATGTGCTGGAGGACGGACGGATGCTGACGGGCGCCGCCGGTTTCGCTGCCATGTGGCGCGCGATCCCGTTGCTCAAACCTTTCGGCCACCTCGCGCGTATCCCACTGGTGGAGCGCGTTCTGGAGCGGCTTTACGTCGCCTTCCTGCGGGTGCGCCCGCGCCTCCAGCGCTGGGCGGGCGGCTGATGATCCACCCCGACCCCGATCCGGTAAAGCCCGGCCAGGAAAGCGTGTGGGACTATCCGCGCCCCGCCATTGCCGAGGCGACGGACGCGCATATCGTCATCCGCCATAACGGCATGACCATCGCGGACACCCGCAACGCCGTGCGGGTGCTGGAAACCAGCCATCCGCCGAACTACTACATCCCGCCAAGCGACATCGCCGATGGCGTGCTGCGCCGCGCGCCGGGCACATCCATGTGCGAATGGAAAGGCAGCGCGCGGTATTGGGATGTGGTGGCAGGCGACGCGGTGCTGGAAAGGGTCGGCTGGTCGTATCCCAATCCGACCAAATCCTTCGTGATCCTTCGCGATTACATCGCCTTTTCCGCCGCCCCCGTCGACAGTTGCAACGTCGATGGAGAGCAGGTCATCCCACAGCCCGGCGGCTTTTACGGCGGATGGATCACCAGCAAGGTTGCAGGCCCGTTCAAGGGCATCCCCGGCAGCCGGTTCTGGTAGCGGCGGGGCTCTCCCCTTCGGGCGCCAACATACGCAATCGTAGACGCTTTCGAGGTCTTAGCGCGATCTTAAGGGGTGCCACCTAACCCGGTTCGCGGGGACTTGGGAAAGGGCGATCACGTGTCGGGAGCGATTTTGGGGTCATTGATCCCCGCTTTTTCGCTGATTTTCTCTCTCGCGTTTCTCGGCGTGTGGATGCGCGACCGCTCGGCCCGGCATGTGCTGGGCTTCGCGATCGGGCAGGCGCTGACCGGTATCGGGTTCCTGCTGTTTCACTATGTCGGCACGCCGGACGATGCCGCGCCTGCTTTAGTCATGCACCTGATCTATTGCGCGGCCTGCACCATGCTGGTGTGGGGCGTATGCCGCCGGGCAGGAACGACTGCACCGCTGCGGACCATTGCGCTGGTCGTACTCGTCAGTTCCGGCCTCATCGCCCTGTCGAGCATTGCGATCGACAAGAACCCGCGCCTTTTCGCCGCCAACACGTCCTATGCCATCATCATGGGCATCGGCGCGCTGACACTGCTTCGCACAGATTTGCGCGCATGGGTAGACAGAGCGATCCTCGCCCTGTTCGCCGTCACATCGCTGCAATTTTTCGTGCGACCGCAAGTGGCTGCCATCGTGATGGGGCCGATGACATCGGAAGCCTATCGGGCATCGTGGTTCTATTCGGTGCTAATCGTGACCATGGCGGTCGTCTCTCTGCTGATGACCATGGCGCTGGCTGCGGCGGTGTTGAAAGACCTGGTCAATGCCATCCGCCAGGCCAGCGAGCTGGACCATCTCACCGGCCTGAAGACCCGGCGCCCGTTCGAACAGTCGGCCATGGACCGCATCGAAGCCGCATCCGATGCGCGCGTACCGCTGAGCATGATTGTGGCCGATATAGATCACTTCAAGCAGGTGAATGACATCTGGGGCCACCCGGCCGGAGATGCCGCGATTGCGGCCTTCGGGCGACTGATCGGCGGACAGGTGCGCGACACCGATATTTGCGGACGCATTGGCGGAGAGGAATTCGCCATACTGGTATGGGATTGCGAGCTGGCTGCGGGCGAGCGGCTGGCCGAGCGTATCCGCATCGCCTTTGCCAACATGCAGCATGTTCCGCTTGGCAAGGATATTCGCCTGTCGGCCAGCTTCGGCGTGGCCAGCGTCCAGCCGGGCGAGGGGTTCGGCAAGCTCTATGCCCGTGCCGATAGCGCGCTTTACAATGCCAAGGCGAGCGGGCGGAACCGTGTCGAGGCAGGACGACCCTCGCAAGCCGACAGTGCACAAAGAGGCGTGGCTGAAAGGCGCGGCCAGTCGCCGCTGCCGGTGGCCGCCAACAGCTGAGGCCAGCGCGCGGGCTTGGCAAGCCGTGCCGCCCGCATTAGCAACGGCGGCCATGCACAGACATCTCCTTGCGGCCGGTGCCGCCATCGCTCTTACCATTCCCGCCTACGCCTTTGCCGACGATCATGTCGATGCGCTGGCCGCGCAGGCCGATCATGCGCTGGAGCATGACATGATCGCCTGGGATTTTACCGAAGGCGTCACCACGGAAATCGGCCCGCGCCAAGCAGGTACGGATGACGAGGCACGCGGCCGCGCCTGGGCCATCGACTGGCTGAACGCAAACGGCTTTGCCAATGTGGCGGACGAGCCTTTCCAGATGCAGACCTGGGTGCGCGGGGAAGAGCGCGCCTTTGTGACGGGCCGTTTCGCCCAGCCTATGCACATCACCGCGCTGGGGAATACCGCGTCCACCGGTCCCGAAGGGATCGAGGCGGAAGTGGTCTATTTCCCTTTCTTCGCCGACCTGCTGGATGCGCCGGAAGGCAGCCTCGAGGGCAAGATCGCCTTCATCAGCCATGACATGCGCGCAACGCAGGATGGGTCGGGCTACGGCTTTGCCGGACCAGCCCGCTGGACCGGCCCCAGCATCGCCGCAAGCAAGGGTGCGATCGCCACGGTCATCCGCTCCATCGGCACGGAAAACCACCGCATGCCGCACACCGGCGGCACCACCTTTGCCGAAGGCGTGGTCGCAACGCCCGCAGGCGCGCTGACCAATCCCGATGCCGACAATCTGGAACGCATGTTCGAGCGCGCGAATGGCGAGCCGATCACCATGCGCCTTGTCCTGACGCCGCGCTGGCTAGGCGAGACGACCAGCGGCAATGTGGTGGGCGAGGTCGTCGGGCGCGATCCATCGCTGCCGCCCGTTTTGCTCGCCTGCCACCTCGATAGCTGGGATCTTGGCACGGGCGCAATCGACGATGGCGCAGGCTGCGGCATCATCGCCGCCGCCGCGCGCCACGTCGCCGAAGCGGGCCAGCCGCTGCGCACCATTCGCGTGCTGTTTGCAGGCGCGGAAGAAACCGGCCTCTGGGGCAGCCGTGCTTACAGCGAAGCGCATATCGACGAGCCGATGGCGGTGGGAATCGAGAGCGATTTCGGCGCCGACCGCATCTGGCGCTTCGAAAGCAATTTCCGCGAGACGAACCCCGAGCTGCATGCGCGGCTTGCACGCTCGGTCGCCCGGTTCGGCGTAGCCGACAGCACTATCGTGGCGCGCGGCGGGGCGGACCTCAATATCGTGCGCGACCAGGGCGGGGCGATTATCGACCTGCAGCAGGACGGCACCGATTATTTCGAACTGCACCACACGCCCGACGACACGCTCGACAAGGTCGACCCGGAGGCGCTGCGGCAGAACGTCGCGGTGTGGACGCAGGTTGTCGGCATCCTCGCCAATGAGGCAGGGCCGATCAGCGGCGCGGAGTAACACGCCAAGCGCGCTTGCTCCCTGCTCGCACAGCGTTTAGGGGCACGATCCGCGCATGAAGCGTTGGTTGGGGCCTGTAGCTCAGTTGGTTAGAGCTGGCCGCTCATAACGGCTAGGTCGCGGGTTCGAGTCCTGCCGGGCCCACCACCGCTTCAGCTCACCGCGCGGGATGCGGCAAGGGCAGGGCAATCGGCTGCTACCAGTCGCCGGTCGTCCCATCGCTCCACATAGCAGGCCTGGCGCGCGGCTAGCTGCACGCAGGCGACATTCACACCGTTTGCATAGACCACCGCCAGCGTGCGTCCGTAGCGATCCTGACCCAGCCGCACAAAGGTCAGCTCCGCGCCATCGACCAGCGCTTCCATCGCGCGGGTGGAGGCTGCCCCATCGCCTTCGACGCAGCGCCGTCCCTGCCGGCAGGCGCGCGTTTCTGGCGCATCGATGCCGGTGACGCGCACGCGCTCCTCCCCGCAGCGAATGGTATCGCCATCGGTGACGGTGCATGGGGTTTGCGGCGCGGCGGTCAGAGCGAGCAGGAGCGAGGCGGTAAGCATGGGCACGACCTTGGCGGCCTTTGCCCCGGCTTACGCGGGCGTCTCCTTCCGTTTCGGAGCGGTAACTCTACGCGAAATTACGCAGTTTTCGGCGCGCTCCTTCGGCAGAAGCCGATTTCGCTTGCGCCGATGTGGTGCAAAATCTAGGGCGCTCACGGCTCGGGGAGTGGCGCAGCCTGGTAGCGCATCTGTTTTGGGAACAGAGGGTCGCAGGTTCGAATCCTGTCTCCCCGACCAGCTTTTTGGGACTCGCGCTCATCCGGGGGATGAGTGCGGCCGAAAGCTCCGAGCGCAAGCGAAGGCCTTTTACCGCACCACCGCTTCCATAACATCCCGCACGCTGCTCGGCTGCACGCCGCGATGGGCGAGATAGGCAAAGATGCGTCGCCACCAGTCATACAGCGCATCGAGATCATCCTCGCTACGAACATAGGGCGTGTTACCCGGCATGAGGGAGGGGCTGTGGAAGCTGAAGACGAGCACCGGCAGGCCATCGTCCAGCGCGATATCGATGCCGCGAATGGCTTCTTCCACGCTCACGCCCTCTGGCGTCAGCGGTACGCGCTCAAGTAGACCAAGCCGTGCCAAGACGCCGCGCAGTGCCGGGGCGCGCCACAGGCGGGGGTAGAGCCAATTGCCCTGCCGCCGCAACATGCCCCACCATGCGGCCGTCAGCGGCAATTCCAGCACGCTCCGCTCCGCATCGGCCCAGTAAGGCGCGGTGGGAAAACTGCGAAAATCCGGTCCGCCGAGATGCGAGTAATCGAACATCGGCCGCACCGAGCTATCGATGGCAACGCCGCGCCGCGCCAGCATGGCCGCCGTCTCCGCACCGATACCATATCGGCCCGCGCGGTAGATCAGCGGTTGCGTGCCGAAGTTGCGCTCCACCACGTCGACCAGCGCGGAGAACTTCGCCTCCTCCAGCGCGGGTGGCAAGTTTCCGGCGAAGGAATTGGCCTGCGACACGTCTTCGTCGAAAGGCGGGTTCACCCACGGATGGAGTTGCACACCTACTTCGGCGCGACCTGTCGCGACCGCTTCGCGTAATATCGCGGCGGCATCGGGCGAGTTCGCGATGGGCCAATCCACCAGGTAGATTGGCACCACGCCCTGGTTTTCGCAGAATTCCTGGAAGCGGGCGATGTTTGGCACGTGGTTCAGGTCATGCCGGTCGCGGGTCAGCGGCTTGTCCCAGTCGAAGGCTTCTTCGGTATCGACGGTCAGGATAAAACGCGGCGTATCATCCGCGAAGCGGGCGAGGGCGCTTGTCGCTGGCGGTTCGAGCAGATTGCCCATCGCCTTTAAAACTCCCTCGATACGATCGCTCGGCCCCGTCGGCCCGGCTGCCGATCAGCTGCCGGTGGCCTGACCATCGGTGCTATGGGCCTCGTCCGGCGCGGTCAAGCTGGGCAGGCGCAGCGTCACCCGGTCGCCGTCGCAATCCAGCGATCCGCCTGCGGCGTCGGCCTCGGCTTCCGCCAGCCGGAAGGCGAAGGAAGGGCCGAACATGCCGGCGCTCACCGCCTTGCGCCGCTCGTTCTTGCGCGCCGTCCGCGCGGTTTCCCCGCGCAGCGCCTGCGGCACGTCGAGCATGAGGTTGAGTTCACCATCCTCGCCGCGCAGCGTCAGCGCCGCCTGTTCGCCGGGGCCGAGCGATCCCGCTGCGGTGGCCAGCAGCCGCCAGCAGATCACCATTGCCTCCTCGCGCGACATGGCGACATGAAAGGGCGACCCAGGAACATCGAGCCTGAAACCCGCCCCGCGCGGACGCAGCACGCCTTCGAGCCGTCGCATGGTTTCCACCAGCGCTTCGCGAAAATCGGTGACGCCTTCGTCCAGCTGCGCCGCGCCGCTTTCCAGCTTTACCAGCCGGTCCACCTCGTCGAAGCCTGCCAGCAGCTTCGCCGCATCAACGGCGATGGCGGCGGCATGCGCGCGATATTCGTGCGGCACATTGCCGAAAAGCTGCTGCTGGATAATCTCGGCAAAACCCTGGATGGCATTCACAGGCGTGCGCAGCTCGTGCAGCACCTGGCGCATGGCGTCGCCCGGATGGTCCGACATATCATCTGCATCGATGTTCGGACGGCGCAGACGCGCGGCATAGCCTGTGAAGCCGCCCGTAGCGCGGTCGAAAAGCGGTGTTGCGGCCATCCGCCATTCGCCGGAAATCTCCGGTGCGGCGGTGATGGTGACGGCGGCATGGCGAACGGGCTGGCGGAGACGCAATGCCGCCAGCGTTGCCTCGCTATGTTCGACAAGCTGCCCGGGCACGGGAGAAGCGAGACGCAGGCCGACCAGCGCCGGTGAGGCGACGCTGTCTGTCTGCACCACCACGCCCGACGCATCTGTCACCACGTCGAGCATGGTCTCGCTAACTAGCGGAGCATCGTTCAGCGGCAGGCGCGGAGCGGCGACGCCTCCTTGCGGACGCCGTTCCTGAAACGCCTGGATTCGCCGACGCAGCGCGCCGATGCCGCTTTCCGTTTCCGGCAGAGGCGATGGTTCCGGCGCCAGCGCGGCAGGCGCTTCTTTTGGCACGTCGCCGGACGGCAGCACCAGATCGCCGACACCCAGCCTTTCAAGCAGGCGCTTCACCTGCGGGCTGAGGTCGCGGCGATGGCGCAGGAAGCCGCGCGCGGTCACCGGCAGCGCCGGGATCAATGCGAGCCACTGCTCATCCGTCAGCCGCGCGGTGGCCATGGCGGCGGCAGCCAGCTTCGGTTCTCGTCCGGCGAGATAGGCGACGAAATCGGGATTGCGCAGCCGCACGCCCGGCTTGCGCAGGATGGCCGATTGCTCCTCCGCCGGGATGCGGGAGAAGACGCCATCCAGCAATTGTTCGACCGCGCCCGCTTCCGCATCGTCCTGCGGGGCGGGCGACGTCCCGAGGATATCGACCAACTGCCGGAACTGCGTGCGCAATGCCGCATCGCTATCCGTGCGCATGCGCATCACGGTGGCAAGGCGGTCGTCAAATTGCATCGGGCTCCGATCGGGAACAGGGTTAAGAATTCGCGACCATGCCAATAGCCGCGCCCGATGTAGCGATCATGGTTAAGGGCAGACGCGTTGCAAAAGGGGACAATTGCGAGCATAGAGAACAATGTTGTGCACAGGCGCATTTTTGTGGTCGGAAGGTGGCCGACCCGCGCAATCACCGGTGCAGAAATGAGAAGGGGGCCGACATAATGTCCACGCTCGACAGTATTGATCGTAAATTGCTGGCCGAATTGCAGGCCGAGGGGCGCGTGACGAATGTCGATTTAGCCCGCCGCGTGGGGCTGACCGCGCCGCCATGCCTGCGCCGGGTGCGCGCGCTAGAAGAGGAAGCCGTGATCCGCGGCTACCACGCCGATCTCGATGCCTCGAAGCTGGGCTTTGCCATTACGGTATTCGCCATGGTTTCTCTGCGGAGCCAGGCCGAGGAAGACCTGAGGGCGTTCGAGGAGCATATTAACGCGCTGCCCGAAGTGCGCGAGTGTCATATGCTGAATGGCGAAATCGACTTCATCCTCAAGATCGTCAGCCGCGACCTGCAAAGCTTTCAGGAATTCCTCACCAGCAAGCTGACGCCTGCGCCTAATGTGGCGAGCGTAAAGACGAGCCTGACTATCCGCACCGCCAAGCACGAGCCGGGTGTGCCGCTGGAAGTCCCCAGCGCCTAACGCGGGGGCGCTATTCGCGCGCCCGTTCAGTCCAGCTCGAACAGGTCTGCCAGGATAGTGCCCTTTTTGGCGTCATAGCGGGCCGTGTTGGGGCTGTCGTAAACGACCAGCAGGCGGTCTTCGCCATCGTCATCGGGCCAGAAGTCGATCCCTTCGGGATGGTCGGCGTGCAGCTTCACCGGCAGGTCGAACAGGCGCTCCGGACGGTGTAAACGGACATCCTCTTCGTTCTGCGGTTCCTCGTTCGCCCAGTCTTCCCACAGGAAGATGGCGCAGCGTCCGTCAAGATCGCCGGTGGGGCCTGCAAGGATGTAAAGATCGTCGCCGCGCAAGGCGAGGTCGCGAACGCCGAGGCCGTGCAGGTCGACCAGCCGCCGCCACGGCTTTTGCGGGAGATGCAGCTTTCCGCTCTCCTTGGGTTCGATCACCGGCTCCACCAACACCGCGAAGGTCTGCATCACCGGTCCGCGCAGGCCCAGCACAACGCGCTCTCCGACGGCAGCGATGCCTTCGATGTCGAGGCCGCCTTCCTTGGCCGCCATGGCGGTGGAGGGGCCGAGCAATTCGTCTTTCGCGAAATAGCGGCCGAGCTTGCTGCCATGGTCTTTCTTTTGCGCGACTAGGCCAGCGCGGTTTTCGCCCGCTTCTTTCACCAGCAGCGGAAGACCGTCCTCGTCGAAAACCACGGGAATGCGCGCCAACACACAGCGTGGGCGCGTGTCTTTCAGGTCGCCGAATGTGGCTATGTCGATCGTGTCGGGAGCCTTGCCATCATCGCGCGGATCGGGGCGGGTACGCGAGTGGCTGCCGGTCACCCAAAGCCAGCCTTCGTTATAGGCGAGCCCTTCGATATCCATCTCTTCTTCCGGATCGCGCAGGTCGACGAAATCGAGCAGCTTGAACGTGCGATGCCCGGTCAGGGCACCATCATCATCAAGCGTGAGCCGCTCGACTGCGTGCGCTTCATCGCCCGCCACGAAGAGCGACTGACCCACCCGCGCGCAGGCGGAAAGGTCGTGCATGGCGTGGTCGCCATCCTCGGTATCGCCGGTAAAGTGGAGCCTGATGTGGCCGACGGGCTCGCGCGGGGTGGGCAGGTCGTCGGCTTCGGTGAACGCTTGCGGTTTCAATGCCATGCTACACCAATCCGCAAGCGCGAGTTTGGTGCCGGACGAACCCTTAGACGATGCCGGAGGTCACCAGCATATAGACGATGTAGGCGCCCAGCAGCAGCGCGCCTTCCGTGCGGGACAGCTTGCCGCCGGTCCACGCGAAAACCATCACCACGAAGGCCGAGAGGGTGGCCAGCGGCAAGTCGAACCGCACGATCTGGTCGGGCACGGGCCCCGGCGCGACCATGCCGGTGACGCCGCCGATAAACAGCAAATTGTAGATGTTGCTGCCCAGCACATTGCCCAGCGCAATCTCGCTCTCGCCCTTGAAGGCGGCGATGGCACAGGTGACGAGTTCGGGCGCGGAGGTGCCGATGGCAACTATGGTGAGACCGATTACCGCCTCGCTGACCCCCAGATCGGACGCGATGGCCACGGCGCTGTCGACCAGCAGCGTACCGCCTGCAACGATCACGCCGATCCCGACCACGAAAAAGCCGATCGCGGCAGGCAGGCTGCCTTGCGGGGTATCCTCTGCATGCAGAGCGGGGTCTGCGCCTTCGGAAGCCAGCGCGCGGTCATAGGCAGCACCATGCGCGCCCTTTGCAGCGACTTCCTGCCGGTAGGCGCTGTAGATATAGATGACCAGACCGACAAGGAAGACGGTTGCCGTGATGCGGTCCAGCCCCAGCGTGAAGCTGGCGAGTACAAAGGCGAGCGAGGCTATCAGGCCGACGCCGCCATCGCGCCACAGCACCTGCTTTTCCACGACGAGCGGCGCGATCAACGCGGTTACGCCCAGCACCAGCAACAGGTTTGCCTGGTTGGAGCCGACGATATTGCCGATCGCCAGCCCGGGAGATCCGGCCAGCGCCGCCTGCACGCTCGCGGCCAGTTCCGGCGCGGATGTGCCGAGGCCGACGATAACGAGGCCGATCAACATCGGTGAGAGGCCCAAGCGCTCCGCCAGCCGCACGGCGCCGCGCACCAGCAAGTCTCCGCCGACCACCAGCAGCACGAAGCCCGCCAGCAGGAGGCCGATGTCGATCAGTTCGGGCATGATGTCGCGCTTCCTAGGACGATGATGCCCGTTCCTCGAGCCATTCTTCCAGCCATTTGATGGTGTAGTCGCCGCTGATTACGTCGGGTTGTTGCAGCAGTTCCTGATGCAGCGGGATGGAGGTTTTAACGCCCTGGATCACCATCTCCTCAAGCGCGCGCTTCAGGCGCATCAGGCACCCCTCGCGCGTGCGGCCGTAGACGATCAGCTTGGCAATCATGCTGTCGTAATAAGGCGGGATGGAATAGCCGGCATACAGCCCGCTATCCACGCGCACATGCATACCGCCAGCCTGGTGGTAATAGTCGATCTTGCCCGGGCTGGGCGCGAAGGTGAACGGGTCTTCGGCATTGATGCGACATTCGATCGCATGGCCCTTGAACTCGATATCCTCCTGCGCAACCGACAATTCCTTGCCGTCGGCGATGCGGATCTGTTCGCGCACCAGATCGACGCCGGTGATCATCTCGGTGACGGGATGCTCCACCTGCAGGCGGGTGTTCATTTCGATGAAATAGAACTCGCCATCTTCCCACAGGAATTCGATCGTGCCGGCGCCGCGATAGCCCATGTCGGCCATCGCCTTTGCCACGATGCCGCCCATGCGCATGCGCTCTTCGGACGTGATTACGGGGGAGGGGGCTTCCTCGAAAACCTTCTGGTGGCGGCGCTGCAGGCTGCAATCGCGCTCGCCCAGATGGATGGCGTTGCCGCGCCCGTCGCCGAAGACCTGAAATTCGATATGGCGCGGATTGCCAAGGTACTTTTCGAGGTACATCGTGTCGTCGCCAAAGGCCGCCTTGGCCTCGCTCATGGCGCGCTTGACAAGCGGCTCCATCGATTCCGCATCGGGAATGACCTGCATGCCGCGCCCGCCGCCGCCGGCAGCCGCCTTGGCGATCACCGGATAGCCGATCTCGTCGGCGACGCGCCGCATCTCGTCGAAGTCGGAAATGGCACCATCGCTGCCCGGCACCAGTGGCAGGCCGAGCGCGCCCGCGGTCGTCTTGGCCTGCACCTTGTCGCCCATGGTGCGGATATGTTCGGGCTTCGGCCCGATCCACGCGATGTCATGCGCTTCCACGATGTCGGCGAACTTGGCGTTCTCCGACAGGAAGCCGTAACCGGGATGGATCGCATCCGCGCCGGTGATCTCGGCGGCGGATATGATGGCGGCGTGGTTGAGGTAGCTTTCGGACGCGGCAGGCGGGCCGATGCACACAGCATGGTCGGCCAGGCGCACATGCATGGCTTCGGCATCGGCGGTGGAATGCACCGCCACCGTCTCGATCCCCATTTCGTGCGCCGCGCGGTGGATACGCAGCGCGATCTCGCCGCGATTGGCGATAAGAATTCGGGAGATGCCCATTAGCCGATGACGACCAGCGGCTGGTCGAACTCGACCGGGTCGCCATTGCCGACAAGGATGTCCTTCACTGTACCATCCTTGTCCGCCGTGATCGGATTCATGACCTTCATGGCCTCGACGATCAGCAGCGTGTCGTCCTTCTTCACCGCGTCGCCGACGCTGACGAAATTGGCGGACGAGGGATCGGGCGCGAGGTAGGCGGTGCCAACCATCGGCGATTTGATGGCGTCGACAGGAGCCGCGCTGATAGCCGCTTCGCCGCCGTCTGCCTGCGGGGCTGCCGCAGCAGGAGCAGGCGCTGCCACCGGAGCAGGCGCAGCATAGGCTGCTGGCGCTGCCGCCACGCCGCCGCGCGCGACGCGGATCATGCGATCGCCATCTTCCACTTCGATTTCGGTAAGGCCGGTCTCGGCCAGGATATCCGCCAGTTCGCGCACCAGCGCAGTATCGACGGTCAGTCCACCCTTGTGGGCGGTTTCGCCCTTCTTGTCAGGCATGCAATCCCCATTCGCGATCACTGTAACTCAAGCCTCGCGGGCTAGAGACTGCGGCAGCGGCTGGCAAGGGGCACGCGCCGTTTTAAAGCGCCGCCGCTTTCTCCAGCGCAACGACATATCCGCGCGCGCCCATGCCTTTGACCTCGTCCACGGCGGCCATGCCGACATAGGAGCGATGGCGAAACTCCTCACGCGCCTGTGGGTCGGACAGGTGCACCTCGATCACGGGCACAGCAATCGCGCGAATGGCATCGAGCAGGGCGATGGAAGTGTGGGTAAACGCAGCGGCATTCAGCAGCACCGCCTTCGCCCCCTCCGCCTGCGCTTCATGCAGCCAGTCCACCAGCACGCCTTCGTGATTGGTCTGGCGCATGTCGATTTCGCAATCGAGCTCGCGTGCGCGGTCTTCCAGCATGCCGGCAATATCGTCCAGCGTGTCGGACCCGTAAATCTCCGGCTCGCGCAAGCCGAGCAGGTTGAGGTTGGGACCATTGAGGACGTAGATGAGGTGGGCCATGTTGGTCGCCCTAGCGCAGCGCAGGCAGCATGGACAGCGCGTTTACAGCACGCCCATTTCGCGTTCGCCCTGTGCCGTCGGGCCGTGCGTGGAGGGGCGGCGGTGCGGCGGGTTCGCCATCTCCTGCGCGCTCGGCAGCGTCAACGGAGCACCATGGCGAATGGCAAATGCGATGTGCTGTTCGGGCATGACGATATAGGCTTCGCGCAAATCATCATGGCTGAGCGCCACCCATCTGCCGCCCAGCAGTGTGTCGGAGGCGTGGACGCGCAACCCGTCCCACGGCAGCAATATCGGCTTCTGAAAGTAGTAATTCGGTCTGCGCGATCGGATCGAAAGGCCTTCTTTATGGATGCTTATCCGCTGCGCGAAATAGCGGCCTTGCTTCAGGTGCGGGATCGAAAGGTTCGACCAATTCGACACGTAGATGACGCCTACAGGGTCCGATGCGATTTCCGGCGGGAGTTCCAGCCGGCGCGGCACGAACCGGCCGAACCATTTGTAGGGCACCATCTTGGTGTCGATCATCAGCTTCATCACGAGCAGGAAAACGCTCAGCCCGATGACCATGCCGACGCCGCGCATGAAGATATCGTAAATCTGGGACAGTATATCCAGCACGATGACGCGCTCCTCTCGCCGCGTGAGGGCGGCTTTGCCGTCACAAGCTGAAAATCGGGTAAAAGCGCACCAAGCTACGGCTCGGCGCAGGGGGGCGCGTTTGCCCGCCTGCGCCGGATTGGCCTACTGCTCCACGCCCTTCACCTTGCCCCACTGGCGCGCGGCGGTGTAACCGAGATAGCCGGTGCCGAAGAGGGCGTAGAGCTCCTCCGGCAGGCCGCGCAGATAGCCGGTGATGCCTTCACCGATGCTGGCGGCGGCGGACGGGTTGAACGCGCTCAGCACGCCCATCGGGATGCTGAACAGCATGATGGTGTACATCACATAGAGAAAGCTGGGCCGCGCGCGGCTGGTCCACGGATCGCGGCTGTTCGCCTCGGCGACGATGGCGGAAAGGCGCGCCTGGATCATATCCATCTCCTGGCTGCCCTGCATGCGGATGAGTTCCAGCTTGGCGCGCTCGCGGGCTTCCTTGTCGGGGATGATCTTGTCGATCAGCGATGCGATGGGGCCGATCAGCGATTCCAGTAAGGCCATGACGGGCGGTTCCTTTGTGTCTGCGTTGGATTCGCCCACCCGCCTGCGCCGCCCAGCCATCTGTAGGACAGCGCTTTTTCCGCCCACCGATGGCCGCGGAAACCGATTTGACTGCATCCGCTCGCCATGCAACGGGCATTTCGAGAGGAGAGACGAGGGCATGAGCGCCAATATCGCCGAGATGGAACGTCGCCGGGAGGCAGCCCGCATGGGCGGCGGCCAAAAGCGCATCGACGCGCAGCACGCTAAGGGAAAGCTGACCGCGCGCGAACGGCTCGACGTGCTGCTGGACGAAGGCAGCTTCGAGGAGCTCGACACCTATGTCGAGCACGACTGCACCGATTTCGGCATGGAAGAGCAAAAGATCACCGGCGACGGCGTCGTCACTGGCAGCGGCACGATCGACGGGCGGCTGGTCTATGTATTCTCTCAGGATTTTACCGTCTTCGGCGGCAGCCTGTCCAAACGCCATGCGGAGAAAATCTGCAAGGTGATGGACACCGCGATGAAGGTGGGCGCGCCGGTGATCGGCCTCAACGATTCAGGCGGCGCGCGCATTCAGGAAGGCGTAGCTTCGCTGGGCGGCTATGCCGAAGTGTTCCAGCGCAACGTGCTGGCGAGCGGCGTGGTGCCGCAGCTTTCGCTCATCATGGGGCCATGCGCGGGCGGCGCCGTGTATTCGCCCGCCATGACGGACTTCATCTTCATGGTGAAGGATAGCAGCTACATGTTCGTGACCGGACCTGAGGTGGTGAAAACCGTTACCAACGAGGAAGTGACGCAGGAAGAACTGGGCGGGGCGGTGGTCCACACCAGCAAAACGAGCGTTGCCGACCTCGCGCTGGAAAACGATCTGGAAGCACTGGTCGCTGCGCGCGAGCTGATGGGCTTCCTGCCGCTCAGCAATCGCTCCGACCTGCCCGAACTGCCGACCGACGATCCCTGGGACCGCATGGAGGACAGCCTCGACACGTTGATCCCGGCCAATGCCAACCAGCCCTACGACATGCACGAAGTCATCGCCAAGGTGGTGGACGAGGGCACGTTCTTCGAAATCCAGCCCAGTTTCGGCGCGAACATCATCACCGGCTTCGGCCGGATCGAGGGGAGGCCTGTGGGCTTCGTTGCCAACCAGCCTATGGTGCTGGCGGGCGTGCTCGACATCAATGCCAGCCGCAAGGCCGCGCGCTTCGTGCGCTTCTGCGATGCGTTCGGCATCCCGATCGTGACGTTCGTGGATGTGCCCGGCTTCCTCCCCGGCACGGCGCAGGAGCATAACGGCATAATCAAGCACGGCGCGAAGCTGCTCTTCGCCTATGCCGAGGCGACCGTGCCCAAGATTACCGTCATCACCCGCAAGGCCTATGGCGGCGCGTACGACGTGATGGCGAGCAAGCACCTGCGCGGCGATTTGAACTACGCTTGGCCGACCGCCGAAATCGCCGTGATGGGCGCAAAGGGTGCGGTGGAGATCATCTTCCGCCAAGACCGCGACGATCCCGACAAGATCGCCGAGAAAACGAAGGAATACGAAGACCGCTTCGCCAACCCATTCGTGGCGGCGTCACGCGGCTATATCGACGAGGTGATCTATCCGCATTCGACTCGGCGGCGGATCGCGTTGGGGCTGCGGAAGCTGGCGAACAAGAGCCTAGAGAACCCTTGGAAGAAGCATGATAATCTGCCGTTGTGAGGTGCTGACGTGGAGATAGCTTTAGTAGGTCTTTTTGGCGTCCTTGTGGGGGCAGTAGGCCAGTTTTTCAGCGCTAAGGCTCTTGAAAATCATCGTTTGAGAAAGGCCAATCAGCGCGATGCATACAACGCCTTTCTAGCCGCGCTTTCATTATCGGCACACGCAAAGGCTGAAGATGAGATTGAAGCGAAAAGAGCTCTAGCCCACGCAAAGAGTCTGATTGCGTTGTATGGCTCTCCGATTGTTCTTGAGAAGCTTGCTACACTCTTCGAGCAGAGCGATAGCTTGAAAGGCATCATCGCGCAGTTTCGACTGACGGAAGTTCTTGGCGACATGCGAAAGGATGTAGGCAGCGCTAGCGGTCGGGGCGTGCAAGGGAACATGTTTCCGGTGCTTTTCTCATGAAACTCGGTCGCCTCAACCACATCGGTGTCGTAACACCTTCGATCGTAGAGTCGGTAGCGCATTACCGCGAGACGATGGGTGCGACCGCCACCACCGAACCGTTCGACTTGCCCGCGCAGGGGGTGAAGGTCTGCTTCGTCGATACGCCCGACGCGCATGGCGAGGTCGGCAAGGGCACGCAGATCGAGCTGATCGAACCGCTGGGTGAGGATTCGCCCATTCACAAGTTTCTCGAAAAGAACCCGCTGGGCGGGCAGCATCATGTCTGTTTCGAGGTCGAGGACATTGCCGAGGCGCGCAGCTGGTTCGAGGGGCAGGGCAAGCGCATCCTCGGGCCCACCCGCACAGGCGCGCACGGCACGCCGATTTTCTTCCTCCACCCCAAGGACATGATGGGCCAGCTGACCGAGATCATGGAGACTCCGCGTGGTGATGGTCACTAAAAACTGCCCCCTCTTCCCGCTCGTCCTGAGCCTGTCGAAGGACTGCTTTTTCTTCGGGCGCGGCGCAGAAAGTGAAGGACAACCCTTCGACAAGCTCAGGGTGAGCGGGTTGGGGGATGTTTTCGAGATTTGAGATGACAGACAAACCGACCAAATCAGACTGGCACGAAAAGGCCGCCAAGGAAGTCAAGGGCCGCGACCTGACATGGCACACGCCAGAGGGGATTGCCGTGCAGCCGCTTTATACGGCGGAGGATACAGACGGTCTCGACCCCGGCCTGCCCGGTTTCGCACCGTTCACCCGCGGCCCCTATGCCAGCATGTATACCGGCCGCCCGTGGACGATCCGGCAATATGCGGGCTTCTCCACTGCCGAGGAGTCGAACGCCTTCTACCGCCGCAACCTTGCCGCCGGGCAGAAGGGGCTGAGCGTTGCGTTCGATCTCGCTACGCATCGCGGCTATGACAGCGATCATCCGCGCGTTGTCGGCGATGTCGGCAAAGCAGGCGTCGCAATCGACACAGTGCGCGACATGGAGATCCTGTTTGACCAGATCCCGCTCGATGCCATGTCCGTCTCCATGACGATGAACGGCGCGGTGATCCCGGTGATGGCGTTCTATATCGTCGCCGCAGAGCGCGCGGGCGTGCCGCGGGAAAAGCTTTCCGGCACCATCCAGAACGACATTCTCAAGGAGTTCATGGTCCGCAACACCTACATCTATCCGCCCGAGCCATCGATGCGGATCGTGTCGGACATTATCGCCTACACTTCGCAGCACATGCCGCGCTTCAACAGCATTTCGATCAGCGGCTATCACATGCACGAGGCCGGGGCGACCGCCGTGCAGGAGCTCGCCTTCACCATCGCCGACGGCAAGGAATACGCCAAGCGCGCCATGGAAGCGGGGCTCGATATCGACGCCTTCGCGCCGCGCCTTTCGTTCTTCTGGGGCATCGGCATGAACTTCTTCATGGAGATCGCCAAGATGCGCGCCGCCCGCGCGCTGTGGCACGATGTGATGGACGGGCTGGGCGCGCAGAACCCCAAGTCGAAGATGCTCCGCACCCACTGCCAGACCTCAGGCGTCAGCCTGCAAGAGCAGGACCCCTACAACAACGTCATCCGGACAACGGTCGAGGCGCTGGCCGCCGTGCTGGGCGGCACGCAGTCGCTCCATACCAATGCGCTGGACGAGGCCATCGCGCTGCCCACCGATTTCTCCGCCCGCATTGCCCGCAACACTCAGCTGGTGCTGCAGGAGGAGACGGGCATTACCAATGTCGCCGATCCGCTGGGCGGCAGCTATTATGTCGAAAGCCTCACCAGTGCGCTGGTCGAGGAAGCGCGAAAGCTGCTGGACGAGGTGGAAGCGGCTGGCGGGATGACCGCCTATGTCGCATCCGGCGCGCCAAAAGCCGCCATCGAGGAAGCCGCCGCCGCGAAGCAAGCCAGCGTCGACAAGGGCGAGACTGTGATCGTCGGTGTTAACAAATACCGCCGCGATGCCGAGGATGACATCGACACTCTCGACATCGACAACCATGCCGTGCGGGAAAGCCAGATAGCGCGTCTGCGCGATGTGCGTGCGGGGCGTGATGAGGAGGCGTGCCAAGCGGCTCTTGCTGCCGTGACGGCAGGCGCGCGTGCAACGGACAACCTGCTAGCTCTTGCTGTGGAGGCGGCCCGCGCCGATGCGACACTGGGCGAAATCTCCGCCGCGATGGAAGAGGCATTCGGTCGCTACGACACGGTGCCGCAGCCGGTAAAGGGCGTCTATTCGGCAGCCTACGAGGGCGATGATCGCTACCAGCAGGTTGTCGACGGTGTGCAGGCTGTGGCCCGGCGACTGGAGCATGCTCCGCGCATCCTCGTCGCCAAGATGGGACAGGACGGGCATGATCGCGGCGCTAATGTCATCGCCTCCGCTTTTGCCGATATAGGCTTCGAGGTCATTTCGGGTCCGCTTTTTCAGACGCCCGAAGAAACCGCGAAGATGGCGCTGGAGCATGATGTCGATGCGGTCGGCGCCAGCTCTCTGGCGGCAGGCCACAAGACGCTGATCCCCGAGCTGATACAGCATCTGCGCGATGCTGGTCGCGCGGACATCAAGGTGGTGGCAGGCGGCGTCATCCCGCCGCAGGACTACGAGTTTCTTAAGAGCGCCGGTGTGCAGGGGATCTACGGCCCCGGTACCAATGTGGTGGAAGCGGCGGCAGACCTGCTGCGCCTGCTTGGGCATAACATGCCCCCTGCGGGCGAAGAGATCGAGGGCGAGACATGACATTGCGCGCTACCTTCTCGGGCTGCGCCGCTGTCTCGGTCTGTGCCATTGCGATGACCTTTGCGGTGCCCGTACATGCCTGCCTTTATCCAAGCGAAGCGGCCGAGCGCGCCGATGCGGAGGCATGGGCCGAAACCCTCGAAGGGGCGCGCGTCATCCGCGGTAGATTTCGCCGGGTCGAGACGCCGCCGGGGGCAGGCGACGATATCTACGGTTATATCGGGCCGAGCGCCGGTGAGGGGCGGGTCGATATCATCGTCCCGGCAAAGGTGTTCGGTGACAGTTGCTCTCGCGCACGCATCCCGAGGCATCTCGATTACGGCGATTTCTATTTCAGACCGGGTTCCGGGCAACCGGCGGTCCTGTTGCATTTTCGCGATCTGGGTTGGATCGCTTGAAGGCCTTCGCACCTTTTCCCGCGCGCAATGGCCGGGTTGTCTCGGCCTTGCGGCGGATAGGAGCGCAGGCAATAGCGATTGACGAGCCGTCGCTCGGTTGTCGGGTTGGGCTTCGGGCGATAATTCTTTGCGGGTTTGAAGAGGGGGACCCAGCGCATGACAATTGAAGCTCTGCTGCTGGCCAAACAGGCGCGATCTGCCAACCCCTGCGCCGATGCAGGTGGGCCTATTGCCATAGCGGAATGCCGTGCTTGGGAAAACTATGGCGAAGAGGGCTCAGTGGCCACCGGCTTATTTCACGATTGTCTGGCGCAATTGACGGAAGCGCGCGTGCCGATGGTGCTACAATTGGGCAACGCTGTCCGATGAAATCCGCCGTTCGCAGCATTGCCATCGTCACCCTAACCGTCCTGCCGGCATCATGCCTAGCAGGAGCGACAGCATCAGGCCTGATGGACGATCGCCAGCTGGGCAACATTCCCTTGGCGAGTGCAGGCTGGCTGGAGAATATATTGTGGGTGGTTTCGCTCCTACTGATCCTCGTTTGGGCATGGGCAGTGAACCGGATTGGCAAACGATCGTCCAGCGCTGGCGACGCCTCGGCGCCGCAGATGAGTGAAATGGCCGCCTTCGAACCATCGATTGCGGGAGGCGATCGCCACGAAGATGAAAAGCCCGACCTGACCCGTCCCGTGGCCGACGACCCATTGGGTAACCTCGATCAAGACGACCTCGCCGCTATTCAGGCCTGCCTGAACGAGGTGGCGAACGGCACGCATCTGGACGACGGCGAATTACTCGCACGCACCGGCTTCGAGCGGGATGAAATACGCGCGCTGCTGGAACGTACGAGCCGACAGCTGAGGCTGCGTCGGCAGACAAAAAAGGCAGATAGCTGAATGTTCAAAAAAATCCTCATAGCCAATCGCGGCGAGATCGCGTGCCGGGTCATCAAGACCGCGCGGCGCATGGGTATCGCGACTGTCGCGGTCTATTCCGATGCCGATGCGCGCGCGCCTTTCGTGCAGATGGCTGACGAGGCGGTGCATATCGGCCCGGCACCTGCTGCCGAGAGCTATTTGCTTGCCGACAAGATCATCGCAGCCTGCAAGCAGACCGGCGCCGAGGCAGTGCATCCGGGCTACGGCTTCCTCTCCGAGCGTGCCTCCTTCGTCGAAGCGCTGGAGGCGGAAGGCATCGCCTTCATCGGCCCGCCCGCCAATGCCATCGCGGCGATGGGCGACAAGATCGAGTCCAAGAAACTCGCGCGCGAAGCCGGGGTGAATGTCGTCCCCGGCTTCGTCGGCGAAATCCGCGACACCGAGCATGCGGTCGAGATATCCAACGACATCGGCTATCCGGTGATGATGAAGGCCAGCGCAGGCGGCGGCGGCAAGGGCATGCGCCTCGCATGGTCGGAGCAGGATGTGCGCGAAGGCTTCGAAGCGACCAAGCGCGAGGGGCTCAACAGCTTCGGCGACGACCGCGTTTTCATCGAGAAGTTCATCCTCGACCCGCGCCATATCGAGATCCAGGTGCTGGGCGACAAGCACGGCAATGTGCTCTACCTCAACGAGCGCGAATGTAGCATCCAGCGCCGCCACCAGAAGGTGGTCGAGGAAGCGCCATCGCCTTTCGTAACGCCGGAAATGCGCCGCAAGATGGGTGAGCAGGCTGTCGCGCTGTCGCAGGCCGTGGGTTATCATTCGGCAGGTACTGTGGAACTGATCGTCAGCGGTGCGGACCCGACGGGCGAGAGCTTCTACTTCCTCGAAATGAACACCCGCCTGCAGGTCGAGCATCCCGTCACCGAAGCCATCACCGGCATCGACCTGGTAGAGCAGATGATCCGCGTGGCTGCAGGCGAAGAACTGCCGATGTCGCAGGACGATGTCGGTATCGACGGCTGGTCCATCGAAACGCGCATCTATGCCGAAGATCCTTATCGCGGCTTCCTCCCCAGCACCGGCCGGCTGGTGCGCTACCGCACGCCGATGGAAACTTGGGCAGGCGATTTGCGCGGCGTCGACGGCGTCCGCTTCGATAGTGGCGTTACAGAGGGCGGCGAAGTGTCGATCTTCTACGACCCGATGATTGCCAAGCTCATCACCTGGGGCGAGACGCGCGACGAGGCGGCAGACTTGCAAGTGGCTGCACTCGACCGCACGGAACTGGCGGGCCTCGGGCACAATGTCGATTTTCTCTCGGCCCTGATGCAGCATCCGCGCTTCCGCAGCGGCGAGATGACGACGGGCTTCATCGCCGAAGAATATCCCGACGGCTTCGAAGGCGCGGCCATGAGCGAGCAGACGGCCCGCGTTCTGGCAGCTGTCGCAGGCGTCATGGCAACTGCCGATGCTGACCGCGCCCGGCGCATTTCCGGCCAGCTGAACGGTCCGCTTCTTCCACCCGGCGATTGGGTCGTCCGCTCTTGTGACACCGACAGTGAAGTATCGCTCTGCGAAGAGGGCGTGCTTGTCGATGGCGAACAGGTCGTGCTGGCCTTCAACTACACCCCGGGTGACCGCATAGTCGATGTCGACCTGTTCGACAGTGCGGATGAAGACGCCGAAGCCATCGCCAGCTACGGCATCGCGATCGAGCGCACCCGGCTGGGCTATGCGATGACCACGCATGGCCGCCGCCACGATCTGCGCGTGCTGCAGGCCCGCCATGCGGCGCTGGCCAACCACATGATCGAGAAGGTGCCGCCCGACACATCCAAGATGCTGCTCTGCCCGATGCCCGGCCTGCTGGTGAAGCTGCATGTAGGCGAGGGGGACGCGGTGGAAGCAGGCCAGCCGCTCGCCACGGTCGAAGCGATGAAGATGGAAAACATCCTGCGCGCCGAGAAGGCCGGCACCGTCGCCACCGTCAACGCCGAGGAAGGCGAAACGCTAGTGGTGGACGCGGTCATTCTGGAACTCGAATAGCGCCAAGCGCTCAGAACGACAAAAGGCCCGCCATCTCTGCGCAAGATGGCGGGCCTTTTCGTTGCCACTGGTCGGGATGACTGGATTCGAACCAGCGACCCCTACACCCCCAGTATAGTGCGCTACCAGACTGCGCCACATCCCGATACCAGTGGAAGCGCGCCTATAGGCAGGGATATGGCATCTGACAAGCACCGGCTTTGGCATTGCGTGTGGCCTCGATTGCCTCGCCTGCGCAATGCTGCTAGGCGCGCGGGCCATGTGCCGGGACGGGTGCGACTTGAACCTGTTGCCGGCTCTTCCCACTGTTAGTTTTCACTTGAACGCGATGGACGTTTCCCATGCTTGATTTTTTCGCCGCCAGCACATCCCAGAGCGGGGGTGGACTGCTCGGTTTCGTACCCATCATCGGCATGATCCTGATCTTCTGGTTCCTGCTGTTCCGCCCGCAGATGAAGCGCGCGAAGGAGCATCAGGAAAAGGTCGCCAGCCTGAAGAAGAACGACAAGGTCGTGACCGCGGGCGGTATCGTGGGCAAGGTGACGAAGGTCGATGACGACTATGCCGAAGTCGAGATCGCGCAAGGCACGCGCATCAAGGTCGTGAAGAGCACGATCGGCGACATCATCGCACCCGGCGGCAAAGCCGCGAACGACTGACGCGGCAAGGACGGGACGGGGTTTTCCATGCTCGATTTTCCACTCTGGAAGCGCATCTGGCTCTGGGGCATCACGCTGGCGGTGGCGCTGGTGTCGGTGCCATCCATCACATCCTTGTCGGGCGTCAGCCTGCCCGATTGGGCCGAGGGGCCGGAAATTAATCTGGGGCTCGACCTTGCCGGTGGCAGCCACATTCTGCTGGAAGCCGACCCGTCGCAGGTCGCCTCGCAGCGGCTGGAATCGCTGGAAGACAGCGTCCGCACTTCGCTGCGCGATGCCGAGCCCGCCATCCGCATCGGCGATGTGTCGACATCGGGCGGTCGCCTGTCCTTCATGCTGGACAATCCTGCCGAGATCGACCGCGCGCGTGAAATTCTCACCCCGCTGATCAATGGCAATGGTCTCGTCCGCGAATGGGATATGCAGTTGGTCGATGGCAATCGCATGATCCTCACCCCCACCGAGCAGGGGCTGGACCAGGCGGTGGACGATGCGATGGAATCGGCCACCGATGTGGTGCGCCGCCGTATCGACGATCTCGGCACGCGAGAGCCGACCATCATCCGCCAGGGCGACGACCGCATCGTGGTGCAGGTGCCCGGTCTGGAAGATCCGCAGGCGCTGAAAGACCTGCTTGGTCAGACTGCTCGCCTCGAATTCAAGCTGGTCGCCGCCAACCGCCAGGCCGAAATCACCGAAGCCGAAGCGCGCGCCAATCCGCTGCCCGGCACCGAATGGGTCCCCTTCGCCGAGGAAGAGGGCCTGCCCGGTCTCGGCATGGTGGTAAACCGCCTTGGCGGTATTCGCGGCGATAGCCTCACCGGCGCACAGCAGGGGTTCCGACAGGAAGACAACCTGCCCGTCGTCAATATTCAGTTCGATGCGCAGGGCGGGGCAATCTTCGCCCGCCTCTCCACCGAGAATACGGGCCGCCGCTTCGCTATCATTCTCGACGATGAAGTCATCAGCGCGCCGAGCTTCAACGAACCGATCCTGAGCGGTGCGGCGCAGATTTCCGGCAGCTTCACTGTCGAAACCGCCAATCAGCTCGCCATCACGCTGCGATCCGGCGCGCTGCCGGTGGACCTGACCATCATCGAAGAACGCACCGTGGGGCCGGACCTTGGCCGCGATTCCATCGTGGCAGGTGCCGTTGCCATGGGCATCGGCTCCGTTCTGGTGGTGCTGCTGATGGTGGCGACCTATGGCCGTTTCGGCATCTATTCCACGTTTGCGCTGGTGTTCAACATCCTGATGGTGCTGGGCATCATGGCGATCATGAACACCACGCTCACCCTGCCGGGTATCGCCGGCTTTGTGCTGACGGTCGGTGCGGCGGTGGACGCCAACGTGCTTATCAACGAGCGCATACGCGAAGAACGAAGGCGAGGGCGGCGCGTGGTCGCCGCGGTAGAGAATGGCTACAAGGAAGCCAGCCGCGCTATCTATGACGCGAACGTCACCAACTTCATCGCCGGTGTGTTGCTGTTCCTCTTCGGCTCCGGTCCGGTGCGCGGTTTTGCCGTGGTGCTCATCATCGGCCTGTTCACATCGGTCTTCACTGCCGTGGTGCTGACGCGCATGTGGGTGGCCGGCTGGCTGCGCGACAAGCGCCCGCAAGACATCAATATCTGAGCGGAAGGATCAAGACATGCGACTGCTCAAACTCGTTCCCGAGAACACCAACATCCAGTTCCTCAAGCTGCGGTGGCCGTTTTACATCGTCAGCCTGCTGCTGATTGCGGCCAGCTGGGGCTTGGTGATGACCAAGGGCCTCAATTACGGCGTGGATTTCGCCGGCGGGCAGGAAATCACCGGCACCTTTACGCAGGAACAGGAAGCACCGATCGGCGAGCTGCGCGACACGCTCAGTACGCTGGGCCTGGGTGAGCCTGTCATCCAGCGTTTCGGCGATCCGAACCAGGTTTCCATCCGCGTGCGCCTGCCCGAAAGCGCCGAGGGCGATCCTGCCGCGGCAGAGCGTATTGCCGAGCAGATCATCTCCACCGTGACGGCGGAACATGACGACTTCCGCGTCGATTCGAACAACAATGTGTCGGGCAAGGTGTCGGGTGAATTCCGCGACCGGGCGGTGTTCGCGCTGTTAGCGGCGATGCTGGCGATTGCGGCCTATATCTGGATCCGCTTCGAATGGCAGTTCGGCGTGGGCGCGCTGTTCGCGCTGTTCCATGACGTGTCGCTGACCTTGGGCATGTTCGCGCTGTTCCAGCTGGAATTCAGCCTTCAGATCATCGCCGCCATCCTCGCGATCATCGGTTATTCGCTCAACGATACCATCGTGGTCTACGACCGCATCCGCGAGAACCTGAAGAAGTATCGCAAGATGGAGCTGCCGCAGCTGCTGGACCTCTCCGTCAACGAAACGCTGGCGCGTACGGTGATGACCAGCCTGACGCTGCTCGTGGCACTTTTGCCGCTCTTGCTGTTCGGCCCCGCCAGCCTCTTCGGCATGGTCGCCGCCATCGTGCTGGGCATTTTCGTCGGCACCTATTCCTCGGTCTATATGGCGGCGCCGATCCTGATCTGGCTGGGTGTCACCAGCCAAAGCTTCGTGCCGGAAGAGAGCGTGGCAGACCGGCAGGAGCGGAAGGCGCGCGGGCAGATTTGAGGCATAAAGAAGAGGGTGTCTAGCCGCTCGTCATCAGTTGGTAACGCGGCGCGCCGTCTTCAACTCCGAAGGACTGCTTCTTCTTCGGTGTAACGCCGGAATAGGCAAGGCAACCGTAGGGGGCAGCATCCCCCTCTCCGAGTCCGACAAGCTCAGGGTGAGTGGGTTTCCATTATGTTTTCGTAAAATGCTGCCAACGCCGCAGCATTCGCTTCCCAGCTGAATTGCGAGGCATTGGCCGCTACCTTGTCCGCCGGATAGTCCGCTGCCAGCACCTCGCGCACACCGCTGGCAATCGCTGCGACATCGCGTGCAACGATCCGCCCCGCGCTCGGCGCTCTCACCAGTTCCTTTGCCCCGCCTGCATCGGTAATGACCAGCGGCGCGCCGCACGCCAGCGCTTCCACCCAGGCATTGGCGAGCCCTTCGCTGGCGGACGGCAACACCATGGCATCTGCTGCGCTCAGCACGACCGGCAAAGCGCCGTGATCGAGGCTGCCGAGAAAATGCACCCGGTGCGATACGTCGCATTCATAGGCGAGAGTCTGCAAAGCGTCGCGATCGGGCCCTGCGCCGACCAGCGCCAGATGCGCGTCTGGAAGGTCGGCCAAAGCGCGGATGACGAAGTGCTGCCCCTTGCGCGGGATGAAAGCGCCGACCGTGGCCAGCAGGCTTTCACCCTTGCCGAGGTTGATACCATGGTCATCTGCCAGTTGCCGGCGGGATTTAGCGCGGTCCAGCGGCCTGAACAGCTGCCGGTCGAGCCCGGTATAATGGACCGTCACCTTGTCGGCAGGCAGGCGGATTGCGGCCATATCGGCTTTCAGCGCCTCGCTCACCGACAGCAATCCAGCCGCCTGCGCTGCCGCCGCGACCATCTTGCGCTGTGCATAGGCGCGGTGTCCCCAAAGCGAGATGTCCGCGCCGCGCGCCTTGATACTTAGCGGCAGGCCGAGAGCCTCGGCGATCTGCGCGGCGGCGGGTCCGTCCGGATAGAAGAATTGCGCATCGACAAGGTCGAAGGGTTCGGCAGCATGCAGGCGTTGCGCGATCGGCAGGGCGGCGCGCACAATCATCGCCGGATTGAGCGGGCCCCCGACTGCCGGGATGAGTGTGAAGCGCGGGCGGTGCACGGCCACGCCGCCTTCCTCACCGTCCACAGCTGCTTTGGCGAGAGCCTTGTAGCGGCCCATCGGCACGGGCGGTACGCCGATGGGATTGATGACCGTCACATCCCAGCCGTCGCGACCGGCCAGCGCTTCCATCTGGCGCGCCACAAATGTGCCGAAGCGCGGTAGGTGCGCGTTCGGGTAAAGCGTCGCGATGGACAGGATGCGCGGCACGGTGCGGGCGACCTAGAGCTTGCGCACCAGCATTTCCGCGACCGCCAGCCAGGCGGGATTGTCGATCACGATCTGGCGCTGTCCGATGCCCGGCGGCAGCAGGCCGACTAGGTTCGATTGCCGGTCGATCAGTCGCCCGAACGCAAAGCGACCGCCGGAGCGCGGTGCCAAGACATCGCGATTTATCAGGCTGCCTGCATCCTCGATCCGAACCTGCCGCATCCAGAGCTGGTCGCCTGTGCGATATTCGCCTTGGCTGGTCTCGATGGAGAGGCAGACGAGCGCGCCGCCATCCACCAGTTCAGTGGGCAGGATGGCATCGCGCGGGGTCGAAAGGCTTTCCGCACCCGCTTCGGTCAGCCGCGCGATGATCTGCGGCTGCGCCTGCTCCTCGCCTTTCACCAGCGTTTCCGGATCGACGCCCAGCGCGGCGCCGATGCGGTTCATCCAGGTCAGCGAGAGATTGCGCATGCCCGTTTCAAGGCGGCCGATCGTCTGTGCGGTGGTCACGGGGTCGCAGGCAGCGGCGACCTCCGCCAGCGTCATGCCCTTCTGCTTGCGAATATCGCGGATGCGATTGATCATCCTGCCACCTCCAATAACCAAATCGGTTCCAAAAATATCTTTCCTACAACCGATTCGCTTTTGCAAGGGGCGCGCCATCACAAAGAAGGGAATGGCCGATGGCGCAGCGCGAACTTGTCGAACGCGAACTTACCAGTGAAGGGCCGCGCCGGGACGGCGGCATGCGGCGCGGGCGGCGCAGTGTGACTGTGAATGTGGCCGAGAGCCCGCTCGGCTGGCTGCATGCGCATGGCCATCTCGATACCCGCCTGTTCGATGCTGGCGAGCGCCTGCGCGCCGATTACGAACGCGCGCAGCTGGGCGCAAACGTCACCATGCGCTGGGATCCGGTCCGCGTGAAAAGCACGGGCGAGCGGGGGCTAGAACCCAGCGAGCGCCAGATCGCCGCGCGTCATCGTTTCGACGGGGCGCTCAAGCAGGCGGGCAGGGGCCTCGAAGACATTCTGTGGCGCGTGGTCTGCGCCGGAGAAACGCCGCCGGTCGCCGAAAAGGCGCTCGGCTGGCCTGCGCGCAGCGGCAAGCTGGTGCTGAAACTGGCGCTGGACCGGGTGGCGGATTTCTACCGCATCACCTGATACAGCCAGCGTTTACTGCGCGTAAAAGAAGCGCTCTTCCGCGACCTTCCCATCACGCACGGTATAAACGCCTGTCTCTGACATCTTGTGGCGCTCGCCTTCCATGGTCACATCCATGTGGTAGTTGATGGCGAACTCGTCACCATTGACGAAGGGGCCTTCCATCTTCTCGTCATGGACCTCGGTGTTCGCTTCCCACCATGCGTGCTTTTCCAGCAGGGCTTGGCGACCCTGCAGATGTGACATGGGCCCATCGCCAGGCTCGCGGCTGACGATGTCGTCTGCTCACATGGCCTGGTAATCCTCGCGGCGGTCATCGCGCACGGCGTTGTAGAAATCCTGGGCAAAGCTCTCGATCGACATAACGCTCTCCTCAAACATGCGACCCGGCTGGCCCCATGTTTAAAGCATAATTATGTCGGCAGGAAGTACGCGCCTCAGCGGTTGAAAAGGCCGCGCACCCAGTCGGTGAAGCGAGCGAGTAGGGAGGGGCTGTCGTAACCGCCGCCCGTTTCCACTACATCGCGATCCTTTACCAGCTTCGCGCGCAGGCTGTTCTGGCTGCCTTGCGGCGCAAGGCGTGTCACCCGGCCGCGTGGATTATTGGCGTACATGAAGGCGTAGCCGTCCATGCTGTCTTCGTCCTCATCATAGGTTTCGACATTGGACGGTTCTTCAACGCCATATTCTTCCGAGGGCGCATATTCTTCCTCCGCTGGCGCGGCGAATTCATCGGGATGCGCTTCTGCAGCGACCGGTTCCGGAACGGCCTCGGCCTCGTCGGCGACTGTCGACCAATCGACGGTGTCGGTTTCCGGCGCTGTGGAATCGGCTTGTTCGTCGGTCTGCCATTCATCTTCGGCCGCCAGCTCCACGGGCTCGGTTTCGGTCTCGTCGAACGCGGCGGGCTCCTCAAAGACCGCTTCTTCCGGCTCCGGACCGTAATCATCGGCCCCAATCGACTGTGGCGCGTCGTGCTCGGCCTGCTCTGCCGGCAGATCGGCGACGGGCGTCGGCTCTTCCTCGGCCGTCTCTTCCATCGGTTCGGTAGGCTCGACCGGTGCGGGCTCCTGCATTCGCTCTTCCGGCACCTCGAGCGGCATCTCGCCCATGGCGGACATGCGCTCGAACAGGGACGGGCGTGGTGGAGTGGCAGGAGCCATGTCGTCTTCCGCCCAAGCATCATCCGCTGAAGCCTCGCGCATCTCCTCGACGGGCTCTTCGGGGATAGGAGCATCCTGCATTGCGGACGCTTCCACCGGCGGCTCTTCGTCGGTCGAGTGCTCGTCGATGGCAGGCACGGGAATCTCGGTAAATTCGGCCTCGGGGGTCTCCGCGACCGGCTCTTCGTCAAAGGTCTCGACCGGTTCGGCCGCAGCCTCGGCGTCTTCGGCGACCGGCTCGTGAAGCTCGGCCGGCTCGTTCGAGGCCATCTCGTCGTCCGATAGAACGGGCAGCGTCGGGAAAATCCGCGTCTCTTCGTGGAAGCCGTCTTCGAGCGCCTGCGCCTGCATGGCCTCGTCTTCGGGGGGGAGACCTGAACGGCCCTCGGTCATCTTCAGCACCTCTTCGGCGCTGGGGATGTCGTAATCCTCGTCCGACAGGGTGCTTTCGTCTTCGACGCCCATGTCTTCCGCGTCGTCTTCCTCGCTTATAGGGGCCAGACCGAGAAGGCTGCTGGGGCGCGCTTCCTGTGCGGGCCGCTCGGCGCCGAGTATGTCCGCCTGCGCATCTTGGAACATGGCGTGGGCCTTTGCCAGCTCTTCAGGATCGAGCACCAGCACGGGCTTTTTCTTGAACTTTTTGGGAGCGCCGAGACCGGCGAGGCTGCCATACGCATCGTTCGCCGCGCCCTGCAGGGAAGCGGTCGACGCGGCACCATCGGTGCGAAGGGCGGAAGAGGTTGCGTGGCCCATGTGACCCTCTTGTGGCCCGGTTTGGTGCAATCGATATAAAGAGGGATGGTTAAAGGTGCGTTAGTTTTTGGGTCGGGGTTCAGCCTTCCACCAGTGTCGCGAGATCGAGCCAGCGTTCTTCGGCTTCGTCCTTCTCGGCGCGCGCGAGTTCCAGGCTCTTGCTGATGCGGGCAAAGCGATCGGGGTCTCTGGCATAGAGATCGGGATCGGCCAGCGCGGTTTCGCCTTTCGCGATCAAACCTTCCAGCTCCTCGATCCGCGCAGGAAGCTGCTCGTAATCGCGCTGGTCCTTGTAGCTCAGCTTGGTCGGATCTTTCGGTGGCGGGGGAGGGGGCAGTGCGGGTTCGGCGCCGGCGCTGGCATCCTTTTCCGCTTTCCTCGCAGGCCGCTTCTTGCGCTTGGCTTCCCAATCCTCATAGCCGCCCGCCACGATATCCACGCTGCCGCTGCCATCGAGGCCGAGCGTGACGGTGACAGTCCGGTCGAGGAAATCGCGGTCGTGGCTGACGATGAGGACGGTGCCTTCATAGTCGGCAATCACTTCCTGCAGGAGGTCGAGCGTTTCGAGGTCGAGATCGTTGGTCGGCTCGTCCAGCACCAGCAGGTTGGATGTGCGGGCAAACTCGCGCGCCAGCAGCAGACGGCTGCGCTCCCCGCCGGAGAAGGTGCCAATCTTCGCGTCGATCAGCGACGGATCGAACAGGAAATCCTTGAGGTAAGCCTGCACATGCTTCCTGTGCCCTCGCACATCGACCCAATCGCCGCCTTCCGCCAGCACTTGCCGCACGGTCATTTCGGGCTGCAACAGCGCGCGCTGCTGGTCGATCATCACGCCCGATAGCGTGCGCGCATGGGTCACGGTGCCGCTATCGGGTTCGATTTCCTTGGTGAGCATCTTCAACAGCGTGGTCTTGCCCGCGCCATTGGCGCCCACGATGCCGATCCGGTCCCCGCGCTGGATGCGCAGCGAGAAGGGCTTAATGATGGTGCGGCCATCGTAGGACTTGGCGATATCCTCCGCCACGATGACGGACTTGCTCTTGAAGTCCTCGTCGCTCGCCAGCTTGAGCTTGGCGGTGCCGCCGGGCGAAATCATCGCCGCACGCGCCGCGCGCATTTCCCAGAGTTTCTCTAGGCGGCCCATGTTCCGCTTGCGCCGCGCGGTGACGCCGCGTTCCAGCCAATGCGCCTCGATCTTCAGCTTGGCATCAAGCTTTTCCGCCGCGCGCGCTTCCTCGGCATACACCTGCTCTTCCCATGCCTCGTACCCGCCGAACCCCACATCCTTGCGCCGCAGCGCGCCGCGATCCAGCCACAGGGTCGAGCGGGTCAGGCGTTTCAGGAAGGTGCGGTCGTGGCTGATGACTATGAACGCGCCCTTGTAGCGGGTCAGCCAGTCTTCCAGCCAGTCGATCGCGGAAAGGTCGAGGTGGTTGGTCGGTTCGTCCAGCAGCAGCAGATCCGGGTCGAGCGCCAATGCGCGGGCGATGGCAGCGCGGCGACGCTCGCCGCCGCTAGCGCCGGCGGCAGGCGTGGTCATGTCGATGCCCAGCTGGCCGGCAATGCTCTCGACCGAATATTCGGGCGGCGGGTTCTCGCCCGATAGCGCGTAATCCATCAACGTGGCGAAGCCGTCGAAGACAGGCTCCTGCTCCAGCCACACGATATTGGTGTGCGGCTTCTGCTTGCGCAGCCCGCGATCCGCCTCGATCTCGCCTGTGATCAGCTTCAGCAGCGTGGTCTTGCCCGCACCGTTGCGACCGATGAGCGCGAGCCTGTCGCGCGGGCCGATATGCAGGTCCAGTCCATCGCCGTTGGCGGGGTCGCCGAAGAGCCAGCGACCGCCCTGTTGCAGGCCAAGCCCTTCCCAGCTGAGTATCGGTGGTTCCGCCATGGTGAGCGGGCAGGTAGGCGCGCACGGCGCAGCTGGCAAGGAACGGCTTTCGCAGCCAGTGCGTTTACCCTTCAAACCGCCGCTCCCGGCGCGAGAAGGACCGAACCGATGTTGCGCTATGCCTTGCCTGCGATTGCTGCTGCCGCATTCTCCCAGCCCGCCCTGGCCGATGTGGAAATCATTTCCGAAGGGCCGGTTATTGCCCTTTCGATCACCGAAACCGTCAATCAGGCGCCCGATATCGCCAATCTTTCCGCTGGTGTGACGACGCTCGAGCCGACGGCTGTCGGAGCGATGCAGGCCAATGCGCGCCAGATGGAGCGGGTAATCGAGCGGCTGGAGCGGCTGGGCATCGACCGTGACGACATCCAGACCAGCGGCATCAATCTCAATGCCGAATATCGTTGGGAAGGGCCGGAAAACCGGCAGATATTCAATGGCTACCGCGTAATGAACCGTGTGAGCGTGACCTTGCGTGAAATCGACCGTGCGGGCGAAGTGCTCGATGCGCTCGTCGCAGCCGGCGCGACCGACATTGGCGGGATCGGCTGGGCTGTGGAAGACGACAGTGCCGCGCGCGAACAGGCGCGCAGTGCAGCGTTCGCAACCGGCATGGAGCGGGCCCGCGCCTACGCGCAGATGGCAGGCTATGGCAATGTACGGTTGCTGGAAGTGTCCGAAGTCGTTGGGCCGGGCAGGCCGATGGTAATGACCGAGCAAATCGTCGTCACCGCCGCGGCGCGCGCCGATGTTCAAACGCCCGTGCGGCCCGGTCAGGTGCAATCCGGCGTGACCGTAACCTTCACCTACGAGATGACCCGATGACCCTCCTCATGTGGATCTGGCTGAACCTACGGGGTTGAGAACATTCACTCCTTGTTCAATGCTGTGGGTTTAGGCACACAGCCATCATGCACCGCGTCCGTTCTCTCCTTGCCGCTCTGGCCCTGTCCGCCGCTGCCTCGATGGCGCTGGCGGATGTGCCTGCGCTCGCGCAGCAGGATCCGGGCCGCGGCGACCAGCGTGCCGCGCGCGAGGAAATGCAGGCGGGCCGTGCCCTGCCGATCCGCGATATTGAGCGGCGCGTCATCCCGCGTATGCGCGAGAGCGATGAATATATCGGCTTCGAATACGACGCTCGCGCGCAGGCCTATCGCCTGAAGTTCATCCGCGACGGACGCATGATCTGGGTCGATGTGGACGCGCAGACTGCCCGCATCATCCGCGTTTCGCGCTGATCTGGCGCACGCTCGCCTCTATCCTCTCCCCATCGGAAACCGCAGCATCGGTTGACGCGTTCATGTTGCGAGCGCAACAGGTTTGCGCATGACCAAGGCAGGGATGAGAGACCAATATGCGTATCCTGATCGTCGAGGATGAACCCACCCTCGGCCAGCAATTGAAATCCACGCTGGAAAGCAATGGCTATGCGGTGGACCTGTCTACCGATGGCGAGGACGGCCATTTTCTCGGAACTACAGAGGAATACGACGCCGTCGTGCTCGATCTCGGCCTGCCGGAGATCGACGGGCTGACGGTGCTTGGCATGTGGCGCAAGGAAGGCCGCAAGTTCCCCGTACTGGTGCTGACCGCGCGTGACTCTTGGTCCGACAAGGTTGCCGGGCTCGATGCCGGTGCCGACGACTACCTCGCCAAGCCTTTCCAGACCGAAGAACTGATCGCCCGCCTGCGCGCGCTGATCCGCCGTGCCTCCGGCAATGCCAGCAGCGAATTGACGGCTGGCGATGTGCGCCTCGACACCCGTTCGGGCCGCGTCACGCTGGCGGGAGAGCCGGTGAAGCTGACCGCGCAGGAATACAAGCTGCTAAGCTACCTGATGCATCACAAGGGCAAGGTGGTGAGCCGGACGGAATTGATCGAGCATATCTACGATCAGGACTTCGACCGCGATTCGAACACGATCGAAGTGTTCGTGACCCGCATCCGCAAGAAACTTGGCGCAGACGTCATCACAACTATCCGTGGCCTCGGTTACAGCCTCGACGACCCCGACGACGCCCCCAGAGAGTGAGGACGTCACCGGCGCGCCCGCTGCCATAGCGGCAACGTCGACATCTTCCGTGCAGGAGGAGGTCGCGGCCATAGCGTTGCGCCATACGGGCAGCCTGTCGCGGCGCATGATGATGATCGCGGCGGGCTGGATCATGGCCCTGCTGCTGCTGGGCGGCTTCGCGCTGGACCGCGCCTTGACGGGCCTCGTCTCGCGCCAGTTCGACGACCAGCTGGCCATCACGCTCAACGCCATGGTGCTGTCGTCCGAGCTCGATCCGTTCGGCGATGTGCGTTTCAACCGTATCCTTGGCGACCAGCGTTTCCTGGAGCCGAACAGCGGCTGGTATTGGCAGATCAATGGCGAGGAGACGGTTCCCTATCCCTCCCGCTCGCTATGGGACGAGCGCCTGGATATTCGCGAGGGCGAATATCGCGACGGACCGGTCTTTTACGATGCCGTCCAATTCGAAACGCCGGAAACCCTGCGCATGGCGCAGCGCACGGTCGGCATTCCCGGAAGTGACGATGAGTGGCAATTTGTCGTCGCGGCGAGCCGGGTGGAGCTGGACCAGCAGATCGCCGACATCCGCGCCATCCTTGCATGGTCTTTCGCCATTCTGGGCATCGGCCTGTTGCTGATGGCGGCTGCGCAGACATGGTACGGGCTCGGCCCGCTGCGCCGCGTACGCCGCGCCATTGCCCGCATCCGCACCACCGGCACCAACCGCGTCACCGATCCGCTGCCGCTGGAAGTGCAGCCGATGGTGGACGAGCTCAACATGCTGCTGGAACATTCCGAGAGGCAGGCCGAGGAAGCGCGTACCCATGCAGGCAATCTCGCCCATGCGCTCAAGACTCCGCTGACCGTGGTGACGAACGCCGCCAGCGCCTCCAGCCCCGACCTCGACGAGACCGTGTTGCGCGAAGCGGCAGTGATGCGGCGGCAGGTCGATCACCACCTTGCTAGGGCGCGCGCCGTGGGCCGCCGCGCGGTGGGTCTGTCGCGCACCAATGTGATGGAAGCGGCCGAGGCGGTGGAACGCGCCGTGTCGCGTCTCTATCTCCACGTCCGCTTCGACATGGACGGCAACCGCGAGGCGGAAGTCGCCATCGAGCGGCAGGATCTCGACGAATTGCTCGGCAACCTCATCGAGAACGCCGCGAAATATGGCGGCGGCAGCGTGTTCGTGACGATCGATCCCGATCCGGAGGCGGAGCTCTGCGCCATCCTTGTCGAGGATGACGGCATGGGCATCCCCGAAACGCAGCGCACGGCCATATTCGGGCGCGGCGCACGGCTGGATACCGGCAAGCCGGGCACCGGCCTTGGCCTCTCCATCGTGCGCGACGTGGCGGAGATTTACGGCGGCAGCGTCAGCCTGTCCGAAAGCGAAGACCTTGGCGGGCTGATGGTGACGCTGGAACTGCCACGCGCCGGCGCCGAGGCCACTTAGTCGCCCGCCGCGCGGCGATGGTGACGGATCACCTCGTCGATAATGAAGCGCAGGAATTTCTCGCTGAATTCCGGATCGAGATTGGCTTCTTCCGCCAGACGGCGCAATCGCGCGATCTGCTGTTCTTCACGCCCCGGATCGGCGGGCGGCAAGTGGCTGCTTGCCTTGTATTCGCCCACCGCCTGCGTGATGCGAAACCGCTCTGCCAGAATGTGCACCAACGCCGCGTCGATATTGTCGATGCTGCGGCGAAAGCCATCGAGCACGGGGTCTGACTGGTGGTGTTCCATGATGGGCGCGGTCTCTTGCGGTTGCGTTATGCTGCAAGCGCACAATGCGGACCAAATGCGCGCTTGCCAAGCGGTGAGTGCATCCCCAAAGACATTGGCATGAGCGACAATGTCGTCCCCATCAAACGCGCCAGCAACGATGCGCCGCCCACGCTGACGCCGATCCTGTCGCTGACGGCAACGCCGATGAATGCGGTAAACGCCATCATCCTCGACCGGATGCAGAGTGAAATTCCGCTGATTCCGGCGCTGGCGGGTCACCTGATCGCAGGTGGTGGCAAGCGTATGCGCCCGATGCTGACGCTCGCCGGGGCCGAGGTGGTCGGATACCAAGGCACGCGCCACCACAAGCTGGCAGCTGCGGTCGAGTTCATCCACACCGCCACCCTGCTGCATGACGATGTGGTGGATGGCAGCGAGATGCGGCGCGGCAAGTCCGCCGCCAATATCGTATACGGCAACCCCGCCACCGTGCTGGTGGGCGATTTCCTCTTCAGCCGTGCGTTCGAGCTGATGGTGGAGGATGGCAGCTTGAAAGTGCTGAAAATCCTCTCCGGCGCCAGCGCGATCATCGCGCAGGGCGAGGTCGACCAGCTGACAGCGCAGCGCAAGATCGAAACGAGCGAGGAACGCTATCTCGACATAATCGGAGCGAAAACCGCCGCCCTCTTTGCCGCCGCGAGCCGCATTTCCGCCGTGGTGGCCGAGAAGGACGAAGCCGAAGAGCTGGCGCTTGATGCCTATGGCCGCAATCTCGGCATTGCCTTCCAGCTGGTGGACGATGCGATCGATTACGATTCCGACGCTGCCGAAATGGGCAAGGATCGCGGTGACGATTTCCGCGAAGGGAAGATGACGTTGCCCGTCATCCTCGCCTATGCGCGCGGAAACGAGGAAGAACGCCGTTTCTGGCAAGACGCCATTGCCGGTTTCGCGAATGAGGACGCCGATCTGGCACACGCGGTGGAGCTTATCCGCAAGCATGATTGCGTCACCGCCACGCGCGATCGGGCGCGGCATTACGCTCAGCGGGCGTGCGATGCGTTGTCGATCTTCCCCGATTCCGCGGCGCGCCGGGCGATGGTCGAGGCCGCGCAGTTCGCCGTGGCGCGGGGGTATTGACGGCAGCGGTTTCCTACACGTTGTCGGGATGTCACACAGCGAGATTATGATCGCGCAAAACCTTCCAAAAATCTCTGGCAGAGTGTCAACTTCGCAAGATTGGCGTAACCAGCTGAACAGAAACAAAAAATCAACCTCCAACGGCATTGTCACGATGTCAACTTTGTCAAGTTGATTACTGGCCGTCGTGAGCGCTGACCTTCCCATCCATGCCGTCCTGCCGCACCTGCTCGCCGCATTGCGCGATGGCAGCAGCGCCGTGCTTGTCGCGCCGCCGGGTGCGGGCAAGACCACTGCTGTCGCGCCCGCCTTGCTTGGGGAGGAATGGTGCAGCGGACAAATCATCATCACCAGCCCGCGCCGTGTCGCCGCAGGCGCAGCAGCGGAACGGATGGCGCAGATGCTGGGCGAGAAGGTCGGAGAGCGGGTCGGCTATCTTACCCGCCTCGACAGCCGCAAAGGCAGCCGCATCAATGTCGTGACCGAGGCCATTCTGGTGAACCGGCTGCTGGAAGACCAGGAATTGGCTGGCGTGTCCGCCATCCTGTTCGATGAAGCGCATGAGCGGCATCTCGACAGCGATCTCGGCCTCGCGCTGGCGCTCGAGACGCAAAGCGTGCTGCGCGAAGACCTGCGCATCTGCGTCATGTCCGCCACCATCGATGGCGCGCGCTTTGCCGACGTCATGGGCGCGCAAGTGCCCGTTATCGAGAGCGAGGGGAAGGCATGGCCGCTGCGGCTGGAATGGCTCGGCGCTTCGCCGGAAAAGCGCATCGAGAATGCGATGACGTCCGCGATCCTTACTGCCTGGCGGGAAGAAGAGGGGGACATTCTCGCCTTCCTGCCCGGCGTCGGCGAGATCGAACGGACCCGCGAGCGTTTGCAAGAGCGCCTGCCGCAAACGCCTGTCCTGCCGCTCCACGGGCAAGTGCAGCCTGCAGACCAGCGCGCCGCCATCCGTCGCGATGCGGAAGGCCGCAGACGCATCGTGCTGGCGACGAGCATCGCCGAAACCTCGCTGACGCTGGAAGGCGTGTCCGTCGTTGTCGATAGCGGACTTGCGCGGCGCGCCGAGTTCGACCGCGCGGCGGGCACCACGCACCTTGTTACGCAGCGCGCCAGCCAAGCGGCGTCCGCACAGCGCGCTGGGCGTGCAGCGCGCCAAGGGCCGGGCGTCGCTTACCGATTGTGGGAAGAGGGCGGCCATGCGGGCAGGCCTGCCTATGACGCGCCTGAAATGCTCACGGCAGACCTCGCGCCCCTCGTGCTCAGCCTGGCGAAGTGGGGTTTGACTGACCCTGCCAGCCTGCGCTGGCTCGATACCCCGCCCGAAGCAAGCGTGGCTGCCGCGCGCCATTCGCTGCGTAGTATGGGTGCGCTGGATGAGAGCGGTGCCGTTACGCCATGGGGCGAGGCCATCGCGCAGCTGCCGATGGACCCGGCATCTGCTGCCACCGTGCTGTTCGGAGCGCTGGCGGGCGATGGCCTGAGCTCGGCGCGGCTTGTCGCCTTGATGCAGGAGCGGGGTTTAGGCGGACGCGGCGAGGATTTGATGGCTCGGTTGCAGAAATGGGCAAGCGATCGCTCACCGCGCGCGAGGGCAGCGGAGCGACTGTCGGAAGGCTGGGCGAAGAAGGCGCAATCCATCGTGTCAGACTGGCCTGCACCGAAGGGACAAAGCCTAGCGCACGCGGCTTCACCGGCTGTTTGCCTCGCCCTCGCGCGTCCCGACTTCATCGCTCGCCGGCGTGATCCTTCGGGTGAAAGCTGGCAATCGGCAGGCGGTCGCGGTCTTCAGCTCGACCCCGCATCCTCGCTGGCGCGCGCCGAATGGCTGGTCATCGCCGATGCACAGGGGCAAGCAAAGGGTGCGCGGATTACCGCAGCAGCGGAACTGTCGCGCGAAGAGGTGGAGCAATATCTTCACGATCAAATCGAAGAGCGGACGATAGCGCGATGGAATAACGCCGAAAATCGAGTGGAGGCTCGTCGGGAGCGGCGGCTGGGCGCAATCACGTTGGCAAGCGGGCCCGCCCCCGATCCCGACCCGCAGGCGTTTGTGGATATCCTTGTGGAAAAGGCGGTGGACCGATTGGGGACATTGCTGCCCGACGGCCTGCTGGCGCGTGCCCGCTTCGTCGGGATCGAAGCGCTTTCCCAAGAAGCGTTGGCAGCGCGGGCCGAGGAGTGGCTTGCACCACTGCTGAACGGCAGGCGTAATCTCGACATCGCGCCGGACCGGTTCGCCGATGCAGCGCTCGGCTTGCTGGACTGGGAGGAAAGGCAGCGGCTGGACACGTCCGCACCGCGCAATTTCACTAGCCCAGCCGGCACCACGCACTCCATCGACTACACCGGCGATGATGCGCCAAGCGTAGAAGTGCGCGTGCAGGCTCTGTTCGGGCTGGAGCGGCATCCGATGATCGGCAGCACGCCACTCCTGCTCAAGCTGACCAGTCCTGCCGGACGCCCCATACAGGCAACGCGCGACCTGCCCGGTTTCTGGCGCGGCAGCTGGGCCGATGTTCGCAAGGACATGAAAGGTCGCTACCCGAAGCATCGCTGGCCGGAGGAGCCGTGGGCAGAAAAGCCGAGCCTGAAGACGAAGAACGCCTTTTCAAAAGGCGGCGGTTGAATTATCCGGCTGCCCCATGACCGAAGCTCGCATTTTCAAACGCCCACAATCCGCCATGCAATCTGGCAAGGCGCGCACCGATGAGTGGGTGCTGCAATTCGTTCCGGCAGAGCGCGAGCAGCACGATCCGCTGATGGGGTGGACCGGCAGCGGCGATACGCGCCAGCAGGTGCAGCTGACTTTCGAAAGCTGCGATGCTGCCCAAGACTATGCGAAGAAGCACGGCATCGCCGCGCGCATTCACCAGCCGCCGGTCAAGAAATTGAAAATTCAGGCTTACGCCGACAATTTCCGCTGATCTTCGAGAAGAGGGACTAGTCCTCGCTGTCTCGCAAGGTGATAGTACCCGCTTCGTAGGCAGCGCGGCAATCGCTGGCGTCTTTCATCCGGTCCTCCTCCAGCGTCTTGCTGGCCATGGCGGAGCCCTCGAAGCGCGGATCGTCGCATTCGCCATCATTGGCCCACGTTGAGCTGTCGTCGCCGAAATCCACGGCGGTATCGGACATGGCCACCTCGCCAGGCTCGCCGGTATCGGCGGAAGTGTCATCCTCGGCCGGGGCAGCGGGTGCGGCTTCTGGACGAAGCGTTGCTGTGCCGTCGAGGAATGCCGCCCTGCAATCCGTGGCGTCTTTCATCAGGTCGACATCGTTGACGATCGGGTTGGTGCCCGGCCCCTGGAAGCGCGGATCGTCGCATTCGTCGTCATTCGCCCATTGCGAGCTATCGTCGCCGAAATCGATCTCTTCGGCCGCGGCAAGCAGCTCTTCGTTCGGTCCACCGCATGCGGTCAGCATGGCGGCAGAAACGCAGGCGGCGATGATGGTTCTGGTTGGCATTGTATGATCCCTCCGTTGATTGGAGAGGCGAAAATGCGCAGCCTGCTTGGGCCTTGCAAAACCACGGATGTGGCATCATATGCGGCGTGGGAGTCGGGTGGACGTTCGCGTTTGCTCACCGGGTCAGGTCCGGAAGGAAGCAGCCCAGGTAAATGGCAGCGGGTCGCTCGGCTCCTATTTCAACCGATCATTTTGGTTTGCCGTTCGGCTTACCCGTCTCCGCAGCTTGGCGGTCGGCCAGTTCCTGCTGCAGGTCGAACTGGATCGGGCCGGGTTGCGCGGGCTGTCCCACCAAATCGCTGCGCCCGACAGGGTCGCCGACCCATTGTGCGCGACCCTCCGCAACGGCGGTGCGGCAATCGCTGGCATCGCCGCCGATGGCGCTGTCCATGCGCATGACGATCATGTCGGACGTGGCAAAGCGCATGTCATCGCATTGCCCGTCGCCCGCATTGGGGCCGGAATCGTCGCCGTAATCGAGATCGGCTTGCGTCGCGGGTTCGTTGAACAGCGCATTATACCGCACCGACGGCCCCCGGAAGCGCCCGCGCAAGCCTTCGGCCACGCGGTAGAGACGCTGGCAGTCACTCGCATCGCGGCCCATGTCGCTGGCGGACAGCATCCGCCCAGCAGCCGGCCCGGTAAAGCGCGGATCGTCGCAGGTATCGTTGAAAGCGCGGCTGGAACTGTCGTCGCCGAAGACGATGCCGCCCTCAGGGCCGTCGCGCGGGACCAGGATCAGGAACAGAAGAGCGAGCGGCAGGATGGCAAAGCCTGCATAGATCGTCCATCGCCGCCATGCGGGGCCGTTTTTGACATCGTCGTGGTCATAGAGCCATTTGGGTATCGCCATTTGCGGACCCTATCGCAGAATCGCTTGGGCGAAACTCCCACAACAATGGCAGCGCAAATGGGCAAAGCGGCCAATGGCTGGCTGACAAGCGCGCGGCGAACGCCTAGCTTGCGGGCAATGAGCGATTCCCCGGACGATACAGATACGCCGCCCTGGACAAGCGAAGGCGCAGGCGAGGGTGACGAGGCCGCCGAAACGCAGCCCAGCGCCGCTGAGCTTGAAGCTGCCGGGCAGGATTCGATGTTCGGTGAGCCTGTTGGCGACGAGGCAGAGCCGCCGGTGCCAGCCACGCCCGCACCGGAAAAACCATCTGCAATCGAAAGCGCGCCCGTCGCGCCTTTGCCCGATGCCTCTCAGCCCTATCGCGTGCTGGCGCGCAAATACCGTCCGCAGACCTTCAGCGAACTGATCGGGCAGGAGCCGATGGTTCGCACGCTGGGCAATGCGATCGAGCGTGACCGGCTGGCCCATGCCTTTCTGATGACCGGCGTTCGCGGGGTCGGCAAGACCTCCACCGCGCGCCTGATCGCCAAGGCGCTCAACTGCATCGGACCCGATGGCAATGGCGGGCCGACCATCGACCCATGCGGCGTGTGCGAACCCTGCGTCGCCATCGCGGAAGGCCGCCATATCGATGTGATCGAGATGGACGCGGCCAGCCATACCGGCGTAGACGATGTGCGCGAAATCATCGAAGCGGTGCGCTATGCCGCTGTGTCGGCGCGCTACAAGATTTACATCATCGACGAAGTCCACATGCTATCGCGCAATGCTTTCAATGCCTTGCTCAAGACACTTGAGGAACCGCCCGCGCATGTGAAGTTCCTCTTCGCTACCACCGAAGTCGACAAGCTGCCGGTCACCGTCCTCAGCCGCACGCAGCGTTTCGACCTGCGGCGCATCCCGCGCGAATTGTTGCAGGAGCACTTCGCCAATATCTGCGCGAAAGAAGGTGTCGAGGCTGAGGACGAGGCGCTCTCCATGATCGCGGCGGCGGCAGAAGGCTCTGTGCGCGATGGCCTCTCCATTCTCGACCAGGCGATCGCCCATGCGGACATGGATTCCAGTGAGTCTGGCACGATGGTGCGCGCTGCCAAGGTGCGCGACATGCTGGGCCTTGCCGACAAGGGTGCGCAAAGGCGGCTGTTCCAGCATATCCTTGAAGGTGATCCGCAGGCCCTGCTGGCCGCCGTCGACGAGCAATATGCGCTGGGGGTGGAGCCGCTCGCTTTGCTGCGCTCCCTCATGGAATTCGCGCACCGCATCGCCGTGACGCAAGTGGGCGGCGGCGAGGCCGATGCCCCCACGCAGGAGGAGCGCGAGGCGCTGGGCGAATGGGCGCAGAAGCTTTCGCCGGGACAAGTCCATCGCCTGTGGCAATTGCTGCTCAAAGGTTATGACGAAGTCCGCACTGCGCCCGATCCGCTGGTTGCCGCGCAAATGGCGCTGCTGCGCGTGCTGCATGCTAGCGACCTGCCCGATCCGGGCAAGCTGGCGAAGATCGTGAAGGATGCCGCCATGTCCGGCGCCGCGGCGGCGGCGACTTCAGGTGGCAGCGCGGGCGGGGCACCGCAGGCATTGAACTGGGCGGACGTGGTGAACCGGGTCGACAATTCGCACCTGCCCAACGCCATGTCGCTCGCCACCAGACTGCGCATGCAGGTGCGGGTGATCGAACTGTCGCCGGGCAAACTGGTGTTCGCGCAGCCGGACGGGTTCGATGACGATATCGCACCGGAAATCCGCCAGGCCTTGCTGGAAGTCACCGGCCAGCGCTGGGAAGTCACCAAGGGCGATGGCGAAGCGCAGCCCACTTTGGTCAAGCAGGACGAGGCAGCGCGGCAGGCCGAGAAAGACCGCATGGAAGCGCATCCGCTAATGCAGGCCGTGCGCGCGCAATTTCCCGATGCCAAGCTGGTCGAACCGACCGAACCCCCGCGAGGCCGCGAGGACTGGAGCAAGCGGGCCTAGGAATTGCCGCTCGTGGTGAGCTTGTCGAACCACAAAATGCGCACCATTTCGTGCCATAGCCAACGCGGGACGAACCAATGGAGACAGCACAATGCAGAACATGGAAGAAATGATGAAAGCCGCGCAGGAAGCGGCGGCTAAGATCCAGCAGCAGATGAACGATGCGCAGGTGAAGCTGGACGAAATCGAGGTCGAAGGCAGCGCGGGCGGTGGCCTCGTGAAAGTGCGCGCCAGCGCCCGTGGCCGCATTATCGGCGTCGCCATCGACGACAGCCTGATGAAGCTGGAAGAAAAAGCCATCCTCGAAGACCTCGTCACTGCCGCCTTCAACGACGCGCGCGACAAAGCCGACCGCAAGGCGGGCGAACACATGGCGGAGATGCAGTCCGGCCTCGGCCTGCCACCGGGGTTCAACCTGCCCGGCATGGGGTGAGGTTGACGCGGCGCAAAAACGGAGACGCGAAGATGGCAACGCAGACAAGCCCCGATCCGAGCGGTATCGATGCCGATATTCGGGCCAGCGTGTCCGAGGAAGAATGGGCAGTCCGCATCGATCTTGCGGCGGCCTATCGATTAGTCGCGCTCTACGGTTGGGACGACCTGATCTTCACACATCTTTCGGCGCGCGTGCCCGGGCCGGACCACCATTTTCTCATCAACCCCTACGATATGATGTTCGAGGAGATCACGGCATCCTCTCTGGTGAAAATCGACGGGGAAGGGCAGCCGGTCATTCCTACCGATCACCCGGTCAATCCCGCAGGTTTCGTCATTCATTCCGCGCTTCACATGAATTGCGAGAATGCCCACGCCGTGATGCACCTGCACACGCCGGACGGCCAGGCAGTAAGTGCCATGGCCGATGGTCTCATGGAACATACGCAAACCGGCATGATCGCGCGCAGCGACATCGCTTATCACGACTATGAAGGGATCGCGACCGACACGGAAGAACGCGAGAGGCTGGTTGCGGACATGGGCGACAAGCACGCCATGATCCTGCGCAACCACGGAACGTTGACGATCGGCAAGAGCGTCGCCGAATGTTTCTTGCGACTCTATTTCTTGGAACGTGCCTGCGAGGCGCAGGTCAAGATGCTCAGCGCGGGCCGCGACGGGCTGAACACGCCGCCACAAGGCACACCGGAAAAGGTGAAGGAACAGGCTGCCCCGGGGTCTTTTGCGACTCTTGCGCAGCGGCTTGCCTGGCCCGCCTTGCTTCGCAAGCTCGATCGGTTGGATCAGAGTTACAAAAGCTAGGCCTGTGCCTGCTGACAGCACAATCCCCACCTAATCCTGCGCCCCCGTTGCAGGGCAAGGCGGCCGCCCCCATATCGGCGGTCATATGACCGAAGAACCCAAAGTCACCGCTTACCCCCTCCTCCCGCTGCGCGACATCGTCGTGTTTCCCGGCATGACCGTCCCGCTCTTCGTGGGCCGCGACAAGTCGGTCGCCGCGCTCGAAGCGGCAATGGAGAACGACAAGGAAATCGTGCTGCTCGCTCAGCTCGATCCGGCCTGCGACGATCCCGAGGCGGACGATCTCTACGATCTCGGCGTGGTGGCACAAGTGCTGCAGATGCTGAAGCTGCCCGATGGCACGGTTCGCGTTCTCGTAGAAGGGCAGCGGCGCGTGCGTATGACCGAGATGCGCACTGCCGATGGCTATGTGATGGCGCAAACTGAAGACGTCTCCGAAACGACGGCAAGCGGTAATGAAGTCGCCGCGATGATGCGCAGCGCGCTTGGCCAATTCACCGAATATGCGAAGTCGAACAAGAAAATGTCCGACGAGCTGGAAGCCGAGCTCGGCGCGATCGACGATGCCGGCGCTCTGGCTGACGCGATAGCGGCCAACCTGTCCGCCACAGTCGATGCCAAGCAGCAGCTGCTCGCAGAAAGCGATGCGCTGAAGCGGCTCGAGATGGTCTATTCGGTGATGGAGGGCGAGCTTTCCGTCCTGCAGGTGGAGAAGAAGATCCGTGGCCGTGTGAAGCGGCAGATGGAGAAGACGCAGCGCGAATATTACCTCAACGAGCAGCTGAAGGCGATCCAGACCGAGCTGGGCGGCGAGGGCGAGGATGGCGACGAACTGGCCGCGCTTGCCAAGCAGATCGAGGAAACCAAGCTTTCCAAGGAAGCCAAGGCCAAGGCCGAAAGCGAGCTGAAAAAGCTGCGCTCCATGCAGCCTATGAGCGCCGAAGCGACTGTTGTGCGCAACTATCTCGACGTGCTGCTGGGCCTGCCTTGGGGGAAGAAGAGCAAGGTCAAGAAGGACATCAAGAAAGCGCAGGAGATCCTCGATGCGGATCACTACGCGCTGGAGAAAGTAAAAGACCGGATCATCGAATACCTCGCCGTGCAGGCGCGCACTAACAAGCTCAAAGGTCCGATCCTATGCCTCGTCGGCCCGCCCGGCGTGGGCAAGACCAGCCTTGGCAAGAGCATCGCCAAGGCGACCGGTCGCGAGTTCATCCGCCAGAGCCTTGGCGGCGTGCGCGACGAAGCCGAGATTCGCGGCCACCGTCGCACCTATATCGGCAGCCTGCCGGGCAAAATCGTGTCGAACCTGAAAAAGGCCGGCACCAGCAATCCGCTATTCCTGCTCGACGAGATCGACAAGCTCGGTCAGGATTTCCGCGGCGATCCGGCATCGGCGTTGCTGGAAGTGCTGGACCCCGAACAGAACAACAAGTTCCAGGACCATTACCTAGAGCTGGATATCGACCTGTCGGACATCATGTTCGTAACCACGGCGAACAGCCTCAACCTGCCGCAGCCGCTGCTGGACCGGATGGAGATCATCCGGCTGGAGGGCTATACGGAGGACGAAAAGGTCGAGATCGCCCAGCGCCATCTCATCGCCAAGCAGGTGAGCGACCACGGCCTGAAGGAAGGCGAGTTCACGCTGACCGAGGAAGCCTTGCGCGACCTTATCCGTTACTACACCCGCGAGGCGGGCGTGCGTACGCTGGAGCGCGAGATTGCGCGGCTGGCGCGCAAGTCCCTTCGCAAGATACTCGAAAAGGAAACCGACAGCGTCACCATCACGCCGGACAATCTCGGCGAGTTTGCCGGTGTGCGCAAATTCCGTCATGGCATGAGCGATGACGAGGCGCAGATCGGTGCGGTCACGGGCCTTGCCTGGACCGAGGTGGGCGGCGAATTGCTGACTATCGAAAGCGTCACCACGCCGGGCAAGGGCGAGGTGAAAACCACCGGCAAGCTGGGCGAGGTGATGAACGAGTCCGTCGCCGCCGCCTTCAGCTTCGTCAAAGCGCGCGCGCCTGCCTATGGCATCAAGCCGAGCATCTTCGGCCGCAAGAATGTGCATATTCACTTGCCCGAAGGCGCGGTGCCCAAGGACGGGCCCAGCGCCGGTATCGGCATGGTGACCTCCATCGTCTCGACGCTCACCGGCATTGCCGTGCGATCCGACGTCGCAATGACAGGCGAAGTCACGCTGCGCGGCCGCGTGCTGCCGATCGGCGGTTTGAAGGAAAAGCTGCTGGCGGCATTACGCGGTGGGATCACTACCGTGCTCATCCCGGAAGAGAACGAGAAAGACCTCGCCGAGATTCCGGACAATGTGAAACAGGGGCTGGAAATCATCCCCGTTGCCCATGTCGATCAGGTGCTGGAGACCGCGCTCACAAGCGTGCCGGCAGCGATCGAGTGGACTGAAGCGGACGACCTTGCCAGCCAGCCACAGGGGCAGGGCGCGGGTGATCCATCGCCTACTGCCCATTGAAGCGCGTCATAAAGTGACAGTCAGGCGGCGAGGGCGCATAACTTTCTTTATGTTGGGCGCGCCAAACATTCGCCCTGCCATAAAAAAGCACGTGCGTCCGCCGCTTTGCCTTTGACAGGGCGGGGAAAAGGCGCTCAACCTGCGCGCCTTCGCCGGGTGATTCACAACGGATACCCGGTCGCCAATTTCTAGTGAGGGGGTTCTCCAAAAAATGAACAAGAACGAACTGATCGGTGCCGTCGCGGATTCCAGCGGACTGTCGCGCAACGATGCGACGAAGGCTGTCGAAGGTGTGTTCGACACGATCACGAAGACGCTTTCCAAGGGCGACGAAGTACGCCTGGTCGGCTTCGGCACCTTCTCCGTTGCCAAGCGCAAGGCCAGCACGGGCCGCAACCCGCGCACGGGTGAGCCGATGACGATCAAGGCCTCGACCCAGCCGAAGTTCAAGGCCGGCAAGGGTCTGAAGGACGCTGTCAACTAAGCTTCGATTGAATCCTGCCGGTTTAGGCCGGTGAGAGACAAAGGGCCGCCCGGTGGGAGCGGCCCTTTTTCGTATCGGCTCAGTCCGCGGCGGGACGGGTGGCGATCGCATATAGCGCGATGGCACCTGCATTGGAGACGTTGAGGCTCTCCATCGCATTGCTGATTGGCAGGCGGCACAGCGCATCGCAATGCTGCGCGACATTGTGGCGCATGCCTTCGCCCTCTGCGCCCAGCACCAGCGCAATCGGGCCGGAGGGCAGGCACTCGGCCAGCGTCCCGTCGGCTTCTCCTGTAAGACCGAGGCGCCAGTAACCGGCCTCCGCCATATCCTCCAGCGCCCGCGACAGGTTTACCACGCGCACCCATGGCACCACCTCGAGCGCACCGGATGCGGATTTGCCGATCACCCCACCTTCCGGCGGGGCATGGCGATCCTGCGTCACGATGGCGGCAGCGTTGAACGCTGCGGCAGAGCGCAGCAGCGCGCCGACATTGTGCGGATCGGTCACCTGATCCAGCACGACGATGGGCCGCGTCCGGTCGCCGGTCAGCACCTCGTCCAGATGCAGGTCATTCAATGGCTCGCATTCCAGCACCAGACCCTGATGTGGCGCATCCTTGGCAACGAGCCTCGCAAGATCCGCCACTTCGGCGCGCTCCAGCGGAAAGTCGGGCGGCAGGTCTCCATCGAGCGAGGCCAGACCTTCCAGCGTCGCCCACAGCTTGCGGTGTCGGCGGCGAGGGTTTTTCAGCGCAGCTTCGACGGCATGACGCCCCCACAGGCGCGTATATCCCTTAGTTCCGCGCCCCGATCCGCGCCCGCCCTGCATCCGGCCGGCGCGCCCGCGCAGTGCTCTTTTGTCCTTACCCTTGGCCATGCCTGGTGCCTTTTTGCAAAACTTTGCTGTCCAATTTGGCGCGCTGTGCCACCGGCCCCATTGACAGGCAAGCGGTGCTTCGCCAAAGGGGCGCCTCTCGGCTGGATGGAGCCTCTGTCAAGGTTCCGCCAAAAGCAGGCGAAAGCCCTTTCCGGCAACGGTGTGGACAGGTGGCCGAGTGGTTAAAGGCAGCAGACTGTAAATCTGCCCGCGCAAGCGTACGCTGGTTCGAATCCAGCCCTGTCCACCACCCGGAACTGAATTATTCGCGCTTCGACTTCCGGCAGGAACGACGCTCGCATCGAACCAGCGTTTTCGCGCGCAGCGCGAACAGCTGGTTCGGAGTCGTAGCGAAGCGAAGACGGCCGGAGCGAAGCGCAGGCCAATCCAGCCCTGCACGCACGCTCGGCATTATACTACCGCCGCCCAATCCCCTCGCGCAGAAACTCGTTCGCAATTGCCGAAATGCGCTCGGCATTGTCCTCGTCGGACCACACCGAATAGCGCAGGCCGAGAAAGACGTTCATTCCCATCAAGGCCCAAGCGTGCGCCTCTTCCAACCCTTCGCGGAACTCCCTGTCCGCAGCGCCACTGCGCAACCGGTCCATGATGCGTGCGGCGGTGCTTTCATAATGGGCACGGAAACTTTGCGGATCGACGAATTCGGACTCGTCGATAATGCGGTAGATTTCCTTGTTCTCGCTGGCGAATTCGAGAAATGCCCGCAGCGCCGCCTGCTCGATGGCGAAAGCCGTATCAGCTTTGGCAATGGCAGAGCCTGCGCGTGATGCCACCTGTCCGCTCATATCCTGCACAAGGGCGCGGAAGACCGCATCCTTGCTGTCGAAATAGGTATAGAAACTGCCCAGCGCAGTGCCTGCTCGCCGGGTGATCCCGCTGATCGAGGCGTCGTGAAAACCTTTTTCCCCGAACTCCTTGGCGGCTGCGTCCAACAGCTTGCGCAGCGTCTGCCGGCCACGCTCCGTGCGCGGGATCTTGTCTATTGCCGAGGGGGCGGATGAGGGGGCTTGCGACGATGCCATGCTGTCACCGCTAACGGCTTTCCACGCATACCGCAAAGTTAAAAGTTGAAAGATGGTTCAACTTTCAATAAAGCTGCAGCCAAGAACATATGAGAGATGGGAGAGAACTTATGTCCAAGGTCCTTCGCCTGAGCTGCGCCGCATCCATTCTTGCACTGGCCACCGCTGCTAGTCCCACCCTTGCGCAGGATGCGCAGTCGCAGGATGAGCAGGCGGACGAGAATGTAGATACCGGTAGCATTATCGTGACCGCGCGCCGCCGTGACGAGCGGCTGGTCGATGTACCGGTGGCCGTCAGCGCATTCGGCGAGGAAGAGCTGCAGCGCCGCGGGGCGGTGGACATCACCGATGTCGCGCAGATCACGCCGAATACGACGCTCGAGGAATCGCGCGGCACCAATTCCACCCTGTCGGCCTTTATCCGCGGTATCGGCCAACAAGATCCGGTCTCCGGCTTCGAGCAGGGCGTGGGTATTTATCTCGACGATGTTTACCTGAACCGTCCGCAGGCTGCCGTGCTGGATATTTACGATATCGAGCGGATCGAGGTGCTGCGTGGGCCGCAGGGCACGCTTTATGGTCGCAATACGATTGGCGGCGCGGTGAAATATGTCACACGCGAGCTGCCGGATGAGCCTACGCTTCGCCTCCGCGGCACGGTCGGTACCTATGAGCGCGCCGAAGGCGTCGTCACCGCGTCCACGCCTATCAATGATATCGTGCGTATCGGCGCTTCGGTTGCGCGGCTGTCACGCGGCGGGTTCGGCGAGAACCTGACCACCGGTCTCGACAATTACAACAAGGATATCTGGGCGGGTCGCGGCACGCTGGAAGTGGGCGGCAATGGCGAACCTTACCTGATCCGCTTCTCCGGCGATTATACGGCAGACCGCAGCAATGCGCGCGGCGGCTCCCGTCTCATCCCGGGTGCCGCATCCGGCGCACCGGTCCTCGACGATGTGTTCGACACGCGCGGCGGGCTCGTCGATCCGGAGCAGGATGTGGAAGCTTATGGCTTTGCGCTCAATGCGCGGCTGGACCTGACCGATGCGCTGACTTTGCGCTCGATTTCCGCCTATCGCACCGATGAAAGCGCCTCGCCGATCGATTTCGATGCGCTGCCTGCCGTCGATCTTGATGTTCCGGCAATCTATGCCAACGAACAATTCAGCCAGGAAGTGCAGCTGATCTGGGATGTTGGCGGGCCATTCACCGGCCTTCTGGGCGGCTATTTCCTCGATGCATCGGCGGACACGCTGTTCGATGTGCGACTGTTCACGCTGAACCCCGTGCTGCTTCCCGGCTTTACCGCTTTTACACAGGCCAATGTCGATACTGAGACTTTTGCCGTCTTCGGTGACTTTACCTACGAACTGACCGAGCAGCTTAGCCTGTCCGTCGGCGGTCGATACACCTGGGACGAGCGCACCGCAGACATTTTGCGCCAAAACTTTCTTTTCGGTGGCTCGCCTATCTTTGGCGGGGACGGCTTTCCTCTCGGCGGTCCGAGCACCGATTTCAGCGGCAGCGAGGATTTCAACAAGTTCACCCCGCGCGCCTCACTGAGCTTCATGCCGACGCCCGATCACCAGATCTACGTCAGCTATTCGCAGGGCTTCAAGGGCGGCGGTTTCGACCCGCGCGGTGTGGGCGTGAATGCTCCCGCGACGACCCCGGGTAATCCGACTAACGAAGAAATTGCCGACTTCCTCAGCTTCGCTCCGGAGACGGTCGACAGCTATGAAATCGGCTATAAGGGCGACCTCCTAGATGGCGCGCTCTACATCGCGCTGGCGGGTTTCTACGCCGACTACACCGATGTGCAAATTCCGGGGTCCGTCGCCTGTAACGTTGGCGGCATCGCCACGTTCTGCGGCGTGGTGTCCAACGCCGGTGCGGCAGAGTTCATGGGCGTCGAGCTGGAAACCTCCGCACGCATTGCCGAGGACCTGTCCGGCATGGGCGACGAGCTGCGCTTTACCGGCGCGCTCGGCTGGATCGATGCCGACTACACCGAATTCGTCACCAATATCGGCGGTGTGCCGACCGATGTTTCCGACTTCCGCGAAGTGCAGAACACGCCGGAATGGAGCGGGGCGGCAACGCTGGGTTACACGACGCCGATGGGCGGCGGTGACCTTTATCTTGGCAGCACGCTCTCCTTCCGCAGTGCGACGACGCAGTTCGAAATTCCCAACCCGTTCCTCGACCAAGGCAGCTACGCGCTGCTCGATGCCAGCATCGTCTACAATGACGATGCCGGTTGGAGCCTTGGCCTCTACGGTCGGAACCTGACAGACCATGAATATATCACCTCTGGCTACACCTTTATTGCCATCGATCCGGTCACCGGCGACCCTGTGCTGACCAATGGCCAGCCAACGCCGAACCTCGGCACCGAGGGCACGCTGACGGCCTTCTACGGCAATCCGAGGCAGGTCTATCTGACGGCGACGATCGAGTTCTGATCGCCTTCTCGCCAGCGGGAGGGATCGCCATGGTCGATTATCGGGAGCACTATTACACAAGCGGGTGCGGGCAGCTTCGGCTGTTCGCCCGCGACTATGGTGGCGGTGGGCCCCCGCTGCTGTTGATGCACGGTTTGACGCGCAATAGCGGCGATTTCGAACCGCTCGCTGCACATTTGTCGCCGCGCTATCGTCTGATCGTTCCAGACCAGCGCGGACGGGGATCGTCGGATTACGATCCCGACCCGGCCAATTATCGGCCCGACGTTTATGCCGCCGATATGTTCGTGCTGCTGGATAGCCTCAGTATTGCGAAGCCGGGTGTGATCGGCACATCGATGGGCGGACTGATTGCAATGGTGATGAACGCGATGCGTCCCGGCGAGTTTCCTGCCGTGGTCTTCAACGATATCGGACCGGAGCTCGATCCGGCGGGGCTTGCGCGTATCGGCGGCTATGTCGGCGGCCCAGCAGACTTCGCCGACTGGGATGCGGCTGCTGCTGCGTGTGCGAAAATCAACACAGATGCGTTTCCCGATTTCGGAAAGGCTGACTGGCAGGCTTGGGCGCGGCGGACCTGCCGCGAAATGCCCGGCGGGTTTATAGCCTTTGCCTATGATCCTGCCATCGCGCAGGCCTTCGCGGAAAGCGACAGCGAGCCGCAGCCCGATCTCTGGCCGCTGTGGGAGGCGCTGGGTGATACGCCGGTGCTGGTCGTGCGCGGGGCATTGTCCGACTTGCTTTCCGCCGGTACGGTCGAGACCATGAAAGCGCGCCATTCCGGTAGTATCACTTTTGTCGAAGTGCCGCAGCGTGGCCACGCACCGCTGTTGGACGAACCGCTCGCGTTAGGGGCAATCACCGATTTCCTTGCCGAGACCGTCGCATGAGCCGCGAAGCGGTAGCCAGTCGTCCCGACCCGAAAAGCGGCACCGTGCTCGGCATGCTGCTGGTGGTCTACATTTTCAATTTCGTCGACCGGCAGATCCTCTCCATCCTCGCAGCGCCTATCCAGGCCGAACTGGAGTTGAGCGATGGGGAGATGGGGCTGCTGGGCGGGCTGGCATTCGCGTTGCTGTATTCCACCATGGCGGTGCCGCTCGCCGCGCTGGCGGACCGGACAAGTCGCAGCTGGGTGATTGCGGTGTCGCTGTTTGCATGGAGCGGCTTCACGGCGCTCTGCGGCCTCGCCCAGAACTTCTGGCATATCTTCCTCGCGCGACTGGGAGTCGGCATTGGCGAGTCGGGCGGCGTTGCCCCCTCCTACGCCTTGATCGGCGACTATTTCCCCAGCGAGAAGCGGGCGACCGCGCTGTCGATCTATTCGCTGGGCATTCCCATCGGCTCCGGCCTCGGCGTGCTGCTGGGGGGATACATTGCGGCAACGATCAACTGGCGCACGGCCTTCTTCGTCGTGGGGCTGGCAGGCGTGTTCATCGTGCCGCTGTTCAAATACCTCGTGCGCGACAAGGCGAAATCGAAAGTCGCCGCCGGCAACCCGTCGCCATTGCCGCAGGCGCCGCGCCTTGCCGAAACGGCGCGGATTTTGTCGCGGAAGCCCAGTTTCTGGTTCCTCTCCTTCGGTGCGGCCATGTCATCCATGATGGGCTACGGCATTGCCTTCTGGCTCCCGAGCCTGCTGATCCGCAGCTTCGGTTTTGACTTGGTGGAGGCATCGCGCTTTTTCGGAGCGATTTTGCTTTTGGGCGGTGTAGCAGGCGTGCTTGCTGGCGGCCTGTTGGCAGACAGGCTGGGCGGGCGGGACAAGGCCTTTTATGCCTGGCTGCCCGCCGTCGCATTTTTCCTAGGCGCGCCGCTTTTCGCGATTGGCATTCTCAGCACGGATTGGAAGATTGCTTTCGTCGTGTTCCTCCTGCCGCAGGCGCTGGCCTACATCTGGCTCGGTCCCGTGCTTTCGGCCATCCAGCACCTTGTCAACCCTGCGGCGCGTTCGACAGCCTCGGCACTGTTCCTGCTTATCAATAATCTGATCGGGCTGGGCGGAGGCATTTACGCGCTTGGCGCTCTGTCCGACTTCCTCGCGCCTACCTATGGTGACGAGGCGCTGCGGTATTCCATGCTGTATGCGCTGGTGCTGTATGGCATCGCCGCGGTGTTGATGGCATTGGCAGGGCCGTTCCTGCGCAAGGATTGGGTGCGCGAATAGCATCATACTAAAGTTCGGCAGCGGGCCGGTCTGATTTGGCCTATGGTGCCCCGGCACCATGAACGAACTCGACCAGATCGTCCGCTTTTTGCGCACCACGCCGCCATTCGACGCGATGCCGGAGCACCAACTCGGCCAAATCGCCGCGGCCAGCGAGATGCGCTATGCGCGCAGCGGGCACACGGTGCTGGAAGCAGGTGCATACAATGACAGGCTGTTCGTCATCCGCTCCGGAGCTGTGGAGTTGCGACTGGCCGGTGAGGAGCTGACCGCGCGCCTGACTGTGGGGGCCAGCTTTGCGTACCCGTCGCTTTTGCGCGGGGGCGAAGTTGCGAACACCGCCATCGCGATGGAAGACAGCCTGCTGTTGGCCGTTCCAGACGCCGTCTTCCACAAGCTTCGCGAGGACAATGAGGCGTTCCGCAACTTCTTCACCGCAGACGAAGCGCGGCGTCTGCGGCACGCGCTCAAAAACCGGAAAAGCGCGCAGAACACGCAATTCGAGACCCTGCTGGCTGCTGACATCGTGCCCAAGCGTCGGCCGGTCTCATGCACGCCGGACACCTCCATTCATCAGGCCGCCACGCTGATGCGTGACAGCAATGTCAGCACGTTGGCGGTTTGCAGTGGCGATGAATTGCTCGGCATTTTTACCGACAAGGATCTGCGCAATCGAGTGGTCGCCGCAGAAGCGCCTCTGTCGGATGCTGTGTCGACAGTGATGACGCCTGATCCGAAGACGCTTCCTTGCACAGCCAGCGTGGCCGAGGCGATGGCCCTGATGGCAGCGCACGGCTTCCGCCACATCCCGCTGCTCGACGAGACCGGCGCGCTGTCGGGGATGATGAGCGGCAGCGACATTCTCGCCCATCTCGGCAGCAATGCGATAGACCATGGCGCAGCCCTCTCGCGCGCGCGCGACGCCAAGGCGTTGATCGCGATTTCGCGCGAGACGCCGCGCGCCTTTGCAGAAATGGAGCGGGCGGGATTGCAGGCGCGGCAGGTCATGCGCTTCACCTCTGCCTTGGGCGAGGCTGCCCATCGCCGCGCGGCGCAGCTTGCCGAAAGCGAACTGGGCGAGCCGCCTTGCCCCTATGCGCTCGTGGTGTTCGGATCGCTCGCCCGGCAGGAGCAACTGATCGGGTCCGACCAGGATAACGGCTTCGTGATCGGCGGAGAGATGGACGATGCCGCGCGCGACTATTTCGCCCAGCTCGGCGGCCGTATCTCCGACATTCTCGACGCCGCCGGTTATGATTATTGCAAGGGTGGCATCATGGCGAAGAATACCGGCCAGCGTTTGACGCTGGCGGAATGGCGCGACCGCTATGCCAGATGGATCACCCAGCCCGACGAGGATGCGATCCTTCGCTCCACCATCTACTTCGATATGCGCAGCGTGCATGGTGACGCCTCGTTGGTCACGCGCTTGCATGGCGAGACGGTGAAGCTGGCGCAGGAGAACCGGCTGTTCCTGTCCTTCCTTGCGCGCGATGCGCTGCGCTCGCGCATACCGCTCGGCGTATTCGGAGGGCTGGTCTTGGAGCCGGATAGCGAGGGCAAGAAGGTGTTCGATTCCAAAGGGCAGGCCATCATCCCGCTGGTCGACATCGCGCGCACCCTGTCGCTGGCGAGCGGCGTGGAGGCTGTAAGTTCTGCTGCGCGGTACGCGGCGCTGGCCGATGGCGGGCACATGGACAGAGGCGATGCGCGCAGCTTGCGCGATGCGATGAATTTCGTGAACGACTTGAGGATCGCGCACCAGGCGCGGCAGGTGCGCGAGGGGAGGTCGCCCGACAGTCTGATCGCGCCTGACACTCTTTCTCCGCTGGAGCGCGAGCATCTGAAAGACAGCTTTGCAGTCATCCGCCGCGCCCTCGATTCGCTACGTCGCAACCTCGCGGGCGGGATCGCCTGATATGCTGCGCGGCTGGCTGGATCGCCGCCGCCGGGCGAGGCTGGCGCAGCACGATGATCCGGCACTGCGTGCATTCGCGCAGGCCGATTGGCCCGAGCGGTCGAGCCCTGCGAAAAATGCGCAGTTTCTCGCGCTCGATTTCGAATTGGATGGACTGGAGAGCGATGCGCACATCCTGCAGGCAGGCTGGATTTCACTTGATCCCCATGCCATCCGCTTGGGCACAGCCCGGCGCTGCGATGTCTTCAGCGATCATCAGCTTAGCGATAAAGCGGTCGCCGTTCACGGCATCGGAGAGGGGCGGGCGCGGCAGGGCGGTGACCTGAAGGAAGTGATGTCCCAAATGCTCAAAGACTGCGGCGGCAAGATTGTGGTTGCGCACGGCGCGGCGATCGAGAAGGCGGCGCTCAAACGCGCCGCTAGTGCCATCTGGAATGTCGACCTTCCGGTGCGCGCTATCTGTACGATGGCGCTGGAGCAGAGGCTGCAGCCGAACCTTTCGGGCGATGCCCTGCGGCTGGGCGCATGTCGCTCCCGCTACCACCTGCCGGAATTCGATGCGCATGATGCGCTCAACGATGCAATGGCGACGGCGGAACTGTTCCTCGCGCAGCTCTCTCGCCTGCCCGCCGATGTTCGCCTCGCCAGCTTGGAAGACGCGCGCGTGGGTCATTAGACTAATGTCGCGCTCGTGGTGAATGCGCCCGCAACCTAGCCTCCGGAACGATGGTACCCGGCCCGCGGGTGCCCGCGATAAAACCCGACGAAAAGGGGGAGGTCATGGACAACGAAAACACACCACCGCCGGAAGCTGAAACGAGCGCGGCAGAGGACGCCTATTGGCGCGAGAATATCCGCCTGCTGGTGATCCTGATGGCGATCTGGTTCGCCTGTTCCTTCGGCTGCGGCATCCTGCTGCGCGACTGGCTCGACCAGTTCATGCTCGGCGGATACCCGCTCGGCTTCTGGTTCGCCCAGCAAGGCTCGATCTACATCTTCATGGCCCTGATCTTCTACTACGTCGTCAAGATGAAGAAGATCGAGCGCAAATACGATCTCGACGATTGAGGAGGCGACGATGGAAACGCAAACCCTGATCTATCTCTTCGTCGGCGTCAGTTTTGCACTGTATATCGGCATTGCTATCTGGAGCCGTGCCGGGTCCACGAAAGAGTTCTATGTAGCAGGCGGCGGGGTGAACCCGGTCGTCAACGGAATGGCCACGGCGGCCGACTGGATGAGTGCGGCCAGCTTCATCTCCATGGCGGGCCTCATCGCCTTCCTCGGTTATGATGGCAGTGTCTACCTGATGGGCTGGACGGGCGGTTATGTGATGCTGGCGCTGTTGCTTGCGCCATATCTGCGCAAGTTCGGCCAGTTCACCGTGCCCGACTTCATCGGCACGCGGTACTATTCCAAGGCCGCGCGCGTGGTGGCGGTGATCTGCCTGATCTTCATCAGCTTCACCTATATCGCCGGCCAGATGCGCGGGGTCGGCATCGTGTTCAGCCGCTTCCTCGACGTGCCCATTTTCTGGGGCGTCATCATCGGCATGGGCATCGTGTTCATTTATGCGGTGCTGGGCGGCATGAAAGGCATCACCTACACCCAGGTGGCGCAATACTGCGTGCTGATCTTCGCCTACATGGTTCCGGCTTTTTTCATCAGCTATCTGGTGACCGGCAACCCCATTCCGCAGTTGGGCCTTGGCTCGACGGTGAATGACGGGTCCGGCATGTATGTGCTGGAGACGCTGGACAGGGTGCTCGTCGACTTAGGATTCGGACCATATACCGATGGCAGCAAATCCATGATCGATGTGTTCTGCATCACCATGGCGCTGATGGTCGGTACGGCAGGCTTGCCGCACGTGATCGTGCGCTTCTTCACGGTGCCCAAGGCATCGGACGCGCGCAAATCGGCAGGCTGGGCGCTGGTCTTCATCGCCTTGCTGTACACCACGGCCCCGGCTGTGGGTGCGTTCGCCCGTCTCAACTTCGTCGATACGGTGAACGAGCAGACCTATGCCGATGCGCCCGACTGGTTCAAGAACTGGGAGGCGAACGACCTGATCGCTTTCTACGACAAGAACGAGGATGGCGTGATGCAGTACCGCGACGGCAATGCCATCATCGGTGCGCCGGTCTATGCCGAAACGAGTGCCGCTGCGGGTCAGCGTGCGGTCGATAACGAGCCCGACATGGCCAGCGAGAACGAGGTCTATGTCGACCGCGACATCATGGTGCTGGCCAATCCGGAGATTGCCAATCTGCCAGGCTGGGTGATCGCGCTCGTGGCGGCAGGCGGCCTTGCGGCGGCCCTGTCGACCGCGGCGGGCCTGTTGCTGGTGATATCCAGCTCGGTCAGCCATGACTTGCTGAAGTCCACCTTCCGTCCGAATATTTCGGAGAAGGGAGAGCTATTGGCGGCAAGGCTTGCAGCCACGGCGGCGATCTTCGTGGCAGGCTATCTCGGCATCTATCCGCCAGGATGGGTGGCGCAGGTGGTGGCCTTTGCCTTCGGGCTTGCCGCAGCCAGCCTGTTCCCGGCCATCTTCATGGGCATTTTCTCGAAGTCCATGAACAAGGAAGGGGCCATCGCAGGCATGGTTTCGGGCCTCGCATTCACCTTCATCTATATCTTCTACTTCAAGCTGGCGAACCCGGAGGCCAATGTGGCCGAGAACTGGCTGCTGGGCATCTCGCCCGAAGGTATCGGTGTGATCGGGATGCTCATCAACTTCGCTATCGCCATCGCGGTATCGAAGGTGACGGCCAGCCCGCCGGTGGAAGTGCGCAAGCTGGTGGACTCAATCCGCGTGCCGCGCGGTGCGGGGGATGCCCACGCACACTAAGCTGGGCGAATACCGGCAATGAAGGGCGGGGGCGGTGCGCAAGCATCGCCCCCGCTCTGCTTGCATCTCTCGGGCCATCGGCTAGCCTGATGAAGGGAGAGTTTGACAATGGTGTTCGTGTCGGCAGTTTTGCTGGCAGGTGCCTATCTGGGGTTCCTGTTCTGGATTGCGGCGCGGCAGGATCGCGCGCACCTTGCCGGAAAAGACAAGCACTCGGCTTCCGGCTGGGTCTACGGCCTGTCGCTCGCCGTCTACTGCACCAGCTGGACCTTTTTCGGCGGTGTCGGCACCGCCGCGACGGCGGGGCTGGAATTCCTGCCGATTTTCCTTGGGCCGATCCTCGTCTTCACCTTCGGGCATGGACTGATCCGGCGCATCCTGGCGCACGCGAAGGCGCAGCATTCGACATCCATCGCCGACATTCTTTCGGCCCGCTATGGCAAAAGCGGCACGGTCGCGGCGTTGGTCACCGTGATCGCCACCCTCGGCGCGCTGCCTTACATGGCGCTGCAATTGCAGTCGGTCGGCAATTCGCTGATGGCGCTCGACACCGGGCTGGCCACGGCGCTGGCGCTGGATGAGCTGGTGCTGATCGTCACAGTTGTGATGGCGTTGTTCGCCATCCTCTTCGGATCGCGCCGGGCGGATCATCCGGGCGAGAACGCCGGACTGGTTTTCACCATCGCCTTAGAATCCATCGTCAAGCTGGTCGCACTTGCGGCGATTGCAGCGCTGGCCCTGATCGTCTGGTCGAACAGCGACGTGGGCGCGGTGCAAAATCCTTTCGACCGCAGCCAGATCGATGCTCGATTCTGGGTGCTGACCCTGATTTCCGCCTGCGCGGTCCTGTGTCTGCCGCGCCAGTTCCACATGACATTCGTCGAGGCACGCGGCGACAGTTTCGGCGGAGCGCGGCGCTGGGTCTTCCCGGCCTATCTTGCGCTGATCGCGGCGATCATCGTGCCGATTGCCATGGTCGGCCCGGCGGCGCTGCCTGCAGGCACCAATCCGGATACGATTGTGCTGGAGTTGCCGCTGGCGACCGGAAATCCGTGGCTGGCCATCCTCGCATTTATCGGTGGCCTCTCGGCGTCGATCGGGATGATCGTGGTCGCCAGTGTCGCCTTGTCGACGATGATAACGAACGACCTCGTGGCGCCGGTAGCATTCCGGTCCGTATTGCGCGGGGATGGAGAGCGGGGCCAGCTTGCGCGGCAATTGCTGGCCATCCGGCGCATCGTCATCGCCTCGCTGCTCGTGCTGGCTTACCTGTTCTATCTGGGCTTCGGATCTGCGGCGAGCTTGGCTCGCCTTGGCACGCTGGCATTCGCTGCCTCTGCACAGTTCGCGCCCGGGCTGGTGTTTGGCGTGCTCGGTCGCAGCGGCAACAGGCAGGGCATGATCGCCGGACTGCTGGCCGGCTTTGCCAGCTGGATCCTGCTGCTGATCGTGCCGACTGCCTTCGCTGTGGAGCCGCTGTTGGCAGTGCATGCGGATGCGTTTGTCTCGGGCGTTATCCTCAGCCTTGCCATCAATGTCGCCGTATATTGGGCGGGTTCGTTGCTGGCCCGGCCTTCGCTGGTGGACGCGGCGCAGGCAGCCGCCTTTGCCGGAGTGCCCGGCGCAGCTGCCGTGGCTGTGCAAGCGACCAGCAAGCGCGTCGCCGACATCCGACTGTTGCTGTCGCAATTCGTCGGCAAGGCGCGCGCCGATGCTGCCATCGCAGCTGCGCCGAACCTTTATCGCGATACCGATCCGGCCGATCTGCAATTGATCGACATGACCGAGCGGATCGTAGCCGGCGTTGTCGGCACATCCTCCGCGCGCATGCTGGTCACGAGTTGGGCGCAGGGCGATCAGGTGCCCTTCGCCGAGGTCGTGGCGATGTTCGATGAGACGAGCAGGCGTCTCTCCTTCAGTGCCGACCTGCTCCAGATTGCCATCGAAAACATCGACCAAGGCGTGGCGCTGGTGGATTCCGGCATGAATCTCGTTGCGTGGAACAGCCGCTATCAGGAGATGTTCAACCTGCCCGATGACATGGTTGTGGTGGGCACGCCGATTGCGCAGCTTATCCGTTACAATCTCGCCGAAAGCGGTCTTCCGACGGCCGAGATAGAGCAACAGGTTGCACGGCGGCTGGAGCATATGCGCGAAGGGCGCCGCCATTCGATGGAGCGCACACAGGCCGATGGGCGCATCATGCGTATCCTCGGCAATGCCGCGCCGGGCGGCGGCTATGTTACCTCCTATACCGATGTAACGGCGGACAGGCGCGCCGAGCAGGCGTTGGAAGATAAGGTGCGCGAACGCACGGCGCAGCTGAGCGATGCGAACGAAGCCTTGCGCAAGGCGACCCAGTCCAAGACTCGCTTCCTCGCTGCTGCCAGCCATGACCTCATCCAGCCGCTCAACGCCGCGCGCCTGTTCGCCTCGGCACTGGGCGAGGAAGTGGCGGGCGAAGCGCCGCTGGAGAAACTGGTGCGCGATCTGGACGGCTCGATCGCGTCGGCGGACCAGCTGATTCGCACCTTGTTGGATATTTCAAAGCTCGATGGCGGGGGCATCCAGCCCAAGCTCGCGCCTGTGACCGTGTCGCAGATGCTCGAGGAAGTCCGCCGTGAATTTGCCGTGCAAGCCGAAGCGACGGGTGTGGAACTGCGCTGCGTCGAAACCTCGGCCTGGGTCACAACCGACCGCGCCTTGTTGCTGAGCATATTGCGCAATCTTACCAGCAATGCGCTGCGCTACACAGAAACAGGCGCGGTGCTGCTTGGCGTGAAGCGGCGCGGCGACGACATTGCGATCTGCGTTGCCGATACCGGGCCGGGTATCGACGATGCAGATCAAACCCGAATTTTTGACGAATTCCAGCGCGCCTCCACACATCGTGAGGGGCTGGGGCTGGGGCTTGCCATCGTGCAGCGCATTGCACGCCTGCTCGATGCCCCTGTAAGTCTTTCATCGGAGCCGGGGCGCGGCAGCGTCTTTGCGCTCACGCTTCCCGTCACGCATTGGGGCGAGGCGGAGAGCAGCGCCAGTGGGGCCAAAGTGACGCCATCCGGCCTCGGTAATGCGCGGGTTCTCATTGTCGACAATGACGAGGCGGCATTGGCTGCCGGGTCGGCGCTGCTCGGCAAATGGGGGCTGAAGGTCACACGCGCCACCAGTGCCGAAGATGCCCTGGCGAAAATGCCGAATCCGCCCGACATTGTTATCGTCGACTTCCGGCTCGACGACGACGAGCGCGGCGACGAAGCCTATCGCACGCTATGCGCGGCCTGGGACGACGAGCCGCCCGTCATCATGGTCACGGCGGAAGCGGGGGACGAAACAGCGCGTGCTGCAGCGGGTGTCGATGCCCGCCGACTGCTGAAGCCCACGCCGCCGGCCGCGCTCCGTGCCTTGCTGGCCGACGCTATCGCCCGCAGCGCAGCGGGCAGGGCGGATCAGTTCGGGGAGATGTCGGCGGAAGGCTGATCGACGTCCAGCTTGGTCGCCAACATGGCTGCCTGCGTGCGGCTGACGACACCTAGCTTGCGGAAGATCGCCGTAATGTGCGCCTTCACCGTCGCCTCGCTGATATCCAGTTCGTAGGCGATCTGCTTGTTGAGCAGGCCTTCGCGGATCTGGCCGAGGATGCGGCGCTGTGCCGGCGTGAGGTTGGCAATGCGCTGCAAGTCGCCATCGGCGGCCTCGTCCATTTGGGGAAACCAGTTTTCACCGTCGCGAACGGCGGACAATGCGCTGCGCATCTCGTCGAGCGAGGACGATTTCGGGATGAAGGCTGCTGCACCCAGCTGGCTGGCGGCGGCGTAAACACGCGGCTCTTCGCTCGCCGATACGATGACGATGGGAAGGGCGGGGTGCTCCTGCCGCAGGTCCATCAGCACGGTCAGGCCGTTTGAATCTTCCATGTGCAGATCGAGGAGCAAGGCGTCGGCGTTGTCGGCCAGCTGCTCCCGCGCGGCGGCGGCAGAGCCGGTCTCGACGATGTCGGCATCGGGCCAGACCTTGCCGACCGCATGGCTCAGCGCCGTGCGGAAGAGCGGGTGGTCATCGGCGATGATGATCCGTTCGGCCATGCTGTCAGCGGTTCTGCCTGCCTTCGATTAGCCGGTCCACCAGCGATGGATCGGCCAGCGTCGACGTATCGCCCAGCGAGCCGTAATCGTTCTCCGCGATCTTGCGCAGGATGCGGCGCATGATCTTGCCGGAGCGTGTCTTGGGCAGGCCGTCGGTGAATTGCAGGTGATCGGGAGTCGCGATCGGCCCGATCTCTTTGCGCACGTGCTGGCGCAATTCGGAGTAGAGTTCGTCCGAACCTTCCTCGCCCGCATTCAGGGTGACGTAGCAGTAAATGCCCTGTCCCTTGATGTCGTGCGGATAGCCGACCACTGCTGCTTCTGCGACTTTCGGGTGCAGTACCAGCGCGCTCTCGACCTCGGCGGTGCCCATGCGGTGCCCGGACACGTTGATCACATCGTCCACCCGGCCGGTAATCCAGTAATAGCCATCCTCGTCGCGGCGGCATCCGTCACCCGTAAAGTATCGGCCCGGATAGGTGCTGAAATAGGCTTGCTCGAAGCGGTCATGATCGCCGTAGACCGTGCGGGCCTGGCCTGGCCAGCTATGCGTGATGCACAGATTGCCTTCGGTCGCCCCCTCCAGCGTGTTGCCATCATTGTCGACCAGCAGGGGCTGGATACCGAAGAAGGGTTTGCCCGCGCTGCCGGGCTTCATGTCGTGCGCGTAGGGCAGGGTGGTAATCATGTGGCCGCCCGTTTCGGTCTGCCACCAGGTGTCGACAATGGGGCAATTCTTCTTGCCGACCACCTCGTAATACCAGCGCCATGCTTCGGGATTGATCGGTTCGCCGACGGTGCCCAGCACACGCAGGCTCGAGAGGTTGCGGCTCGTCACGAAGCTATCGCCCTCGCGCATCAGGGCGCGGATGGCGGTGGGGGCGGTGTAGAACAGATTGACCTTGTGCTTGTCGATCACGTCCCAGAAACGCCCGTGGTCGGGATAGTTCGGCACGCCTTCGAAGATGAGGCTGGTGCCCGCATTGATAAGCGGGCCGTAGGTGACATAGGTGTGCCCCGTCACCCAGCCGATATCCGCGCTGCACCAGAAGATGTCGCCCGGCTGGTAATCAAAGGTGTAATGGAATGTCGTCGCCGCCCACAGCGCATAGCCGCCCGTGGTGTGCAGCACGCCCTTCGGCGTTCCGGTGGAGCCGGACGTGTAAAGGATGAAAAGCGGGTCTTCCGCATTCATTTCTTCGCATGGGCACTCATCGTCGCTCGCAAAGTCCGCGAACCAGTGATCGCGGCCATCGACCATCTCGATTTCGCCGCCAGTGTGATCGAAGACCAGGACGCCGTCCACGCTGACGCCTTGCATGGCCAGTGCTGCATCGACGTTGGCCTTGAGCGGCACTGTCTTGCTGCCGCGCAGCCCCTGGTCGGCACAGACGACAAAGCGGCTCTCGCATGCCATGATGCGGCCCGCCAGCGCCTCAGGAGAAAAGCCGCCGAATACGACCGAATGGATGGCGCCGATGCGAGCACAGGCGAGCATCGTCAGCGCGCCTTCAACGATCATCGGCATGTACAAGGTGACCCGATCGCCCTTGCGAACGCCCATCGCTTTCAAGGCATTGGCAACGCGCGTCACCTCTTTATGTAGCTGGCGATAAGTGAGGGAGCGGCCGGGGGCATCCGGACTGTCGGGCTCGAAGATCAGCGCGATCTGATCGCCATGGGTGTCCAGATGGCGATCTACGGCATTGTAGCAGATGTTCAGCGTGCCATCGGAGAACCACTTGATGTCCACCGGATCGTAGGACCATTCGGCGCCCTTGGTCGGCGCGGTGTACCAGTCCAGCCGCTCTTTCGCCTGCTCCAGCCAGAAGCCATCGGGATCCTGCACGGACCGTTCGTAAAGCGCGTCATACTGCTCGGGTGTGCAATTGGCGGTGCTGGGGGCAGCGGGCCGCTGGACGGTGTCTGACATAGCTGGTTCTCCCATTTGTGGCCGACGTAGCCGATCCGCACATGCCATGCTTTCAGACAAAGGTCGTAATACCAAGCGCTAACTGTCGCCCGTGCGATATGCGGCGCACTCTGCCTCGATAATAATTGGAGGGAGAGATCATGACATCCAATATCATCCGCAAATCCGTCCGTGCCTCGCTACTCGCCGCCACGTGCCTGGTGGCTGTGCCAGCGCACGCCCAGGACGCCAGCGTCGATGAAAGGCTGGACCGGCTGGAGGCGTTGGTCGGCGCGCTGATCGAGCGGCTCGACCAGCAGGACACGATGAACACCGAACAGCAGGCCGAGATCGCCGCGACCACCGAGATGGTGATGGCGCAGACCACGGCGATGCGCGATGAGCAGGAGCAGCTTGCCGCCCAGGTCGGCAATGTCGCCGAGGCGCAGGAGCAGGATGGCTTCTCCGTCGGGAATACCCGTTTTACGCTAGGCGGATATGTGAAGCTGGACGCGCTGACGCTGCGCACAAGCGGCGGGCAACTGCCGGATGGCGCGATTACCCGCGATTTCCTGATCCCCAGCACGATCCCTATCGGCGGGGAGGCGTCGGGCTGGGATACCGATTTCTCCGCGCGGCAGACGCGTGTCTATCTCGATACCTCCACCGATCTCGGCAATGGCACGCCGCTGCGCTCGCATGTCGAGATCGACTTCATGGTGACGCCCGGCGGCGACGAACGCATTTCCAACAGCTACGAGCCGCGACTGCGCCAGGCCTACCTCGTTTATGGCGACTGGCTGTTCGGTCAGACCTGGTCGACGTTCCAGAATGTCGGCGCGCTGCCGGAATCGATGGACTTCATCGGCACGACCCCCGGCACTGTCTTTGATCGCCAGCCGATGATCCGCTACACCAGCGGCAATTTCCAGATCGCCGCCGAACAACCGGAGACCACTATTACCACGCCGACAGGTGGACGTGTGCTGCCCGGCGACGACACCATGCCGGACATCGTGGCGCGCTATAATCAGGGCGGCGATTGGGGCTCGGTCAGCCTCGCCGGCATCGTGCGCGCTCTGCATGTGGACGAGGACGATTTCGGCCTCACCGACGATACAGCGCTCGGCTATGGCCTCAGCCTGTCCGGCCGTATCAATGTCGGCGAGCGCGATGATCTGCGCTTCATGGCGACGGCTGGCGATGGCCTTGGTCGGTATATCGGGCTCAATATCGTGAACGATACCGCTATCGATGCCGCGGGCGATCTGGACCCGATCTTCACCTATTCGGGCTTTGCCGCCTTCCGCCATTGGTGGTCGGACGATCTGCGCTCGACGATCGCAGCCAGCTATTTCCGCGCGGACAATCCCGTGCTGCTGACGAGCGACCAGGTAACGGATGAAAGCTGGAATGCCTTCGTCAATCTCGTCTGGTCTCCTGCAACGCGCTTCGATGTCGGCCTCGAATACATGTATGCCGAGCGCATGCTGGAGGATGGCCGGTCCGGCAATTTGCAAAAGGTCCAGCTTTCGACCCGCTATGCCTTCTGATCCCGAAGGTCCCTGAAGCCTCCCGGTCCGATCCTCTCGCCGGGAGGCACAACCAAGTGCAGCCGGATCGCACCAGCGCGACCCGGCTGCCTTTTTTATTCGGGATCAGCCGTGCTTTGCGCGCAGTCGGGCGCGGTGCAGGACGGGTTCGGTATAGCCCGACGGCTGCTTCGCGCCTGCCACGATCAGCTTGCGGGCAGCGGCCATGGCGATAGACCCGCGTTCGTCGGCGGACATTGGCCGGTAGTCCGGATCGCCTGCATTCTGCGCATCGACCTTGGCCGCCATGCGGTGCAGCGCCTCGTCGATCATCAGGCGATCGACAATTCCATGCTGCAACCAGTTGGCGATGTGCTGGCTGGAGATGCGAAGCGTGGCGCGGTCCTCCATCAGGCCTACATCATGGATGTCGGGCACTTTGGAACAGCCGACCCCTGCATCGATCCAGCGGACCATATAGCCGAGAATGCCCTGGACATTGTTGTCCAGCTCGGCTGCGATCTCGTCCTCCGTCCAGTCGGCATCTTCGGCGAGCGGCACCGTCAGTAATTTGTCGACAGGCACGATCCGCTCTTGTGCGCGCTCGGACTGGCGCTCGGACACAGTGCAGCGATGGTAATGCGTCGCGTGCAGCGTGGCGGCGGTGGGGGAGGGCACCCATGCCGTGCTCGCGCCGCTCATCGGGTGGCCAATCTTCTGCTCCAGCATGTCGTGCATGGCATCGGGCGCGGCCCACATGCCCTTGCCGATCTGCGCGCGGCCCGCAAAGCCACAGGCAAGGCCGATCTGCACATTGCGATCCTCGTAGGCGGCGATCCATTCCGCCTGCTTGATCGCGCCTTTGCGCATCATCGGCCCGGCCAGCATCGAGGTGTGAATTTCGTCACCCGTGCGATCGAGGAAGCCGGTATTGATGAAGAAGATGCGGTCTCTCACCGCATGGATACAAGCGGCGAGGTTGGCGCTGGTGCGACGCTCCTCATCCATCACGCCGATCTTGATTGTGTTGCGTGCGAGGCCGAGCATGTCCTCGACCGCAGCAAACAGATCGTCGGCGAATGCGCATTCTTCCGGCCCATGCATCTTGGGTTTGACGATATAGATGCGGCCCTCGGCGCTATTGGCCAGCGGCCCAAGGCGATTAAGATCGTGTAAGCCGATGAGCGACGTGGTTGCCGCATCCAGCAGCCCTTCGAACATCTCGGATCCATCGGGCAGGCTCACTGCCGGTGTCGTCATCAGATGACCGACATTACGCACCAGCAACAAGCTGCGCGTGCGAAGCGGTTTCGTCTCGCCGTCGGCCGCGGTGTAGGTCCGGTCCGGATTGGCGACGCGTTTCATGGTGCGCCCGCCCTTAATGAAGGTCGCTTCCAGATCGCCACGCAGCGCGCCGAGCCAATTGCGATATCCGTCCGCTTTGTCTTCGCCATCGACGGCGGCGACGGAGTCTTCGAGGTCGATAATCGTCGAGAGTGCGGACTCAAGCCGGATATCGGCGATACTCGCCGGATCGTCGCGACCGATGGGGTGATCGGCGTTTATGACGAGTTCGATTTTGAGGCCGTTATTCACGAGCACCGGATTGCCGTCCGCCATCCCGATGAATTGCGCAGGATCGGACAGTTCGGGCGTGCCACCCGTCCATTCGCTCCAAGAGCCGTTCGCCAGCGGGACGGCATCATCGAGAAATGCCTTTGCCCAAGCGACTACCTTCGCGCCGCGCGTCTGATTGTAATCGCCTTTTTCAGGAAGCGATCCGTCCAAAGCATCTGTGCCATAGAGCGCATCGTAAAGGCTGCCCCAGCGCGCATTGACGGCATTGAGCACGAACCGCGCGTTGCGCGCGGGTACCACCAGTTGCGGGCCCGCCAGCAAGGCAATTTCATCGTCTGTATTTTCGGTGCCGATAGTGAAGGGCGCGGGCTCCTCGACGAGATAGCCGAGCGCTTTGAGATCACGCGGTGGCATGCCGGTCCCGGCGTCGGGATTATCGCGGTGCCATTGATCGATCATCGCCTGCAATCGTGCGCGCGCTTCCAGCAGGGCGCGATTGCGCGGGGTGAACTCGCCTGCCAGATTTGCGAGCCCTTGCCAGAACGCGTCAGCGCTTACACCAGTGCCGGGCAGCGCCTCCGTCTCCACGAAAGCCGCAAGCACCGGATCGACGGCAAGCCCCGCGCGCTGGACGAAGCCATCGCGCGGGGCAGCTGTCTCACCCGTCTCCTCTCGGGCAAGAAGCGTGTCGGTCATCGGCTGAACCGCCCCAGCCGGTGGTGCAGGTTCACCAGCTTTCGCGTGTCGGCATTGTCATCGCCATTGCGGATCGCGACGGCCAGCGCTTCGCGAATGAGGCCGAAATCTTCGGTCGAGAAGACCGGGCGGGCCATTGTCGGATGTGCCATTTTACTTCTCCTTCTCTTCGGGTTGCGCCGCGTTACGCAGCAAACTGGTTCATCGTGTTGTGCGCGCCGCCCGCTTTCAGGGCTGCTTCGCCGGCGAAGGCTTCCTTGTGGTCGTCCCCGATGTCGGAGCCGGCCATGTTCTGGTGCTTCACACAGGCGATACCCTGGCGGATTTCCTCGCGCTGCACTTGCTTGACGTAGCCGAGCATGCCTTCCTCGCCGAAATAGCGCTTGGCGAGATTGTCCGTGCTCAGCGCCGCCGTGTGATAGGTCGGCAGGGTGATGAGGTGGTGGAAGATTCCCGCACGCTGCGCTGCATCGCGCTGGAAGGTGCGGATCTTCTCGTCCGCTTCGATCGCCAGCTCGCTATCGTCGTAATGCTGGCTCATCAGGCGGTCACGATCATACATCTGCATGTCGCGGCCCTCGGCCTCCCAGGCATCGAACACCTGCTGGCGGAAGTTGAGCGTCCAGTTGAAGCTGGGCGAATTGTTGTAGACCAGCTTGGCATTGGGCACGACCTCGCGGATGCGATCCACCATGCCGGCGATCTGCTCCACATGCGGTTTCTCGGTCTCGATCCACAGCAGGTCCGCACCGTTCTGGAGGCTGGTGATACAGTCCAGCACCACGCGATCCTCGCCCGTTCCGCTGCGGAACTGGTAGAGATTGGACGGCAGGCGCTTGGGCTTCAGCAGCTTGCCTTCGCGGGTGATGAGCACGTCCCCATTGCCGATGGAGGCGGTGTCCACCTCCTCGCAATCGAGGAAAGCGTTGTACTGGTCGCCAAGGTCGCCTGCCTCGGTCGAGTAGGCGATTTGCTTGGTGAGGCCCGCACCGAGCGAGTCCGTGCGGGCAACGATGATACCTTCGGGCACGCCCAGCTCGAGGAAAGCGTAGCGGATGGCGCGGATCTTCTGCAGGAAATCCTCATGCGGCACGGTCACCTTGCCATCCTGGTGGCCGCATTGCTTTTCGTCCGACACCTGGTTTTCGATCTGCAAGGCGCAGGCGCCGGCCTCGATCATTTTCTTGGCGAGCAGGTAGGTCGCCTCGGCATTGCCGAAACCTGCATCGATGTCCGCGATGATCGGCACGACATGTGTCTGGTGCGTGTCGACGGCCTTTTGCGCGTTTGCCGCTGCCGTTTCGTCACCGGCCTCGCGCGCTGCATCGAGCTCCCGAAACAGGCCGCCCAGCTCACGCGCATCGGCTTGCCGCAGGAAGGTGTACAGTTCCTCGATCAGTGCGGGAACGCTTGTCTTTTCGTGCATGGATTGGTCGGGCAGGGGGCCGAATTCGCTACGCAACGCAGCGACCATCCAGCCGGAAAGGTAGAGGTAGCGGCCTTTCGTCTCGCCGAAATGCTTCTTGATGGAGATCATCTTCTGCTGGCCGATGAATCCGTGCCAGCAACCCAGCGACTGCGTATAGGCCGACGGATCGGCATCGTAGGCCGCCATGTCTTCCCGCATGATATTCGCCGTATAGCGGGCGATGTCGAGTCCGGTCTGGAACTTGTTCTGCTGGCGCAGCCGCGCAGCGAATTCCGGATCGATGGCCTGCCAGTTTGCGCCATCGCGCTGCTTGATACCGGTCTGGCGATGGATTTCTGCGAAATAGGTCATGTTTGGCGTGTCCTTGCGAACTGTTGCGATGACCAATCTGTCGCTAGCTTCTTGCACGATGTCGCGCCGTCTGAGGTAAAGTTGTCGAACTTTACAAGATTTGTGTGTACAGCTGTAAAGTGCGTCACACGGAGAACCGCCCAATGGCCGGAAAAACGCTGTATCTTGGCCCGAGACTGAAAAAGCTGCGACGCGATCTGGGGCTTACGCAAGCTAATATGGCGAGCGACCTCGACATCTCTGCCAGTTACATCGCGCTGATGGAGCGCAACCAGCGTCCGGTGACGGCGGAAATGCTGTTGAAGCTCGCTACGACCTATCGCATCGACGTGGCCGATTTGGCAGACGCGAATGCCGACGAAACATCGGCCCGCCTGCAATCTGCGCTGCGTGACCCTCTTTTTGCCGACATCGATATTGCGCCACTCGATGTGGAGGACATCGCCACATCCTATCCGGGCATGGCCGAGGCGCTCCTCCGATTGCATACCGCTTTCGGAGAAGAGCAGCTGGCTCTGGCCGCGCGGCGCGAACAGAGTGGTACTGGCAACGGAGAAAGCGCGGCGGACGCGGTCGCGGAAGCGCGCGCTTTCTTAGCGGCGCGCCGCAATTGCTTCCCTTCGCTCGACGATAGCGCGGCAGAGCAGGCGCGCCGCCTCGACAGTTTCGAGGCGATGCGCGCACATATCGCCGAGGCGCATGGGCTGGATGTGCAGGTCGCCGATGACGGATTGATGCGCGGCGGCACGCGCTGGCACGATTATCACCGGCGACGGATCTATGTTGCAGAGCGGCTGCCTGCATCGGGCAGGCGTTTCCAGGCCGCGTTGCAACTCGCCATATTGGAGCAGGGCGATGCCATCGCGGCGATCGCCCAGCAAGGGCGCTTCGCCAGTGAAGACGGGCGCGCGCTCGTCCACCGCGCCTTGCAATCCTACTGGGCGGCTGCGCTCCTGATGCCCTACCACGCCTTCCGGAAAGGCGCCGAGGCACTCCGCTACGATATCGAGGCGCTGGCCGCGCGCTTCGATGTCAGCTTCGAGCAGGCCGCGCACCGGCTCACCACTTTGCAGCGTCCGGGCGAGGAGGGCGTGCCGTTCTTCTTTCTGCGCGTCGACAGGGCGGGTAATGTGTCCAAGCGGCTGGACGGGGCGGGATTTCCGCTCGCACGGCATGGGGGCGCATGTCCGTTGTGGAACATCCATGAGGTGTTTGCGAAACCCTTCCAGGTCGATGCGCAGATGATCGAGATGCCCGATGGCGAGCGATACGTGTCGATCGCCCGCACCGTGCGCGCGGGCGGCGGCGGTTTCGGCGAACGCCGCGTGCTTCGTTCGGTGGCGCTCGCCTGTTCTGCCCTACATGCTGGCCGACTGGTCTATGGCGACGTGTTGGCGGACGTGGAGCCTGTTCCGATCGGTGTATCGTGCAGGCTTTGCCATCGCCCACGCTGCATCGCGCGTTCGGCCCCACCCATGGGCCGCGAACTCGTGCCCGCCCGCTTCCGCGAGAGTGGCGTCCCCTTCGATTTCTCAGTGAATTAACCGCAGTGAGCGGGGCTGCGCTTGTGGCGCAGGGCGGCTTTGCCTAAACGAGTCGCATGTCAGGTGAACTCAGAGACAATCGCGGTCGCGGCGAGGCGGAATGGGGCTTGCCGGCGGTCCATCCCGAAGGCCGCAAATTCGGTGTCATCGCCATCGGTGTCGCGCTGTTCTTCGGGCTGGTCGTGGGATGGGAAGCGCTAGGCTGGCTTCTGGCGGCGCTTTCTGCAGGCATCTTCGCCTTCTTCCGCGACCCGGAGCGGGTCGTGCCGCAGGGTGACAATGCCATTGTATCGCCAGCCGATGGGCAGGTTTCACTGATCGCACAGGTTCCGCCGCCGGTGGAAATGCAGAATGCTGCAGAAGATGGCAGTCCGGGCCTCGGCAGCGACCCGGTGACGCGCATCTCCATTTTCATGTCGGTCTTCGATGTGCACATCAATCGCTCTCCGATTGCCGGTACGATCCGGCGTATCATCTATGTGCCGGGCCGCTTCATGAATGCCGATCTCGACAAGGCGAGTGACGATAATGAGCGCCAGCACATGCTGGTGGAGCGGGCCGATGGCACGCGCATCGCCTTCACCCAGATCGCGGGGCTCGTGGCGCGGCGGATCGTGCCTTTCGTGAAGCCGGGCGACATTGTGGCGGCTGGCCAGCGCATCGGGCTGATCCGTTTTGGCAGCAGGGTTGATATATATCTGCCTGCTGGCACGGACGCCAAGGTGTTGCTGGGCCAGCGCGTGATTGCAGGCGAGACTATCCTTGCCGAGATCGGCACGACGGGCCTGCTGGAAGGGGTCAATCAATGAGCGGCGATATAAACGATGGCCGGGGCGACCCTTCCGACGATTTCGACCAGGACGACACAGCACCGCCGGGGCCTGCATGGCTCGGTCCGCGGGCAAGCGAGGGCGAGTTTGTGACCCGTTCGCGCGGAGGTCGTGGGCTTTCGATGCGGGCCGTGCTGCCCAATGCCATTACGACCGCTGCGCTTGCATCGGGGCTGACCAGCATCCTTTTTGCCGTGGCGGAGCAATGGCCGCAGGCCGTGTTCGCCATGATTATTGCCGGCATTCTCGACACGATGGATGGGCGTGTTGCGCGGCTGCTGAAGGCGCAGTCGCGCTTCGGGGCGGAGCTGGACAGCCTCGCCGATTCCGCCGGGTTCGGCATCGCGCCTGCGCTGGTGCTCTATCTCTGGGCGCTGGTCGAGGCGCCGCGCTTCGGCTGGTTGGCGGCGCTGGCTTACGCTATTTGCTGCGCGCTGCGCCTCGCGCGCTTCAACGCGCAGATCGATGCTGACGACGGGCCGCGCAAGAAAGCCGGATATCTCACCGGAGTGCCTGCACCGATGGGAGCGGGTTTTGCTTTCATGCCCATGTATCTCTGGCTGGCGACCGGCCAAGATATTTTCCGTGATCCATTGCTGGTGGGGCCCTGGGTCATCTTCATTGCCTTGCTGATGGTATCGAGCATTGCCACACCAAGTTGGAAATCGCTGCGGCCCAAGGGCGATGCGAAGCTGGCTCTGATTGCCTTGGCTGGCCTGATGGTCGGCGGCCTGTTGTTGGAGACGTGGTGGACGCTGATCCTGATCGGAGTCGTCTATATGGCGCTGATTGCGTGGGCGGCGATCGGTTATGGCCGCATAAGGCGGGCTAACGCGCGGGCTGCTGCTGCCGACGGGAGCGCTACACCGCCGCCATCGCAAAAGCCTCTTGCGGTCGACGAAGTCGAACAGGCTTTGGCGAAGAAGCGCGATTGATCGCCTGCAATTCGGCATAAGCTTCACGGCCACGCGCAAGGGCGAAGCGCAGCGACGCGGCGCAAACAGCAAGGGCGAGCGCGGCCACGAAGCCGACGAACACCGAGATCGCAAATGCCAGAGCCATTATATGTCCTTTCCGTGACCCGGAGGTCGCTGCATTAACCTGCGGGGTGACTTCGCGGTTCCGCTGCGCCCCGTTCATGCACCCTTTGTTCCACCTATGTTCCAGCTGGTCAAGCAATTTTGTTCCACGTCTGTTCCAGGCTTGCATCCGTAAAACCGCGTAGAAGCAAAAATCGGCAGAATACCGCGATTTTTTCCGGTCGGTGTCGTTTGAGGGTGGCTTTTATGTTGAAGCACAGCTAAAGGGCGCGCCGTCGAGCAGGCGTTTGCGAATCAACGCACGTGCCATCGTTCGGCAAATTCACATGGAAGGCGCTGACATACCGGTGCTGCCCGCGGGTCTTCTCCCAAGGGTCGGTTCCCTGCCTTCCAGAGGTTAAACCGGAAAGGAATTATCTATGGCGGCTCCTACCGTCACGATGCAGCAATTGATCGAGGCCGGCGCACATTTCGGCCACCAGACCCACCGTTGGAACCCGCGCATGAAGCCGTATATCTTCGGCGCGCGCAACGGCGTTCACATCATCGACCTGTCGCAGACCGTGCCCCTGATGGCGCGCGCACTCGACTTCGTGTCCTCCACCGTGCGCGCAGGCGGCAAGGTGCTGTTCGTCGGCACGAAGCGCCAGGCGCAGGAGCCGATTGCCGAGGCAGCGCGTTCGTGCGGCCAGCACTTCGTCAACCACCGCTGGCTGGGCGGCATGCTCACCAACTGGAAGACGATCTCCGGCTCCATCCGCGAGCTGAAGAACCTCGAGGAAAAGCTGGCCGGCGACACCAGCCTGCTGACCAAGAAGGAAGTCCTCCAGCTGACGCGCAAGAAGGACAAGCTGGAAATGTCGCTGGGCGGCATTCGCGACATGGGCGGCATTCCGGACGTGATGTTCGTGATCGACGCCAACAAGGAAGACCTCGCCATCAAGGAAGCAGGCGTGCTCGGCATCCCGGTGATCGGCGTGCTCGACACCAATGTCGATCCTAGCGGCATCGCTTTCCCGATCCCGGGTAATGACGACGCCAGCCGCGCCGTGCGCCTGTATTGCGATGCGATCGCAGCAGCCGCCTCGACCGGCTCGACCGAAGGCGTGGTGGATTCAGGTGCCGACATCGGCGCCATGGACGCACCGCCCGCCGAAGCGGCTGCCGAGGAACCCAAGGCGGAAGAGGCCAAGGCCGACGCCTGATCTTCCGGTGATGCGCGCACGCGGCTTGATTTGACGCCCGCGCGTCACATTTCAGCGACAATGCGCCGGTTCGTCCCCATGGGCGGACCGGCCCCATTCCAATTAGAGGATACGAACCATGGCTGCATTTACCGCATCCGATGTGAAGGCCCTGCGCGAAAAGACCGGCGCGGGCATGATGGACGCCAAGAAGGCGCTGGAAGCCAGCAATGGCGATATCGAAGCTGCCGTCGACGCGCTGCGCGCCAAGGGCCTGGCAACCGCGCAGAAGAAGTCCAGCCGCACCGCGGCAGAGGGCCTTGTGGGCGTGGCCACCGATGGCATTCGCGGCGTGGCCGTGGAAGTGAACTCGGAAACGGACTTCGTCGCCAAGAACGACAAGTTCCAGGATTTCGTGCGTAAGACGACCGACGTCGCACTCGGCCTCGAAAGCGACGATGTCGAAGCGCTGAAGGCTGCATCCTATCCCGATGGCGGCACGGTGGGCGACAAGCTGACCGACAACGTGGCTACCATCGGCGAGAACCAGCAGCTGCGCCGCATGAAGACCATCTCCGTCTCGCAGGGCGCCGTGGTGCCTTACGTGCACAATGCCGCTGCTGATGGCCTCGGCAAGATCGGCGTGCTGGTGGCGCTGGAAGGCGATGCCAGCAACGATGTGCTGCAGGCATTGGGCAAGGACGTTGCCCAGCACGCGGCTGCCATGTTCCCGCAGGCGCTGGATGCCGATGGCCTCGACCAGGCCGTGATCGAGCGTGAACGTGCCATCGCACAGGAAAAGGCTGCCGAAAGCGGCAAGCCTGAGAACGTGCAGGAAAAGATGGTCGAAGGCGCGGTGAAGAAATACGCCAAGGAAAACGCGCTGCTCAGCCAAATCTTCGTGAAGGACGGCAAGGCGACTGTCGAAGAGCACGTCGCTCGCACCGCCAAGGAAGCCGGCGCGTCGATCAAACTGGTCGATTACGTCCGTTACCAGCTGGGTGAAGGCATCGAGAAGGACGAGGGCGACTTCGGCGCCGAAGTCGCGGCCTTGGCCGGACGGTAACTGATCAAGCGGAGAGTCCCGGCGTAGGCTGGGACCTCGCGAATTGTGGCGAGAGATTCCAGCCTTCGCTGGGACTCGCGATTAAGACAAAAAGGCCGCCGGAGTTCGCGCTTCGGCGGCCTTTTTCGTGCGTTCGGAACGGATGAGTTGGGCATGTTACGAAGTTGACACTGTCAACTTCGTCAATCGACTATTTACCTGTAAAGATTGGACTTTATGCTCGGGCAAAGTTGACACTCAGACCGGAGAGGCGCGAAACGCGTCTTCCGGAGAGGCTAAGGCAAGACCGACGATGGAAAAGAGCCGCCGCGAAGCTGCGACAGACGACAGCGTGTAGGAAAGACTAATCCACGCCCCGCAGTGTAACCAGCCACACCTGGGGCCGGGTGCCGAAGCGCAGGGGTAGCAGGCTGGTGCCCAGACCCGCGCCGACGATGGTGGTGCGACCGCCCTCTACCACTTCGCCGCAGGCATACCGGTCGCCATAGGCCGAGATGCTGCGGACTGCGTCGATGAAAGGCACTTCGATCTGGCCGCAATGCGTATGCCCGGCCAGCACCAGCGAGATATCGCCCGGCACCTGCGGCGAGACATCGGGGCTGTGGGTGAGGATCAGCCGTCCGCCTTCCAATCCTTCCATCTGGCGCAACACTTCGGAAAGATCGTCCCGCCGCGTATAGGCATCGTCCACGCCGCCCACCACCAGCGGCCCGATCTGCGCCGCCTCGTTTTGCAGCACGCGGATGCCGTGGCTGCGCAGCCCTGCCTGCAGACCATCCCAATCGAACCAGTGATCGTGATTGCCCGGCACCACCACCACGCCCAGCGGCGCGTCCAGCCCGGCAAGCGGAGCGACGACCTCTTCGGCGGTATAGATATGCGTCGCCGTACGCTTCTCGCTGACCAGGTCGCCAGCGATGAACACGGCATCCGCGCCCAGCGCGTTGACCTGTTCGACGATCTCCGCCAGCCGCGATGGCGGCATGTCAGGCCCCGCCACATGAATGTCGGAAAGCAATGCCACCGTCACCGGCTCTGCGCCCGGTGCCATGCCTTTCAAGGCCACTTCGGTGCGGAGGATTTCGGGATCGGCCATCGTGTCCGCACAGGCCTTCGCGCCCAGCGCAAAAGCGATCAGGACTGCGACCAGCAGCCACAACTTCCAGCGGCGCAATATCGGGGAAAGCCATCGGACCATAACTGCCTGCTTAAGCGTGCCGCTCTTTCGCACAAGCCTGTTGGCCAAAACCGCCGGGGAACACTTGGCAGGGCGGACCGCTCCCTCTACAGCCTCGCGAAACCGCGCGCCTTTTCAAGGGATACTTCACCAAATGCTCCTCCCCGACACCAAACGCATCCTGCTGAAGCTGTCGGGCGAAGTGCTGATGGGGGAGCAGGAGTTCGGCATCGATCCTGCCTATGTGTTGCGGCTGGCCGAAGAGGTGAAGGCGGCAAAGGAAACGGGGCTGGAAATCTGCCTCGTCATCGGCGGCGGCAATATCTTTCGCGGTATGGCAGGCGCAGCGCAGGGCATGGACCGCGCGCAGGCCGATTACATGGGCATGCTGGCCACCGTGATGAACGCGCTCGCCATGCAGAGCGCGCTGGAACAGCTGGGCGTCGATACCCGCGTGCAGAGCGCCATCCAGATGGACCAGGTGTGCGAGCCTGTGATCCGTCGCCGGGCGGAGCGGCACCTTGAAAAAGGGCGCATCGTGATTTTCGCCGCCGGTGTGGGCGCGCCCTATTTTACTACCGATTCCGGCGCGGCCCTGCGCGCTGCGGAAATGCGCTGCGATGCGCTGTTGAAAGGCACCAGTGTGGATGGCGTGTATGACGCCGATCCCAAGCGCAATCCCGATGCCACCCGTTTCGATACAGTCACCTATGACAAGGTGCTGGCGGACAATCTCAAAGTCATGGACGCTTCTGCCGTGGCGCTGTGCCGCGACAATGCCATCCCCATCGTGGTCTTCTCGATCCGCGAACGGGGCAATGTCGCGCGCGTGCTGGCGGGCGAGGGCGTGCAGACAATCGTGAAGAAGGACCAGTAAGCCATGAAATACGAAAAGAGCGACGTCGAGCGCCGCATGGATGGTGCGGTCGAAAGCCTGAAGGGCGATTTGTCCGGCCTGCGCACCGGCCGCGCCAATACCAGCCTGCTCGATCCGGTCGTGGTGGAAGTATATGGCGCGATGATGCCGCTGAACCAAGTCGCCACCGTCTCCGCGCCGGAGCCACGCATGCTGGCCGTGCAGGTGTGGGACAAGACCAATGTCTCTGCCGTGGAGAAGGGCATCACCAAGGCCAATCTCGGCCTCAATCCGATGACCGATGGCCAGACCGTGCGTTTGCCCATGCCCGACCTCAACGAAGAACGCCGCAAGGAACTGGCCAAGCTGGCAGGCGAATATGGCGAGAAGGCGAAGATCGCCATCCGCAATGTTCGCCGCGACGCGAACGAGGCGCTGAAGGAAGACGAGAAGAAGAAGGAAATCTCCGAAGACGACCGCAAGCGTCTGGAAGACGAGGTGCAGAAGCTGACCGACAGCCATGTGAGCGACGTGGACAGCGCGGTCGACAAGAAGGTGCAGGAAATCCTGACGCAGTGATTGGTGCGATTTCCGTCCTCCCCTCCTTTTCAAAGGAGGGGATCGAGGGGTGGTTTCGACACGCAAGTGTCGCATGCATGGGGCACCACCCCCAACCCCCTCCTCTGAAGAGGAGGGGGCTTTGAGCGCCCCATCTAACTACCCCCGCCATGTCGCCATCATCATGGATGGCAATGGCCGCTGGGCCAAACGCCGCGGGCTGCCGCGGGCGCTGGGCCACAAGCAGGGCGGCGAGGCTGTGCGTCGTACGGTGCAGGCGGCGGAAAATCTCGGGCTGGAATGCCTGACGTTGTACGCGTTCTCCAGCGAGAACTGGAAGCGTGACGACAGCGAAATCTCCGACCTGATGAACCTGATGCGCCGCTTCATCGAAGCCAATTTGGCCGACATGGTCGAGCGCAAGGTGCGACTGAAAATCATCGGCGATTACAGCGCTTTCGCGCCTGATATTGTCGAGCGGCTGGAAGATGCGCTGGAGCGCACGAAGGACGGCGAGCGCACGCTGGCCGTGGCGCTGAATTACGGCGCGCAGCAGGAAATCGTGCGCGCGGCGCAAAAGGCGTCAGAAGAGGGCTCTATCGACCTGGAGACGGTGGAAAAGCATCTCTACACTGCCGATCTGCCGCCGCTCGACCTGCTGATCCGCACCAGCGGCGAGGTCCGCCTGTCGAACTTCCTCTTGTGGCAGGCCGCCTATGCCGAGATGCTGTTTCTCGATGTGCTGTGGCCCGACTTCACCGAAGATCATCTGCGCGATGCCTGCGAAGAGTTCGTGACGCGGGAGCGACGCTATGGCGGCAGGTGACGATACCGGCGCAACGCCGCATCCGGTAGAGCCGGCGCAGAAGAAGAAGCGCCGCAAACGCCCCAAGGGGGAACGGCGACGCGACAAGATCAAGGCGCTGGCGGTCAAAGTCATGCCCGTGCCGCTATGGGTGCGGACCGGCGACTTGCCCGTCCGCGCCGCGAGCGGGCTGGTCATGGTCGCCATTACCGCGGCAGCGCTGTGGGCGGGGGACTATTGGTGGTCGGCCTTCGCCATGCTGGTGGGGCTGGTGACGCTGGGCGAATGGGTGCGCATCATCTGGCGCATGACGAAACAGCCACTACGCCGTGTGCTGGGTGTTGCGTTGGGCGTAATCTATGTCGGTTTCGGCGCATATGTGTTGGCTGTGCTCGGCAATGCGCAAGTCCTGGGCATGCCGGAGGGAATGCCGGCCTGGCCCGTAATCGCCATCATCGCCGCCGTCATTGCCACCGATACCGGAGCGTACTTTTCCGGCAGGACAATTGGCGGGCCTAAGATCGCACCGAAAATCAGTCCCTCCAAGACATGGGCCGGGCTGGCTGGCGGCATGATCGCTTCTGGCGCGGTTATGGCGGTCATCGCCGGTTATGCCACCGATCGCTCCGTCCTACTGGCTGCGGTCGTGGGCGCCGGGGCTGCCGTGATCGCCCAAGCGGGCGATTTCCTCGAAAGCGGGATGAAACGCCGCGCGGCGCTCAAGGATTCGGGCAATCTCATTCCCGGCCATGGCGGCTTCTTCGACCGGGTGGACGGGTTGATCGCTGTATCTTGGGTGGTTGGCATCATCATCCTGTTTGCTCTATTCAATCTCGAGATTTGATGACCCGCTCCATTTCCATCTTCGGGGCCACCGGCTCTATCGGCGATTCCACGCTCGACCTGCTGCGGAGCGATCGCGATGCGTGGGATGTCGCCGCGCTCAGCGCCAATTGCTCGGCGGAGAAGCTGGCGACTTTGGCGCGCGAATTCGGCGCAAAACTGGCGGTGGTAGGGGATGAAAGCTGCCTGCCGGAATTGCGGCAACATTTGGACGGATCAGGTATCGAGGCGACCGGGGGCAAGCAGGCGCTGTGCGATGCGGCTGCCATGCCGGTCGATATCAGCGTGGCCGCCATCGTCGGCTGCGCAGGGCTTGGCCCGACCATGGCCGCGATAGAGCAGGGCCACACCGTCGCGCTCGCCAACAAGGAAGCGCTGGTTTCGGCTGGCGAGGTAATGACCGCCAAGGTTGCCGAGCATGGCACAACGCTGCTGCCGGTCGATAGCGAGCACAATGCCATCTTCCAGTGCCTGGAAGGAAACGACCTTGCCGATGTGCGCTGGATCACGCTCACAGCCAGTGGCGGTCCGCTGCGCACCAAATCGCTGGCCGAACTTGAAGCGGTCACGCCCGAGCAGGCTGTCGCGCACCCGAATTGGGACATGGGCGCCAAGATCAGCGTCGATAGTGCCACCATGTTCAACAAGGGGCTGGAATTTATCGAGGCTTACCACCTCTTCCCAATCGGGCTGGATGCCTTGCGCATCATCGTCCACCCGCAAAGCGTGATCCACTCGATGGTCGAGTATCGCGACGGATCTACGCTGGCGCAGCTGGGGCCGAGCGACATGCGCGTGCCCATCGCCAGCGCGCTGGCCTATCCGGCGCGCATGGACACCGATCTAAAGCCGCTGGACCTAGCCAACATTGGCGAGCTGACGTTTTTTGCACCCGATGAAGAGCGCTTTCCCGCAACGAAACTGGCACGAGAAGCGGCCCATGCTGGCGGTGCGGCGCCGGCAGTGCTCAATGCCGCGAACGAGGTGGCCGTCGCGGCTTTCCTCGACGGTCAGATCAGGTTCACGCAAATTTCGGCAATAGTGGCTAGAACTCTCGACAATTACGCGCCGCCAGCGCCCGCCAGCCTCGACGATGTCCTCGCCGTCGATGCCGAGGCGAGGGCATGTGCGGCTGAGATGATGGAGCCCGCCTAGGTGGATTTTGAAAGTATTCCGTTCTGGCTGTACCCTGTCGGCTTCCTGCTGATGCTGGGGCCGCTGGTCGTGCTGCACGAGCTGGGCCACTATCTGGTAGGTCGCTGGTTCGGTGTGGGGGCGGAAGCCTTTTCCGTCGGCTTCGGGCGCGAAATTGCGGGCTATACCGACAGTCGCGGCACGCGCTGGAAGCTCTCGGCATTGCCGCTGGGAGGCTATGTGCAGTTCAAGGGCGACATGAACCCGGCCAGTATGCCGGACCCCGCCGCACCGAAGGAAGACGGCGCGTTCCAGCACGCGAAACTGTGGCAGAAGGCGCTGATTGTCGGTGCTGGCCCGGCCGCCAATCTGCTGATCGCTTTCCTTATCCTCTTCGCTTTTGTCATGGCCTTCGGCAAGGCCGTCACCCCTCCGGTGATTGAGAGCTTCGCCGAGGAATCGGTGGCGCAGGAGGCAGGTCTTCTTGCCGGTGACAGGATTGTCGCCATCGATGGCGAGCCGATTGACGATTTCAGCGACGTGCAAGGTCTGGTCGCGCCCTATCCGGGTGAAACGATCGACATCCGCGTGGAGCGAAACGGCTTGGAGCGCAGCGTGCCGGTGCAGATCGCCTCCATCGATATGGTCGACCGCTTCGGCAACGAATCCCGGCTGGGTATGCTCGGCGTTTACGCCGCAGCGGGCGAGCGCGTGGACGTTGGGCCGATAGAAGGGCTGGGCGAAGCCGGTGTCGAGATCGTGCGGATAACCGACATGATGGTCACCGGAATCGGCCAGATCATTACCGGCAAGCGCAGCGTGAAAGAACTGGGCGGACCCATCACCATCGCCAAGCTTTCGGGCGAGCGGCTGTCGCTCGGCTGGGTGGAATTCGCCTTCTTCGCCGCGCTCATTTCACTTAATTTGGCGTTCATCAACCTGCTGCCAATCCCCGCTCTCGACGGTGGCCATCTGGCTTTCTACGCGGCGGAAGCCATCCGTGGAAAACCGGCCAGCGCGCGCAGTCAGGAATGGGCCATGAGGGCCGGTATCGCAGTGGTGCTGGCGTTGATGCTGTTCGTGACAGTGATCGATATCGCCAAACTGCCGATGTTCGGCAGCTAGGCGGTAAAAACCCTTTCGTGGGGAAAGGACAGTCATTTCGGCACCATTTTCGGCAAGTTCGCTTGATTGCCAGTGTGGCATCGGGCAAGGGCGCTGTTCGCCCGGATCGCCGGACCATGAATGACCGCTGGGGGTCGAAAGCGGTTTATGGGATTGCCGGGTTTGGGTGTCGACAAGAGTGGACGGATAATGAGTTCCAAGATCAACACGATCATTTCTCGCAAGTTTTCCGTGGCCCTGCTGGGCTGCACCATGCTGGCCGGACTGCCGATGCAGGTCGCCGCGCAGGAGGAGGGCGATCCGCTCGATCCCGCGACCCTGCCGCAGCAGGGTGATGCCCAGACCCAGCAGCCTGTAGAGGCCGCTCCGGCTCCGCAAGCCGAAGAAAACCTGATCCGCCAGATTTCGGTGGTGGGCGCCCAGCGTCTGGAGGCGGAAACCATCGTCTCCTATATCAGCCTGCGCCCCGGCATGACCTACACCGCAGCCGCCGGTGACCAGGCGCTGCTCGACCTTGCCCGCACGGAACTCTTCGCCGACTACCAGATCAGTTTCAACAACGGCAATCTGGTGATCGAGGTCGAGGAAAACCCGATCATCAACCGCATTATTCTCGAGGGCAACAACCGCCTCGATGCGGATGAAATCGTCCCCGAGATCAACTTGGCGCCGCGCCAGATCTTCACCCGTTCGCGCGTGCGCGCCGATGTCGCCCGCATCATCGAGCTGTACAAGCGGCAGGGCCGTTTCGCTGCGACGGTGGAACCGCAAATGGTCATGCTCGACCAGAACCGCGTCGATGTGATTTTCGAGATTTCGGAAGGTCCGAAGTCCAAGGTCCGCCAGATCAACATCATCGGCAATGAAGTGTATTCCGATGGCGAGCTGCGCGACCAGATGTTCACGCGCGAGGCGGGCCTGCTCGCAATTTTCAGTTCCAACACCAGCTACGACCCGGACCGGCTGGCAGTCGATCAGCAGCGCCTGCGGCAGTTCTACCTGACCGAAGGCTATTCCGATTTCCGCGTCGTCTCCGCCGTGGCCGAGCTGACGCCCGACCGCCGCGACTTCATCATCACCTATGTGGTGGAAGAGGGTGAGCGCTACCGGTTCGGCGATGTCGAAGTAGTTAGCCAGCTGCGCGACTTCTCCAGCGAACAGCTTACCAGCCAGCTGCGCATCTCCGAAGGCGATTGGTACAATGCCGAACTGGTGGACGAGGTGGTGGAAGGCCTGACCGAGACCGCCGGCGCATTCGGCTATGCCTTTGCCGATGTGCGCCCGCGCATTGTCCGTAATCCCGAAACCCTCACCATGGACGTGACCTTCACCGTGGCCGATGCGCCGCGCGTCTATGTCGAGGCGGTGGAAATCAACGGCAACACGCTGACGCAGGACAAGGTGATCCGCCGCGAATTCCGTATTGCGGAAGGCGACGCTTTCTCCAGCCTGCAGGTCGCGCGGACTACCGCACGCATCAACTCGCTAGGCTATTTCCAGGAAAACTTCGAGGTCGAGCAGGTCGAAGGCTCTTCGCCCGACCGCATCATCCTGCAGGCCAACGTGCAGGAAAACCCGACCGGCGAACTTTCGCTGTCCGCCGGTTTCTCCTCGCTCGAAAGCTTCATCTTCAACGGTTCGATCCGACAGAACAATTTCCGCGGTCGCGGCCAGACGGTCGGGATCGGCGTCAACTATTCGCGCTTCTCGCGCTCGGGCAATATCAGCTTCACCGAACCCAAAGTGTTCGACCGCGATATCGCGCTGGGCTTCGACATTTACCGGCAGGACTATAATAACGGCTTCTTCGATCGCGACCGCGCGACCTTCGAGCAGGCGACCACCGGTTTCTCGCTGCGCACCGGCGTGCCGCTGACCGAATATATGAGCCTGCTGGGCACCTACACGCTCAACTATCAGGAAGTCTCCATTTCGGAGCAGCAGTTCTTCGCCGATTTCGACGGCGATGGCGAAGCGACCTGCGAGCCGCTGCTGGCAGGCCGTTACCTGTGCGATGCCATTGGTGACCGCTTGCAGTCGATCCTCGGCGTCTCGCTCAACTATTCCACATTGAATAGCCGAATTCGCCCGACGCGCGGCACCAATGCCTCTGCGACCGTGCAGTTTGCCGGACTGGGCGGCGATACGCGCTATCTTCGCATCCGCGCCAATGCCGCGCGGTTCTGGCCGCTTGGTAGCGGTTTTGTCGGCTCGCTCTCGCTTGAAGGCGGCTATATCAACGGCCTCGGCGACGATGTGCTGTTGGTGGACCGCTTCTTCCTCGGCGAAGGCCAGATCCGCGGCTTCGACATTCGCGGCGTCGGCCCGCGCGCTGTTCGCCGTTTCTATCTCGATGAAAATGGCGACGGACTGGACGAGGACGATCTGCTGCCGATCGGCGACGAACGTAACCAGGACGATGCGCTGGGCGGCAACGCCTATTACCTCGCCCGGGCAGAGCTGGAGATCCCGCTCGGCTCCGGCGCGCGCGAGCTGGGCCTGCGCCCGTCTGTGTTCGTCGATGTCGGCTCGGTTTTCAATGTCGAGACGCCGCAGCTCACCAATAGTCCGCTGCCCGATGGCCTGTTCATCCCGCAGCGCGATGGCGAGGGCAACCCGCTGTTCCAGCAATTCGTGCTGGATGACACGGGCGCTGTTGTGGACAGCATCCTCACGATCAATCCCATCGCGCCCGATGGCCGCACCAACTCGCCTGTCGGCACGCAATTGCCGCCATTCGTGGAGGAATTCGTCGGCGACACCGCTTCGCCGCGTGTGACCGCCGGTATCGGCGTCAACTGGAACTCGCCCTTCGGTCCGTTCAGGATCGATATCGCTTACGATGTGCTATCGCAGCGCGGCGACGAAACCAAAACATTCACATTCAATGTAGGAACGCAATTCTAATGAAAACTCTCGTGAAATCGGCAGCTCTCGCCGTTCTCGCCACCACGGCTGCCATGCCTGTCATGACCGCGCCCGCGGTGGCTCAGGTTAACGGAATGGCTACCGCCGACATCGTTGCAGCGGTCATCCGTTCGCAGGCTTTCCAGACCGGCTATCAGCAGGTCAACACGCAGTATCAGACGCAGCTGACCACGATCAATCAGCGCCAGCAGCAGCGCCAGCAGCTGGTGCAGAGCTTCGACACCAATGGCGACGGCCAGCTGGACCAGACCGAGCAGGCCGTTACGCAGGATGCCAGCAACACGACCGTGCAGCAGATCCAAGCGATCGACCGTGAAATCGCCCAATTGCAGCGCCCGATCGAGCTGGCGCGTCTCTATGTGCTGCAGCAGGTTGCGCAGCAATACCAACCCTCGCTCCAAGCTGTGATCTCGGCAAACAACATCCAGTTCGTGATCGCGCCCGATGCAGTTGTATATAACGCGCCCGCTGCCGACGTGACTGCGGCCGTGACGGACCAGATCAACACCCGCCTGCCCGCTGCCGCGATCACGCCGCCGGCCGACTTCCAGCCGACAGAAGCGCTGGTCGGCCTGTACCAGCAGGTGCAGCAGATCCTCGTGCTCAGCGCGATGCAGCAGCAGGCTCAGCAGCAGCAGGCCCAGCCTGCCGAAACCGGTCGCTAAAACGTAAGGGAAATGGGGCAGGGCCATGAGCGAGACGCCTGACTACGACGTCGTAAAAATCCTCGAGGCCCTGCCGCATCGTTATCCGCTGCTGCTGGTCGACAGGGTCAGCCATCTTGTGAAGGGTGAGAGCATCACCGCGATCAAGGGCGTGACCATGAACGAGCAATTCTTCCAGGGGCATTTCCCCGGTCGCCCGATCATGCCCGGCGTGTTGCAGGTGGAGGCGCTGGCGCAGGCCAGCGGCATCCTCGGCATCGAGACGCTGGAATTGGCCGGCACGGGCAAGCTCGTCTATTTCATGGCGATCGAGAACGCCAAGTTCCGCGCGCCGGTAGAGCCGGGCTGCCTGTTGACGTTGGAAAGCAAGTTCACCCAGCAGCGCAGCAAGGTGTGCAAGTTCGATTGCCGCGCCAGCGTCGATGGCAAGGTGACCTGCGAAGTCAGCATCACGGCGATGATCGCGGATGCTTAAAGGAGCCGCGATCCTCGCCGCTGCGGCATTGTGCTGTCCTGTCATCGCGCTTGCGCAAGAAGACACCGTTGCTGTCGAGCAGACTGCTGATAACGCCGAAATGGCGGAGATGTTCGCCCAGGACCAAAGCGCGCGCAGCACGCCGGGCGTGGATTGGACCGTGGTCGCGCAGGAAAACGCACAGCGCCGGGCGCGAACCCGCGAATTGCTCGATGCAGGCGAATTGCGCACCGGGCAGGATTATTGGCACGCCGCTTTCATCTTCCAGCATGGTTCGGAGCCGCGTGACTACCTGCTAGCCCATGCTCTGGCGGTTCATGCCATCGGGCTAGGCCATTAACGCGCCAGCTGGATCGCCGCAGCCACGCTCGACCGATATTTGCAGGCCACCGGTGCCGAACAGATTTACGGCACGCAGTCGATTTCGCGTCAGGGCGAACCGGTGACGCGTGAGCCTTACGATCGCGAACTGTTGACCGATGGCCTTCGCGCGGGCGCCAGCGTGCCTTCGCTTGAAGAACAGGACGCTGCTCTGGAAGCGATACAGGCGCGGATCGACGCGCTGATGGCCGACTGACAGCGCGGGCCGGACTTCGCTTGCTAATCGGGCGGCGCTTATGTAAGGCGCGCTCTTTCTGAAATTGGAGAGCCGGTCGGAACCGGTTCGCACCATAAAGGACACTACGCCATGAAGGCCGATACGCATCCCGATTACCACATGATTACGGTCAAGATGACCGACGGCACCGAGTTCCAGACGAAGAGCACCTGGGGCAAAGAGGGCGATACGATGAACCTCGAAATCGACCCCACCAGCCACCCGGCATGGACCGGCGGTCCGCAGCGTATCCAAGATGGCGGCCGTGTGGCAAAGTTCAACAAGCGTTTCGGCGGTCTGTCGCTGAAGAAGTCCGGCTAACCGGCTTCGCTTTCGCGTTTCCAAAGGGCGTCCCGGCGGGGCGCCCTTTTTGTTTCAATTGGTGACGATTGGTGTGCCGGTGGCTAATCTGAAATCCCACCCATTAAGCGACGTATCTTCAGGCGGCCCGAGTAGGAGCAGTAACTGCTACCACGACCGCGACCGGATCATTTCATCCTGTCGGCTCAGCTTTCAACGACATCAAAAGTTTTAATTTTGAGAGGTAAGCGTCCATATTTGCTTTTGAAGCGGTCGGCACGCAGCCGTCATTGTAGAAATATATCGTTTTCCCTGAACCCTCGCCATGAACATCGAGCTTTGCGAGATTTGCTGGGCCAAGGCCTTTGATATTCATTTTGTGCTTTGGATCATCCCACTCCGACCATTCGTCGGTAATTGTTCCTAAACACTTGTAGTTCCGATTAAAAAATGTCCAGCTTCCGTCGCGGTTTCTCGCCATACCGTATGGAAACATTGCTCGTTGGATATCAAAAAGTCCTCTCAACGCTTATCTCCTCTATCCCCACGGCTTTTCCCGATACCATTTGGTGATCACGTATTTCACGCCCTTGCGCACTTTCATCCCGTGATGGAGTGTCGCGGTGTTGAGCGAGCCGTCTGCGCGGTGATTGTCCCAGCATACCAGCTTGCCGGTTTCAGGCTGGAAGGTCTTTTTGATGACCTTGAACCGCGTACCGCCGCCAGCTTCCACGTCGTTCAGATAGATCATGAAGGTCCAGGTGCGATTGCCGGCAACGCTGCAGAACTTGTCGAAATCCGGGCCGTTCGGTTCGAAAAAATCGGTGTGGCCCTTGAACTCCTGCCCCACGGCATAGCGCTGTCCCTGCACCGGTTCGCCATGGGCAGGATCGATGCCGTTCAATGCGAATAGCCGCTTTTCAAGGTGTTTAACGGCAGGCTCATCCGGCGAGAGGTCGCAGGTTTCGCTAGTGCGGAAATAGTTGTCGCCATTGGCATCGGCGATGGTGGAGGGGCGGCGATCCTTGTCGATCAGGGCGATGAGGTCTGTGCAGAGATCCGCGGGCAGGAAGTCTGGATGGTCGAGCAAGACCAGCCGCTCGCTCGGCACGCGGCGCATATTGCCGTTCGCCATCAGGTGCTCGACGGTGGTTTCGCCCGGATTCGTCATCGGCACGCTGATAGGCGAGGGCGCGGCGCTCTCCAAGTGATGTAATTTTCTTGCGTTATGAGGCTGTCAGCGCACTTTTCGCTTTGCTCGAGCGGCCACTTGTGCAACAGGCCAGCGCCCGCCCCGAAAGCCGCTTGACCGGCGGGGCGAGGGCACTACAGCCGCGCATCTCGGCATGCGTGCTGTGCGATGTGGCGATCGTAGCTCAGTTGGTTAGAGCGCCGGTTTGTGGTACCGGAGGTCGGGGGTTCGAGACCCCTCGATCGCCCCATTTCTCCCCAGCATCCCTGCCAATAATGCAGCTGATATGGGCGGGAATACGATGCCGGCATTCTGGACAGAAGCGGATTTTGACGAGCATGAGCGGGTCGAGGTCGTGCATGATCGCGCATCGGGCCTCACCGCCATTATCGCGCTGCATTCCACCCATCTCGGCCCCGGCGCTGGCGGCACGCGGTTCTGGCATTATGCCGACCCCGCGAACGGCATGCGCGATGCGCTTCGCCTGTCGCGCGGTATGAGCTACAAAAACGCGATGGCCGGCCTGCCCATGGGCGGCGGCAAGGCCGTCGTGCTGCTGGATGCAGGCGGCAAAAAGACGACTGCCATGCTTCATGCTTTCGGCGATGCGGTGGAAGCGATGGGCGGGCAATATGTCACCGCCGAAGATGTCGGCGCGACGGTGGACGATATGGTGGCGGTGGCCACGCGCACGCAGCATGTGTGCGGCCTGCCCGTGGATGAAGACGACGCGGGCGGCGATCCGGGCCCGTTCACCGCCATGGGCATCTATCACGGCATCAAGGCCGCCGTGGCGCACAAGATCGGCAAGGACAGCATGGACGGCGTGCATGTCGCCATCCAGGGCGTAGGTTCTGTCGGCGGCGGCGTGGCTCGCCTGCTGGCAAAGGACGGCGCGCGCCTGACGATGGCCGATGTCGATGACAAGCGCGCGAAGGCGCTGGCCGACGAGCTGGATGGCGAGGCCGTCGCTGCCGACCAGATCATGTCGACCACTTGCGATGTGTTCAGCCCCAATGCCCTGGGCGCCATCCTCGACGATGAGGGCATTGCACGGCTTGACTGCCAAGTGGTGGCAGGCGGCGCGAACAACCAACTGGCGCGGCCCGAACATGGCCGGCTGCTGCACGATCGCGGCATTCTCTATGCGCCGGACTATGTCATCAATGCAGGCGGCATCATCAATGTCAGCCTCGAATATCTGTGCCGCCAGCATGGCGAGCCTTGTGATATCAACGAAGTGCGCAAGCGCATCGCCCAGATCCCGGGTCGCCTGAATGCCATCTGGGAAGAAAGCGCTGCGGGCGGACGGCCTTCCAACGAAGTGGCCGATGCGATGGCGCAGGCGCTCATCGGGCGAAACTGAGCCGCGCGAAACGGTCGGTTTTGCTTGTTCCCGCCGCGCCGCTTCCCTACATGCTGCGTGACGAGTTTTCCGACGAATTATGCACGGCTTCGCCAATCCTGCCCGCTTTCTGAGGATCGCCAAGTGGCTGACCCCGCTCTTGCTGGTGGGCGGCTTTCTGGTGACCGGTGCGGCGCTGCTGTGGGGCTATACACAGGTGCCACCAGACGCCTTGCAGGGCGATCTGGTGCGTATCTTGTTCGTGCATGTGCCAGCGGCATGGCTGGGCATGGGCGGGTGGATGGCCATCGCCATCGCCAGCCTCGTGGAACTGGTCTGGCGGCACCCGCTGGCGGCCATCGCCGCGCGCGCGGCCGCCCTGCCGGGCGCGGTGTTTGCGGCGATTTGTCTTGCCACCGGCTCCATCTGGGGGCGGCCTGCCTGGGGCACGTGGTGGGAGTGGGACGGTCGTCTTACATCCATGCTGGTGCTGCTGTTCCTCTATTTCGGCTACATGGCGCTGTCGAACGCGCTGGCCCGTGAAGGTCAGCCGAGCCGGATTGCCGCGATCTTCGGACTGGTGGGCGCGATCAACATCCCGATCATCAACCGCTCTGTCGTGTGGTGGAATTCGCTGCACCAGCCGCCCAGCATTACTGCGGGCGGCAGCGCGATTGACGCTGTCTATCTTTGGCCCCTGCTGGCGGCTGTAATCGGCTTCTCGCTGCTGTTCGGCGGCGTGGTGCTGGCGCGGATGCGCGCCATCCTTGCCGACATGCAGGCCGAAGCGCGTTTGCGGCGCAAGGCCCAGCAGGCGACGATGCGAACGCAGGCCGCGTCGTGAGGGAATCGCTGGATCACATGCTATTCGTAAACGCGTCCTACGCGGTGACGATCGTAGCGATGCTGGCCCTGGTCATCGGCAGCTGGATCGCCATGCGGCGCGCGGAGACCCGCCGGGACCGCGCAAAGGGCAGCAAGGCACGTGGCAAGTGAGCATGGGTCTGAAACCGAAACACCAGCGGCTCGTGCTGCTGAGCCTTGCACTGGTGGCCATTATCTGTGCCGGGCTGCTCGCGACCGTCGCCTTGCGTGACCAGGCGAGCTATTTCTACGTGCCCGCAGACATCGCAGCCGACCCGCCAGAGGCAGGGCGCGCCATTCGCCTTGGCGGGATGGTGGAGCACGGCTCCATCGCCACGCAGGAAGACGGGGTAACGGTGCAATTCGTGGTGCAGGACGGCGAGGCGCGCGTGCCTGTCACCTATACCGGCATACTGCCCGACCTGTTCGTGGAAGGCAGCGGCGTTGTCGCCGATGGCAGCATGAATGCCAGCGGCACGTTCGTCGCTGACAATCTTCTTGCCCGGCATGACGAGAATTACATGCCGCGCGAGCTGGAAGGCATGACGACAGAGCAAATCCGCGAAGAAGTGCAGGAAACGGTCGAGTGATCGCCGAGATCGGCCTCGCTGCGCTCTGGCTGGCTGCCGCCCTTGCCGTGCTGCAACTGCTGGGCGGTTTCATCGGCGCGCGGCGCGAGGATGCGCAGCTAGTGGCCTTGGTGCGCCCGGCGGCGATCTTGCAGGCGCTGCTTTGCATGACAGCCTTCGGCGCGCTGCTGTGGGTCTTCGCCATTACCGACCTTTCGGTAAAACTGGTCGCGTCCAATTCCCATTCGCTCAAGCCGATGATCTTCAAGCTGTCGGGCGCGTGGGGCAATCACGAAGGTTCCATGCTTTTGTGGGTCACGGTCATGGCCATGGCAGGCGGGCTGATCGCCAATGTCGAGCGTCGCCTGCCCGAACGCACCATGATGGCGACATTGAGTGCGCAGGCATTCGTGGCGCTCGGCTTTTTCGCCTTCCTGCTGCTGTCTTCCAACCCGTTCGAGCGGCTCGACCCCGCGCCGGTCGAGGGGAATGGCCTCAACCCGCTCCTGCAGGATATCGGTCTCGCCTTCCATCCGCCCACGCTATACATCGGCTATGTCGGCCTGTCGGTGGCCTTCAGCTTTGCCGTGGGCGCGCTGCTGACGCGCAATGTCACGCCCGATTTCGCCAAGGTGATGCGGCCATGGGTGCTCGGCGCGTGGGTGTTCTTGACCGTGGGCATCGTAGCCGGCTCCTACTGGGCGTATTACGAGCTGGGCTGGGGCGGCTGGTGGTTCTGGGATCCTGTTGAGAACGCCTCGCTTATGCCATGGCTGGCGGCGACGGCATTGCTGCATTCGGTCAGCGTGCTTGCCGCGCGCGATGCCTTGCGGACATGGACCATCATGCTTGGCGTCGTCGCCTTTTCGATGAGTATGCTCGGCACCTTCCTGGTGCGATCGGGCATTCTGACATCGGTGCACGCATTTGCCGTCGATCCGGAGCGCGGTAGCTTCATCCTTGGCCTGCTCATCCTGTATATCGGCGGCGCGCTGGTGATTTTCGCCCTGCGCGCCAATACGATTGCGGAGGGCAAGCGCTTCGCCCTGCTCAGCCGCGAAGGCGCGCTGGTGGTGAACAATGTCGGCCTGTCCGCCATTCTCGGTATCGTACTGCTCGGCACGCTGTATCCCCTGCTGACCGAAGCCTTCAATGTGCGCGTCTCTGTGGGGCCGCCATACTTCAATCCCGTCAGCGCGGTGTTCTTCCTGCCCATGCTGGTGGTGCTGATGGTTGGCCCACTGCTGCGTTGGCGGAAGGACAGTTTTACGCGCATCCGCCTGCCCGTCATGATCGCAGTCGTAGCCGCGCTCGCGGCGCTACTGCTTGCGTGGTTGTTGAGCGATATCGGCATCCTGCCATTGCTGGGCCTTGCGCTGGCGGCCGGCGTGGCAATCGCAAGCGTCATGCCTTTGCGGGGCCGCAACCTGCGCCGCCTGCCATTACCCGTATGGGGCATGTGTATTGCCCATTTCGGAATCGCCGTGGCGCTCTTCGGCATGGCATCCGACACCGCCTTCCAGCAGGAGCGTCTGGTCGCGGCGCGCCCCGGGCAGACGGTCGAAGTCGGCCCATGGAATGCGACACTCGCCGCGGTCAGCCCGGTCGCCGGGCCGAACTGGACAGCGATGCAGGGCGATCTTCTGGTGTCCTACCGAGGCGCCGAGCCTGTCCCGGCCCAGCCGCAATCACGCAGTTTCTGGACGCCGGTGATGGAAACCAGCGAAGTGGCGCTCGTCACGCGCTGGAACGGGCAGCTGTATGTCGCCATCGGCAATCAGGCGGATGACGGACGTTGGCAGCTGCGCCTGTGGTGGAAGCCCTTTGTGACCTTCATTTGGTATGGCGGCCTGCTGATTGCGCTGGGCGGTGTGCTGTCGCTGCTGGGCCGCGTGACCGGCGATGTGCGCCGCCGCACGGCCACGCGCCGCATCGCCGCGCGCCGGGCAGAGGAGGCCGCGCTGTGAGGCGGCTTCGCTATACGCTCTGGTCCATTGTCGGCGTGGTCGCACTGGTCTTCGGCCTTTTCGCCTACCAACTGTCTCAGCCGAAAAACGACTTCGTGCAAAGCGCGATGGTGGGTGAAGCGATACCTGCTTTCGCACTGGACGCGATGGTCGATAGTCGGCCGGGCCTTTCCAGCGCGGACTTGGCCGATGGCACGCCCAAGCTGCTGAATGTCTTCGCCAGCTGGTGCATTCCGTGCGCGGCAGAAGCACCGCAGCTGGAAGCGCTGGAGCGGCAGGGCGCGCAGATCGTCGCCGTCGCCATCCGTGACCGGCCCGAGGACGTCGAGCGCTTCCTGCAGAATTACGGCAATCCCTTCACCCGCATCGGGCGCGACGATATCTCCGAAGTGCAGCTCGCGCTCGGCTCCTCCGGCGTGCCGGAGACTTTCGTGGTCGATGGCAATGGCGTGATCACCTACCAGCATATCGGCGATATACGCGACAGCGATGTGCCGGTGCTGCTCGAAGAATTGCGAAAGGCGGGCGGGTGATGCGCTGGGTTGCCTTGATAGCGTTGGCATTGATCGCGATGCCAGTTGCAGCGCAGGACCGCGTGCCGCCCGCGCCCTATGCCTACACCCAGCTTGAAGACCCCGCGCTGGAAGCCGAAGCGCGAGAGCTGATGTACGAGCTGCGTTGCCTCGAATGCCAGAGCCAGTCCATCGCCGATAGCGATGCGCCCATGGCGGGTGACATGCGCCACCAGGTCCGCAGCCGCATCGCCGCGGGCGAGAGTCCCGACGAAGTGCGCGACTGGCTGGTCAGCCGCTACGGTGATTATGTGACCTTCGAGCCGCAAATCAGCGCGACCACATGGCCGCTTTTCGTGCTGCCGGTGCTGGTGCTGCTGCTGGCAGGCGGCATCATGCTGCGCCGCTTCAAGCGCCACCGGTCGAGCGATACCGCATGACCTGGCTGCTGGTTATCGCCTTGGCGCTGGGCGCATTCGCGCTCGCCGTGTTTTTGTTCGACCTGCCGCGCGCGGTATGGACCAGCCTCGGCGCAATCCTCGCCTTCGGGCTTGCAGGCTATGCGCTGCAGGCCAATCCGGATCTCCCCGCCGCTCCCAAATCCGCCGCCACTGCCAGCGAAGACCAGCTTTTCGATGTCGTCGAGGCGAGGCGCGAATTCGTGAGCGAGGGCGAAGCCTCGCGCGCCGATATTCTCGTCACCTCCGATGCCATGGCGCGGCGCGGTCGCTATGCCGAGGCGGCGCAATTGTTGACCCGTGTCACCCGCGAAGACCCGCAGGATTTCGAGGCATGGCTGGCGCAGGGCATCGCGCTCACCGAACATGCCGACGGAACGCTGTCGCGCGCATCGCTGCATGCCTTCCAGCGCGCTGCCATGGCAAAGCCGGACAATCTGGCCCCCGGTTACTTCATTGGCCTGTCACTGGCACGGCAGGGCAGGCTGATGGACGCGCGCGAGACATGGGCGGACGCGCTGGAGCAGGGCGCAGGCGACGCCGCGGGTCGCGATCTGTTCGTTTTCCAGCTCCAGCGGATCGACGCGGCCATCGCTGCCACGAGCGGCCAGATGCCGCCGCAAACAAATGCCGCACCTGAACAATTCGCAGACACCCCCTGATGCTGCGCCGCACAATGTTGCGGCGCGCGACAAGGACTGCTACCGCGCGCGCTTCGCCGTTTCAAACGGGCCACATGGGCTTTAAATCCATATGAGTGCAGCCGCACAGGATCGGGACTCCGCCAAGCTGAAACTCGCCGCAGGTGCCATCGGCATCGTGTTCGGCGATATCGGCACGTCCCCGCTTTACGCCTTTCGCGAAACCTTTCGCGGTGCGCACACGCTGCCGATCGACGATTTGCACATTCTCGGCGTGGTCAGCCTGATCTTCTGGTCGATGACGCTGGTCGTCGCGATCCAGTATGTCACCATCCTGATGCGGGCGGACAATAACGGGCAGGGCGGCAGCCTGGCGCTGGTCGCGCTGCTTTCGCGCACGCTGGACAAGAGCAAGTTCGGCTGGCTGGTCGTGCTGCTGGGCGTTTTCGCAACGGCGCTGTTCTACGGCGACAGCATGATCACGCCCGCCATTTCCGTGCTCTCGGCAGTGGAGGGGCTGACCGTGGTGGACCGCGGATTGCAGCCCTACGTCATCCCCATCGCATTGGTGCTGCTGGTCGGCCTGTTTGTGCTGCAACAGCGCGGTACGGCGAAAGTTGGCGCGATGTTTGCGCCAGTGATGATGATCTACTTCACTGTGATCGCGGTGCTGGGCATCGGGCAGATCTGGAACACGCCGGAAATTCTGTGGGCGCTGAACCCGTGGTACGCCGTGCAGTTCTTCATCACCGATGGCTGGTTCGCCTTCCTTGCCCTCGGCTCGGTCGTCCTGGCGGTGACCGGAGCAGAGGCCCTTTATTCGGACATGGGCCATTTCGGTCGCGGCCCGATGCGGTTGAGCTGGTTCGGCTTCGTGATGCCGTGCTTGGTGCTGAACTACTTCGGCCAAGGCGCCATGATTATGGGCCTGCCCGAGCCGCTGGCCGAAGAAGCGATCATGAGCCCGTTCTTCTTCCTCGCGGATGAAGCCTATCGCTTGCCGCTGGTTATCCTTGCCACTTGCGCCACCTTCATCGCCAGCCAGGCAGTGATCTCCGGCGCGTTCAGCATCACCCACCAGGCAATCCAGCTCGGCTTCGTGCCGCGCCTGTCGATCCGCCACACATCGGACGAACATTCCGGCCAGATCTACATTCCCAGCATCAACTGGGCGCTGATGGTGGCGGTCATCATCCTCGTGCTGACCTTCCAGAACTCGTCGAACCTCGCATCGGCCTATGGCATCGCGGTGACGGGCGCCGTTACCATCGACACGCTGCTGATGGCGGTGCTGTTCATCGGCGTGTGGAAATGGCCGCGATGGATCGCCATTCCTGTGGTGCTGGTCTTCCTGATCGTGGATGGTGCCTATTTCGCGGCGAACCTGACCAAGGTGCCCGATGGGGGATGGTTCCCGCTGATGGTGGGCGCCATCGCGTTCACTCTGCTGACGACATGGGCGCGCGGGCGAAAGCTGATGCGCGGGCGGATGACGGAAGCGGGGCTGCCGCTCGATATCTTTGCCAAATCCGCCAGGTCCAGCACGGCGCGCGTGCCGGGCACGGCGATTTTCATGAACTCCGGCAGCAAGGGTACGCCCTCCGCGCTGCTGCACAATATCAAGCACAACAAGGTTCTGCATGAACGGGTCGTCGTGCTGACGGTCAACATCCGCGATGTGCCCTATGTCGACGAGGTCGACCGATGTAGCATCGAAGAGCTTGGGGACGGCTTCTTCCGCGTGATCCTGAACTATGGCTTCATGCAGGAAACCGATGTGCCTGCCGCACTGCAACGCCGCGAAATGTGCGGCGGTCCGTTCGACATGATGCAGACCAGCTTCTTCCTCAGCCGGCAGACGCTGCTGGCAGCGGACAATCCCGGCATGGCCGTATGGCGCGAGAAGCTGTTTGCGTGGATGATGCGCAACGCGGCGACGCCGATGGAGTTCTTCCGCCTACCCACCAACCGCGTGGTCGAGCTGGGCAGCCAGGTGGAAATCTGATCCCACGCGTCTGCCGCTTGACAAAGTTGACATCGTGACGATGCCGTATTTCGCCGCAAAAGCGTTCTTCGCCAGCAGGTTAAACGCCGAAAGCGAAGTTGACACTTTGCCGAGAAATTTGAACTGCCGAAAGTGATCCATGCGCGCAGCCATGGTCGCTCCCCAGCTATGTAGGACAGCGATTTAGGGGCTGATCGTAGTCGGGACTTTCGCTTCCGCCTCTCGCTCCAGCAATTCCTCGCGTGTAAACTCGCGGCGCATTTCAAACCTGCCATCCAGATCCAGCAGGCTCCACATGCCTCGGATTGTCATGCCATCATCCTGCACGCTGCCGACGTAATCCACCGGGTTGCTGTAACGAGCCGAAAAGCTGGGCGCATAGACCTTCGTGAAATCCACGCCTGTCCCGCCGCGTGTGCCAACGATGAGGGCTTCCAATGTCTCGCCGCCGATCATGTCCGGTTCCACAATCGTACCAGAGATGTAGCCGCCCTTGTCCTCGATAATCGCGAGAAAGGGCGTGACCGGGCCGAACCCTTGCGGATAGGCATATTCACCGCTCCACTGGCCGGACAAATCTTCTGCGCTCATGCGGTCGGCGGCTCGTCCTTGATGGCTTCTTCGGCCGCGTCTTCGTCATCGGCGACGACAAGGCCATGCCGCATCAGCATTGGCACTTGCGTGAACGTGAAAATGAAGGTGAGCGGCAGGAATAGCCACAGCTTCGCGCCAAGCCACGTCTCGAAACTGACGGTGAAAACCAGCGCGGTGTTAAGCGCGGCAAGCGCGATGAAGAACACACCCCAATTGCGCGAGAGCTTTAGCCAGCCCTCATCGTCCAGCCCCTCGAACGCGGCTTCCAGCAGGATTTTCAGCAGCGACTTGCCTCTGGCATATCCGCCCAGCAGCACGGCGGCGAAGAGAACATAGATGATGGTCGGCTTCCACTGGATGAAACGTTCATCCTGGAAATAGATCGTCAGCGCGCCAAACCCCACGATCATTGCGGTCGAAAGCCACAACATCGGGCTGACCTTGCCTAGCCGGAACTTGCTGATTGCAAGCGCGATAAGCGCCGCGACAATGAACGCGCCCGTGCCGCGAATGACGGCGAGAATTTCGCCCGCCGTGTCTTCGCCCGGACTCTCCGGCGAATACAGCTTGTAAACGAGAAAGAAGATGAGCAGCGGCCCGTAATCTACCGCGACGTTCAGCCAGCCGGACTTCGGTTTGGTTTCGGATTGTGATGTCATTTTTGAAAGAAGAACTCCGCTCGTCCTGAGCTTGTCGAAGGGCTGTCTTTCCTTCTGGCAAGCGCCGGGTCAAAAGTAAAAACGATCCTTCGACAAGCTCAGGATGAGCGGATGCCGATAGCTGAGGATGAGCGGGAAGAGAGGCACCACTCGCAGCTTACGCCACCCCTGCAATCACCCGCGCCACAAGGTCGGGGTCGAAGGGTCGCAGGTCGTCCAGCGTTTCGCCCACGCCGATCGCGTGGATCGGCAGGCCGTATTGCTCCGCCGCCGCCACCAGTACGCCCCCGCGCGCAGTGCCATCGAGCTTCGTCATGATCAGGCCCGTGACGCCCGCCACTTCCTTGAAGATTTCGATCTGGCTCAGCGCGTTCTGGCCATTGGTCGCGTCGAGCACCAGGATCACATCGTGCGGCGCTTCCGGGTTGAGGCGGCCCAGGACCTTCCGGATCTTGGCAAGCTCGTCCATCAGCTCGCGCTTGTTCTGCAGGCGCCCCGCCGTGTCCACGATCAGCGCATCTGTGCCGATCTCGGTCGCCTTCTTCACCCCGTCGAAGACGATGGCGGACGGGTCGCCTCCTTCGGGTCCGGTGATGATGGGCGCGCCGATACGCTCGGCCCAGATTTTCAGCTGGCCGATGGCCGCCGCGCGGAACGTGTCGCCCGCGGCCAGCATGACCTCGTAATCGTCTTCCTGCAGCCAATGGCCGAGCTTGGCGATGGTGGTGGTCTTGCCGCTGCCATTCACGCCGATTACCAGGATGACCTGCGGGCGCGGGAAGGCGACGATGTCCAGCGGCACGGCAACGGGGCGCAGGATGGCGGCGATTTCTTCGGCCACCGCTTCCTTCAGCTCACGCTCGGTAATGGTCAGGCCGAAGCGCTTTTCCGCCAGCTTGGCGCGGATTCGGGCCGCTGCCGACGGGCCGAGGTCCGACATAATGAGCGCATCTTCGACATCGTCGAGCGTCGCATCGTCCAGCTTGGCGGTGGAGACGACGCTGAGGTTTTCGGACAGGCGGTCCGATGTCTTGCGGAAACCGCCGAAGAGCTTGTCGGACCAGCTGGGTTCGCTCACTTGAGTAGGCCTTCCTCGACGCGGCTGGGCGTGACGGTAACGATGGTGCCGGCGGGCGTGCCTTCGGGCACGTCTACGCGGGCGAAAGCTGGTGAATAGCCGGTGCCATCCTTTTCCGTAAGCACGCGTTGCGGCGTGCCCACAAGTGTGTCGAGCCATTCGCTGCGAACGCGCGCAACGGCGGCGCGCAATTCGGCCGCACGCGCCTTGATCAGCGGCTTGTCCAGCTGCGGCATCCGCGCGGCGGGCGTGTTCGGGCGCGGCGAGTATGGGAAGATATGGCCGTGCACGATTTGCAGCTCGTCGATGATCGAGAGATTATCGGCATGATGCGCGCAGGTTTCGGTCGGAAAACCGGCGATGAGGTCGGCCCCGATGGCGATATCGGTGCGGCGCGCTTTCAGCCTCTGCACAAGGTCGATGGCATCAGCGCGGAGGTGGCGGCGCTTCATGCGCTTCAGGATCAGGTCGCTGCCATGCTGCATGGAGAGGTGGAGGTGCGGCATTACCCGCTCTTCCGAAGCGAACAGCTCGAACAGCAGCGGGTCGATTTCCACCCCGTCGAGCGAGGACATGCGCAGGCGCTGCAATTGCGGGAAAGCGTCCAGCACGGCGCGCACCAGTTCGCCCAGCGGCGGCGAGCCGGGCAGGTCGTGCCCCCAGCTGGTGACGTCGACGCCGGTCAGCACGACTTCGGGCGCGCCTTGACCCAGATGCCGCTCCACCTCGCGCAGCACCTGCGCAATGCTCAGCGAGCGACTGGTCCCTCGGCCCTGCGGGATGACGCAGAAGGTGCAGGCATGGTCGCAGCCATTCTGCACGGCGACGAAAGCGCGGGTATGTGCGGTTGCGAGTCCCAGCGCAGGCTGGGACCTTCCGCCAGTTTGAACGAGGTCCCAGCCTTCGCTGGGACTCAGATTGTAGCGACGCGCATCCAGCTTTTGCGTATTGGGCACCAGCCCGTCCACTTCGGGCATGGCAGCCAGCTGGTCGCGCTCGATATCGGCAGCGCATCCAGTAACGAGCAGACGCGCGTCGGGGCGGTCCTTGCGCGCGCGACGGATCGCCTGCCGCGTCTGGCGCACGGCTTCCGTGGTGACCGCGCAACTATTGATGACGACGACATCATCCTCGCCCGCCACCAGCGCAGCTATCCCTTCGCTTTCGGCGATGTTGAGACGGCAGCCGAGCGAGATGACCTGCGCGCCGCTCATGCGTAATCGTCCCAGAGGAAAGACCCGCGAAAGGCTTCGGTCGCGGGGCCGGTCATGGTGATGCGATTGTCGTCGCTCCAGGCAATCGACAGCGGGCCGCCTGGCAGGTGAACGGTGACATCGCGGTCCGTCAGCCCGCGGCGCATGGCGGCGACCGCGGTGGCGCAGGCGCCGGTGCCGCAGGCGCGGGTGAGGCCGGCGCCGCGCTCCCACACTTGCAGCTTGATGGTCTGCCGGTCCAACACCTTGGCGACATTTACGTTGATGCGTTCGGGAAACACCGGGTCGTTTTCGATGTCCGGACCGATCGAGTACAGGCCCACAGCGTCTTTCTCGTCGACGAAGAAAACGACGTGCGGGTTGCCTACATTTACAGCGACCGGGTTCGCCAATCCGTGCCAAGCCAGCGGCAAGGACAATGTATCCATCGCATAGGCCAACGGGATGGCTTCCCAGTCGAAGCGCGGCTCTCCCATATCAACCGCTATCCCGGCGTCGTTGGCGCGCGTCTGAATTGTGCCGCCCGCCGTGGCGATAGTCGCGTCGCCGCCCGCCAGAAGACCGACCGCGCGAGCGGCGTTACCGCACGCTCCCACTTCGCCGCCATCGTGATTGAATATGCGCATGGTGAAATCGGCCTGGTCGCTCGGTTCGAGCAGGATCAGTTGATCGCAGCCAATACCCTCGCGCCGATCAGCCAGCTTAGCTGCAATGATGGGCGTCATCGCAGCGGGCAGGGCGGTTTCGCGCGCGTCCAGCACGACGAAATCGTTGCCAAGCCCGTGCATCTTGATGAAATCGGTCCGCATGGCGGCGACTTAGGGGCGTTGCGGGCGCACCGCAATGGTCAGCGGGGCAGGCAGCCTAGCCCACGCTCACGCGCGGCAATTCCTCAAAGGCCAGTTCCTCGTCCTGCGAACTGCGCAGCAGGCCCAGGGATGCGAGCAAAGCGCGTGTGGCCTTGACATCCGCGGGCTCGCCATACAGAAAGCCCTGGCCTTTCATCTCACCTAGCGATTGCAGGTAGGAAAGGATTTCATTGCTCACCACGCCTTCCGCCGTCACCGGCAGGGCAAGGCTCTTGCCCAGCGACACGATGGCTTCCACCAGTTCCCGCCCACGGCCATCGGTGGCGAGTTCGGATACGAAGCTGCGATCGATCTTCATGCGGTCGAAAGGCAGCGTGCGCAGTTGCGACAGGCTGGAATAGCCCGTGCCGAAATCATCGAGCGCAATGCGGATGCCCTGGTTCTTGAGGCTGGTAACGATGGAGCGCACGGTGCTCACATTCTCGTGCAGGCAGCTTTCGGTAATCTCGATTTCCAGCCTTGCGGGCGGGAATCCGGTTTCCACCAGCAGTTGCAGCAGCTTTTGCGCAAACCATGGATCGCGCAGCTGTACCGGCGAGACGTTGACCGAGAGAGTAAGGCTGGCATCCCAATCGACAGCGTCGAGCAGCGCCTTGCGCATGAGCTTTTCGGAAAGCTCGCTGATAAGGTCGATTTCCTCGGCCACCGGGATGAAAATGTCCGGGCTGACCATGCCGTATCGCGGGCTGTCCCAGCGGGCGAGCATTTCGAAACCGGCCAGCTCGCCTGTGCCGATATCGACCTGCTGTTCATAGAAGGGCACGAATTCATCATTCGCGACGGCGGCGCGGATATTCGCTTCCAGCTCGTTGCGATAGCGCAGCTCGTCTTCCATTTCGGCGGCGAACCAGTGCGCGCGGTTACGGCCCTGCTTCTTCGCATGATACATGGCGATATCGGCGCGGTGGATCAGCGTCTCCGGCGTCACATCGTTGTCGTCGGCCCTGTCTGCGTCGCTCCGTGTGATACCGATAGAAACGGTCGCTTCGACACTGGTATTGTCGGTAAGAACGGGCCGCGATGCCTGCGCGATCATAGCGGCGACGCGGTTGTCGATATGCTCGAGAGAATTTTGCGGACCGGCAAAGGCGCATACGAACTCGTCGCCGCCAACGCGCACGATCACACTGTCGGCGGGCAGGGCCGTTTCCAGCCTGCGGCCGATGGTGGACAGCACGAGGTCGCCGACCTTGTGTCCGTGCACATCATTGATCTGTTTGAAATTGTCGAGGTCGATCATCAGCACGACCAGTTCCTGCCCGCGCGTGGCAAGGCGCTGGCGCAGCGCTTCGATAGCGGCAGGGCCGCTGCGGCGATTGAGGCAACCGGTCAGCGCATCACGCTCCGCCAGTTCGCGCGCCTGCTGTTCGGCAGCGAAGCGCTCCCTGATTTCGCGGCGCAGATCGTTGTAACGGCGCCAGCCAAAAATCAGCAGGGCGATGTTGAGGAGAAGGGCGTTGGTAAGAAAGAGGTCGGGCGCTTTCCCGCCATTGAGCAGCGCACCGACAGCCTGCGGCAATGCGGAGCCGCCTGTTCCGATGAAAAGGATGATAGCCGCAATGGCAATGCCCAGCGCGATCACATCGCGTTCGGCGGCGTCCAATCCCCGGCCCTTGAGGCCATCAGCGCTGTCCATGTCCTGCTTCAAAGAATGAAGCCCCCATTTCCGATAGGGTCTTTTCCGTCAACAAGTTCAACATTGTGTTAATTGCCCGAATTGCGGCAGCGCGCTAGGCGAAAGCCGACAGAAACAGGAGTGCCCTTTGCCAAATCACTGGCTGATAAAATCCGAACCGTTCAAGTATTCGTGGGACCAGCTGGTCAAGGACGGCGAGACGATCTGGGACGGTGTGCGCAACCACCGCGCGGCGAACAATCTGAAGGCCATGGAGAAGGGAGACCAGTGCTTCTTCTACCATTCCAACAAGGGGCTGGAGATTGTCGGCATCGCCGAAGTGAGCGAGGCAGGGCTGGTCGATCCCACCGACCCCGAGGGCAAGTGGCCTACCGTGAAGGTGAAGCCCGTGCGGCCTCTGGAGAACTTCGTGACGCTGAAGGCGATCAAGGCCAATCCCGATCTAGAAGGCATCGAACTGGTTCGCTTGTCACGCCTGTCTGTGGCGGAAATAAGACCGGACGAATGGGCCAAAATCATAAAGATGTCAGAGGGCTAAATCGGAACTTCGCGCATGGCGATCCGTTGGTTGTGTATTGCGGCGCGGCATTCGCGCCAATACAACCGACAGGAGCATCATCATGGGTGAACTTACCGAAAAGATCAAAGGCAACGCCAACGAAGCCACGGGCAATCTGAAGCAGAAGTCGGACGATCCTGAAACGCGCGCCGAAGGCAAGAAACAGGAAGCCAAGGGCGAAGCCCAGCAGTTCAAGGGCGAAATGCAGGGTAAGATGGGTAACGACATCTAACCGGCGCTCATTGCGCCTTACAAAAGGCCGCTCCTCTCACCGAGGGGCGGCCTTTTTGCTGGAACATCGCGCCGGGCCGCTCGGTTGTGAGAGGCATACCCCCACCAGGAGACAATCATGAACAGGTTCGACGGCAAGCGCATCCTCATTACCGGCGGCACAAGCGGCTTCGGCCTCGAAGCGGCCAAGATGATCGTCGAGGAAGGCGGCGAGGTCGCCGTGACCGGCACGAGCCAGGACCACCTCGACGAAGCGGGCCGCTCCCTGCCCAAGGGCTCGCTGGTGCTGCGCAACGATGCGAGCGATCCCGAGGCGGCGAAAGACCTTGCCGCAAAGGTGAAAGACCAGATGGACGGTCTCGACGGGCTTTGGCTTAATGCCGGTTACGGCAAATTTGCCGAACCATCCGAGAACGATGCCGAAATGTTCGATCACATGATGAATGTGAATGTGCGCGGGCCGGTGTTGCAGATGGCCGCGCTGATGGACGAGGTGAAGGATGGCGGGTCCGTGCTCTTTACCAGCTCGGTCGCGCCTTATCTCGGCCAGCCTCAGGGCGCAGTATATGCGGCGACGAAAGCGGCCGATCTCGCTCTGTCGCGCTCCTATGCCCGCGCCCTCGCGCCGCGCAATGTTCGCGTGAACGCCGTGGCGCCAGGGCCCATCGACACCAACTTCTTCGAAGGCATGGGCCTCGACGAGGACGAGAAGGAGGACATGATCGACCGCATCAAAAGCTCCGTCGCGCTGGGCCGGATGGGAGAAGCAAAGGAAGTGGCGCAGGTCGCCCTCTTCCTGCTCAGCGATCACGCGAGCTACGTGACCGGTTCGGAGTATTTCGTCGATGGCGGCATGACCATGCGTTGATCGGCGTAGATCGGCAGATTCTTCCCACATTACAAAGCGGCGCTGCCTTTGCGGGTGGCGCCGTTTTTGCGTGGGGAAGACGCACGCAAGACTACCTATCAACCGTCCCGGGTGTGGACAGTCCGTCCCGACGGGGAGCCAAATGGTTAGCAAATCGTTAACCCGGCATCATGAGACGCTCACTTGTCCTCACAACCGAGTCCGCCCGCCACCCGTACCGGGCTTCGCTTCCACCGCACGTTCTGGCCCGTGCCAACGAGATCGAGCCGATGGCTCCGTGGCGCGAGCGCCTGTCGCTCGGCATCACGCGCAAGGATCTGGAAACGGTCGCCGCGACCTACACGGCGGGCTTTCTCGCCACCATGACCTTCATCGCCTGACCACTGTCGCTGCGCCGCTTCAGGCGCAGTTTTAGGCCAGTTCTTCCGTTTCCGCGCGGTAGAGCTTCATGCCCAGCCACGCGGACACCACACACATCGCAGCACTCAGCAGCAACTGCTCGGCAAGCGGCACGCCCGCTTCGCTGAGGCCCAGCGCTAGCAATGCGCCCACCACCATTGCGCCGGAATTGAGGATATTGTTCGCTGCTACCGCGCGGCTGGTCTGCGAGGCGGGCACCTTGGTGGTGAGGAAAGCATAGAGCGGCACCACGAACATGCCGCCGAAGATCGCCACCAGCAGCAAGCTGCCCAGAACGGCCCAGGCAAGCGGGTAAGAGAGGAACTCGCCCACATCCATCAGCTGCTCGTCCACCAGCATGGCGTTCCAGGCGCGGCAGACGAAGTAGAACACGACGACCATCACGCCCATCACGGTTACGCTGAGCGGTGAATAGCGTGCCGACACGCGGCCCTTCAGCAGCATGTTCACCGCCACGGAACCGATGGCGACGCCTATCGAGAAGAAGACGAGAAACAGGCTGGCGACCGCAGGATCGGCCATCAGCACATTCTTGGCGAGCGGGGGGAACTGGATGAACAGCACGGATCCGATGGTCCAGAAAAAGCTGATGGCGATGATGGCGAGAAAAATCTCGCGATTGCCCGCCACGGCCTTGATGATCGTCCATGAGGATGTGACGGGATTGAAATCGATCGGCTCTTTCACCGCGACGGGCGGGGCCGGGGGCACTTGCCGCGACACGGCATAGCCGATCAGCGAGAACACGATGATGCCGATGGCGGCGATTTCCACGCGCTCCGCCAGCAGTCCGGCCAGGATGACCCCTGTCATGATCGCGATGTACGTGCCCGCTTCCACAAGGCCCGTGCCCGCCAGCACCTCGTCCTTGCGAAGATGCTGCGGCAGGATCGCGTATTTGATTGGCCCGAAGAAAGCGGATTGGATGCCGGTGCCGAAGAGGGTCAGCATAAGCAGCGGGATGGCAACCGTATCGACCGCGATATCGTACCACGCCATCATCAGGCCGGCAGCGCCAACGCACATCAAGCCGATTTCCGCCGCCTTGATCCGCCGGATCAACTTTGCCTTGTCGCGCATATCCGCCAATTGCCCGGCAATCGCCGACAACAGGAAGAACGGCAGGATGAACACGCCCGAGGCGAGGCTGGAAAACATCAGTTCCGTGTCGGCAGAGCTGTAGACCGTGTAGACAACGAACAGCACCATCGTCGTTTTGTAGAGATTATCGTTGAAGGCATTCAGCAACTGGGTGCAGAAAAGCGGCAGGAAGCGTCGACGCTTCAGCAAGTGAATGGAGGTGAACATCGGGCCTTCGTAAGAGCGCCCGTCCGGGCTGTCCGGCACCCTCCCTAGCGGCATTTGTCCCAAATGGCAGCAAGTCTTGCGCTTTTTCCTGCGGGCAATTGCGGCTAGGGCGATGCGCACGATGTGGACACTGCCCAATATCCTCACGCTCAGCCGTATCCTGGCACTGCCCTTGCTAGGCTTCCTGCTCTGGTGGCCGGGCTGGGCGCTGGGCTATTACCTTGCCTTCGCGCTTTACTGCCTGATGGGCATTACCGACTATTTCGACGGGATGCTGGCAAGGTCGAGCGGCGCAGTGAGCAAGCTGGGCATCTTCCTCGATCCCATTGCCGACAAGATCATGGTGGCGACCGTGATCCTGGTGCTAGCGGCGCAAGGCCTGTTGCGCGGGCCGGTGGTGGGAGACCTCCATGTGATTGCGGGCCTCATCATCCTCATTCGCGAGATCGCCGTATCGGGCCTGCGCGAATTTCTCGGCGGATTGCAGGTAAGCGTGCCGGTATCGAAACTGGCCAAATGGAAGACCACTTTCCAGCTGGTCGCATTGGGCGCGCTGATCTTGGGCGCGGCGGTGCATGGCCCGCCTTGCGCGTCGCTGGCGGAAGACTGCCGGACGGCAGCCGAACAATGGGTGCGCACAGTCGGCCTCATCAGCCTGTGGGCAGCGGCGGCGCTCACGGTCATCACCGGCTGGGATTACCTGCGTGTCGGCCTGAAGCACATGGATTGATCGCCAGCGCGATGAAAGAAGCCTTGAAGATCGTGGCGCTCTGCGTGCTGGCAGCCATTCTCTACGGCATCGCGCACGACATGGTGACGGCCCATATCGCGCTTGAATATTTCACAATCGCCCATGCCCCCATCCTGCCCGACCCGACAGCGGTGCAGATGGCGCTTATCTGGGGCGTGCTGGCGACATGGTGGGTGGGGCTGATACTTGGCATCATGCTGGCCTTAGCTGCGCGGTCTTTCGGCAGGCCGCCGATCCCGGCATCCGAGCTGCGAAAGCCTGTCGCTGGCGTGATGCTGGTCGCGGCCATCGGGGCGGTTTTGGCGGGAGCGGCAGCGGGCGGGCTTTACGCGCTCGGCGCAATCGATATCAGCCCGTATTGGGCAGAGGAAATCGCGCCCGGACGGCACCAGCGTTTCGTAATCGTGGCGTGGGCCCACACAGCCAGCTACGTTGTAGGCGGCCTAGCCGGCCTCTTCCTCATCGCCCGAACCTGGCGCATCCGCGGCGCTCTCGCTGCGTGACGCCTCGTGATAGGCGATCACCGCGCGGGTGACCGATTGCATCATCTCCATGCGCTCCGGCGTAGGTCGCTCGGTCACGCCGATCATCACCGCAACGGCATAAGGCGTGCTGTCAGGCGCGAAGAGCACGCCGACATCGTTATAGCCTGACTGCATACCGTTCCAGAACTGGCCGGTGCCGGTCTTGTGCGACACGACCCAGCCGTCTTCCCGGCCGCCTTTCAACCGGCGCGGCCCGCTGCGCGTATTGGCCATGATGGTGAGGAAAGTGTCCGCGCCCTCTTCCGACAGCACATCGCCGCGCACGATGGCGGCAAAGGCCTGCGCGATGGCGGCGGCGGATGCGCCGTCCACCGGGTCGGCCAAGTAGCTTTCGAACGCGCGTTTGCGCACGCTGTCGGGCACCTGGTCGCGCGCATCGAAGAAGGTGCTGCCGTAGGAATAGGCATCGCGCCATTCCATACCGGCAATCGCCGCCTGCATAGGCTTTTCGCCCGGACCGAAGCGGATCCCCTCCAGCCCCTGCTCCGCCAGCATGGCGCGGATCGCTTCTGGCCCGCCCACGCGCTGAAGCAGCGCGTTGTTGGCCGTGTTGTCGCTTTGCTGGATGGCCCGCTCGATCAGGTCGGCATGATCGGTGATGACGGCGCCATCGCGCAAGATTTCTTTGCGGATCGGCTGGTGGAACAGCGTCAAATCCTCGCGCGTCACGCGGATCGGTGCATCCAGGTCGAGCTCGCCCGCCTCGGCCATCACCATGGCGGTCAGCGCGACCCATGTCTTGCTGACGCTTTGCTGTGGCAATACAGTGTCGGCATTAAAGCCTGCCTGCCAGTCCTGCTCCACGTCGACGACGGCAATGCCCAGCGATCCGCCGAAATCCTTGCCGATGTCCTGCAATGTGGCTTCCAGCTCCTCGCGCGCTGCAACGATCTGCGCATCGAGTGGCACGGCAGGCTCTTCCTCGGTCACGGGGTCGACCGCTGCCGCGACATCGCCATTGTCCGACGCGACACCGGCGGGCGGCTGGAAGTTCTCCGCTTCACCGCAGGCGGCGAGGGCGAGGGCGGCGCTGAGGGGAAGAATGTATCTTATTGGCTTCACACCCGAATAATGCGCAAGTCCCGCAATCTATCCGAAAAAGGCGCGACCAGTCGCGCTGCGCGTCAGCCTGCGCGCAATTCCTCGGCGAGGAGCCTGAATTCGTCCGCGCGCGGTGAATTGGCGCGCCAGACCAGCGCGATTTCGCGCGTGGTGTTCGCGCCTTTCAGCGGGCGGGCGGCGATATCGGTGCCCTGCAATATGCCGGCATCGATCGCCATTTTCGGCAGCATGGTTACGCCGAGTCCGTTATCCACCATCTGCACCAGCGTGTGCAGGCTCGTGCCGATCATGGTGGCACTGGCGCGCAGCTCTGGCCGGTTGCAGGCCGCAAGGGCGTGCTCTTTCAGGCAATGCCCGTCCTCCAGCAGCAGCAAACGGCCTTCATCGATCATGCTGGGCGGGATTTCGGCTGGCGGATCGACCGGCTCGCCTTCGGGAAAGGCGACGAAGAGTTCGTCCTGGCTGATCGTGGCTTTCTCCACATCGCCCGTGGCGAAGGGCAGGGCCAGCAGCACGCAATCGGCGCGGCCATGATGCAGCGATTCAATGGCGTGGTCGGAGGTCTCCTCGCGCAGGAACAGCTTCAGTTGCGGGCGCTCCTTGCGCAGGCGCGGCAGGATTTGCGGCAGCAGGAAAGGCGCGATGGTGGGGATGACGCTCATGCGCAATTCGCCCGACAGAGGCTGGCCCGCCGCTTGCACGATCTCGGCCAGTTCTTCGGTCTCGCGCAGCACGCGGTGCGCCTTGGCCACGACCGAATTGCCCAGCGGCGTAAAGCGCACGACACGGCGGCTGCGCTCCACCAGCGTCACGCCCAGCAGCGACTCCAGCTCGCGAATGCCGGCAGACAGGGTCGACTGCGATACGAAACTTGCCTCAGCCGCACGGCCGAAATGCTGGTTCTCATGCAGCGCGACGAGATATTGCAACTGCTTGATGGTGGGGAGGTAAGTGCTCAAGCCTCTTCCGCCTCGGCATGGACGGTCGCATCGCCGCTTGTCACATCGTCGATGTGGGTCATTTTCAGCCGACCCTTTTCAACGGCGAAAGCCAGCTTGCCTTCCACCAGATCGAGCGCGTCCCTGCCGAAAATCTCATACCGCCAGCCATCGAGGATCGGCAGCTTGCGAACACCGGCAGCCAGCGCTTCCAGCTCGTCTGACTTGGTCAGCAGGCGACTGGCTACGTCGATTTCGCGGGCGCGGATTTTCAGGAGGAGCTTCAAAAGGTCCGCCACCAGCGCGCCTTCCTTGCCCAGCGGTGCACCGCGTTTGGGCTTGGTCGGCATTTCCTCGTCGGGCAAGGCTTCCGCATTCTTGACGACGCGCATCAGGCGTTTGCCGATATCGTTCTCTTTCCATGCATTGGAAAGTCCGCGCACCTTTGCAAGATCGGCCTGCTTCTTCGGCGGATGGCTGGCAATATCGGCCATCGTCTCGTCGCGGATGATGCGACCGCGCGGAATGTCCTTGCTCTGCGCCTCGGTCTCTCGCCATGCGGCCAGCGCTTTCAGCCGGCCCAGCACTGCGGGGTTGCGACCGGGTGCGCGGATACGGTGCCATGCCATATCAAGATCGTTGGCGTAATTGGCCGGGTCGGCCAGCTTCTCCATTTCCGCATCCAGCCAGTGGCCGCGATCGGTCTTCACCAGCCGCTTAAGGATTTTCGGAAAAATCTGCGCAAGGTAGGTGACGTCGCCAATGGCATATTCGATCTGCCGATCGGTCAACGGGCGGCGGCTCCAATCGGTGAAGCGCGCGCCCTTGTCGATCGTCTTGCCCAGCCAGCTCTCGACCAGATTGGCGTAGCCGATCTGTTCGGACTGGCTGATTGCCATCATCGCGATTTGCGTGTCGAAGATGGGGAAGGGCGTTTTTCCGGTAAGGTTGTAGATGATCTCTACATCCTGCCCGCCGGCATGGAAGACCTTGAGAACCTCGTCATTGTCGGTGAGCAGTTCCAGCAATGGCGACAGGTCGATGCCGTCCGCCAGCGGATCGACTGCAGCTGCTTCTTCCTCGTTTCCGATCTGAATGAGGCAGAGCAGCGGGTAATAGGTGTTCTCGCGCATGAATTCGGTATCGACGCACACGGCATCGTGCCGGGCCAGCCGCTCGCACAGGGCGGCCAGCGTTTCGGTATCTGTAATCAGGGGATGGATTTGCATTCGTGTGTCTTTTCTCGTCTGGCCGGTTCACCGTGCCTGCGGCCCAAGGGGCCCACTCGCACGCCATCCTTGACAAAGGCGCGTGCTTGGCCTGTTAGCGCGCGCGTGAAACTGGCGTTTCGCCGCCGCGCCTTCCGCGCGCCCTTAGCGCCATAACCTGCGAAAAGAAAAGAGTCCCCATGCACGCCTATCGTACCCACAACTGCGCAGCTTTGACCAAGGCCAATGTCGGGGACAGCGTCCGCCTGTCGGGATGGGTGCACAACAAGCGCGACCACGGCGGAGTGCTGTTCGTCGACCTGCGCGACCACTACGGCATCACGCAGATCGTGGCCGATAGCGACAGCGAAGCGCTGCCGGTGCTGGAAAAGCTGAAGCTGGAAAGCGTCGTCACCATCGACGGCGATGTGAAGGCGCGCGATGCAGAGGCGGTGAACGCCAACCTGCCCACCGGCGAGATCGAGGTGTTCGCCCGCTCGATTACCGTGCAGAGCCGCGCGGAGGAGCTGCCGCTGATCGTCAATTCGGCGGAGGACTACCCGGAGGACATCCGCCTTAAATACCGCTTCGTCGACCTGCGGCGCGAGCGCATTCACAACAATATCATGCTGCGCAACAAGGTCATCACCAGCCTGCGCCGCCGCATGACCGACCAGGGCTTCTCCGAATTCCAGACGCCGATCCTCGGCGCGTCCAGCCCGGAGGGCGCGCGCGACTATTTGGTGCCCAGCCGCCTGCATCCCGGCAAGTTCTACGCGCTGCCGCAGGCGCCGCAAATGTTCAAGCAGCTGCTCATGGTGGCGGGCTTCGACCGCTATTTCCAGATCGCACCGTGCTTCCGCGACGAAGACCTGCGCGCCGACCGGTCGCCGGAATTCTACCAGCTCGATTTCGAAATGAGCTTCGTAACGCAAGAAGATGTGTTCCAGGCCATCGAGCCTGTGCTCGCCGGCGTGTTCGAGGAGTTTGCAAACGGCAAGACTGTGACGCCTGCGGGCGAGTTCCCGCGCATTCCCTATGCCGAGGCGATGCTGAAATACGGCACCGACAAGCCGGACCTGCGCAATCCCATCGAAATCGCCGACGTATCGAGCCACTTCGAAAAGAGCGGCTTTGGCATCTTTGAAAAAATCGTCGGCAGCGGCGGCGTGGTGCGGGCCATCCCCGCGCCGGGCACGAACGAAAAGAGCCGCAAGTTCTTCGACGAGATGAATGACTGGGCGCGCAAGGAAGGCTTCTCAGGCCTCGGCTACGTCACCCGCAAGCAGGGCGAATTCGGCGGTCCGATTGCCAAGAACCACGGCCCGGACAACATGCAGCGCATCTATGACGAGCTGGGCCTCGGCGAAAATGACGGGCTGTTCTTCGCAGCCGGCAAGGAAAAGGACGCGGCAAAGCTTGCGGGGCTCGCCCGCACGCGCACGGCCGAAAACCTCGACCTGATCGAGCAGGGCTGTTTCAAATTCTGCTGGATCGTCGATTTCCCGATGTTCGAGTGGGATGAGGAGCTGAAAAAGGTCGATTTCAGCCACAACCCATTCTCCATGCCGCAGGGCGAGATGGACGCGCTGGAAAACACCGACCCGCTGGAGATCAAGGCGTGGCAATACGACATCGTTTGCAACGGCTATGAACTCAGCTCCGGCGCCATTCGTAACCACCGGCCGGACATCATGTACAAGGCCTTCGAGATCGCCGGCTATTCGCAGGAAGAAGTGGACGCCAACTTCTCCGGCATGATCGAGGCTTTCAAGCTGGGCGCGCCGCCACACGGCGGTTCCGCGCCCGGCATCGACCGCATCGTCATGCTGCTGGCGGACGAGCCGAATATCCGCGAAGTGATCGCCTTCCCGCTCAACCAGAAGGCACAGGACCTGATGATGGGTGCGCCGAGCGTAGTGAGTGCAAAACAGCTGCGCGATGTGCATATCCGCCTGTCCGGCGAAGCGCTGGAAACGCAGAAAAGCGCCAGCGACGCAGAAAAGGCCGACATGAATAGCAACGCCGCCACGCGGGACGCACCGCCTGCGTAAGTCGTTCGTACGCGATGCAATAAAAAGGGCGCGAGGTTTCTAGCCTCGCGCCCTTCTCTGTTACCGGAAAGTTTGATCAGTCGTATTGGTTTTCAATACGATCACCAAACTGTTCACCGCTCTGAATTTCCTGATAGGCCTGCTCGACCACCTGGCGGCTGGAACCTTCGAGGTCCGATCCGTCAAGCGCATCGCGGAACTGGCCGGCGATATAGTCTTCGCCTTCTTCGACACGCTCTGCGGCAGCTTCGTCACCATTCTCGAATGCGTCCGAGATGCTGGCGAACATCTGGTGTGCCTGGCCGCTGAAGCTCTGCTCGTTCACCTGCTCGCAGCCGAGACGCGACAGCTCTGCATTCAGCGTGCCCAAAGTCTGCTCGCGGCTGTTGGCGCGCTGCTCCAGCTGCTGCGAGAGCTGCGGGTTGTCGGCGATCTCTGCGGCCTTGCGGTAGCCACGCACCGAATCGAAAGTGGTGGTTGCAAGCGAATTGAGAGTGCTCTGGTTGTTGTTCATGATTTCTGCCTTTCAGAATAGGGATTTACCTACATAATGGCTGCAGGGCGCGATGGGTCCGAGATTTGTCGCGCGAGACTTGCAATTCGTCGCATGAAGAAAGCCACAGGCAGCTGCACTCGCCGGTTTGCAGACGTTCATCTTAGCTCTTTAGAGTGGCCGCCCGAGATAAAGGGGGCTCACCATGCGCAAAGGCGTCATCACGATTGCGGCAGTCTTGTCTGCCATCGCAATTCCCGCGCAGGCGGAAACCTTGCGGATAGAGGGCATCTATCCGGCAGGCAGCGAAGCGGCCATCGAGGTGGAAAGTATCGCACTCGATGCCTTCACCGGCTCCGACGGGTTGGCGCTCGCTTCCGTCATCGCCGACCGGCTGCGCGGTGTAGAGATCGGGGGTGAAGAGTGGTTCTCCGTCCTGCCGCCCGCCCTCGCGGGAGAGGCCGATTCCATCCTTACCGGCCATGCCGAGCCTGTATTCTCCGAGAGGGAAGTTCGCGCCCGCCGCTCCGTCTGTGTGGCAAAGGACGAAGATGGCGATTGCACGGCGCGAGAGATGCTGGAGGTCGACTGCGTCGATATCACCGCATCCTTTCGTCCGGACCTGCGCCTGATCGATCGCGATGGCGACCAATTGTGGTCGAGCAATATGGGCCGCTCCCACAATGTTACCTACTGCCCCGATCACGATGCCGCGCCCGATTTTGCACCCATCGTCGATAACTGGATCCTCGAGCTTGCCGCGCATTTGCGTCATGAACTCGCGCCGGTTGCCCGCTCGCAGGACATCCGCATCATGGAAGGGCGGGGCGGGCTGGAGCGTGCGATGCGCCGCCAGTTCCGGGACGCCATCCGGCTGACCGAGACGGACGAGCGCGCCGCGTGCGAGGCTATGGAAGAGCTCCATGCAGCGCATCCCGAGCAGCCTTCGTTGCGCTTCAACACGGGCCTGTGTGCAGAGCAGGGCGGCGCCTTCGTGCTGGCTGAAGAGCATTACCGGCAGGCTTTGCTGAACGACCGCTCCGACGATGAAGCCGAGGCTGGGCTGCGGCGGCTGGAACAGCGCCACCGCGCCAGCCAGCAGGTCGACCGTCGCCGCGCCTTCCTGATCGAGCGCTATTACGCGGAGAATCCCGTCGATCCCGATGCGCAAATCCCCGTCGGCCTGCGGCCGTGGCGACGGGATGAAGCGCAGCCTTGAAAACGCGCGTGGCCCTTGCGCCCGCCGCCATCGTTCATTAGGGCGACAGGACAGTTTCACACCCCAATCCTGAGAGGGCATACATGAGCGATACCGCTGACCGCGTTAAGAAGATCGTTGTCGAACATCTTGGCGTCGAAGAAGAGAAGGTTACTCCCGAAGCGAGCTTTATCGACGATCTGGGCGCAGACAGCCTCGACATCGTAGAGCTGGTGATGGCTTTCGAAGAAGAGTTCGGCGTGGAAATCCCCGACGATGCGGCGGAAAAGATCAACACGGTCGGCGACGCCAACAAGTATATCGAAGAGCACACCTCTTAATCCTTCAGCCCGATTGCCCTGAGCTTGTCGACGGGTTGCTTTTCCTTTTGGACAATCGCCAAAGGTTTGAAATGCAGGGCTTCGACAGGCTCAGCCCTATCGGGTTGGGCCTGTTTTGATTCTAGCCCGCAAAGGGCATTTGGAGAGATGATATGCGGCGCGTTGTCGTAACCGGCCTCGGCCTTGTCACGCCTCTTGGCGGCGATGTGGAAACGTCTTGGAAGAACCTGATCGCCGGAGAGAGCGGCATCGGCACAATCACCCGCTTCGATACGGAAGGGCAGAAGGCCACCATCGCGGGTGAGGTAAAGCCGACAGACCACGAATGGGGCTTCGATCCGGACAAGCGGGTCGACAGCAAGGTGCAACGCCAGGTCGATCCCTTCATCGTATTTGGCATCGATGCCGCGGGACAGGCGCTGGAAGATGCCGGGCTCACCGATATGAACGAGGCGATGAAGCTGCGCGCAGGCTGCTCCATCGGGTCGGGCATTGGCGGACTGCCGGGCATCGAGCTGGAAGCGGTCAATCTGCACAATCGCGGGCCGGGCCGCGTCAGCCCGCACTTCGTCCATGGGCGGCTCATCAATCTCATCAGCGGCCAGGTCAGCATCAAATACGGCCTGATGGGCCCGAACCATGCCGTGGTGACAGCATGCTCGACCGGCGCCCATTCCATCGGCGATGCCGCGCGCATGATCCGTGACGACGATGCGGACATCATGCTGGCAGGCGGCGCTGAAGCGACGATCTGCCCCATCGGCATTGCCGGTTTCGCGCAGGCGCGTGCGCTCAACACCAGCTTCAATGACCGTCCGACCGAAGCCAGCCGCCCCTACGACAAGGATCGTGACGGCTTCGTGATGGGCGAAGGTGCAGGCGTCGTCGTGCTGGAGGAATACGAACACGCCAAGGCGCGCGGCGCTACGATCTATGCCGAAGTGGTCGGCTATGGCCTTTCCGGCGATGCCTACCACGTCACCGCGCCGCATCCAGAAGGCAAGGGGGCGGAGAACGCCATGCGCATGGCGCTGCGCAAGGCCGGTCTGGACGCCTCGGACATCGATTACGTCAACGCCCACGGTACCTCCACAATGGCCGACACGATCGAACTCGCCGCGGTAAAGCGCGTGCTGGGTGACGATCTGGGCGGCGCCAGCATGAGCAGCACCAAGTCCGCCATCGGCCATCTGCTGGGCGGCGCGGGCGCGGTGGAAAGCATTTTCTGCATCCTCGCCATGCGCGACCAGGTCGTGCCGCCCACGCTCAACCTGCATACGCCCGATGAAGGCACCGAAGGTGTCGATCTCGTTCCGCTCACCGCGAAAAAGCGGGAAGTGAACGCAGTGCTCAACAACAGCTTCGGCTTCGGTGGCACCAATGCCTCGCTGATCATGACGCGCGTGAAGGACTGATATGAAAAAGGCGATCGCGGCGCTGGCCGTGCTGGGCCTGCTGGTGGTGGTCGCCGTCGGCGGCTGGCTGGCCATGCCGTGGTATTCCAGCGCGCAAGTGGACGAGGAGACGGCCTTCATCGTCCCTTCGGGCGCGTCTCTCACCTCGGTTGCAGGATTGCTGGAGGAGGAAGGTCACATCGCCTCTGCCGACAGCTTCCTGCTGCGTGCCAAGGTTCTTGGCGGCAAGGCACCCATCAAGGCGGGCGAATTCCTGCTGCCCGCCGGTGCGAGCCAGGCCGATATTCTCGACACCTTCCAGAATGGCGACGTGATCCGCCGCTTCGTTACTATTCCAGAGGGCACGCCATCCGTCATCGTACACGACATCCTGATGGCGGAAGAACTGCTGGTCGGCGACATCCCCGTGCCGGAAGAGGGGAGCGTGCTGCCCGAAAGCTACGACTTCGAACGCGGGGAAGAGCGGATCGCGGTCCTCGCCCGCATGCAGCGCGCGATGGACGAAACCATTGCAGAACTTTGGCCCCAGCGTGGACCGAACACGGTTGTGACTTCGCCCGAAGAGGCCGTGACGCTTGCTTCTATCGTGGAGAAGGAAACCGGCGTTCCCGAAGAACGGCGCATGGTTGCAGGGCTTTATTCGAATCGCTTGCGGCAGGGGATCTGGCTGCAGGCCGACCCGACTATCATCTATCCGATTACGCGTGGCCGCCCGCTCGGGCGTCGCATCCGCCAGTCGGAAATCCAGGCGATCAACGATTACAACACCTATTCCATGGAAGGGCTGCCTGCCGGGCCGATCACCAATCCCGGCCGCGCCAGTATCGAGGCGGTGCTGAACCCGGAAGACACGGACGCTGTCTTCATGGTTGCTGATGGCACGGGCGGGCACGAATTCAATGCGACGCTTGAAGGGCATAATGCCGCGGTCGAGCGATGGTTCGCCTTGCGCCGCGAGCGGGGCGAGATGTGACGGGCGAAAGCGGTCCGGCGCCCCTGATCGTCACGGCCGAACTGCCCGAAGACCTGTTCAGCTGGGCGAACCAGCTGCGCACCGAGCACTTCCCGCCAGAGCGCAATTACCTGAAAGCGCATGTCACGCTGTTCCACGCCCTGCCGCCGAGCTGCGAGCCGGAGGTGCGCGATTGCATCGCTGCCATCGTACGTGACAATCCGCCCGTGCCAGCGCGGCTGTGCGGCATCATGAAGCTGGGCAAGGGCACCGCGCTGAAGCTGGAAAGCCGCGAAATGATCGCAATCTGGGAAGAGCTGCGCGACCGTTTCCACGGTCTCCTCACCCCGCAGGACGAGCACAAGCCGCGCCTGCATGTGACTATCCAGAACAAGGTAAGCCTGGAGGAAGCGAAGGCGCTGCAAGCCCGCCTCGGCCCGCAAGTGCAACCGCGCGACTTTGCCTTTGCAGGCCTTGCGCTGCACTACTATCGCGGCGGGCCGTGGGAGCTTGTCAAACGGTGGCGTTTTCGCGGTTGACCGCAGGATAGCTTCGACCTAAATGCGCGCCTCGCCTGCCGCCCGATGCGGCACAGCAGGCATGCCGGATGGCGGAGTAGCTCAGGTGGTTAGAGCAGCGGAATCATAATCCGCGTGTCGGGGGTTCGAGTCCCTCCTCCGCTACCAGATTTCTTTACAGACAGGTGTAGACGCGGTGCATGAACGCGCCCGCGCTTCTCATCGGCCAATCTATCTGGCATATGTTGGGTCAATAACAGCCACGGGTTGCGATTGCGGACGGATGGCGGGGCTTATGTCTGAAGAGACTCATAGCAATTCCGAGTTCTCTGAACTGCGGCAGGAATGCCGGGCGTTCCTGATCGCGCGCGGCGTTACGTCTGCCAGTTATCGCCTCGTCCCCGCCTTCCGGTCGCAGCTGGATGAAAGTGCCGAACTGTTCCATTTCGGCTTTCCCGACGCATTCAGGGACCGGTATCTCACCGACATGGAGTTCCGTCGCCGCGATCCGATGGCGGATTACATCATGGATGTAGGCCATGCGATGACTTGGCGCGACGTGTTGACGGCGCGCGAGCTGACACCGGGCCAGCAAGCCTTTGTGGACGAGATGGAAACTGCGGGCATGGTCGATGGCGTGGCCTTACCGCTCTATGGACCGCGCGGCCGCGCCGCCTACGCAACCTATTCGTTCAAACGCGCGATTACCGAAGACGACGCCGCCCTTCGCGCCGAGATCGACGCCCATTTCGCTGCCTTTCACACGAAGGTCATCCTGCTGACTGAGCAATCGTGGAAAGGCATGGTCGGGCTGACGGTGCGCGAGAACGAGGTTTTGAAATGGGTAGCCCGCGGCAAATCCAACGCGGACATCGGTACGATACTCGGCATTTCGCCCGAGACGGTCGACACTCATTTGCGCCGCATCTTTGCCAAGCTGGGCGTTAATAACCGCATGACGGCAACGCTGCGCGCGCTCGAATACGGGATGGTGAAGCTTTAGGACCGCTTGACGGACCGGACCTGACCGTTATCGACCGCCACACATGGCCGGTCGACCCAATCCTCCCGATTTTGCCGAGCTGCGCGCCGACAGGGCGCTGGCGCTGTTTCTCGATTTCGACGGAACGCTGGTCGAGCTGGCGCCAACGCCTGACAGTATTCACGTGCCGCCGTCCTTGGCAGATAGCCTGCATGAATTGTCCGATCGGCTAGACGGTCGGCTCGCCTTGGTAAGCGGGCGTGCGATTGTCGATCTGGAAAGCCATTTAGGCTCGCTGAAACTGGCCGTGTCGGGCTCGCATGGCGGCGATTGCCGCTCGGCAGCCGGCGACAATCTTGGCCGGGTGCCGGAAGGCTTGCCGCCTGAACTGCTGCACAAAGTGCGCTGCTTTGCAGGCGATCATGGTTTCGACCTGGAAGACAAGCCGCATGGCGTGGCGCTGCATTACCGCGCCAACCCCTCGCTGGAAGGGCGCGGGCTGGCTTTTGCGCGGCAATTGGCGGGCGAGAATGCACTGGATGTAAAGCGCGGCAAATGCGTGATCGAGCTGGTGGGGAAAGGCGCCAATAAGGGCTCGGCGTTGCGCGCGTTCATGGAAGCCGACTCGTTTGCGGGGGCTATGCCGGTGTTCGTGGGTGACGACCTAACCGATGAAGACGGGATGCGCGCAGCGAAGCAGCATGGCGGCTTTGGCGTGCTGGTGGGCGAGCGTGAGGAGAGCGTAGCCGAATACGGCCTTGCAACTCCTGCTGCAGTGCAGCATTGGTTGGGACTGTGAGCGAACATAAAAGCGATCTGGAGCTCTGGCCGATCGGCAATTGCCAGGTATCGGGCCTTGTCGACAAGCGCGGAGCCATCGTGTGGGGCTGCGTGCCGCGCGTGGATGGCGACCCGACCTTTTGCGCGCTTCTGAACGGCGCATCGCAAGATGTCGGCGTCTGGCGGTTCGAGCTGGAAGGGCAGACCGCCTCGCACCAGGAATATATCCGCAATACGCCCATCCTCGTCACCCGGCTGGAAGCGGCCGATGGCAGCGCGGTGGAGGTGCTGGATTTCTGCCCCCGCTTCGAGGGCAGCGGGCGCATGTATCGCCCCGTCGCCTTTGCACGTATCGTGCGCCCGGTGGCGGGCAATCCGCGCATCCGCGTTGTGCTGAAGCCGATGCGCGACTGGGGGCAGGCCGCAGCCGAAACAACGCACGGCACCAATCACATCCGCTATCTGATGTCGGGCCAGTCCATGCGCCTCTCTACCGATGCGGCGGTGGGCTACATCCTCGAAGGGCGCACCTTCCGCATCGAGGAGGACACGCATTTCTTCCTGGGGCCGGACGAGCCCTTTGTCGGCAATCTGCGAGAGCAGGTGCGCCGCATGGAGCAGAGCACGCGGCGCTATTGGCAGCTATGGGCGCGCAGTCTGGCGACGCCGTTCGAATGGCAGCAGGAGGTGATCCGCGCCGCCATCACGCTCAAGCTGTGCCAGCATGAGGAAACGGGCGCCATCGTCGCGGCGCTGACGACCTCCATCCCCGAAGCGCCGGGCAGCGAGCGAAACTGGGACTATCGCTACTGCTGGATCCGGGATTCCTATTACACGGTGCAGGCGCTGAACCGGCTTGGCGCGCTGGATGTGCTGGAGAAATATCTCGGCTTCCTGCGCAATCTCGTCGACAATGCGAAGGGCGGGCAGATCCAGCCGCTTTATTCGGTGATGGGCGTCGCCGAGCTGACTGAAAATACGGCGGGCAGTCTTGCCGGCTATCGCGGGATGGGGCCTGTGCGCGTCGGTAACGCAGCATATAAGCAGGTGCAGCACGATGCCTATGGCCAGATCGTGCTGCCGACCGTGCAGGGCTTTCTCGACCGGCGCCTGCTGCGCATGGCGGATGATCGCGATTTCGAAAGCCTCGAAGAGGTGGGCGAAATGGCGTGGTCCATGCACGACCAGCCCGATGCCGGCCTGTGGGAATTCCGCACGCGGCAAGAGGTGCACACCTATTCCGCCGTAATGAGCTGGGCCGCCTGCGACAGACTGGCAACGGCCGCGCATTACCTCGGCAAGCAGGATCGTGCGCATTTCTGGTCGGATCGGGCCGACACGATCCGCGATACGATCGAGGCCAGGGCATGGAAGGAAAACGGGGAGGGCGGCCATTACGGCGCCAGCTTCGAAAGCGACTATCTCGATGCCAGCCTGCTGCAATTGCTGGAGCTGCGCTACGTCACCCCTGACGATGAGCGCTTCGAGCAGACCTTCGCCATGGTCGAGCGCGACCTGAGGCGCGGAGAGCACATGCTGCGTTATGCGGCGGAAGACGATTTCGGCGCGCCCGAAACGGCCTTCAACATCTGCACCTTCTGGCTGATCGAGGCGCTGGCGCTGATGGGCCGCAAGGACGAGGCGCGCGAACTGTTCTGCACCATGCTGGCCCACCGCACCGGATCGGGCCTGCTGAGCGAAGATATGGACTTCGAGACGGGCGAGCTGTGGGGGAACTTCCCGCAAACCTACTCGCTGGTTGGTATCATCAACTGCGCCGGTCTGCTGTCGAAAAGCTGGAACACCGTCCGCTAGAAAATCAAAGCCCTGGGAGGCACACTTGCCACGTCTTGTCGTTATCTCGAACCGCGTTGCCGTACCCAAGGCGCGCGGGGTGGCGGGCGCGCAGGGCGGGCTGGCAGGCGCGCTCAATTCCGCGCTGAAGGCCAATGGCGGCATCTGGTTCGGCTGGTCCGGGCAGGAGACGGCGGAGTTCACCGGCTCCATCAACTATGTCCGCTCCGCCGAAGGAGTCACCACCGCCACGATCGACCTCGAAACACAGGATGTTGACGAGTACTACAACGGTTACGCCAATTCCACGCTCTGGCCGCTGTTCCACTACCGCATCGACCTGACCCAGTACGAACGGGAGTTCGGCAAGGGGTATGAGCGGGTGAACCAGCGCTTCGCCGAAAGCGCGCTGCCGCTGATCGACGATGGCGACCTTGTGTGGGTGCACGACTATCACTTGATGCCGATGGGAGAGCGCTTGCGCAGCATGGGCGTGAAAAACCGCATGGGCTTCTTCCTCCACACGCCCTGGCCGCCCACCAATCTGTTCGTATCGCTGCCCTATCACGAGCGGCTGGTGCAAGCGCTGCTGCATTACGATGTGCTCGGCTTCCAGAACGATACGTGGCTCGAAAGCTTCCTGCATTACTGCGAGAAAGAGCTGAAAGCCGATGTGAACCGCGACACGGGCGAGATCACGCTGGATGGGCGCAGCACCATCGCGCGTGCCTATCCCATCGGCATCGATTACGACTTCTTCACGGCCAAGGGCGAGGAAGGCGAGGCGCGGCAGGCGCAGCAGCGCTTGATGAGCTCCACTCGCCACCGCATCGCCGCCATCGGGGTGGACCGGCTGGACTATTCCAAGGGCCTGCCCGAACGGATCGACGGCATCGGCCGCTTCTTCGACCGCCATCCGGAGCATGTGCGCGATTTCGTCTACATCCAGATCGCGCCGCCCAGCCGCGAGGATATCGGCAGCTACCAGAAAATCCGCGCGATCCTTGAACAGAAGACCGGACAGATCAACGGCGCGCGGTCGGAAGTCGATCTCGTGCCGATCCGCTATGTCAACAAGGGCCACAGCCAGGCGGAACTGTATGGCTATTACCGCGCGGCGAAGATTGCCCTTGTCACGCCCTTGCGCGACGGGATGAACCTTGTCGCCAAGGAATATGTCGCCGCGCAAGACCCGGAAGATCCCGGCGTGCTGATCCTGTCGCGCTTTGCAGGCGCTGCGCAGCAGCTCGATTGCGGCGGGAAAGGCGCGCTGTTGATCAATCCGCACAGTCCCGACGATATCTCGCATCATATCAAGCTGGCGCTGGATATGCAGCTGGATGAGCGCAAGGAGCGCTACACCAACATGATCGCAACCGTGCGCGATGACAACGTGCAGCGCTGGACGGAGAATTTCATCGCAGACCTTGGCGGGGAAGCCGCCTGACCCATTAGAGCAAGCGCTGCAATACGCTGCTCATCCGGTCCGTATCGCTCGCCGACCGGTGAACCCCGACCTCCTCATCCAGCGTGCGATGCTTACCCCGCTCGGCGCGCGACTTCAGGATTTGGTTGACGCGGAACACCAGCATCTTTTCGCTGAACGGCTTGCGGATGTAATCCTGCGCGCCGTTATAAAGCGCGATCTGCTCTTCCTTCAGCCCAGTTACCGCAGTCAGCATGGCGATCGGCAGGTCGTAAAAGCGCGGCGAATTCCGCAGGCGGCGCAGCAGCGAATTGCCGCTTTCTCCCGGCATGTTCTGGTCGAGCAGAACGAGGTCGGGCCGGCGCTTGCCCAGCACTTCGAAAGCGGATTTTGCATCGCTCACCCAGCCGCAGGCATGGCCCGCATCGATCAGGATGCGCGCGGCGTTCTCCGCCAGGATATCGTCATCGTCGACAACGAGGATGTGTGCCATTGCCAGGTCCTTTCGGCCTTTTCGCGTCCAGGCACATCATGGCCGCTGGCCCTACCGAATGCGGTAAATCCGCGCATTGCGGATATTACCTAATTCGCAAGGATTCTTACCGCCGCGATAACCACCAGGGCCAGCAGGCAAAGCTGCGATCCGGTGAATAGCAGGAAGCGCAGCACCACCTTGGGCACCGTCGCCTGCGCTAACGAATGGGCAATGCGAAACGCCACATAGGCCCAGGCCAGTGCGACGGCAGCGAAGCCTGTCTCGCCTACCACTGCAAGGCTGATGGCGACCGCGTAAAACACGGTGGGGGCTTCGTGCAGGTGGTTATAGTTTTTCGCCTTCCACTGGACATGCGGCGGCAATGCCGCGTCCAGCGACATAGTCGGGTCTTTCGCCAGATCGTCGGGATCGACACTATGTGCTTTCATGGCGGGAAGGCGCGTTGCGTACATCCACAGCCACATGACGAACGTCCACGCCGCCAGAGCGATGACCGGCTGGAGCATGTCCGTCACAGCGTCACCAGCAGCGCGCGCACTGCCAGCACAATCAGCAATCCGGTGGCGGTGAAGAAGATCAGCATTCGGATGGGAATTGTGTTCACCAGAGCCTGCCACAGCGAGTGCACGATCCGCAGGGCCACATAGCCCCAAGCCAGCAGCACATCGAGCGATGTGGCACCCGCCACCGCCAGGATCAGCACTGTCGCATAAAAGATCGTCGGCTGCTCCATGAGGTGTGTGTAATTATGGGCTTTCCAGTTCACCTTGTCGGGGATCAGCCCTTCGAGGTCCTGCCCACGACCGCCTGCTCGCGCCTTGCTGACGCCGCCGCTCTTGCCGCGCTCCGCACGCATGGCCTTCATTGCTGGAAAGCGCGTGAAGGCGATCCAGAACAGCATGACGATGGACCAGAGGACCAGTACGGTGGCCGGCGCGAGAATGGCGGTGTTCACGGTGCAATCTCCTCCCTGAAAGAGGAGGCGAGCCTGCTGCCCGGCTATTCGATTGTCAAATGCAACTCATCTAATGTCGCGGATAAGCTCGGACCATCGGGCGATGTCCATATTGCCGCCGGTAATCAGCACGGCGGTGGCATCGTCCACCTCGACCTTGCCAGTAAGCACCGCAGCCAGCGCCGCCGCGCCGCCCGGCTCTGTAACCAGTCGCAGGTTGGAAAAGGCGAAGTCCTGCGCCTGCCTGATCTCGTCTTCCGAGACGCGCGCCCATTCATGGCACCGCTCTTTCAGCACGGCGAAATTGATTGGCTGCGTGGCGAATGTCTGCAAGGCGTCGCACGCCGTCGGTGGCGGATTGTCGCCGACATTCTGGATTTCGCCGGTTTCCAGACTTCGGCAAATGTCGTCCCACCCTTCAGGTTCGACCGGAATGATGTCGGCATCGGGGCAGGCGAGGGCGAGGCCTGCCGTCAGCCCGCCGCCGCCGCAGCACGCGACGATGCGCGAAACGGGCTTGTCGGTCAGCGCCAACATTTGGTCGGCGATCTCGATGCCCGCCGTGCCTTGACCTTCGATCACCCAAGGGTCGCCGAATGCGTGCACATATGTCGCGCCCAGCTCCTCGGCGAGGCTCGTAGCGATGGCTTCGCGGTTCTCGCTCATCCGGTCATAGGTGATAACTTTCGCGCCGTAGCTCCTGGTGCGCTGCAGCTTAACCTGCGGCGCGTCTTCCGGCATCACGATGGTGGCGGCAATGCCCAGCTTGCGCGCGGCCCATGCCACGCCTTGCGCATGATTGCCGCTGGACACGGCGACGACTCCGTTCGCTTTCTCGGCCTCGGAGAGATCGCTCAATCGGTGCCACGCACCGCGGATCTTGAAGGCGCCCATGGGTTGCAGGCTTTCCGCCTTGGCCCATGCGGTTTTGCCCTGCACCTCGAAAGGCAGCAGCGGGGTTGGCGAAAGGATCGCGGCGATCTTGCGCGCTGCTGCCAGCACGCCTTCGCGGGTTGGGTTTCGTTGGGTCGTCTTGCTCATTCCCGATGCTCTTTCCGCCCTGTCCTACAGCCGCCTTACTGCGCGAAGAGGCGGGCCATGTCATCTGCTTCCTCGATCTTTCGAAAGCGCCTCGCAAGACGGATTGCGCCCGGCCGGTTTTTTGCCATCAGGACAGTGCTCCAGGTGCTCCAGGTTAGATCGCACTTCCCTTTCGCGCCGTTTGATGGAACGGGGGCGGGGCAACCGACGTTTGGCGGGCAATACGGATAGGAGACGCGCCGCAATGACCGATTCGACCATCAACGACACCCGCAAGGCGGAGCTGCTTTCGACCAAGGTCGAGCATATCGACATCACCAGCTTCGATGCGCGACCCATCGTCGACCAGATGAAGAAGATGAGCTTCACCAGCCGCGATCTCGGCCGCGCGACCGAGATCTACAACCAGATGCTGGCCGACAAGGATTGCACCATCTTCCTCGTCATCGCAGGCAGCACAAGCGCAGGCGGATGCATGGACCTCTATGCAGAGCTGATCCGCAACAACATGGTCGATTGCGTGGTGGCGACAGGCGCGACCATCGTGGACATGGACTTCTTCGAAGGGCTTGGACACAAGCACTATCAAGCGCTCGAAGTGCCCGACGACGACACGCTGCGTTCGCTCTATATCGACCGGATCTACGATACCTATATCGATGAAGAGCAGCTGCAGGACTGCGACTTCACCATCAATCGCATCGCCAACGAACTGCCCCCGGGTCCCTATTCCAGCCGCGCCTTCATCCGCGAAATGGGCAAGTACCTCGCCGAACATGGCAAGAAGGACAACAGCTTGGTCAAGCTCGCCTACGAGCATGATGTGCCGATCTTCTGCCCTGCCTTCGTGGATTCCTCCGCCGGTTTCGGCCTCGTGAAGCACCAGGTCGATCAAATGGAGAAGGGCGAGCCCTATCTGATGATCGACGCGGTGGCGGACTTCCGCGAATTGACCGACATCAAGATCAAGGGCGGCGAAAGCGGCCTGCTGATGGTGGGCGGCGGCGTGCCCAAGAACTTCATCCAGGACACTGTCGTGTGCGCCGAGATCCTCGGTCACGAGGACGTGTCGGTCCACAAATATGCAGTGCAGATCACCGTGGCCGACGTGCGCGACGGGGCGTGCTCGTCTTCCACGCTGCAAGAGGCCGCAAGCTGGGGCAAGGTCTCCACCGCGATCGAGCAGATGGTGTTTGCCGAAGCGGGCAGCGTGATGCCGCTACTCGCCAGCGATGCCTATCACCGCGGCCACTGGAAGGATCGCGAAAAGCGCCGCTGGGCCAAGCTGTTCGACAAATAGGGCTGTCCTACGGCGTCAATCGCTGACTAACGCCCCTGCGCGTTAATCGCACGGCAGAGATCGGCCATCGCCATGAACTGGCTGGTGGCCATCTCCACCATTTCGCGGTCGCGTGTGTGGTCGAGATTGCCGCTTTCGAACATGTTTTCGGTCTTGAGGATGATGGTCAATTCGCTATCCTTGAACAGGGTGGCGATATCCTGCCCGTTGAAAGCCACTTCAATGGCGATCAGCTCTTCGATATAGGTCGGGTGGACGATGTAGCGCGCTTCGACCTGGTCGGTAGTGAAGAGCGTGAAGGCGTCCTCGAAATCAGGGTGCACCATGTCGGCGCGCTGCAAGACTTGGCCATCGACCTTCAATTCGTCTTTCTCGCCGAAGAAGCCGAACTTGCGGTGCTTGCCCGACCGTTCGAGCAAATGCGTGCCAAGGAAGTCGCGCGCCCCGCCGATGGTGATGACAGGGCCGCGGAACACCTTGACCCAGCGCCGGTTTTTGCCGCTGCCGCGCTGCTCTTCCAGCAGGACTTCGCGCAAGGTGAAGGCGTGACCTGCCATGTCGCCGCACCACAGATCCTCGACCGAGGACTTGTCGAAACTTGGGAACATCTTGTGCCGCTTCGCCCGGTCGAAACCGTGCCCTGGCTCGCATTCGCGGGCATAATCAAGCCCGAGCGCGCCGGCGATGGCAGAGTTGATCCCCTCCTTTGTCTGGTTCTTCGCCTGGATGACAGGCAGTTGCCCCCAGCCATATGCGCCAGCGATGAAGGCAAAGGCGATGAAGAAACGGAAATCGCCAATCGGCGCGAACCAGAGGAAGGAGAGTATCGGAAGCAGGATGACGGCAGACCAGGTCCACCGGCTGCTTCGTTTTGCTTTGGCATCTTCGCGAACTTGCACTTGCTGGCCTAGAAACTGGCCCAGCTCGCCCGCCATCAATGCGTCGACATCGGGACGCTCGATCATAACTGTACGCAAACCCTTTCCGATCCCACGCTTTGATGGCACACCAAAGCGTAACAAGGATAGGGGTAGTCAGACAGTTATGAGCACAATCATCGTCATTCTGATCGTCCTGGGCATCGTCGGCATTGTCCTGGTCGCGATCTACAACAAGCTTGTCGCGCTGCGGCAGAATGTGAACCAGGGCGTTGCCGATATCGACGCGCAGCTGCGCCAGCGGCACGACCTGATCCCGAACCTCGTGAACACTGTGAAAGGCTATGCCAGCCACGAGCAGGATACGCTGGATCAGGTTATCTCCGCGCGGAATACCGCGGCGCAGGGCAGCATCAACTCTTCGGACGAAGCGCAATTGCGCGTGGCGTTGGACCGATTGCTGGCGCTGGGTGAGGCTTATCCGGACCTGAAAGCAAGCGCCAATTTTCAGGAACTGCAACGCGAACTGGCCGATGTGGAAGACAAGCTCGCCGCCGCACGCCGCGCGCTCAATGCAGCCGTGTCGCGCTACAATACGGGCCGCGAGACGTTTCCGGCGATCCTTTTTGCCGGCATGCTCGGTTTCCAGGAAGCGGACTTTCATCGGCTCGACGACAGTGAGAAGGGCGTCGTCGACCAGGTTCCGCAGGTGCAGTTCTCGTAAGGGAACCAACGTTGCGCATTTTCACTTGATGTTCAGCGGGCCGCCTTTATATGCGCGGCTCCGCTGCCCCAAGGGACTTCCACCGCAAGGCAGCTTGATCGGTAACACGCTAGGGGGTCCCTTGAATTGCACGAATATCCCGACGCCAAGGCTGTAGTTCGCGCCCTAGAGCCGGACGATCCCGTAATCCTCACCCGACCGCACGCAGCATCGCGCGCGGCCCGTTTCTTCGTCGAGAAGTTTCCGGGTACGGCGATGTATGCCGTCAAGGCGAACCCATCTCCCGAGCTGATCCGCATCCTGTGGGAAGCGGGCGTGACGCATTACGATGTCGCCTCGATTGCGGAGGTTCGCTTGGTGCGCTCCATCCTGCCCGAGGCCGTGCTGTGCTTCATGCATCCCGTGAAGACCAAGCGCGCCATTCGAGAAGCCTATTTCGAGCATGGCGTTAGAACATTCAGCCTCGATACGCTGGAAGAGCTGCAGAAAATCGTCGAGGCCACGACGTCGGAGGATGGCGTCGCGGCGGCAGACCTGAGCCTGCTGGTGCGTATGCGCGTGTCTTCGGAGCATTCGCAGCTTTCACTCGCCGCGAAGTTCGGTGTCGATCTAGCCGATGCGGCTCCGCTGCTGCAGGCCACGCGCCAGCATTGCGATGCGCTGGGTATCTGCTTCCACGTCGGAAGCCAGGCGATGACGCCGTTTGCCTATGTGCAGGCGCTGGAGCGTGTGCGCGCGGCGATTGCCGAAGCCGCGGTGACTGTCGACATCATCGATGTGGGCGGAGGTTTCCCCAGCATTTATCCGGATCTCGACCCCCCACCGCTCGAAGATTACTTCGCGCAAATCCACCGTGCGTTCGAAGCGATGCCGATCTCCTATTCGGCAGAGTTATGGGCAGAGCCGGGCAGGGCGCTGTGCGCGGAATATTCCAGCATCATCGTGAAGGTGGAAAAGCGGCGGGGCGACGAGCTCTACATCAATGACGGCGCCTATGGCGCGCTGTTCGATGCGGCGCATGTCGACTGGCGCTTCCCCGTGCGCGCTTTGGAAGACGACTTGCGCGAACCGCCTGAGCCCTTCGCTTTCTATGGCCCGACCTGTGACGATGCCGACTATATGAAGGGCCCCTTCATGCTGCCGGGCGACATACAGGCTGGCGACTATTTCGAGATCGGCATGCTGGGCGCGTATGGCGCGGCGATGAAGACGGCGTTCAACGGCTTCGGCGCCGTGGAAGGCGCCATCGTCAATGACGAGCCGATGGCGAGCCTGTATCGTGGAGATCGACCGGACCCGCGCGCGAGCGACAACGTGGTAAGCCTGCGCTAGCTGCGCGAGACCTTTACCTGCATGAATTGCGGCTGGCTTCGCGGTCCGCTGCCGAGCATCTGGTCGGGATAATTGCCGGGCGGCAGTGAGCCGAGCGGCATGCCGGCTGCGGCCAGCGCATAGGGTGATATGCGATGGCGGGTGCAAAGGCCGCCCGCACCATCGCTGATAAGCGGGGTTTCGAACTCCACACCGATGGTCGCATCCTCAGAGCGTACCACGCTGCACACGGCGAGTTGCCCGCCGCCCATGTCGAGCACCAGACCTGTGCCCTCGGGCACGCCGACTAGCCCCTCGATCCGAGAGCCGGTCTTGGAAAGGTCACGCATCACCGCGTCGTAGCGGTGGTCGTCATGGATGATGCCGATGCGGCGAAACACGCTGCGCCGTTCGGGGCGATACTGGTCCGGGCCGGATGGCTTGATGCGATAGCCCCCGCTGGCAATCTCTTCGAGTATCTCGTCCTGCGGCCGCGCTTTGGAATAGATCCAGCCCTGGATGTATTTCGCGCCTTTTTCGCAGACGAGGTTGAACTGGTCGAACGCTTCCACGCCTTCGACCGTCACATCCATCCCTAGCGCGTTGGACAGGCCGATGATCGCTGAAATGATCTTCGCGCTGTTCTGGTCTTTCTGCGTGCAGCTATCGACGAAGCTTTTGTCGACTTTCAACTTGTCGAAGGGTGCCGAGCGCAGATAGCTGAGCGAGGAGTAGCCGGTTCCGAAATCGTCCAACGCCAGCCGCACACCAAGCGATTTCAGCGCGTTGAACGTCGCCTCCGTCGCCTCGCTATCGCCCATGAAGACCGTCTCGGTCATCTCCAGCTCGAGCCGGTCCGGCTTTATTCCGGTATCGGCCAGCACCTGGGTAACGATGGCGGCGAAGCCCTTGTTAGCAAACTGCTTGGCCGAGACGTTCACGGCGACGCGGATCGAATCCGGCCACTCCATTGCATCCTCGCAGGCGCGGCGGATGGCCCATTCGCCAAGGCGGTTGATGAGGTCGCTATCCTCCGCCACCGGGATAAAGTGCATGGGCGGGATCATGCCCTTGTCCGGATGCTCCCAGCGCATCAGCGCCTCGAACCCGACCACGGTGTGATCCTTCGTGCGCACCACGGGCTGGTAGTGCAGCTTCAGCTGGCCGTCGGTCAGCGCGTCGCGCAGATCGTCCAAGATGATCTGGCGCTCCTGCTCCACATCCTTCAGCTCGGCGGAATAGAAGCGGTACATGCCGCGGCCGCCGTTCTTTGCAGCATACAGCGCAAGGTCGGCGCTGCGGACCAGCTCGTCGCTTTCGATCCCGTCATAAGGCGCGATAGAAATGCCGACCGACGCGCCGATGATCGCGCGCTTGCCTTCGACCTGATAGGGGCTGGAAAGCATCTGGATGATCTTGTCGGCCAGTTCGCCCAACTCGCCGCGATCGTCGATATCGGGCAGGATCAGCTGGAATTCGTCACCGCCCAGCCGCCCGATTTCCGCTTTATCGCCCGCGACCGCGCGAAGGCGTTCCGCCACCTGCCGCAGCAGATCGTCGCCTGCCGGGTGCCCCATGGTGTCGTTAACATATTTGAACTTGTCGAGGTCCAGCAGCATGAGGGCGCAGGACCGCTTGGCGGATTTGTAGGCGGCAAGGGTGGAATTGAGCTTGCGATCCATCCGGTGCCGGTTCGCCAGGCCCGTCAGCGCGTCGAATTCCGCCATGCGCGAATCTTCGAGCTTTTTCTTGAATTCGGCCGTCACATCGCGCGCACTGCCGCGGTAGCCGCGAAAATCGCCATCCTCATCGGTTTTGGGAAACCCGGTGAGCGACCACCATGCGGGCGTTCCTGCCTTACCGGTGACGCGAACTATGATCCCTTTCAGCTTTGCCTTCGTAGAGAGGAGGAAATTGAGCGGACGGTCCGATTTTTCGTCAGGATTGGTCCGGTCGATCTCGAACAGCTCGACCAAGGGCTGGCCGATGATGGCAGCACTTGAGTCGCAAAGCGTTTCGACCGCCTTGTCGGAAAGATAGCAGAGGCGACCTTCGGCGTCGCTCGCCCAGAACCAGCCCATGCCGGCCTGTTCGAAATCCTCCAGCACTTCCACACGCAAGGGGTCGGCTTTGCGGGCGCTGGGCGCGCTCGAACCGAACCCTTTGAGAAGGCTGCTGACTGCCATTGCGATCCATTATCCAAAAACGCGCCGGTTTTTTCCGGCTGTTGCGCCAAAGATATGCGATGAAATGGTTAATTTGCCTTAAAAATCCGAAGGCTGATCGCCCTTAATTTCAGGCGGCTTGCCGCAATTCCAGCTCGAGCCGGTCCCAGATCTCGACCAGCGCTTCGGCCAGCTCTTCCATCATCGTTTCAGTGTGGGCCGGGCCGGGCGTGAAACGCAGGCGTTCCGTGCCCCGCGGCACGGTGGGGAAATTGATTGGCTGCACATATACGCCGTATTCGGCCAGCAGGATGTCGCTGATCTTCTTGGCGCGGACGGGGTCGCCCACCATCAGCGGCACGATATGGGTCGTGCTGTCCATCACCGGCAAGCCGCGCTCGCGCAGCTTCCCCTTCAGCATCGCGGCATTTGCCTGCTGCGCATCGCGCTCAACGCTGCTGGCCTTGAGGTGCTTGACCGCCGCCAGCACGCCCGCTGCCAGCACGGGACTGAGCGAAGTGGTGAAGATGAAGCCAGGCGCATAGGACCGGATGCAGTCCACCACCTTCTTGCTGGCAGCGACATAGCCGCCCATCACGCCAAACGCCTTGCCCAGCGTGCCTTCGATCAGATCGATGCGATGCGCTGCGTCGTCGCGCTCCGAAATACCGCCGCCATGGTCGCCATACATGCCCACGGCGTGCACTTCGTCGATATAGGTGAGGGCGTTGTACTTTTCGGCAAGGTCACAAATCGCATGGATCGGCGCGACGTCGCCATCCATCGAATACACGCTTTCGAAGGCGATGACCTTGGGCGTGTCATGCGCCTCGGTGGCCAGCAGTTCTTCGAGGTGTTCCAGATCATTATGGCGGAAAATGCGCTTCTCGCAGCCTGAATTGCGAATGCCGGCGATCATGCTGGCATGGTTCAATTCGTCGGAGAAGATGACGCAGCCGGGCAGCAGCTTGGCGAGCGTGGACAGCGTCGCATCGTTGGACACGTAACCGCTGGTAAACAGCAATGCCGCTTCCTTGCCGTGCAGCTGCGCCAGTTCCTGCTCCAGCTGAATATGGTAGTGCGTGTTGCCGCCGATATTGCGCGTGCCGCCGGATCCTGCGCCCACATCGTGCAGCGCCTCTTCCATCGCCGCGATTACCTTGGGATGCTGGCCCATGGCGAGGTAGTCGTTGGAACACCAGACGGTGATCGGCTTGGGCCCGTTGTGCCCGGCAAAGCAGCGCGCATTGGGAAAAGCGCCCTTGTTGCGCAGGATATCGATGAACACGCGGTACCGGCCTTCGGAATGCAGGCGGTCGATGGCCTTGTCGAAGATCTGGTCGTAATTCATCGCACGTCCAAGCTGCACCGTATCCACATCGCTCCGATTGCGGTCGGGGCAATGTCAAAGCCATCTAGTCAAATGCCGTCGCAGTTTGAAGGGCGAAGTTTGCGAGCCATTCGCATTAAGCTGAACGCTAAAACCGCTCGATGCGCGTGATCCCAAACGGGGTGAGGGCGGGGAGGATGCTGTCATCGACCGGGCCGGTGACGACCGCGTAATCCTCGTCGCTGTGCCTGAAGGTCTGCCCTTCGACCACGCGCGCCATCTGCCGGGCGATTCCGTCGGCACCGTGGACGAAAGTAACGTCATCACCCAAAGCCTGTCGCAGCTCGTCTTTCAGCAAGGGGAAATGGGTGCAGGCGAGGACGATCGTATCGAGCGCATCGCCACCCGCTTGCCGCTTCAGGCCGAGCACGGCATCCGCGACCTGATCGACGCTGATAGGTCGCCTGCGTAATTTGTCTTCAGCCAGATGCACAAGCACCGGCGAGGCGTGGCGGAGCAGCCGCTTGTCTCCGGCAAAGTCGGCTTCCAGCCTGTCGACATAGGCCTGGCGAATGGTCGCCGCGGTGCCCAGCAGCCCTATTGTCCCGGTCTTGGTAAGAGCCGCCGCCGGCTTGATCGCTGGGACGGTGCCGACGATCGGCACCTCCAGCACATCGCGCACCATGCCAAGCGCAATGGTGCTGGCCGTATTGCAGGCGATGCAAATTGCGCGCGGCGCGTATCGCTCCGCCATGCGACCGAGCAGCCCGGCAACCCGTGCCGCGACCTCGGCTTCGGTCTTCTCGCCATAAGGCAGGCCCGCAAAATCGGCCGCGTAGACGACCGGAGCATCGGGCAGCTCCCGGCGAATGGCAGCCAGCACAGTGAGCCCGCCAAGGCCGGAATCAAAGACGAGGATGGGAGAGGAAGGGTCTGAACTCATGGGGGCTTTCGCACATCCTCGCTGATCGGGGGCTTGTCATTCCCCTTCGACGCTGCGCTATAAGCAAACGCGCCGGTTGGGCAAGTTTGCGAGAAGGCGAAGGTTCGGTTTTGGAACAGGTATTGGGCTTCCTGCTGGGTTACGGCTTCGGCTCCATCCCTTTCGGCCTGCTGCTGGCGAAAGCGGGCGGCATGGGCGACATCCGCACCATCGGCAGCGGCAATATCGGCGCCACGAACGTGCTGCGGACGGGATCGAAGAAGCTGGCGGCGGCGACGCTGCTGCTCGATCTGGCGAAGGGGCTGGTGCCTGTCCTGCTGGCAAAGGCGATGTTCGATCAGTCCGATGCGATGCCGCAGGCAGCTTACGGTCCGGTGCCGCTGGCGGCGCTCGGCGCGGTTCTTGGGCACTGTTTCCCGATCTGGCTCGGCTTCAAGGGCGGCAAGGGCGTGGCGACCAATCTTGGCGTGAGTTTCGGTCTCGCTTGGCCTATCGGGGCTGCTTACGCGGTTACGTGGCTGCTGGTCGCGGCGATTTTCCGCATCAGCTCGCTGGCTGGGATGGCCGCTGTTTGCGCGGCCGCCGCGGCAGCCGCCGTTCTTGCAATGGAGAGCTATGTGCCGGCGCTGGTCGCCATCGCCGTGCTCATCATCTGGCTGCACCGCGCCAATCTGGGGCGGCTGGCGCACGGAGAGGAACCGAAGATCGGGCAGGGCAAGTGAGCTTGGACCAGGCGGAGGCGTTCGCCCGCATCCAGCTTCTGCGATCCGCGAATATCGGGCCGGTCAGCTACGCGCAATTGCTGGGCCGGTTCGGCACGGCGCGCGAAGCGATCGAGGCGCTGCCCGATCTCGCGGCGCGCGGTGCGAAGCGCAATTACAAGCCTGCGCAGCGCAGGCGCATCGAGCAGGAGGTGGAAGCCACGCGAGCAGCGGGCGCACGCTACCTCTTCCACGACATGGCGGACTATCCGGCGCTGCTGCGTGCCATGGACGGTGCGCCTCCCATCGTGACCTATCGGGGCGACCTGTCGCTGGCGGCCAAGCCCTGCGTCGCCATGGTGGGCGCGCGAAATGCGTCTGCCGCGGCGGTGAAACTGGCGCGAGACCTGGCGCGCGATCTGGTCGCCGAAGGGTTCACCATCGTCTCGGGCCTTGCCAAGGGCATCGACGGCGCGAGCCATGAAGGCGCTTTGCCTGCAACCATCGGTGTTATCGCCAGTGGCATCGACATCGCTTATCCTGCGCAGCATGCGAAATTGCAGGAGCAGGTCGCGAGCGAGGGGCTGCTGATCGCTGAGGAAGCGCCCGGCACCGAACCGCGCGGCCAGCAATTTCCTAAACGCAACCGCATTATCGCCGGGCTTTCGCTCGGCACGTTGGTGGTGGAAGCCGCGCCCAAGTCGGGCTCTCTCATCACAGCGCGGCTCGCTGGCGAGGCCGGTCGCGAAGTCATGGCGGTGCCCGCCCATCCGGCGGATGCCCGCGCACAAGGCTGCAACCAGCTGATCCGCGAAGGCGCGGTGCTGGTTCAGAACGCTGCCGATGTGGTCGAACTGCTGTCCGGCTTTGATGGCAAGCCGCGATCGCATGTGAACGAGCTGGCGAACGGTTTCGCATTCGATGAGAGTGACGATGACGATCTCGCATCGGGCGATGTGGCCGATCTGCTGTCACTCGCACCGGTCGGGGTGGACGAACTGGTGCGCCAGACCGGCAGCACGACGGGCGCCGTGCAGATGGCCTTGCTGGAGCTGGAAATTGCCGGACGCTTGCAGCGCCATGCCGGCGGGCGCGTTTCACTGCTAACCTAACCGCGCTGGCGAGCTTTCGCTTGCCGCCTCATCCCCGATGCTTATGTCCGCTTGACGAAGCGGCGCAAACGCCATCACCCTCGCGCGTACGTACACGTGTAAGGCTTTTACTCCGGCAGGACCGACCAACACCACCATGCAACTTGTCATCGTAGAATCGCCCGCAAAGGCGAAGACCATCGAGAAATATCTGGGCGGAGACTTCAAGGTCCTCGCATCCTACGGCCATGTGCGAGACCTGCCGCCCAAGGATGGTAGTGTGCGGCCTGACGAGGATTTTGCGATGGATTGGGAAGTCTATTCCGACCAGCGCAATCGCAGCCAGGTTAAGGCTATCGCCGATGCCGCCAAGGGCGCAGACCGCCTGATCCTCGCCACCGACCCCGACCGGGAAGGAGAGGCGATCAGCTGGCATGTGATGGACCTGCTGAAGAAGCGCAAGGCGCTGCCCAGCGAGGTCAGTCGCGTCACTTTCAACGCCATCACCAAAAAGGCCGTGACCGATGCGATGAAAGCTCCGCGCGAGCTCGACCAAGACTTGATCGACGCCTATCTTGGTCGGCGCGCGCTCGATTACCTGTTCGGCTTCACCCTGTCGCCGGTGCTGTGGCGCAAGCTGCCCGGCGCAAAGTCGGCAGGCCGCGTGCAGTCGGTCGCGCTGCGCCTCATCTGCGAGCGGGAACGCGAGATCGAGGCGTTCAGGGCGGACGAATACTGGTCCGTCACCGCGAAAATGGCGCAGGACGGAACCGATTTCGACGCGCGCCTAGTGCGCTTCGATGGCAAGAAGCTGGAACGGCTATCCATCGGCGACAAGGGCACCGCCGACGCTGCAAAGGCCGCTGTCGAGCAGGGCCAGTTCACGGTCGAAGATGTCGAGACCAAGCCGGTCAAGCGCAACCCCGCACCGCCCTTCACGACATCGACATTGCAGCAGGAAGCCGCGCGCAAGCTGGGCTTTTCCGCGAGCCATACCATGCGCTGCGCCCAGTCTCTTTATGAGGCAGGCGCGATCACATACATGCGTACCGATGGCGTGCAGATGGATATGTCTGCGATCATGGCCGCGCGCGACGCTATCGAGGAGCGGTTCTCGGCCGAGTATCGCCCGGAAAAGCCCCGTTTCTACCAGACGAAGGCCAAGAACACGCAGGAAGCGCACGAGGCCATTCGCCCGACCAATTTCAGCCGCGACCGCGCCGGATCGGGTGACGAAGCCAAGCTTTACGACCTTATCTTCAAGCGCGCCATGGCGAGCCAGATGTCGACGGCGCAGCTTGAGCGGACGACCATCACCATGCGCGATCCGACCGGCAAACACGAGCTGCGCGCGACCGGCCAGGTGGTGCAATTCCCCGGCTTCCTCGCCGTCTATTCCGAAAGCTTCGACGAGAAGACTGAGGATGACGACGACAATCTGCTGCCCGTAATGCGCAAGGGCGATAGCCCGGCCAAGAAAGCGGTCGAGGCGACCCAGCATTTTACCCAGCCGCCGCCGCGTTTCTCGGAGGCAAGTCTGGTGAAGCGGTTGGAGGAATTAGGGATCGGCCGCCCGTCTACCTATGCCTCCACCATCCAGACACTGCGCGACCGCGACTATGTCCGCATGGAGAAAAACCGTTTCTTCGCAGAGGATTCGGGAAGACTTCTCACAGCTTTTCTCGAACGCTTTTTCCCGCGCTATGTCGCTTATGATTTCACCGCCGAGATGGAAGACGAGCTGGACGAAGTCTCCGGCGGGCGGGCGGAATACAAGGCGCTGCTGAGCGACTTCTGGCGTGATTTCAAACCCAAGAGCGACGAGGTGATGGAGCGCCAGCCTTCGGAAGTAACCGAAGTGCTGGACGAATTCCTCGCCGATTACCTTTTCCCCGAGCGCGAGGACGGACACCCGCCGCGCTGGTGCCCGCTCTGTGCCGAGCAGGGACGGGAAGGGGGCGAACTGCACCTGCGCGGGGGCCGTTACGGCGCATTCATCGGCTGCGACAATTATCCCGAATGCACCTTCCGCCGCAAATTCGGCCAGCCCGGTGCCGACGATGGCAGCGATGATGGCGTGATGGGCGAGCACCCTGAGACCGGCGAACCGATCGAGCGCAAGTCGGGCCGGTTCGGGCCGTATGTCCAGATGGGCGAGGGCAAGGAAGCCAAGCGGGCTTCCATCCCAAAGGATCTGGATGATTTCGACCTTGATTGGGCGGTGAAACTTCTCGACCTGCCGCGCATTATCGGCGGCCATCCGGAAACCGGCAAGGAGATCGAGGCTTCGATCGGCCGCTACGGGCCATACCTTCGTCATGACGGCAAATATGCCAAGCTCTCCAGCACGCGCGATGTGTTCGAGACCGGGATGAATGCCGCCGTCACGCTGTTGGCGGAAGCGGCCAGCAAGGGCGGTCGCGGTCGTGGCAGTCGCGAACCGCTGAAGGTCCTCGGCAAGACCGAAGCGGGCGATGAGGTCAAGTTGATGGACGGGCGTTATGGCCCCTACGTGACCGATGGCAATGTCAACGCGACCATCCCGAAGGATAAAGACAAGGACCGCCTCACGCTGGACGAAGCGCTGGCGATGATCGCGGAAAAGGCTGCCAAAGCCCCGGCGAAAAAGAAGCGCAAGGCTCCGGCGAGGAAGAAGGCGCCAGCCAAGAAAAAGCCTGCGGCCAAGAAAAAGGCAGCAGTGAAAAGCTGATGGCGAAAGAACGCTTCGAAAGGCACAAACAGCCGTGGAACGGCGAGGAAGCGGGCAAGCTGCGATTGCTCGCCGGCAAGGGGCAGGGGCTGAAGCAGATCGCGAAAGCGCTCAATCGCAGCGAGGAATCGACAAAGGCTTTTGCCAAGGCGAACAAGATCGCTGTGGCCAAAAAACGCTGACCATTCCGTGCAGTTTTTCGACTTTGTTGAGCGACGAGCTTCGTCGCGTTGGTAAATAATCAACAAATGGCCCTTAGGCAGGCGGTTCAAGTGAATGTCTGCCCAAGGGTCTGCATCGTGATCGAGATCGAAATCCAGAACGAAACGCACCAGTCGCAGCAGCGGCTGCGCTTCGCTGCCGTGCCGCGTATCGGCGAGGGCATGCGCCTTCGCGAGGAAAGTGGTGTGTGGGAGCATTACGACGTGCTCGACGTGTGGTACCAGAAGGCCGAATTCGGCGACGTCTGGGTCCCTTATGTGCATGTGCGCGCGGCCAATTCCGCTGCACTCGCCGCGAGCCCCAGCGCCCGCGTCCAGGCACTGCGGGGGAGGTAAGGCGATGCAGCATCTCATCAAGCGCAGCACCGGGCCCAACGCCAACATCGTCCAGACCCGCAAGGGCGGGATGACGCTGGCAGAACGCATGGCGGCCAATCGCGAAGCATCCCGCAGCCAGATTTCGGAGACGGAGATCGAGGAAGAACTGCCGGTAGAAGAAGAAGCTCAGGCACCGGCGGAAGAGGCCTTCGCGCCAGAACCGGCACCGGTCGAGGCCGAGCCTGCACCCATTCCGACTTCGGCTCCGGCTCCGGCTCCCACTTCCGCCCCGGCACCTGCTCCCGATGCCAAACCGGCGGCATCGGCCAGCACGGACGATATCGTCGCCGCCGCCAAGGCAGCGCGCGATGGCAAGGCGTCCGGCGTGGGCAATGGCAAGACCTGCCTCATCGTCGATGACAGCCGCGTGATCCGGAAGGTCGCTCGCGGTATCGTCGAGGGGATGGGCTACACCGCCGTTGAAGCCGAGAACGGTGAAGAAGCGCTGATTCGCTGCAAGGCCGAAATGCCGCACCTTGTGCTGACCGACTGGAATATGCCGGTGATGAGCGGCCTCGAATTCGTCGAGAAGCTGCGCGCCATGCCTGAGTCGAAGACGGCGACGGTCGTGTTCTGCACTTCAAAGGGCGATGTCGCCGACATCCATGACGGCATCGCCGTGGGCGCTGACGACTACATCGTTAAGCCCTTCGAGGACGACGCGGTGCGCGCGAAGCTTGAGAAGCTGGGCGTCGGCTAAGACGCTGCCGGCTTCTAGGGTAGCCCAAAGGGCTCAGCGCACCCAGTCCAGGCCTATTTCCTCGTAAACCTCGCGGTTGTCGGCCCATTTCTCGTCCACTTTCACGTGGAGGAAGAGGTGGACTTTCTGGCCGAGGATCTCGGACAGTTCCTTGCGCGCGGCCTCGCCGATTTCCTTGATGCGCCGCCCGCCCTTGCCGAGCACGATCGGCTTCTGGCTGTCGCGCGAAATCACGAGCTGCTGGCGGATTTCGACCGAGCCATCCTCGCGCTGGGTGTAGCTTTCGGGGCGCACGGCGGCATCGTAAGGCAACTCGTCATGCAGCTGCGCGTAGACCTGCTCGCGCGTGACTTCGGCGGCCAGCAGCCGTTCCGAGGCGTCCGACACCTGATCTTCGGGATAGTGCCACGGGCCCTCGGGCATCATGCCGGCTAGCTGCACCTTCAATTCGGGCACGCCATCGCCTGTTAGGGCGGAGACGAAGAACACTTCGCCGAACTCGACTTCGCCGGTCAGTTCCTGCGCCAGTTCCAGTAGCGGCTCCTTCTTGCTGGCATCGACCTTGTTCAGGACCAGGATCTTGCGCTCCTTGCGGTCCTTCAGCTGTTCGAGCAGCGGCATCAGCTCGTGACGGCGCTGCTTGACCGGGTCGACCACCAGCAGCACGGCATCGGCCGCTACGGCGCCTTCCCATGCTGCGCTTACCATGGCGCGATCGAGGCGGCGCTTGGGCTCGAAGATGCCCGGCGTATCGACCAGGATCATCTGCGTCTCGTCATGCAGCGCAATGCCCAGCAGCCGCGCCCGCGTTGTCTGCGCCTTGGCGCTGGTGATGGCGACCTTCTGGCCGACCAACTGGTTCACCAGCGTGGATTTGCCCGCATTGGGCGCGCCGATCACGGCCACGACGCCGCATTTGCGCTGTTCGTCTGCCATCAGCCGTACCTTTCCATGAAGAGGCGCGCGGCCTCGGTCTCGGCGTCCTGCTTGCCGCTGGCGGTCGCTTCCACCGCGCCAACCTTGTGGACGCTCACCTCGACGGTGTAGCTGCGATTGTGGTCGGGGCCGGATGTCTCCGTCACGCGGTATTCCGGCGGGCGGCGCTGGTTGCCTGCAGCCCATTCCTGCAACGCGCTTTTGGGATGCTTGCGACGTCCGGCAGAGCCTTCGAAAGTGTCTTTCCAGAAGGCGCGGATCAGGTCGCGCGTTGCATCGAAGCCGCTTTCGAGGAAGCTGGCCCCAAGCAGCGATTCCATGATGTCGCCCAGCACGTTCTCGCTGTTTTGCGCACCATCCTCGCGCGCCTGCTTGCCCATGCGGATATGCTGCGACGCGCCGAGCCGTGCGGCGATCTGCGCGCAGGCCGTCTTGCTGACAAGCGCATTGAGGCGCTGGGCGAGCTTGCCTTCCGCATTCTCGCTGGTGTCATAGAGCCAGTCTGCGATGGTGAGGCCCAGCACGCGGTCGCCGAGGAACTCCAGCCGGTCATAGTCGCGCTGCTCTCCGGTGGAGCCATGCGTCAGCGCCTCTCGCCAGAGGGCATCGTTGCCGATGGCGAAGCCTGCGCTTTCCAGCCATTGGCGGGTCTCGGGATCGAGCGGGCTCATATGCCCCGGAACATCCGGCTCCAGCGCGCGGACGTGAACCATGTCCACGGCTTTACCCATTCCGCATGGCCATCGGTGGACCAGTACATGAAGCTGGCTTCGGCCACGAGGTTGTCGACCGGCACCAGCCCGACCCATCCGCCAGACACGGCCGCACGGCGGCTATCCTGCGAGTTGTCGCGATTATCGCCCATCATGAACACGTGATCGTCCGGCACCACCAGCGGCGCGGTGTTGTCGACATCGACGATGCCAAGGTCGAAGGTGTTGTAGCTGACGCCATTGGGCAGCGTTTCGCGGAACTGCGGGTAGCGGCACATCAGGCTGCCATCGTCGGCCGCTTCCTCGAACCGCATGGAATAGCAGCCATCGCCCGGGCGCACAGGTATGAGGAAGTCCTCCACCCGTTCCTTGCGAACAGCCTCGCCATTCAGGTGCAGCACGCCGTCGATCATCTGCACCGTATCGCCGGGCAGGCCGATGGCGCGCTTGATGTAGTCCGTATTGTCGATGGGGTGCTTGAAGATGACGATATCGCCGCGTTCCGGCAGGCTGCCGAACAGGCGACCATCGCCCACATCGGCATCGAAGGGCAGCGAGTTGCGCGAGTAGCCGTAAGACCACTTCTGCGCGAACAGGTAGTCGCCCACCAGCAGGCGCGGCATCATGCTTTCACTGGGGATGTTGAAGCTGGTGAAGGCCAGCGTGCGGAACAGGAACACGATGATGACGAGCTTGACGAGGAACCAGCCGAAGCTTTTCCAGTCTTCCTTTTCCTCCGCCGGCTTGGCGGCAGCGGGCTCTTCGATCTCGCGCGGTTTCACGGTTTCAGTCATTGCCAGCGTCCATGTTGCGAGTGCGAGCCTACGTCAAGCGCTGCGATGCGCGCCGCCCGATGCCGTTGCCCCGCCATGCTAACCTGGAGCACCTGGAGCACTGTCTTGGTGGAGAAAACCCGTGGAGGCGCAATCGGGCCCGAACCGGCGCATTCTACAGGAGATTTGCCGCTTGCAATCATGGCGCAGGGCCTTAGCGAAGCGGCCTGCCTGTAGGAAAGGATCTGGCCTGTGACCATCACCCGCGACGAAGCCTGGAAAGCCATCGCGCTGCATCGCGATCCCACGCTGGAGGAACTGTTCGCCGCCGATCCCGATCGCGTAGACAAGCTGGCGACGCGGCTGGAACTGGGCGTGTTCGAGCAAGGCGGTGTGGAGCACAATAGCGGTATATTGTTCGACTGGTCCAAGACCCACCTGACCGACGAGCTGCTGACCGATTTCGAGAACCTGGCCGATGCCTCCGATTTCGACACGATGCGGGCGCGCCTGTTCGGCGGCGAGGTCGTCAACCCGACCGAGAATCGCGCGGCGGAGCATTCCGCCCTTCGCGGTGTGGGACAGGATACCAGCGTCGAGGAAGCCGAAGCTCTGCGCGAGCGGATGAAGCTGCTGGTCGGCGCGATCCATGATGGCGCCATGGGAGAGGTGAAGCACCTGATCCATGTCGGCATCGGCGGCAGCGCGCTGGGCCCGGCGCTGGCCGTGGATGCGCTGGCACGCGACGGCGCGCATGTGGATGTGCATGTCGTCTCCAACATCGACGGTGTGGCGCTGGAGGAGGCCTTTGCGGCTTGCGATCCGGCCGCCACGCTGATTGCCGTGGCCAGCAAGACCTTCACCACCATCGAGACGATGACCAATGCGCAATCCGCGCTCAAATGGCTGGCTGATAATGGCGTGTCGGACCCGACGGGCCGCGTCATCGCCCTGACTGCCGCGCCGGACAAGGCGGTGGAATGGGGCGTCGATGAAACGCGCATCCTGCCTTTTGCCGAAAGCGTAGGCGGGCGCTACTCGCTCTGGTCCTCCATCGGCTTTCCCATTGCGCTCGCCATCGGGTGGGATGCATTCCAGCAAATGCTGGACGGGGCTGCGGCGGTGGACCGGCATTTCCGCGATACTGATGGCCGCGCCAACCTGCCGCTGCGCGCCGCCTTTGCGGACCTGTTTTACCTGCGCTTGCGCGGCGCGCAGACCCGCGCCGTGTTCGCCTATGACGAGCGGCTGCGCCTCTTCCCCGATTACCTCCAGCAGCTGGAAATGGAATCGAACGGCAAGAGCGTGACCGTGGATGGCGAGCCGACCGCACCCACCGCGCCGATCACATGGGGCGGCGTGGGCACCGACGCGCAGCACGCCGTCTTCCAGCTGCTCCACCAGGGCACGCATCTGGTGCCGATAGACTTCATCGCCAGCGTGGAAGCGGGCGACATGCTTGACCCGGCGCATCACCACATCCTGCTGATGAACTGCTTCGCGCAAGGCGCGGCGCTGATGGCTGGGAAATCATCGGACGATCCGCACCGCAACTATCCCGGCAACCGCCCGTCCGCCACGATCCTGTGCGACGACATCGACCCCGCCACTTTCGGCGCCCTCATCGCCTTCCACGAACACCGCGTGTTTGCTGCAGCGGTAATGATGGATATCAACCCCTTCGACCAGTTCGGCGTTGAACTGGGCAAGGAAATCGCGAAAAAGATCGAGGCTGGCGGCGCGCGGTTCGATGCGAGTACCGAGGCGCTGCTGAAGGCGGCCGGGGTGGGGTGATGACAATGCCAAACCTTCTGGCGCGGATCGTCGTTGCTGCTGCGATTGGATCCCTCAATGTGTGGGGAGAGGCAAAGGCTCAGGATGCTGAAGAATGGGTTGCACAGCAAATTGAGTACGGTTGCATCGTAAGGTATGAGGATCACAGTCAGGACGCTATGTTCCAGTACCAAATCAATTCGAGCTACGAATATGCGTTTGGTTTCAGACCACCAGATTGGGACCCATGGAGCGAGCCTGAGGAAGGCGGAGCCACCGCGTTTCAAATGCAATTTGATGGCGACGTAAGAGAAATAGACTCGGTAGTTGACCCGATGGTCGGACGAGAGCTTGTGCGCGGAGAAGCTCTCGGAATTGAAGATTTCGCAATTTTTCAGGGCTTTGATTCTCTCAAAATCATTGATGGTAACGATGAACTTGTCGTCAATCTCGATAATGTCGATGCAGTTCGTCAGCCATTTGCAGATTGCATTGCTAGGCTTGACGTCATGGGCACGCCGCCGATTCCAATTCCGAACATGGCTATTCGGCGTGACTTTGATTTAATTCAGCGGCTTCTGCTCAGGCTCGATACCCAAGAGATCGTAGTAAGCGTGGATGATGAGGGAGCCCCAACCTCATGCAGGACTGATCCAAGCGTAGAAGAAAGCGCTGAAATGCGCGAATTGTGCAATTCATTATTGCAGAATTCTGAGTTTCGACCCGCTACTGATGCCAATGGTGATCCAATAAACGGCGAGTATGCCTTGTTTAGCCGGCATTGACATTCCGCACTGCAACATCCACATAGCGCGCAATCGAAACGCCCGGCCAGCGTGAAGTGGCGGTTCTAGCAACCAGCCCCGGCGGCGTTTCGCGATAATCATCACAGGCTTCCCTTTTCACGCGGGCGGTTTTGACGGGGCGGTATCTCACCTCTCGTCATCGCGAGCCCGCAGGGCGTGGCGATCCATGGTGCATGGGTCGCCGCCTTCGCAGCGTCCGTTCATGGATTGCCGCGTCGCCTGACGGCTCCTCGCAATGACGGATTTGGGACGAACTCGCCCCACCACCTGCGGTTCATCCGCATATTGCGAGTTTATTATGACACATTTCAAAGACCTCGGGCTGTCGCAGCCCGTTCTCCAGGCCCTCGACATGAAGGGCTATTCCACGCCAACGCCGATTCAGGCGCAGGCCATTCCTGCCGTGCTCGAAGGGCGCGACCTGCTGGGCATCGCACAGACGGGCACCGGCAAGACCGCTGCCTTCATGCTCCCCAGCATCGACAATCTGCGCAAGAGCGACAACCGCATCCCGTTCAAGAGCTGCCGTATGCTGGTCCTCGCCCCGACGCGGGAGCTGGCCGGGCAGATCGCCGACAGTGCCAAGGATTACGGCGCGCTTGCCGGCCTGAAAGTCCATTCCATCGTTGGCGGCACTTCGGTCAACAAGGATCGCAACAAGCTGCATCGCGGCTGCGACATCCTTGTCGCGACGCCGGGGCGCCTGCTCGACCTGATCGACCAGAAGGCGTTCAACCTGTCCGGCGTCGAGGTGCTGGTGCTGGACGAGGCGGACCAGATGCTGGACCTCGGCTTCATTCATGCCCTGCGCCGCATCAGCCAGCTGGTGCCCGAAGACCGCCAGACGCTCTTCTTCAGCGCCACTATGCCGAAGCAGATCAAGGAGCTGGTGGGCAAATACTGCCATAATCCGGTGACCGTCAGCGTCACGCCCGCTGCCACGACGGCAGAGCGGATCGACCAGTACCTGTTCATGGTGCAACAGGCCGAAAAGCAGGCGCTGCTGGAGCTTATCCTCAGCGGACGCCACCAGACGCCCGGCACGATCGAGCGAGTGCTGATCTTCACCCGCACCAAGCACGGTGCGGACCGCGTGGTGAAGAAGCTGGCGCAAACCGGCATCGCCGCCAATGCCATTCATGGCAATAAGAGCCAGCCGCAGCGCCAGCGCGCGCTCGACGAGTTCAAGCGTGCGAAAACCCCCGTGCTGGTCGCCACCGATGTGGCCGCGCGCGGGATCGACATTCCGGGCGTCAGCCATGTCATCAATTACGAGCTGCCCAATGTGCCGGAGCAATATGTGCACCGCATCGGGCGCACCGCGCGGGCTGGTGCGGATGGCATTGCGATTGCCTTCTGCGCCGAGGACGAGCGGGCGTACCTCAAGAGTATCCGCAAGGTCACCGATGCCGAGTTCGAGCGTCTGCCTTTGCCGGAGAATTTCCGCGCGGTGGTGGAAGGCGTGGGCCCGACCAAGCCCGAGCCGCGCAAGCCGCAGCAGCGCGTCCGGCCCAAGCCGCACGGCGCATCGAAGGCGCATCGTCCCAAGCAGGGCGGCGGCGAAGGTCGAGAGCAGGGCAATGCCCAGAACCGGGGTCAGGGCATGCCGAAACGCTCGCCGGGAGGTAAGCGCCGTGGTGGCTCCGGACAGGGCGGGCAAGGCAGCTCGCGCCCCGGTGGTCAGCGCTCTCGTGGACCGAACAGGCGTCGCAACAGCCTGTAGCGGCCAATATGATTTACGCGGTGTTTACCATGGAGGGATAGGGCGTAGGCGATGCCATCACGCTTTTCCCTTCGGCCCATTCATGCCCGTGTCGCTGCGACTTTTCAGGAAGCGTTTGTCATCCCATTGGCCATGCTGGCGGTGTTTGCCGCCATCGTCGCCTACGGTGTGACTATACTTCCGGGCGGTTGGAATGGCGATGCCTCGCTGAACGCCTCGCTGGCCTTTATCTGTTTCGTTTGGGTGATGGGTTTTGGTACCCGCATGTTTTCACCGGGTTCGAAGCTGGCGGGCCTGATCGAAACCCTATGCATCTTTGCCATGCTTTCGCTTTTTGCGGCGCTTGCGGCATCGGTCTTGGCCATCGGCGGCGGCGCGTATATCGATGATACGCTTGTCGCGTTGGACAAGGCGTTGTTCCCGTTCTTTGATTGGCGCAGCTTCACATTGAACCTGCCCGAATACCCGCGGCTCTACACCGCGCTAAGCTATATCTACGCCTCCTTGAATTGGCAGCCTTTCGCATTTCTGGTCCTAGTGCTGTTCTTCGGAAGCTTGCGCGATATGGAGGGGCTGGTCAGCGTTTGGGCGCTGGGCATGGCGGGGTGCATCCTGCCATTCCACTTCCTGCCAGCGAAGTCCCCCTACATCCACTATGGTATTTCGCGCGAAGATATGCCCGGTAGCCTCGTCGCGCTTCCTTGGGACTTTTTGCCGAAGTTCGAAGGGATGCGCAGTGGCGCTATCGATTCCATCGGTATGGATAATCTGACCGGGATGGTGACGATTCCCAGCTTCCACGCATGTGCTGCGGTCTTGCTGTCCTGGTGTTGGTGGCGTTTCCGGCTGCTACGCTGGCCGTTCGTTCTTCTTAATATCGGCATGGCGTTGGCTGCCGTACCGATCGGCGGCCACTATGTGATCGATATCGTGGCGGGCGCGGCGGTCGCCATCGTCGCCATCGCTTTGGTAAATGCGTACTTTGCGCGGCGCGATCGGTCGAGCGCGAGGCGGACTGCAAACCGCGATGGTAGCGCAAACTTAACCAACGAAGGTCTAGTTCCGGCTGGTTGACGTCGATGCGCGGGGATTGGACAGCGGTATGATCAGGACGAAAACCACGGTTGTCGTGGGCGCGGGCGCTGCGGTGGAACTGGAGTTTCCCGACGCGCGCGATATCCTGCACAAGATCGGCCAGTCTTTCGATTTCCAGCGGCTGGGCACCGGCCTTCAGACCGATGACATGCAGGCCTTTGACGCGCTGTTCAAAAAGGTGAAGGGCAAGGACGCGGCGCTGCGTGAAGCGGCGGTGCGTCTGCGTGCAGGATCGCGGCTCAGCAGCTCGCTGCATGCGCTGTTGCAGCAATTGGGCGATGACCAGCACGTGCAGGCTGTCGGCAAGCTGGCGCTGGCCTTCTTCGCATTGCAGGCCGAGGCGACCTCTCCCATGGAAGAGGAGCCGCGCGATCCGGGCGACTTGCCGCTGCGCGGGTCCGAAAACTGGCTGTTCCAGCTCGCCAGCCTGGTGGTGGACGGCGTCCCGCGCGCCAAGGCGGAGAGCTGTCTAGACAATCTTCACATCGTGAACTTCAACTGCGACCGCGCCGTGCAGCATTACATGCCATGGGCGCTGCGCAATGCCTTCGGCATGGATTTGACAGAGGCGCAGTCGATCGTGACCGAGAAGCTGCGCATCGTGCAGCCTTATGGCAAAGCCGGGCGGCTCGACTGGCAAGCGGGCGACGAACCGGCCGCCTCTTGGGGTGACGACGATGCCAAGGCGCTGTTTGGCGTGGCCGAAGCTATCCGCACCGCCGGAGAGTTCAGCGAAAGCCGCGCCGCGCGCGCCGCGCTGAATGGCGGGCTGGCACAAGCGCGGCGGCTGCTGTTTCTCGGTTTCGATTTCAACCCGATGGATGTGGCGCTGCTGTTCGACGAGCGCCTGGCGCAGGCGCCCGAAACGCTTGTCGCGTTGCGGCAGGGTGAGGGGCCGGGCCCCGAAGCAGTCACCCAGCTGCTGGCGCGCAATGCCGGTATCGGGGCCGACCAGATCGTTACGCGCGAACGCACACCCTGCTGGACAATGCTGCGCGATAACATGCCCTTGCTAGGAACCTGATCCCGGCGCGGCGGGTTGAAAGCCTTGCCCGTGCGCCAGCGAATGGCCATGCAGCCACTCACCTTCGCTGACTCAGGGAATTACCGCGCCATATGTCCGACAAATATGATTACGACCTCTTCACCATCGGTGCAGGCTCCGGCGGCGTGCGCGCGAGCCGCGTATCCGCCGCGCATGGCGCGCGCGTGGCCATTGCCGAGGAACACCGCGTAGGCGGCACCTGCGTCATCCGGGGCTGCGTGCCCAAGAAGATGCTGGTCTACGGCGCGCAATTCGCGGAGGATCTGGAAGATTGCCAGGCCTTTGGCTGGACCATCGAAGGCAAGAGCTTCGACTGGATCAAACTGCGCGATCATGTGCTGGACGATGTGAAGCGGCTCGAAAACGCCTATACCGATACGCTGGAAAATCATGATGTGACCGTGATCAAGCAGCGCGTGAAGCTGACCGGTCCGCACGAGATCACGCTGGAAGATGGCAGCACAGTTACCGCCAAATATATCCTGATCGCCACCGGCGCAAAGCCGCGCCTGCCCGATTGCGAAGGGCACGAGCACATCATCACGTCGAACGAGGCGTTCCATCTCGACGAGCTACCCAAGAAGGTGGTGATCGCAGGCGGCGGCTATATCGCCAACGAGTTCGCCGGCATTTTCAACGAATTCGGCAGCAAGGTCTGCATCGTCAATCGCGGCGACAAATTGCTGCGCGGCTATGACGAAGCGGTGCGCGACCGGCTTCTGCAAATTTCGATCACCAAGGGCATCGAGTTCCGCTTCAACACCACCTTCGAATATGTGCGCGAGTGCGAGGAAGGCGGCTATTTCGTCAAGCTGGAAAACCACGAGGAGGAGCGCGCCGACTTGGTCATGTGCGCCATCGGCCGCGTGCCCAATACGGACGGCTTGGGCCTTGAAGATATCGGCGTCGAACTGGGCGACAATGGCGAAGTGGTCGTCGACCGCTTCAGCAAGAGCAGCGTCGACCACATCTATGCCGTGGGCGATGTGACGGACCGCGTGCAGCTCACCCCCGTCGCAATCCGCGAAGGGCAGGCCTTTGCCGATACCGTGTTTGGCGATGGCGACCCGTGCGCCGTCGACCATAGCTGCATCCCCAGCGCCGTATTCAGCCATCCGCCCATTGCATCCGTCGGCATGACCGAGGGCGAGGCGAAGAATTCGCTGGGCAGCGTCAAGGTCTACCAGTCCGATTTCCGCGCGATGAAGAATGTCGTCGCCGGACGGAATGAGCGGAGCCTGTTCAAGATGGTGTGCGACGGCGCGAATGGCCGCATCGTCGGCATCCACATGATCGCGCCCGAAGCGCCCGAAATGATGCAGGCCGCGGCGATTGCCGTGAAAGCGGGGCTGACGAAGGAAGACTTCGACGCCACCACGGCGATCCACCCGACCATGGCGGAAGAGCTTGTTCTGATGCGGTAAAGGAAGCGGCGCGGATATTCGCTGCCATGCGATGTCTTTTGCGTTTTTCCCCACTTGCCGTAGTGGCTGCATGCAGTCCGCAAGGCGAAGCTGTCGACATGCCGGAGCGCGATTACGCCACGCAGATCGAGGCGCCCGCACCCGATTATGCAACCATGCCCGCTCCCGAACCGCTAGACCATGGCTCCCTGCGCAGGGCAGCGAATGCCGAACCGCCCGCGAATGCCAAAGCGATTGGCGAGCTGTGGCTGTCGCGCTTGGAAGCGCTGGATGTCGTCGATGGCTATGGCCTTGCAGGGAAGGACGATAACTCGGCAATTGCCGGATTCGATTTGCGAATGACGCCGGACGAGTTCGACGAGGCTGTCGCGCGTAACGATTGGGACGTGCCGCCGCATCTGCGCTGGAGCTTTTCGCCACCGCTGGTCGCACCGCGCGTGAGCGAGGCGGCGCGAACCGCCATCCGTATCTGGCCCGCCAGCACGCAGCGCACCGGATTGCAGAACCAGGCCGCCGATGGTGGTCGGATCATACTGCGCGACGGCTGCTTTTTCCTGCAACGGGAAGGCGGCGACGGCACTGAAAGCCTGGCGTGGTTCCATGCCGAGACAGGCATCGACATGGATGAGGAAGGTTACCTCATCCTCGTGAACCGCATGACCGGCGAAACGATGGGCAGGCTGGGTGAAATGTTCACATGGGCCGCGCCCAATCCGATCCTGCCCGGCGGCCCGTCCCGCATGGAATTTCGCGCAGCATGCGGCGATGCACCGGTCGCGATGGTCGGCAATCCGGCAGCGCAATCCAAGATGGAAAGCACCTATGGCCCTCGGCCCGATCCTGTCCCGCCGCCGGGCTAACACGCATGGCTTGCTGACGGGGGCGCAATCCGGCTAGGCGCGCAGGTTATAAGGGAGAAACCTATGACCACCCGCGTGCTGTACGATTTCGCCGACAATGTCGCCACGCTGACGCTGAACCGGCCCGACCGGATGAATGCGCTCACGCCCACACTGTTCAAGGAATGGCAGGCCGCGACCGACCGCGCGCTGGATGATGGCGCGCGCGCCATCGTGCTGACCGGGGCAGGCAAGGCTTTCAGCACCGGTGCCGACTTGCAAGGCGGTGACGGGCCCGAAGACGCGCTGGGCCGCGACCTCTCCAACCCGCTGGAGACCTATTACAACCCGATGATCCGCCGCTTGGCCGACCTCCCTGTGCCGGTCGTGTCCGCCATCAACGGACCGGCTGTCGGCGCAGGCATGGGCTTTGCGCTCTCCGCCGACATCGCGGTGATGGCGCGTTCCGCCTACCTGATGCTGGCATTCGTGCGCATCGGCCTTGTGCCCGATGCCGGCAGCACATGGCTGGTGGCAAAGGCCGTGGGCCGCGCGAAGGCGCTGGAACTGGCGCTGCTGGGCGATGAAATTCCGGCGGAGGAGGGGCTTCGCCTTGGCTTGGTGAACCGCGTGGTCGATGACGAGGACGTCTTGCCTACCGCGCAGGCACTGGCGAAGCGGCTTGCGCAGGGGCCGTCGCAGGCGCTGGGCATGATCCGCAAGCAGGTCGCCAATGCGCTGGATGCCGATTTCGATGCCGTGCTGGCAGACGAGGCTGCAAATCAGGCCAAAGCCGGGGCGACCGAGGATTTCATGGAAGCGGTGATGGCGTTCCGCGAGAAGCGTCCGCCGGCATTCAAGGGCCGCTAATGCGCCTGTAGCTGCTCGGTCAGGAATGCGGCGATGTCGGCCATGTCGACTTCGCGGTCGAGAAAGGCATCGCCGATGCCGCGCAGCAGGATGAAGGGCAGGGTGCCCGCGTCCATCTTCTTGTCGTGCAGCATGTGCGCCGCGAGCGTTTGCCCGTCGCAGTCTAGGCCGAGTGCCGCGATCTCCGAGGGCAGGCCGACAGCATCGATCGCGGCGGTGATGCGGGCCGCATCGTCCAAGCTGACCAGCCCGCGCCGGGCCGAATAGCGGGCTGCCAGAACCATGCCGAGCGCCACGGCCTCGCCATGCAGCAGCTTCTCCGAATAGTCGGTCTCGGCTTCGAGCGCGTGGCCGAAGGTGTGGCCCAGATTGAGCAGTGCGCGTGCACCGCTCGTCTCGCGCTCGTCTTCAGCCACGATGCGCACTTTCGCTCTGACGCTGGTGGTTACGGCATATTCCAGCGCATCGGCTTCTCGCGCGATCATCGCGCTGCCATTGGCCTCGCACCAGTCGAAAAACGCCGCATCGCCAAGGATGCCGTATTTGATAATCTCGGCATAGCCGCAGCGCATCTCGCGGTCGGGCAGGGTGCCAAGCGTCGCAAGGTCGGCGAGCACTAGCGAGGGCTGGTGGAAGGCGCCGACAAGGTTCTTTCCCGCCGCGACATTGATCGCCGTCTTCCCACCGACCGAGCTATCGACCTGTGCCAGCAACGTAGTGGGAATCTGAATGAACCCGCAACCGCGCTTCAGGATGGCGGCGGCAAAGCCCGTCAGGTCGCCGATCACGCCGCCGCCCAGCGCGACGATGTTATCACCGCGCTCGACGCCAAGCTCCAGCAGCCACTCGACCGTGCGAGAGAGACCGGCCCAGCTCTTCGCGCTCTCGCCGGGGTCGTGGATGAGGAAACGCGCTTCGTGCCCGGCCTTGGCAAAGCTTTCGGCCAGCACACCGCCCCAAGCGGCGTGAACATTCGTGTCCGTCACGACGGGGACCACCGGCTTTCGCAGCAATCCACCGCTCAGGCTCGCGGCGTCCGCCAGCAGCCCGCTACCGATCAGCACACCGTAGCTGCGCCCGGCGAGATCGACATTTACCCCAGCCATTCGTCCAGCGCCTCCAGGATCCGCGCCACGGCGACATTGTGCGGCCCGCGATTGCTTTCCACCTGGATCGGCGCGCGGGCATAGGCAGCCTCGCGGTCGCTCCGCATCTTGGTGACGACGGTGCGCGGGTCGCCATCGCTCAGCAGCGGGCGGCGGTCGTTTCGGCTCACGCGCTCCACGAGCGTTTCAATATCGGCATCAAGCCAGATGGCGATGGCGTTTTCGAGAATCAGGTCGCGCGTTTCCTCCTGCACGAAGGCTCCGCCGCCCGTCGCGATCACGCAGCCCGCGCCCGCTTCGTCCATGAGCCGGGCGATCACGCGCCGTTCGCCATCGCGGAAATAGTCCTCGCCGAACTGCTCGAAGATTTCGCGGATGGCCATGTTGGCGGCCTTTTCCACCTCGTCATCGGCATCGGTAAACTGCATCTGCAGCGCCTGCGCCAGTTTCCGGCCCACGGTCGATTTGCCCACGCCCATCATGCCCACCAGCACCAAGGGTCGGTCGATCCGCTGGCGGATGGACCGGATCGTCGCGTCATCGGGGAGGGTCTTGCCAATGGTCATTGCCGCATGGCCTATAGATGGGCTAACCGCGCTGGCAAGGTTGCGTGGCAAGCGCATTGTGAAAGGTTGGGTCCGCGCGATGTTGAGGAAGAGGCTGATCGTGCTGCTTGTGGCAGTCGTTGCAGTTTTTGCGGGCATCGCATGGTATGATGGCGGGCAGGAAGAGCAGCGCCTGATCACCCAGCCGGTGGAGATTCCGGAGAGCTATTCGTGAAACGCGCATTGTTGCTGATCGGCGGGGCAGGGCTGGCATTGTCGTCCTCGCTTGCATGGGCGAGCGGGCCGGAAGACCTGTTGCCGCCCGCATTCCGCGATCCCCCGCAGGCCACGCCTACGCCGACGCCGGCCCAGCCGACCCCGCGCCCTACGACAGAGCCGCGCACGCCAACGTCGCAAACGCCGTCCGCGCCCAACGCGCCGTCCGCCCCGAGCGGCAGCGGCGGCTCGTCCGGCTCGTCCGACTTCCGCCTGCCTGCCGATTTTCCCTCGCTGCGCGAATTGGAAGCGATGGAAGGTGATGAAATCAACGATCTCTTCGGCCTGCGCCCGCGCTTCGACATTCCCGAAGGCGCGCGCCGCGCGGTGGAGCAGGTCGGCGTCATTTCCCAAGAGGAAGGCGGCTTCCCGGTTGCATCGCTGGCCGGCCAACCGGCGGCGCTGGTGCGCGCGGCGCTCCAGGCGAGCGACGGGCCGCTCGTGTCGCGCTGGGGGCACATCCTTATGCGCCGCGCGCTCGCCAGTCGGCTCGACGCACCGCGGGGCCTGAACCCGGTTGAATTTGCGGCCCTTCGCGCGCAGGCGCTCGCCAATATGGGCGAGCCGGTCGTCGCGCGTTCGCTGGTGCAGGATGTCGACGGTTCGGAATACAATTCCGCGCTCGCCGGGGCGGCGTTCGACGCCTATCTCGGCAGCGGAGACCTATTGGGTATGTGCCCAGTAGCCCGCCTGCAAAGCGATCTGCGCGACGATGGCGAGTGGGAAATGCTGCAAGCGGTCTGCTCGGCCTATCTGGGCGAAAGCCGCAGCGCCAATCGCCGTCTCGACCGGGCCTTGGGCACCGGCGTTGCAGAAGAAATTGACGTGCGCCTTGCCCAGCGTTTTGCCGGCGCAGCAGGCACCGGCGGCCGCGCGGTCAATATCGAATGGGAAGGGGTCGACGAGTTGACGCCATGGCGCTACTCGCTGGCCCGCGCCGTGGGTGAGGACCTGCCGGAAGCGCTGGGTGATGATCTGCCATCCAGCTACCGCGTTTCCGATGTCCTGATCCCCGCCACCCCGCTGCTGCAACGCGTGCAGAACGCCGATACCGCCGCCGCGCGCGGGGTAATTTCGTCCGCCGCCATGGTGGACCTGTATTCGCAGCTTTGGGCAAGCGACCGTTACGATGCCGCCGACAAGCAGCTGCCCGCCCAACTGCGCGAGGCCTATGTCGCCAACACCGTGGCCGATCGCGTCGCCGCCATGCGAAGCTTGTGGGGCGAGAATGCCGATTACGGTCGCCTGGTGTTGACCGCCTATGCCGCAGCGCGCCTGCCGGTGAACGAGGCGCTGGCAGACGATGCGGGCACGTTCATCGCCTCCATGCTGGCGGCGGGCCTGGACCGCAACGCGCTTCGCTGGGGCGCGACCGTGCCCGAAGGCTCGCAGGGTTGGGCGCTGCTGGCGCTCGCCCAGCCGGATCGCAGCGGCAATGTGTCGCGCGGTGCTGTCGACAGCTATCTCGACAGTGACGACAGCGCGGATATGCGTAAATCCGCTTTCCTGCTGGCTGGTCTTGCCGGGCTGGGCCGCATCGATAGCGGCGACCTGTCCGACTTCACCGATCGCGTCGGCGTAAACCTCACGCGTTCCAGTGCGTGGAGCGAGAAAATCAGCCGTGCTGGAGAACTTGGCAATCCCGCGCTTGTCTCCATTCTTGCAGGCCTCGGAATGCAAGGCACCAGCTGGGACCAAATGACCCCGCGCCACCTCTATTTCATCACCCGCGCGCTCGACCAGGCAGGTCTTTCCGCCGAAGCGCGCATGATCGCGGCGGAGGCCGTGGCCCGCGGCTGACCGTTCCATGGCCGCGATGATCGAAAGCTTTCTCGCCATGCTCGCCGCAGAGCGGGGCGCGGCGGCGAATACGCTGGCCGCCTATCGCCGCGATCTGGAGGGCGCAGCCGAAACGGTCGGCGATCTAGGCACTGCATCGCGCGATTCCTTGTCGGCCCTGACTCGCGCCTGGGCCGACCTTGCGCCATCCACGGTGGCCCGCAAAGTGTCGGCCCTACGCCAATTCTACGGCTTCTGCATCGATGAGGGTGTTCGGGATGACGATCCGTCCAGCGCGCTGCCGCGCCCGCAGGCCCGCCGTCCGCTTCCCAAAATTCTCTCGCATGAGGAGGTAGAGCGCCTGCTGACACAGGCGGAAACCGAGGCGGAAGGCGGCAAACCCGCGCCTGTCCGTATGCTTGCTTTGCTGGAACTGCTTTACGGATCGGGGCTGCGGGCCACCGAACTTGTCTCGCTACCCGTCGCCGCAGTGCCGCGCGACGCGCCGTTTCTCACCATCACGGGGAAGGGCGGGCAGCAGCGCATGGTGCCGGTATCGCGCCGCGCGCAGACTGCGATCACTGCATGGATGCCGCTGCGCGAGGAAGGCTCGCCGTTTCTTTTTCCTTCACGCGGAAAGCATCTCAGCCGCGTGCGGCTTTACCAGATGCTGAAAGAGCTGGCCGCGCGCGCCGATCTCGATCCGGCAAAGGTCAGCCCGCATGTGCTGCGTCACGCATTCGCCACGCATCTGCTGGAGGGCGGGGCGGATCTGCGCATATTGCAAACCCTGCTGGGCCATGCCGACATTGCCACCACGCAAATCTACACCCATGTCGATTCGGCCCGGCTCGTAGCATTGGTGAATGAGCGGCATCCCCTTGCGGGCGGGCGTGCGGCAGAGTAGCGGGGCGCAATGATTTCCTACCTCGAATTCGAGAAGCCGGTCGCCGAGCTTGAAGCCAAGATTTCCGAACTGCGCAATGCGGCGGGCGACGACGGCGATGTCGATATTTCCAACGAATTGCAGCGCCTTGAGCTGAAAAGCGCGAAGCTGCTTGCCGATACCTATGCGGACCTGTCGCCGTGGCAGAAAACGCAAGTTGCCCGGCATCCGGCGCGCCCGCATTTTCGCGACTATATTGCGCAAGGCTTCAGCGATTTCATGCCGCTGGGCGGTGATCGTGCCTATGGCGATGACGAGGCAATCATGGGTGGTCTTGCGCGCCTCGGCGACCGCAAGGTGGTGGTGATCGGCCATGAAAAGGGCAACGACACCGAAAGCCGTATCCGGCACAATTTCGGCATGGGCAAGCCTGAGGGCTATCGCAAGGCGATCCGCCTGATGGAACTGGCCGACCGCTTCGGCCTGCCGGTGGTCACGCTGGTCGACACTTCAGGCGCATTTCCCGGAATCGAGGCCGAAGAGCGCGGCCAGGCGGAAGCCATCGCGCGTTCTACCGAAGCCTGCCTTGCGCTCGGCGTGCCTCTGGTGGCGGCAATCGTGGGCGAAGGCGGATCGGGCGGCGCGGTGGCGCTGGCATCCGCCGAGCGCGTGCTGATGTTCGAGCATGCCGTCTATTCCGTGATTTCGCCTGAAGGCTGCGCGTCCATCCTCTGGCGCACGGCGGAAAAGGCCCCACAGGCAGCCGAAGCCATGAAGATGACGGCGCAGGATTTGGCGAAGCTCGGCGTGATCGACCGCATCGTGCCCGAGCCTGTGGGCGGGGCGCACCGAGATCCGGCAGCAGCCGTGGACAACCTCGCCGCTGCCATTGGCGAGGAGCTGGATGCGCTGAGCGGGATCGATGGCGACGCCCTTCGCCGCAAGCGCGAGGACCGTTTTCTCGCCATCGGGCAGGGGCTTAGCCGCTAAACGCCACGCGCGCAGCGGGAACATCGCAACAGGATCAAGGTTCTCTTGTCCAAGGACGCGTCGCAGCAAAGCGACGCGAGAAGGTTGGAGGAAACCTCATGCCAAGGACATTCGCACGCAAATTTTCCGCCGCCGCGCTTGCAGGGGCAGCGTCGCTGGCGCTGGGCGCCTGCGCCAGCATCCCGGGTGCGAATGTCGCGCCGGGTTCGCCCATCACGGCCGAAGAACAGCAGGTCGGCGCGCAATATCATGAGCAGTTCGTCGCTGAATTCGGCGGTGAAATGACTGGACCGTACGCACGCTATGTCGAGCAGGTCGGCTCCAACATCGCGCTGCAATCGGGTCTCGCGTCGCGGCCGGACGCTTTCGAGGTGACGCTGCTGAATTCCAGCGTGAACAATGCCTTCGCCGTGCCCGGCGGCTATGTCTATGCGACGCGCCAGCTGGTGAACCTCATGAATAACGAGGCTGAGCTCGCAGCTGTGCTTGGCCACGAAGTCGGCCACGTCGCGGCGCGTCACTCGGCCCGCCGCCAGCAGGCTGCACAGCGCAACCAGCTGCTTGGCCTGCTCGGCACGATCATCGGTGGTGCGGTACTCGGCAGCCCCGAACTGGCGCAGCTGAGCCAGCAGGGCGCGCAGGCGCTGACGCTGTCCTATTCCCGCAGCCAGGAATTGGAGGCCGACCAGCTTGGCGTGCAATATCTCAACCGGGCGGGCTATGACCCGAACGCCATGGCGACGTTGCTCGCCAGCCTTGCCGCGCAGAACCAGCTCGATGCGCAGCTACAGGGCAGGCAGAATGCAACGATCCCCGAATGGGCATCGACGCACCCCGATCCCGCCAGCCGTGTGCGCAATGCGCAGCAATTGGCCGCAGGCGGCACAGGACGCCTCAATCGCGAAACCTTCCTCCAGCGTATCGACGGCATGATCTATGGCGACGATCCGGAGCAGGGCGTCATCGAGGGCCGGCAGTTCATCCACCCGATTCTGCGCTTCACCTTCACCGCGCCGCAGGGCACCTACATGGTGAACGGAACGCGCGCTGTGTCCATCAACGGCGATAGTGGCCGTGCACAGCTGACGCTGGGCCAGTACAATGGCGATCTGGGCGCCTATGTGCAGAATGTTTTCAACGCCATCGGCGGTGATCAACAGCAGATCCGCCCGCAAAGCATCCAGCGCACCACCGTGAACGGCCTCCCCGCCGCCTACGGCACCGCGCGCGTGAACAATGGGCAGCAACAGGTGGACGTGACGGTGTTTGCGTATGAATTCGCCAATGACCGGGCCTATCACTTCCAGGCCATCACGCCTGCGGGGCAGGCCGGTAATTTCAACTCGCTCTATCAGTCCTTCCGCCCGATCAGCGCGGCGGAAGCTGGCAGTGTGGTACCGCGCCGGATCGACATTGTGACGGCGGGTCGCAGCGACACAGTGGCGACCATGGCGCGCCGGATGGCCTACGATAACGGGCAGGAAGCGCGATTTCGCGTTCTCAATGGGCTGGGATCGGGCGACCGGGTGGTGCCGGGCCAGCAATATAAGATCGTCGTCCGCTCCAATTAAGGCGGCAATTGCAAAACCGTAAGGCGGGCCGACATCGCTGTCGGCCCGCCTTTCGTTTGTCTGCCTGCCACGCGGAGAGCGGGCAAAGAAAAGGGGCGGCAGGTTTCCCTACCGCCCCAATTCAGCGAACTACCTAAAAATTAGGCGTTGTTCGGGTTAGCGTCGTCGAGTTCCGACTGGACGTTGCCGAACGTTTCGGAGAGCTGGTTGCCCAGCTGGCCCATGGCGGTGATGGCAGCAACAGCGATCAGAGCGGCGATCAGGCCATACTCGATGGCGGTAGCGCCCTGCTCGTCACGGATCATGTTCTTGAAGAAGGTCATTGATAGTCTCCTGGTTTCAATCTTCGGTACCCGGCTCAACCGGGTCCGCCGATCGAGCAATCTGCTGTTTAAGGAGCAGAAGTTTCTAAATTCCTAAGCTCCTTGATTTGACGTTGCCGTATCCACATTGGAATCTACGTAGTCCCAGAGTCCGATGGCAGCATTGGCAAAGCCCTGCATGGCCACGATCATCGCGATGCAAATCATCGCCAGGATCAGGCCGTACTCAATCGCGGTTGCCCCCGAGGTGTCGTCCAGCAGCTTTTTGTAGAATTCTTTCAAAAACACCGCTTGGTCCCTTTGGTTCGTTTGCGACAGCTTGGGATTTTGCAGCCAAAGCCTAACAAATCCTTTCGGAGGGCCGAGAAAGTGAAAAAAATTCCGACATGGCTGCTGGTCGTCGCGGTCGCTTTGCGGGACGGGGAAGGGCGGCTTTTCCTGCAGGAACGGCCCACGGGTAAGCCCCATGCCGGATTGTGGGAATTCCCCGGCGGCAAGGTGGAAACGGGCGAAAGCCCTAGGGCGGCGCTGGTTCGCGAGATCGGCGAGGAACTGGCGCTGACGCTGGACGAGGCGGTGTTGCGACCCGTGGCATTTGCTGAAGAGGGGTGCGATCCCGCGATTGTCCTCAATCTTTACACTGCGCAGCATGATGGCAGCACCGTGAGCCCGCAAGACGGACAGCGCACCGGGTGGTTCATGCCCGCCGAAGCGGAGCGCTTGCCGCTCGCGCCGATGGACCGGCAACTATTGGTTGCCTTCACGGATTAGGGGCTTGCCAAGCTGCCGCTAGCTGCCTATTTGCCGCCCTCCAACGCGCCAGTAGCTCAGCTGGATAGAGTACCTGACTACGAATCAGGCGGCCGGAGGTTCGAATCCTTCCTGGCGCGCCAAAAAAGCCCATCCTCGCAAGAGGGTGGGCTTTTTTGGTGTGGCAGTATGAAGGGGCGAACGTCGGACTCGGAGGCGCGAAGCGCCGGAGAGGGCCAGAGCCGCGAAGCGGCGGCGGCCAATCCTTCCTGGCGCTTTATAGAACCGCACGTCACCGCGCAGTCGCCTCACTTCACCACCCCCTTTGTCCCAGTCTCGGAACAAGCGGCCCGCGCACCTGTTGATCTTGCAAAGGAACCACAGGAGTCCCCACCCATGTCCGACGACATTTTTGCCCGCCTAAAAGAAGACCACGAAGATCACCGCGAAATCCTCGACAAGCTGGCCGAAACCAGCGGCGACAGCGAAGAGCGGCAGGAGCTGTTCGAGAAGTTCACGCTGGATGTGAAGAGCCATGCCGCCGCCGAAGAGCAGGCACTGTATTCGACCATGCTGCGCAAGCCCAAGGCGACCGACATGACCCGTCACTCCGTCGCAGAGCATCATGAGCTGAACGAGATGCTGAACGATCTTGCCGCAACCGACATGTCATCTTCGGCATGGTTGGAAAAGTTCAAGAAGCTCGATCACGAATATCGCCACCACATCAACGAAGAAGAGGAAGATCACTTCCCCGATTTCGAGAAGCTCTTGACCGAAGAAGATCGCGAGCACATGCGCTCTGTGTTCGACAAGCGGAAGAAGGCCGAGAAGGCCGACGCCGAGATCACACCGGAAAAGATGGAAGACGCGAAGGAGTAATTTCCCTCGCAAACGCCAGAGGGAGCGTTTGAGCAACACCGACAAACAAGTCGAAGGTTTCGACGACGCTTCCGCTGAGCCGGGCGTGTGGCAATATGCCCACGCCAGGCGCGTGCGTGTGGTAGTGGACGGGGAGGATTATTTCGACCTCATCCAGCAGGCGATGCTGAAAGCCAAGCAGCGCATCCTGCTGATCGGGTGGGATTTCGACACGCGCATCCACCTCTCGCGCGGGCGGCGCTGGTGGCAGAAAGGCTGGAAGCGCGAATACCCCTCGCGTCTGGGCAGCTTTATCGTCTGGCTCAGCAATCACCGGCCCGATCTAGAAATTCGTATTCTCAAATGGAGCTATGGCGTCCTGAAATTCCTGGGGCGTGGCTCCATGATGCTGGACCTTGCGCGCTGGTGGCCGCACCGCCGCATCGATTTCAAATTCGACACAAATCATCCGATCGGTTGCTCGCATCACCAGAAGATCGTCGTCATAGACGATGATTTCGCAGTGTGCGGCGGGATCGACATGACGACACGCCGTTGGGACACGCGCGAGCACAAGGCAAACGACCATCGCCGCAAGCAGCCGAGCGGCGCGCCGTACGAGCCGTGGCATGATGTCACCATGATGATGGAAGGCGATGTCGCCGGCGCGTTGGAGAAGCTGGGCCGGCATCGCTGGCTGCATGCCGGTGGCGGGGTGTTGTCCGCTCCGACACTGGACGAAGGCAGCACCTGGCCCGATGGGCTGGAACCGCATTTCGAGAATGTCGAGATCGGTATCGCGCGCACGCGAGCGAAGCATGACGAACTGGCGAAGGTCGATGAGATCGAAGAGCTGTTCCTCAAGCAGATCGCCGAAGCGAAGCATTTTATCTATGCCGAGAACCAGTATTTTACCTCGCGCACCATCAGCGAAGCGATCGCTAGGCGTCTCGATGAAGCCGATCCCCCCGAAATCGTAATTATATGTCCGAAAACGGCAGAGGGCTGGATTGAAGAGCAGGCGATGTCGCCCGCTCGTGCGAAGCTGGTGGCTGCGCTGGAAGAGATGGACAAGCATGACCGCTTCCACATCTATGTGCCCTACGCCAAGGACATGCCGATCTATGTCCATGCCAAGCTGATGATCGTTGACGACAAGGTTTTGCGCATCGGCTCTGCCAATATGAACAATCGGTCCATGGGGCTGGATAGCGAGTGCGATGTGTTCATCGACACGTCGCGCCCCGCGAACAGCGATGCAGGGGCCGCGATCACTGCTCTGCGCCATTCGCTGCTGGCGGAGCATCTGGGCATCCGTGAAGACGCGGTGCCCGATTTGCTCGAGCGGCATGGCTCGATGGCAGCTCTGATCGAGGCTGCCGGTGACAAGGCGCACCGGCATTTGCGCCCCTTCCATCCGGAACTGCCCAAGGGCTTGCTGGACGAACTCGCGGACCGCCAGACCTTCGATCCGGAGGAGCCGGAAGACCTTTTCGAGATCCGCCTGCCGCGCCATGGCCTTTTCCGCGATGGCAGCCTATTGGCGCGGGCACGCAACCGGCTACGCCGCAAGAACGGACATTGATATGAGCAGCCTTGAAGGCCCAGATGAAGACGATCCGCGCGGCAAGCCGCCGGTGCCCGACGATGTGCAGGATGCCATCCGCACGCTGATCCGCTGGGCGGGCGACGATCCGGAACGCGAGGGGCTGCTCGACACACCCGCCCGCGTCGCGCGCGCGTGGAAAGAATATTGCATCGGTTACGAGGAAGATCCCGCGATCCACCTCAGCCGCGTGTTCGAGGAAGTGGGCGGCTATGACGAGATCGTGCTGCTGAAGGACATCCCGTTCCAGAGTCATTGCGAGCACCACATGGCGCCCATCATCGGTAAGGCACATATCGCCTACCTGCCAACGAACCGCGTTGTCGGCATTTCCAAGCTGGCAAGGGTGCTGCACGGCTTTGCGCGCCGCTTGCAGATACAGGAACGGCTGACGGCGGAAGTCGCGCAATGCATCGAGGATCATCTGGAGCCGCGCGGCGTTGCGGTGGTGATCGAGGCGAGCCATGCCTGCATGACCGCGCGCGGCGTTCGCACGCCGGGGGTCTCTATGACCACCAGCAGGGTGACCGGCTGCTTCCGCGAGGATGCGCGCAGCCGCAAGGAAGTGCTCAGCCTGATGGGCTTCGCCTGAGGCGACCCGTCCGGAGCAATGGATAAGGATTACGAATGACGGCTTTGTATGTGCGGGGCGGGCAAAAGCTCCAGGGCAAGATCGACCCCTCGGCCAACAAGAACGCAGTGCTGCCGGTGCTGTGCGCGACTCTGCTGAGCGACGCGCCGATCATGCTGCGCAACGTGCCGGAAATTACCGACGTCCAGCGCATCCACGCCTTTTTCGGCGAGCTGGGCAGCACGGTGGAATGGGACAAGCAGGGCAAGACCCTGCGCATCGACCATTCGACCATCTCGCCTTCCGCCAAGGCGACGCTGCCGCAAGCCATGCGTGCTTCCATCATGATGATTCCGGGCCTGCTGGCAAGGCTCGGCGAAGCGCGGCTGGAGCATGAGGTAAAGGGCTGCACGCTTGGCGCGCGCGAGATCGACCCGCATGTGAAGGTATTTGAAGCCTTCGGCGCGACTGTGTCCTACGAAGGCAAGGATATCGTCTTCCGCAAGAAGCAGCGCGGCGATGGCGCGCGCATGTGGCTGGAATATGCCTCCGTCACCACGACCGAGAACTTCATCATCAGCGCGCTGACCGCCAATGGCTCCAGCCAGATTGTGAACGCCGCTTGCGAGCCGCATGTGCAGGAAATGTGCACCTTCCTCGAAAAGATGGGGGCGCGCATCAAGGGCAAGGGCACCTCCATGGTGTCGGTCGAGGGGTGCGAGGAGTTCACCTCTGTCGATTACACTTTCGTCGAGGATTTCCACGAGATCGCCACCTTCCTGGCGCTCGCCGCAGTAACCGGCGGAGATATTTCGGTGCGCAATACGCGCCCCGAGGATTTCATGCTGATCGACCGGACATTCGAGAAGTTCGGCGCGCATGTGGAACATGCCGATGGGTGGAGCCGGCTCAACGCGCCCGACCAGCTGGTCGTGCAGCAGAACTTCACCAGTCACATCACCACCAAGGTGGAGGCCGCGCCATGGCCCTATATCCCCGCCGACCTGCTGCCGATCTTTATCGCGCTGGGCGTGAAGGCCAAGGGGCAGACCATGTTCTGGAACAAGGTCTATGAAGGCGGCCTGACATGGCACACCGAACTCAGCCTGTTCGGCGCGCATACGCTGCTATGCGATCCGCACCGCCTCATCACCTTCGGCGGTGACACGCTGCGCCCGGCGACGGTTACCAGCCCCTATATCATTCGCGTCGCCATCGCGATGCTGATGATCGCCAGCAGCATCGATGGGGAAAGCACCATTCTCGACGCCGACCCCATCCGCCGCGCGCACCCCGATTTCGTGAAGAACATCGACAGCCTCGGTGTGGACGTCAGCTGGGACGATTGAGCGGTTGCTAATGGCGGGCGACGTCTAGTCGGATGCCAGGCCTGCATCGGTGATGCGGAGAAACTCGACATTGGCGAGCCTGCCGCTCGTATAGAGGAGCCGGGTAACTTCCCCGTCGTCATCGCGTTGGAACCGGAGCCTTGTCCCGTTCCAGAAGATGTCGTCATCCGCGATCATCTGCGCATCGCCAACACCGCGCATGTCGGTGACTCGGTAGTCCGTCCCCGATGTCCGCTCGATCCGGAGGACTGCGCCGGTTTCGTCATTCGCATAGGCGCCCTCGATACTCGCAAGTCGCGCATCGTCGTCGGGCACGGGGGCCAGACGAACGAACGTGGCGACCGGTTTGCTGGGCAAGAAAATGCGAAAGCGCTCGCCCTCCAGCTGGATCTTAAGATCGGTATTGCTGGCATAGGCGAAGAGATTGCCGTCTTCGTGCAACAGCTCGACCGGATCGCGACCGGCCAGTTCGCGAAACAGGCGTCCGTCACGCTCGGTGATGGCGATGATACTGCCGCCTTCCTGCTCATACCGACCGACGACATCGCCATTGGCAAGCCGAGGACCGATACTTTCCGGACCGGAGGGATATGCGGGCGCTCGACCGACGTCCTCGGCGACCAGCAAGTCTGCGATGCGATAGGCCATAGGCACGACGCCGAGAGTGGCATTGTTGCCCATCACGACGACGCTTACGGCCTGTTCCGGATAGCGGATCACCACTGCATTATAGGCGCCCGTGGATCCGACGTGGGAAATGCGCGGCACATCGCCGTGCACGTCATGTTCGAGCCCGTAACCGTAGTCTCCGACATCCGGTCTGGCCTGTGCTGCCATCAGCAGGGTGCCGCTGCCATCCTGCACCAGTGCTTCGTATTGCAGCTGGTCGGCCAAGGTCGTCCACAGGAAACCGTCGCCATGTAAATTGGCAAGGTCCGGGCTGCGAAACCAATCATCGAACCGGTAATATGCCTCGGCCTGATGCGGGACCACCGTACCGTAACTTGGTCGCCATCTGGTAGCAGACATTCCGTAGCGATCGAAGAAGCTAGCGGCATGATCGGCAAACGGTTCCTGCGCAATTGCTGCGACGAGCTCTGCCAGCACGATGTAATTGCTGTTGGAATAAAGGTGGGCGCTGCCGGGTGCGAAATTCAGGTCGCGCTGTTGGGCAAGCAATCGGATCGCGTCCTCGTTCGTCAGCGCCCGCTCATACCAGTTGAAGCCCGACAGGCTCCAGAGATCGTAAACATCGCGAAGGCCGCTGCGATGCTCGATCAGGTGCCGCACGGTGATTGGCTGGTCGATCTCGGGCAGCACGTCCGGCAGGTAAGTGCGAATGTCGGCGTCGAGGTCGATCAGCCCGGCCTGCGAGAGATCGAGCACCATCGCCGCCGTGAATTGCTTGGCGAGCGATGCCAGGTTGAACCGCGTTTCCGGTCCGATGGCAACGTTGTGAGAGAGGTCTGCCAGACCGCGATATTGCTCGAATACGACATCACCGCCGCGCACGATACCAACTGCGATGCCCGGCGCATTTTGGGTCTCCGCTTCATCGACGACTGCGGCGATCGCGATTGCTTCGGCTTCGCTAAGCGGCTGCGCATGTGCGGCGGCGGAGCACCACAGCACAAGTACCGTTGTAATCCCCCAGCGTAACATGACCCGGCTCCTTCCTCGCTACAGCTACAAGCCTAGGAGAGAAGGAGAGAGGTGTCATCAAGTATGATTGGACGCCGGGATTTGCCGACCCGTGACGCAAAAAAGGGGCGCCACAAAGGACGCCCCCGATCGTGCTCGACTTGCACATACGTTCAAGCAGATCCGGTCATAGCTGCCCGAGCATATGCTCCGCGCTGGAGACATCGAATTCACCGGAATCTTCGACATTGATTTCGGTCACCACGCCATCATCCACGATCATCGAATAACGCTGCGAGCGCTGGCCCATTCCATAGCCGGAGAAATCGGCGTCGAGGCCCAGCGCTTTGGCGAAATCGCCACTGCCATCGGCCAGCATGGTGATATCGGAAGAGCCATCCGCCTCGTTCCAGGCTTTCATCACGAAGGCATCGTTCACGCTGGTGCAGGCGATCTCGTCCACGCCCTTGGCTTTCAGGTCGGCGGCATGGTCGACATAGCCGGGCAGGTGGCGGGCGGAGCAGGTGGGCGTGAAAGCGCCGGGTACTGCGAACAGCGCGATCTTCCGGCCGGCGAAGAACTCGCTCGACTGGACCTGTTCGGGGCCGTCGGCGGTTGCTTTGGCAAGCTTCACCTCTGGAATGGAATCGCCTTTGGAAATCGTCATCAATAATCCTCCTGTCACCGTCCGCGAACCGACATAGGGCCTGCCGCCTCGCACGCAAGGCGGCACGCTGCATTCCAAGGGGTTGTGAGCGGGCCATTCGCGCTCTATGTCGCGCGGCAAATGCGTTGCATGGAGCCCCGGCGACGCCCATCCCCCATTCGCACCGAGGAGACGTGCCGTGGCCGACGCCGCTTTCAACGACTATATCATCAAAGACATTGGCCTTGCCGATTACGGTCGCGCCGAAATCAACATTGCCGAAACCGAAATGCCGGGCCTGATGGCCACGCGCGAAGAATATGGCGAAGCGCAGCCGCTGAAGGGCGCGCGCATCACCGGCTCGCTGCACATGACCATCCAAACCGCCGTGCTGATCGAAACGCTGGTGGCCCTGGGCGCCGAAGTGCGCTGGGCAACTTGCAACATCTTCTCCACGCAGGACCACGCCGCCGCCGCCATCGCTGCGCAGGACATTCCCGTGTTTGCCGTGAAGGGCGAGAGCCTGGCCGAGTACTGGGACTATGTCGGCAACATCTTCGACTGGTCGACCGATGATGACGCGGAGCTGACCGCCAACCTCATCCTCGACGATGGTGGCGATGCTACCATGTTTGCGCTGTGGGGCGCCCGTCTTGAAGCAGGCGAGGACATGCCAGAGCCCGCCAATGCCGAAGAAATCGAGATGCAGCGCGCGCTGAAAGCCTTCATCAAGAAGAAGCCCGGCTATCTCACCAAGTCGGTCGAGAACATTCTGGGCGTGTCCGAGGAAACGACCACGGGCGTGCATCGCCTCTACCAGCTCGCCAAGAAGGGCAAGCTGCCGTTCCCCGCTATCAATGTGAATGACAGCGTCACCAAGTCGAAGTTCGACAATCTCTACGGTTGCCGCGAATCGCTGGTCGACGCCATCCGCCGCGCCACCGACGTAATGCTGAGCGGCAAGGTTGCCTGCGTCGCCGGATATGGCGATGTCGGCAAGGGCAGCGCACAGTCGCTGCGCGATGGCGGTGCCCGCGTGCTGGTGACCGAAATCGATCCGATCTGCGCGCTGCAGGCCGCGATGGAAGGCTTTGAAGTCACCACGCTGGAAGACGCCGTGGGCCGCGCGGACATCTTCGTCACCACGACGGGCAACGAAGACGTCATCACCGCCGAGCACATGAAGAATATGAAGCACATGGCGATCGTGTGTAATATCGGCCACTTCGACAGCGAGATCCAGATCGGCGCGCTCGACAATTACGAGTGGACCGAACTGAAGCCGGGCACCGACCTGGTGAAGTTCCCTGACGGGAAGGAAATCATCGTGCTGGCCAAGGGCCGCCTGGTGAACCTCGCCTGCGCCACCGGCCACCCCAGCTTCGTGATGAGCTGTTCCTTCACCAACCAGGTTCTGGCGCAGATCGAGCTTTGGGAACGCCACGACCAGTATGAGAACGACGTGTACGTCCTGCCCAAGAAGCTGGACGAGAAGGTCGCCGCGCTGCACCTCGACAAGCTGGGCGTGAAGCTGACCAAGCTGAGCCAGCAGCAGGCCGATTATATCGGTGTGCCGGTGGAAGGCCCCTTCAAGCCCGAACATTATCGCTACTAAGGCTCGCCGCCTTCGTAACACAGCGCCCCGGTCTGCTTCTGCACGCCGGGGCGTTTGCTATTTCGTGCAAGTTTGCCGTGCAGCGATTGCATCTGCGTGGCTGCGCGAATAGCTGCGTAAGTGATGGAACTCACCCCTACCGCGCTGGCCCTGCTGGGGCTGATGCTGGCCGCCTGGACCTTTGGCGCGGTTTGGCTGGTGGTGGGCGCGCTCCAACGCCAGCGCGCGGCGCGATCGGCCCGCAGCACGGTGCGACGTCTCTCGCGCATCATCGACAATTCGCCCGCCATCCCGCTGCTGGTGCGTCCCGATGGCAAGATAGAGGGTCCGGACCGCTTGGCCGCTTGGCTGGGCCTGGACAAGCTGCCCGACTTTATCAGCGAACTGGATGGCGAGGAGGGCGGTCTTTCGGAATACGACCAGAAGGAACTGTTCGAGGCAATTCGCCGCACGCAGAAAACCGCGGCAGCCTTCACCATGGTCGTGACGCCGCGCGGATCGCAGCGCAGCCTTGCCGTGCGTGGGCAGCTGGCCGACCCCGTCGTCGCATCGGGCGGGGCGGCGATGGTGTGGTTTTTCGACTTCTCCGAAAGTCAGGGCGAGCTTTCTCGCCTTCGCGCCGAAACAGCGCGCGCGCGCAACGATTTCGCCGCGCTGGTCGGCCTTATCGAAGCTGCTCCCATGCCCATGTGGTTCCGCGGGCCGGAACTCGACCTGCGCCTCGTCAACAGCGCCTATGTTGCGGCGGTCGGCGCGAAAGATGCTGCCAGCGTGGTGGAGCAGCAGGTCGAACTGATCGAAACCGTCGACGGCCTCACCGCCGCGCAGGTGGCGGGGCAGGCGCACAGCCGCGATCTGCCGGTAGAGCGGATTGTGCAGGCGACCGTCGGCAGCCAGCGCCGCACCCTGCGGGTCAGCGACCTGCCGCTGGGGGCGGAAGGTGTCGCCGGATACGCCATCGATATCGAGGAGATGGAAGAGCAGACGCGTGCCTTCCGCGCCTTCCGCGCCGCGCAGCGATCCATGCTGGACCAACTCTCGGTCGGCGTGGCGCAATTCGATGCGAACAAGCGAATGATCTTCGCCAACCAGCCTTTCCAGCGCATTTTCGCCCTGCCGAATGCGGCGCAGGTGGACCCGCCGCGTTTCGAGCGGTTTCTCGACATGGCGCGCGACCAAGGCCGGTTGCCCGAAGTCCGCGACTTCCCCGAATGGCGTGACGAACTGGTCAGCTGGTTTATCGAGGACGACCCGGTGGAGGACGCCTGGTCTCTGCCGGACAGCACGCATTTGCGCATCGTGGCGCAGCCCATGCCCGATGGCGGTCTGGTTCTCGTGGCCGAAGACAGGTCCGAACAGCTCGCTCTATCCGCAACGCGCGACACGCTGCTGCGGACGCGCACGGCGACCTTCGATTCGCTGTTCGAGTCGCTCGCTGTCTTCGCGCCCGATGGACGTATGCAGCTGTGGAACCGCAGTTTTCCCGCGATCTGGGGCCTGCCCGACGAGGTGCTCGACAAGCACCCCCATGTTGATCAGCTGCTCGACCGCATTTCCAATCGCCTCGCGCGCCCCGCGCAGCGCAAGGCCATCGGCGAAGTCGTGCGCGAGGCCACGTTGGAGCGTAAGGAGAGGGGCGGGCGCGTCGTGCTGTCCGACGGGCGTACGCTGGAGTTCGCAGGCGTGCCGCTGCCCGATGGCAATGGCCTGCTGACCGTGATGGATGTGACCGATTCCACGAAGGCCGAAGAAGCCTTGCGCGAACGCGCGTCGGCGCTGGAAGAGGCCGACGCGGTGAAGACGCGCTTCCTTGCCAATATGTCCTACGAATTCCGCACGCCGCTTACCTCCATCGGCGGTTTCGCCGAATTGCTGCAATCCGGCATGGCGGGCGATCTCAGCGATCAGGGCAAGGAATATGTCGGCGCGATCATTGCTTCGGTGGAGCGCTTGTCGCAGCAGATCGAAAGCGTGCTCGATCTGACGCAGAGCGAGGCGGGATTGTTGCCGATTGCGACCGAGGAGGTGGACCTGCTCAATTTCACCACGCAGATCGTCCGCGCTCGCGAGGAAGCGATCGAAGCGAAGAATGTCACGCTGGATCTGCGCGGCGACAAGGGCGCGGGCAGCGTCCATGCGGACCCCCGCCAACTGGGCCGGGCGGTCGGCAATCTGCTCGACAATGCCATCAGCGCAACGCCTGCCAATGGCCGCATCCTCGTGGCGCTGACTCGCCGAAAATCGGGCGCGCGCATCGTTATCTCCGACAATGGCGAGGGCATGAAGCCTAGCGAGCTTGCCCGCGCTTTGGACGGCTACCGCTTGCCGGGCGACGATGGCGGTGACGGAAAGCGCGGCCTCGGCCTGCCATTGGCGCGCCAGCTGATCGAGGCGCATGGGGGCCGGCTTGAAATCCAGTCGGAAAAGGGTGCAGGCACCACGGCGACGGTATTGCTGCCTTGAATATCGACCTGCCCGACCTTGCAGCCATGAACGATCTTGGCGCGCGCCTCGCCGCGAAACTGCGCGCGGGCGACGTCGTGTCTCTCAGCGGCGATCTGGGAACGGGCAAGACGACACTGTCGCGCGCGATCCTGCGCGCTCTGGGCCATGAGGGCGAAGTGCCGTCACCCACTTTCACCATCGTCGAAACATACGACCATCTCGCCCCGCCCGTGGTCCATGCCGACTTCTACCGGCTCAAAAGCCCGCAGGAGGCCGAGGAGATCGGGCTTGATGACTATCGCGACGGTGCCGTGCTGCTGGCGGAATGGCCCGATCACGCCGGCGGCTTCGTGCATGAGCCAGCCTGCCTGCAAATCGCGCTCGAAATCCGTGGGCAAGGGCGCATGGCCGTTGTGGAAGGCGGCGCGGATTGGCAAGGACGCATGCCATGAATGACTTGCCCGAAGGCATCCGCGATTTTCTCGGCAAAGCGGGCTGGAGCGATGCGGTTATCGAACCGATCCCCGGCGATGCGAGTTTCCGCCGCTATTTCCGCCTGCGCCGCGGTGATGGCACGGCGATGCTGATGTATGCCCGGCCACCTGAAGAAGACCCGCGGCCCTTCCTGCATGTCGCGCGGTGGCTTTCGGATCACAACATGCGCGCGCCTGCCATCCTGTCGGAAGATGCACAGGCGGGCTGGGTGCTGACCGAGGATTTCGGCAATGACCGGATGCGCGACTGGCTCGACATCCATCCGCAGGAGGAACATCGGGCATATCAGGATGCCGTCGATGCGCTGGTGGCGCTGCACAACCGCCCCGCCGGTCCCTTCGATCCGTATTCGCTGGAGACATATCTGCGCGAGGTCTCGCTGCTGCCCGACTGGTTCTGCCCCGCCGCCGGTATCGAGGTCGATTCCATGGGCTTCCTCGCCGCATGGCGAGAGGCGCTTGGCCCGCTATTGCTGCGTCAGCAGCCGGGCGTCACGGTGCTGCGCGATTATCATGCCGAAAACATCATGTTGCTTGGGCCGGAAGGGCAGTATTCGGGCGAGCAGGGACTGATCGATTTCCAGGATGCCCTGTCTGGACACCCGGCTTACGATCTTGTCTCGCTGTTGCAGGATGCGCGGCGCGATGTATCGCCGCAACTGGAGCAGGCGATGCTCAACCATTACCGCTCTCGCATCGATACCGATCCCGATTTCGAAGCGGACTATGCGCGGCTCGGAGCGCAGCGCAACGCCAAGATCGTCGGTATTTTCGCGCGGTTGTGGAAGCGCGACGGCAAGGACCGCTACCTCGCCATGATCCCGCGCGTGTGGGAGGCTATGGAGCGCGACCTCGAGCATCCGGCGTTGGCGCCCGTCGCAGCGTGGTTCGATGCCAATATTCCCGCTGACACACGCGCCAGGCGTGGAGCGATTTCTGCATGAGCACACTCGCATCGGATACCGCCATGGTAATGGCGGCAGGGATAGGCAAGCGCATGCGTCCGCTCACCGCAACGCAGCCCAAACCCATGGTAAGAGTGGCTGGCAAACCCTTGATAGACCACGCTTTAGATAGGCTGTCCGAGGCGGGTATCGTCAAGGCCGTGGTCAATGTGCATTACCTCGCCGACAGCCTCGAAGCGCATGTGAGGGAGCGGTCCAGCCCCGCCATCACCGTTTCCGATGAGCGCGCACAGCTGCTGGAGACAGGCGGCGGGCTGGTCCATGCAAAAGACCACCTGCCCGACACATTTTTCTGTCTCAACTCCGACAATATCTGGCTGGACGGACCGCGGGATTGCTTTGCCGATCTTTCCTCCGCTTGGGATGAGGATGCGATGGACGCGCTGTTGCTGCTGGTGCCGCACACAGGTGCGCACAACTTCCGCGGCGATGGCGATTTCCACATGGACCCGTTGGGCCGCGTCAGCCGCCGGAAGCCGGGCCGGATCGCGCCCTACATTTTTACCGGCATCCAATTGATCTCGAAGCGGCTGCTGCGTGATGCGCCGGAAGGCAAATTCAGCACTAATGTCCTCTGGAGCCGCGCCATCGAGGAAGGGCGGCTATTCGGCACGCATTTCACCGGGCAGTGGTTCGAAGTCGGCACGCCGGAAGCCATCAAGCCTACCGAAGCCGCGCTGCGGAATGTCTGAGCACGCCGCGCCGAACATCTATTCCATCGCCGCCCATCGCGGCTTTGCCGACGCATTGGTTGCAGGGCTCGTGCCTCGCTATGCGGAAGGCGACTTCGGCCTCGCTCGCTTGACGCTCTTGCTGCCCAGCGCCCGCGCCGCGCGCACCATCTCCGAAGCTTTCGTGCGTCATGCGGGAGAAACTGGTTCTCACGGCTTGCTCATGCCGCGCATGGTGCTGGTGGGCGATCTCGACCTGGACGAAGCGCTGGGGCCGTTGTTCGATTCGCTGGGCGCTGGCGCTGCCATCCCGCCCGCTGCCGATCCCACGCGCCGTTGGGTGCGCCTCGCCGCGCTCATCAGGCAGGTGAAGGGCGATGATGCGCCCAAGGGTGCTGCGCTGCTGAACCTCGCGCGCGAGACGGGGCAGGTTATGGACCGCCTGCTGGTCGAAGAGATCGCACCGGAGGATCTTCTGTCCGACGCCGTGCTAGACCTTGTCGGCGACCTGTCGGACCATTGGCGCGAAAACCTGCATCTCTTTGCCACCCTGCAACGCCTGTGGCTGGCGGAATTGCAGGAGGCTGGGCAGCTTGATGCCTCCGCCCGGCGCAACCTGCTCTTCACCGAAGCGGCGAAGCGTATGCGCGATAATCCGCCGGAAACGCCTTTCGTCGCCGCCGGTGTCACCAGCGCCGCGCCTGCACTCGCGCGATTGCTGAAAACCGTGTCGCAATTGCCGAAGGGCGCTGTCGTCTTGCCCGATCTCGACCTGTCGATGAGCGATGTCGTGTGGGACGAGCTTGGAAGCGCAGGCGACACATCGGGCGAGACGCCGTTTGCGCGCGGCGACGCCGTCACTCACCCGCAATACCATCTGAAACTGCTGCTCAATCGCATGGGTGTGGCCCGCGCCGAGGTGCAGCCATGGCACCGCGCGGGTATCGGCAAGGGACCGCCAGCGCGCAGCCACGCCATTTCCAGCCTGTTCCTGCCGCCCGAGTCGAGCAAGGCGTGGGTGGACCTACCCGCCGCGAAACGCCGACTGGCAGGCGTCCGCCTGATCGAGGCAGCCAATCCGGAAGAGGAGGCGCAGTCTGTCGCGCTGCTGGTGCGGGAAGCGCTGGAGACGCCGGAGAAGCGGGTTGCCGTGGTTACGCCGGATCGCGGTCTGGCAGGCCGCGTTGCGCAGCATTTGCGCCGCTGGATTATTCAAGCGGACGACTCCGCTGGTCAACCGCTGGGCGAAACGGCGGCAGGGCGGGTCTTGCTTCTGCTGGCCGAAGTCGCGGCGGAAAAGGCTGCGCCCGTACCGCTCATGGCTCTGCTGCAGCACCCGCTGGCAAAGGCCGGTGACGAGCGCAATGCGTGGTTGCGCTCCGCTCGCAAATTCGAGCTGAGACTGCGCGGTCCGCGCAAGGAAGCGGGGCTTTCGCCGTTGCGCCCGCTCGCTGCGAAGGCCGGGGTCGGCGAATGGTGGCAAGAGGTCGAAGCGATCCTGTCGCCTCTGCTCGATATGCCAGCCGAAGGCGATCTTGCGACATGGCTGGACGGGCTCGCCGCCACGGCTGAGGCCCTGTGCGGCGAGAATATCTGGGCGCGGGAGGATGGGCGCGCGCTGTCGAACTTTGTGGAAAATTTGCGCCTCAATGCGCGTGACGTCACGACGCCGCTCGCCGCGGAAGACCTGCCGCGCGTCCTGCGCGATGCAATGGATACCGTGGCTGTGCGCCCGCCCTATGGCGGCCATCCCCGCGTGGCGATCTACGGCCTGCTGGAAGCGCGCATGACGCGGGCGGACCTCGTCATTTGCGCCGGTCTGAACGAAGGGACATGGCCACCGCGCCCGTCGACCGATCCGCTGCTCTCGCCCGGCGTGCTGCGGGCGCTTGGCGTACCGGGTGCGGATTTCCGCATCGGCCTTTCCGCGCACGACCTTGCCGGGATGCTCGGCGCGCCGGAGGTTGTCCTCAGCCGCGCGCGGCGCGATCTGGCAGGGCCCGCCATCGCCAGCCGGTTCCTGCTGCGCGTGCGCGCTTTGCTCGGCCAGAAGATGACCGAGGATGCGACGGACGAGGCGACCGTCGATCTTGCCCGAAGGCTGGACGATCCGCCGCCAGTCGATCCGGCAAAGCAGCCCAAGCCATGCCCGCCAGCCGAAATGCGTCGCCGCGATATCAGCGTAACCGGGCTGGATAGGCTGCGCTCCGATCCGTACCAGTATTACGCCTCCAAGCTGCTCTCGCTGCGCGATCTCGACCTGCTCGATGCCGAGCCGACGCCTGCCTGGCAGGGGGAACTGGCGCACGCGATCCTCGAAGACTGGCACAACGGCGAGGGCGAGCTTGCGGAGCTGGCCGAGAAGCACATGCGCGCCATGTCCGCCCACCCGCTGATGCGCGCGCTGTGGCGACCGCGCTTGCTGGCGGCACTGGAATGGGTTTCCGCAAAGATCGCAGAGGATGCCGACCGCAAGCCCGAGGCCATCGAGCAATGGGGCGAGATGACCCATCGTGGCATCCGCATTTTCGGCAAGGCCGACCGGATCGACCGCCTGGCCGATGGCTCGCTGGCGGTGGTCGATTACAAAACCGGCCGGCCGCCTTCTGGGGCTGAGGTCGAAGCAGGCTACGCCCTGCAGCTCGGCACGATCGGCCTGATCGCCAATGCCGGCGGGTTCGAAAATCTTACCGGCGAGCCGACGCGGTTCGAATACTGGTCGCTGGGGCGCGATGCCAAATCGGAAACCGGTTTCGGTTATGTGTCGACGCCCGTGCTGGAAGGCCGCAAGCGCAGCGGAATTCCGCCCGAAGAGTTCCTGCCGCAAGCGCAAGCCTATCTCGACGATGCGCTCAGCCGCTGGATTTTGGGCGACGAGCCTTTCACCGCGCGGCTCAATCCCGATGCGCCGGGCTATGATACGTATGACCAGCTGATGCGTCTGGCCGAATGGCAGGGCCGCGAGGAGAGGGAGGCGTGAGCGGCAAGGTCTTTCCGCTGGAGGACAATCAGGCCGCCGCTGTCGATCCGCGCGACAGCGTGTGGCTGTCGGCCTCGGCCGGGACGGGCAAGACCCAGGTGCTTTCCGCGCGCGTGCTGCGCCTGCTGCTGGAGCCGGGCGTGCGGCCTGAGCAAGTCCTCTGCCTGACCTTCACGAAGGCTGGCGCTGCCGAGATGGCAACTCGCGTTAACGAGGTGCTGGCCAACTGGGTGCGGATGGATTCCGAACTCCTGGCGGCGGACTTGCGCGCCATCGGCGCCGATTTTGATCCCGATACGATTGCGCGCGCGCGAACGCTGTTCGCCTCGGTGCTCGATTGCCCGGGTGGTGGGTTGCGGATCGACACGATCCACGCCTTTTCGCAATGGTTGCTGGCGGCGTTTCCGCAGGAAGCCGGGCTGACGCCGGGTACGCGCCCGATGGAGGATCGCGACCGCGACCTACTGGCAGAGCGCGTGTTGCGCGAGTTGCTCGTTGAGTGGGAAGACACCAGCCCTCAAGCACGCGCGGCGCTTGAGGCGCTTTCGTTGCGGATGGGCCCGGATGGCGCGCGAAGCTGGATGATGCGCTGCGCGGCCATGCGCGATGCGTGGTTCGGACCCGGCGCTTGGCAGCCGCCAATGGAACCGCGCGTAAAGCGCCTGATCGGGCTCGACGCCGACGCAAGCCGTGAAAGCCTCTCCGCGACATGCATCACGCCGCGATTCGATGTGCAAGATTTGCAGCAAGTCCTGGCCGCCTATGCGGGCTGGGGGACGAAATCCGGCCTGGGCATCGCGGAACCGATCGAAGCATGGCTGGCCGGCAATGCGGCGGCGCGATTGGCCGGATGTGCCGATCTGTTGGGCGCGATCTTCAATAAGGAAGGTGTGCCCAAATACGCCAAATCGGTCGAGAAGGTCGATCCGGACGCGCTGGCCGCTGCGGACCGGCTGCGCGAGCAATTGCTGTCCATCGCCGAGCAGGCGACCCTGCTGGATCTTGTCGACATCATTACACCCGCGCTCGAAGTCGGGCGGTTGTTCGCCCTTCGCTGGGAGGACGCGAAAGCACGCGAGGGGCTGGTCGATTTCGACGATCTGATCGCCAAGGCCGCGCAGCTGGTGAAGTGCGAGGATATGTCCGCCTGGATCCGCTACAAGCTGGACCGGCGCTTCGACCACATCCTCGTCGACGAGGCGCAGGATACCAATGCCGCGCAATGGGCTATCGTCGATGCGCTGACGGACGACTTCTTCAGCGGGGAAGGGCAGGCGGGCGAGCGGGTGCGCACGATCTTCGTTGTGGGGGATTACAAGCAGGCGATTTTCCGCTTTCAGGGCACCAGCCCGGAGAATTTCGCTGCCGCGCGCGCATCCTACGCGAAGCGATTGTCCGACTGGGTCGAAAGCGCCGTACAGATGCGGGGTCGCGTCATTGCGCGCGAATTGCAGGATTTGGGGCTTGGCCGGTCCTACCGCACCGCCGACAACGTGCTACGCTTCGTGGACGAGGCCATCCAAGCCATCGGCCATGAGAATTTCGGCCTGCGCGATGCGCCGGAACCGCATGAGGGGCAGGACCGCGCGGGCCTTGTCACGCTATGGCAGCCCGTCCCCGGGCATCCGGACGAAGTCGAGATCGAAGGTGGCGACGGTCCGGAGATCGGCGTGTCCGAGCCGGAGCGCCGCATGGCGGAGAAGATTGCATTGCAGATCCGCCGCATGTGGGATGGCGGCTTCACGCTGGTGAAAGGCGATACGCCGCGCAACGCGACGCCGGGCGATTTCATGGTGCTGGTGCGCAAGCGCAAGGAGCTGGCGGGCCTCATCGTTGCAAAGCTGCACGCGGCAGGCGTGCCGGTGGCAGGTGTAGACCGCCTGCGGCTCGGCGCGCCACTGGCGGTGAAAGACCTGATGGCCGCATTGCGTTTCGCCGTGCAGCCGCGCGATGACCTCAGCCTTGCATGCCTGCTCGTTTCACCGATCTTCGGTTGGGGCCAGGACGACTTGCTTCGCTATGCGGCTCGCCCGGAAAAGCGCGCTTTATGGGATCACCTGCGCGATCTGGACGATGCCAAACCGCGCGAAGCTGTCGAAGCGCTCGGTCGCCTGCTTGAACGCGCCGATTACGAACCGCCGCAGGCGCTGATGCACTGGATGCTGACCGGGCCATGGCAAGCGCGCGGGCGGCTCGTGGCGCGTCTCGGGCGAGAGGCGAACGATCCGATTGACGAGCTGCTCAACGCCGCACAGCAATTCACCGCCTCCAACACGCCGAGCTTGCAGGGTTTCATCCGCTGGTTCGATGCCGGCGATGGCGAGCTGAAGCGCGAAGCCGAGGGCGCGGGCGACATGGTACGGGTTATGACCGTGCATGGCTCCAAAGGCTTGCAAGCGCCCATCGTCATTCTCGCCGATGCGACCGGCGATCCCGATGCCTCGCGCGCATCCGGCCTGGAACTGGACGAGGAACTGCCGGGCAACGACACGGCGCGCACCATCCCGCTGCCGGGGCTTCGGTCCGAAGAGCGGGTTGGGCGTATTGCGGATGCCGCAGAAGCCATGAAAGCCGCCGAGCGCCAGGAGCATTGGCGCCTGCTTTACGTCGCCATGACTCGCGCCGAGGAAGCGCTGTTTATCGGCGGTGCGCTAGGCAAGCGCGAGAAAGAGCCCGCACCCGATAGCTGGTACGCGCGGCTCGCGCCGCTCTTCGATGCCGCGCCGCTTGAGGACGACATCTGGGGCTGGCGTCTGGAGGAGGTCAGGCGTGCGCCGTCCGTTCCGCACAGGACGCAGCAGGCTCTCGATATACATGAGCCGCTACCGGCTTGGGCCATGCGGCCGGTTGGCGAGGAACCGCGCCCGCCGCGTCCGCTCGCGCCGTCCGCCAGCGCGGATGAGGCGGGTGCCGATCCGCCTTTACCGCCGGAGCAGGCTGCCATCGCCGCACGGCGCGGAGTCCTGATCCACGCTCTTCTGGAGCGCTTGCCGGATGTGCCCGTCGATATGCGCGAAAGTGCGGGGCGGGCATGGCTGGAACGACATGGCCCAGCCCTCTCGTCGGAAGAACGCGCGGAGATGCTGGACCGTGCGCTCGCCGTGATGGATGCTGGCGAATGGCGCGAGCTCTTCGGCCCGTCCGCGCTCGCGGAAGTGCCGCTCGCCGCCACGGTGGGCGAACAAGTGATCGCTGGCACGGCAGACAGGCTGCTCGTCACGCCGGAGCGCGTGCTGGTCGCCGATTTCAAGACTGCGCGCCGCCCGCCGGCGTCGCTGGAGCAGGTTCCGCAAAGCACGCTGCGACAGATGGCGGCCTATGTCGCGGCCTTGCAGGTTATCTACCCCGACCGCGCGGTGGAGGCGGCCGTGCTCTACACGCAAACGCCGCAGCTCATCGCTATCCCCGCCGACATCCTCGCCGCGCACAAGCCGGGCTAGGGGCGGGGTGCAGGAAAGCTTTTGCGCCTTGGCGGTTGAGTCACACAGCAGCGCGCCTAGGTAGGGTGCCAAGACAGATCAGGAGAATATGAATGGCCACCGTCAACGTCACCGATGCGAGCTTCCAGGCCGATGTGCTGGATTCCGACAAGCCGGTTCTGGTGGATTTCTGGGCCGAATGGTGCGGCCCGTGCAAGATGATCGCGCCCGCGCTGGAAGAGATTTCGGACGAACTTTCCGACAAAGTCACCATCGCCAAGATGGACATCATGGAAAATCCGGACGTGCCGGGGAAGATGGGCGTGCAGTCCATCCCGTTCCTGGTCCTGTTCAAGGATGGCCAGCCGGTGGCGCAGCAGGCGGGCGCGGCGCCCAAGAACGCGCTGAAGGGCTGGCTGGAAGGACAGCTCTAGGCGAGACTCTGCAATCGCGCGGCCATTTCCTCCCACAGGGCGGGGCTGGCCGCGCCGATCAGGCCTGTCCGCTCCCATTCGTCTACGCGGTAGGCTGAGCCGTCATGGCGCGCAGCCTTGCCGCCCGCTTCCTCCAACCATAGCACGCCCGCCGCATGGTCCCATGCAAGCGTGCGCTCGAAGATTGACACGTCGTTCTGCCCCAGCGCGAGCCGCGGATATTGCTCCGCCGCGCAATAGGGGATGTCGACTAGCGAATAGTGCGGGCAGATCTGCTGTTTCACCGCCTCTCGCTGGGCATCGTCCATATAGACCAGCGAAATCGCCGCCACCGGCATGTCGTCGCCGGATGTTCGGGCGGTAACACGCGCACCATCGACAAAGGCACCTGCGCCGCGATGGGCGATGCAGAAGCGCCCCGTCAGGCAATCGTAAATCCAGCCGCTTTGCGCGAGACCTCCCTCGGCGCGAGCGATCAAAATGCCGAAAGGCGGCTGTCCGCTGGCAAAATTGCGCGTGCCGTCGATGGGATCGACGATCCAGCAATCGCCTTTCAGATGCTCGAGCGTAGCCGGATCGGCGTGGACGAGCTCTTCTCCAACGAATGCGACGCCGGGCGCTAGCGTTGAAAGACCTTCGCGCAACGCCGCTTCGCTTTCCTTGTCGGCCACTGTCACCGGATCCCCGCCGCCCTTATCCTCCACATCGCCGCTGGCAAGATTGCGGTAGCGCGGCAGGATGATGTCGCGGGTGACGCGCTCGACTAGGGCCTGAATATGTCTGTCTAAAGTGGCCATAAGTGCTGCCGTTCGTCCTGAGCTTGTCGAAGGGCGTTGGCACATTCGCACTTCGACAAGCTCAGCACGAACGGATGATCGGATCAGCTGCGATAATCCGCATTGATGCTGATGTAGCCGTGCGTCAGATCGCAGGTCCAGACCGTCGCGCGGCCTTCGCCGATGCCGATATCGACTGTCAGATCCACCTCGCGCCCCTCCAGATGCCGCGCCACAGGCGCTTCGTCGTAATCGGGAAGCGGCAGCCCATCGCGCGCCGCCCAATGCCCGGCAAAGGCGATGCCAAGCTTGTCGCGGTCCGCCGGTTCGCCTGCCTTGCCCACGGCCATAACCACGCGGCCCCAATTGGCATCGCCACCGGCGATCGCGGTCTTCACCAGCGGCGATTTGGCAACCGCCAGCCCGATGCGGCGCGCGCTGTCATCGTCCACAGCGCCCTGGACGCTGACGGTTATGAATTTCTGCGCGCCCTCGCCGTCGCGAACGACCAGGTGAGCGAGTTGGCGGCACACATCGTCCAGCGCAGCCATGAAGGCATCCGCACCCGCATCGTCGAAAGAGGAGAGCAGCGGATTGCCCGCTTTGCCGGTCGCAAAGGCCAAGACCGTGTCGCTGGTGGAGGTATCGCTATCGACAGTGATGCAGGAAAAGCTGCGCCGGTTCGCGGCGGTAAGGCATTGCTGCAGAAATGCCGGATCGACCGCTGCATCGGTGAAGATGTAGCCCAGCATGGTCGCCATATCGGGCGCAATCATGCCGCTGCCCTTGATGATGCCGTTCAGCGTCACGCGCGTATCGCCAATCATGGCAGAGGCGGTCGCGCCTTTTGCAAAAGTATCGGTTGTCCCGATACTTAGAGCTGCCTCCTCCCACGAAACCTCATCGGCAGTGAGCGCTGCTGCAACACCGTCACGGGCTTTGTCTTTCGGCAGTGGCACGCCGATCACGCCCGTCGAGGAAACAAGTACGTCGGACGGGTTGCAATCCAGATGCGCGGCGACCTGCGCCATGATCTGTTCCACCGCCTCGCGCCCGCGATGGCCGGTAAAGGCGTTGGAATTGCCCGCATTCACCACCAGCGCCCGCGCGCGGCCAAGCACAACCTGTTCGCGGCCCATTTCCACCTCGGTCGAACAGCAGACATTGCGCGTGAAAACCCCCGCAAGAGCCGTGCCCTCGGCTAGTTCAATAAAAGTCAGGTCGGCACGGTCCCAATTTTTATAGCCCGCGCGCGCAACGCGCAGCATAATGCCGTCGATTTGCGGCATATCGGGAAAAGGCTGGGCGAGGGGGGAGGGTTCGAGGTCCATTGTCCCGTCCACTACGATGGCGAGAGGCCTTCGCCAACAGTGCAATTCTCGCAAAGCTGGCGCTTGGTCAGTGGACTTTAAGAAAAAGACCGCTATCTGAGACATAGCTATGCTTCGCCAATTGCTCACCCTGCTGGCCGTGATTTCCGGCCTTGGCCTCTCGGCCCAGCCCGCTATTGCGGCGCGCGCCGATGTGGTGACGGTGCTGGCGAGTGATGATGCTGCCGATTGCAAAGTCGTCGTCCAGCGCCCGCCGATCCTGATGCGGGCAGGCGATGAAAGCGGCTCGCAGCGTAAGCCGTGCGATCGTCCGGTTATCGTCGTCGCGCCCGCTCCGGTCCAGCTGAAGGCCGATCGCGCGCGCGAATAGGCGCGCGTCCTCACAGCATAACGCCTTTTTCCGGTCACGCCGCGCGCGTGGCCCATTCCCATTTTTTCCGACAGAAAGCGCCCCGTCATGTGGCAGACCATCGCCAAATCCGTCTTCGGTTCCTCCAACGACCGCTACGTCAAATCGCTCGACAAGATCGTATCGCGTATCAACGCGCTTGAAGAGCAGCTGGAGGATTTCTCCGACGAGGAGCTGAAGGCGCAGACTTTCAAGTTCCGCAAGCAGATGGAAGAGGATGGCAAGTCCATCGACGACATCCTGCCTGAAGCGTTTGCTACGGTGCGCGAGGCGTCCAAGCGGGTGATGGGCATGCGTCATTACGATGTGCAGATGGTGGGGGGCATCGTTCTCCACCGCGGCGAGATTGCCGAGATGAAAACGGGTGAGGGTAAGACGCTGGTCGCCACGCTCGCCACCTATCTCAATGCCATCGAAGGCAAGGGCGTGCACGTCGTGACCGTGAACGATTACCTCGCTGCGCGTGACGCGGAATGGATGGGGCAGCTTTACAATTTCCTCGGCCTGACTGTCGGGGTGATCGTGCCCAATCTTCCCGAGGCGCAGCGCCGCGAGGCTTATGCCGCCGACATCACCTACGGCACGAATAACGAATTCGGTTTCGATTACCTGCGCGACAATATGAAACAGTCGCGTGCGCAAATGGTGCAGCGGCCTTTCAACTTCGCCATTGTCGACGAAGTGGACTCGATCCTGATCGACGAGGCGCGCACCCCGCTCATCATTTCCGGCCCGACGGAAGACAAGAGCGAGCTGTATGTCGCGCTGGACGGCATCGTAAAACAGCTTTGGGCGGACCACCAGAAGCTTGAGAAGGAAGCGGAAGGCCCATTGGAAGAGGACGGCGGCTTCGTCACCTATGACGAGAAATCGAAGAATGTCCGCCTGACTGAAGAAGGCGTGGACGAGGTCGAGCGCCGCCTGATTGCTGCAGAACTGCTGGCGACCGACAATCTCTACGATGTCGAGAACACGCAGGTCGTCCACCATCTGGACCAGGCCCTGCGCGCGGTGGTCATGTTCAAAAAGGACACGGACTACATCGTCAAGGACGACAAGGTCATCATCATCGACGAGTTTACGGGCCGCATGATGGATGGCCGCCGCTGGTCCAACGGCCTGCACCAGGCGGCAGAGGCCAAGGAGGGTGTGGAAATCCAGCCCGAGAACCAGACCATGGCTTCCATCACCTTCCAGAACTATTTCCGCATGTATCCCAAGCTCGCCGGCATGACCGGCACCGCCGCCACCGAGGCGAGCGAATTCTGGGACATTTACAAGCTGAACGTCGTGGAAATCCCGACCAATGTGCCCGTGGCGCGTGTCGACGAAGAAGACGAATTCTACAAGAACACGGTCGACAAGTTTAAAGCCATCGCCAAGGCGATTGCCGATAAGGCCGAGACCGGCCAGCCGGTGCTGGTGGGCACGGTGTCGATCGAAAAGTCCGAATTGCTGAGCAAGTTCCTCGACGAGGAAAAGGTGAAGCACGAGGTGCTAAACGCCCGCTTCCACGAGCGCGAGGCGCATATCGTGGCACAGGCGGGCCGTCTCGGTGCAGTGACCATCGCCACCAACATGGCCGGTCGCGGTACGGACATCCAGCTGGGTGGTAATGTCGAATTCCGCATCAATGACGAGCTTTCCGAGCTGGCTGAAGACGATCCCAAGCGGCAGCTGGAGATAGACCGGATCAAGGCCGAAGTCGCTGCCGAACGCCAGAAGGTGAAGGAAGCGGGCGGCCTGTTCGTGCTGGGTACCGAACGCCACGAAAGCCGCCGTATCGACAACCAGCTGCGCGGCCGCTCCGGACGCCAGGGCGACCCCGGCCTCAGCCGCTTCTATCTCTGTCTCGAAGACGATTTGCTGCGCATTTTCGGGCCGGACACGCTGTTTGCAAAGATGATGAACTCCAATCTGGAGGATGGCGAGGCGATCGGCTCCAAGTGGCTCTCCAAGGCCATCGAGACGGCGCAGAAGAAGGTCGAGGCGCGCAATTACGAAATGCGCAAGCAGGTCGTGCAGTTCGACGATGTGATGAACGACCAGCGCAAGGTCATCTACGACCAGCGCGCCGAAATCATGGATTCCGAACAGGTCGACGACGTCGTCCTGGATATGCGGCAGGATGCCATCGGCGCTCTTGTGGCGGAAACGTGCCCTCCGGGCTCTTATCCCGAACAGTGGGATGTCGAAGGGCTGAAAGACAAGGTGGACGAGATCCTCGGCCTGCAGCCGCCCATCGACGACTGGATGGAAGAAGACCAGGTCGAACAAGACCTGATCGAGGAGCGTTTGCAAGAACTGGCCGAAGAACGGCTCAATTCGCGCGTTGCCGAAATTCCCGAGCCGTCATGGCGGCGCGTGGAAAAGAGTATCCTGTTGGAACGGCTCGATTATCACTGGAAGGAACACCTCGCCACGCTCGATGCGCTGCGCCAGGTGGTCTTCCTCCGTGCCTATGCGCAGAAGCAGCCGCTCAACGAATACAAGCAGGAGGCGTTCGGCCTTTTCCAGTCCATGCTCGATACGCTGCGCGAGGATGTGACCAAGGTGCTGATGACGGCGGAACTGCGCCCTGCCGCGCCGCCGCCGCCGCGTGAATTGCCCAACCTGCCAGAATTTATGACCGGGCATATCGACCCGCTGACGGGCGAGGACAATACGCGCGATGGCGATGGTTCGCGCGCCGCTGCGCCGCTTTTCGGAACGCTGGCGGGTTCGCCTGTCGCAGAGACTGGCCCGGGCGGCCTGGCGAGCGGCGACCGCGATCCGTATCGCGGTCTCAACGTCAACCGGAATTCGCCGTGCCCCTGCGGGTCGGGCAACAAGTACAAGCATTGCCACGGCGCAGAAGCCTGATTGCACCGCGAGCCGGGGCGAGGGCTTGCTCTCCTCCCGGCAGCAGTGACTGGTCCTGAAATTTTTTTGAAGGCAAGCGGGAACCGGATCGCGCGATCGGAATTGTTGCCAGTGGCAAATAGCTCAGCAGTCCAATCGAATATACGCACAATGTCAGAAGCGCTTAGTTTAACTGCAAAAGACTCAACCTCTGACTGAGATAGTTGATTGATAGAAATTGTTTGATCAGCCTGACCGTCTCCATCTAAATCAATATCCACTGACGTGACATCAGTATAGAAATTCATCGACTGCAGAACACTTAGCAAGCTCATAACCACCCCTATCTCACAGAAATTTTTTGCCATTCCGTCCCGTTATCACCGGGAAGAGCGTTGTATAGGCCCCCGTCTTCATCAAGAAAAAAGAATCGACAATTTGTCGGCATAAAGATGGGCTCAAGTAGGCAAATTTCGTTGTCCTTTAAAAGAAAATGACCAGAAAAGGTAGCAGCACCAAAGCTTAAGCTTGAGCCGGATATCACGCTGTTTGGTCCAGTAATTTCCAGACCAAAGCGTTGCTCGCGCATCGTCTCGTGCTCAAAGGACAACAGAGGCTTGTCGTGAATTAAGCGATACAGTTCTGGCTCCGACATTGGACGATGGCCAGCCAAGTTATCGGGCATTTCTGCTTCGGGAAGATCAATGACTTCGAAAGAGTAGCGCGCCGCCAAGTAAACTCCATAGAGACCAAAGTCCGAAAAGTATTTCCAAGCGTTTGCCGCGAATCCAATCCAAATGGCCATTAGTGCCAGCGTCAGCCAGCGCATCCCTTTCCATATACGAGCCGACGCCCTTGGCTCTAAAGCTATGCACTCACTCATACGCTCTCCGCTACAATCGTGAATATAGCCACGACATTTTCACCTTCAGCAAGGCACCAAAGACCAAAATGACGACATGAAAGTAGCAGAAGTAGAGAAATAGTTAATTCTCGGGGGTAGCGCTGCTTGCGATCCGAGTCAGCAACCCGTCAGAATGAGCAAAGATCTCGCAGTGATGGTTGTGCCTCCCAGTCACCAACACCCTCCCTACTCGGCTAACTGCCAGATGGTCTGAGCAGACGTGAAGCGTCGACTCGCACTTTTCACGTGACCAAAGTGACGTGAAGAGAGGCTAAGTCAGGTGGCTATTCTTCTTTTAGCAATTTTCTCAAATGATTAGCGAGCTCAGCGTTCCCGCCCTTGCCTCGTCTAAGGTCTGTGTAAGAGGGGACAAGAGGTATCGAATAATCCGCCGGGTGCCGGTCTTGATCTCAGCCTGCACGCTCATACCCGGTTGTACTCTTTCACATAGCGGATGCGGATCTGCGATGTCCGGCCCGCAATCAAGATCGCAATTACAAGGCTGCGCTGTCTCACTGGCCGACGGGTCAAAGAGGCGCGGCCTTTTTCATGCGCGCTATCCGTCCGGATCGAAGCGGCACTTCCCATTGGCGATGTCGTGAAAAGTGGCTCCCCGAGTTGGATTCGAACCAACGACCAAGTGATTAACAGTCACCTACTCTACCGCTGAGCTATCGGGGAGCAGCCCCCAAGCGGTATCGAGGGGGCAGGTGAGCGCGTATATGGTCGCGGATTCGCTTTGGCAACCCTGAAAAACGCGGCTCTTTACGCTTTTGTCAGTGGGCGAATTGTTCGGCCACGATGCGCTCGTCCAGCGCCTGGCCGGGATCGAAGAGCAGCGTCATTTCCATCTCGTGCGCGACCTCGATCTGCACCTCGGCGATGTCGCGAATTTCGCGGAAATCGGCGACTGCGGCGACCGGGCGCTTCTCCGGCTCGCGCACGCGGAAGGTCACGCGGCTTTGATCCGGCAGGATCGCGCCGCGCCAGCGCCGGGGGCGGAACGGACTGATCGGGGTAAGGGCCAGCATGCCGGAGCCCAGCGGTAGGATTGGGCCATGGGCGGAAAGATTGTAGGCGGTCGAGCCGACCGGTGTCGACAGCAGGATACCGTCGCCCGCCAGTTCCGGGATACGCACGCGGTCGTTGACCGATATCTCGACCTTCGCCGTCTGGCGGGTTTCACGCAGCAGGCTGACTTCGTTGATGGCGCAGGCGGAATGCGTTTCCCCGGACTGCGTCGTCACCGTCATGCGCAGCGGTTTGACCCCGAGCGGCTTTGCTTTGGTAAGGCGCTGAATCAGGCCCGCCGCGCCGCGATAACGGTTCATCAGGAAGCCGACAGAGCCGAGATTGAGACCGAAAACTGGTAGCGATTTGCCGCCTTCCAGCATGTCGTGCAGCGCATCGAGCATGGTGCCGTCGCCGCCGACCACGATCATCGCGTCGGCCTGATCCGCAGGCACGAAGTCGATCTGGTCGCACAATTCGCGCGCCGCATCGGACGCCCGCTCGCTTTGCGAATGGGTGAGCGCCAGCTTTCCGAATCGTGTGTCGTTACCGCTCAATGAACGCCCGCTCCTCAGCCCGCTTGCGCGCAACCCTATGAAGCGGCGTCCCGATTTGCAACGCGGCATTCGCGCGGGCAGACTGACAGCCCCGATTGCGACAGGGAGCGCGCATGGCCGTACCCGCCCATATACATGACAGACGCCGCCGGCAGGATCGCCGCCGCACGGACCCGCACCCTGTGGCAGGCGAGCTGGCCGATGCGATGGCGGACGACGCCATTACCATGGTGTTCCAGCCGCAATTCCGCTGCGCCGATGGCGCCGTTTGCGGGGCGGAGGCGTTGATCCGCTGGCAGCACCCCGAACATGGCCACATGAATGGCGACAGGCTGGTGGCAATCGCCCAGCATGGCGGTCTCGGTCGCAGATTGGCACGTCATGTAGCGCGCAGTGCGATGGAAGCGGCCGCCGGATGGCCTGCCCATATCGGCGTTTCATTCAACGTTACCGCGATGGACCTGCATGACCGTACCTTTGGCGAAGACTTGCTGGCTCTGCTGGGCGAGACCGGTCTTTCGCCGGAGCGGCTGACGCTGGAAATTACCGAGCAGGCTCTTGTCGACGATGTCGAGCAATCGGCGGAGCGTCTCGCCGCGCTGGCGGAAAATGGCATTCATCTCGCGCTCGATGATTTCGGCGCGGGTTTTTGCAATTTCCGCTACCTGAAACTGCTGCCGCTGCACGCGCTCAAGCTGGACCGCGCGATGGTTGAAGGCATTGCCAGCGACGAGCGCGACCTTGCCGTGCTGCGCGGCATTGTCGCCATGGCGAAGGCGCTGGGTCTTTCTGTCACGGCAGAGGGGGTGGAGACAGAGGCGGTGCGCGACCTGGTCGCGCAGGAGGGCTGCACGGCCTGGCAGGGTTTTCTCGGTGCAAAGCCGCTGGCAGAGCCTGACTTCGCCCGCTTGCTGAAAGGGTAAGCCCCCGCCGCGCCTGCGACGGGGGCCGTCGCTTAATCGCCTTCGGCAGGCGCTTCGGCGTTCTTTACGTGCTCGTCGAACCAGTCGATCATTTCCGCCAGCGTGTGCAGCACGCTTTCGCGCCCGCGATAGCCGTGGCTTTCATGCGGCAACATCACCAGCCGCGCGGTGCCGCCCGTGCCGCGAATGGCGGCGAACATGCGTTCCGATTGCTGCGGGAAAGTACCGGAATTGTTGTCATTGTCGCCGTGGATCAGCAGCATCGGCTCGTTGATCATATCGGCGGCCATGAAAGGCGACAGTTCGTAATAGGTTTCCGGTGTATCCCAGAAGATGCGACGCTCCGACTGGAAGCCGAAAGGCGTAAGCGTACGGTTGTAGGCGCCGGATCGCGCGATGCCGGCGCGGAAGATGTCGCTGCGCGCCAGCAAATGCGCCGTCATAAACGCACCATAGCTGTGCCCGCCCACGCCGACGCGGTAGCCATCGCTGATGCCGCGCTCCACCGCGAAATCGACCGCCGCCTGCGCGGAGGACACGATCTGCTCGATGAAGGTATCGTTCACCGTTTCCGGATCGTCGCCGATCACCGGCATGGCGGCGTTATCCAGCACGGCGTAGCCCTGCGTCAGGAAGAAGAGCTGCGAATAGCCGCCGATGCGGGTGAACCGATACGGACTGTCGCGGTTCTGCGAAGCCGTGGCGGCGTTGTTGAACTCGCGCGGATAGGCCCACACCACCAATGGCAGGGTTTGCCCCTCCTCGTAATCGGCGGGAAGATAGAGCGTAGCGGTCAGCTCGGTGCCGTCTGCGCGCGTGTAGGTCACCAGCTCGCGGCTGATGCCGGTCAGCTCCGGATGGGGATCGGGGAAGGTGGTGAGCGCAGTCACATCGCCATCGTCATGCAGGCGGAAATTGCCCGGATCGAGCGGGTTTTCGTAAAAGGTGATGAAGCTGCTGCCATCATCCTCCAGCACGTCGACCACGCTTTCCAGGTTCTCGCCCGACGCGCGCCAGACTTCTTCGGTTTCCAGCGTTGCGAGGTCGAAACGGCGCAAGAATGGGCGCAGGCCATCGGGCGTTGCGCCGCTGCCCGACAACAGAAGCACGCCATCATCGTTACGCGCCACACCGAACCCGGCATCGGTCGTCACCATGACGGGTGAGCCAGGATCGGCATAGGCATCCTGGATATTGCGCATGAACACTTCGCGCGGTGCGTTGTCACCGGTCACGTCTATCTGCGAGAGGCGCAATTCGCGGGTGTCGCGGTCGTAATCGTAGGCGATCACATCGTCCGTGCCTTCCATGCCCATGAAGCCGGAGAAGCGATCTTCAAAGCGGGCGATCTCGCGGGGGTTTCCGGTGAACGGCGCGGCGAGGCCGTACATGGCATCGCGCTCATCAGTCTCGACCCGCGGGTCACCGCCATCGAGCGCCTCGGCCCAGACGAGCAGGGCGGGCTCGGTCGGATGCCAGATGATGCTGCGGCGACCGGTGGGCACGCCCTGCACAGGCAGGTTGTCGGCCAGCGGCTGCTGCGCGATAGTCGCCAGCATCTCGCCATCGGCATCGGTCACGACCGATGTCAGCGGGAAACTGGAATAGGGGACCTGATAGCTGAAGGGCTGCTCCAGCCATTCCTGCAGCATGTACTCGCCATCGGGGGATGCGGCGGCATAGGTGTAGAGGCGCGCCTCGCCCAGCACTTGCCGTTCTCCGCTATTAAGGTCGAAGGCGATGGGCTGGCTGGTGCCGAGCCAGGTAAACAGTGCCTCGTCATGCGGGTTTTCGAGCAGATCCTGATAGGTGCGCGTCTGCGCTTCCTCGCCGCCGCTGGCATCCTGGATAGCGGGGCCGGCGGGTGTCAGCGATTCGGTCGGCATGGGGCCACGATTCTCGGGGATGGTCAGCGCCAGCAGGCGGCCATCGGGCAACCAGCGAGGGCCCTGGAAGATCGGATTGATGCCGCGCTCCAGCACGGTGGTCGCTTCCCCGGTGGCAGCGTCCAGCACCATCAAGGCCATGCCGTCTTCATAGGTATTGGTGAAGGCGATGCGTGACCCATCGGGCGACCATGCCATGTCCGAGATATCGGCATTGGCGGGTAGGGAGACCGGCATTTCGACCGAGCCATCGAGATTGCGCAACGTCATGCCGACATAGGCGCGCGTGCCGTGGCGATCGTTGATCGAGCTGTCGAGCCGCAAGCCGGCGAGCTTCTCCATCGGGCGCGCCAGATCCGCCACGGGCGGCAGGCTCTCGCGCTCCAGCAGCAGCAGCGTCTCGCCATCGGGGGAGACCGAGACGGCGGGCGAGGGCGCGCGCAGCACGATGTCGGTAATCTCTTGCGGAGGTTGCTGGTAGCCTTCCGTTTCCTGCGCGATGGCAGGCGTGGCGAGAGGCGCGGCGAGGGCAAGGCCCAGCGCGGTGGTAAGCATGAAACGCATTTTGCAGGTCTCCTCCGTTGCCCGCGCAGTAAATCGCGCAAGGGCAGCGATGGCAAGACCTATGCCGCCTGCTTCTGCGCCTTTTTTACGATGCCGCCCAAACCCTTGGTCAGCTGGAACAGGCCGTTGAGGCGGCTTTGCGGATCGCCCCAGGCGCGGTTGATCTGCAATTTCATATCAGGGCGCAGCTTGGCCGTGTCCTTCAGCCGCTCCACATAAGCCAGCAGCCCCGCCGGATCGGGGAATTCGTTGTTGTGGAACGTCACCAGCGTGCCGCGTGCGCCGACTTCGATCTTCGAAATGCACGCCTCTATGGCCTGCGCCTTGATCTCGATCAGGCGGATGAGGTTCTTGGTCGGCTGCGGCAATTCTCCGAAGCGGTCGATCATCTCGGCGGCGAGGCTTTCCACCTCGGCCTTGCCCTCGGCCTGGTTGAGGCGGCGATAGAGCGCCATGCGCACGGCGAGATCGGGCACGTAGTCCTCGGGTATCATGATGGGGGCGTCGACGGTGATGGACGGGGACAGGCGGCCGCGGTCCTTCTCCAGCCCGGCATCGCCCGCCTTGGCGGCGAGGATCGCATCCTCCAGCATGGATTGGTAAAGCTCGAAGCCGACTTCGCGGATATGGCCCGATTGCTCGTCCCCCAGCAGATTGCCCGCGCCGCGGATGTCGAGATCGTGGCTGGCAAGCTGGAAGCCCGCGCCGAGACTGTCGAGATCTCCCAGCACTTTCAGGCGCTTCTCCGCCACCTCGCTCAGCTGCGTGTCGGCAGGCGTGGTGAGATAGGCATAAGCGCGGATCTTGGCACGGCCCACGCGGCCGCGCAGCTGGTAGAGCTGGGCTAGGCCGAAGCGATCCGCGCGGTGGATGATCATGGTGTTGGCCGATGGCAGGTCCAGCCCGCTTTCCACGATGGTGGTGGAGAGCAGCACCTCGTATTTGCCCTCGTAAAAGGCGCTCATCCGGTCTTCGATCTCGCCAGCGCTCATCTGGCCATGCGCGGCGACCACTTTGACTTCGGGCACCGTATCGCGCAGCCACTGCTCCAGCGGCTCCATATCCGAAATGCGCGGCACGACGATAAAGCTTTGCCCGCCGCGATGATGCTCGCGCAGCAGCGCCTCGCGCACCACCATGTCGTCCCACTCCATCACATAGGTCCGCACGGCAAGCCGGTCGACGGGCGGGGTCTTGATGGTGGAAAGTTCGCGCAGGCCTGTCATCGCCATTTGTAGCGTGCGCGGAATGGGCGTGGCGGTCAGCGTCAGCACATGCACATCGGCGCGCAGTTGCTTCAGCTTCTCCTTGTGCGTGACGCCGAAACGCTGCTCCTCATCCACGATAACAAGGCCCAGATCCTTGAACTGCGTGTTCTTGGAAAGGATGGCATGGGTGCCGATCACGATGTCGATATCGCCTGACGCCAGGCCTTCGCGCGTTTCCTTCATCTCCGTGGACCGGACAAGCCGCGACAAGCGGCCGACCTTGAGCGGAAAACCGGAGAAACGATTACGGAAATTCTCAAAATGCTGGCGGGCGAGCAGGGTAGTGGGCGCGATCATCGCCACTTGCTGGCCATTCATGGCGGCGACGAAAGCAGCGCGCAGCGCGACCTCGGTCTTGCCGAAGCCCACATCGCCGCAGATGAGGCGATCCATCGGCCGCCCGCTTTCCAGGTCGCGCAGCACATCGTCGATGGCGGCATCCTGGTCGTCGGTTTCCTCGTACTGGAAGCGGTCGAGGAACTGGTTGTAGCTGGCATCGTCCGCGCTCAGCACCGGCGCCTTGCGCAGTGAGCGCTTGGCGGCGACTTCCATCAGCTCGCCCGCAATCGCGCGGATGCGCTCTTTCAGCTTCGAGCGGCGCTTCTGCCACGCTTCGCCGCCCAGCCTGTCGAGCGCAACGCTGTCTTCCGCGCTGCCATAGCGGCTGAGCACCTCGAGGTTCTCGACCGGGATGTAGAGCTTGTCGCCGCCCTTATATTCCAGCATCACGCAATCGTGCTGGCTCTTGCCTGCCGCGACCGGCTCCAGGCCCAGATACTTGCCGATGCCGTGATCGACATGCACCACCAAATCGCCGCGGCTGAGTGCCTGCAATTCGGCGAGGAAGGCATCGGCATCCTTCTTCTTCTTGCGGCGGCGGACGAGGCGATCGCCAAGTAAATCCTGCTCGGTGACGACTTCCATCTCGTCATTGGCGAAGCCCGTATCGAGCGGCAGCACCATTGACGTCGTCTTGCCCTTCGCCGACGCACCGAGCGCTTCCTGCCAGCTATCTTCCAGCTGCACCGGCGTGCCCGCTTCCTCGATAATCGAGGCGATGCGGCTGCGCGATCCGGCGGAATAGGCGGCGATCAGCGGTCGCTTGCCCTGCGCTCCAAGCCCCTTGAGGTGCGAGGCGGCAGCGTCATACACGTTCTGGCCCGCCTTGCGCTCCGGCGTGAAATCTCGGGCTGACCTGAAGCCGAAATCGATGACCTTGTCGCTTTCGGGCTCCGCGAAGATGCTGGCGCGATGGATCGGCCAGTCCGCCATGCCGGACTGCAATTCATCCTCGGTCAGGTAAAGCGCATCGGGCGCAAGCGGGCGATAACTGCCTTTCGCCTGTCCGGCGATCTCGCCGCGCTGTCGGTGGTAGTCGGCAATGTCCTTCAACCGTTCGTCGGCGGCCTGCATGGCGCCTGCATCCACGACGATGGCATCGTCTTCGCCGAGGTGGTCGAGAAGCGTTGCCAGCTTCTCCTCCAGCAGCGGCATCCAGTGTTCCATCCCGGCAAGGCGGCGGCCATCGGAAACCGCTTCGTAGAGCGGGTCTTGCGTTGCGGTCGCGCCGAATTTCTCGCGATAGCGGCTGCGGAAACGCTTGATGCTGTCCTCGTCCAGTAGCGCCTCGCTGGCGGGCAGCAGCAGGTGGCTGTCGATCCGCTCGGTCGTGCGCTGGGTGCTTGGATCGAACAGGCGCAGGCTTTCCAGCTCGTCCCCGAAGAAATCGAGTCGCAACCCGGCATCGAGTCCGCTGGGATAGATATCGACGATGCTGCCGCGCATCGCGAATTCGCCTGTATCGACCACGGTATCGACCCGGCTGTAGCCCTGACGACGTAGCAGCCAGGCCAGGCTGTCGAAGCCGATCTGGCTGCCCACCTTGAACTCGCGCACCGCCTCGCGCACGCGGAACGGCGTGAGCACCCGCTGTAACAGCGCGTTGATCGTGGTAACGACGAGCTGGTTCGGACCGCTTTTCTTCTGCAGCGCATGAAGCGCCGCCAGCCGCCGCGCGCTGACGGAAAGGGCGGGGCTGGCGCGGTCGTAAGGCAGGCAGTCCCATGCGGGGAACTCCACCACGTCCAGCTCCGGCGCGAAAAATCGCGCGGCATCGATCACGGCACGCATGGCGGCATCGTCCGGCGCGATGAACACGGCCCGCCGCCTCGCCGCGCGGGCAATGTCGGCCATCACCAGCGGCTGCGCACCGCGCACGATGGAGGCAAGTGTGAGCGGCGATTTGGCGGAGAGGATGCGGGAAAGGTCGGGCATTGAAGAGAGAACCATCTGGCAGGCAAAAGTGCCCCCTCCTTTTGAAAGGAGGGGGTTGGGGGTGGTTTGGGCAAGGTCACCACCCCGCTGCGGCTAGGTTCGCCTACGGCTTACCAAGCCTCGCTGCCCCTCCTTTGAAGAGGAGGGGTGGTCAAGATCAAATCTTGACGTAATCCAGCCGCTGCATCGCGCTCATGTGGTTGCCCTGAAACTCGGCCGGAACATCGGCGGTGCCCATGGCCCAGGCCATTACGTCCACATCGTCACGCTCCAGCAGGCGTTCGAACCAGTCGAGGCCGGCCTCGTCCCACTCGGCATGGTAGCGGTCGAAAAAGCCGCCGAAGGTGTAATCCGCTTCCCGCGTGCCGCGATGCCATGCGCGGAATTTGGCCTTGGCGAGGCGGGTGGTAAAGTCTGTCATGGGGCCCCACTAACAAACTTCGTCATTCCCGCGAAGGCGGGAATCCAGCTTCTACGTCTGAAAGTGGATTCCCGCCTTTGCGGGAATGACGGTGAGGAAGAGACCCGCTAGAGCAACGTCATGCGGCCCGAAGAGCTCATCCCCCTGTTTGCCGAAACGGACGGCCTCGACGGCGTCGGGCCGAAGGTGAAGAAGCCGCTGGCCAAGCTGGGGCTGACCCGGGTGCGCGACGTCCTGTACCATTTGCCTGAGCGCTTTGTCGTGCGCCGTGCGGTGACCGATCTCGACGATGGCCAAGTGGGCGAACAAGTCGTGGTCGGGCTGACGGTTACCGAACATCGCGCCAGCCGATCCCCGCGTGGGCCATATCGTGTGCTTGCGACGGACGATAAGGGCAATGTCTGCGCCCTCACTTTCTTCGGGCGGGCGAGCTATTCTGCGAAAAAGCAGCTGCCCGTGGGGGAAAAACGCTGGGTGGCCGGCCGGCTCGACCAGTACGACCAGATGCTGCAGATCGTGCATCCGGATCACATTGCGGAAAGCAGCGACCGCGCCATGGGCCGCATGGTAGAGCCGGTCTATCGCCTGTCAGAAGGGCTGACCCAGCCGCGCATCGGCAGTCTTGTAGAGCAATCGCTGGCCCGCGCACCCGAACTGCCCGAATGGATCGAGCCTAGTGCTCTCGACCGCGAAGGCTGGCCCAGCTGGCGCGACGCGCTGGTGCTGGCCCATGGCGGCGAGAACCAGAAGGTGCGCGACCGGCTCGCCTATGACGAACTGTTCGCCAATGCGCTGGCGCTGACCCTTGTTCGGGAGAGCAACAAGCGGCGCAAGGGACAGGCCTTGCAGGGCGACGGCTCCCTGAGGGACAAACTTCAGTTGCCTTTTCCCCTGACTGGCGCGCAGCGGCGCTCGATAGAGGAGATCGCAGGCGACATGGCGCAAGCCAGCCCCATGCTGCGCCTGCTGCAAGGCGATGTAGGCGCGGGCAAGACAGTGGTCGCGCTGGAAGCCATGCTGGTGGCGAACGAGGCAGGCGCGCAGGCCGCGCTGCTGGCGCCGACCGAATTGCTCGCGCGGCAGCATTACGAGACGCTGCGCACCATGGCCGCGCCGACTGGCGTGGAAGTCGCTCTGCTGACAGGGCGCGACAAGGGCAAGTCGCGCGAGAGCATCCTGATGGGTCTGCTCGACGGCAGTATCGACATCGTCGTCGGCACCCACGCCATTTTCCAGCAGAGCGTAAGCTACAAGAACCTCGGGCTCGTCGTGATCGACGAGCAGCACCGTTTCGGTGTCTCGCAGCGGCTGATGCTGACGCAAAAGGGCAAGGTGACGCCGCACACGCTGGCCATGACGGCCACGCCCATTCCGCGCACGCTGGTGCTGGCGCAATATGGCGAGATGGAGGTCAGTCGCCTGGACGAACTGCCACCCGGCCGCCAGTCCATCGACACGCGCGTGCTGCCGCTCGACCGGATCGATGACATCGCCGCCGCTGTGGGCCGTCATGTAACCAGCGGCCAGCAGGCCTACTGGGTCTGCCCCATGGTGCGCGACAGCGAGACGATGGACGACGATATTGCCGCAGCCGAAGCGCGCTATGCTTCGCTGAGAGAGCGGTTCGGTGACGACGTGGTGCTGGTTCACGGCCAGCTTGCGCCCGAGCTCAAGGATGCTGGCATGGCGCGATTTGCGGCGGGTGAGGCGAAGATCCTCGTCGCAACCACGGTGATCGAGGTCGGCGTCGATGTGCCCAACGCCACGCTGATGGTGATCGAACAGGCCGAGCGCTTCGGCCTGGCGCAGCTGCACCAGTTGCGCGGACGGGTGGGGCGGGGCGCGGAGAAATCGACTTGCCTGTTGCTGCGCGGCGGCGAATTGTCCGAAACCGGCAAGAAGCGTCTCGAATTGATGAAGACCTCGCAGGACGGTTTCGAACTGGCGGAGGAAGATTTGCGCCTGCGCGGTGGCGGCGAGTTGCTCGGCACGCGGCAATCGGGGGACGAGGCGTTCAACATCGCCAGCCTCGAACAGATCACTCGCCTGCTGCCCATCGCCAATGCCGACGCGAAGCTGCTGATGGACAATGAAGGCGGGCTGGAAAGCGAGCGCGGCAAGGCCGCCCGTTTGGTACTTTACCTGCTGGAACGCGACTGGGGCGTGCAAACCCTGCGCGGCGGATAACCGCTTTAACCGATTGTTTTGAGATGCTTGCTATCCCTTCTCGTAAGAGGGAGCCGGGGGACCCATGCATACATTCCGCTATAGCATCGCCAAACTGCTGACGCTGATCGCGCTGGGCGTCGGCCTGTATTTCGTCGGCGACTGGATGAGCGATGTCTATCAGCGCAAGCGCTGGTTCCTGGGCATCATGATGATGGGCCTTGGGCCGTTTTGCTCGATTAGCGGCCTCATCATGCTTCTCAACCGCGATGTGATGACGCTGCATCCCGACGGAAAGATCGGCTACTTCAAATGGACCGGCCGCCAGAGCGCAACTTGGCGCGACTATCGCGGGATGAATATCCAGCAGGCCTCTGGCAGCACGCATCTGCAACTCGATTTCGGCAAGGGCTATTTCGGCAACTGCCACATCTCGGTCAAGCTGCTGGAGAAGGAGCACGGCGATGTGCGGGATGTGATGACGGTGTTTCACGCATTTCTCGAAAACCAGCATGCGCGCGCCAGCGGCAATTACACCGCGCCGGAGATCGCCCACCGCACGCGCCCCGCTGCGCAAGCGCCGCAGCCCGCTGCGCCGGTGGGCGGCGGATTCGGTCGCAAGGGCTTGTAGTCACGACGCTTGCCATAGTCACGCGCGGCACTAGTCTCTCTCGCAAACATTTCGGGAGACACCGCATATGATCCGCCACCTTCTCGCCGCATCGGCGCTTGCCATCACCATCGCCGCGCCCGCTCCCGCCTTCGCGCAGGATGCCGAGGCCGATTTCCGCGAGCTCCGTGAAGATGTTTGGCAGTGGACGCTGGACCAGTCGCCCTGGCTGTCCGAACAGGTCGGCGACCGGCGCAATGACGGGCAGCTGGGCGATCCGTCGCTGGAAGGGTACGAGCAGCGCCTGGAAGAGACGCGCGCCTTCCGTGCGCGGCTCGATGCGATCGATGCCGAAGCGCTGCCCGGAACGCTGCAGATCGACCATGCGCTGATGCATCGCTCTTTCGCCGACAGCCTTGAGGCGGCGACATTCGACCATAGCCGCTACCAGACCTTCACCAATCGCGGCGGGCCGCAGGGCGCGATTGCCAGCCTGCCCTATTCCAGCCCGCTTTTCACCGTCGCCGATTACGACAGTTACCTCACGCGGCTGGAGAGCTTTCCCGAATATATCGCCACTTTCATCGACCGCAGCGAAGGCGCGATCGAGCGCGGGCTGACGCAGCCTTGTGAGCCGATGCAGGGTTACGAGAATTCGATCGGCGGCTTCATCACCGATACGCCGGAGGAATCGGTCTGGTGGCAGGCGTTCGAGGAACGGCCATCCACGATCACCGAAGAGCAATGGGACCGGATCGTGGCACGCGGTCGCACCGCCATTACCGAAGGCGCGTTCGCAGGCTTAGAGGACTTCCGCGATTTCTATACGCAGGAATTCGCGCCTGCCTGCCGCACCGATGAAGCGCCCGGAATTGGCGGCACCCCTGGCGGGCAGGAGTATTACGCCCACCGTGTGCGCAGCTTCACCACCACCGACATGACGCCGCAGCAGATCCACGAGCTGGGCCTGTCCGAAGTCGCGCGCATCCGGGCGGAGATGGAAGCCGTCGCCGCCGAGGCAGGGTTCGACACCCGCGAAGCATTCATCGAGCATTTGCGAACCGATCCGCAATATTATCCCACCGACGGGGAAAGCTATCTGGAGCATACGCGCGCACTCGCCAAAGAGATCGACGGCTGGATGCCGCGCCTGTTCGGCACCCTGCCGCGCCTTCCCTACAGCGTGGAGCCGATCCCGGCCGCCGTCGCGCCCGGCAACACCACCGCCTATTACGAGCGCGGCTCCATCGTGACCGGGCAACCGGGCATCTATCGCCTGAACCTGACCGAACTGGACCAGCGCCCGCTCTGGGAATTGCCCGCGCTTGGCCTGCATGAGGCGGTGCCGGGGCACCATCACCAGATCGCCTTGCAACAGGAGCTCGAGATCCATCCACTGCGCGCCAATGGCAGCTTTTTCACGGCGTTCGTGGAAGGATGGGGCCTCTATGCAGAACGGCTCGGCATCGAAATGGGGCTTTACGATACGCCCGCGAAAGAGATGGGCCGGTTGAGCTACGAAATGTGGCGCGCCAATCGCCTTGTCGTGGATACGGGCCTGCATGCGTTCGGTTGGACGCGCCAACAGGCGGTCGACTACATGCTCGACAATACGGCGCTCTCCGAAGGCAATATCAATGCCGAGGTCAATCGCTACATTACCTGGCCCGGGCAGGCGCTGGCCTACAAGGTCGGCGAGCTGAAAATCCGCGAATTGCGGACCCGCGCCGAAGAAAGGCTGGGCGCCGATTTCGACCTGCGCGAGTTCCACGATACCTTGCTGGAGAACGGCGCAGTGCCGCTCGATGTGCTGGAAGCGCATGTCGATCGCTGGATCGGGGAGATGGCGGTCGCGCGCGCAGTGCGACAGGAGGCTGCCATGGACGACGCTATGCAGGTGGACGAGGAAATTCGCTAGGCTGTCCTACAACCGGCCAATCGTGCAGCGCGGGTGTCTCCATTAATCGAGAGGCATCCGAATGAATGACTATTTATTCCCGCCAAAGTGTCAATTTCGCATTTCCGCAGCAAAGCCCTGTAACAGAAGGGAAATGCATCGTGACGATGGCCTCTCGCCTTGTCAGCTTTGTCAACTTCGGCGGGCGGGGCATGTCGCGCGGACAATTTTCATTGCGGGGCAAGGTTCGCCTCCTTAATGCCACCCCCGATGCCTGAACCTGCAAAGCGTTTCTGACGTGTTCCTCTCTCCATTCGAATGGTCCATCGCCAAGCGATACATGCTGCCTGGCCGCAGCGAGGCGGTCATTGCGCTGGTGGCCGGTATCTCCATCACCGTGGTCGCGCTCTCGGTCGCCATGCTGGTGATCGTGATGAGCGTGATGAACGGCTTCCGCTATGAATTGCTCGACCGCATTACCGGATTGAACGGCCACGCGGTGGTCGTGGCGCATGGCGGGCGGCTGAACGATTGGGAAGAGGTGCTGGAAGAGGTCCGCAACACGCCGGGCGTCACAGAAGCCTCTCCGCTGATCGAACAGCCGCTGCTCGCCACCTTCAATGGCCGCGCGGAAGGCATTTTCGTGCGCGGCAACACGGATGAAGATATCGCGGCGATGGAGCCGAACGTACTGCAAGGCTCGCTCGACAGCTTAGGCACGGAGGGTGAGCGCAATATCGCTATCGGCTCTCGCCTGCGCGACAATCTCGGCCTGCGGCTGGGTGACACGCTGGTGATCGTCAATCCGCAGGGGCGCCCCACGCCGTTCGGCACGGTGCCGCGACAGATCGGCTATACGGTGACGGCGGTGTTCGAGATCGGCCTGTACGATTTTGACGAGCGCTACGTCATCATGCCTATTCCCGATGCGCAGACGCTGCTGATGGCAGGTGACAGCATCGGCATGATCCGCATCCACACCAAAGACCCGCAGCAATCGCGCGAAATCCTCGCGCCGCTGGCCGAAAGCCTGCAAGCGCGTGCCAACCTCGTGAACTGGCAGGAGATGAACGCCTCGCTGTTCGAAGCCCTGCAAGTGGAGCGCGTCGCCATGGCGTTCGCGCTGGGCATCATCGTGCTGGTCGCGGCGTTCAACATCCTGTCCAGCCTTGTGATGCTGGTGCGCAGCAAGACGCGCGACATCGCCATCATGCGCACGATGGGCGCGACGCGGCGCAGCTTGCTCAAGATTTTCGTGACGACCGGCTCCATCGTCGGGGTGCTCGGCACCGGCATCGGACTTTTGCTGGGCTTTGTCGTGCTAACATTCCGCCAGCCCATCGTGACCGGCATCAGCAACCTTTTTGGCGTCGAATTATGGGATCCGTCGGTGCGCTTCCTGACGGAGCTGCCCGCCCGCACCGATCCGGTCGAGGTGCTGTGGATCGCCGGCATGGCCATGGGGCTCAGCTTCCTGGCGACGCTTTATCCGTCCTACCGCGCCTCGAACACCGATCCTGTTGAGGTGCTGCGCTATGAGTAACGCCGAAGCCGTCGTTTCGCTGCGCAATCTCACCCGTAGCTTCCAGCAGGGCGATGTCCGTATCGATGTGCTGCGCGGTGTCGATCTGGATGTCGGCCCAGGCGAAATCGTGGCGCTGCTGGGCCAGTCCGGCTCGGGCAAGTCGACCATGCTGCAAGCCGTGGGTCTTCTGGAAGGCGGTTTCGGCGGCAGCATCCGCATAGCCGGCAAGGAAGCCAGCCAGCTGGATGCCGCAGAGCGCACATCGCTACGGCGAGAGCATCTGGGTTTCGTTTACCAGTTCCATCACCTGTTGCCGGATTTCACAGCGCAGGAGAACGTCGTGCTGCCGCAGCTTCTGCTCGGCACCAAGCGCGCCGAAGCCGAATTACGGGCGCAGGAATTGCTCGGCTCGCTGGGGCTGGAGCATCGCCTGACCCACCGGCCCAGCAAGCTGTCGGGCGGCGAACAGCAGCGTGTTGCCGTCGCCCGTGCGTTGGCGAACAAGCCGCAGCTGGTGCTGGCAGACGAGCCGACCGGCAATCTGGATGAGAAGACGTCCGAGCGCGTGCTGAGCGAGTTCCTTGAGCTCGTGCGCGGGCAGGGCAGCGCGGCACTGGTCGCCACGCATAATGAGCGGCTCGCCGCGCGCATGGACCGCGTGGTGCGCCTGCATGACGGCGTGATCGAATAGCCGCTCGCCGCAGCAAATCGCGCGTTGGTCCGATTGGTGTTGCCTACCGATGCGCGCTATCGCTTGATGCCGCTATCTATCGGGAGGGGACATCATGCTGACATCCATCGCATTCGCCATCGCTTTGCAGGCAACGCAGCCTGCGCAAGACGCACCCGCCTCGCCATCGCCCACGCCCCCTTGTGAAAGCGATGGCCATGGCGGCTTTGACTTCTGGGTCGGCGAATGGAGCGTCACGCCAAACGGCGCGGAGGAGCCGGTGGCCAACAGCTCGATCCAGCGCCTGCACGGTGGCTGTGCCGTTCGCGAACAATGGATGCCTTTCCGCGGCGAGGGCGGGAGCAGCCTCAACCATTATGATGCGCGTACAGGTATATGGCGGCAGGTGTGGATCGGCTCTGCCGGCGAGCGGGTCGAGTTTACCGGCGGCCGCGCCGGCGAAGCCATGGTGCTGGCAGGCTATTGGGGCCGCGGACCGCAGGGCAATCCCCTTCTGGTCCGCATGACTTACACGCCGGACGCCGACGATTACGTCCGCCAGCATGGCGAGACGTCTACCGATCACGGCCTCACCTGGCAGACCAGCTTCGATTACATCTACAGGCCGCTGCCTGCTGCCGATGCAGAGTAACCCTCGCGAGCTTTGCGGCGAAGGTGTAGGCAAGCAGTGAGGAGAGCATCATGCTCGAAGCAATCAATCAGTGGATATTGGGTCTCGGCGCCGAGTATGGCGTGAACCCCTACATTTTCGGCGCGATCTATATCGGCGCGATCCCGTTCTTCATCGCCAGCATCGGTTGGCTGGTAAAGCGCGCCCGCGCCGGCCAGTCGACCGTGCTGCCGACCATGATGGCGGGCTTTTTCTTCGTGTCCGCCTATCTCTACCTAGCGCTTGTAGGCGAGAACATCCCCGTGTGGGTATGGATCTTCCTAGCGGCGCTGGTGGTCTACGGCGCGTGGTCGCAAGTGCGCCAGACGCGCAAGAAGATCGCCGAGGCAAAAGCGGTCGGAGAGGCAAGTTAGGGGTAAGACTTTCCCTCCGTTTTGTGCCGGTTACGCCTTGGCGAAGAGGGGCAAAGTTCGCATATTGCGCGTATGCCATTCACCAAGTTCGTACCCCTTCGCGTTCTGTCGAGCTATTCCATGCTGGAAGGCGCGATCGACCCGAAGGGCATTGCCAAGCTGGCGAAGGAGCGGGGCTTTCCCGCCATCGCCATCTGCGATCGCAACGGGCTCTACGGCTCGTCCATGTTCGCAGGAGCGTGTCTTGGCGAAGGCGTCCAGCCGATCATCGGCACGCTGCTGGGCGTAATTGCGGATGACGGGAAAACGGTCGATCACCTGCCGCTCTACGCGCAGGATGAGGATGGGTGGAACAATCTGTGTCACCTTATCAGCCGCGCCCATCTCGACAGGCCGCTGGAGATGGCTCCGCATGTCGCAATGGCTGACCTTGAGGGGCACACCGATGGGCTGATCGCGCTGACCGGTGCCAGCGAAGGGGCGGTCACTCGCCTGCTGGCCGATGGCAAGGAGAGGCGCGCGCATGAGCGGGCCGAGCGCCTCGCTAGGCTTTTTCCGGAGCGGCTATACGTCGAACTGGCGCGGCGTGGCCATCCGACAGAGGAAGCGGCGGAGCAGGGCCTGATAGAACTTGCCTACACGCAGAACCTTCCGCTTGTTGCCACCAATCCCGCCAATTTCGCAGAACCGCACATGCACAGCGCGCATGACGCCATGCTCTGCATCGCCAATTCCAGCCAGATCGATAGCGACGACCGGCCGACCTCCAACCCGCAGGCATTCGTCAAATCCGCGCGGATGATGGAGGAGTTATTTGCCGACCTGCCGGAAGCGACCGCCAACACGCTCGTCATCGCGCAGCGCTGCGCATTCGCACCTCCGCGCCGTGCGCCGATCCTGCCCAGCCTCGCCGGAGACCAGGCGGGCGAAGCGCGCATGCTGGAAGAGGATGCGCGCAAGGGCCTCGCCGCGCGTCTCGAACCCTATGGCGAGATGTCGGACGAAGAGCTGAAAGTCTACGTCGATCGCCTCGATTATGAAGTCGGGGTGATCCGCAATATGGGTTTTCCCGGTTACTTCCTGATTGTTGCCGATTTCATCAAATGGGCAAAAGCACAGGGCATCCCGGTGGGGCCGGGGCGCGGGTCGGGTGCGGGCAGCCTTGTCGCCTGGGCACTGACCATTACCGATCTCGACCCGATCCGGCTCGGCCTGCTGTTCGAACGCTTCCTTAATCCCGAACGCGTGTCCATGCCCGACTTCGATATCGACTTTTGCGAAACGCGGCGCGGCGAAGTGATCCGCTATGTGCAGGATCGGTACGGCAAGGATAAGGTCGCGCAGATCATCACCTTCGGCAAGATGAAGGCGCGCGCCGTGCTGCGCGATACGGGACGCATCCTGCAAATGCCCTATGGCCAGGTGGACCGTCTTACCAAGATGGTGCCCAACCACCCGACCGACCCGTGGACCTTGCCACGTACGCTGAACGGTGCTGCCGACTTCAAGCGCGAATATTCGAACGATAATGAAGTAAAGCGCCTCGTCGATCTCGCCATGCAGCTGGAGGGCTTCCCGCGCAATTCCTCCACCCACGCCGCCGGTGTGGTGATCGGCGACAGGCCATTGAGCCAACTCGTTCCGCTCTACCGCGATCCGCGATCCGACATGCCGGTGACGCAGTTCGACATGAAGCATGTCGAAGATTCCGGGCTCGTAAAGTTCGACTTTCTCGGCCTAAAGACCCTTTCCGTACTGCGGAAAGCCGTCGACCTGCTGAAGCGGCGCGGGATCACGGTCGATCTCGACGGACTGGCTTGGGACGATGAGGGCGTGTTCGACCTGCTGAAACGCGGCGACACGGTCGGTGTGTTCCAGCTGGAATCGGAAGGCATGCGCCGCACGCTGACAGCGGTGAAGCCGACCAAGTTCGAAGACATCATCGCGCTCGTTTCGCTCTATCGCCCGGGTCCGATGGACAACATCCCCAGCTTCGGTAAGCGCAAGGCGGGCGAAGAAGAGATCGTCTACCCGCACCCCAAGCTAGAAGGCATCCTGGCCGAGACCTACGGCATCTTCGTCTATCAGGAGCAGGTGATGCAGGCCGCGCAGATCCTTGCCGGGTATTCGCTCGGCGATGCCGACTTGCTGCGCCGCGCCATGGGCAAGAAGGTCCAGGCGGAGATGGACAAGCAGCGCGGAAGGTTTTGCGAAGGTTGCCTCGAAGTCAGTGGCATCGAGAAGGACGAGGCGAACCGCCTGTTCGACTTGATCGACAAGTTCGCAGGCTACGGCTTCAACAAGTCGCACGCGGCTGCTTACGCGCTGCTATCTTACCAGACGGCTTGGCTGAAAGCGCACTACCCGGAAGAATTTTACGCCGCATCCATGTGCTTCGACATGCACCAGTCCGAAAAGCTGGCGGTGTTCGTCGACGATCTGCGGCGCAACGGCGTGCAGCTTCTCGGCCCCGATATCGGCGCATCGGAAGCGGAATTCTGCGTGCAACAGAGCGAGGATGGCTGGGCCGTTCGCTACGCGCTCGCAGGTATTCGCAATGTCGGCGAAAAGGCAATGGAGCAGGTCGTGGCCGAGCGGGAGGCGCATGGGCCTTTCGAAACGCTGGAAGACATCTTCAAGCGCCTGCCGGCCGGCTCGATGAACCGCAAACAGTTGGAAGGTTTGGCCGGCGCTGGCGCGTTCGACAGTTTCGAGCCGAACCGCGCGAAGGTGCTTGCCAACGCCGATATGCTGCTGGCGGTGTCCGATGCAGCCAATCGCGAAAAGGCCAGCGGGCAGGCAGGACTGTTCGGCGGTGAGGATCACGCGGAGCCGACGCTGCGCCTGGTCGATGCCGACTCTTGGCCGCGCGCTGACCAGATGGCGATGGAGCGCGACGTCTTCGGCTTCTACTTCGCAGCGCATCCGGTGCAGGAATTCCGCCAGGTTGCCGACGCGCAGGGCGCTCGGACCTATGCATCTCTGATGGACGGCGGCTTCGGCGGCGGACGCCAGCCCGCGGTGATGGCGGCGATGGTGGAGAGCGTGAACAAGGGCCGCACCAAGCGGGGCGCGGAGTTCATCCGTGCAGACTTTTCAGATGCGTCCGGTCAATTCAGCGCCGCCTGCTTCGAGGAATCGCTGGTCGACGAATTTCTGCGCTGGGCCGAGGATGGCACCTGCGTGCTGCTGAATGTCGAGCTGGATTCGCCCAATCCGGACGATCCGCCGCGTGTTACCGTGCGCGGTGCGCGCCCGCTGGCAGAGGTCAAAAGCACGGCCAAGATGCAGTTGACGGCAGACGTGCACGATGTTGCAGCTCTCGAAACGCTGAAGCAATCGCTCGAGCCGGGCAGGGCGGGCCACGGCGAAGTCGTTCTGCATTTGCGAACCGGCGAAGATTACGAGCCACAGGTGCTGATAGGCACGGATTATGCGCTGGGGGGCGATCTGGTGGATCGGCTCTCGGCCATTCCGGGCATCACTAATGTGGCGCTGTCTCCGATAAAGGGCGTGGGCCATTTGCGGCTTGTTGCATGACGCATGCGGTCGACAGCCTGACCGAAAAGGAGAAGGAGGCGCTACGCCTGCTGCTGGCGGGCCACGATGCCAAATCCAGCGCGTCGGAATTGGGCTTGTCCGTTCATACGATCAACGACAGGCTGCGCAATGCACGCCGCAAACTGGATGTGACAAGCAGCCGAGAGGCCGCAAGAATATTGGGGGATACGGAGGAGAGGGCACCCCAAAACCCTGCACACAAACCGTTTGGGGTCGCGGAAGGCAGTGGTGATGCGGACGTTGGTGGCACCACGGCGCACGAAGGTTCGGTACCCGCCGGACCGGCGCGGTGGAAAACAGGAGCCACCGTCATGATCCTTTCGCTCATAATCGCAGCCGGCGCTCTCGCCATATCCAGCGGCACATTCACCGAAGCTGCGCCGCCAGCGAACGATAGCGCCGCCAATGCGCCGGCATCGCCGGTACCGACAGTCACGGCGACAGAGACGATAGCTGTCACACCGATGCAGACAGCCGCGCAAAGCAATTTTCAGCCATCGCCGGCTGTCGCAAGCGCCGAATCGGAAAGTGCCGCAGTGGCATGGCTCGGACTGATCGAGAATGAGGAGGCAGAGGTAAGCCGGCAGGCCGCCGCACCGGTCATGCGCGATCGTCATTCAGATGGCCTGTGGGCAATCGGCATGGCGCTGCGCAACAACAATTACGGTGTCGTGCTTGAGCGGGATCTTCTCGCGGTCAATCGCCGGGCGGCCCCTGCCGGCAGCGCAGCCAGCGAAATCGAGGTGCTCATTTTCGAAACCGATTTTTCGAACAGTCCGGGCGCGCAGGAAGTGCTCGTCATGCACCGGATCGACGGGCGCTGGATGGTCGCTGATTACGATCTCAGCGAAGCAGGCGATTGCGACTGATCCATAGCGTCAAGACTTAGCGAAGAGACTCTAATCGCAAACAAAAAGGGCCGGAGCATTGCTGCTCCGGCCCGATTTGTTTTGCCATTGAGGCAGTCGCTTACATGCCCGCGTTGGGGCCGTAGGTGACTTCCACGCGGCGGTTCTGCAGTTCGCGGACACCGTCGGCAGTCGGGACACGCAGGTCCGTTTCGCCGAAGGCTTCGCTGGAAATGCGGCCACCCGGGATACCGCGAGCGGTCAGGTAGTCATACACCGATTCGTTACGGCGCATGGCGAGGCCTTCATTGTAGGCCATGGTGCCCGAGGTATCGGTGTGACCGGCCAGCATGATGGAGGCCGTGCCGCAATCGCCATAAGCGGTGATTGCGCTGTTCAGTACCGAAGCAGCTTCCGGCGTGATGTCCGACTGATCCCAGTCGAAGAACACGATATACGGACCGCTTTCACACACTGCTTCCGGCGGCGGAGGCGGCGGCGGAGGCGGCGGGGGTGGAGGAGGCGGCGGCGGGGGCGGCGGCGGAGGAGGAGGCAGAATAACTTCTTCCTCGCGACCGAAGTTGAAGATGAACGTGCCAAGCAGAGAGTGGCTGTTCACATTCGCACCGAACGGACGACCGGCCTGATCGACAAAGGTCGGGTCGGTGACGTTGTGGTATTTGTACTTGATGGAGGCGTCGATATTGCGGGTCAGCGGAGCGCGGACTTGCGCGATTGCCTGCCATGCAAAACGAGTGTCGCTGTCGTCGACGATGCCATCACTGCGAGTGAAGGCGGTCACTTCGTTGAAGCTGGTATTCGAGATGCCGATACCACCACCGGCGGAAACGGAGATGCCATCATCATCGCCGAAGTCGAGCAACACGTTGAACATGCCGCTCCAAGTGTTGAAATCACCGGCAATCGGCTCAAACACTTCCTGGTCGAAACCGACGGGGGCATCGAAGATGAAGGGCAGACCGACCAGGTTTTCGTCTAGTACGCGGTCGATGTCGAATTCGCGATAGGCGCCTTCGATCTCGAAACGCAGCGGGCCGGCGTCGTAGCCGATGACGGCCTCGCCTTCCCAACCGTAATCCATTTCGAAAACGAGAATTTCATCATTATTGCTTGGGATGTCGTCAACGAGATCGAACTCGATATCTTCGGCGCTGCTGACACCGCCACCAAGTCCAATATAAAACTCGCCGTCGCCGGCCATCGCCGGCGTTGCGACGAAGGCCGTGGCCGTCATCAAACCGACTGTAAACTTCTTCATCTTGTAATCCCCCATATCAAAGGACTGCGAAACTTTGCGCAGCGCCGCACGATGGTTCATCCATCTTAGCGACAAAGCTGATTTGCCTGTTAACGCAAACTCACACGAATGCACAGCTTTTCATAACAATCTTAGCTGATCGCCCGTTTCGGGTTGCCGAAATGCGTCACAATCGAGTTCGAAATGCGTTTTACGGATAGCGTTGCGCCTGCAGGCAACAAGGAACCGCGCGCGAAAAAGTTCCACCCACACGCCGGTGGGGCGCAATCTACTGAAAAAACTAGGATCATTATCTCTGCCGCCGCGAATGGACTTCACGATTCCCATCACCTTTCGCGCACGGTCGGGAAAGTGGACATCGAGCCATTCGCGAAACAGTGGCGAGACCTCATGGGGCAGTCGCAGCGGAATCCATCCACAGCTTTTCACGCCTGCCCCGGCCGCTTCTGCGACAATACTTTCCATGAACTCGTCCGTGATGGCCGGGATCACCGGGGCGATAGAGCAGTGCGTCGGTACGCCCGCCTCGGCAAGCTTCGCCAGCGCCGCCATCCGCTTTGCAGGCGCTGCCGCACGCGGTTCCAGTTTTCCGGACAGGACAGGGTTGAGACTGGTGACCGAGATCGCCACCGCCACCAGGTTTCGCCGCGCCATCTCCGCCAGCAGATCCAGATCCTGCAGGACCCGGTCGGACTTGGTCGTAATCGTGACCGGATGGCGCGCGTCGAGGCAGACTTCCAGCAATTGCCGGGTGATCCGGTAATCGCCTTCGATGGGCTGGTAGGGATCGGTATTGGTGCCCATGGCTATGGGCCGAGGACGATATTTTCGCCGCGCCAGAGTCTCCTTCAGCAGCTGCGCCGCATTGGGTTTGGCGTAGAGCTTCGTCTCGAAATCGAGGCCCGGTGAAAGGTCATGATAGGCATGGGTAGGCCGCGCGAAACAGTAGACGCAGCCATGCTCGCATCCGCGATAGGCATTGACTGATCTGTCGAAGAAGATGTCGGGCGACTGGTTGAAAGACAGGATCGTCTTAGGGTGCTCCTCGGTGACGGTGGTGCGCAGCTTGACCGGCGGACCGTCCAGCGCCTCCATGGCATCGCGCCAATCGCCATCCATCTCTCGCGTGGGAAGGCCGAACCGGTCCGGCACGGTCGCCGATTGCGCGCCGCGACCGCGCTGGGGACTGGCTCCAAGAGGCATGGAACATTTGTAGAACAAAGATGTGGCGATCGCAAGCCGCTATCGCGAAGTCAGCTTTCGCGCAGGCGCGGCATAAGGTCGACGAAGTTGCAGGGGCGATTTCGGCTATCCAGCTGTTCGGCGAGAATCTTGTCCCACCCATCCTTCACCGCTCCGTTCGAACCGGGCAGCGCGAAGATGTAGGTTCCTCCGGCCAGGACCGCACATGCGCGTGACTGGATGGTCGATGTCCCGATAGTTCCGTAACTTACCCAGCGAAACAACTCTCCGAAACCGGGGATGTCCTTGTCCATGATGCGGTCCAGTGCCTCGGGCGTGACGTCGCGACCTGTCAGCCCGGTTCCTCCGGTGCTGATGATCGCATCGATGCCATCATCGGAGATCCATTGGTAAAGCTGCTCGACCAGCTTATCGGCATCGTCTCTCACGATAGCGCGCTGGGCGACGGAATGACCCGCCGACTTGATCCGTTCGGCAAGGATGTCGCCCGAGTTATCGTCGGCGCTCGTGCGCGTGTCTGAGACAGTGAGCACTGCGATATTGATCGGCCGGAAATCGAGGCGTTCGTCGATCGCCACTATCGCTCTCCGGACATGTAGATACGCCCGCTGCCCGCGCCGGCATCCGGGAACATAGGCCACGCATTCTGCGCCAGCGCCACGCGGCTTGGCGACGCGGCATTCGCCTGTCGCTCATACATCCAGTAATTGCGCATCACGATGGAGACATAACCGCGCGTTTCCCAATAGGGGATCGCTTCCATGTAGAGCAGCGGATCGTTCTGGTCGTTCACCTCGCGCACCCAGCGGGTGATCGGGGTGAGGCCGGCATTATAGGCTGCCATGACCTGCGGCAGGCGCCCCTGCGTTGCAGGGTGGTTGGCCACCATCTGGAGATTGCACTGTCCGAGAGCGAGGTTCATCTCGGGATCAAACACATTGATCGCGCCTGCCGGACGCCCGACGCATCCGGCGTGCTGCCGCAGCGTGGGCGGAGTAATTTGCATTAGACCCTGCGCATTGGCGGGGCTCACGGCATCGGCGATGAAAACGCTTTCCTGCAGGATATGCGCGAAGGCGAGTCCGGGATCGATTTCCCAACCGCCCTCCGGCGCGATCTTTGGCGCGGGAAAGTGCGAGGCGGGATCGGCACGCCCGCCATTCGGGGCATTGAGCGCCATATAGATCTGCGTGCGCGGGAAGCCGAGTTCGCGCGCCAGCCGCGACAGCGCTTCGTAATCGCCCGGATCGCCGATGCGAGCTTGGTGCAACAGCACCTGGCTGGCCAGGATATCGCGGCCGATCTCGTCCAGCGCGACAGCCGTGCGAACATTTTCATAGCCGCCGACCCGCTGCCAATCCTCGGCGGTGAAATCGGCACTTTCCATCCGGTCCGGCAGGTCGCGACCCAATTGCTCTACAGCAAGCATGCCATACATCGTATCGTCCATTAGCGCGGCGTCGCTTAAAAGCTGTTGGCTGAGCTCGGGCTGTCGGCAGCGCAGGGCTGCTCGCGATCCCCAGAACAACGCCGCTGACCGGAGCGAGGGATTGATCGCACCTTGCGCCGCGCGCTGGAATCCGCCGCTCGCGGTGCGGCAATCGCCGAGGCGGAAGGACGCGAGACCAATGGAGAAGTCGCCCTCTGCCACCCATGCGCCGCTGCCGGCTGCAACCGTCTGCGCCATGGCCAGCGCCTCGGCATCACGGTTCTCGATGAAATAGCTCCACGCCACGCGCTGGCGCCATTCCGCGCGCGCTTCGCTGCTCAGTTGCGCGTCGATCCCGTCGAGCAGGATGCGCGCGCCGGTCGGATCGTCATTGGAGATATGTTCGATAATGTCCGAGCGGATCGCATCGGGCATCGTACCATCGCGGACGGTGCGGGGCCGCGTACGGCGCGGCATAGCGCGCTGGGACTGGAAATTGCGCGCATAAGGAAGCCGGTATTCACCCTCAAGGCCGCGCGTTTCGCCGAGGCGGACCAGCTGTTCGGCCTGCGGCAGGTTGGTGCCCGATTGCAGCCAGTCGGCGATCTGTCCTGCCTCGACACGCGGCGAATTGGGGGCGGTGTAATACTCTGCCCGCGCGACATTGTGCAGCGGCCCGCTGCGGCGCTGGGCAAAAAGCTCTTCGACCCGTCTCCATTCTCCGCGTTCTATCGCGGTGAACAGCTCGCTGTAGTAAGCGCGGTCGCTCTGCGACAATTGCTGCGGCGTCACGCGCTCGGAAATTCGGGCGGTGAAGTAGGCGCGCGATTCATCCTGCGCAGCGGCAGGCACGGCGGGAAGAGGTGCGAGCGCGATGGCGAGCGCGGCGAGCTTTTTCATGCAGGCTTGGTCCATTCCAGCAGCCGCTGCCACAGGCGCGCACGCTGGCGCGCATGATCTAGCAGGCGGTCGGGGGCAAAAGTGGCGAGAGTCGGAATACCGGCAATGTTGGAGAACTTGTCTGCCGATGAAGCGGGATCGTGGCCAAACAGGGTCGGGATCTTGCTGCCGAAGCAGAGGATGCGCTGCGGCTTGGCGAGGGTGACATGGTGGGACAGCGCCTGGCCGAGACCGTCGAACGCCAGTTCCTCCCAATCGGGTAGCGGTGTATGCGTGGGAAGGGCGCTTGCGAAATAGGCCTGCTCCGGATCGATATCCAGTGCTCGCAGGATATTGCCCAGCAATTTGCCATGGGGGCCTGAGAGCAGCACGTCGCTATCGCCGCTCTCGGGCATGGCGGCGATCACCATGACAGGCGCGCCCGCCTCGCCGCGCGCAGCGACCGAAGTGCCACCCGCCCGTGCAAAAGGATTGGCCGGGCCTGCCCACCAATCGCAAAAAGCGGCCAGATCGCCCGGCAGTTCGATGGATTCGATGGCGGGACGCTTTTCCGGCTCTGCTTTGGCAGCAGGCGGCGGTGCCCGACGCTCCGGCTCGGCCTCCGGCTCCTCATCCGCCAGCATGACCTGCACATCGTCGGAAAAATCGTAATCCACGCCGGCATCGCGCCACCAGTCTTGTGCGGCGGAAAACTGCTCTGCGAGCGATTTGTCTGTGTGATTATTCATGGGTGGACTTGCGCCGGTCTTGACCTGCCCCGTGCCAGCGATCAAGTCCCCACGGACAAAACAGCCGATTTACGGGCCAAAACGATGAGTGACCATGATGAGTGAACGCGAATCCATGCCAACCGACGTCGTGATCGTGGGCGGGGGCGTAGCCGGCCTCGCCGCGGCGATCCGGCTAAAGCAGGTCAATGAGGAGCTCGAAGTCGTGCTGCTGGAAAAGGGCAGCGAGATCGGCGCGCACATCCTTTCAGGCGCGGTCGTCGATCCCAAGGCGCTGGACGAATTGCTGCCCGACTGGCGCACCATGGATTGCCCGATGGCCGAAACGCCAGTCACCGATAACTGGCACTGGGCGATGAGCAAGGGCGGCAAGACCAATATGCCGCATGCCGTCATGCCGCCTCTGATGAGCAATAATGGTTGTTACACCGGCTCGCTGGGCAATCTGTGCCGCTGGATGGCAGAGCAGGCCGAGGCTCTGGGCGTGATGGTGTTCCCCGGATTTCCTGCATCAGAAGTGATGTTCGGCGAGGATGGCGCGGTCACCGGCGTCATCACGCAGGATATGGGTGTCGCTGCCGATGGCTCGCACAAGGGCGACTACCAGCCGGGCATGGAAATCCACGCGAAATACACGCTCTTTGCAGAGGGCGTGCGCGGCAATTTGACCAAGAAGATGAAGCAGCGCTTCGACCTCGAAGCCGATTGCCAGCCGCAGGTTTACGGTCTTGGCGTGAAAGAGCTTTGGGATATCGATCCCGAGAAGCACGTGCCGGGCCGCGTGATCCATACGCAGGGCTGGCCGCTTTCCGAAAGCGACACGTGGGGCGGCGGCTTCCTGTATCATCAGTCGAACAACCAGGTCGCGCTCGGCTTCGTGACGGCGCTGGACTACAAGAACCCTTACGTCTCGCCTTTCCAGGAATTCCAGCGCTGGAAGCAGCACCCGGCCATCCGCGAATATCTGGAGGGAGGCACCCGCGTGGCCTACGGCGCGCGGGCCATCAATGAAGGTGGTTGGCAGAGCGTGCCAAAGCTCGCTTTCCCCGGCGGAGCTTTGATTGGCTGTGCGGCAGGTTTCGTCAACGTGCCCCGCATCAAGGGCAGCCACACCGCGATGAAGAGCGGGATGCTCTGCGCCGAGAGCGTCGCGGCTGCGATTGCCGATGGCAAGGAGCATACCGAGCTTGCTGATTACGACGCGAATTTGCGCGACAGCTGGATCGCCACCGAGCTGAAGAAAGTGAAGAACGCCCAGCCGCTGGTCGCCAAGTTCGGCGGCGATGTTGGCACCGTGCTCGCCGGGGCCGATATGTGGGCACGCACGCTGAAACTCGCCATCGTGCCGGAAATGGGCCACCACCGCGATCATGAGGCGCTGCAGCGGGCCGACCTTTACAAGCCGATCGACTATCCCAAGCCGGATGGCGTCATCAGCTTCGACCGGCTGACGAGCGTCTCCTACTCCTTCACCAACCATGCCGAAGACCAGCCCAATCACCTGAAGGTGCAGGACCTGGAATTGCAGCGTGAAAGCGAACTGGAAGTTTTCGGCGGGCCTTCGACCCGGTATTGTCCGGCAGGCGTTTACGAGTGGCTGATCGAGGAAGGGCAGGAGCCGAAATTCCAGATCAACTCGCAAAACTGCGTCCACTGCAAGACTTGCGATATCAAGGACCCGAACCAGAACATTGAATGGACCACGCCCGAAGGCGGCGGCGGGCCAAACTATCCGAATATGTGATGCGACGCGCTCCATCCGTCATCGCCGCGCTGGCAGTTGCGTCGGTAACAGGATGCGGCGTTCTTATAGATCCGCCCGAAGTTGATTCTTGCGAACGGTATGTGAAAACCAACCTCGAAAACCCGCAAAGCTATGACCGCCTCGATCACGTTTCACTGGATGCAGGACAATTCTGGCAAGTCGGCATCATGTATACCGTGGAAAATGAGGACGGCACCCGATCCAGAGAACGCGCGCAAACTTGCGATTTTGTGAAGGTGGATGGCGAACCCGATCCCAATCGCATGATTGCCGCCGATCCTGAATTGTAGGCGAGCGGCTGCTCCCGGATAAGATGACGAAGTTGACAAGGCCGAAAGGCGAGAATTCGTGCCGAAAGCCGCGCCTATCTGCCGAAAATGCCGCTATGGTCAAAATTGACACTTGGCGTCAGGAAATTGCCTTTCGCGCAGTATGGTAACATCGATGTGAAAGAGCCGAGCGCATGCTGACAGGCCGCAATCGAGTAGGAAAACGAAATTGGCCAGAGAGACAGCCTACGCCAAGATCAACCTCGCGCTGCATGTTCGCAAGCGACGGGACGACGGTTATCACGAGCTTGAGACGCTGTTCGCGTTTGTCGACGCCGGGGACGTGCTGACCGCGCACGGCGCTCCTGCCGACAGCCTGGACACGGTCGGCGAATTCGGGGCTGCGCTGGAGAACCCGCTCGACAATATCGTTATGCAGGCCCTCGGCGCTCTGCCTCGTCCCGATGGGCTGGAAATCACCCTGGAGAAAAACGTGCCGGTCGCCGCAGGGCTTGGCGGAGGGTCTGCCGATGCTGGCGCGGTGTTCCGGCTGGTGGAACAGATGCATGGCCTTCCGGATGACTGGCACGAGCGCGCCGCACGGCTCGGCGCCGATGTCCCGGCCTGTGTCCGCAGCGAGATGGCGATTGGTCGCGGCACTGGAACGGAGCTCGAACCGATCGAAAACGACCTGGCTGGAACGCCGGTCCTGCTCGTCAATCCACGCGAGCCGCTGCCCACCGGACCGGTGTTCGCCGGCTGGTGGGGGCATGACGATGGGCCGCTGCCCGAAGGCTCTGCCCGCGACATCGCGCTATTCGGCACGAACAGCCTCGAGCTTTCAGCCATCAATCTCTGCGAGCCAATTGCGGACATTCTCGAACAGCTGAATGCGACCGACGCCATACTGGCCCGAATGTCGGGTTCCGGCGCAACTTGTTTTGCTCTATTCAACACTGCAGACGACAGGGATGATGCTGCCACACGGATCGCTGCCAAGCGCCCGAACTGGTGGCAGATGAAAGGATTACTGCGATGAGCGAGCAGGTCGTGCGCCTGATTGGCGAGGCCGGCAGAGGGGGTATCGTCGCCGTTTGCGATCACGCGTCCAACCGCGTGCCCGAGGGCATCGAGCTTGGCGTGTCACCCGACACGCTGGACAAGCATGTCGCCTACGATATCGGCGCGGGCGGCGTGTGCGAGCGCTTGGCACGACGCCACAACATCCCGGCCATGCTGTCGGATATCAGCCGCCTGGTGATTGATATGCATCGTGAAGAGGATGCGGATGGCCTCGTGCCGACATCGAGCGACGGTATCCTGATCGCTGGCAATATCGGCGCGGATCGCGAGGCGCGGCTGGAACGCTATTACCGGCCCTACCACGATGCGCTGGAGAGCTGGCTCGACGCCGTCCAGCCGGGCCTCATCCTCTCCATCCATTCCTTCACACCTGTGCTGGAAAGCGATCCCGCCGCCGACCGGCCGTGGGAGATCGGACTGCTGTATAATCAGGACGATAGCGCCGCCCAGCATGCCATTCGCCTTTTCAGCGAGTTGGGCGTCACCGTCGGTGACAACGAACCCTATTCGGGCAAGCAATTGAACGCGGCGATGAACCGCCATGCTGAAGCGCATGGGCGTCCCTATTGCGCAATAGAGATCCGCAACGACCTGATCGCGACCGAAACCGGGCAGGCACGCTGGGCTGCGATTATCGCCGATGTGGCGGGCCGCGTGAAGCTGGCTTTGGAAAGCGCTGCTTGATTCCCACGCGCGCTGCCGCCAAGCGGTTTGCGAAGGGATTTTCGCATGAATCGGTTCGATAAGTCCAAATTGCCCAGCCGCCACGTTTCGGTTGGACCCGAAAGAGCGCCACATCGGTCATATTATTACGCAATGGGCCTGTCCGAGGAGGATATCGCTCGCCCGTTCGTCGGCATCGCCTCGGCGGGGAATGACAGCGCGCCCTGCAACACCACGCTGAATGCGCAGGCCGATATATGTCGCCGCGGCGTGGAGGAAGGCGGCGGCATGCCGCGCCGTTTTAACACAATCACCGTGACCGATGGCATCGCCATGGGCCATCAGGGCATGAAAAGCTCGCTCGTCAGCCGGGAGGTGATCGCTGACTGCGTTGAGCTTTCCGTGCGCGGGCATTGCTATGATGCGCTCGTCACCTTTGCCGGATGCGACAAGAGCCTGCCTGGCATGATGATGGCGATGCTGCGCCTGAATGTCCCTTCAATCTTCGTCTATGGCGGGTCGATCCTGCCGGGCACCTACAAAGGAGAGGATGTGACGGTCGTCGACGTGTTCGAGGCCGTAGGGCAGCACGCAGCGGGAAACTGTCCTTTGCAGGAATTGATTGCTCTGGAGAAGGTCGCCTGCCCCGGTCACGGCGCATGCGGCGGGCAGTTCACCGCCAACACCATGGCTTGCGTAGGCGAGGCGATCGGTCTCTCCCTGCCAAATTCAAATATGGCCCCTGCGCCTTATCGCAGCCGGGAGGAAATCGCCGTGTCCGCAGGCAAGCAGGTGATGGAATTGCTCGCCAGCAATATCCGCCCGCGCGATATCTGCACGCGCGCCGCATTCGAGAATGCCGCGCGCGTCGTGGCGGCGACGGGCGGCTCGACCAATGCCGCGCTGCATTTGCCGGCCATGGCCAGTGAATGTGGGATCGATTTCGACCTGTTTGCCGTCGCGGAGATATTTAAATCAACACCTTACATTGCGGACCTGAAGCCCGGTGGGAAGTATGTCGCCAAGGACATGCATGAGGCAGGCGGCGTTTATATGCTGATGAAAACGATGCTGGATGGCGGCTTCCTCGATCCCGAACCGATGACGGTGACGGGCAAAACGCTGGGCGAGAATATCGACGAGATCACGTGGAACCCGGACCAAAAGGTCATCTACGATATCAGGACGCCAATCACCCCGACGGGCGGCGTCGTCGGACTGAAAGGTTCACTCGCGCCGGATGGAGCAATCGTGAAAGTCGCTGGCATGAAGCGGTTGCAATTCACTGGAAAGGCGCGTGTTTTCGACTGCGAGGAAGATGCTTTCGCCGCTGTCGAAGCGCGCGATATCGCCGAGGGCAGCGTCATTGTGATCCGCTATGAAGGGCCGAAAGGCGGCCCCGGCATGCGTGAGATGCTCTCCACCACCGCCGCACTGTATGGGCAGGGCATGGGCGAGAAGGTGGCGCTGATCACCGATGGCCGCTTCTCCGGCGCGACGCGGGGCTTTTGCATCGGCCATGTCGGGCCCGAGGCGGCAGCGGGCGGGCCAATCGCGCTGGTAGAGGATGGCGATACGATTGCGATCGACGCCGAGCGCGGGTCAATCGACCTCGAAGTAGACCAGAGCGTGCTCGACCAGCGCCGGACGAAATGGAAAGCGCGCCAGCACGATTACCAGTCCGGCGCGCTGTGGCGATTTGCGCAAAATGTCGGTCCGGCCCTAAAAGGCGCGACGACCCATCCCGGCGCTGCCAGCGAGACCCACATCTATGCGGATATTTAGTGCGTTACTTCTCACCGCCTCGCTTGCCGCTTGCGGGGAGCCGGGCGACGGCCTTCCGCCCGATGGTCCCGCGGTGGAATGCGCGCTGAATGGCGGCGCTGGCTTCGCACCCGAATGCACGATGGAGCGGCACCGCAGCGAGGACGGCAATACGGTGATTGTCCGCCATCCCGACGGTGCGTTTCGCCGTTTCGACCTCGGCGTGCCGGGGCGCGGTATCGTGACCGCCGACGGCGCGCAGGTGGCGGATGTCACCAATCACGATGGCTATGTCGAAATCCGCGTGGGATCGGATCGATACCGCCTGCCGGTCGCCGAGTAGTGCCGGCGCCGGGCAGTCAGGTCCTCACCGCAGCGCAAATGCGCGCTGCCGAGCAGCGGTTGATGGAGCGCGGCGAAACGGAACACAGCCTGATGGCGCGCGCCGGAGTTGGCGCCGCGGACTGGGTGTGGCGGCTGTCGGGCGGGCGCAGCGTCACCGTTCTATGCGGCCCGGGGAATAATGGCGGCGACGGTTATGTCATCGCCCGCTCACTGGCGGAGCGCGGCGTGGACGTGTCCGTGGTCGCGCCCATGGAGCCTGCGACCGAAGCTGCCATCGCCGCGGCGAAGGCATGGGGCGGGTCGCCGGTTGCAAATGCGCATGGGCACGTATTGGTCGATTGCCTGTTCGGAACGGGCCTGTCGCGCCCGCTTTCCGATGATTTAGCGGCACAGCTGGCGCACTTGGCAGGGCAGTACGACAAACGCGTCGCGGTGGACATGCCAAGCGGTGTGGAAAGCGATAGCGGCCAGCCTCTGAATGACGGGCTGCCGAATTATGGTTGCACGATCGCTTTGGGGGCGTGGAAACCGTCGCATTGGCTGATGCCGTCCTCGGCCAAGATGGGGCGCCGCGTCCTGGTGGATATTGGCATTGGTGAGGCCGACGCGGCGGCGCGTCTGTCGGAGCGCATTTCGCTCACCGCCCCGGTATCGGACGCGCATAAATATTCGCGCGGCATGGTACTGATCGTCGGCGGCGCAATGCCCGGTGCGACGGTGTTGGCGGGGCAGGCCGCGCTTCACGCGGGGGCCGGCTATGTGGCGCTGTCCAGCAATAAGCGACCGGAAGGGCTGCCCATCGAAGTCGTGCATCGCAGCGAAGGCCTCGATGCGGCAATGGCGGACGAGCGGATCGATGCCATACTGGTCGGACCCGGACTGGGCCGGTCGGACGATGCCGAGCGACTGTTGCGCGCGGTCCTGCGGCGAAACCTCCCGACGATCCTGGATGCGGATGCGCTGACGCTTCTGACGCCTGAAATGCTGGAAGGCGACGCGTCGCGGCTGCTTTGCACTCCGCATGAGGGCGAGCTGGCAACGCTTTGCGATACCTTCGGCGTCAAGGAAAACGACAAACTGTCTCGGGCGAGGGCGCTGCATGAGAAATCCGGCATGACTATCCTCGCAAAGGGCGCTGACAATATCCTCGTCGGCGACGATGGCATCCGTTTCTTCCCTCCTGCCTCCGCCTGGCTCAGTACGGCAGGCACAGGCGATGTCCTGGCCGGCATCGCCGCAAGCCGCATGGCGACAAGTGAAAGTGCTGCGAGTGCCGCACAGCAGGCGGTGCATATCCATTCCGAGGCCGCGCGCCTCGCCGGACCAGCTTTCTCGGCAAGCGACCTTGCCCACCATGTATCGCTCGCCTACGCGCGCTTCCTGTGAGCGAACCCAGAGAAATCGTCCGCCTCGCCGCAAAGGGCGATGGCATTACGGCTGACGGCCAGCACGTGAAAGGCGCTGCGCCGGGCGATATGCTGCTCGCGGACGGCACACTCCAGCGCGGATCGCACTATCAGCAGCCACCGTGCCGCCACTTCGGCAAATGCGGTGCCTGCCAGTTGCAGCATGTCGATGACGCCGCGCTGTCGGACTTCGTGCGGGGTCGCGTCGTGCATGCGGCACAGTCGCACGGGCTGGAACCGGCGAAAGTCGCGGAACCTGCCATGTCGCCGCCCCGGTCGCGTCGCCGGGCATCGCTCAAGGCCATCAATGGCGGCGGACGCCCGCTGACCGGCTTCACCGAAGGCGGTTCGCATCGCGTGGTGGACATGCAGGAGTGCCCTGTCTTGCATCCGGACCTTTTCGCGCTGGTTCAGCCGCTGCGCGATTACCTGAAGCGTCTGCGCGGCAAGTACGCGATCGGTATTGAGATGACGAAGGTCGATCAGGGTGTCGATCTTGGCCTGTCGGGTTTCATGCCGGATGGACTGGAGGAAACCGAGGGCCTGCTGGATTTCGCCCGCGAACAGGGCCTTGCCCGGCTAACCATGGACGCAGGCTACGGCGCGGAGGGGTTTTGGGAGCCGGAGCCGGTCACCGTCACGCTGGGCGGCGCGCCCGTTTCTTTCCCATCAGGCGCTTTCCTGCAAGCGACCGATCACGGCGAAGCCGCGCTGGTGGGGGCGGCGCGCGAATGGCTTTCTGGCAGCGCCCGCGTTGCCGACCTGTTTTCCGGCCTCGGCACCTTTGCGCTCTCACTGGTCGGAAACAGCCAGGTTCTTGCTGCGGAGGCCGACGCCGCCGCGATCAATGCATGCCGCGCCGCAGCCTCGCGCGCCGGATTGCCGGTGGAAGCAAGCCATCGCGATCTGTTCCGCAACCCTGTTCGCGCAGAGGAATTGGCGGGCTTCGATGGCGTGGTACTCGATCCGCCACGTGCGGGTGCGCGGACACAGGTAGAGCAGGTCGCGAAAAGCGAGGTTGCGCGCGTCGTCTATATCAGCTGCAACCCATCCAGCTGGGCGCGCGACTGCGTGCAATTGAAAGAGGCGGGCTATTCGCTGGAAGAGCTGCGGCCCGTCGGCCAGTTCCGCTGGTCAACCCATGTCGAGTTGGCGAGCCTGTTCGTGAAGGGCTGACCCGATAGCGTCGTAGAGTTGGGCGCGTGCTTCGCGACCCGAAAAGGCATGATCCGCTCCGTCGACCGTCACAATATGGCCATCGCCGCGCCAGTCTGCATTGAAAGCCTGTCCCGTGCGGTCGAGGCTCGAGATTAAGATTGTTGTCTCACCTCCGAAATCGTCCAGCGCGCTTTCCATGTCGCGCATCAACCGTGATGGCGCAGGTGCCGAACCTACCGAGGCGCGGAGGGCCTTGAAGAGGCGGGCCAAAATTTTGCCGCCCGATGCGAAGCGACCTAGCGCGCGGGGTTGCCGAAACCGTTCGGCATAGCGCGCACGCGCCACTGCTGGCGGAGTGCCAGTTTCTCCATCGGCCTCGAAGGGCCACGGATTGCTCAGCACAACGCCGTCGCAGCCTGCTCCGCCCGATAGCATCAGCGCGCTCGCAGCATCGCAATTGCCGTAGGCTACGACGCGACTGAGGGCGGGACACTCGTCGCGAAAAGCTGCGATGGCGGCACGAATGTCGGGCGCGGAGCCTTGGAACCCGCCATTCTCTCCGCCGCTATCCCCGATCCCGCGCCTGTCGAAGCGCATGACGCTGTAGCCGCACGCCTGCATTGCCTTGGCAAGATCGGCTTGGCCGCCAAATGCCCCGCTGCGTATCTCGTTACCGCCGCTGACGATAAGCAACCCGACAGGTCCGGGCGCTTCGTCTAGCGTCGCCTGTAAGATGGCGCCTTCGCAGGTGAAAGAGAGGAAGCGACGGGTCATGCGAGCCATTCTGCTACAAGCTTGGCAAGGCGCGCGGACTGGCTCGGCGCTGCCTCGGGTTCCGATCTAAGCCAAAGGGCAGGGCCGTCCAGCTCCGCTTGTTCGAAGATCCTCTGCGCGTTGCCGGGCAAGGCGGCGTCGATACCGCGCCACATGCTGGCAGAACAATCGTACCCACCCATCCGCAGGCCATCAGTAAACGCCTGTTGTACGGCCTCATCCTGACCCATGTCCCGCCCCGCCTCGCGCTCTCCTATCAGATGCCCGCGCAGCAGGTTTCGCGCAATCTTGCTGCCCGCCACCGGCGCGTAGTGCGCGCTGGGCAGGGAGGTATCGACGCAAAGCGCTCCGCCCCTCAATGCCAGCACATGCGTGGCGCGAAAATGCTCTGCCGACGCAGACATTGCCGCTCGCCAGCTTTCCAGATCTTGCTTCGCAAGCGCTGCGAGGCTCTCATTTGTGCCCGGCAAATCGGGCAGGAAACTGTCCACCCCAAGCCCATCGAGCGCGCGCATCGTGTCGACGGTGAAACGCCGCAGCTTGTTCGCCTCGTCGAAGAGGGCGGGCACGATCAGCAGGCGTTTCTCGCGATCCTCGTCGAACCACACGGCGTATTCCTGCGTGCCCGATGGTGCTGGCCATGTACCGGTCAGCATGCAGCGTCAGCCGGCAGGGGTCTCTGCACGCTTTTCGTTGAGGAAGGACAGCAGGCCGCCATAGGTTTCCAGCATTTCACCATCGACATCGTCGTCCTCGATAAGGATGTCGAGCCGGTCTTCCAGTTCGGTGAGCAATCCGGCGACGGCCATGGAGTCCAGTTCGGGCAGGTGGCCGAACAGGCCGGTGTCGCTCCCCAGTGCAGCCACGCGGTCGGGCGAGAGGCCCAGCACGTCGGAGAGGACTTGCCGCAGCACGAGATCGGTCTCGCTCGCCTGCTCGGTGGTGGCGGGAAGATTGGTCTCCATAGCCGCCCCCTAGCCATCGCGCGTTCCGTAGACAAGCTTGGCGGCGCGCGCCTTGGCAATGCGCGGCCAATTGCGCGGCGCCCGCGGGTTAACACAGGTGAGCGACCAGCGGGTGCGGGTCTGCTCCATCCAGTCGCGCTTATAGGCATCGTCGCCGGTGCCGAAATCCACCATTTCTACGGCATCTAGGTCGATGACCTGCTTCATCAGCGCTGCTGTCAGCACCGTGCCGGGAGACAGGCTATCCGCGTCGCGACGGTGCGCGAGCTTGTGGATGTATGCGGTGCCACCGTCGACCGTCCAGAATTGCGCGGCGACGGGCCTGCCCTCATGGCGAGCGATAGCGAAGCGGTAGCGGCCGGCATCGCTTTCCATAATGGCGAAAGCACGCAGTAGAGCGGGGTCACCTTCGTGAGGCTTCCAGCTGGCGGAGTATATCACTTCGTACGCAGCCCAGTCCTCCGCATTGAACCGGTCGCAAACAGTGACATCCAACCGGGCCGCCTTGCGCTTGATGGTGCTGCGGAGTGGGCCGGGACGTGAGGCGAGATATTCGTCGTAGTTGCGGCCAGCCAGGGGAAGGATATGGTTCACGTCATCGCGGCGCAGATCGGTGAACCAGCCTGCATCGGCGAACGCCTCGGCCAGCAGCTTCGTCACGCCGTCCTCTTCGGGCAATTTGCGAAACGCGAAGCGATCTGCCCGACCGACAAGGTCCTGGACCAGCGGCGCGATCAGCCGTATTTCGCCAATCGGTGACCAGGTGAAGACGTACCAGTTTGTGAGCGGAGCGAGAGTATCGTCTTCGCGCTCAAGTGGGAGGAGGAGTGTATCCTCATCGTCGCGCACCATTGCGAGGAATGGCAGATGCCCCGCCTTTTCCAGCAATTCGAACCAGCCATGTCTGGAAAATGGGCCATCGCCCCAATAGACAGGGTCAGTGCAATCCTTAACCGTGTCGTGATAGCTGATCGCCGTCACTGCCGCCCTGTCCTTGCCTTTGCCCCTGCCGGAGCACGATGCCCGTTTCGCCAGACCCCACGCCCTATCCGCTCGATCACCTCGCCATGCGCGGGGCTGACGAGGATGCGGCGCTCGTCCTACGCGGCGAAACGCTTAGCTGGAAGGACTTAAGATCGCGTGTGGCGCAAATGGCGGGGTGGCTGGCCGCAAATGTGCCCGAGAGAGGTTCGCGCGTGGCAAGCTGGGCGGGGAAGGGCGAGCTGACCTGCCTCATGCCGCTCGCCGCTGCGCGCGCCGGTCTGGTGCATGTGCCGGTCAATCCGCTGCTGAAGCGGGGGCAGGTGAAGCACATTCTGGACGATAGCGGCGCGAGCCTGCTTGTGGCCAATGCAGGCCGTGTCGCTTCGCTGAAGGAGGGCGACGCGTCCTGCCCGGTGATTGACGAAAGCGAAATGCTGGCGGCCGCGCGCAATGCCGAACCGCTAGATACCTCGTCGCAGGCCGATCCCGATGCGCTGAGCGCCATTCTCTACACCAGCGGTTCCACCGGCAGGCCGAAAGGCGTGATGCTCAGCCACGCCAATCTGTGGCTGGGCGCGGTCAGCGTGGCGCATTATCTCGGCCTCGAGAGCGACGACGTGGCGCTTGCCGTGCTGCCGCTCAGCTTCGATTACGGCCAGAACCAGCTTCTCTCGACCTGGTATGCCGGGGGCAGCGTGGTGCCGCTGGATTATTTGACGCCGCGCGACGTCATCAAAGCGTGTGGCAGGCATGAAATCACCACCCTCGCTGCCGTGCCGCCGCTCTGGGTGCAATTGGTCGACCAGGAATGGCCGGAAGAGGCGACCGCTTCCATGCGGCGGCTGACCAATAGCGGCGGCGCGCTCACCACCGATCTTGTCCGCGATCTGCGTGGACTTTTCCCGGATGCTCGGCTTTTTGCCATGTACGGCCTGACCGAGGCGTTCCGCTCGACCTATCTCGATCCGGCGTTGATCGATACGCATCCGACATCGATTGGCCGCGCCATACCGTTCGCGGAAATCTTGGTGGTCGATGAAGGCGGCGAGGTCGCGCCCCAAGGAGAGCTCGTCCACTGCGGACCTTTGGTCGCACAGGGCTACTGGCAGGACGCAGAACGCACAGCAGAGCGCTTCAAGCCAGCACCCGCAGCATCTGAATTTGGTGGAACGGCGGTCTGGTCGGGCGATACCGTCCGCCGTGCCGATGATGGCCTGCTCTATTTCGTCGGACGCAGCGACGCGATGATCAAGAGCGCGGGCAATCGCATCAGCCCGCAGGAGATCGAGGAGGTTGTACTCGCCACCGGTCTGGTGGAGCAGGCCGTTGCTTTCGGCGTTCCCGATGCGCGGCTCGGCCACGCCATCCACCTTGTCGTGTGCGGGGAGGGTGATGACGAGGCTTTGCGCGCCGCCTTGCGCCGCGACTTGCCCAATTTCATGCAACCGCAGGATGTGCGATGGGTAGACGCCATGCCGCTCAACCCCAATGGAAAGATCGACCGCAGCAAACTGGTGAGGGAAGCTTCGTGAAACCCCTCGGTCCAATCCCTGCCGGTTTCACGGCGCGCGATGGCGAGCTCGTTATCGGCGGTAGCACCGCCAGCGCGCTTATCGACCAAGCGGACGACACCCCGCTATTCGTGTATTCGCGCGACATGATCGCTGAACGGATCGAGGCATTGCGCGCTGCCATGCCGGAGCGTCTTTCGATACATTACGCCATGAAGGCAAACCCTTACGGACCGCTTCTCGAATTCATCGCAGATCTCGTCGACGGGTTGGATATCGCATCGCAGGGCGAATTGCAGCAGGCGCGCGAAGCTGGCTATCTGCCGCGAGAAATCAGTTTCGCCGGTCCCGGCAAGCGAGACGAGGAATTGCGTGCTGCCATCCGCGCAGGCGTGACGCTGAACCTTGAATCCGAAGGCGAGGCGGAAAGGGCGCTGGAGGCGGCACGCCTGCTTAAGGTCACGCCGCGCCTCGCCATTCGGGTCAATCCGGATTTCGAGCTTCGCGGTTCCGGCATGAAAATGGGCGGCGGCGCAAAGCCGTTTGGCGTGGATGCAGAGCGCGTTCCGGCGCTGACCCGAAGATTGCTGGAGGCGGGTGCCGATTGGCGCGGTTTCCATATCTATTCCGGCAGCCAGGCCCTGGACGCCGATGCCATCATCGAATCCCAGGCGCAGACACTCGATCTTGCGTCGCGACTGGCTGGCGAAGTCGGTATAGACCTCTCGCATCTAAATATGGGCGGCGGATTTGGCATACCGTATTTCGCCAAAGACACGCCGCTGGAGATCGAAGCGGTCGGCGCTGCGCTGCGCGAGCGATTCACCAGCCTTCCCGCCAATCTTGCCGAAACCCAATTCGCCATGGAGCTGGGCCGTTACCTCGTCGGCGAGGCAGGGGTTTATCTCACCCGCATCGTCGACCGGAAGGTGAGCCATGGCACGACCTATCTCGTCACCGATGGCGGCTTGCATCACCAACTGGCTGCATCGGGGAATTTCGGCACGGTGGTGCGCAGGAATTACCCCGTGGCCATTGCCAACCGCTTCGATGCGGAGCCGGAGGAAGTGGTGAATGTCGTCGGCTGCCTGTGCACCCCGCTCGACCGTCTGGCGGATGACGCGCACCTGCCGCGCGCAGAGATCGGCGATCTGGTGGCGGTCTTCTGCGCCGGAGCCTATGGCGCCAGCGCGTCGCCCGCTGCCTTCCTTGGGCAAGGCCCGGCGCTGGAAATGCTGGTCTGACATAAGACGCAGCTTTCCGTCCCGTTCCGGGACAGCACTTCACAAAACCCACCAAAACAGCGGTTTTGGAGGTCAAGACTAACGCATTGTTCACCCTTTTTCGCGAGAAGCCACTTCGGATCCAAAGGGTGGATTGCATCTGCGGCAAATGAGGCTGCGGCAGCGACCGCCCGACCATTCGCGAAGGACGCATGAATGCGTATCAAATTGCCAGCCCGAAAATTGCTTGCTGCGGCAGGCCTTGCCCTAGCCGTGTCCGCCTGCGCGGGCAGCACAGGGCCGCAGCTGGAGCCGGCACGCTTCGTCGCCATGCAGGAAGAGCCGGGCGAGGAATATATTATCGGACCGCTCGACCAGCTGACCATCCATGTCTGGCGCAATGACGAGCTCGGTGCGTCCGTACAGGTGCGCCCGGATGGCCGCATCACCACGCCGCTGGTGTCCGACATGCCCGCCGTCGGCAAGACGCCGACCATGCTGGCGGAGGACATTCGCCTGCAGCTGTCGCAATATATCGAGGAGCCGCTCGTCACGGTTATCGTGAACGAGTTCAACGGCACTTTCAGCCAGCAAATCCGTATCGTCGGAGCGACCGAGCAGCCCGCTTCCCTGCCGTACCGCGCAAACATGACTGTGCTGGATGCGATGATCGCGGTGGGCGGCCTGTCCGAATTTGCCGCAGGAAATCGTGCCAAGCTCATCCGCTTCGATCGCCAGAGCGGCTCGCAGCGCGAATATTCGCTGCGCCTGAACGACCTGCTGCGCCGCGGAGACAGCGATGCGAATGTCATGCTGAGCCCGGGCGATGTCATCATCATCCCTGAGAGCATGTTCTAGGGCAGGGGCGGCGCATTGAACCAGCTTCTCGAAGAAATCCGGGCGGGAGTCTGGGCGGTCTGGAACCGTCGCTGGCTGGCGCTGGGCGTCGCCTGGGCGACCTGCCTGCTGGGCTGGCTTGTGGTGGCACTCATTCCGAACAGCTACCAGAGCGAGACCCGCATTTTCGTGCAGCTCGACGATGTGCTTTCCGAGCAGCTGGGTATCGGCGCAGGCAGCCGCGCCCGTGATATCGACCGTATCCGGCAGACGCTGGTCAGCTTCGACAACCTCCAGAGCATCGTACGCTCGACGCGTATCGGCGACACCGTCAGCACGCCCACCGACATGGAAGCTGCCGTCGAGCGGCTGAGCGAAGACATCGCCGTCGTCAGCGAGGGCGAGAATATCTTCGAGATTACCGCTACCAGTGCGCGAGGCGACCTTTCGGATGGCGAGAACGCGGAGCTGGCGCAAACCATCGCGCAGCGGATGATTGATATTTTCCGGGAGGAAAACCTCGGCGGTGCTCGCGAGGAAATGCAGGGCTCCATCGAGTTCCTCAACCAGCAGCTGGCGGACCGGGAGGGTGAACTGGCCACTGCCGAAGAACGTCGTCTCGCCTTCGAGGCCGAGTATCCCGAACTGATTGGCGGGGCGCAGGCGATCGCATCGCAGCTTGCCGCAACGCGGTCCGAATTGCGTAGCGTGGAAGCGGACTTGGCCGCGGCGCAGAATGCGCTCGCTGGCCTCGATGGCCAGATCCAGAGCACGCCGCGCACCATCATTGTGCCGGGCGCCGGCGGAAACCCGCGCGCTTCGCTGGCGCAGGCCGAGGCGAATCTTTCGGCCATGCGTGCGCGTGGTCTCACGTCAGAGCATCCCGATGTCGTGGCGGCACAGCGCACCGTGGCAGCGTTGCGGGAGCAAGTGCAGGCAGGCGGCGGTGCGGAAATGGGCGGCCAGCCCAATCCAGCCTACACCTCGCTCCAGTCCATGCGGCTCGAGCGGCAATCGAACGTGCAATCGCTGCAATCGCGCGCGGCGGCCCTGCGCTCCGAGATTGCCTCGATCACGGCAAGCCAGGCGCAGGAGCCCGGCGTTGCTGCCGAGGCCCAGCGTATCAGCCGCGACTACGAAGTTCTGCGCGAGCAATATGACGAATTGCTGCAAGACCGCGAGCAGCTTCGCCTGCGCGGGCAGCTGGAGAACGAGAACAGCGCCATCCAGTTCGAGGTGATCGATCCGCCGGCTACGCCGCGCTTGCCCGCCGCGCCCAACCGTCCGATCCTGCTGTTTGGTGTACTGCTTCTGGGCCTTGGCACCGGCGCAGGCGTTGCTTTTGCGCTGAGCAAGCTGGGATCCACCTATGCGACAGCCAGCCAGCTGGAGCGCAATTTCGGCCTGCCGGTGATCGGCACAATTTCGCACACCTTTACCGAGGCAGGCCGCGAGCTGCGCGCCAAGCGCCTCAAATATTTCGCAGCCGGGGTCGGGGGCCTTGGCGTGATGTTCGTCATCCTGATGGGCGTGGAAATTTTCCAGCGCACCTCGGTGGCATGAGGGGATCGGCATGACAGAGCATCGCAAACTTCCCGATCCGCCCAAGACGCTGCTGGAGCGTGCGGAGAGCATGTTCGGGCTTGGCGGATATACGCCTGCGCCGGTGCCGAGCGAGCTTTCCCCGCCAACCAATCGCCGCTGCAAGAAGCGTGTGAAGGACATGCCGCCTCCGCCTGCCGCCGGTGCCGACAATGCGGTCCCGGCTGCTGTGCGCGAGGAACAGGCCGAACCGGTCTACGAAGATGTCGCCTTTTCTGACGACATTCACGAAATCGACCGCGACATGCTGACCGCCCACGGCCTGATCCAGCCCGAAGGACAGGTCACCGCGCTGCTGGAAGAATTCCGCATCGTGAAGCGCCGCGTGCTGGCCTCGGTGCGCAAGGCGCGCGAAAAAGGCTCCGGCGCGATGGCGCAGCGTGTGCTCGTCAGCTCGCCGCTGCCCAATGAAGGCAAGAGCTATTGCGCGGCCAACCTCGCGCTCGCCCTCGCAGCGGAACGCGACAGCGAAGTGCTGCTGGTCGACGCCGATTTCGCCAAGCCGAGCTTGCTGCGCATGCTCGGTCTGCCCAAGGGGCCGGGCTTCATGGATGTGCTCGCCCGCGACGACCTTAATGTCGAGGATTGCGTTCTGAAAACCGATGTTGCGGGCCTTTACGTGCTTCCCGCCGGTGACCACACGACAGCCGACAGCGAGTTCCTCGCCAGCCATCGCACGGCAGAGGTGCTGGACCGTCTGACGCGCGCTGCGCCCAATCGCATCGTCATTTTCGACAGCCCGCCTGCGCTTGCTGCATCGCCTGCGGCAGAGCTCGCCAACCACGTGGGTCAGGCCATCGTCGTCGCCCGTGCCGACCGCACCGGACAGACCGCGCTGGAAGATGCGCTGACGCTGCTTTCGGCCTGCCCCGATCTCAAACTGCTGCTCAACGCAGCGCATTTCAGCCCCAGCGGCCGCCGCTTCGGCGCCTATTACGGGGAGGAGGCCTGACCATGCGCCGACTTAGCTTGACAGCCACCTTTGCCATGGCGGCCATGCTGTTGCCTTCGCACGCGCTCGCGCAAGCAGGCGGCCCTGAGCGGGATGACGAGACCGAGCGTTCGGAAGGCCGCAGCGGCACGCTGATCGCGCCCTATCTCGAAGCCGCGCAGGTCGTCACCGCGCAGTTCGAGCCGCTCGACGATGTGGTGACCTACACCCAGCTGGCCGCAGGCGTCGATGCCTTCGCCAGTGGCCGTTACAGCCAGGGCTCGGTATCCGTACGATACGAGCGGCGCATCGGTTATGGCGACTCCGTCGATGCCGATACGATTTCAGGCATTGCGCGCGGATCGCTGGCGCTGGCGCGCAACAGCGTGACGCTGGAAGCGGGTGCTCTTGCAGCCCGCACCCGCGTCGAAGGAAACGGTTTTGCCTCCATCGGCGCATTCGGCGCGGATGACGATGCGACCAGCCAGATCTATTCAATCTATGCCGGCCCATCCGTGCAAACGCGCGAAGGCCCGGTGCAGATCAGCGGCTCCTACCAGCTTGGCTATACCCGCGTGGAATCGCCCGATGCGCTGGTGCTCGCTCCGGGTGAGGAACCCGTCGATATCTTCGACGAGAGCACAACCCACCGCTTGGGCGCACGGGTAGGCTTAGCGCCGAACACCGTGGCCCCGGTCGGCCTTGGCGTCGGCGTCGGATGGAACCGTCAGGACATTTCCAATCTCGACCAGCGGGTGGATGATCGCTTCGTGCGCGCCGATGTAACCGTGCCGGTATCGCCCACGCTCGCGCTGGTCGGCGGCGTCGGTTACGAGGATGTCGAGGTGTCCAACCGCGATGTGCTGCGCGACGTGAACGGCGAGCCTGTTCGCGGCGATGACGGGCGTTTCGTCACTGATGACAGCGCCCCGCGCACCCTGTCTTATGACACCGACGGCCTCATCTGGGATGCAGGCGTGATGTGGCGGCCCAGCCGTCGCACATCGCTGACAGCCGTCGTAGGTCGCCGCTACGGGTCGACGACCTATTACGGCACCTTCAGCTACGCGCCGTCGCCCAATTCCAGCCTCGGCGTAAACGTCTACGACAACATCAACGCTTTCGGCGGCCAGCTGACGGGTGCCATCGCCGATCTCGGCACCGATTTCGTGGGCGTGCGCAATCCCATTTCCGGCGATCTGGGCGGCTGCGTGATCGGCACCGATGGCGACAACAATTGCGCGCTCGCGCGTCTAAGTTCGCTGCGTTCCGCCGTTTTCCGCAATCGCGGGGTGGCAGCCAGCTACGCGCTTTCGCGCGGTCGCACCTCGTTTGGCTTTGGCGCAGGATATGACCGGCGCAGCTTCCTTGGCGGGGCTGACACGATCCTCGCAGACGTCGACGGCACGATCGACGAGACCTTCTACCTCGCGGGCAATGTCGCGCGCGAACTCGACCGCCAGAGCTCGCTTTTCCTCGGTGCATCGGCCAGCTGGTACGACACCGAGGGCGATCTTGGCGACGGCATGGGTTATTCCGCCTCGCTCGCATACAACCGCAATATCTGGCGCGGCCTCACCGGCACCGCGGCCGTCGGGCTCGACGGCATCAGCCGCGACCTTCTTCCCGATTACACTGCCGCATCCGCCCTGTTGGGCCTGCGCTACACTTTCGACTGATCCGGTCAGACAGGAGACCTGAGAACCATGTTCGACAATTTCTACGGCCTGACGGGTAAACCCTTCCAGCTCACCCCCGATCCGGAATTCTATTTCCGCTCGATCACTCACCGCAAGGCGCTGTCATACCTTGGTTATGGCCTCGCGCAGGGAGAGGGCTTCATCGTCATCACGGGCGAGGTGGGCGCGGGCAAATCCACGCTGGTAGCGCACATGATGCAGAGCCTGAGCGTCGATCAGGTGACCGTCGCCCAGATCGTGACCAGCAAGCTGGACGAGGAAGAGATTATCCACGTCGTCGCCGGCGCTTTCGGCATCGATATCGAGGGCCATGACAAGGCCACCGCGCTGACCGAGATCGAAAGCTTCCTGCATGACGAAGCGCGCGAAGGCCGCCGCTGCCTGCTGGTGGTGGACGAATCGCAAAATCTCTCTGTCGAGGCGCTGGAAGAGCTGCGGATGCTGTCGAACTTCCAGCTCGGCAATCACCCGCTGCTGCAGACGCTACTGCTGGGCCAGCCGGAATTCCGCGCCACCCTGCAAGGCCATGAAGGCCTGGAACAGCTGCGCCAGCGCGTGATTGCTGCGCACCATCTGGAGCCAATGCAGAAGGGCGAGATCGAGCCTTACATCACGCACCGCCTGAAAAAAGTGGGCTGGGATGGCAATCCGGCATTCGACCAGCGCGTATTCGCCGAACTGTTCGAAGCCAGCGGCGGCATTCCGCGCCGTGTCAACCAAATAGCCAATCGCTTGCTGTTGCTGGGAGCGGTCGAAGAACGCACGCGGATCGATGCCGCAATGCTGCAAAACGTGCTCGCCGAAATGGATGCGGAGCGCGCCTTCCCCGAAGCGGCGCCCAAGCCCATGCCGAAGACGGAGCGGGAATATGAGCCGGTGAAGGCCATACCCACCACGCCGCGCGTCGATGTGGACATGCTGAAGGATGCGCTGGCCGAGCGTGACGCGCAGATCGCAGAATTGCAGCAGGCCATCGTCGAGATTGCCGAGCAGCGCGATGCCGCCATTGCCGATGCCGTCAATCCTGAAATCGAGACCCTACGCGCCCAGCTGGCGCGGGTCGAAGCCAAGAGCTTCGAGCAGGAACGCTCCATTCGCCAGACGCTGACCATGCTGATCGACTGGATCGAAAGCGAGATGGATTCCAGCAAGGCTGCCTGAGGAGGCTTCTCGCGGTGAATGCGATCAACCACCAGCCGATGGAGCAGCGCACCGCGCCGATCATCAACGGTCTTTCCGTCGATGTGGAAGACTGGTTCCATGTCGGCGCGTTCGAGGATGTGATCGAGCGTGACCAGTGGGGCATGCTGGACGACCGCGTCCATCACAATGTCCACACCATCCTCGATATGTTCGACGAAGCGCGCTGCAAGGCGACCTTCTTCACACTGGGCTGGGTGGCAAAGCGGCATGGCGGCCTGCTCCGCGAGATCGCCAATCGCGGCCACGAAATTGCCAGCCATGGCTGGGACCATGAGCGCGTCTTCCGAATGGATGCCGCTGCGTTTGCCGAGGACATTGCCCGCACCCGCAAGACCTTGGAAGATGCGACCGGCGCACAAGTGATCGGCTATCGCGCACCCAGCTTTTCCATCGACGCCCGCACACCATGGGCCTTCGACGTGCTGGCAGAGCAGGGCTATGCCTATTCCTCCAGCGTCGCGCCGATTGCGCATGACCATTACGGTTGGGAGGAGGCGCCGCGCTTCGCTTTCAAGCCGCTGCTGCAAAGCGATCTGATCGAATTGCCCGTCACCACCGCGATGTTCCGCGGCAAGCGCTTGGCAGCAGGTGGCGGCGGGTTCTTCCGCGTGCTGCCCTATGCCTTCAGCCGCTGGGCGATCCGGCAGGTCAACCGCACCGACGAGCGCCCTGCCGTCTTCTATTTCCACCCGTGGGAAGTCGATCCCGGCCAGCCGCGCGTGGCGGGGGCGCCGCTCAAATCGCGCCTGCGCCATTACACCAATCTCAGCCGCATGGGCGGCAAGCTCGCGCAGTTGCTGGGCGAGTTTCGCTGGGGCCGCATGGATGTGATCGCCCAGCGAGAGGCGATGCGATTGCGGGCGGAAAAGGCGCTCCAGCCGTGAACGCACCTTTCGCCCTGTTGAGCAAGCAGGTGCGGATGGTCGATTTGCGCGAACCGGACGAGGCGGCGCGGATCGAGGCATTCGTGACCCAGCGCAAGGGCAGCGTGTTCCATCGTCCGGCCTGGCTACGCGCGGTAGAGACCGGCACCGGGCAGAAAGCGCGCGGGCTGCTGGCGGAGAAAGCGGGCGCGATTATCGGATGGCTTCCGCTTACCGAAGTCCATTCCCCGATTTTCGGACGAATGCTGGCATCTACCGGCTTTGCCGTGGAAGGCGGCGTGCTTGCCGGCGATATAGCGGTCGCACGTGAGCTTACCGATGCGGCGAAGGAACTCGCCATTCGGCTTTCCTGCCCCACAGTCGAACTGCGCGGCGGAGAGGCTGGCGAGGACTGGCATGTGCGCCAAGACAGCCATTGCGGTTTCGTGGCTCCACTGCAGGCCGACGATGAAGCGCAATTACAGGCAATCCCGCGCAAGCAGCGCGCCGAAATCCGCAAGGGGCTGCGCGCCGATGTGGTGGTCACGACCGGCACAACGGAGCGCGACAGGTTCGCACATTACGATGTTTACGCCGCAAGCGTTCGCAATCTGGGCACGCCAGTCTTCCCGCGCAGCCTTTTCGACGCGGTGCTCGACGCGCTCGACAGCGATATCCTGACCGTGTGGGATGGCGAAGACCCAGTGGCGAGCGTGCTGTCACTATACCACGATGGCGCCGTCATGCCCTATTGGGGCGGCGGGACATGGGCAGCGCGAAACCTTCGCGCGAATGACCGCATGTATTTCGAGCTGATGCGACATGCCCGAGGGCGCGGCTGCGATCGCTTCGATTTCGGGCGCAGCAAAACCGGCAGCGGCGCGTATCATTTCAAGAAGAACTGGGGTTTCGACCCGCAGCCGCTCTCCTATGCCAGCTGGACTGCGCCCGGGCACGAGGCACGCGATGCCGATCCGACCAGCGCCGCGCACCAATCGCGCGTCGCGCTATGGAAGAAGCTGCCTCTGCCAGTCGCCAACCGGCTCGGCCCGATCATCGCGCGGGGGCTGGGATGAAAGGGGACATCCTCTTCCTGTGCCATCGCACGCCTTTTCCGCCCGATCGCGGTGACAAAATCCGCTCGTTCAACATCCTGGAGGCTCTCTCGGAACTAGCGCCGGTCCATGTCGGGTGCCTTGCCGAGACCGATGACGATGTCGCGCAGCTGCCAAAGCTTGAACAGTTCGCCGCGTCCATCTGCATGCCGAAGCGCAGCAAGCCGCTGCCGCTGTCCGGAGCAGAAGCGATGTTGCGCGGCGTGCCGGTGAGCGTGGCCGCGTTCCATTCGACGCGGCTTTCCGACTGGGTGCGGGAAGTGCTCGCCGCGCACGATATCGCTGCGATCTACGTGTTCTCGGGCCAGATGGCGCAATATGTGCCAACGGACTGGCCGGGCCGTCTGATCGTGGACCTCGTCGATGTCGATAGTGCGAAGTTCGAAGCCTATGGCTCGGAGCGCAGAGGGCCACGCAGCTGGATCGACCGACGCGAGGGGCGTCTCTTGCGCGCGGTGGAAAGCGACTTAGTGCGCAGAGCCGACGTGACTCTTTTGGTCAGCGAAGCCGAGGCAGACCTCTTGCGAGGGCGGACCGACGCTTTCGGCGACATTCGCGCGCTTCGCAACGGCATCGATTGCGAAGCGTTCGACCCGGCTGCGTTGACGCCAATTGCACTGGATGCAGACGACCGCCCCCATCTCGTCTTTACCGGACAGATGGATTACGCACCCAACATTCAAGCGGTCGAGCGCATGACGCGCCGGATCATGCCGCTTGTGCGAAAGAGCCTTCCCGGCGTGCAGTTCCACATCGTAGGACGCGCGCCGACGAGCGCTGTCCAAGCACTCCATGGCGTCAACGGTACGCAGGTCGTAGGCGAAGTTGCCGACGTAAAGCCGTGGCTCGCAGCGGCGGATATGGTCGTCGCTCCGCTCACCATCGCGCGCGGTGTCCAGAACAAGGTGCTGGAGGCCATCGCGATGGAGCGCCCGACTATCGTCTCGCCGGAAGCTGCCACGGGGATCGACGCGCAGCATAATAAACACATCTGCATCGCCGGCGACGACGCCGCCTTTGCCGCGGCTATCGTCGATCTCGCCAATAACCCGGCAAAGGCGAAAGCCCTCGGTTCGTTGGCACGCAGCCATGTCTTCCAGACGATGAGCTGGCCGGCAATGCTGGCCGACCTGCCGCAAATCATATCGGGCGCGGGAACGCCCGCCGAGCGTGATGCAGCCTGACGTCGCGACCTTGCGCCGTGCCTCAGTCACGGAGCGGATCGCGCCGCAATGGCGCTTGCCCTTGGCGCAGCTGGCGCTGGTTTGGGCGGGCATGTTTGCGCTGTTTGCTGCGGACTGGGCGGCTATGGCGGAGCAGTGGTGGGACAGTTCCACCTATAACCACATCCTGCTGGTCCCGGCGATGCTCGCCTGGCTTGTCTGGCAGCGCGCGCCGCAGCTGGCGAAACTGACGCCGCAGGCGTGGAGGCCTGGTCTGGTACCACTCACGGGCAGCCTCTTCCTCTGGTTGCTTGGCGACATCTCCGGCACAGCGACGGCAAGCCAGCTGGGCGTGATCGCAGCCATGCAGAGCGCGGTCGTGACGCTGCTGGGCCCCCGCATCGCATGGGCGCTGCTGTTCCCATTGGCGTACGGCTTCTTCCTCGTTCCGCTGGGCGACGAATTGGTGCCCGCGCTGCAAATGATCACCGCGCATATCACCATCGCGCTGACCGAATGGAGCGGCATCCCGGCGCTGATCGACGGCGTGTTCATCGATACGCCTGCCGGGCTGTTCGAGGTCGCGGAGGCCTGTTCCGGCGTGAAGTTCCTTATTGCGATGGTCGCGCTTGGCACACTGGTAGCGCATGTCTGCTTCCGATCATGGGTGCGGAGGATCGCTTTCATGGCGGTGGCCATCGCGCTGCCGATCCTCGCCAATGGCGTGCGCGCTTGGGGCACGATCTATATCGCGCAATCGCAGGGGATCGCCTTTGCGGCAGGTTTCGATCACATCTTCTATGGCTGGATATTCTTCGCACTGGTGATGGCGGCATTGCTGGCACTGGGCTGGCGCTTTTTCGACCGCGGGGTGGAGGACGACTTCATCGACGCCGATGAGATCGCTGCTCTCCGCTGGCCCACCGCGATGGAGCGGGCGAATGGCAATTCGTGGCCGATCGTCGCCGCCATCGCTGGCATAGCGCTGCTATTCGTCCTGTGGTCCGACCGCGCCCGCAGCGTCGAGGCGGAATTGCCGCCATCTATCGACCTGCCACAAGTCGAAGGATGGCAAAGGTCCGGCCCGGTCCAGACTTACCCGTGGCGTCCGGCCATCGCAGGTGCCGATCAAACAGTGATCGGCAGCTATACGGATGTCGAGGGCAGGGTGATCGATGTGTTATACGCGCTCTACGGCGCGCAGGAGGATGGACGCGAGGCCGGTGCATTCGGTGAAGGCGCCCTGCCGCCCGATACCGAATGGCGCTGGCTATCCGACGCCTCCGCGCCCGAGGGCAGCATTGGCGAACGATTGCAGGCACTCGGCACGCAGCAGCGCGTGGCGCAAACGATGTTCCGGCATGGCGACTGGACAGGCCGCAGCCGCGCACAGTTGAAGCTGCGCAACATGGCCGATCGCCTCCTCGGCACGCCGCAACCCACCGCCATGCTGATCCTTTCCGCCGAGGATACGCCTACGCAGGAAGCCGAGGCGGTGCTCGCCGATTTCCGCCAATCCACCGCGCCTCTTCCGGAATGGATGGACGCCATCGCCGGGCTGGATTAACGCCAGCGCGCATGTGCGGGATTGCGGGACTTTTCCATTGCGGCACCATCAAGCCGGTCGATCCTTTGCGGGTCGAACGGATGACCGGCGTGCTCGCCCATCGCGGGCCGGACGGCGCAGGGGTCTGGACAGGGCCGGGTGTGGGGCTGGGCCACCGCCGACTTTCGGTGATCGATGTCGAAGGCTCACCGCAGCCCATGGCATCCTTCAGCGGGCGCAGCATCGTCATCTTCAATGGCGAGATTTACAATTATCGTGAACTACGCCGCGAGCTGACCGAATACGGCGCGACCTTCCAGACCGAAGGCGACACCGAAGTCATCCTCGAAGCGTGGGAGCGGTGGGGGCCTGATTGCGTCCGCCGGCTGAACGGCATGTTTGCCTTCGCCATTTACGACCAGGGCCGCCGCGAGCTTTTCCTCGCGCGGGACAGACTGGGCGTAAAGCCGCTGTTCTATTGCGAACTGTCCGATGGATCGGTGGCGTTCGCATCCGAGTTGAAGGGCTTGCTCGCCCATCCGCTGATGCGGCGGGAAGTCGATCCCAAGGCCATCGAGGATTACCTGGCGTGGGGCTATGTGCCCGACCATCGCTCGATATTGCGCGGGGTGAAGAAGCTACCGGCGGGGCATACGCTCACCCTGCGCCATGACGGCGGCGTGCCCGAGCCGCAGCAATATTGGGATGTGTCGTTTGCGGAACGCAGTGCTGCCAAGCCGCGCGATCTGGAAGCGGAACTGCTGCACCATTTGCAAGAGGCAGTGACCAGCCGGATGGTCGCCGACGTGCCGTTGGGCGCGTTCCTTTCGGGCGGCGTCGACAGTTCCACAGTTGTCGCTTTCATGGCCGAGGCCAGCCGCCGACCGGTCAGCACCTTCTCCATCGGTTTCGATGTGGCCGAAGCGGACGAGACGAGTCACGCCGAGAAGGTCGCGGCGCTATTCGGCACCGATCACAGCGCGCACACCGTCAGCGCTGACCAGTTCGACGCCATCGACACGGTCGCGGGCATGTTCGACGAGCCCTTTGCCGATGCCTCCGCACTGCCGACATGGCGCGTGTGCCAGTTGGCGCGCGAGAATGTGACCATCGCGCTCTCCGGTGATGGGGCGGACGAAGCCATGGCGGGCTACCGGCGACAGGTCTTCCACCACCGCGAGGAGCAAGCGCGGCGGCTCATTCCGAATGCGGTGCGAGAGAAGGTACTGGGGCCGCTCGGGCGGGTCTATCCCAAGGCCGACTGGGCGCCGCGCCCGCTCCGCGCCAAGACCACATTGCAATCGCTCGCCGGATCGGGAGCGCATGGCTATGCCCGCGCGCTCGCCGTTGTACCGTCCGAATGGCGCGGCGCGCTCTATAGCAATGCCTTTGCGGCGCAGCTTGGCGAGTACCGCGCCGAGGATCCTTTTGTGGAGCTGATGGCGAAGGCACCTGCGCGCTCCGGCCTGGACCGGGCGCAATATGCCGACCTCAAGTTCTGGCTTCCGGGCGATATCCTCACCAAGGTGGATCGCACCAGCATGGCCGTCAGCCTCGAAGCGCGCGAGCCGCTGCTGGATCATCGCCTCGTCGAATTCGCCGCCTGCCTGCCGGAAGGCCTGCGGGTGAAGGGGATGCAGGGCAAGTGGCTGCTGAAGACGGCCATGGGGCGCTATCTACCGAACGACATCCTCTACAGGCCCAAGCAAGGTTTCGTCACGCCGGTATCGGAATGGCTGCGCGGGCCGCTGGCGGGCAAGGCGCGCGGTATTGCGAAAAGCGCTATGCTGGCGCGGACCGGATGGTTTGACAACGCCCGTCTGGCCGAGCTGGCGGAAGCGCATATTGCGGGCCGGTCCGACCATGGCAGGCTGCTCTGGCAGCTTGTGATGCTCGACCGCTCGCTGGCGCGGCTCGGCATTACCTAGCCATCGGCGCCATGGCCCAGCGCCATGTATTCGCTGCTCTGCATTTCCTTCAGGCGGCTGACGGTGCGCTGGAATTCGAACGATCCGTCGCCTGCGGGATACAGCTCTTCCGGCTCTGCATCGGCGGTGGCGAACAGCTTTACGCGGTTCTCGTACAGGGCATCGATCAGCGTGATGAAGCGCGCCGCCTCGTTACGCATATCCTTGCCCATTTTCGGAACGCCGACGAGGATGACGGTGTGATAGGCGTGCGCGATGGCGAGATAGTCCGGCGCGCCGCGAGGCTGGCCGCAGAGCCGCTTGAAGCTGAACACGGCGACGCCTTTCAGCGCCTTGGGCACATGCAGCGTACGCCCGCCGCCCACATCCAGTTCGGCGCTCGGCACATGCTCGCGGTCTTCGGGCGGGTAGTCCGTCAGGCGGAAGAAGGCTTCGGTCACTTCCTGCGTCGCTGCATCGCCTAGGGGGGTGTGCCAGGTGTCCAGCCCGCCAATGCGCTCCATGCGGTAATCGGTCGGGCCATCCAGCGGCACGACATCCATCTCGGCTTCGATCAACTCGATGAAGGGCATGAACAGGTCGCGGCTCAGCCCGTCCTTGTAGAGATCGCGGGGAGGGCGGTTGCTGGTGGTGACGACGGCAATGCCGTGTTCGCAGATCAGCTGGGTGAACAGCCGGCTCATGATCATGGCATCGGCGGAGTTGTTTACCACCATCTCGTCGAAGGCGAGCACCTTCAGGTTGCCTGCAATCGCTTCCGCCACCACCGGGATGGGATCGCCGCTCTCGCTCTTCCTCGCATCGCGCAGCCGGGCGTGGACATCCTGCATGAAAGCGTGGAAGTGCGCTCGGCGCTTTTCCTCTATGCCGAGCGAGGCGTGGAAGAGGTCCATCAGCATGGACTTTCCCCGGCCCACGCCGCCCCACATGTAAACGCCCTGCGGCCGCGCCTTCTTGCGACCGAAGAGCTGGCCAAGCAGGCCGCCGCCTTCCTCGGCCTCCAGCTCGCGCTGCAAGCCGTCGAGCCGTTCTGCCGCGCGGCGCTGGTCGGGATCTGGACGTAGCTCTCCGGCGGCGATCAGCCGCTCGTAGCGGGCGAGAAGCCCCGTCAGATGGCTTTCTCCACCTGCATCTTCTTGATCTCGGCAATGGCCTTGGCGGGCGAGAGGCCCTTGGGGCAGACATTGGCGCAGTTCATGATCGTATGGCAGCGATAGAGGCGGAAGGGATCTTCCAGATCGTCCAGCCGCTCACCCGTCATCTCGTCGCGGCTGTCGGCCAGCCAGCGATAGGCCTGCAGCAGGATGGCAGGGCCGAGGAACTTGTCGCTATTCCACCAATAGCTGGGGCAGGCGGTGGAGCAGCAGGCGCACAGGATGCATTCGTAGAGACCATCCAGCTTCTCGCGCTGCTCCGGCGATTGCAGCCGCTCCTTGCCCGATGGCGTGGTGGAGACGGTCTGCAGCCAGGGGCGGATGCTGGCATATTGCGCGTAGAAGTGCGTGAAGTCCGGCACCAGGTCCTTGATGACCTCCATATGCGGCAGCGGCGTGATGCGAATGTCGCCCGACAGGTCTTCGATGGCGGTGGTGCAGGCGAGGCCGTTCTTGCCGTTGAGGTTCATGGAGCACGACCCGCAAATCCCCTCCCGGCACGAGCGGCGGAAGGTCAGCGTCGGGTCGATCTCGTTCTTGATCTTGAACAGGGCATCCAGCACCATCGGGCCGCAAGCGTCGAGGTCGATCTCGAACGTGTCGTAGCGCGGATTGGCGCCGCTATCGGGATCGTAGCGATAGATACGGAACGTCTTGGTCCGCGCCGCGCCTTCAGCCTTGTGGACCTGCCCGTCCTTGCGGATGCGGCTGTTCTTGGGAAGCGTGAAGGTGGCCATGATGCGGAGTTCCTGTAAGCGTTTGCAGCCTATCTAGCGCCCCTGTGCGCAAGGGCAAGGCAGACCTTGGGCGAAGGTGCGCAAATCGGCGCTAACCTGGAGCACCTGGAGCACTGTCCTGACGAGGAAAAGCTGCGAGCGCGCTTGGCGGTGCTGGAAAGGTGGTCGAAAAGGCGGGTTCCGGTCGTCATTCGAGCGGCCTAGAGAGGCGGATGATGATTAGGAAAGCGGCAATTTTCGGCGCGAGTGGCGGGATCGGCGCGGCGCTGGTCCGGCATCTGGCGGGCGAGGGCTGGCAGGTGCGCGCAGGTTCGCGTTCCGGCGAGCATCCTTCGCACGATCAGATAAGCGGGTTCCGGTTCGATCTGGACGACGAGGCCTCCATCGCCGCCGCCGCCGAAACGATGCGCGACGATCCGCCCGAACTGGTTATCGCCGCAACCGGCGTGCTGACGCTGGCGGACGGCACCGGGCCGGAGCGCAGCCTCAAGCAGATCGACGCCGAAGCCATGGCCCGCGTGCTGTATCTCAACACCATCGGCCCTGCGCTCATCGCAAAACATATGCTGCCCATCATGCCGCGCGACAAGCCATCGACCTTCGCCGCGCTCTCTGCGCGCGTCGGCTCCATCGGCGACAATCGCCTCGGCGGATGGCACAGCTATCGTGCCAGCAAGGCGGCGCTCAACATGCTGATCCGCAATTTCGCCATCGAAATGGGCCGTACGCACAAGCAATCCGTGATCGTGGGGCTTCATCCGGGCACAGTGGACAGCGAATTGTCGAAGCCTTTCCAGTCCAGCCTACCTTACGGCCAGCTGACCGAGCCGGAGGATGCGGCGGCGAACCTAATCGGAGTTCTGGGCGGACTGACACCACAGGACAGTGGCAACGTCTTCGACTGGAAGGGCGAGCGCATACCGGATTAGCGCGCAGCCTATCCCGGGGCCGAAGCCTCTAGGCAGCGATCAACCCGTTGCGTCGCCACGCTTCGGCGAGGATCGTCTCGAGCAGATCGCCATGGCTGAAACCGGCTTTCGCCGCAGATTTCGCCATCACCTTTTCCGACCAAAGATTGCAGTTGAGATTGATCTCGATGAAATTGATGTCGCCCTTATTCAGGTCGACGCGGAATTCGATGCGACCGTAATCGAACGGCACGAATTCCTGTGCGACCCGCTTGGCCATCTCTTCGATCTTCGGCGCGAAGTCAGGGTGATCGAATGCTTTCAGCGCTGCCTTCTCGGTGTTTTGCACAAGATCGCGCTTCTCGTAATAGGTCCACAGCTTCTGCGTGTCCTCGCGCTCATACCACAGCATGGGCAGCGCCACGGGCTCGCCGTCGATGGTGATGAAGGCACATTGCACGTCATATCCATCGAGATAGGGCTCCACGATGGCGTCGTGGCCCTGACCGTGGATATCGGCAACGGCGTTCACCACGCCCTGCCACTCATGCGCGTCCGAAATGCCCCAGCTGGCGGAGGAGGCATTGGGCTTGATGACCCAGCGGCCTGCATCGGATGGCGGAAGGTCTTTCTCCAGCACGGGCGCACCACGGCGATAGCAGAACCATGGTGCGGTCGGCACGCCGGCATGGTCGCACACCAGCTTCGACACCGACTTATCGTCGCCCAATCCGCGCAGGAACGGCATGGCACCGACATAGGGAAGGCGATGCATGTTGCAGAGCGTGGGCACCAGCATTTCCGAATTCACGAAGCCGCCGCGATTGAGCAGCGGGAACACGAAATCCACCTGCGGGCGCGTAAACAGCACATCGTAGCTATTGGCGAATTGCAGGTTGAGGCCGAGCTCTTCCAGCGAAGTGCGCACTTCATGGTGATAGATGGCGTGGTTGCCATCCTCAGGATGCATGCCGCCGCCCCAAAGCGCGTGCTTGGCCATGAACAAGATGCGGATGCGCTCCTTCGCCTCATCCGGAATACGAAGTGGGGAAATGTCGGTGCTCATGCGATGGGCCTTTGCGAATGGCGCTGTCAGCCAGCGCGATTAGGCGCTGTTGCGGAGGTGTGCAATCGCGATCGCTAGCCGGACGCCGGATCGATCACCGGCTTGGGAATATCCATTCCCAGCCGCTGGCCCAAAATCCATTCGGCAATCGTGTAAGTGCGCGCATTGTCGACATCGATGGCCAGTTCGCCATTGGCGAAGATATTCGGCCTCAGGTCCAGCCCGAAACGCTTTCCCAGCCGCTGCATGCCCCGTTCAACCGTAACCAGTTTGAGCGCCATCAGGATGATGTTGAACAGGCCGAAGGCGCGGATCATCCGACCCTTGTTCGACATGAACTGGCCGCCTTCGCGGAAGACCTCGGCAGCGCGCAGGCTCTTCTGCCCATTGATGCCGAACAGGTTGCAGCTGGCATAGCCTGCATCCTTGAAATCGTAGAAGCCGCGCTGGCCCTGCCGGTGAACCGACCACACCGCTTCGCGCGTGGTCAGGCTGATCATTCCGTCGCAGGATAGCAGCGTTTCGCGTGCCTGCTCGAAGCCTTCGGGCGTCAGCAGCACATTGTCCGCCGTGGTGATGATGAAGGGCTTGTCCTCGCCCTTGGTGGCCGCGATCACGCTTTCGACGATGTTGGTGTCGGAATCGATCGTGTCGATCGTCGCGCCGCGCTGGCGATATTCATTCAGGATCGGGGACACGGCGGCCTGTCCGTCCGGTTCCAGCACGACCCTGATGGCATCCACGGCCGGACGCGCAATGAGCACGTCCAGCACGTGGGATATCAACGGTTTACCGCAAATCGGGACGAGGCATTTATGGCTTACCCCGGCACGCTCCGCCAACGGATTGACCACGCCGGTGCGCTGGGCGGCCAGCAGGATCACGGTAACGGGTGCGGGGCTGCCAGCCATGCTTCGGCCTCCCGATCAGTTACCGAAGGTGCGTTGCCACCATCCGCGGCGCGGAGAACCGTCGGCATTGGTTCCGCCATCCGCGTCGCCAGCCTGTGCCTCGCCGCTGGTGGATTCCGCTTCGCCTTCGGTGATGACCTTCGCGAGGGCAGGGCTGTCGCCCGGCGCGTCTTCGCTGGCAGCATCGGCCTTTTTGCGACGGGTGCGCTTGGGCTTGGGCTTATCTTCGGTTTCGGCCTTGGCTTCCGCCTCCGCTTCTGCCGGAGCGTCATCCTCGACCTTCTTCTTGCGCGTACGGCGCTTCGGCTTGGGCTTTTCCTCTTCGGCCGGTGCTTCAGCTTCGACGGCCGCTTCATCAGCAGGCGCTTCGGCGTCGGCCTTCTTCTTGCGGGTGCGACGCTTGGGCTTGGGCTTCTCTTCCTCGGCAGGAGCTTCGGCTTCGGCTTCGGCTTCGGCGGGCGCTTCTACGGCGTCGTTTTCATTCTCGCCATTGTCCTCGGCCTGCTTCTTCCGGCCGCGACCACGGCCGCCGCGGCGTCCACGACGGCGCTTGGGCTTGTCGTCGTCGTCGCTGTCGTCGGAGGTTTCCTCGCTCGCATCCCCGCTGTCACCGGCATCGGAATCGCTGTCGTCGTCGGACGAATCCTCGTCCTGCTGGCGGGCCTTGTTGCGACCGCGACCGCCACGGCGGCGACGGCGACGCTTCCGCGGCGGACCATCATCCTCTTCACCCTCGTCCTCGTCGACGATGTCTTCGTCCTCATCATCGTCATCATCGACGATGGTGTCGAATTTCGGCGCTTCGGTCGGTTTCGGACCGGAAGAGGTGACGCGCATCTTCGCGCCTTCATCCTCGCCCTCTGGCTGCACTTCCACGGTGACGTGATAGCGCTCCTCGATCTCGGTGAGATCGGCGCGCTTCGTATTCAGCAGGTACACCGCCGCTTCGGTCGAAGCATAAAGCGTGATGACCGAACCCTTGCCCTTGGCGGCCTCGTCCTCGATCAGACGCAGCGCGGCAAGGCCGCTCGAGCTGGCCGTGCGGACAAGGCCCGTGCCGTCGCAATGCGGGCATTCGCGCGTGGAGGCTTCCAGCACGCCGGTCCGCAGGCGCTGGCGGCTCATTTCCATCAGACCGAAGCCGGAGATGCGGCCCACCTGGATGCGCGCGCGGTCGTTCTTGAGCGATTCCTTCATGCACCGCTCGACCTTACGCACGTTGGAATTGTGCTCCATGTCGATGAAGTCGATGACCACAAGGCCGGCCATGTCGCGCAGGCGCAGCTGGCGGGCAATTTCCTTCGCCGCTTCCAGATTGGTGTGCAGCGCGGTCTGCTCGATCCCGTGCTCCTTGGTGGAGCGGCCCGAGTTGATGTCGATGGAGACAAGCGCTTCGGTCGGGTTAATGATCAGGTATCCGCCCGATTTCAGCTGCACCATCGGATCGTACATCGCCGAGAGCTGGTCTTCGGCCCCATAGCGCTGGAACAGCGGCACGGGGTCGTTGTAATGCTTCACCCGGCGGGCGTGGCTGGGCATCAGCAGCTTCATGAACTGCTTGGCGGCTTTGTAGCCTTCCTCGCCCTCGACCATCACCTCTTCGATTTCGCGATTATAGATGTCGCGGATGGCGCGCTTGATGAGGTCGGAGTCCGAATGGATCATGCTCGGCGCGCTGGAGCCCAGCGTGCGTTCGCGAATCTCGTCCCACAGGCGGGCGAGGTAATCGAAATCGCGCTTGATCTCGGTCTTCGTGCGCGAAAGGCCGGCAGTGCGGACGATAAGCCCCATGCTCTTGGGCAGGGACAGGTCGCTGACGATCGTTTTCAGGCGCTTGCGGTCCGAACCGTTGCTGATCTTGCGCGAAATGCCGCCGCCATGGCTGGAATTGGGCATCAGCACACAGTAGCGGCCCGCAAGGCTGAGATAGGTGGTCAGCGCGGCGCCCTTATTGCCGCGCTCTTCCTTGGCAACCTGCACGAGCAGCACCTGGCGGCGCTGGATAACGTCCTGGATCTTGTAGCGGCGACGCAGCGCCTGGCGCTTGGCGCGCGCTTCGTCGATTTCCTTGGCGCGGCTGCCACGGCGGCGCTGGCCGCCATTGCCCTTGCCCTGGCGACGGTTGCGACCACGGCCACGACCGCGACGGGCGGGCTTTTCATCCGCATCGTCTTCGGCAGTCTCATCGCCATCGCTATCGTCGGGATCTTCGGAAGAGCCGTCGACATGGCCTTCCTCGATGACGGAAACATCGTCCTTCTCGCTGGTGTCGATTTCCTCGACGCCGGCTTCGTCCTCGTCCTCGTCTTCATCCTCGTCACCGTCGTCGGTGACTTCGCTGTCCTCGTCTTCGTCCTCCTCCTCGCGGAGGGCCGCCTCTTCCTCTGCCGCAGCCTGTTCTTCGGCCAGCAGCGCCTCGCGGTCGGATGCGGGGATCTGGTAATAGTCGGGATGGATTTCGCTGAAGGCGAGGAAGCCGTGGCGATTGCCACCGAAATCGACGAAAGCCGCCTGCAGCGAGGGCTCGACCCTCGTTACCTTGGCGAGATATATGTTGCCCTTGATCTGCTTGTGTTCGGCAGATTCAAAGTCGAATTCCTCAATGCGGTTTCCCTTGAGTACCGCCACCCGGGTTTCTTCCGAGTGGCGCGCATCGATAAGCATGCGCGTTGCCATGTAGTATTCTCCGGGCAGCCCGCTTTGCGCTGGCGGGGTCGTGGGGACCCACGCCGGGTGGAGAGGGCTGCCGATATGTGTGGGTTCCGCGAGTCGCGCGGAGTTCAGAAATCATCATGCCGCCGCCGATATGGCGGGCGGACATGCGAAACGTGTCTGTCGGGGTGCAAAGGCGCACGGTTTGCATCTGCGCAAAAACGTCACCAGCCGGGATACGGCCCGCAGGGCACATATCGGCATGGTGGCTATAGCATTGCATCGCGGCATCAACCTGTAATCATAACCGAAGCGGAACAATCACCGCCATCGGTGGGCCGGACACACGGATGTGGATCGGCTGTTCATTTGCTAGCATCCGGGGAAAGGCACCGCAACCATGTTGCGCGGCTGTGTAAATTTCCCTTGATGTCGTTTTAACCAAACCAGCGCCTTTCAACGGGTGCCCCGCCGGAGAGATATGCACCGCGCATGTCCTACAGGATCCAAATCGCGCTGCTCTTCGCCCTGCCGGTGTTGCTGGTGGGCGCGCTTTATGCGGTGGGTGCGGCTATCCCCGTACCGGTGCTGGGCCGCGACTATGTGGTGCGGGTGGACCTGCCGCAGGCGAGCGACCGGCTCGACCTGCCGGAGATCGAGGGGCCGAGCGACCCAAGCAGACCGCTCGTGGTGATCGACGCCGGCCATGGAGGACCGGACCTTGGCGCAACCAGCAATGGCTATCTGGAAAAACAGATCGTGCTGGGGCTGGCGCGTGAATTGCGCGATCGTCTGCTGGAAGAAGGTGGCATCCGCGTCGCCATGACGCGTGATGACGATACGCTGATCGTCTTGCAGGAACGCGCAGTGATTGCCCGCGATCTGGGCGCGGACCTGTTTCTCTCGATCCATGCCGATAGCGCCGGTGAGCGTGAAGGCGTGGCGGGTGCCAGCATCTACACCTTGTCGGAGACGGCATCGTCCGAAGCCGCCGCGCGCTTTGCCGAGCGCGAGAACGAGGCGGACATCATCAATGGCGTGGACCTTTCCGGACAGGACGAGGAGGTAAACGCCATCCTTGTCGAGCTTTCCCAGCGCCGCACCTCGAGCCAATCCGCAGAGTTCGCCGCGCTTATAGAGCGGGAAGGCGAAGGCGTGCTGCGCTTCCATCCGCAGGCGCAGCGCAGTGCCGCGCTGGCGGTATTGCGCGCGCCGGATGTGCCTTCGGTTCTGTTCGAATCCGGCTTTATCACCAATCGGGAGGACGCGGCGCTGCTCGCCAGTGCCGAAGGACAAGCACAATTCGCAGAAGTGATGGCGCGCGCGATCCGTATCTACTTCGCCCGCCAATCCAACGCGCAATAGTATCGCGCCGACGATGTTTTTTGCGGCGGAATGCGGCGCATTCATTCTAGCGCCATCTGAACAAGGCATGTAAGGCGAACTCCAAGCCATGTCTGACACTGCACAACAATTCGGCGGCGTTTTCAGCCGCATCGGCGATGCGGCGGCCCGTGCATGGGCGCCCGTCGCTCGTCTCTACCGCGAAAGGCGCCTTGTGCGCTGGGCGACCTGGCTTCTGGTGGCCGCGCTGGCTGTGCTGATGATCGGCTATGTCTGGCTGACGCGTGACCTGCCCGATGCGGAAACGCTGCTGGATTACGAGCCCAACCTGCCCACCGTGGTGCGCGGCATCGATGGCGAGATCGTGCATCGCTATGAGCGGGAGCGGCGCGTGGAGCTGCAATTCCGCGACATGCCGGAGCAATTACTCAACGCCTATATCTCCGCTGAGGACGAGACATTCTGGACGCATAACGGTATCGATGCCGGCGGCTTCGTGAATGCGACTTTCGATTACCTTTCCAAGATGGGATCGGGCGAACGTGCGGTGGGCGGCTCCACCATCACCCAACAGGTCGCCAAGAACATTCTCGTAGGCAATGAGTATTCGGTGACGCGCAAGCTGCGCGAAATGGTGCTGGCCACGCGCATCGAGGATGTTCTCTCGAAAGAAGAGATCATCACGCTCTACCTCAACGAGATACCGCTGGGCCGCCGTTCCTACGGCGTACAGGCGGCAGCGCGCGCCTATTTCGACAAGGATGTGGACGAGCTGGAACTGCACGAGATGGCCTATCTCGCCATCCTTCCGCGCGCGCCCGAAGTGTATAGTCGCTCTGCCAATTTCGACACGGCGAAGCGGCGCCGCGACATGGTGCTGACGCAGATGGAGGACAATGGCTTCATCACGGCGCAGCAGATGCAGTCCGCACAGAGCCAGCCTCTCGGCCTGGTGCAGGGCCAGCGCCAGCAGCGCAGCGCCGATGCGGGCTACTTTCTCGAGGAAGTACGCCGCCAGCTGATCGAGCGCTATGGCGAGCAGGCCGAAGACGGCGAGAACAGCGTCTACGCGGGCGGGCTGTGGGTGCGCACCTCGCTCGACACCGAATTGCAGGACGGCGCGCGCAATGCCCTGCGCTCCGCCATGATGCGTTACCATGGCAATCGCGGATGGGCAGGCGCGATTGCAACACTCAATCCCGATAATGGCAGCCTGACCAGCCAGCTGGCGAGCAGCTATCTCTCGGTCAATTACGAGGATTGGCGCGTCGGGGTCATCACCGCGAATGGCGGTGGCTCTGCCACGATCGGTTTCAGCGATGGCGAGGAAGCGCCGATCTCCGGCGTTCCGAGTGCTGCCGAAGTCGGCGATGTCGTGGTCGCGCAGCCGAGCGGGAACAGCTGGCGGCTACGCACGATTCCCGGAGTATCGGGCGGGTTCCTTGCCATGGCTCCCGATACCGGCCGCGTGCTTGCCATGCAGGGCGGGTTCGACTCGCGCCTGGGCGATTTCAACCGCGCAACGCAGGCCAATCGCCAGCCCGGCTCTACCGTGAAGCCGTTCGTCTACGCCACCGGGTTGGACGCGGGAATGACACCCGCCAGCATGATCCCCGATAGCCAGTATTGCTATTACCAGGGCGCCAATCTGGGCGAGAAATGCTTCACCAATTTCGGCGGCGGGCGTGGCGGCGGTGAGTATCCCATGCGCTACGGGCTGGAGCAGTCGAAGAATCTGATGACCGTCCACATCGCGATGGAATCGGGCATGGAAAACGTGATCGACACCTTCCGGGATGCCGGGCTTGAGCCCGACGGCGTCGACTATCAACCGTACCCCGCTTTCTCGCTGGGCGCAGGCGACACCACTGTCGAGCGCATCACGGCTGCCTATGCCATGATGGTGAACCATGGCCGCCTGATCGAGCCGACCGTGATCGACTATGTGCAGGACCGCGATGGCCGCGTGATCTGGCGCGCGGATGAGCGGGAATGCGTACGCTGCAATATGGAAGAATGGGACGGCGAGCCTATGCCGCGCTTCGGCAGGCGGGGCCGTCAGGTGATGGACGCGCGCACTGCGTTCCAGACCGTCCACATGCTGACGGGCGTCGTAGAGCGCGGCACTGCCACACGCCTGCGCGATCTCGACATCCCGATGTTCGGCAAGACGGGCACCAGTACCGGCCCGACCAATGCATGGTTCGTGGGCGGATCGCCCGACATCGTGGCGGGCACCTATCTCGGCTTCGACCAGCCGCGCAATATGGGCGGCTATATCCAGGGCGGGAACACCGCCGCGCCGATCATGCGGCAATTCGTGCAGGAGACGCGCGAGCACTGGAGCGGGCGACCTTTCATTGCGCCCGAGGGCGTGCGCATGGTGCGTATCGACCGCCGTACCGGACGCCGCGTATTCGATGGCTGGCCAACGGGCGAGCCGACGGCAGGGGTGATATGGGAAGCGTTCAAGCCCGATACCGAACCGCGCCGCAGCCAGCGGCAGGACGAGATCGATGCCATGCGCAACCTCATCCTCGCCCAGTTGCGCCGCCAGCAGCAGGGCCCCGCCCAAAGCTCTCGCAATACCAGCGAACAGGAAGATTTCGCCGAAGAGCAGGGCGGTATCTACTAGCCTTGCTACGCTGCGAGGCTTTCCCTTCCCGCCATGCTGCGCTAGGCGCGCCGCTCACATTCTGGAGAGACCATCATGCGTGCCGAGGGGCAGGCCCATATCGACCGGATCGAAGCCGCGCTGGCGCTGGTGCGAAAGTCGCTGGACTGGGAACACGCCCTGCGCCGCCTCGACGAGCTGGAAGCGCGCGTGCAGGATCCGGACCTGTGGAACGATCCCAAGCAGGCGCAGGCCATCAGCCGCGAGCACAAACAGCTGAAGGACGCGGTCGGCACGGTGAACGAGATCTCGTCCGAAATGTCCGACGCCGTGGAATTCGTCCAAATGGGCGAGGATGAGGGCGACGAGGATATCGTCAATGAAGGCCTGACATCGCTGGAAAAATTGGCCAAGCGCGCAGACCGCGACAAGGTGAACGCGTTGCTGTCGGGCGAGGCGGATGCCTACGACACCTACCTCCAGATCAATGCGGGCGCAGGCGGCACGGAAAGCCAGGACTGGGCCGAAATGCTCATGCGCATGTATGCTCGATGGGCGGAGCGTCGCGGCTTCAAGGTCGAGACGGTGGAATATGCCGCGGGCGAACAGGCAGGCATCAAGTCCGCCACTCTGCTGATCAAGGGCGAGAACGCCTATGGCTACGCCAAGACCGAAAGCGGCGTGCATCGGCTTGTGCGCATCAGCCCCTATGACAGCTCCGCCCGCCGCCATACGTCGTTTTGCAGCGTATGGGTCTATCCGGTCATCGACGACGACATTAATATCGAGATCAACGAGGGCGATCTGAAGATCGACACCTATCGCGCATCAGGTGCTGGCGGGCAGCATGTGAACACTACCGATTCCGCCGTTCGCATCACGCACAAACCGACCGGCATCGTCGTCGCCAGCCAGAACGACCGCAGCCAGCACAAGAACCGCGCCACCGCCATGAATATGCTCAAGGCGCGGCTGTTCGAGCGTGAAATGGCCGAGCGGGAAGCAGTAGCTGCGGGCGAATATCAGGAAAAGACCGAGATCGGGTGGGGCCACCAGATCCGCTCCTACGTCTTGCAGCCATATCAGATGGTGAAAGACCTTCGCACCGGAACCACCTCCACCGCGCCGGGCGATGTGCTGGACGGTGCCATCGACGATTTCATCGCCGCTGCACTGGCGCAGCGCGTCACGGGCGAAACCGTCGATGTGGAAGACGTCGAGTAGGCTTGCAGCCGCATTGATCGCGCATTAGCCTCGGCTCCACAGGAGGGACGGGGATGCGACTGATATTGCTGGCTTTCGCAGCGGCGGTGGTGCCGCTTTCATCGGTGCAGGCACAAACGTGGGAAAACCGCCAGGTAGAGCGGCTCGCTTGGCCGGAATGGCAACGCTTCGAAAGCGAGGCCGAGTTCCGCCGCTACATCCGCGAGGTGCGGCGCATCAAGCGCAACCTCACTCGTCAGCAACAAGCGGGACTGGTGCCCGATATCCTCGTCGCGCAGGCGCAGGTCGATCCGGAAGATTGCGACCCGCTGTTTGCCAATTGTCCGGTTGAGGACGATGGCAGCGATGAAGCGATGATCACCGTGACGGGAACGCGCGTCCAGTCGTCCAGCATGACCAGCGCCGCCCCGGTCGCGGTGGTCGACAGCGAATCCATCACCAACAACCAGTCCGCCGGCGTCGATGAAGGCGATATCGTTAAGCGCATCGGCGACTATCTGCTGGTGCTGCAGGACGGGCGCATCTTTGCCGCCAATTTCCGCACCATGGAACTGACCGACCGCATCGACGTGTACCGGCGCGACGAAGATGGCGATCCCATCGGCGCGGACTGGTATGACGAAATGCTGGTGCAGGGCGACCACATCCTCGTCACCGCCTATTCCTATTACGACGACGCCAGCGAGTTGTCGGTTTTCCGCCTCGACCGCGAAACAGGCCGGATCGAGCGGCGCGGCGTTTTCCTGATCTCCTCCGAGGATTATTACGACGTCGACAATTACGCGACGCGCGTAATCGGCGACCGGCTTGTGATCTACACGCCATACGAACTCAACGATCTGGAGAACCGGCGCAATCGTCCGGTGGTGCGGCGCTGGTCGCCTGTAGAGGATTTCGAGGACGAGGCAGGCGACCAGATGCTGAATGCGCGCGGTATCTATCGGCCTGTCTTCGGCGTTTACGACCCTGTCGTTCACACCATTTCGATCTGCGACCTCGGCGATCTGGACGAAGACGAATTGCGTTGCGATTCCACCGGCTTCATCGCTGGCAGCGAGGCCGAGATGTATGTCTCGCCCGAAAATATCTACCTCGCCACCAATGCCGCCGACTATAACGACCAGAGCAGCTGGCGGGTGTGCCGCTCGCGCGAGGCAGGGTTTGTCAGCAGTAACAGTCCGCCGCCGGGCGCGGTGTTCCGGATGCCGATGCGCCGTCTGAGCGATGTCGAAGTGCTGTCGATACGCGGCGAGGTTTTCAACCAGTTCTCCATGGACGAGTATGACGGACGCTTCCGCATGCTGCTCAATTGGGACAGCTTCGAGTGCCAGGATGACTGGTGGCGCGCACGCACCATTCCGGGCGACCTGGAGCTGGTCAATGCTTCGCGCAATGCCTTTTCCGACACCTATCGCGAAGCGCCCGATTTCCGTTTCACTACCCTGCCGCCCTCGCCTGAGGGCGAGATGGAGAACCGTTTCATCGGCGACTGGCTGCTATACGGTTCGCGCAGTCGATATGGCCGACCGCCCGAGGATGACGAGACCGCTTTGACGGCCAATCTCTTCGCGGTGCCGGTAGCATCGCCGCAGGATGTCGCCCCCGTAGCGCTGGACCATGAAGTGACGCGTATCGAATCGCTGGGGCAGGATGCCATCGTGACGGGCTATCGCGACGATACCGGCCTGCGGATCAGCTATATCAACCTCTCGCAGACGGCGAATGTCGCGGACTCGGTAAAGCTGCAAAATCGCTACGAAAGCGAGAGCCGAAGCCATGCCTTCAATGCTGCGCTCTATCCCGAAGGGGAGGGCCTGATGGGCCTGCCCACGGTGGCAGCCGAGGAGGAATCGGGCCGATATCCCTGGAATTCCGACCAGTCCGACATCTCGTTCCTGCGCTTCTCGCCGGAAGGTCGCCTGACAGACCTTGATGCCGTGCGCTCCGTCGTACCTGAGGAGGACGAGATCGAGGGCTATGATTGCGAGGTTTCCTGCGTCGACTGGTACGGCAATGCGCGGCCAATCTTTATCGAGCGATCCATCTTTGCGCTAATGGGCACGGAGATCGTCGAGACCGGTATCGCAAATGATCGGGTGCAGGTGCTGCGCCGTCTCGACCTGACGAAAGCTGTGGACGCGGATTGACGCGGCATCTTGCGCGCCTGCTTTGGGCTTTGCGTGAGGGCGCACAATCGCTAGAGCCTTCGCCATGAGAAGAGGGGTCGTCTTGAAAGCTGCCGGCGCGCTGGGCCTGTGCCTGGCGATGCCTGCCTGCGACACGGCCGACGACAACCGTCCGGAAACATCGCGCGACTTCCCGCGGCCCTATCGTCCGGTGTCCGACCTCGGCAGCAACCAGTTTTCTACCGAGCAGATCCGCGACGACCGCCGCGAGGCTGTCACCGTGATGGACCAGGCCGACATCACCGAAGGCATGACCGTCGCCGATATCGGCGCGGGCGAGGGGTACTACACCGTACGCCTCGCCGACCGGGTGGGCGCATCGGGCCGCGTGCTGGCGCAGGATATCGACGAAGACGCGCTGCGACGACTGGGCGCGCGTGTGGAGCGCGAACGGCTCGACAATGTCAGCATTGCGCTGGGCGGGGTGGACGATCCCGGCCTGCCTGCCAACAGCTTCGACCGCATCTTCATGGTGCATATGTATCACGAAATTACAGAGCCTTACGCGCTGCTTTGGCGGATGCATCCGGCGCTGCGCGAAGGTGGGCAAGTGATCGTGGTGGACGTGGACCGCCCGGCGGACCAGCACGGCATCAATCCGCAATTGCTGTTTTGCGAATTCGAACGGGTCGGCTATCGGCTCGTGGAATTTGTGCGCAAGCCGCAGATCGCCGGCTATTACGCACAATTCGAAGTGGCGGGCGAACGGCCCGAACCACGCGATATAGAGCCCTGTTTGCAGCCGGGCGAAACCGCTACAGAAATCTCGATTGCAGACGAGATTGCTCCTGAGGAAACTAATGAGCTTTAAGGGACTTACGCCGATTTCTTACGGTGGCCGCGAGGTTTGGCCGCTGATCGAGGGGGGCAAGGGCGTATCCGCCACCAACGGCATGAGCAGCGGCGCTTGGGCAGCCGCGGGCGGCATCGGTACTGTGAGCGCGGTGAACGCCGACAGCTACGATGCGGAAGGCAAGATCGTGCCGCAGGTCTACGATCAGCTGACCCGCAAGGAACGGCACGAACAGCTTATCCGCTACGCCATCGATGGCGCTGCCACGCAGGTGGAGCGCGCTTATGAAATGGCCGGCGGCAACGGCGCTATCAACATCAACGTGCTGTGGGAAATGGGCGGGGCGCAGGCCGTGCTCGAAGGCGTGCTGGAACGTACAAAGGGCATGGTCACAGGCGTTACCTGCGGAGCAGGGATGCCCTACAAGCTCGCCGAGATCGCGGCGCGTTTCGATGTCAGCTACCTGCCCATCATCAGCTCTGCGCGCGCATTCCGCGCGCTTTGGAAGCGCAGCTATCACAAGGTGTCCGACCTGATGGCTGCGGTGGTCTATGAAGATCCGTGGCTGGCGGGCGGGCATAACGGTTTGTCCAACGCCGAAGACCCGAAGAAGCCCGAAGACCCGTATCCGCGCGTCGCCGCTCTGCGCGAAACAATGCGCAAGGAAGGCGTTGCCGAAAGCGTGCCGATCGTGATGGCGGGCGGTGTGTGGTATCTGCGCGAGTGGGAAAACTGGATCGACAATGACGAGCTGGGCCAGATTGCCTTCCAGTTCGGCACCCGACCGCTTTTGACGGAGGAAAGCCCGATCCCCCAGGGCTGGAAGGACGCGCTGCGCGACATCGAGCCGGGCGATGTGCTGCTGCACAAGTTCAGCCCGACCGGCTTCTATTCCAGCGCGGTGAAGAACGATTTCCTCTACGACCTGATTTACCGTTCCCAGCGCCAAATCGCTTTTGCCAAAACGGCTGAAGGCGAAATGACCGCGCAGCTGGATGTCGGTGTGAAAGGCAAGAACTTCTGGGTCCGCCCGGAAGACCTCGTCTCCGCGCGCGAATGGGTGGCGCAGGGACATACGGAAGCATTGAAGACGCCAGACGGCACCGTAGTGTTCGTCACGCCCGAAAAGCGCGCCGAAATCCGCAAGGACCAGGCCGATTGCATGGGCTGCCTATCGCATTGCGGTTTCTCGTCATGGAAGGACCATGACGATTACACTACCGGCCGCCTCGCCGATCCGCGTAGCTTCTGCATCCAGAAAACCTTGCAGGACATCGCCCATGGCGACGATGTAAACCAGAACCTGATGTTCGCCGGCCACGCGGCCTATCGCTTCCGCGAAGATCCATTTTATTCCAACAAGTTCACGCCATCGGTAAAGCAGTTGGTCGATCGCATCCTGACCGGGGATTGATTTAGCAGACGGGGCGCAGTTGAGTCGTGCCCCGTATTGTGGACGGCGCGGCGGTATCGTCGTTCACCGCGGCGATTACCTGCCCGGTCAACCGGTCGCGCAGGCGATTGATAGCGCGAAGGCGACGCAGGTCGAATGCGTGTGCCATACGCAGGCCGAAATCGCAGCCATCGGTCCAGCGCACCTCGCCTGCAATTTCGTCACCCGTGACGAGGGTGAGCCGCACCCGTTCGCCGATGTCCGGCACCACGCCATGCGATGATACACCGACGCCGAATTGCGAGAGATTGCGCACGGTCACCGTTACGCGCGGGGTAAATTCACCGACCATCACGGCACCGATCATGGTCGCTTCGCGCTCATCACGCGGCACGATTTCGCGTGGCAAACGCTTTTGCGCGATGTTGCCGAGATTGGTTTTCATGCGATCTCTCCTGCCGATTGCGAAGCCTTGCTGCGATAGGGACGCTATTGCGATCGTGGTAAAAGCGCCGATATCGAGCTGCTAGGTGTCGTCACCTAGGGCGTTGGAGAATGATGATGAGCAATGCCCCGCCTCCGCTGCGCAACACCTTGCGCGAGGGGCTGTCCCTTCCGCGCGTGCTGCTCAATCCGTTGCGTCTGCCTAGAAAGGGCGCGGATATCGGCAAGGGGCGGCCCGCCATCGTCATTCCCGGCCTGATGACCGGCGATGTCTCGACCACGCTGCTGCGCCGCACGCTCAATGCGCGCGGCTTCGCGGCGGAGGGCTGGGGGCAGGGCCTGAATATCGGCGCCGACGCGGCGAAGCTGGAGGCGGTGCAGGCGCGTATCGAGCAGCTTGTGCGCGATAGCGGAAAGAATGCGGTGCTGATCGGGTGGAGCCTTGGCGGGCTATATGCGCGCGTACTGGCGCACCGTGTGCCGCACGCGCTCGATATGGTGGTGACAGTGGCAAGTCCGTTCTCCGGCGACCGCCACGCCAATCGTGCGTGGAAATTGTACGAGGCGATCAACGATCATTCGGTCGACAATCCGCCTTTTGCCGAACAGATGGCGCAGAAACCGCCTGTTCCGACGATAGCCGTGTGGTCTGCGGTGGATGGCGTGATCGCGCCGGAATGCACACGCGGTTCTGACGAAGAAAGCGACTATCGGCTGCAGGTCGATGCCCCGCATTTCAAGCTCGGCACATCGCGGGCGTCCATGGAGACGATCCTCGCGAAAATCGCCGAAGTCGATGCCGAGCAGGCGTCAGGCTGATCGGGGCAGCGTGTCTTCGGCTCCATGCATGTCGTAAGCGGAGAGCCGCTTCACATCCTGCATCTCGTCGAATTGCGCGCCGAACTGGTTGGCGATGGACCAGCGCACGGTAGCGGTCATCTCCAGCATATCGGGCATGACGAACAGCACGCGGTCGCCCGCATTAACCGCGTCGCCCGTGGTGATGCCGCCCAGCCCCTTGGCCGACACATCGCATACCATCACGATCTGGTCGCAAGCGCCGCTGGCGATCATTCCGGCCCGAAACTCGACCCGTTGGCGTTTCTCGCGAAGGCGCATCAGCGCGCGTCCCAGTGACATGGCAAATCCTTGATTGTGCGACCTTATGGATCTGCACTTAAGGGGATGCCGCGTTAAGCCCGGGTAGGGCGATGCTAGGGGTGTTTGCCTAGTCGAAATCCCATGCGCGGCCACCATGGCTGCTCGCGTCCAGCCCTTCGATCTCTTCGCTTTCTTCCACGCGCATCGGGATGAAGAGCGAGACCGCGATGGCGATGATGGCCGTCATGATCGCCGAGTAAGCGGCGACGACTGCGACACCGAGGGCCTGTGTGCCGAGCATTGCGATCAGCCCCATCTCGCCGGGATATCCGGTCCCGCCAAGATCGGGATGCAGGAACACGCCGACCAGCAAGGCGCCCAGCATGCCGCCAACGCCATTGATGGCGAATACGCTTAGCGTGTCGTCGATCGCGAGCCTTGTACGGACCGCCTGAGCAGCGAAAGAGCAAACCAGCCCCGCCACGATGCCGAACACCAGCGCCGCGCCCGGCGTCACCAATCCTGCAGCTGGGGTGATGGCGACGAGACCGGCCAATGCGCCGCCTCCAAAGCCAAAGGCGCTGGCCTTGCCCGTCTTCCATTTCTCGATCCCGAGCCAGGTCAGCGCCGCTGCGGCTGCCGCCATATGCGTATTGACGATTGCCATGGAGGCATCGTCCGTTGCGAGGAGCGCGCTGCCGCCATTGCGCCCGAGCCAGCCCACCCAGATCAGCATCGTGCCCAGCAAGGTTAGCGCAGACGCGTGCGGCGTGCCTGGCGTGGCGGAAAAACCTTCGCGCTTGCCGATCAACAGTGCCACAACAAGCGCGGACACACCGGCCGTCATATGCACCACAAGGCCGCCTGCGAAATCGGTCACGCCGAGCCGCCCGAGCCATCCGCCGCCCCAGATCCAGTGCGCCACGGGCGCGTAGACAAGCAAGCTCCATACACCGGCGAATACCAGAACCCAGCCAAAGCGTGCCCGCCCGACCCATGCGCCCACCATCAAGGCCGGTGCCAGTACCGCAAATGCGAGCTGGAACATCGCAAAGGTGCTTTCCGGCAAGGTCATCCCGGCGCGCAGGGAGGCGAGGTCGATCATCATCCAGCGCGATCCATCGCCGATGAACCCGCTCGTCGTATTACCGAAAGCCAGCGTGTAACCGACCGCGATCCAGAGGACGGACACGACTCCGACGACCGCGCCGATCTGCAACATTACGGACAGGACATTTCTTGCCCGCACGAGGCCTGCATAGAACAGCGCCAGTCCCGGCAATGCGATCAGCAGCACCAAGGGCGTCGCCATGATGACCATGGCGGTGTCGCCCGAATTGTTGAGCGCAGCGCGCGATGCTTCCTGCGCCAGGGCAGGTGCCGGAATGGCCAGCAAAGTCGCAGCAGCAATCATCATGCGCAGCATGGCAGTCCCCCTCATGACCGCGCCCATAGCGCGCCGTCCCTTGGTTTATCGTTAAATCGCATGGCGCCTTTTTCGGCAAGCATGCACGGTGCGATTGCGGTGGGCTCTGCACATCCCCTATCATGCGCTGATGCCATCAATGATCCGACTCGCTTTGCTAACATTCTCCGCCGGTGCCTGCGCCCTCATCGCGCCTGCTGCCCTCGCTCAGGATGCAGAGCTGCCATATTGGGCCAGCATCGATGCGGAAGAAGCCTATCTTCGCCGAGGCGCGGGTGAGCAATTCCCGATCGACTGGGTCTATACGCGCGAGGGCCTACCTGTGCGGGTAGTGCGCCTGATCCAAGGCTGGCGCTATGTGGAAGAACCCGACGGCACTATGGGCTGGATGTATGAGGGCCTGCTCAGCCGACGCCGCACGGCCATCGTGACGGGCGAAGGCATCGTGGCCATGCGCGCGGATCCAGCAGACTCTGCGCCGCTGCGCTGGAACCTGGAGCCGGGTGTAATCGGCGAACTCGGCGATTGCGCAGAGGGGTGGTGCGAGCTCGACGTCGATGGCCACAAGGGCTGGGTCGAGCAGTCGCGACTCTGGGGTGCGGGCGAGCCCTGACGACAACAAAAAGGGGCGGCCCGTTTCCGCGCCGCCCCATTTCTTCAATACCGAAGTATCTCAGCTTTCGTAGGAATAGCTCATCGCCTGGCCGTCCGGGCCGGTGATGTCGTACATGCCATTTTCGCTGCCCGGCGTAATGTCGAAACAGGTCGGCTCTGCGCCCGGTGCCGTCAGGCAGGTGCCGTTTTCGGTGTCTTCCCACGTACCGGCATCCATCTGTTCGCCGCCTTCGGTGACGGTGTAGGTTCCGTCATTGGCCAGAGTGACGACCACTTCCTGACCGTCTTCGGTCGTGGAGGTGTAGGTGCCGGGCGCGGTTGCATCGTTCATCGGCGCTACGGCCGTTTCGTCCGCACCGGTTTCAGCCGGTTCCTCGGCGTCGCCTCCACATGCGGCCAGAGCCATGGCGCCAGCGATTGCAATCAGTTTCTTCATCTCTTCACTCCCTTGGTCGGTGTTATCATTCGCAGCAACGGCTTAATACGACGAAGGGTCCGAAGCAAAGCGGCCGGACAAACAAAACGGGGCGACCATCGCTGGCCGCCCCGCTAAAAATCGATCGATCAAGCGGATCAGGCTAGTTCGACAGCCACCGCCGTCGCTTCGCCGCCACCGATGCACAGCGATGCGATGCCGCGCTTCTTGCCCTGCTGCTTGAGAGCATTGAGCAAAGTCACGATGATGCGCGTGCCGCTGGCACCGATGGGGTGGCCCAGAGCGGTGCCGCCGCCATTCACGTTGATCTTGGCGTGATCGATGCCGATGTCCTTCATCGCGAACATGGCGACGCAGGCGAAGGCCTCGTTCACTTCCCAGAGATCGACATCGTCGACGCTCCAGCCGGTCTGCTCGAGCAACTTCTGGATTGCGCCCACGGGAGCGATCGTGAACTCTTCCGGAGCCTGCGCGTGGGCGGTCATGCCGACCACGGTCGCGACCGGTGTCAGGCCTTTCTCGTCGGCTACGCTCTTGCGAGAGAGAACCACCGCAGCCGCGCCGTCGGAGATGGAGGAGGAGGTCGCCGCCGTGATGGTGCCGTCCTTGGCAAAGGCCGGACGCAGCTGCGGGATCTTGTCGGGGTTGCCCTTGCCGGGCGCTTCGTCCGTATCGACAGTCACATCGCCCCGGCGCGTGGTGTAGGTGACGGGGACGACCTCGTCCGCGAATGCACCGCTTTCGATGGCTTTGTTGGCGCGGTCCAGGCTGGCGATGGAATATTCGTCCATGCTCTCGCGCGTCAGCTGATACTTGTCGGCCATGTCCTGCGCGAACGTGCCCATGGCGCGGCCTTCCTCATAGGCATCTTCCAGTCCGTCGAGGAACATGTGGTCATACGCCTTGTCATGCCCGATGCGAGCGCCGGAGCGGTGCTTTTTCAGCAGGTAGGGCGCATTGGTCATGCTCTCCATACCGCCTGCGAGCACGACATCCGAGGTGCCCGAGGCGAGCGATTCCGCGCCCATGATGACGGTCTGCATGCCGCTGCCGCAAACCTTGTTCACCGTGGTCGCCTGCGCACTCTTGGGCAGTCCTGCAAGGATCGCTACCTGGCGGGCAGGGGCCTGGCCGAGACCGGCGGGCAAAACGCAGCCCATATAGACCCGGTTCACATCGTCTCCCGATACACCGGCGCGTTCGATGGCTGCCTTCGCTGCCGTTGCACCCAGGTCTGTCGCGGCGACATCGGCCAGCGCGCCCTGCATGGCGCCCATCGGGGTGCGTGCGTAGGAAAGGATGACGATGGGATCGGATTCGTTGAAAGTAGCCATGGAAAGCTTGCCTCTATTGGTCCTGTTGGAAAGAAGGGACGTGTCGGATCATCTAGGGAGGATTGGCATCATGCACAAGATTGTGCGCCGCAGCACTCTGGCCATTGGTATCATGGCGCTTGCGGCCTGCCAGACGCCCGAAAATCCGTTCCAGACGATGGCCGATGCGCCGCCGCCTGCTGCCGAGGACGCCGCTGCGCCCACGCGCCTGCCCGCCGAGCTGTGGCGCCCGGTCGATGCGTCCACCGGGCAGATCACCGATGTGGATGGTCTGGAGCAATTGGCCGAGGACTTTCCCAATTCCTCTTCCGTCCGGCTCCGCCTCGTGAGCGCGCTTGCCCGCGAGGATCGCTGGCCGGAGGCTCTGGCAGTCGCCGAGAGCCTTGCACGCGACGGCTATGTGTTCTCTCCGCAGCAGCGTGAGTTCCTGATTGGCCTGGTGCAGATCGGCTATTTTCCAGCGTGGCTTTCTCCGGCCTTGCAGACGGACGTTGTGATCGGCAGCGATGTATTGGCCGAAACGCCAAATTCGATCTTTCTGCCGGAATCGGCCCTCTACGATATGGCCTATAACCGACTATTCGTGACCAGCGTCGTATCTCGCGCGCTGCACATCTACGATGGCGACGCGGGATGGCGTACACTCGACATGCGCGAAACCGGCAGCCTGTCGGGTATCGCTCTCGACGAAAGGCGCGGACTGATCTGGATAGCCTCGGGCGTGTTTGACCAGACGCCAGATCCGGACACAGCCTATACCGGACTCATTGCACTGGACCGCGCAACGCTGGAGGTGCGGCGGCACATGCCTGCGCCCAATGGCGTGACGTTGTCCGACATCGCGGTGGGGCCCGATGGCAGGGTCTATGCCAGCGATCCAATCGATGGCGCAATCTGGGTGTCCGGCGATAGCATGATGACAATGTTGGTCGACGCGGGCACATTTCGCTCGCCGCAAGGTCTCGCCGTGCGCGCGGACGGACGTTCCCTGATCGTCAGCGACTATCGCTACGGGCTCGCCGTCGTGGCGCTGCCCTCACGCGTCGTCTACCGCATGCAGAGCGAGCAGCCGATGATCCTCGACGGGATCGACGGGCTGTGGCTTTACGGGAATGAGCTGATTGGCATGCGCAATGGCGTCTCGCCCCAGCAGATCGTGGCCTTCCAGCTGGGCTACGGTATCGCCAGCATCGCAGGACAGCGCGTGATAGAGCAGGCACATCCCGAATGGACGGAGCCGGTCGGGGGAACCGTTCTGAATGGCAGGCTCACCTATATTGCGAACGGCCAGTGGCCGCTTTTCGGCGAGGACGAGGCGATGGTTGCTGGTGTAGCACCGCAGCGCGCGCAGGTGCGGACGGTGGAACTGGTGGAAATCGTGCCGGAAACCGCCGAATAGAGGCCGAGTGCTGCCTTGCATCGCGGGCGTGCTTTGCCTAGACGCGCCCACGCAACGCTAGCAAATCGAGTCCGCACGTGGTCGATCTTACCGAATACATGCCGATCCTGCTGTTCATCGCCATCGCGGCGGGACTGTCGGCGGCATTTGTCTTCCTGCCGATGGGCGTTTCGCGCCTTACGGGAGCGCACAACCCACAGGCTGAAAAGCTCACCGAATATGAATGCGGCTTCCCCGCTTTCGAGGATGCTCGCCATCAGTTCGATGTGCGCTTTTATCTCGTCGCCATCAGCTTCATCATCTTCGACCTCGAGGCCGCTTTTCTGTTCCCCTGGGCGGTGAGCCTGGATGTCACGGGCTGGGTCGGCTGGGGCGGCATGATGGTGTTCCTCGGCATTCTTGCCATCGGCCTTGCTTACGAATGGAAGAAGGGAGCTCTGGACTGGGAATGAGCGCCGTAAACGACCAAGCCATCTATCCTCCTTTTGCGGACGCTCCGGCGGCCAAGGGCGGCGACGTGCGCCAGCCCGACGAGGACTATTTTAATTCGTTGCAGACAGAGGTGAACGACAAGGGTTTCCTCGTCACCAGCACCGAAGACCTGTTCCAGTGGGCGCGCACCGGCTCGCTTTGGTGGATGACCTTCGGCCTTGCCTGCTGCGCGGTGGAGATGATCCACGTGAACATGCCGCGCTACGACATGGAGCGCTTCGGCGTCGCCCCGCGCGCCAGCCCGCGCCAGTCCGACGTGATGATCGTGGCCGGCACGCTGTGCAACAAGATGGCCCCCGCGCTGCGCCGCGTTTACGATCAGATGTCCGATCCGAAATATGTGATTTCGATGGGCAGCTGCGCCAATGGCGGCGGCTATTACCACTATAGCTATTCCGTGGTGCGCGGCTGCGACCGGATCGTGCCTGTCGACATCTATATCCCCGGTTGCCCTCCGACAGCGGAGGCGCTGCTCTATGGCGTGATGCAGCTTCAACGCAAAATCCGCCGCAGCGGGACGATCGAGCGATGAAGGCTGTTCTACCAACGATCACGGCAATCTCGCTCCTCGCGGTGGCTGCACCTGCGGCAGCGCAAGCCCAAACGCCCACGGTAACAGAGGACGGCGTGATCTCCGCCATCATGCCGTGCGAAGAGCCGACCGACGCGACCAACAACACAGCCTTTCTCGAAGGCTGGCTCTGCATGGAAGAGAATGCCGCTTTCATCGTGATCGTGTCGACAGGACCGGAAGCCGCGACGCACAACCCCTTCACTTCCAACTTCGATGCGCTGGTGGAAGACGTTTCGACGTCGCATGATACGGGTTTTGTCGAGGAAACGGAGGTCGAGGGTCGTCGGACCGTAACGGCCTATATGGGTGATGACGGCGTGAATGGACGCATGCGCGCAATCCAGATCGCGCCCGACCGTGTGGCTTATGCCATCGTGATGTCGAACCCGGCTGCCTCGGGGCGTGAGCTGTCGTCCACTAGCGAGCGGGGCGTTGCTTTCGTGCAGTCGCTGGAGGTGAACCAGTAATGGCCGTCATCCACTCCGCTCCCAAAATCGCCTCGAACGAAGGCGTGCGCGATACGCTGGTCTCGGCGCTGGGCGCCCACGTCGTCGACAGCCATGAAGCGCATGGCGAGATCATTCTCACCGTAAAGCGCGAAAGCATCGAAGATGTGCTGCGCACCCTGCGGGACGATCACGCCTACCAGCAGCTTGTTGAGATTGCGGGTGTCGACTTTCCGGGCCGCGCCGAGCGGTTCGAGGTTGTCTACATGCTCCTCAGCCTTTCCAAGAACCACCGGATCATGGTGAAGCTGTCGACGGACGAGAACACGCCTGTGCCCACCGTCACCACGCTGTGGCCGGTTGCTGGCTGGCTGGAGCGCGAAGTGTTCGACATGTTCGGCGTGACATTCGACGGCAATACCGATCTGCGCCGGATCCTCACCGATTACGGCTTTGAAGGGCATCCCTTCCGCAAGGACTTCCCGCTGACGGGCTATACCGAGCTGCGCTATTCCGAAGAGGAAAAGCGGGTGGTGTACGAGCCGGTGCAGTTGGCGCAGGACTTCCGCACGTTCGATTTCACCTCGCCTTGGGAGGGTGCCGATTACCAGCTGCCGGGCGACGAAAAGGCGACCATGCCGCCCATCGACGATCCCAAGGTTACCGAGAGCCCGAAAGACACCGGTGCGGGCGCGAAAGCCGATGCCAAGGCCAGCGAAAGGATCAGCGCAGCGGCGCCCGCCGAAAAGGATTCCGACATCGACGAACCTGCTCCCGATGCTACCGAGGACCAGCCGGATCGCGCGCCTGGCAAGGGCGATGTGCGTGACACCAAGGCGGCAACGCAGCCGAAGGACGACAAGCCATGAGCGGAATGATGCTGGAAGAATCGCCGACCACCGAAGGCGAGGAAATCACCAACTACACGATCAATTTCGGCCCCCAGCACCCTGCGGCGCACGGCGTGCTGCGCATGGTGATGGAGCTGGATGGCGAGATCATCGAACGGATCGACCCGCATGTCGGCCTGCTGCATCGCGGCACCGAAAAGCTGATCGAATACAAGACCTACCTGCAGGCGCTGCCTTATTTCGATCGACTCGATTACTGCAGCCCGCTGGCGCAGGAATATAGCTACGTCCTCGGCATCGAGAAGCTGCTGAATGTCGAAGTGCCGGAGCGGGCGCAGTATCTGCGCGTGCTGTTTGCCGAGCTGACACGCATCTGCAACCACATGCTCAATATCGGCGCGCATGTGATGGATGTGGGTGCGATGACGCCGAACCTCTGGGTGTTCGAGCTGCGCGAAGACTGCATGAATTTCTTCGAGCGGGCATCGGGCGCGCGCATGCATGCCGCATGGTTCCGCCCCGGCGGCGTGCACCAGGACGTGCCATTGAAGCTGCTCGCCGATATCGGCGACTGGTGCGACAATCGCCTGCCCGAACTCTTCGGCGATGCCATGAGCCTTGTTACCGACAACCGCATCTTCAAGCAGCGCAATGTCGATATCGCTGTCGTCAGCAAGGAAGATGCGATCGCGTGGGGCTTCTCCGGCCCGATGATCCGCGCTGCCGGCATCCCGTGGGATCTTCGCAAGTCGCAGCCTTACGACGTGTATGACCGGATGGAATTCGACATTCCCGTCGGCACCAATTCCGATTGCTACGACCGCTTCATGGTCCGCGTGAAGGAAGTCTACGAGAGCGCGAAGATCATCAAGCAGTGCCTGGCCGAAATGCCCGAAGGCCCTGTGGCGAGCGACAACAAGAAAGTGTCCCCGCCCAAGCGCGCCGAGATGAAGCAGTCGATGGAAGCGCTGATCCATCACTTCAAGCTCTACACCGAAGGCTTCCACGTGCCCGCGGGCGAAGTCTATGTCGCGACCGAAAGCCCCAAGGGCGAGTTCGGCGTGTATTTGGTGGCAGACGGCACGAACAAGCCTTACCGCTGCAAGATCCGCCCGACCGCGTTTTCGCACCTGCAGGCGATGGACTTTATGTCCAAGGGCCACATGCTGCCCGACGCAACCGCAATCCTCGGAGCGATCGACGTGGTGTTCGGGGAGTGTGATCGGTGAGCAAGCTCGGCATCGTCATTGCGAGTAGCCGCAGGCTACGCGGCAATCCATGGAACTGCACCATGGATTGCTTCGCTACGCTCGCAATGACGACGAAAGGAGGCACATTGTGATCCTTCGCGAATTCTTCATCCTCGTCGCCGCTTTCGCCGCCTTCGCATCGGCGGTTGCCGCCTATCTCGCCGCTTTCCACGGTGAGGCGGCGCTCAAGGAAATTCTATCCACCGCCTTTGCGGCGGTGATCGGCCTGTATGTGGGCCGCTATATCGAACGGAGGCTCATTCGTGGCCGCTAGACATCTCGCCCCCGACACGCCCGAACTGCGCGCGCAATATGAGGGATGGGCGTTCACCGATGCCAACAAGGCGGCGGCGGACAAGCATATCGCCAAATATCCCGAAGGCCGCCAGCGCAGCGCGGTGATGCCGCTGCTCGATCTGGCGCAGCGCCAGGTGGGCGAGGAAACTAACACGCAGGGCTGGCTGCCGCTGCCGGTGATGGAATATGTCGCCGCCTATCTCGACATGCCGATCATCCGCGTGGTCGAGGTCGCTACGTTCTATTTCATGTACAATCTCGTGCCAGTCGGCAAATTCCACGTGCAGGTGTGCGGCACCACGCCGTGCATGCTGCGCGGGTCGGACGATATCCTAGATGTCTGCGCCAAGCGCGGCATGAAAAAGGGGCAGGTCTCCGACAACGGCCTGTGGACGCTGACCGAGGTCGAATGCATGGGCAGCTGCGCCACGGCGCCCATGGTGCAGATCAACGACGACAATTATGAAGACCTGACCGCCGAACGTTTCACCGCCGTGCTGGACGCCCTCGAAGCTGGTGAAAATCCGAAGGCAGGTACGCAGCAGCCGGGTCGGCATACGTCCGAGCCTTCGGGCGGACCGACCACGCTCAAGGAAATGGTCGACGCCAATCACGATTACCGGAGCGAGTGGTGAGCGAACAGATCATCCCGCTGCTGGTCGCGGTCGTGTTGATTGCGATCGCCTGGAAGGTGCTGAAAGGCATCGTTAAAACGGTGGCCCTCGTCGTCATCCTGGCGGCGGCTGCCATCTGGGTTTTCGGAGTAGGCGTATGAGCATGCTGCACAAGATCGCGTGGATGCTCGGCGTCATTGCCGTGACGCTTGGCCTGTATCTGGTCTTCGCTCGCGACCTGCGCGAAGGCTTTGTCGCCATTGCCATCGGGCTCCTCACCATTTTCCTGGCGAACCGCACCGCGAAAAGCGGGACGAAGAAAGACTGACCATGCTCGCTGACAAGGATCGCATCTTCACCAATGTCTACGGTTTCCAGCCGTGGAATCTCGACGCTGCGCAAAAGCGCGGCGATTGGGACGATACCAAGTCGCTGATCGCGCGCGGTGAAGACAATATCATCGAAGAGATCAAGGCTTCGGGCCTGCGCGGGCGGGGCGGGGCAGGCTTTCCGACCGGCATGAAATGGAGCTTCATGCCAAAGGAAAGCAAGGACGGTCGACCGTCCTTCCTCGTCATCAATGCCGACGAATCCGAGCCCGGTTCGTGCAAGGACCGCGAGATCATCCGCCACGATCCGCACAAGCTGATCGAAGGCGCGCTGGTCGCCGGCTTCGCCATGCGCGCGCGTGCCGCCTATATCTATATTCGCGGCGAATATATTCGTGAGGCGCAGACGCTGCAGGCCGCGATTGACGAAGCATATGATGCAGGCCTGATCGGCAAGAATGCCAGCGGTTCGGGCTACGATTTCGATGTCTTCATGCACCGCGGCGCGGGCGCCTATATCTGCGGTGAAGAAACCGCGATGATCGAGAGCCTCGAAGGCAAGAAGGGCCAGCCGCGGCTGAAGCCACCATTCCCGGCAGGCGCCGGCCTTTATGGATGTCCGACAACGGTCAATAACGTCGAGAGCATTGCGGTCGTGCCGACAATCCTGCGGCGCGGCGGCAGCTGGTTCGCCAGCTTCGGGCGCGAGAACAATCACGGTACCAAGCTTTTCCAGATCAGCGGGCACGTCGAAAAGCCCTGCGTGGTGGAGGAGGCGATGAGCATCCCCTTCCGCGAGCTGATCGAGAAGCATGCAGGCGGCATCACTGGCGGGTGGGACAATCTGCTGGCGGTGATCCCCGGCGGATCCTCCGTGCCACTGGTCCCTGCTGCCGAAATCATGGATGCGCCGATGGATTTCGACGGGCTGAAAGAGCTCGGCTCGGGCCTTGGCACGGCTGCCATCATCGTGATGGACAAGAGCACCGATATCGTGCGCGCCATCAGCCGCATCAGCTATTTCTACAAGCATGAAAGCTGTGGCCAGTGTACGCCCTGCCGTGAGGGCACGGGCTGGATGTGGCGCGTGATGGAACGTCTTCGTGTGGGCGAGAGCAGCCCGCAGGAAATCGACATGCTGTACGAAGTCACCAAGCAGGTGGAAGGCCACACGATCTGCGCGTTGGGCGATGCCGCCGCATGGCCGATCCAGGGCTTGCTCAAGCACTTCCGCCCCGAACTGGAACGCCGCATCGCCGACCGCGAGAATGCGATGCAGGAGGCCGCGGAATGATGCTCAAGCTCTCAGCAAAAGCCATTATGGCAGCCGCTCTGGTCGCAAGCATCCCCGCAGCGGCGCAATCCGTCAGCGTTACGCAGCAGCGAGAAGCTGTCGCCGCGTGGACTCAATGCATTGCCGACGAAAATGCGGATGAGGTTCACGACCTTCTCGTGCTCGATTATCGCAGCAACGAGTATCGCCGCCTGATTGACGATCTCGCCGATCGCCGCGTCAGCAGCGAATGTTTCAACGCCATGCCGCGTCGTTACCGGCGTATCGAGTTGGGCGGCCTGCCTTTTGCAGGTGGCCTTGCCGAGCGGATGCTGGAAGCCGGCGATGGGGAGCCGCTGGTGATGCGCCTCTCCATGGCTGCCATCGGTACGCCCGCAGAAACGTATTCCTACACCGATCAGGTGGCCAATTGCGTCGCGCGCGGCGCGCCGAACCTTGTCGCCGACCTGTTTGCCACGCCCGTTGCGAGTGACGCAGAAACCGCTGTATTCACGCAGATCGACCCCGTGCTGGACATCTGCACGCAGGACGGCAGCTCCATAAATGCCTCGCCGCTGGCGATGCGGTCGATGCTGGCAACGGCCAGCTACCGCATGCTTGCAGCGCAGACCGAAGAAATGAACGAGAACGACGATGCCTAAAGTCACAGTCGACGGCACCGAGTTGGACGTCCCCGACGGCGCGACCGTCCTCCAGGCGTGCGAGCTGGCGGGGAAGGAAATTCCGCGCTTCTGCTATCACGAGCGGCTGTCCATCGCGGGCAATTGCCGCATGTGCCTTGTCGAGGTGAAGCCCGGACCGCCCAAGCCACAGGCCAGCTGTGCGCTGCCCGCGACCGAGGGGCAGGAAATCCGCACCGATTCCAAGATGGTGAAGGCCGCGCGCGAAGGCGTGATGGAGTTTCTTCTCATCAATCACCCGCTCGATTGCCCTATCTGCGACCAGGGCGGCGAGTGCGACCTCCAGGACCAGGCCATGATGTATGGCCGCGGCGCGACGCGCTATCACGAGAACAAGCGCGCCGTTACCTCCAAGAACATGGGCCCGCTGATCAAGACGATCATGACCCGCTGCATCCACTGCACGCGCTGCGTCCGCTTCTCGGAAGAAGTGGCGGGCGTGGACGAGATCGGCGCGCTCTATCGCGGCGAGGACATGCAGATCACCACCTATCTTGAGCAGGCGGCGAAGCATGAGCTGTCGGCCAATGTGATCGACCTTTGCCCGGTCGGTGCGCTCACCAGTGGGCCGTATGCCTATGAAAGCCGCCCGTGGGAGCTGAAGAAGACGCTGGGCATCGATGTGTCCGACGGTGTCGGCGCGAATATTCGCATCGACAGTCGCGGGCGCGAAGTGCTGCGCGTGCTGCCCCGCGACAATGACGATGTGAACGAGGAGTGGATTTCGGACAAGGCGCGCTACCAGGTCGACGGCCTAATGCGCCGCCGTCTGGATAAGGTTTTCATTCGCAAATCCGGCAAGCTGCAGGAAGCGGGCTGGGACGATGCCTTCAAGAAAATCGCCAAGGCCCTGAAAGGCAACGGATCGAGCATCGCCGCAATTGCGGGCGACATGGTCGATTGCGAGACGATGTTTGCCGCCAAGGCCCTGCTGAAGGCGAGCGGCAGCACGCTGATGGAAAGCCGTCAGACGGGCATGGATTACGACGTATCCAATCTCGCGGCGGTCAATTTCAACTCGACCTTTGCAGGGATCGAGGAAGCGCAAGCCATCCTCATCATCGGCAGCCAGATCCGTATGGAAGCGCCGCTGGTGAATGTGCGCCTGCGCAAGGCGGTGAAGCGCGGTGCGAAGGTCTTCGTGGTCGGTCCCGAATGGGAAACGACCTATCCGGCGAGTTTTCTTGGCAGTGATCTTTCGGCGCTGGACAAGCTGCCATCTCATTTGACCGACGCTTTCAAGTCGGCCGATCGCTCGGCGGTTATTTTGGGCGCTGGTGGTTTCGCTGCCGGCGCCCATGGCAAGGCTCTGGCTGTTGCTTCCAGCCTCGGCGCCGAGTTCAATGCGCTGCACACAGCGGCCGCTCGCATGGGCGCGGTGATGCTCGGCTTCTCCAGCAAGGGCGGCATCGCCGACCTCGCTGAGGCGAAACCAGCTGTCGTGCTGGCGCTTGGGGCGGACGAAGTGGATTTCAGCCGCTTCGACGGCAGCCTGAAAGTCTATATCGGCCATCACGGCGACAAGGGCGCGCATGCGGCGGACATCATCCTGCCTGCCGCCGCCTACACCGAAAAGGCTGGTACCTACGTCAATACCGAAGGCCGCGTGCAGATGGCCGACAAGGCGATTTTCGCACCGGGTGATGCGCGCGAGGACTGGACCATACTGCGCGCGCTGGCCGATGCGCTGGGCGTCAATGTCGGCTTCGACAGCTTTGCCGAATTGCGTGCCGCGATGATCGCCGATGTGCCAGCACTCGCCCAGGAAGGCCTGGCCGATCTTGGCACGCTGCCTGCTGCTCCTGCCAATGCCGGTGCCTCGGGTGAGATCAGCTATCCGATCAAGGATTTCTACCTCACCAACGCCATAGCACGCGCCAGCGTCGTGATGCAGCAATGCTCGGACGAACTGACGCATGGGCATGAGATGAAGGAGGCTGCGGAGTGACCCAGTTCTTCATCGATCTCGGCATGGACGCTGGCTGGGCGGCCTTCGTCGCGGCCATTTCCGGAATCCTGCTGATCGCGCTTCCGCTGATGCTGGCGGTCGCCATGATCATTTACGTCGATCGCAAGGTGTGGGCCGCCATCAACCTGCGACGTGGCCCCAACGTGGTCGGACCGTTCGGCCTGCTCCAGTCCTTCGCAGACGGCCTCAAGGTCTTCCTGCAGGAAACGATCATTCCTTCGGGCGCGAACAAGGGCATCTTCCTGCTCGCGCCGATCATTACGTTTACCGTGGCACTGCTCGCATGGGCCGTGATCCCCTTCGACGCGGGCGTGGTGCTGGCGGACATCAATGTCGGCCTGCTCTACATCCTCGCGATCAGTTCGCTCAGTGTTTACGGCGTGACGATGTCGGGCTGGGCGTCCAACTCGAAATATCCGTTCTTCTCCGCGATGCGTGCTGCCGCGCAGATGATTTCCTACGAAGTCTCTATCGGCTTCATACTCGTCTGCGTCGTGCTGTATGCCGGCACGTTCAACCTGTCTGACATCGTGGAAGGCCAGCGCGGGCACGGCTTCGGCATTGTGAACGGCTATTGGTTCAACCTGCTGCTGTTCCCGATGTGGGTGGTGTTCTTCATCAGCTCGCTGGCAGAAACGCAGCGCGTGCCTTTCGACCTGACCGAGGCGGAAAGCGAGCTGGTGGCCGGTTACCAGACCGAATACAGCTCCATGAGCTTCGCGCTCTTCTGGCTGGGCGAATATGCCAACATCCTGCTGATGTGCAGCCTCAACACGCTGCTGTTCTTCGGTGGCTGGCTGCCGCCTCTGAACATCGACCTGATCCCGTGGTTCGACATCCCCGGCATCGTGTGGTTCCTGCTGAAGACGTTCTTCTTCTTCTTCATGTTCAGCTGGGTGATGGCGACCGTGCCGCGCTACCGCTATGACCAGCTGATGCGCCTCGGCTGGAAAGTCTTCCTGCCGATGAGTCTGATCTTCGTTGTCCTCACCAGTGGCTGGCTCATGTTTACCCGATATGGAGGTGCGGCATGACCGTCGCCCATCTGATAAAATCCTTTACCCTGTGGGAATTCGTGAAGGCGCATGCTCTCACGCTGAAGTATTTCTTCAAGCCCAAGGTGACGATCAACTATCCTTACGAAAAGAACCCGATCAGCCCGCGTTTTCGGGGCGAGCATGCACTGCGCCGCTATCCCAACGGGGAAGAGCGCTGCATTGCCTGCAAGCTGTGCGAGGCCGTGTGCCCGGCGCAGGCGATCACCATCGAGAGTGAGCCGCGCGAGGATGGCAGCCGCCGTACCACGCGTTACGACATCGACATGACCAAGTGCATCTATTGCGGTTTTTGCCAGGAAGCATGTCCGGTGGATGCCGTGGTGGAGGGGCCGAACTTCGAATACGCGACCGAAACGCGCGAAGAATTGCTCTACGACAAGGCGAAATTGCTGGCGAACGGGGACAAGTGGGAGCGCGCTATCGCCGCGAACCTTGAAGCCGACGCGCCATACCGATAGGGGCCGCGCGAGTTTACCATGCAAGTCTTCGCATTCTATCTTTTTGCGGCGCTGATGTTGGCTGCCGGCGCGTTCACGATCTTCGCGCGCAACCCGGTGCATTCGGTGCTCTGGCTGATCCTGGCGTTCTTCAATGCGGCGGGCCTGATGGTGCTGGTGGGGGCGGAGTTCCTCGCCATGCTGCTGGTGGTGGTTTATGTCGGCGCGGTCGCGGTGCTGTTCCTGTTCGTCGTGATGATGCTGAACATCGATTTTGCCGAATTGCGCGCAGGCTTCATGAAGAATGCGCCGCTTGGCCTCGCCATCGCCGTCGTGCTGCTGGCTGAGCTGGTGCTGGGCATCGGCGCCTATCGTGCCGGAGCGCTCGACCTCGGAACGCCGCTGGGTGACACGCCCGCCGTCGTGACGGGCAAGAGCAATATCGAGGCGATCGGCGCGCTGCTCTACGGCAAATATCTTTTCCTGTTCGAAGTGGCGGGCATCATCCTGCTGGTCGCCATGGTCGGGGCGATCGTCCTGACTCACAGAGAAAGCCGCTCGACCCGCGGACACCAGGATATCGGCAAGCAGAATGCACGGCGCCCCGAAGATGCGACCGAGATGAAGCGGCCAACCGTGGGTGAGGGGATCGAGCTGTGATCGGTATCGAGCACTATGTGATCGTCAGTTCGATCCTGTTTGTGTTGGGGGTGCTGGGCATCTTCATGAACCGCAAGAACATCATCATCATCCTGATGGCTATCGAGCTGATCCTGCTGAGCGTGAACATCAATCTCGTCGCTTTCAGCGCATTCCTGAATGATCTGACCGGCCAGGTGTTTGCCATGTTCGTGCTGACTGTCGCGGCGGCGGAAGCGGCCATCGGGCTTGCCATCCTGGTCGTCTATTTCCGTGGCCGTGGCACCATCGCGGTCGACGATGTGAACCGGATGAAGGGGTAAGGGGGCAACATGATCCAGATCATCGTCTTCGCACCGCTTCTGGCGGCTATCGTCGCAGGCCTTTTCGGCCGCGTGATCGGCCAGACGGCGGCCAAGCTGGTGACGACCGGCGCGCTGTTCCTTGCAGCGGCGCTTAGCTGGCCAATCTTCCTCGGTTTCCTGAACGGCACCGCAGAGGCTGGCGTTACGCCGGTGCTCACCTGGGTTCAGTCCGGTGCCCTGACATTCGACTGGGCGCTGCGGGTCGATACACTGACCGCCGTGATGTTGGTGGTCATCACCACCGTATCCGCCCTCGTGCACCTGTATAGCTGGGGCTATATGGACGAAGATCCGGATCAGAGTCGTTTCTTCGCCTACTTGTCGCTGTTCACCTTCGCCATGCTGATGCTGGTGACGGCGGACAATCTCGTGCAGATGTTCTTCGGTTGGGAAGGGGTGGGCCTCGCCAGCTATTTGCTGATCGGCTTTTGGTACAAGAAGCCAAGCGCCAATGCCGCCGCGATCAAGGCTTTCGTCGTCAACCGCGTGGGCGACCTTGGCTTCATGCTCGGCATCTTCGGCACGTTCCTCGTCTTCCAGACGACCAGCATCGACGCGATCAATGAAGCAGCGCCCGCCATGGCCGGCAGCACGATCGGCTTCATGGGCGCGCGCTGGGATACGATGACGATCCTGTGCCTGCTGCTGTTCATCGGCGCCATGGGCAAATCCGCGCAGCTGGGCCTGCACACCTGGCTGCCCGACGCGATGGAAGGCCCGACGCCTGTCTCCGCGCTGATCCACGCCGCGACCATGGTAACGGCGGGCGTGTTCATGGTTTGCCGCCTGTCGCCCATGTTCGAGGCAGCGCCGGTCGCCTTGGCGGCCGTTACCATCATCGGCGCGGCGACCTGCCTGTTTGCCGCAACCGTCGGCACCACGCAGTGGGACATCAAGCGGGTCATCGCCTATTCCACCTGCTCGCAGCTCGGCTACATGTTCTTCGCCGCTGGTGTCGGCGCCTATGGCGCAGCGATGTTCCACCTCTTCACGCACGCTTTCTTCAAGGCGCTGCTCTTCCTCGGTGCGGGCAGCGTCATCCACGCCATGCATCACGAGCAGGACATGCGCTATTATGGCGGCCTGCGGAAGGAGATACCGTTCACCTTCTGGGCGATGCTGATCGGCACGCTGGCGATTACCGGGGTTGGTATCTATCACCTCGGCGCAGGTTTCGCAGGCTTTTGGTCAAAGGACGCCATTCTGGAGGTGTCCTACGCTGCTGGCGGCCATGGCACGGGTGCATTCTGGGTGGGCGTCTTTGCCGCCCTGCTGACCAGTTTCTACAGCTGGCGCCTGATGTTCCTCACTTTCTGGGGCAAGCCGCGCTGGATCGAAAGCAAGCACATCCAGCACGCTGTCGCGCACGGGCATGACGAACCCTCGGAACACAATCCGCCGGTGCAAGAGGATGCCGGCGAGTTGCACGACCACACGGTTCCGTCGCCCGATCATGCGCCGGGCACAGGCGGATATCATCCGCATGAAAGCCCTTGGACCATGCTCGTGCCGCTCGGCGTCTTGAGCATTGGCGCAATCTTCGCCGGACAGATTTTCCACGATGCCTTCCTCAGTGCAGAAGAGAACTTCTGGGCGGGCTCGCTCGCCTTCGATCCGGCCTTGATGCAGGCGATTACCGAAGTCCCCTATTGGGTAAAATACTCGGCGCTTGTCGTCATGTTGCTCGGCCTGTTTGTCGCGTGGATGGCCTACATCCGCCGTCCTGACCTGCCGCGCGAGACGACGCAGCAACTGGGTCCGATCTACAATTTCATCCACAACAAGTGGTATTTCGACGAACTGTACGATCTCCTGTTCGTGAAGCCCGCCTTCTGGCTTGGCCGCATCTTCTGGAAGAAGGGCGATGAAGGCACGATCGACCGCTTCGGTCCGAACGGCGTAGCCTGGGTCGTGTCGCAAGGCAGCGGCCTCGCGAAGAAAGTGCAGTCCGGTTATCTTACGAGTTACGCTCTGATCATGCTTATCGGCCTTGTAGCCGCCGTCACCTGGGTGCTGTTCTCATGATCGGCTTTCCAATCCTTTCGGTGATGATGCTGGTGCCGCTTGTGGCGGCCATCATCTGCCTGTTCCTCGATGCGAAGCCTGCGCGCATGCTCGCGCTGGCGGCGACGCTGGTGAACCTGGCGCTCGGCATCCTGCTGTGGGTCAACTTCGATATCGGCGGCGCGCAGTGGCAGTTCATGGAACGTGCGGACCTGTTCGCGGGCTTCGAATACGCCCTCGGCATCGATGGCATCGCCCTGATGCTCATCATGCTCAGCGTCTTCCTGATGCCGATCTGCATCGGCGCGAGCTGGGAAGCCATCAAGACGCGCGTCGGCGAATACATGGCGGCCTTCCTCATCATGGAAGTGCTGATGATCGGCGTGTTCGCCGCGCAGGATATCTTCCTGTTCTACATCTTCTTCGAAGCCGGCCTCATCCCGATGTATCTCATCATCGGCGTCTGGGGCGGGGACAACCGCATTTACGCCAGCTACAAATTCTTCCTCTACACGCTGCTGGGATCGGTGCTGATGCTGATCGCCATGCTATGGATGGTGAACGAGGCGGGCACATCCTCCATCCCCGTGCTGATGGAATATGATTTCGCGCCCGCGGCGCAGACATGGCTGTGGCTCGCATTCTTTGCCAGCTTCGCAGTGAAGATGCCGATGTGGCCGGTTCACACATGGCTGCCTGACGCGCACGTGCAGGCGCCGACGGCAGGCTCTGTCATCCTGGCAGGCGTTTTGCTGAAGCTGGGCGGTTACGGTTTCATCCGTTTCAGCCTGCCCATGTTCCCTGATGCCAGCGCGCAATTCGCATGGCTCGTGTGGGGGCTGAGCATGGTAGCGGTCGTCCTCACCAGCCTGATCGCGCTGGTACAGCACGACATGAAAAAGCTCATCGCCTATTCCTCGGTCGCCCACATGGCGATCGTGACGGTCGGCCTGTTTGCCTTCAACGTCCAGGGGCTGGAAGGCGCGATGATGATCATGCTGGGCCACGGCCTGGTATCGGGCGCGCTATTCCTGTGCGTCGGCGTGATTTACGACCGGCTGCATACGCGCGAGATTGATCGCTATGGCGGCCTTGCCATCAACATGCCGGCCTATGCCACGCTGTTCCTCCTGTTCACCATGGCCAGCATCGGCCTACCGGGCACGAGCAATTTCGTGGGCGAATTCCTGGCGCTGGCCGGTATTTACCAGGCGAATAGCTGGGTGGCCTTCGTAGCCACGACCGGCATTATCCTCGGCGCGGCCTACATGCTCTATCTCTATCGCCGCGTGTGCTTTGGCGGGCAGAAAAATGCCGACGCCGCAGCCATGCCAGACCTTACCGTCCGCGAATACCTGCTTCTCGGCCCTATCGCCGCGGCGGTGTTGTGGATGGGTATCTACCCTGAAAGTTTCCTTGCTCCCATGCGCGCCGATATCCAGGTTCTCGACGACAGGCTCGCCGCCGCAGCGCCCGCTAGCGATGCTCAGCTCGCCATGACAGGGCCGGCCAATGCAGGAGAGGGCGAATGATCGACTATTCCGCCTCGTTCCAGCTGATCGCGCCGGAACTGGTGCTGGCCGTCTCCGGTCTGATCCTGCTTCTGGTATCGGCCTTCGTCGGCGATAAGTCGGCCCGCGCCGTCCATATCCTGGCCGTCGTGGCCCTCGGCGCGGCCTTCGCGCTGGTCCTGCCGGTTGCACTCTACGGGGCTGCCGGACCGGACACGCTGGCCTTTGCCGACCTGTTCCGCGCCGATGCCTTCGCAGCATTTGCCAAGCTGCTGATCTTCGCCGCATCAGCCGCCGCTCTGATCGTCGCGCCGCGCTTCCTTTCGGCAGCGGCGGCGAAGCGGCCGGAATATGCGGTGCTGGTGATCTTCGCCACGCTGGGCATGTGCATCATGGTGTCGGCCAACGACCTCATCACGCTGTACATGGGTCTCGAACTGAACTCGCTGGCGGCTTACGTGCTTGCTGCGTTCCTGCGCGACAATGTGCGCTCGGCAGAGGCAGGCTTGAAATACTTCGTGCTCGGCGCGCTCGCTTCCGGCATCCTGCTTTTCGGCATGAGCCTGACTTATGGCTTCGCCGGTACGACCAGTTTCGAAGGCATTGCGCTTGCTATTTCCGGCGGATTGACCACTGGCCAGCTGTTCGGCCTGACCTTCGTGCTGGCGGGTCTCGCCTTCAAGATCAGCGCCGCGCCGTTCCATATGTGGACGCCGGACGTCTATGAAGGCGCGCCGACGCCTACCACGATGTTCTTTGCCAGCGCGCCCAAGGTCGCGGCCATTGCATTGCTGGCGCGCGTATCGCTGGAGGCGTTCGGATCGCAGGCGCTCGCTTGGCAGCAGATCGTTATCTTCGCAGCGCTGCTGTCCATCGTGATCGGTGCGCTGGGCGCAATCGGCCAGACGAATATCAAGCGGCTGCTGGCTTTCAGCTCGATCAACAATGTCGGCTTCATCCTGATCGGCCTTGCCGTCGGCACGGCTGCGGGGGCCAGCGCGATGATGGTCTATCTCGCGATCTATACGGTGATGACCATCGGCAGTTTCGTCGCGGTGATGCTGATGCGCGACGCAGACGGCAACCAGCTGGAAGGCATTTCGGACCTGGCAGGCCTTTCGGTCACGCGGCCCGTGCTCGCTTGGTGCATGCTTGCGCTGATGTTCAGCCTTGCGGGCATCCCGCCCCTTTTCGGCTTCTGGGGCAAGTTCGTCGTCTTCCAGGCTGCCGTTGAAGCGGACCTGCTGGCACTTGCCGCCATCGGTATCGCGGCCAGCGTGATCGGCGCGTTTTATTACATCAAGATCGTGAAGGTCATGTTCTTCGATGAGCCTGCCGACACGATCAAGGGCGATGGCGACACACCGCATTGGGCCTTGCTGGCGATCTGCACCCTGCTGATCTCCCCGCTCGGCTACCTGCTGATTGGGCCGCTCGGCAATCTGGCGGATATGGCAGCCGCGTCGCTCGCGATGATCGTGCCTGCCTGACCTAATCGGTGATCGAAACCGTCGCCGAAACCGGCTCCACCAATGCAGACCTGCTGGCACGGCTAGCGCGCGGTGACGCCGTACCGGATGGCCACTGGCTTGTAGCGCAGCGGCAGACGGCGGGGCGCGGCAGGCAGGGCAGGGCTTGGCTGGACGGCGAGGGAAACTTCACCGGCTCCACCGTCGTCAATCTGGAGCCGCCCTTCAATCCGCCGCCCGAAACGCTAAGCTTTGTCGCGGCACTGGCCGTCTACGAGACGGTCTTGCCGCTGCTGCCCGATCCCGGCGCGCTCCGGATGAAATGGCCGAACGACGTCCTGCTGGCAGGCGCGAAGTTTTGCGGACTGCTGCTGGAGCGCCATCAGCAGGTCGTCGTGATCGGGATCGGCGTCAACCTCGCTAGCGCGCCGGAAATCGAGGATCGTGTCGTGTCGGCGCTCTCGGACAGCGCAAAGACCCCGCCGCTCGACACGTTTGCGCGCACGCTGGCGCAGCAGTTCGCCATCGAACTCGCCCGCTGGTGGGAAAGCGGCCACGAGCCGATCCTGCGCCGATGGGCCGCCGCAGCCCATCCTGTTGGAAGCCGCCTGCGGGTCCACGCACCCGATGGAGAAATAGTTTCGGGCACATTCGCGGCCCTCGGCGATACCGGAGCCTTGTTGTTGCGTTTGCCCGATGGCGCGACAACTGCCATTCACGCAGGCGATGTGATGCTGGAGAACGATTGATGCTGCTCGCCATCGATGTCGGCAATACCAATGTCGTGTTTGCCCTGTTCGAGGGGAGCGATATTCGCGCGCGCTGGCGCATTGCCACCGATGGCCGCCGCACAGGTGATGAATACGCCACCTGGCTACTGCAACTGCTCGCCATGGAAGGCGTAGAACGCAGTGCCATCAGCCGGATTATCTTCGCCTCCGTCGTGCCGCGTGCCGATCACAACCTCACCGTGCTGGCGCAGAAGTATTTCGGTATCACACCGATCATTGCCGGGCAGGGCGCTGCCGAATGGGGCTTCGAAATCGATGTCGAGCAGCCGCATACGCTTGGCGCCGACCGCGCACTGAATTGCATTGCCGCGCACGCACTGGTCGGCGGCGACATGATCGTCGTCGATTTCGGCACGGCGACGAAGTTCGAGGCTGTCGATTTCAACGGCGCTTATAAAGGCGGTATCATCGCGCCCGGCATCAACCTCTCGCTCGACGCGCTGGTCGGCAAGACGGCGAAATTGCCACGCATCGCCATTCGCGCGCCGGAAACCTCCAGCGTTATCGGGCGTAATACCGAAGACCAGATGCTGATCGGCGTCTTCTGGGGCTATGTCGCCATGATGGAAGGGCTGATCGAGCGGATGAAGGCTGAAATCGGCCGACCGGTCAAAGTGGTCGCAACCGGCGGCCTCGCCATCCTCTTCGATCAGAAGACCGACATATTCGACGTTATCGACGCCGACCTGACAATTCGCGGGCTGCAAATCCTCGCAGACCGTGCTGGAGAGACATGAAAAAAGACTACACGCCCGAAGACGAATTGCTGTTCCTCGCTCTGGGCGGGTCCGGCGAGATCGGCATGAATGTCAATCTGTATGGCTGCCAGGGCAAGTGGCTGATGGTGGACCTCGGCATGAGTTTCGGCGCCAGCGAATATCCCGGCACCGAGCTGATGTTCGCCGATCCCGAATTCGTCGAGGAGCGCTCCGATGACCTGCTGGGCATCGTCCTCACCCATGCCCATGAGGACCATATCGGCGCGATCCCTTATTTCGCTGCCGACCTTGGCGTGCCGCTCTATGCGACACCATTCACGGCAGACCTGATCCGGCGGAAACTGGACGAGGCCGGTCTGACCGACGAGATCGAACTCAATGTGATCGAGGAGGACCATGGCGAGTTCTCGCTCGGCCCCTTCACCGTCACCTACATCCCGCTGGCCCACTCGATTGCAGAGGGCAATGCCCTGCTGATCGACACGCCGCATGGGCGCATCTTCCACACCGGCGATTGGAAGCTGGATGAGGAGCCGCAGATCGGCACGCCGGCAACCGACGAAGAACTTGCCGAGATCGGCGATGAGGGCGTGCTGGCGCTGGTGTGCGATTCCACCAATGTGTTCAATCCGGTGCCCTCCGGCAGCGAAGGTGCGGTGTTCCGCGGCCTGCTGGAAGAGGTGCAAAAGCATCACGGGCGGCGCGTGCTGGTGACCACCTTCGCATCGAATGTCGCGCGCCTGCAGACTTTGGGCGAGGTGGCGAAACGCACCGGACGCCAACTCTGCGTGGCTGGTCGTTCGCTCGACCGGATCATCGAAGTCGCGCAATCGAACGGTTATCTGGATGACCTGCCGCGAACCGTCGATTTCGACACGGCGATGAGCCTGCCGCGCGGCGAGATCATGATCGTCGCAACAGGCGGGCAGGGTGAGCCGCGTGCCGCGCTCAGCCGCATCGCCGAAGACAATCACCCGCTCAGCCTCGACAAGGGCGATGTCATCCTGTTCTCCAGCCGCCAGATCCCGGGCAACGAGATCGCCATCGGCCGCGTCCAAAATCGCCTTGCCGAACGCGGCATCGTGATGGTGACCGACAGGCAGAGCGAGATTCACGTATCCGGCCATCCCGGCAAGCCGGAGCTTGAGGCGCTGTATGGTTGGGTACGCCCGGACATCCTGATTCCCGTCCACGGCGAGATGCGGCACATGATGGAGCAGGCGCGTCTCGGCCAGGCTAACGGCATTGCACACAACATCGTGCAGAAGAATGGCGACATTATCCGGCTCGCACCCGGCCATCCGGAAAAGCTCGCCGAGATATATACAGGTAGGCTCGTGCTCGATGGCGACATCATCGTGCCTGCCAATGGCGAAGCTGTCACCATGCGTCGTCGGCTTGCGCATAATGGCATTTTGATTGTCGTCGTAGGCGACAGCGGTGCCGTGCAGATTGAAGGTATCGGTCTGCCTCTAGACGAGGATTACCCAGCCTTCGTGGCAGAAGCGGAGAGCGATGTGCGCGATGCGCTGGGCAAGCTGAAAGGCGGGCGCGCCCGCGATGTTGAAGCGGTGAAGGAAGCCGCGCGGCTCGCGGCTCGGCGTGCCGTTCAGCGCTGGTCCGGCAAGAAGCCGCAGACGCGCGTCATACTGGCGCGCGGGTAGCCGCCTATGGCAATCACTTCTGTCATTGCGATCTATGCGCTCTTCTGGGTGATGAGCGCGTTCCTGCTCCTGCCATTCGGCGTCCGCACGGCGGACGAGGCGGGGGTGGAAAAAATCCCCGGGCAGGCGGACAGCGCCCCGGTCAACTTCCGGCCCGGGCGGGTGGTGTTGCGCGCCACTATTCTCAGCGCGGCGCTGACAGCGCTCTACATCGCCAACTGGTTCGAGGGTTGGATAACCATCGACGATATCAACATTTGGGGCACGCCGCCGAGCTAAGAAACCGTCGCGCGGCAGCCGCTAGTTTCGCAGGCGTTCAATACCCTGCGCCAGCGCCACGTAGAGCTTGCCCATATCGCTGGAAAGCAGCGTTACCGCTATCGCATTGCCATCGCGGGTGGAAAGAATGCCGCGCAGCATCGCTTCGAAATCGTGAATGTAGCGGTTGACGACATCACGGAACTCGCCGTCTTCGGAATAGATTTCGCTGATCTTCCGCGCATCCTGCTTGTCGAGAAGTCGCACCGCACGGCGAGTGAAGATGCCGCGATCGCCGCGCAGGTAATTGGCCCATTCCACATCGCCGATGTCGTTCTCGAAAACTTTCGAGATATCGATGGCGGTCGAGTTTAGCGCCTCGGTGATTAGCGCCGAGCGGCGACTGAAATCGTTATCGACCTGCTCCTCGGCCCGCTCCCTCGCATGCTCCACGCGCTGTTCCAGATTGCCGGCCAGTTCCGCCACACGGTCCATCTGGTCGCGCAACATGGCCGCGGTATCCTGACCGCTGCGCTGAGAGCGCATTGTGATATCTTCGAGTTCCGTAATCGCCTTTTCTGCCTCTGCACGCAATGCACGGACGATTTGCTCGCGGCTTTGTTCGCAGATATCGCGTGCGATCTCCTCGACCGCGCCGGTTTGCTCGGTCCGCAGATTGGCGAGCACATTGCGCGAGGCTTCGGTCAACGCTTCGATGCCGCTGGTCAATTCATTGGAGGTCCGGTGGGCGATCTGCTCGCTTTCCTCGAGGAGGCGACCCAATCGCTGCTCGAGCTCGGCAAGCTCCTCATTGGTCGAACCGCGCTTCTCATGCACCGATGCCAGCTGGACGACGATATTGGCGCTGCGCTGCTCCGCATCTGCAATATCCTCGCGCAGTTGCGAGGTCTTCTCGGCGAAACCGGTGAGGCGCGTCTCTGCTGTTCCGACGCTCTCGGCGAGGTCGCCTTGCGAATGCTCCGCCGTTGCTCGGATCAGCTCTAGCAATCGAACACTGTCATCGGTCAGCTTGCCCAGCAGCGCGTCGCTTTCTTCCATCGTGCCGCGCGATTGGGTGAGGCGATCGGTCAGCAATTGCGCGGCCTCGCTCATCCGACCACTCGCATTCTCGGCATTCGCGCCGAGCGCAGCCATATCGGTATCGAGCGTCGTCAATCGCTCCGCCAACGCCTCTTCACGTTCGGCGAGCGCGGCGATGTGTACCAGGTGATCTTCTTTGCGCTGCGCAATACGTGCGTCGAACTCGGCGATCTGCGCTTCGAGCGTTTCGATCGCCTCGGCCTCGCGTTCGCGGTTGCGTTCGCGCCGCATGGCGAAATCGTCCTCGAACGTGTTCATGCTCGATGCGAGCCGCTGGTCGACGCGCTGTGCTTCCTCATTCAGGGCCACAAGGCGTTTGCGCGCGTTTTCGGTGGCGGCCTCATCCAGCTTGATGACTCCCTCGAGTACTTCCTTCATCCGGTTTTCCAGGCCGGTGATGGCATCGCCCCAGCGCTTGGACGCGTCGGACTGCCCGCCATCGATGGCGCTGACAAGCCGTTCACCTTCCAGACGCAACGTCACGATGCGTTCACGCATGGCGGCTGCGGCCTGTGCCTCCCGCTCCCGCATTGCTTCGGCATCTTTTGCCAGTTGCTGCGATAGCGCTTCGGACCGCGCTGCAATCGCATCGAACACACGCTCTTCCGAACTTTCGAGGTCGGAGCGGAACTGCTCGTTCGTGGTGCGCAGATGGCTGAAGCGCTGTTCGGTCAGGTCGCCGATGGCATTGATCTGCGAATTGAAATCGCCCAGCGTGGTGCTGATCGCTTCGTTGATCCCGCTGACCCGCTCTTCGCTCGCAGCTTCAAGTGCGCCAAGCCGTTCGAACGCCGCCAGCAATTCGTCGATCTGTCGCTGCGCGGAATTGCCGGCATTACCGACCTGGTTGCTCATATCGCGCGCGGCGTTGGTGAGCACCGGTAATTGTTCGCGCAGCGTCTCCATATTGACGACCGCATTGTCGCTGACATGGCCGATGGCTTCGACCTGCGCGGTATTGTCGCGGATCAGGGATTGAAGCTTGTCGGCATTGGTAGAAAGGCGCTCGGTCGCGAGGCGGCCAAGTGCTTCCAGATCGTTGGATTGCGAGGCGATGAAGTCGCGCGCAAGAGCAAGTTCGCGATTGACCGTCAGCAGGCGGGCTTCCAGCTGCGCAGACTCGGTCGAAAGTGCCCGTGCGGCATCGGTGAAGCGGTTGGCTTCGCGCCGCGAATTGCGCATGACCAGCAGGTAAAGACCGATCAGCAGCACCATCGGAACCGACCACTGCACGATCCAGTCCACCCACTGCGCAGGCGCCGCGCCGGCGAGCATAGCCTGATGGTTCACCCACCCAAAAAAGCCGGTCCAGGCGAGGGCCAGCAAGATCGTGAAGGCAGGCGCCAGCCACGTGGCACGAGGAGAGGCGGGCGCCTCATCATCATACGCTTCGTGATACTCCTCCTCCGCCTGCAATTCGTAGGCGTCATCGGACTGGCTGAGATCGGTGTTGTAGACCGTCTCGCCGGACAGGCCTTCATCGGAAGGCACGATTTGGCGCTTTCTGCTCATGCCGCATACTTACCATAGGGTGAAAGACAAAGAACCCTGCCGCAGGGCGGCTTCCACCGCAAGTTGTGGTTAACGCGCTTTTTCACCGCTCTGCCGCAGCATCGGCTTGGCAGCCGCGCAAGGCCTGCCTAGCGTAGCGATCATGCCGGAAGGATCGTCCTGATATGCGCGCAGCCCTGATTAGCCTGCCTCTGGCAGGTGACGATCCCATGCCAGCAGTGGCCGGCAAGTCTCTGGCAGAGCGACAATTGATGTTCGCGAAAGAGGCGGGCTGCACTGCCGTTATTGCGCTTGGGAGCGGCGCAACGCCGCAAGGGATCGCGCTGCGACACGCGGCGGAGCGCGCCGGAATGAAGTACCAGGTCATCACCACGCCTCATGCGCTGACGGGTATCATCGGCAATGATGACAGCCTGCTGGTGCTGCAACCCGGCCTGCTGCCCGAATCGCGCGCGGCGCTCGATCTGTTGAAGGCCGAGGGGGATCGCCTGCTTGTCGTATCCGCCGGCCCCGGCGTGGCAGCCGGGTTGGAGAGGATCGATCTGGACAGGGCATGGGCTGGCGCGCTGACCGTACCGGGCAAATGGTTGGGTCGCTTGACCGCTCTGCCCGAAGATGCCGCGCCGCAGAACGCCTTGCTGCGCATCGCCTTGCAACAGCGTCTTCCCGAGGCGCGGCTCGCGGACTCTACCCTGGACGATGGCAGATGGACCGTCGTGACGTCTGCCGAAACGGCGCAGGCTTTGGCGACCGGATGGCAACGGGCGCATCTGGGTGACGTACCGGCAGGGGCAGCTTCACGCTGGCTGGCGAAGCAGGCAGTGTCGAGTGCCGGGACAATCCTGTTGACCAAGCGCTATTCGCGGCTGCTGATCGGGATGACGGTTGTTGCTCTCTTGGCTGGCGGCATCGCTTGCGGTGTTTATGAAATGCCTGCGCTGGGCTTTTTGCTGATCGCGCTGAGCGTGCCGCTTTTGGAAGTGTTCCTGACCTTGTCGCGCCTGATGGCTGCGCCATTCGGTACAATCGGCAAGTGGCCGTGGGCTAGGCGGGCCGTGGATGCCGCATTGCTGGCGGTTTCGATAATTTCTATCGACAGTCTTCCTCACCGCACTGTTTTTCCAGCGATAGTTCTCGTGGCCGCGCTCGTCTTGCTGGACCGCCGACAGCCGACCCTGTGGTTGGAACCGTTGCGTGATCGCATGGTCATCGCCGGGTTTATTGCCATCATTGCGGCGCTGGCGATGCCCGAACTCGCGATCATGCTGGCAGGCATGCTTGTGCTCCTTGCCAACCTTGCCCCTGATCGCAGCTAACGGCGGCTTAACCAAAGAAGGCTATGCCACGCGCATGAGCACCCATACGGACAATGCGCAGGTCGCCCAATCCATCGAGGAAGTGATGCGCGGCGAACTCGCCCATGGCGATGTGATCCTCGCAACCGCGCGGCCGATCCTGCGCCATTTGCTCGCGAATGACGATCACGCGCTTTTCAGCGATGAAGTCATTGCAAAGGTGCGCGGTATGATGGTGCATCTTGCCCGGCAATTGCTGATGGCAGTAGCCGGGGAGGCCGAGATCGAGGATCGCGGCGCATTTGCCGACGAGAAACAGCACGCTGTCGCGCAGATGTTTCTCGAAGATACGGCATTTCTGGGGCACGCCCATGCGCTGACGATCGAGGCGCAACTTGCGGACCGCTTGCAAGAGCGCAGCGGAGTGGATGCCGTCCTTTCTCCGCTGCTGCAGGAACTGACCGCATCGTCCGATGCCGACATAGCCGGTGCCGCAATGCATCTGATCGCGGCACAGGCTCGCTTCATGCAGCAGGCACGGCGCATGGAGCTTCCGCTGTCGGAATTGCCTGCCGAGCTGTTCCATGCGTGCAGCCAGGCGCTTCGCGCACATTCCGACGGGCATTTCGAGGCGAGCGAAGCGGTCGTTGAGCGACTGCGCAGCGATTTCAACGAGAGCAATCGGCGGGTCGGGCAAGCCACCCGCCTGCTGGTCGCCATGCGCACCGACGCCAAACGCGCGCTCGATGTCGATCATGCGGGGCTGTCGCTCTTTGCAACCGCACTTTCCATGGCTGCAGAGCAGGAGCGCGATGTCGCCGTGCTGTCCATGGGTGAGAACCAGAGCGCGCGGCTCGCGCTCACGATGCGCGCCGCCGGGCTGAACCAGGCCGCCGTCGAGCAGCAGTTCCTCTATCTGCATCCAGAGCTCACATTGCCGACGGACTTCGGCACTTTGCGCGCGGACCAGGCTGCGGCGATGTTGGCTGCATCCTCGCCCGATTTCGCGCAATAGGCAGCCATGGCGACTGCGCCCACCATCATCGCCCGTGCCCGCACGGATGCGCAGGACAGGCTGGTAGACGCCGAGGAGCCGCTGGCGAGCTTTCACTTGCGCTCGGGCGGTGAGTTGCCGGGTGCGCTCGTCACGCCCGCTCTGCTGGAGCTGGTGCGCAAGGCACGGATTTACGGTCTGCGCCTTGCTCGCCTCATCAAGGCGCAGGATGGCAGCGAACAGGTAAGCGCGTGGGTAGAAGTCGAGCCTGAGGGGGAAGGCGTAACCATCGGGATCGCCAATTGGCACGCCGATGCCCTGCCAAGTGTTCATCAGGAAACCGCGTCTGCCGGCAAACTCGCTTTGTTGCGCCATATCGCAGGCATGACCGCCCATCTCGGGCCGTCGCAGGAAATCCTCGCCGTCGATTGCGAGACGCAGGATCTTGAAGACCTGGCCGAGAAGATGCGCGGCGGGATCGGACAGGTCTGGACAGAGTTTGTCGCACCTGCCGCGCAAAAGCAGCACCAACCGCTGCATTGGCGGCTGCTCGATGGGGCGACGGTAGACATTCCGGGCTCCGAGCGGAGCTGGACCGTGCATCTCAACCCGCTCGGCACGCCGCAACCCGGCAGCGACGGGTTCGAACTCTACCTCGTCTCGCGAGAGGCACCGCCCGAAACGGCAACGCGCAGCAAGCATGGGCCGAACCGTATCGGCGGCATCGGCAGGGAGATTGCCCCAGTGCTGCGCCAGCCTGTCAGCCGCATCATTGCCAATGCCGAGACGATCCGCACCCAGCTCGCCGGGCCTCTCGCGGAGGAGTATAGCGCTTACGCCGCCGACATCGCGACCGCGGGCGAACACTTGCTCGCGCTGATCGAGGATTTAACCACTCTGGAGCTTGTGGAGGACGAGGCCTTCGTCACCGCGCCGGACAAGATCGACCTGGCCGACGTGGCCAGACGCGCTGTCGGAATACTCGGGGTAAGGGCAAGCGAGCGACGGATTGCGCTCGATGCGCCCAAAGCCGGCGACAGCGTGCCTGCCGTTGGCGAATTTCGCCGCGTGCTGCAAATCCTGCTCAATCTCGTCGGCAATGCCATCCGTTATTCGCCCGAAGGCGGACAGGTCTGGATCCGGACGGAGCATGACGCCGAGCGCGCGCGCATCACCGTGGCCGATCAGGGGGAAGGGCTGGATGAGGACGAGCAGCAGCGCGTCTTCAGCAAGTTCGAACGGCTAGGCCGCAGCGGCGATGGCGGGTCGGGGCTCGGCCTCTACATCTCGCGCCGCCTAGCAGAGGCCATGGGCGGAACGCTCGGCGTGGAAAGCGCGAAGGGGCAGGGCGCCCGCTTCACGCTCGAACTTCCGACATTCGAAGAGCGGCGCCAGACGCCGCGCGACTGACCCCTATCGGTCGCTGAGCGACACGTAATCGCGCTTTGTCGGGCCGGTGTAGAGCTGGCGCGGGCGACCGATGACCTGACCGGGGTCGGAGATCATCTCGTTCCACTGTGCCACCCAACCCACGGTACGGGCCAGCGCGAAGAGCGCGGTGAACATGGTGGTGGGGAAGCCGATGGCCGACAGGATCACGCCGGAATAGAAGTCGACATTAGGGAAGAGCTTCTTCTCCTGGAAGTAATCGTCGTTGAGGGCCATTTCTTCGAGCTGCAGGGCGGTTTCGAACACCGGATCCTGCACATTCAGCGCCTCGAAGACCTCGCGCACCGTCTTCTGCATCACCGTCGCGCGCGGATCGTAATTCTTGTACACGCGGTGGCCGAAGCCCATCAGGCGGAATGGATCGTCCTTGTCCTTGGCGCGCTCGATATAGTGGCCGATGCGATCGGGCGTGCCGATCTCCCGCAGCATGTTGAGCGCAGCCTCGTTCGCACCGCCATGCGCAGGGCCCCAAAGACAGGCGATACCAGCCGCGATGCAGGCGAAGGGGTTCGCGCCTGACGAACCGGCGAGGCGAACCGTAGAGGTCGACGCGTTCTGCTCATGGTCGGCGTGCAGGATGAAGATGCGATCCATCGCCTTTTCGACCGCTGGGATGACCTCGTATTCCTCTGCCGGCACGCCGAAGGTCATGCGCAGGAAATTGCCCGTATAGCTCAAGGAATTGTCGGGCTGGAGAAAGGGCTGCCCGACCGCATACTTGTAGGCCCACGCTGCGATGGTAGGCATTTTCGCAATCAGGCGATGGCTGGATATCTTGCGGTGCTCCGGGTCGGAGATATCCGTGCTGTCGTGATAGAAAGCCGACAGCGCGCCGACCACGCCGCACATGATCGCCATGGGGTGCGCATCGCGGCGGAAGCCCTGATAGAATTGGCGCAGCTGGTCGTGCAGCATGGTGTGGCGGCTGATCGTGTAGCTGAAATCGTCCAGCTCGTCGCTGCTGGGCAGCTCGCCGTTCAGCAGCAGGTAGCTGACTTCCATGAAGCTGGAATGTTCCGCCAGCTGGCCGATCGGATAGCCGCGGTGGAGCAGCACGCCTTCATTGCCATCGATGAAGGTGAGGGCGCTTTCGCACGAAGCGGTGGATTTGTAGCCCGGATCGAAAGTGAACTTGCCGGTCTTTCCGTAAAGCTTGCGAATGTCGATGACATCTGGTCCGCAGCTGCCTTCCAGCGTGGGAAAATCGAAGCTTTCACCGCCCACATTCAAATCCGCCTGCTTGTCAGCCAAAGCTGTTCTCCTTCAATAGGTTATGTGCGACACTTGGCAGCGCATCAAGCGCTGGCCTGAGCGTCGATCCGCGCCAGGCTCTCTTCTCTTCCAAGAAGCACCAGCACATCAAAAATTCCGGGCGAAGTTGTCTGCCCTGTGAGCGCCGCGCGAAGCGGCTGCGCAAGCTTGCCAAGACCCAGCCCCAGCTCTTCCGCATAGGCATTCAGATTGGCCTCTAGCGCCTCGATTGTCCAGTCCGTTTCCCCCTGCAACCGGGCAGAGATAGACGAAAGTCTAGTGCGCGCTTCCTCGTCTAGCAGGGCAGCGGCTTTTTCCGTCATTTCCAGCGGGCGCTGCTTGAACAGGAAGGCGGCACCATCGGCCAATTCGATCAGGTCGCGCGCGCGCGTTTTCAGGACGGGCATGGCCTCTGTCAGCAAGCCCTCGTCGACAGCGTCGCCAATGCGAGCGGCAACCAGCTTTGCCAATCGCGCGTCGTCGGCAGCGCGAATGTAATTGCCGTTCATGTTCAGCAGCTTCTTCATGTCGAAGCGGCTCGGCCCCTTGCCGACGCCCTCGATATCGAAGAGCGAAATCGCTTCGTCCATACTGAACTCTTCCTGGTCGCCATGGCCCCAGCCAAGACGCAGCAGGTAGTTGAAAAGTGCCTCGGGCAAGATGCCAAGCTCGTCGCGATAGGCATCGACGCCCAGCGCGCCATGCCGCTTGGAAAGCTTGGCCCCGTCATTGCCGTGGATCAGCGGGACATGGGCGTAGGTCGGCTCTTCCCAGCCATCTTCCACGCCCTGCATCGCGCGGATCACCTGCATCTGGCGGAAAGCATTGTTGAGGTGGTCGTCACCGCGAATGATATGGGTGCAACCCATGTCCATATCGTCGACCACGACGGCCAGCATGTAGGTCGGCGTGCCATCGGCGCGCAGCAGGATGAAGTCGTCGATCTCTCGGTTGTCGACCTTGACGCGGCCCTGCACGGCATCCTCGATCACCGTCTCGCCGCCTTCAGGCGTTTTAATGCGAACGGTGAAGGGCGCACCTTCAGGCGCGTCGGCAGGGTCACGGTCGCGCCAACGACCATCATAGCGCATTGGCTGCTTGGCGGCCTTTTGCGCCTCCCGCATTTCGGCAAGCTCCTCTGGCGAAGCGAAGCATTTATACGCTTTGCCAGCCTCCAGCAGCTTCATCGCGACTTCCGCGTGACGATCCGCGCGCTGGCTCTGGAATACGGTATCGCCATCGAATTCCAGGCCAAGCCAATCGAGGCCGTCCAGGATCACGTCGATCGCTTCCTGCGTGCTGCGCTTCTTGTCGGTATCCTCGATGCGCAGCAGCGCCTTGCCGCCATGATGGCGGGCGTAAAGCCAGCTGAACAGGCCGGTGCGGGCATTGCCGATATGGAGAAAGCCGGTGGGGCTGGGCGCAAACCGGGTGACGACGCCGCGATCCCCGCCAGTCTTGCCATCCGAACTTGCCATAACCGCCTGTTTCCTGTCCTGTTTGTGCATGGCTGCGCACCTGCCACCTCTGGTGCCCATGGGGGACGAACCGGGCGATGCTGCGCCGCAGCGCACGCCTTGGCGAAAGCGCGCCTCTTTGTCCAGCATGGCCGAAAGGGCAGAGCGATTCCTCGCAAATGCCGGGTTCGATCGGGGGCCGTGGCTGGCCGTAGCTTTCGCTGCCGGGATTGGCGCATGGTTCGTGTTGGACACGGCTGCCGAGTGGGTAGCAGCGATGGCGGCAGGCCTGCTGATGGCTCTTGGAGCGATGGCCGCGTGGAAAGGCGATGCGGCGCGGGTGCATCTGGTGGGCGCACTGGTGGGGGTAGGTCTTCTCTTCGCTTTCGGCACCGGGCTCGCTTGGAGCCGGTCCGAAATCGTTGGCCAGCCCGCCTTCGAGCGGCCGACCTACGGCGCGTTCCAGGGCCGCGTCCTCGAAAGGATAGAACAGCCCGCGCAGGAGCGTGTCCGGCTTGTGCTGGCGACACGGCATCCGGAGACGGCGGAACCCGTGAGGATTCGGGTGAATGTCGAGCTGGACGAGGCGACGCCATTACTGGCCGAAGGGGCGGTGGTCGAGGTCGAAGCACGGCTGATGCCCCCTGCGCCGCCAATGCTGCCCGGAGGCTACGACTTCGCCCGCACGGCGTGGTTCGATGGCTATGCCGCCACGGGCAGCGTGCAAGGCGACATTCGCGTGCTGGAAGACGCGCCGGCAGACGATGCGCTGATTGCTTCGTTGCAGCGGCGCCTTTCCGCCCATGTGCGCGAGAACCTCGGCGGATCGGCGGGCAGCATCGCGGCTGCTTTTGCCAGCGGCGACAGGGGCGCGATAACCGAGGCCGACGAGGACGCCATGCGCGATGCCGGATTGACCCATTTACTCTCCATCAGCGGATTGCATGTGAGCGCGGTGATTGCAGGCGCTTATCTGGTTGCGATCAAGCTGCTCGCCGGTTGGCCGTGGCTGACCCTGCGCGTGCGGCTGCCCGTCTTCGCTGCCGGCATCGCCGCGCTCGCAGGCATCGGATACACGCTCCTTACCGGTGCGCAGGTGCCGACCGTGCGCAGCTGCATCGCCGCTCTCTTGGTCCTGATCGCGCTGGCGATCGGGCGACAGGCGCTGAGCCTGCGAATGGTAGCCGTGGCCGCGGTGTTGGTCCTCTTGCTCTGGCCCGAAAGTCTCGTCGGGCCGAGCTTCCAGATGAGCTTTTCCGCAGTCATTGCCATCGTGGCGCTGCATAATGCCGAACCGGTCAAACGCTTCCTGGCGCCGCGTGAGGAGAGCAGAGTAGCATTTATCGGGCGGCGGACGCTTATGCTGCTGGTGACGGGTATGGTGATCGAGATCGCCCTGATGCCCATCGTGTTGTTCCATTTTCACCGCGCGGGCGTTTACGGCGCGCTTGCCAATGTGATCGCGATTCCGTTGGTGACATTCATCTCCATGCCGCTGATCGCGCTCGCTCTTGCGCTAGACGTGGTTGGGGCGGGCGCGCCGGCGTGGTGGCTGGTCGGCAAGTCTCTCGACCTCCTGATCGGCATAGCGCATTTTACGGCAAGCCAGCCCGGCGCGGTCAAGCTGATGCCGCAGATGACGGGCGGCGTGCTGGCGCTGTTTGTCGTTGGCGGACTGTGGCTGGCCTTATGGCGTGGCAAGGCGCGACTACTTGGCCTGATCCCCGCGTGGATCGGCACCGCCTTGCTATTAGCGACTCCGGTGCCCGATGTACTGATATCCGGCGACGGTCGCCATGTCGGCATCGTGACGGAGGATCGGCGCTTGCTTGTCCTGCGCGATACACGAAGTAGCTATACCCGCGATAACCTCATGGAACTGGCAGGCGTGGAGGCTGAGCCTGTTCCGCTGGACCATTGGCCGGGTGCGCGATGCAGCCGTGATTTCTGTGCCGTTACCGTGCAGCGGGGCGGTCGCAGCTGGGAGCTGCTGATGAGCCGCAGCCGCGATATCGTAGGGGAGCGCGCCCTTGCCGCCGCTTGCGAACGCGCGGACATCGTGGTCTCGGACAGGTGGCTGCCCCGCAGCTGCGAACCGCGCTGGATGCGGGCGGACCAGCGTGCGCTTTCGCAAACAGGCGGGTTGTCTATCGTTTTAGGCGAGGAGCCGTCAGTTCGCCGCGTTGTCAACAGCCAGGGCGAACATGGCTGGTGGCGCGGTCGGGAACTGGACTAGTGCGCTGCCAGTGAACCGTCGTACCGCGAAGGGCGACACCGCGAAGCGCCGCCCTTCGTGCAATCGTCGAACCTGATCAGTGGTAGCGGCGCAGAAGCCCAGCCAGCTTGCCCTGCACCTTCACTTGCCGGTCTTCATAGACCTGCGGATCGTAACTGGCATTTGCCGGATCGAGCCTAATCCTGCCGCCATCATGATAGAGGTATTTGAGCGTCGCTTCCTCATCATTGACGAGGGCGACGACAATATCGCCGTCGCGTGCTGTATCGGCCTTTTTCACCAGTGCGAAGTCGCCATCGAAGATGCCGGCTTCCACCATGGAGTCGCCCGAAACTTCAAGCGCGTAATGCTCGCCCGAGCCGAGCAGAGCGGCAGGCACCGGCAGCGTCTGGCTATCTTCCAGTGCTTCGATCGGCACACCGGCGGCGATGCGGCCATGCAGCGGGATTTCGATGACATCGTTTGCCGCTTCTGGCTGGCTGGCTGGCGGCGTCGTGACCTTGGCCACGGCTTCCATACCCTTGCCGCCGACATTCTCCGGCATCTTAACCACCTCAAGCGCGCGGGCACGGTTGGCGAGGCGGCGGATGAAGCCGCGCTCTTCCAGAGCCGAAATCAGGCGATGCACGCCCGACTTGCTCTTCAGGTCGAGCGCTTCCTTCATTTCCTCGAAACTGGGAGAAATACCGCTGTCTTCGAGACGGCGATGGATGAACAGCAGCAATTCGTGTTGCTTGGCAGTCAACATGGGCGAACCCCTCATCAATGTTCCACTATGGAACGGATAAGGAACAAGTAGGCAACATTGGGGTGCCCGTCAAGCGATACCGCCATTTTGGATCAGATAAGCCGATACCAGCTCGCCCGCGGCGGCAGCTTCGGCTCCGACAGGGCGATGGATCAGCAGGTCGGCAGCAGCAAGAGCCTGCAACGCGCTGCTGTCGCGCTGGGCGATGGGCACGGCATAGCCATTGTGCAATCGTGCGCGGAACAACTCGGCACGCACTCCGGTCTCCGGCAACGGTTCGCCGAGCGATAGCTGTACAGCGCGCGGGAATGCATCACTCGCGCCGGCGAGGTGCCGCAGCAGGGGCAGTACGAAGAGGAAGGCGGTCACATAAGCGGATGCCGGGTTGCCGGGCAGGCCGACCAGCGTCGTCGCGCCCCTGCGCGCAATCAGCAGCGGTTTGCCGGGTTTGATGGCTACCCGCCAGAAACCCAGCTCGGCGCCCCAGCGTTCGAGCGCCGGACGCACCAGGTCATGGTCGCCGACCGAGGCGCCGCCGCTTGTCACGATCACATCTGCATCAGCCGTTTCAGCCAATGCGCCGAGCAGGGCGTCCATGCTGTCCGCCACCGGGCCGATCCGGCGAGCGTCTCGGGCGAGGGGAGCGCACATGGTCTGCACCATCGAGCCGTTCGTGGCCGGTATGCGGTGGTCGGGTAGCGACGCGGCATCGCTCAGTTCGTCACCGCAGTCGATCACGGCGAGGGCCGGGCGCTTGCCGACGGCGAGGCTGCGGTGTCCCGCCATCCGCGCCAAAGCCAACTGCGGCGCATCCACCCGCGATCCGGCGACGAGCACCGTGTCGCCTTGCGCGAAGTCGAATGCCCTGCGGCGGACGAGATCTGCCGACGGGCCATCCCCGCCGGCCAGTGTGACCACATCGCCTTTCCGCCCGGCGTTCTCCTGAATCAGGATGGCGCTTGCGCCCGTGGGCAGCAGCGCACCCGTCGAGATGCGGACGCATTGGCCGCGGGCGAGCGACCCACCGAAGGGGTGCCCGGCCGCGCTTTCGCCGATCACGGTCCACGGTCCGCCATCGTCCCCGGCCAGCATCGCATAGCCATCCATGGCCGAGAGGTCCGCCGCGGGCTGGTTGCGCTTAGCCACGACATCGTTTGCGAGGTAGCGGCCATGCGCGGCATCGAGCGGCACATCCTCGGTCGGAAGCCGGTGGGTTCCCTCCAGCAGCCTTCGCTGCGCTTCATCAAGCGGAAGCAGGCTCACGCGGCGTGCCAGTCGCCGCTCTTGCCGCCTGTCTTGGCGACGAGGCGGACCTGTTCGATCACCATCCCCTTCTCCAGCGCCTTTGCCATGTCGTAGAGAGTGAGCAGCGCGACACTGGCAGCGGTAAGCGCTTCCATCTCCACGCCCGTGCGGCCAGTCAGCGAGGCGGTGGCCGTCACCTCTATCGCGCTTTCGGTGAAGGCGAAGTCCACGTTCACGCTGTCAAGCGCGAGCGGGTGGCAGAGCGGGATCAGCTCGCCCGTGCGCTTCGCGGCCATGATACCCGCGATACGCGCCGTTCCCAGCACGTCACCCTTAGGCCCATTGCCATCGCGCACTGCGGCGAGCGTGGCAGGCTGCATCGTGATCCGGCCGGTGGCAGTCGCGCTCCGCTGCGTTTCCGCCTTGCCGCCCACATCGACCATGCGCGCAGCGCCGTCATCGCCCAGATGGGTGAGGCCGCTCATGCCGCCACCACTGCTAACCTGGAGCACTTGGAGCACTGTCCAGGGCAAGGAATCAGCCTTGGACACAAAAAGCGAAGAAATGGCAGATATGCGTGAGTTTTGCTCATGCGTGCCTGTCTGCACGAACCAAAACGATTAGGAAAGCGGGCAGCGGAGAGCCGCATAACAGAAAGGGCGCCGACGCTTTCGCGGCGACGCCCTTCAATCATCTGAGACAATTTGCTCAGCTGCGCAGGCTCTGCGGCACCTTGCCGCCATTCTCGGCCAGCTTGTCCATCACGTGGCTATGCAGCGCCATGTTCTCTTCCGCCTTGCCGGAATAATCGTTGTCGCCCAGTTCGGTGGCGAGCTGCTTGCGGTTCTCGTAGCTGGGATCGAGGCCGACCAGCTTCATCAGGTCGACGATGGAACTGCGCCAGTTGAGCTTGTCTGCGCCATCCATCGCGTCGAGCCGCGCTTCGACGTCCACTTCGCTGATGGGAGCGCCCTTTGTCTGTGCCGCGCCGAAGCCGGTCGTCGCCTTGGGCGCGCGGCCCATGGTCTTGGTCGCCTCCGGCTCGTCCTTGCCGAAGATTGCATCCTTGATCGAGCTGAAAATTCCCATGGTCGTCCCCTTCGAGTGACTTTGAGGCCAGGATTGGCCGATAAGGGAACAATGCATGACGGACAAATATGTCCCAAGAAAGTCTAGCCGTGCAGGAGCGTCCGCGTGGCTGCCTCGACATCGTCCTGACGCATCAGGCTTTCGCCGACGAGGAATGTGCGCACGTCGCAGCGCGCCAGCCGCTCGCAATCGGCGTGGGAATTGATGCCGCTTTCGCCCACCAGCAGCGTGCCTTCGGGCGCGAGCGGCGCGAGCCGTTCGGTCGTGGCGAGATCCGTTGTGAAGGTCCTCAGGTCGCGATTGTTGACGCCGATCAGGCGCGAGGCGAGGTCTGTCGCGGCGCGCTCCAGCTCCGCCTCGTCATGCACTTCCACCAGCACGTCCATGCCGCGTTCCACGGCTGCGGCCTCGATTTCCTGCATCAGCGTATCCTCCAGCGCGGCGACGATGATGAGGATGGCGTCTGCACCAATGGCGCGGCTTTCGGCCACCTGCCACGGATCGACCATGAAATCCTTCCGCAGCACGGGAAGGGCGCAGCTGGCGCGCGCATCGATCAGGTAATCTTCGTGACCCTGAAAGTAGGGCTGGTCCGTCAGCACGGAGAGGCACGCTGCGCCGCCTTGCGCATAGTCCATGGCGTGCTGGCGCGGGCGGAAATCGGCGCGGATCAGACCCTTGGAGGGACTGGCTTTCTTGATTTCGGCAATCAGTGCGAAACCGGTTTCGGCTTTGTCGCGCAATGCCTTCTCGAAGCCCCGCGGCGCGCTGACATCGGCTGCGATCCGATCGAGGTCGGACAGCGTCTTGCCGCCCTTGCGGATGCGGACTTCCTCGCGCTTGGTGGCGCATATTTCTTCGAGCTTATTCAACGCAATCTCCGCTCATGCTGAGCTTGTCGAAGCATCGTTCTTCCTTTCAAGCGCCCCGCTATTAGAAAAAGCGATCCTTCGACAAGCTCAGGATGAGCGGGTTTTATTTGCTTGCCTACTTCGCCGCCGCGATCCAGCAATCGAGCAATTGCTTCGCCAGCCCCTTATCCAGTGCTTCTGCCGCTTCTTCCGCGCCATCCTGCCAGCTATCGACTTCTCCCGCGACCAGCAGCGAACCTGCCGCGTTGAACACCACCGCATCGCGATAGGGGCCGGGTGCGCCCATCAGTAACGCTTCCAGCGCGCGGGCGTTGTGCGCCGGATCGCCGCCGCGAATGGCCTCGACCGGGGCATGGGGCAAGCCGGCGTCTTCTGCGCGGACGCGCTTCATGGTGACATCGCGCCCTTGCACGTCGGCGACCTCGTTTCCTTCGTCGAGACTCAGCTCGTCGAGACCCTCGTCGCCCGAGACGATGAAGGTTCGTTCCGTGCCCAGGCGCGACATGGCATCGGCGTAGATCGGCACATAGGCGGGCCGGGCGATACCGATCAGCTGGCGGCGCACACGTGCGGGGTTGGACAGCGGACCCATCAGGTTGAAAATCGTGCGCTTGCCCAGCTTTTGCCGAATGGGCTGAATGCGCGCCATCGCCGGATGGTGGTTCTTGGCGAACAGGAAGCAGATGCCGATCTCGCGCAGCGTATGCTCTGCCGTGCGACCGGCGGCATCCATGTCGAGGCCCAGCGCTTCCAGCGTGTCGGCAGCACCGGCCTTGCTGCTGGCGGCGCGATTGCCGTGCTTTGCCACAGGCACGCCGCAAGCTGCGACGACCAGCGAAACGGCGGTGGAGACGTTCAGCGTGTGATGCCCGTCGCCGCCCGTGCCGCACACGTCGATGGCCCCTTCGGGCGCTTCGATGGGGATCAGCCGTTCTCGCATGGCGCGCGCGGCTCCGGCAATCTCGTCGGCCCGCTCGCCGCGATCGGTCATGTCGGAGAGGAATGAGGCGATCTCCTCCTCGTCCGGTTTGCCGTCGAGCATATCGGCGAATGCTGCATAGGCTTCCGCTTCGGTCAGCGGGGCGGTGGCCGGGGGGAGCACGCTCATGCCGGCACCTTTGCCGGGATGCCGCACAGGGCACAGAAATTGGCAAGCAGCGCATGGCCGTGCTCGGTCGCGATGCTTTCGGGATGAAATTGCACGCCGTGAATGGGCAGCTCTGCGTGACGAAAACCCATCACCGCCGCGGCGTCCGCCCCGGGCGTGGTGCTGGTGGCGTTGACGAGCAGGTAATCGGGAATGTCTTCCACGATCAGCGAGTGATAGCGCGTGGCGGTGTAGGGGGACGGCAGGCCGGCGAAAACACCGGTGCCGTCGTGCTCCACCGCGCTCGTCTTGCCATGCATAAGCCCGCCACGCGTGACGCGCCCGCCGAAATACTGGCCGATGGCCTGATGGCCGAGGCACACGCCCAGCAGCGGTGTCTTGGTATCGGCACAGGCCGCCACGATGGCGAGGCTGATGCCTGCCTCGTTCGGCGTGCAGGGGCCGGGCGAGATCAGGATGCCCTTCGCGCCTTTTGCCATGGCTTCATCGGCAGTCAGCTCGTCATGCCGCACCACCTCGACCTTCGCGCCCAGCTGCATCAGGTAGTGGACGAGATTGAAGGTGAAGCTGTCGTAATTGTCTATGACGAGGATGTCGGGCGCGGCGGTCATGCCGTGCCTTTCGCCGCAAGGCGCGCGGCGATCAAGACGCTTTGCCTGCAAATTCGTCTGTCGCGCGGACAAGTCCGTCTATGATGCCCGGCTCGCCTGCGCTGTGGCCCGCATCGTGGACGATCCGCAGATCGACCTCTGGCCACGCCTTTTTCAGCTCGTATGCCGAGACGGGCGGACAGCAGATGTCGTGGCGGCCCTGCACGATGATGCCGGGAATGCCGTGCAGCTTCTCGACATTGGCCAGCAGCTGGTTCGGTTCCAGGAAGAAGTCTTCTAGGAAGAACTTGGCGCAAATGCGCGCGAACGGAACGGCCTTGGCCGGATCGGCGAAGCTATCCATCAGTTCGTCATTGGGCAGCAGCGTGGCAACACAGCCTTCCCACAGCGACCACTCCTTGGCGGCGGCAAGGCGCGTGGCCTCGTCATCGCTGGTGAGCCGGTTGTAATAGGCGCGCACGAGGTCGTCGCGCTCGCTTTCCGGGATGAGGCCGCTGAAATTACCCCACTGTTCGGCCATGATCTGGCTGGCACCGTGGCGGTAAAGCCAGTCCTTTTCCTTCTGCCGCCCGAGGAAAACGCCGCGCAGCACCAGCTCGCTCACCCGCTCGGGATGCGTCTGCGCATAGGCGAGGGCGAGTGTCGCGCCCCAGCTGCCGCCGAAGACCTGCCATGTATCGAAGCCGCACATCTCCCGCAGCTTCTCCATATCGGCAACGATGCGCCAGGTGTCGTTGTTCTCGATTTCCGCGAAGGGCAGCGAGCGGCCGCAGCCGCGCTGGTCGAACAGCAGGACATCGTAGAGTTCGGGATCCCATTGGCCGCGATGGGCGGGGCTCACGCCGCCACCCGGGCCGCCATGCAGCATGACGGCGGGCTTGGCGCCTTTCGTGCCGACCCGCTCCCAGTAAAGCGAGTGCCCTTCGCCCACATCGAGCATGCCGCTGTCGAACGGCTCCAGCTGCGGATACAGCCCGCGATAGTCACTCATTCGGCATCCTCACTTGTCGTTTCTTCTTCTGTTGTTTCCGTCACCACGATCAGCGGCCCGATGTCCGGTCCGCGGTCGAGACGTCCGCTGGCAGGATCCCAGATCTGCGAGACGGTGCCGTCGAGAAACAGCGCGTTATCGACGCGCAGCACATCGCGATAGAGCCGCGCGAGCTTGCCGAAGCTGACCGGCGCCTCGCTGACAAGGAAATGCGCGCGGCCCGCATCGTCCACGCCGACGGCGTTGCGGGTCTTCCGGCTTTCCCCATCGGGGTCGAAATCGGGATGCAGGTCGCCATCGATTACCAGCATGGGGCCGGACTGGGTGGCAAAGGCAGGGCGGTCCTCCACCTCCTCGCCAAAGCGCGCGGTTTCCATCACGCGCCACGGGCCGTCCTCGCTCTCGCCATAGAACACGCCATTGGGCAGTAGGTGGAAATTGCCCGGCCCTTCATTCTCGTTGAGTAATGCGAGACGGCGACCATCCTCGACATAGTAGCCGATCGGCCGACCATCCGCGTCATACATCCCGCCATTCATCACCAGCGCGATCCGTGCCGCATCCTCGCCCACAGCATCGCTATAGGCGTCCAGCGAGCGATAAGGCGCGCCGCCATCCTCAGGCGCGAGGTCCATGGTCACAGCATGCCGGCCCGGTTCGGCGGTGCAGTGGGTGAAGGGCGTATCCTCGAACACGATCGGTTCGCAAATCGACACTCGTTGCACCGGCTCTGCCTCATCCGTGCGGACGGTGCAGGCGGCCAGCAGTATGACGGCAGAGAGAGCAAGGGCGCGGATCACTGCCCGAACCCCGGCTCGGTAGCGATAGTCATGGCTTCGCGTGCGGCTGCGATCAGCGCGCCTGCCTTGTGGCGGCATTCGGCGGCTTCGGACGCCGGGTCGCTATCAGCGACAATGCCCGCACCCGCCTGCACATGCATCACATCGTCCTTCACGACGGCGGTGCGCAACACGATGCAGCTATCGACCGAACCGTCCGGTGCGAAGTAGCCGACGCCGCCCGCATAGGCGCCACGCGTTTCGGGCTCCAGTTCGGCGATGATTTCGCAAGCGCGAATCTTCGGCGCGCCGCTGACGGTGCCTGCCGGAAATCCCGCGAAGAGCGCGTCGAGCGCATCCTTGTCGTCCGCCAGCTGGCCCACGACATTGCTGACGATGTGCATCACATGGCTGTAGCGCTCGATAGTGAAGCTGTCGGTCACATGCACACTGTCAGCAGCCGCAACGCGGCCCACATCGTTGCGGCCGAGATCGAGCAACATCAGATGCTCTGCACATTCCTTCGGGTCGGCGAGCAGGCTCACCTCGTTCGCGCGATCTTCGCTATCGGTCGCACCGCGCGGGCGCGTGCCGGCAATCGGGCGAATGGTCACTTCGCCATCACGCACGCGCACGAGGATTTCGGGAGAGGAACCGACGACGGCAAAGCCGGGCAGGTCGAGGAAATAGAGGAAAGGCGAAGGGTTCACCCGGCGCAGCGCGCGGTAGAGGTCCAGCGGGGGTTGCTGGAAGGGGCAGGTGAAGCGCTGTGCCAGCACCACCTGGAAGATATCGCCCGCAGTAATGTAATCCTTCGCGCGGGCGACCATCGCGGCATAGTCCGCTGCGGCAAGAACCGGCGTCAGCTCCATTGCAGGAAGCTCCGCTTGCTTTGCCGGAGCAGGCACTTTCTCGCCCAGCTTCCTCAGCGCCTCATCGATCCGCTCTCCGGCTCGGGCTACCTTCGCCGACGGTTCGCCATTATCCGCCCAAAGCGGCGCGATGCAAAACAGATCGTCCGTCAGCCGGTCGAACACCAGCACCAGCGCAGGCCGCGCAAACAGCATGTCCGGCACTTCCAGCGCGCTTCGCGGGGCGCGGGGCAGCTTCTCGACCAGTCCGATAGTCTCGTAGCCGAAATAGCCCACCAGGCAGGCGAGGGCAGGGGGCAGGCCTTCGGGCACGTCGATCAGGCAGGACTGAGCCAGAGCGCGCAGCTCTGCCATAGCATCGCCATCCAGCACCTCGAAGGCTCCGCGATCGTGCCGCCACTCGCGATTGATCTGCGCCTGCGCCCCGGTTGCGCGAAACAGCAGGTCGGGATCGAGGCCGAGCAGGCTGTAGCGCCCGCGCGTTTCTCCGCCCTCGACCGATTCCAGCAGGAAATCGCCGCGCCCCGGCTCGATCAGCTTGAGCGCGGCGCCGATGGGCGTTTCCGTATCCGCCACCACGCGCCGCCACACCAGCGTGTTGCGGCCTTCCGATAGCGCGCGCTGCGCGGCATCGGCATGGTGCGGAGCGGCTGCCACTTTGAGCGTGCCTATTGCTGGCCGGCGCTGGTCAGCTGGTCGCGCACGGCCTGCACGGCATCGTCATTGATATCTACATCGAGCGAGGCCTGCATCGCCGCAATGAATTGCTCGACATATTCCTGACCCAGCGTCTGCGCGAGCTGCGCCTGCGTGCGGGCGATAGCCGGATCGTCTTCAGCCAACTCGGGCGTCTGGATCTCGTCCAGCTGCACCACGAACCACGTGTTGGCATCGTCTACCTCCACACGCTTTGTCGTGCCTTCGGCCATGGAGAAGAACAGGATGCTGGCGCGTGAAAGCTGGCCCTGCTGGAACAGCTCCGCCCTGTTGAGGCTAAGCGGATTAAGGTTGCTGGCTGGCACATCCTCGGCAGCGAGCGCAGCGGCAAGGCTTTCGCCGTTTTCCACCCGCTCCGTGATGCGCGCCGCAGCGCGGCCGGCTGCGGCCATGCCTCGGTCGCGTCGCCATTGCAGCGTAACCTGTTCCCGGATCTCGGCGAGCGGCGCGGCGGCACTGGATGTGATCTCGCCCACTTCGAACAACAGGAATTGCTCGCCCGGTACGATCTCGGCCAGCTGGGTATCGCCTTCCTGTAACTGGAAGGCGAACCCGATGACAGGCGCAAGCTCGTCCGAAACGGCGGCCCCGGTTTCATAGACATTGCCGGCTGCCGTCACCTGCGGCGAAGTCGCCACATCCAGCCCCAGCGCTGCCGCAGCTTCGGAGAGGCTGGTACCGTCGGCGAAGTCGTTTTCCAGCTGCTCGGTCAATTCCTGCAAAGCAAGGTTGCGGCGCTCTTGCTCGATTTCGGAACGGATGTCGTCGCTTGCCTGGTCGAGCGTGCGGCCACTGACCTGGCGGACGTTGTCGACCTGCAAGACGTAGAAGCCGAGACTGCCACGCACCGGCCCGACAATGTCGCCGGCGCGCACATCGAAGGCGGCTTCGGCAACGGCGGCATTCGTTTGCGCCTGCAGGTCGGACCGTTCGAGATCGGTGAGCGTCACCGTATCCAGACCCTTCGAGCGGGCAGAATCGGCGAGCGATGTGCCGGCATTCACTTCGTCGATCACGGCTTGTGCTGCCGCTTCGGTGGGAACGACGAGCTGGGTGAAGCTGCGCGTTTCGGTCGCCGCATAGACCGTCGCGTCGCGCTGATAGCGGCGAGCGATCTGCGCATCCGTCACCGGTGCGATATCGACGGCATCGGCATTGAACAGAGCATAGCGCAAGGTACGTCGCTCGGGCCGGATGTAACGCGCACGGTTGGCGGAGTAGTAGGTCTGCAATTGCTCCGCTGTGGGACCGCTATCGGGCAGGAAAAGGCTGGCAGGCAGGGCGGCGGCGCTGCCGATGCGCGTTTCGGCGCTGAGTTCGGCGTAGCGGCGCGCAATACTGTCGGGCAGGGCCGCACCGTAAGTGACAGGCAGCACCAGCTGGCGGGCGTAAAGACCCATGGAAAGGTCGTCGCGCACGATGGCTTCGGTCAGGCCGCGCTCACGGATGACGGCGCGAAAGGCGTTGATATCGAAACTGCCGTCCAGCCCCTGAAAGCCCGGAATTGTGCGGATTTCGCTATCCACCAGCGCGTTGCTGACACGCAGGCCCATCTGGTGCGCGAATTCGGCAATGGAATAGCGGCTGACCAGCTGGTCGAGCACATCGTCAAGCCCGCCTTGCTCTACGAAGGCTTCCGTTGAAAGCGTCGGATCCTGCTGGCGGGCCATGCGCGCAGCGCTGTCCGTATTGATGGCAAGGTCCGATGTGGAGATGTCGCGATCGCCGATCACTGCGACCCTGCTGCCTCCGGCCACGCCGCCGAACGTGCCAGATCCGCCGATGTCTGCAGCGGCAAAAGCGAAGGCGATCAGCGCCAGGAATGCCAGCGTTACGGGGATGCCGAGCTTGGAATTGAAGAAATTGCGGAAGAAGGAGATCATCGGAAGTTCGTTGTCCGTATTGGGGAGGAGGCCCTGCGGGCACCCTGACAGTCAGTTGCGCCCGCTTTATCCGCGCTGCGACCCTGCCGCAACAGCCCAGCGCAGCTTTCGCCCGATGTGTAAAACCTGCTTTGACAAGACTGGCCGCTGCCACTAGCGCGATTGGCCGATGTGACCGGGACCGCGAACAACGCGCCCGGGTCTGCGCCATATCCGCCTGAACAACTCACGGAAATATCACCACCGATGTCCGAACGCCCTTACATTGTCGGCAACTGGAAAATGCACGGGACGCGCGCCATGCTCGCCGAAGCGCGCGCGATCGACCGCGCGGCCGAACGGCTGATCAAGGTCGAAGTCGCGCTCGCTCCGCCATTCACGCTGATCCATGCCTGCCGCAAGGAAGCGACGTTGATCGGTATCGGTGCGCAGGATGTGCACCCCGCCGATGGCGGCGCGCATACCGGCGATGTGTCGGCAGCCATGGCGAAGGACGCGGGCGCGGGATTTGCCATCGTCGGCCATTCCGAGCGGCGCGCCGACCACAAGGAGTCGAACGCCCTCGTCAAGCAGAAGGCCGAGGCCGCTATCGAGGCAGGCATGAACGTCATCGTCTGCGTCGGCGAGACCGAGGACCAGCGCGACGAAGGCAAGGCTGAAGATGTCGTCGCTCGCCAGCTCGCAGGCTCGGTGCCTACGGGCGAAGAACTGGCCGAGAAGATCACCGTCGCGTATGAACCCGTCTGGGCCATCGGCACCGGCCGCACGCCCACGGTGGACGATATCGGCACCATGCACCGCCATATCCGCGGCAAGCTGGTCGACATGTTTGGCGAGGCGGGCGAGGCTATGCGCATCCTCTATGGCGGATCGGTGAAGCCCGACAATGCGGCCGAATTGCTGGCAGCCGACGAAGTGGGCGGCGCGCTGGTCGGCGGGGCCAGCCTGACGGCGGAGAGCTTCCTCGGCATCATCGTCGCCGCTGCGGAGACCGAGGACGACTAACCCCAACCGCGCCATCGTCCTACAAAACTTGTGGGAAAGGCGTAGGGCGACTACATCGCACGCAACAACACCCGATATTCCTAAAGTAGCGTATTTTCGACCATGAACCTGTTTCTCTTCCTTACCGTCATCCAGGCCTTCATTGCAGCGGGCCTCGTGCTGCTTGTGCTCATGCAGAAGTCCGAAGGCGGCGGCCTCGGCATCGGCGGTGGAGGCAGCCCCGGCGGCATGCTGTCGGCGCGCGGCGCGGCGGATTTCCTCTCGCGCGCGACCAAGTGGTTCGCTGTGCTTTTCGTAGTGCTCTCCATCATACTCGCGGGCCTTGCCGTAAACGCGACGGGCGCTGCCGAGCTGGACGATTCGATCGACCGCTCCACCACTGCGCCCGCGCAGGATGCTGCTCCGGCGGAAGACGAGGGCGACAATTCGCTGTCCGATCTCGACGGCTAAGTTACCGTAATGTCCGCCCGCTGCGGATAACCTGCATTATCTGGCGAATTTCTGGCGTAATTCGCTTGCGCCGAATCCGGCGCTGGGCTTAAGGCTCGCCTCCCATGGCGCGGTATATTTTCATCACCGGCGGCGTGGTTTCCTCGCTCGGCAAAGGTCTCATGGCGGCATCGCTTGCTGCCCTCCTGCAGGCGCGTGGCTACAAGGTCCGCATCCGGAAGTTCGACCCTTATCTGAACGTCGATCCGGGAACCATGAGCCCGTATCAGCACGGCGAAGTCTACGTCACCGATGACGGTGCGGAGACCGATCTCGATCTCGGTCACTACGAGCGCTTCACCGGCGTGTCAGCGCACCAGAACGACAACATCACCTCGGGCCGTGTCTATCGCGACATTATCGCCAAGGAACGGCGCGGCGATTATCTGGGCGCGACCGTGCAGGTAATTCCGCATGTGACCGACGCGATCAAGGATTTCGCGCTGGCCGACCAAGGCGACCACGATTTCATCCTGTGCGAGATCGGCGGTACGGTAGGCGACATCGAAAGCCTGCCTTTCATGGAAGCCATCCGGCAGCTGCGCAACGAGCTGGAGCCGAACCAGACCGTGTCCGTTCACGTTACGCTGGTGCCCTATATCGCTGCCGCTGGCGAGCTGAAGACAAAGCCGACCCAGCACTCGGTCCGTGAACTGGCGGCGCTGGGTATCAAGCCCGACGTGCTTCTCTGCCGCGCCGAGCATCCCATTCCCGATGGCGAGCGGCAGAAAATCGCCAATTTCTGCAATGTCCGCGTGGAATCGGTGATCCCTGCGCTCGACGCCACCAGCATCTACGCCGTGCCCCAGCAATATCACGACGCGGGTCTCGACAATGAAGTGCTGCGCCATTTCGGCATGCTCGGCACCTCCAACCCGCCGGACATGACGCGCTGGACCGATGTGGTCGATCGTTACGAGAAGCCCGAAGGCGAAGTCACCATCGGTGTGGTCGGCAAATATGTCGGCTTGCCCGATGCGTACAAATCGCTGAACGAAGCGCTGGTTCATGGCGGCATGGCCAATCGCACCAAGGTCAATATCCGCTGGATCGATGCGGAGATATTCGAAGGCGACGATGCCGATATTGCTGCCCAACTGGAGCCGTTGCATGGCATCCTCGTGCCAGGTGGCTTCGGCGATCGCGGCACCGAAGGCAAGATCGCCAGTGTGCGGTTTGCGCGCGAACACAAGGTTCCGTTTTTCGGCATCTGCCTCGGCATGCAAATGGCCTGCATTGAGGGCGCGCGCAGCATGGGTGTCGCCACCGCCTCTTCCACAGAGTTCGGTGAGACGGACGAACCGGTCGTCGGCATCATCACCGAATGGATGAGCGAGGAAGGGCTGCAAAAGCGGTCGGAGGATACCGACCTTGGCGGCACGATGCGGCTGGGCGCTTACGAGGCGAAGCTCGCAGGCAACAGCCATATCGCGCGCATTTATGACGGGGCGGAAACCATTTCCGAGCGGCATCGCCACCGTTACGAGGTGAACTCGGGCTATATCGACCGGCTCGAGCAGGACGGATTGATCTTTACCGGAATGTCGCCCGACGGATTGTTGCCGGAGATCGTGGAACGGCCCGACCATCCATGGTTCGTCGGCGTGCAGTTTCACCCCGAGTACAAAAGCCGCCCCTTCGACCCGCATCCTTTGTTCCGCGGTTTCATCGCAGCGGCACTGGAGCAATCACGCCTAGTTTGACCAGATCTGTGCCTGCCGGTCGGCACGAAGGTTTCCGAAATGGGCCAAATCCCAGAATTTTCTTGCAAATCGCGGAGGGGGGAGCGTAACGCCTTAACGCAAGGGCATATGGGATGGTGCAGGCGGAGGGCCTGCCACGGTATTGTCCGCAAGAGAGTTCAGACCGGCCCCGCACGCGCGACAGGGCGTATCCAGTGCGTTGTCGGCTCGGTCTTGCTCTGTGACATTGGCTGTCTCTTGCGACCCGGACAGCTTTTGCCAGGAGCGAGTCGGCGCTTACGCGTCGAGGGGGCGAGGCTTTAGCGGGCCTCGCCCCCGATTGTTTCAACGGTGATGTCGTGAAGAAACGCCATCAGGCAGCGTCGGCTGCGTCATCATCCTTCTTGTCGCCTTCCACCACTTCGAGAGTGGTGCCGCCAATGGCGATCTTCTTGGGCTTCATCGCCTCGGGCACTTCGCGCACAAGGTCGATCACCAACAGCCCATCGGCCAGGTCGGCGTTCTCGACGCGCACATAATCGGCCAATTCGAAGCGACGCTCGAACCCGCGATTGGCGATGCCGACATGCAGCATCTCGCCGTCCGCGATTTCGTCGCGCTTCTTTCCCTGCACGGTGAGCAGGTTCTGCTGGGCGGTGATATCGAGATCGCGCTGCTTGAAGCCGGCAACGGCAATCGTGATGCGATAGGCATCTTCATCGCGGCGCTCGATATTGAAAGGGGGGTAGTTGTCGCCGCTATTGCGTGCGTTGTTTTCGAGCAGATCGAAAAGACGATCGAAGCCTACGGTCGAACGGCGATAGGGGGTGAGATCGAAACGGTTCATGTGAACAAATCCTCTTCTGAGCAATTTGGTTAGTGTAAGCGGACCCGAAAGCGGCATCCGCACGGATCAAGATAATCGCGCCCACGGCCATTTCAAGCGGCCCGCACAGCGCAGAAAAGAGGGATTGTGAGCACTCCGAAGGTTGAAATTTACACGAAGGCATGGTGCGGTTTCTGCACGCGCGCCAAGCGCCTGCTCGATAGCAAGGGCGTGGAATATACCGAGTACGACATCACCATGGATGGTGCGAAACGCGATGAAATGGTGTCGCGCAAACCCGACGCGCGCACGGTGCCGCAAATCTTTATCGACGACAAAGCCGTCGGCGGATCGGACGATCTTGCCGCGCTGGAGCGCGAAGGCAGGCTGGACGCGATGCTGGGCCTGTAATGCCGAAACTAGCTATCCTCCAGATGACGACGGGCATCGACGCCGATGCCAATCTGCAAACCGTGATCGACGCGACTCGCGAGGCAGCGCAAGGCGGGGCGAAGGTGCTGTTCACGCCGGAAATGTCCATCCTGCTCGACCAGAAGCGCAAGCGCGCTGCCGAATGGATCGACAATGGCGGGCCGGATCGTGCGAAAACGGCGCTTGCGGACGCTGCTCGCGAGCATGGCGTCGATATCGCGCTCGGCTCCATGCCCGTGCCGACGGGCGAGGATCGTTGGGCCAACCGCGCGATGTATTTCCGCGCATCGGACACCGGCACCTCACCCGCAATTTCCTACGACAAGATACACATGTTCGATGCCGAATTGGGCGAGGGCGATAGCTGGCAGGAATCAGCCGCCTACCGTCCCGGCGGAGAGGTGGTCGCGGTGGGCGATACACCGGTTGGCAAGCTCGGCCTGACGATCTGTTACGACTTGCGCTTTCCCGCCCTGTTCGATGCGCTGGGCCGCGCCAAATGCGATTGTATCGCGACCCCTGCAGCCTTCACCGTGCCGACAGGCAAGGCGCATTGGCATGTCCTGCAGCGCGCTCGCGCGATCGAGGCTAGCGCCTTCGTCGTCGCCGCAGCGCAGGTCGGCGAGCACGAGGACGGGCGCTCCACTTACGGTCATTCGCTCGTAATCGATCCATGGGGCGACGTATTGCTGGATATGGGCAGCGAGAACGGCGTCGGCTTCTGCGATATCGATCTTGGCCGTGTCGACGACGTGCGCAAACGGATTCCCAGCCTTGCGAACAAATGCGAAAGCCTTACAGCGCCGGGCGCATGATCGTTTACGACCTCTCCTGCGAGCACGGCCATCGGTTCGAAGGCTGGTTCGGTTCTTCCGGCGACTTCGCCGACCAGAAGGCGGGCGGATTGATCACCTGTCCGCAGTGCGGATCACCGGCGGTCGACAAAGCACCCATGGCGCCTAGCGTGGGTGCGAAAGGCAACCAGCGCACGGAGGTCGCTCGCGGCAAGAATGTCTCGAATGCGCCGATGACGCCGGAAGTCGCGCAGGCTCTGGAAAAGCTGGCGAAAGCGCAAGCCAAGGCGCTGGAGAACAGCACCTGGGTCGGCAAGGATTTCGCAGAGCAGTCGCGCGCAATGCATTACGGTGAGAAAGACCACGCGCCCATCCATGGACAGGCGAGTATGAAGGAAGCGAAAGACCTGCTCGACGAGGGCGTCCCCGTCGCGCCGCTGCCATTGCCGATTGCCCCGCCTGACGATGTGAACTGATTGCCAGCGCGAATTCATCGCCGTAAAGGCGGCAACGGGCGCCCGTAGCTCAGTCGGATAGAGCACCAGATTGACCCGCGGTCAGCTGCGCTTCCCTAATCTGGGGGCCACAGGTTCGGAGTCGGAGCGCGAAGCGCACAGACGGCCAGAGCGTAGCGGCGGCCAATCCTGTCATTGCCATCCGCGACCTGTGCAACTAGTTGCGCTTTTCGGGCGCCCGTAGCTCAGTCGGATAGAGCACCAGATTCCTAATCTGGGGGCCACAGGTTCGAATCCTGTCGGGCGCACCAAAGGGCAGTATCCCGCGAGGGGTGCTGCCCTTTGGTTTGCTCAGATTGATCGAGCCTTGTTCGGAGTCGGAGCGAAGCGGAGACGACGAGGCGCGCAGCGCCGAGACAATCCTGTCGGGCGCACCAAAAAAAGGGACGGACCTTCCGGTTCGCCCCCTTTTTTGCAATTGTCGATGTCTCGGTCGCTTACTCGGCCGGCTCAGCTTCAGTCTTGAGCACGCCGCGCTTGACCTGGTCGCGCTCAATGCTTTCGAACAGGGCCTTGAAGTTGCCCTCGCCAAAACCGTCATCGCCCTTGCGCTGGATGAACTCGAAGAAGACCGGGCCGACCTGTGCTTCTGCGAAAATTTGTAGCAGGAGCCGTGGCTGGCCGCCTTCCGTCGTGCCGTCGAGCAGAATGCCGCGCATCTTCAGTTCGTCGGCAGGCTCTCCGTGGCCGGGCAGGCGTTCGTCGAGCATCTCGTAATAGGTTTCCGGAGGGGCGGTCATAAACGGCACGCCCAGCTTTTTCAGGCGATCCCATGCGGCAACCAGATCGTCACAGATTAGGGCGATATGCTGGATGCCTTCGCCGTTGAAGTCCTTCAGGAACTCCTCGATCTGTCCCTTGCCGCCTTCGCCCTCTTCGTTGAGCGGGATACGGATCTTGCCGTCGGGTGCCGTCAACGCCTTGGAGGTGAGGCCGGTATATTCGCCCTTGATGTCGAAGAAGCGGATTTCGCGGAAATTGAAGAGCGTCTCGTAATAATCCGCCCAGTACTTCATCCGGCCATTATAGACGTTGTGCGTCAGGTGATCGATGACGTTGAAGCCCGCGCCTTCGGGGTTGCGATCCACGCCGGGTAGGTATTCGAAATCGATATCGTAGATCGAAAGGCCTTCGCCATCCTCGTTGGCGTAACGGTCGATCAGGTAGACAATGGCCCCGCCAATGCCACGGATGGCTGGAATGTAGAGTTCCATCGGACCGGTCACGACGTCGACCGGTTCTGCACCTCGTTCGATCAGTTCGTCATAGGCCTTGGCCGCGTCCTTCACGCGGAACCCCATGCCGCAGGCCGACGGGCCGTGCTCGCGCGCAAAGTACCATGCCGCGCTGCGCGGTTCGTAATTGATGATCAGATTGATCTGCCCCTGTCGCCACAACTGCACATCCTTTGAGCGGTGATTGGCGATGTGGGTGAAGCCCATGGTTTCGAACACAGGCTCGATCATGCCCTTTTCCGGTGCGCAGAATTCGACGAATTCAAAGCCGTCTAGGCCGATGGGATTTTCAAAGAGGTCAGTCATAGTTTCACTTGTAACCTGTTTGGCTTTTGCGTGCAATGTTCAATCGACCCATCGTCCGCCCCGCAGTTCCCGAAGGAAAGCGCTTGATCGGGCGGGGCAAGTGTGATTCAAGGTTAACAATGAACGGACTGGTCCATAAACGCGATATCGTGCGCGAGCGGGTGGCGAATGCCGGCGCCCTGCTTGTGTTGATGTTGATCGGCGGGCTGGCTCTGATCGGCCCGTCAGGCGTGCTCGCCTGGGGTGAGCAGGCGTCGCGGCTCGATGAGCACGAGGTCCGGATCGTGGAGCTGCAAAAGCAGCGAGCCATCCTGCAGAACCGCGTCGCATTGCTGCACCCCGACAATGTCGATCCAGATTACGCGTCGGAGCTGGTTCGCGGCAATCTCAATGTCGCCCATCCGGACGAGTTCGTCGTCGAGCTGGAAACGCTCGACTAAGCGCCGCCGGAACGGCACTCCACAACAAGCATTTTCACCACATAGGCTAAATGGCCACTTGCCGCGTTGCATGGGCCGCGAAACCCTGCAAATAGGCATTCTCTTACACGACCTGCGCCGCCACAGGCGCGCCTTTCGAGGACACGACATTGGCCAAAGCTTCCACGTCCGGCAAAAGCAAGAAAACCCCTGCCAAAAGCAAAAGCGACAGCAATAGCGAGGATTTCGCGCTGCGCTCGCTGCAGGAGGGGCTGGAGAAGAAGAAGCGGTTCGGGGCAAGCGACGAACAGCTGATGGGCTTTTACGAGCAGATGCTGCTCATCCGCCGTTTCGAGGAGAAAGCCGGCCAGCTTTACGGCCTCGGCCTGATCGGCGGGTTCTGCCATCTGTATATCGGCCAGGAAGCTGTGGCGATCGGTCTGCAATCCGCGCTCAACGGCGATGTCGACAGCGTCATCACCGGTTATCGCGATCACGGCCACATGCTCGCCTACGGCATCGACCCGAAAGTCATCATGGCAGAGCTGACAGGCCGCGCCGCCGGTATCTCCAAGGGGAAGGGCGGCTCGATGCACATGTTCAGCACCGAGCACAAATTCTACGGCGGGCACGGCATCGTCGGCGCACAGGTGGCGCTCGGCGGCGGGCTCGCTCTCGCGCATCAATATAATGAGGATGGCGGCCTGTGCCTCGCCTATTTCGGCGATGGCGCGGCAAACCAGGGCCAGGTCTACGAGACGTTCAACATGGCGGCGCTCTGGAACCTGCCCATCGTCTTCGTTGTCGAGAATAACCAGTACGCGATGGGCACCGCGGTGCGGCGCAGTTCCGCCGAAACCGAATTTTATCGCCGCGGCACGGCCTTCCGCATCCCCGGCATGAAGGTGAACGGAATGGATGTGCTGGAAGTGCGTCAGGCGGCCGAGATCGCGTTCAAGCATGTGCGCGACGGCAATGGGCCGGTACTGATGGAATGCGAGACCTATCGCTATCGCGGTCACTCCATGTCCGATCCTGCCAAATATCGCACGCGCGAGGAGGTGCAGGACCAGCGCGAGAAGAACGATCCCATCGAGCGGGTGAAGAAAGATCTTGGCGCTGCCGGTATAGAAGAAGAGAAGCTGAAAGAGATCGACAAGGCCATCCGCGCCACGGTTGCCGAAGCGGCAGATTTCGCCGAAAGCTCGCCCGAGCCCGATCCGGCAGAACTCTACACCGAAGTTCTGGTGGGGGAGTATTGATGACCAACCCTCCCAAGACCACTCACGCCATGATCGCTTTGCCGCGTTTGCTGGCAAGGCGCGAAACGCAGAGCGTGCCTTTAGGCACGAGCAAGTTGAGTAACGCTGTCCAGCGAGCGCGGCTAAGCGACCGCTTCGCGGCGGGCCGATTTGCGCGCGCTACGTCGTCATTCGTCAGTCAAAAAGAGGGTACTTTGATCCTTCCTCATTCCTCGAAGCACACGCAAATCGGCTCCGTCATGACGCGAGTGGTCTTGGGAGGGTTGGTCTGATGGCTATCGAACTGAAAATGCCCGCCCTTTCCCCCACCATGGAAGAAGGCACGCTCGCCAAGTGGCTGGTGAAGGAAGGCGACACTGTTTCCGCCGGCGATGTGTTGGCCGAGATCGAGACCGACAAGGCTACGATGGAATTCGAATCCATCGATGAGGGCACGGTCGGCAAAATCCTCGTTGCGGAAGGCACGGAAGGCGTCGCTGTCGGCACCGTCATAGCCATGCTGGCAGGCGAGGACGAAGATGCCTCCGCCATCGAAGCGCCGGCAGCTGCCGAGAGCGAGGATCCGGTGCCCGGCGAGGGCAAGGATGTCGGCCGCGATCCCTCAGAAGCCGAGATCACCAAACCGAAGCCTGCCGCGCGCGCATCCGATCCGGACGTGCCAGAAGGCACCAATATGGTGAAGCTGACCGTACGCGAAGCCTTGCGCGATGGCATGGCCGAGGAAATGCGCCGTGACGAGCGTGTTTTCGTGATGGGCGAGGAAGTCGCCGAATATCAGGGCGCCTACAAGGTGACGCAGGGCCTGCTCGACGAGTTCGGCCCAAAGCGGGTAATCGACACGCCGATCACCGAATACGGTTTTGCCGGCATCGGCACCGGCGCCGCCATGGGCGGCCTGCGCCCGATCGTCGAATTCATGACATTCAACTTCGCCATGCAGGCGATCGACCACATCATCAATTCCGCCGCCAAGACCAATTACATGTCGGGCGGCCAGATGCGCTGCCCGGTCGTGTTCCGCGGCCCGAATGGCGCGGCGAGCCGGGTGGGCGCGCAGCACAGCCAGAATTACGGGCCATGGTATGCCAGCGTGCCGGGCCTCATCGTGATCGCGCCCTATGACAGCTCTGACGCTAAAGGCCTGATGAAAGCCGCGATCCGCAGCGAAGACCCTGTTGTCTTCCTCGAGAACGAATTGGTCTACGGCCAGAGCTTCGAAGTCGCGCAGCTGGATGACCACGTGCTGCCGATCGGCAAAGCGCGCATCATGCGGGAAGGCAGCGATGTTACGATCGTGTCCTATTCCATCGCAGTCGGCGTGGCGCTGGATGCGGCAGAAGATCTTGCCGCAGAAGGCATCGAGGCCGAGGTCATCGACCTTCGCACGCTGCGTCCGCTCGACAAGGAAACGGTGCTGGAAAGCCTCGCCAAGACCAACCGCGTGGTCATTGCCGAAGAAGGCTGGCCGACCTGCTCCATCGCATCGGAAATCGTGGCGATCTGCATGGAGGAGGGTTTCGACCATCTCGATGCGCCGGTCACGCGCGTATGCAACGAGGATGTGCCGCTGCCGTATGCCGCCAATCTCGAAAAGCTGGCGCTGATCGACAAGGATAAAGTGATCGCTGCGGTGAAGAAGGTCACTTACAGCGAGTAGTCGGGCAGGGCGCGCCTAGCGGCCCGCATAATTGACACCGCCATAGGTGGCGCAATCGGCTACGGGATCGGGATTGACCGTGTCCCTCTGGTAGATCTGCGACAGGTCGCGGTCGGCGCGCACGGTGTAGCTGGCGACAACGCTGATCGTTCCGTCGTCGAAGGTGAAGGGCTCGCCGATGATCGGCTGGTAATCGTAGCTGACTTCCACGAACATCACCGCGCCGCCAGCGAAAGCGATCACTTCCTGCCCGGTCGGACCCATTCCTGGGAAGTCGTCGGAACTCTCCCCATCACCCGCCAGCCCGTAGCTGCTGGTATGGCTCTTCGCGCCGACGCAGCGCTGCCAGTGGATATATTGCTGGTCTTCCGTGCCCGGCACGACTTCCAGGCTGCTCAGGATGACGCGGCCATTGGCGTAAAGATCAAGCGCATTGCCGCCCTGCAGTTCCGCACCATAAAACAGGTCGTTGATATCGGATTCAAAGATGCGCCGGTCTTCCAGCACATCCTGCTCTCCGATGCGCGAAGCATTGTCGGCGATCTGGTTGGCAAGCTGCGAGACTTTCATCTGCACCAGGACGCGGTTGGCGACTTCCACGCCCATCAACCCGACCCCGAGTATGAACGGGAAGGCGAGGGCAAATTCGGTCATCGCGACACCGGAGGGGCTGCGTGACAGGCGGCGGGTCAGGCGGGCGAGGGTGCGCATCATGGACAATTCCCCACAGCAGCAGTCACCTCCTGAAAGTTGAAAGGCTGGTTGCGCAGCACCGTGACTGCCGTCACCGTGGTTTGCGGATCGAGATTGAGCAGGCCGGGCAGGGGGAACATGCGGTCATAGGTAGCGGTGACCTGATACAGCACGGCATCGCGCGCGCCGCTGCTGTCGGAAGACGCGCGGTCCGCATCCCAAACGCCATTGCCGTTTACGTCCTCGAACGGCTCGTTGTCGGCGCAGATGCCATCGCCATTGGTATCGGTGAAATCCTCCGCCTGGCCGACATCCGTGTAATTCTCATAGGCCGAGCGTTGGAAGGTGATCGTGGCGGTCGGCAAGACGTGACGCACTTGCGCGGTCACGGCGGCATCGAGTGCATCCGGGTTGTTGGCGAAGGCCTCGATCGTCGAATCCCTCGCCGCCTGCTGCGCCGCGCCTTCCACCATCGTGTCGGCGTAAAGGTGGTAGGACAGGTCGAACAAACCCATCAGGCCGACGATCATGACCGGAGCGATCAGCGCGAATTCCACCGCTGTCACACCAGCCTCATCGCGAGCGAATGTCCTGCCCAACGCCCGCATCAGCCGGTGATCCTCAACTCGCTCATCGCATTGGCGATGGCTTCGAAAGCGTCGTTCAGCTCTTCGGCATTGGACGCCTCGAAGGAGCGCCCCGGCCCTGCGCACTCTGTCATCAGGTCCGTCAGGCCGGTGCCGAAAGCGATGACCCAGACGGTGATGTTGCGGTTTTTCACCTGCTCGCAGGCGACCCCGAAGCGGTTCTCGATGACACTCGACAATTCCTCGGCATCGCTATCGCCATCCCAGCGCCGCTGGTCGAGCGGATCGATACCGTAGGCGCCATAGGCGAGATCGTAGGGCTCGGTCTGACCGTCAGTCATCCAGATCAGGTGGCGCGAGCGCGTGCGACCATTGGCGTCGCCGTTCTCGGCAGCGTAAAGCCCGGTCGGCGAGAGCAGCCGCCCACCCCAGATCATGCCGATGTCGTGATAGGTCGCGCCATAGGGCCGCAAGGTGTCGAGATAGCCGTCGAGCTCGTCGCTATCCATCTCTTCGAGCTTTTGCGCGGCTGCCGGGCAATCGGAGAACCACCAGCGCCCGCTGTCGACGTAATTGTCCGTGGTGCGGACGGCGCGGGTCGTGAAGTCACCCGACCCGTTGCCTTTGATGGAGCGAACGTAAATCTCTTCGGGATAGCGCGGGCGCCACTGCGTCGAGGGATCGCCTGCCGTCGGCACCAGGTCGATATCGAGGTCCAGCGCCCGGCTGAAATCGACATTGTCATAGTCGTCGATCCGGTAGGTATCGCGTTCTTCGATACAGCCTTGCTGCTCACTGCGCCATGCCGACACATCGCGACTTATCGGGGCGTAGCGCCACAACGTCCGGTCGAAGGACGGCACTTCGGTAACGCGCTCGTAATTTTGCACATGATTCGTGTCGACCTGCTGCTGCACCTCACAGACTTGTCCATTGCGGCGCGTGCGATACCGTGTGCCATTATGGGTGCGTGTCATTTGCTGGATCGTCAGGATCGCTAGCGGGCTGCGCTGCATTTCCATGCGCGGGCGCCCGTTCTCGGTATCCGTCACTGCCACATTGCCAGACGGCTGCGATCCGTTGCAACGCCAACGGCCGTTCTGATCGGCGCTGGAAGCCTCTTCCCAAGTTGCGGCATAGGTGCTGATCGTGCTCCAGTCCGACCGGTTACCGGAGACATACGTCCAGTTGCGAGCGAAGGTCCGTCCTATTGCCTCATTGGGAATGCGGATACCTGTGTCTTCGCGGCCCTGATAGGTCCAGTTCGAAACGACCCATTCGTCCTGCAGCAGGTGGCCGACATTCACATTGGTCGCATAGGGTACGAAGCCATAGCGGATCTGCGTATTCGGCGCCTTGCCGGCCTCGATTTGCGTATGGAAATTGCGGATGACGGCTTTTACGCTTTCAAGGCGCGACATCGTATCGCCCGCATTTGTGTGGCGCATCGAGCCTGTCGTATCGAGGACCATCATCACATCGAGATTGCTGAAATTCAGCAAGCCCTCGCAGGTGACGCTCACATCCATCCGGTCCCTTCCGAACACCCGCATGAGAGTAGTCGGCACGTCGACGGAGGCGACGCCGGAAATCGCATAATCGTTTTCCAGAGTCATCTGGAAGCTGCGGTTCTCGGTGCCGTATATGCCATTGGCGAAATTCAGATTGAAAAAGCGCTGACCGGTGGTGGCAACATCGCTCGGTACGACATTGTTCACGGCCACTTCTGCACCCAGCCGCTGGCGAGCGGCAAGGACGCCCGCATCACATGCTTGCTGCAGCTTGGCCTGCGCCAGGTAGGCGCGGCCCATATCAACGCCGCCGCCGATCAGCGCCAGCATCGGGAAAAGAGAGGCCGCAAAGATCGCCATGACATTGCCGCGCGTGTCGCGGGCAAGGCGGCGAAGGACAGTCGGTCCGTTGGCAGTGGAAGGGCGGGGCAGTCCAGTCACGCTGCACGCTTTACGGACCACCCCTGATGGGAGCGTTTCCGAAACTGGTTAATTTCTTTACATTCTTCGCAAGCGAAGCGGGCCGGGGGCGTTACTCGTCGAGGAGGAAGAGCGGGCGGTTGTAACGCACAATCGGCATGCTGATGTCGGCGAATTCCAGCAGGCTATCGGTCTGGTAAGTCACGCGGATTTCCATCTCCGTTGCTCCCGAGACGCGCTGCGTTACGCTATCGTCGATTTCTACTCGAACCCGGTTCTGGTCCAGCATGTAGGGCGCGCCCAGAGCGTGGTTTTCCGCAAAGGTGCGCAGTTGCGAAGGCGAAAGCTCGTTGCCGGTCTGGTATTGCACCATGGCATAGCGCGCCACATCGGCCGAGACATTGCGGATGGCGTTATAGTTCTGCATCGCCATGCCGACCTGCATCACACCGAAGAGCATCAGGAAGAGTGCAGGCGCGATCAGTGCGAACTCGATCGCCATAGCACCGGTTTCATCGCGCCGGATACGCTGCAGGAATGTGCTTGCCATCATCGACCTATCCAATCTGCACTGTGCGGATCACATTGTAGTCTACCGGATCGCTTACGCCCCATTTCACCCAGATCGGGGTGTAGTTATCCTGGAGCTGGACCTCGATGAAATCATAGCGGACGTCGGTAGCGCATCCGGCGATGTTCGTGATGTAATCGGTCGCGGTGCCACAGCGATAAAGCGGCTCGACGGAAATGGTCGCAGTACCGCAGGTGAGCGGGGCGCCACTGGCTGTATCGTTCGGAACAGCGGTCTCGCAAATCGAGGTAGCCAGGATATCGCGAACGGTATCGCGGTCCTCGACGGTTTCCGGAATGACGGCACGCACCACGGCAGCGGCTTCCGCAGCTGCGCTTTGTAATTCGGTCTGACGGGCGACGATATTGCTCACCTCGAACCCGCCCAGCGCCATGATCAGTAGGACAGGCGCGACAAAGGCTGTCTCGATGGCCATGGACCCGCGCTCGTCACGCGTGATCCGGGCGACGCGGGCGAGGGCGCGCATCATGCCACGAGCCTCACGCGGGCTTCGGTGCTAACCACGGTCGTGTCTTCGCTCGAACCGCCGGGGCAGAACGTTTCCATATCGGTCGTACCGGTCAGCGTGATGTTCCGTGCCGCGATCATCAGACACTGGCTGGTCACACCGGCGGTGCCAGCGAAGAAAACTTCGCTCTGGGGGAAATACAATGTCCCGTTGAGGATCGTGTTTGCATTACCGTTGATCCGATGGCCGTTATTGCCGGTACCGGGTCCGTCCCGGTCCTCGAAAACCAGCATGCCGGCCAGGTCGTTGGCATCTTCGGGCGAAAGCCCTGCAGACATAAGGTCGGATGCGGTCATAGCAGTGAGATTCACATCAGCGCCGCCGTTGATAGTGATGCTCGCCCCGTCGTACAGGACAAACATGACACCGGCACCGGTCACCTCGTGCTGGCCGTTAATGCGCAGCTCGCCGCCGTAGATATTGTATACGCCAGGCGCGAAGGCCGTGTCGCAACCGATTTGAATATCGCTGTAGCTACCGGGGCGGACATTGCCCGCCTCGCCGCCTTCGATCACGGTCACATCGGAATAGGTCGTCGTGATTACGCGTTCGCGCTTGCGCCATTTCTTGTTTCTGCCGCTGCCGCCAACTTCCGTCCAGATGGTCTCGCGCTCAATCTCTGTGCCAGCAGCGGTGCCTGACGGGACGACAATATCGTTTGATGTGCTTGTCGTGTCCGTATCCGCATTACCGTTCGGATTCTCCCACGGGTCGACGTTGTTTTTATTGGCGCCTTCCCAATAGGTGTAGGTGTTCTGCGAACGGACCGTGACATCGGCGTAGGTCGTGTCGGATTCAGCCGAACAGGAATACGTGCGCGAAATCTGCGATTCCGTCGGATTGGGCGGGCTCAGCTCTTCGAACGGATCGTACAATCCGCTCATATATTCCATGATGATGTCGTCGGTGTTGTCCTTCAACCACTCATCGATACCGCCGGCCGAGAGAATCCAACCAGCCTCGATCGTCGGGTTGCCGTTGACGGTGATGGATTCATCATCGGTCGACAGTGCTGCAAGCCCGCAGCTGGCCGTCAGAACAGAGTTACCGCCGATGGTGATAGCGCCAGCATCATCGAGATCGGTCGCAATCAGGCAGCTCGTAAAGGTCGCGCCTTCCTCGAAACTTGCCTGGGCATAGGCGTGGATCGTCGCCGCTTCATTTGTCAGGAAGCTGGTGAAGGGAAGGGATTTGGTGGCCGTGGCCGAGACCGCAACCGAATTATCCGTGCCGCCTGCAAAATTCGCCAAACGCACATTCGGATCGGCATTGAAAGCGTCTGTAACGGACAGGTTGGCTTCGAATTCCTGTTCGGCGCGAAGGACGTATGTGGTCTCGGTGTCCTCATCGGCGGCTGCCCATGCGCCGGCGACGGCTGCCTGGTCCACCGCATATTGCAGTTCGCGCTTCCACATATACCACTGGGTGACGTCGACACCGAGGCCGGCACCGCCAATCAGCACCGGCATCCCGAGTGCTACCAGAAGCGTCGCATTGCCGCTGTCACACGAGTTAATGCCAGCCAGTTTTTCGCGCATCAACCGTAGGATCATCGATTTCACCTGTTATTTTCTTAGCGATGCTCGCAGGTCTACGACTTGCGTGGTTACGCCGGTGTAACGGTTTGGAGTTAACATTCTGTTGGCGATGCCATCCCGCACAGATGGCCGGTTTTTCCGTCGTATTTTCGCATCTTCACCACCGTGTCGTCGGCTCCGCGGGCGCAGATCGGCCCTTTTCTCGTCATTGCAGCGCTTTACGCGCCGCCTGTCAGCAAGCCGTGAAAGGACATGGTTAAATTGGTAATAGCCCGTCAGCATGACTGCGGGTTTTGACTTGGACGCCGCTTTGCCCGAAGGCCGCGCGCGATGAATGAAGCGCTCCTCGAAACGCTGCCGGTCGCCCACCGACTGGCATTAGCCTACGCGCCGCGCGACGCGCGTGAGGCGACGCTGGCGGTACTTGCTCTCGATGCACGGCTCGCGAAGATCGTGCGCCAGCGCGGGGAACGCCTGATCGCCCAGATGAAGCTTGCCTGGTGGCGCGACCGGTTTGCCCAGCCGCCTGTCGAGTGGCCGAAGGGTGAGCCCGTGTTGGAACTGCTGCACGCGGCGAATGTCAGCCCATCGCACCTCTCTTCTGCCGTCGATGGATGGGAGATCCTGCTGGCCGAAGAACTGGATGCCGAGGCGGCTCGCGGGTTCGCGCAGGGCAGGGCGGGCCTGTGGCACGCTCTCACTGCCGATGAACCGGAGGTAGTCGGCGCCATCACGACCGCCGCACGGGAATGGGCATTGGTCGATCTTGCGCTCAATCTCGGCCACGAGGATGACCGTGCGGCCGTTATGGCTCTGGCCAAGGAAGAAGCCTGGGCGCGACCCGCGCTACCCAAGCGCCTGCGCCCACTGGCAGTTCTACACGCCCTCGCGCGGCGCAGCATGCGAGCCGGATCGCGAGACCTCCTCGACGGGCCGGGCGCAATGATGACAACGCTACGGGTTGGCATCCTCGGACGATAGCGTAATCTCCGTATCAGTAAGGGGATTTACGCATGAATCGACTCATCCTTGGGGCGCTCGGAGCGCTGGCGTTTGTCGGGCTGGGGCTGTTCTGGATGCAGGGCAGGGCACAGGTGGAGCAGGGCGCACCGCCGCCGGAGCCGGAAGCCACGGAAGAGGTCGACGATCCCGACGCCTTACCCAGCGCGAACATTGCCGATCTCACGGGGCCGGAGCCGCCCGAAGCCAGCGAATTGACGCGGGAGCAGCGCCGTTTCTTCCGCTATGACCGAAATCGCGACCTGCGCATCACCCGCACGGAAATGCTTTCCACCCGTACCGATGCATTCCGGCGGCTGGACACCGATGGCAACAATCTGCTGACATTCGAGGAATGGGCGGTGCGCACCAGCAGCCGTTTCGAGGAAATGGATGCGGATGACGACCAGGAGCTAACGCAGTCCGAATTTGCGACCAGCGCCCCGGCACGGCGTCCGCAGCGAGCAAATTGCAGCTGTTGATCAGCCCTCAGCGCGTTTTACCTGCTGCCAAAGCGCTTCCTGCGCATCGAGGTCGAGACTGGCAAAGCGCCCATCGCCCAGCGCTTCCATGGCACGATAGCGCCGTTCGAACTTGCCGTTGGCCGCGCGCAGCGCATCTTCTGGTGCGATACCGTAGGCGCGGACTAAATTAACCGCGGCGAATAGCAAGTCGCCCGCCTCTTCCTCGCGCGTCGCCTCATCGGCCTCGGCAAGCTCCTGCATTTCTTCGCGCAATTTCGCAGCCGGGCCTTCGGTGTCGGGCCAATCGAACCCGTCTCGCACCGCGCGCTTCTGCAGTTTCTCGGCGCGGAGAAGGGCAGGAAGCGCGCGGGCCACCCCGTCCATCGTGCTGGTCGCGCCGGATTGTTCGCGCTCGGCCGCCTTGATGTCTTCCCAGCGTTTGCCGGTCATCGTGCCGCCTTCATCGCCGAAAATATGCGGGTGCCGCGCTTCCATCTTGTCGGCGATGGATCGCGCGACGTCATCGAAGGCGAAGTGTCCAGCTTCCTCCGCCATGCGCGCATGGAACACGACCTGCAACAACAGGTCGCCAAGCTCTCCCTGCAAATCCGCCATGTCATTGCGCTCGATCGCATCGGCAACTTCATACGCTTCCTCGATCGTATACGGCGCGATGCTGGTGAAATCCTGCGCGACATCCCATTCGCAGCCCGTCTGGGGATCTCGTAGGCGCGCCATGATCGCGAGGAGGCGGGTCAACTCGTCTGACAAAAGCGATGATCCTTTGGGATGATAATATATATTATGTAAAGTGTCGGCGATGCAGCAATGTCAGCTGTGCCTTACACCATCACGCTGAAAAGCAGTCCGACGGTGACAAATATGGCCGACCATATCAGGATCAGCTGGATCGTCTTCGATGCGCCAAGCCTGTACGACCGGTATCCTGCGATCACCAGCACCAGCCATCCGAGCATGGCAACGATCGACGCGATGCCCATTTCCGTCATGCCACAAGCTCCATTCCATCATAGCCGACAAGCACATTGTCGGGCGTCTCGGCGCTCAAGGTCGCATAATCCATGCTCTTGTCGAGATGCGAAAGGACCATAGTCCTGACGCGCGCCTTTTTCGCCAGGTCCAGCGCCATGCCGAGATGCGCATGGGTCGGGTGTGGCTCACGGCGCAGACAGTCGGTCACCAAGATATCGATGCCGTCGAACAGGTCGATCATATCGTCTGTAATCTCACAGAAGTCCGTCGCGTAACCAATTGATTTGCCGTCCGCTTCGAACCGGTAGCCCGTAGTGGTCATAGGCCCGTGCGGCATTTCCGTATGCTCTACGGAGAACCCTGCGTGGATTCGCAGCTTCTCCAGCGTGCTGAGTTCTACAATGGTGTCGTAGCCATGCTCCCCACTGAAAACATAGCCGAACCGGCTGCGCAGCCGCCGCACGCATTCGTCAGACGCAAAACCTGCAATCGGGCCGCCGCGCCCGAAGCGCATGGGACGCAAATCATCTATGCCGTGGCAATGGTCTGCGTGATCGTGCGTCCAGAACACGCCGTCGACTCTAGCAATATCATTGGCGAGCAGCTGCGCCCGCAGGTCGGTCGAGGTGTCGACCAGCAAGCGCCGGCCTTCATTGCTCTCGACGATGATGGAGACCCGTGTGCGGCGGTTCTTCGGCTCGTTCGGATCGCATTCGCCCCAATCGTTGCCGATGCGCGGCACGCCGGTCGACGTGCCGGAGCCGAGCACGATGAGCTTCACGCTGGCGCCTTCGCTTTAGTAAATAGATTGAAGAAGTTGCGAGACGTTCCTGCAGCGAGGTCTTCGCTTGTCTCGCCGCGCAGGTCGGCCACAAATTCCAGCGTGTTGCGAACGAAGGCTGGCTCGCAAGTCTTACCGCGATGGGGCACCGGCGCAAGGAACGGGCTGTCCGTTTCCACCAGCAGCCTGTCGCCCGGAACCTCTTTGGCAAACTCCTGCAATTCGCGCGCATTCTTGAACGTCACGATGCCCGACAGCGATATGGTCAGCCCCAGATCGAGCACAGCGCGGCCGAACGCGGCCGAGGCGGTGAAGCAATGGATCAGCGCCGGGAAGGCGCCCTCCTCCATCTCCTCGCGCAGGATGGCGACCGTGTCCTCCTCCGCATCGCGCGTGTGGATGACGATGGGCAGTCCCGTCTCCCGGGCCACGCCGATATGCATACGAAACAGGTCGCGCTGCACCTGCCGGTCGGACTTGTCGTAATAATAGTCGAGCCCACTTTCACCGATGCCGATGACGCGGGGATTGTCCGTCGCATCGCGCAGCACCTGCCGTCCAAGATCGGCGTGTTTGTCCGCCTCGTGAGGGTGGATGCCCACGGTTGCCCACACGTCGCTCTCCTGCTCCGCCAGCCCGACGATATCGCGCCATTCGCGCTCCCGCGTGGAGATGTTGAGAAAGCCGGTGACGCCCGCGGCGCGCGCATTGGCGAGCACATCCTGCTGGCGCTCGACCAGTCCTTCGTAATTGAGGTGGCAGTGACTATCGATGAGCGGTGCGGAAGCCATTACGCGTCCTCGCCCTCGGGCATTTCCAGGCGCGGGAAGACCGGCTGCGGGTTGTCGACAGTGATAACTCCATTGTCGACAACTGTGCCCGAAAGCGCCGCGAAATCGCGCGCCTCCGCCGGTACCATAAGCGCATCGAGCAATTTGCCGCTCGCGGCCGGAGTCACGGGCGCAACGGCAATGGCAAGATCGCGAATACAGAGGCTGAGCGTGTGGAGGACGCGCACCATCCGCTCCGGGTCGGTCTTGCGAAGCGCCCAGGGGGCCTGTTCGTCTACATAGGCGTTGCAGGCATAGACAGCCTGCATCCAGGCCTCCAAACCGGCGGTGAAGGCCAGCTTTTCGAACTGCGCGGGCAACTCCTCGGCGCAAGCAGAGCGGACCTTGGCAAGCAATTCGCTGTCGACATCTTCCACCGGAGCGGTCGGTTCCAGCCTGCCGTCACAGCGTTTGGCCACGAAGCTCAGCACACGCTGGGCGAGATTGCCGAAGCTGTTCGCCAGCTCGGAATTGGCCCTGTTTACAATCGCTTCGCGCGAATAGGTGCCATCCTGTCCGAAGCTGAACTCCCGCAGGAGGAAGTAGCGCAGCGTGTCCACCCCGTAGGCGTCCACCAGCTCGCCCGGATCGGTGACATTGCCGGCTGACTTGCTTTCCTTCGTTCCGTCGCGGCTGAGCAGGAAGCCGTGGGCGTAAACCTGTCTCGGCAGCGCAATGCCGGCGCTCATGAGGAAAGCGGGCCAGTATACGGTGTGAAAACGCGTTATGTCCTTGCCGACAAGGTGCAGGTCCGCCGGCCAGAACTTCGCCATGTCGTCCGTCTCGTCCGGATAACCGACGCCCGTTAGATAGTTGGTAAGCGCGTCGACCCACACATACATGACATGGCCGTCGCTGCCCGGCACCGGCACGCCCCAATCGAAGCTGGTTCGGCTCACCGAAAGATCGCGCAGCCCGCCTTCGACGAAGCGCATCACTTCATTGCGGCGGCTTTCCGGGCGGATAAAATCGGGATTGTCGCGATAAAGCGCCAGCAGCTTGTCACCATAGGCCGACAGCTTGAAGAACCATGTTTCCTCGGCGGTCCATTCAACGGGCGTACCTTGCGGCGAAAGCTTGTCGCCGCCCTCGCCCTCGACCAACTCGCTCTCGTCGTAAAAGGCTTCGTCGCGGACCGAATACCAGCCTTCGTAGCGATCCAGATACAGGTCGCCATTGGCTTCCATCGCCTGCCAGATCGCTTGGCTGGCGCGGTGGTGGTCCTCCTCCGTGGTACGGATATACCGATCATATGTGATCCCAAGCTTGTCGAACAGGTCTTTGAAATGGGCCGACATATCGTCCGCCAGGTCACGCGGAGTCTTGCCGAGGTCGCGCGCCTTTTGCGCCATTTTCAAACCGTGCTCGTCCGTACCGGTCTGGAAGCGGACCTCGCGGCCCATCTGGCGGTGGAAGCGCGCCAGCACATCGGCGGCGATCGTCTCATAGGCATGGCCGATATGCGGCTTGCCGTTGGGATAGTGAATCGCGGTGGTGAGGTAGAAAGTATCAGCCATTTGCGGGCGTCCTAGAACCCGCAAGATTGGCAAGCAAGGTGCCGATCTCCATCACCAGCAATCCCGCATCGAAATTGTAAGTCGGTGCCTGTCCGGCAAGGCGCACCAGCGCGCCGTGGGTTTCCACCAGCGCAGGTATGCCCTCCCCCTGCACGCTGCGCATGTGATCGGCGACGACGGCCCGGGCGAGTTCGATGGCGGCCAGTTGTTTGTCGCGCGAGGGCCGGTTGCCCATGGCGCCCGCCAGTTCTCCGCGCAGGCGAAAATCGGGATCACCATGATCGACTACGCGGCGCATCAAAGCGTGTACGCGGCCCAGATCCAGTTCGACGAAATCGATGGCCCCCCCGGGCGAACCGCTGGCGGCGGCAATGGCGGCAGCGCGCATCTCGGAGCTCGCTTGCGGGCTTTCGCGTGAGAGCACGGCGTCCATCTCGTTATCCGAGACGCGCGGGAACGTGAGCACGCGGCAGCGCGAGCGGATCGTCGGCAGCAAACGGCCGATGCGATGTGCGATGAGCAGGAAATACGTGCCCGCAGGCGGTTCCTCGAGGCTCTTGAGTAGCGCATTGGCTGCGCCCGGTTCCATATCGTCCGCCGGATCGATAATGACCGCGCGGCGGCTGCCCAGCGTCGGGCGTGTGGTGAGGCGGCGCTGCAATTCGCGCACCTGATCCACCTTGATATTGCGCGCCAGCTCGAACGGCTTGCCGTCAACCCTCTTGCGCGCCTCGCCATCGTTCTTCGGCGGATGGCTGACATAGCGGATATCCGGATGGTCGCCATCGGGCTGCGGCACGCCGTCTTCAGCCACCAGCTCTCGCGCGGCTGCCATGGCGAAGGCGGATTTGCCGACGCCGCGCCTGCCGGAGAGGATCCAGCCATGATGCATCCGTTCGCCGGCGAGCGCGCGCCGCCACTGCGTCCATGCCGCGTCATGGCCGATATAGTCGGACGGTAAGAGGCTCACCCGCCCTCGCCTGTCAGCGGCGCCATGGCGCGAGCGATGCGATCATGCACGTCCTGCGGGGAGCCATCGGCGGAGATGCAGATAAAGCGCTCCGGATCGCTTGCAGCGAGGGTACGGAAACGGTCGGCCACACCCGCATGGTACTCGGCAGAGCGCCCACCGATGCGGTCGGCATTCTCACCGTCACGCTCTGTAAGGCGCCGGGCGACCTCTTCGCTCTCGGCAGTCAGCAGGAAGGTCACGTCGGGCATCATGCCCCAGGATCCGATGTTGTGAAGCGCCATGATGGCATCGTCGAACAGGTCGTCTCCCCCGCCCTGGTAGGCGCGCGAGCTGTCCACGAAGCGATCGCACACCACCCACGCGCCGCGCTCCAGCGCAGGGGCGATGGCATGTTGGACATGGTCGGCCCGCGCCGCGGCGAATAGCAGCGCCTCGGTACGCGCGCCGATCTCCAGATCGCTATCGAGCAATAGCGCGCGGATCGCTTCGGCACCCGGGGTGCCACCCGGTTCGCGGGTCAGCAGCACGTCGAGCCCTCGCGCCCGCAAGGCATCGCTTAGCATGGCTGCCTGGGTGGATTTGCCGACGCCTTCGCCGCCTTCGAGTGTGATGAACTTGCCGCGCGTCATGTGGCCCACTTCCTGACGGCATTGATCACGCGCTGCAAGGGATTTGCCTGCGCCACCGGATGCGCGGCCTCCAAGGGCACTTCCAGCGCGATTTCGTCATCGATGCTAAGTTGCAGGCGGGCGATCCGGTCGCCTTCCGCGATGGGCGCGCGCACCGGGCCGCGATAGACGACATTCATGGTCCAGCGGGCGCGATCAGCCCCGCGCGGCAGTGCCGCGATGACGTCTTCCGGCGTGCGCAAGGCGACACGCTGCTCAGCCCCGTCCTGGACGAGCGCGCTGCCCACTTCGACCCGGCCCGGAATGACGGTCCGCTGCTCGAACTGGTCGAAACCCCATTCCAGCAAGTCGCGCGATGCCGTGTCGCGCAGGCGTCCATCCGGCGATCCGGCGAGGACCATTACCAGCCTGCGCCCGTCACGCTCCGCCGATCCGAGGAAAGTGAAGCCCGCTTCGCGTGTATAACCGGTCTTCATACCATCCGCGCCATCGACGCGGCCTGTGACGGGATCGTGATTGGCCTGCGTGATGTCGCGCCAACGCAAGGTTCGGTGGCCGAAATAGCGGCGATAGAGGCCGGGATAATCCTCCGTGATCGCTTCCGCCAGCACAGCGAGGTCGCGCGCGGAGGTGTAGGTCTGGCCGCCATCCGGATAGCCGTTTGCGGAACCGAAATGTGTGTCGGCCATGCCTAGCTCGCGCGCGTTCTCATTCATCAGCGCAATCCAGTTTTCCAGCGAGCCGGTCGCTGCCTCGGCCAGCGCTACGCTGGCATCATTGCCGGAAACGGTCGTGATGCCGAGAAGCAGCTGGCCGATCGTCGGCCGCTCACCCGCGCGCAGGAACATGTTGGAGCCCTCGGCATACCACTCTTCCTCCAGCTCGTCGGTATATTCGAAAGGCATGGTGATGCGCAGCGCGCCTTCGTCGATCAGCTTGAAGGCGGTGTAGGCCGTCATCACCTTGGTGACCGAAGCGGGCACGAAACGCCGCTCCGCCTCGCGCGCAAACAAGGTCTGCCCGGTCGAAAGGTCGACCAGCAGGCCCACGGGGATCTCGTCCGGAACGGGAGCGGCGGGCGGAGCAGGCGCGGCAGGTGCCGGCGCGATGGCAAGCGTGGCTGCCAAAGCCAGACAGACTGCCGACATGATGCGCAATATGATCTCCGCAGCAGCTGCGCGGCGGGCCGTGGCCTAGCCGCTCGTCAGGATTCGCGCATCGCTATACCCCGCGCGTCGCACGTTTGCGAGCGAGGCCTCGGCTTCTCCACGGGTTGCGAAGGGCCCGGTGCGGACGCGGAAATACTCGCCGGCGGGTATCACGGTGCCACCAAGAGCGGCGGCAGCCCGGCGAGCATTGTCCTGGCTGGAAAAGGTCGCGGCCTGGACTGAGAAGCGGCCCTCCGCCTCCGGCGTCACAGTGACTATAGCGACCGGCTCTTCGACAGGCGTCTCTTCGGCAGCATCGATCGGCTCGACAATCTCGGACTCGGCGAAGACCGTTTCGAAACTCTCGGTTTCGCCGAGTTCAGCATCCGGATTGTCGTTCACAGCGACTTCGGCCGTATTCTCGTTTGCAGCGGACCGCTCGCTGCGCGGCAGTTCCATGGTCTGGGCCGTCGAAGGTTCGACCTCAGCTGTCTCCAGCGGTTGCGGCGCGGCACGATCGGCTGCAAGCGAGGCCGAACCCGATGGCGGCAAGCGACGGCGCAGCACCGTCACCAGCGACATCGGCGTATCCATGCGCAGCGGTGCCGCATCGCCCCCACGCAGCATGGCGCGCTGTTCTTCGGGCGGATTGACTCGGCGCACGCGCACGGGCGCGTCGGCAGAAGCGCCGAGCTGCGCCAGAGCCGCGGGCGAAAGCGCGATCAGGTGGTTGGATGCCATCGGTCCGCGCCGCTCCACGCGCAGCAATACGGTTCGGCCTGTATCCAGCGAGGTGACCTCGACATAGCTTGGAACAGGCAATGTGTGATGCGCGGCGGTGAAGCCCATCGCACCTGCATCCGTGGTGAGGTAGCCCACCTCGTCGTAATTCAGCACATCGGCCGGTGTGTAGGTGACGCCGTCGATCGTATAGGCGGGTCCGATCGTGATGGGATAATCCGCAGACGGTCCATTCTGTACAGGCACCGCGACCTGCGCGGGCGGCAGGGCGCCACCCGTACCGCAGGCGGCGAGGCCAGCGGCAAGAAACGTGGTTACCATCAGGCGCGGATACGCGCGGCGGTTCTGGCTATCGGGCAATCTCATCTGCAAGCAATCCCACACTCATCGCGTAGTAATTCGAGCAGTTATATTCGAGGATAACCCTATAATTCTGGGTTAAGAGGTATCCGGGCGCTGCCGGGCCGTCGGGTTCGAACAGGCTGGCCATGGTGTCGTCGCTGATGGCGCCGCGCGGTGTAATGCCCCTCTCGCGCCATTCGCGAACCGTCATCCAACGGCTGTGGCGGACATGCACGCGCGGGCAGACGGGCGAAACGACCTCGTTCTCAATCCCGCTGCGGTCGGCGCTATTGGGGACATAGGCGCGCACCGCCCATGGCTCGCCCGTGCGCCATCCGGCATCGCGGAAATAATTGGCGATGGAATGCATGGAATCGGCGGTCGAGTTCCAAACATCGGCCTGCCCGTCCCCGTCACCGTCGACAGCGAGGCGCAGATAAACGCTGGGGAGGAACTGGCCGTTACCGAATGCGCCCGCCCAGCTGCCTTCGAGGCGGGAGCGCGGCACGCCCTGCTCCACCATCTTGAGCACATCGATCAACTCCCGCTCAAAGAGCTCTCGCCGACGACCGTCCCAGGCCAGCGTCGCCAGGGAGCGAGGCAGGTCGAACCCGCCCATGACTTGGCCATAGGCGGTCTCGTGACCCCAGATAGCAACGACGATTTCTGCGGGAACGCCGTATTGCCGCTCGATCTGCCCGGCAATCGGGCCGAGGCGCGAGAGGGCGCGGTGCCCGCCATTAATGCGCGAGGCGGTGTTATGCCGCGCGATATAGCCTGCCATGCTCGGAAAGCCGCTGGACGAGGTCGACAACCCGCTGGAGCCAAGCTGGTCGCGATCGAGCTCCAGCACGCGGTTGTTCGGCGTGAGGCCGTTGAACACGCGGTCTATCGTGGCCTGTGATACGCCTTCGTCCCGCGCTTTTTCTGCAACATCGTCGAGATAGCTGGAGAAACTCTGCTGCTGGGCGGAGGCGGGGGCGGTGGTGAGCAGGAGGGCGGCGGCAAATGCGGCAATCCGGCGCAGGGGGCGTTTGATCATGCTGCGGGTTTAAGCGATTGGCGGGGCATAGGAAATGCCTCGTTTGGCACATGCGGCGAGGTGAGTCACTGACGCGCTGGATTGAGTAACAGGGTGGGATTGGCCTTCGCTTTGCTACGGCTCTTTCCGGAGCGTTGCGTCTCCGAGTCCGAACCCAGGGATTCTTTCAGCACCGGGATCCGCCAGCAGACGCTACCTGAAGAGGTGTCTGCTGGCGGACAGGGTGGGATTGCGCTTCGCGCGCCTCCGCTTCGCTGCGGCTCCGAACCTTGAGTTCTCTCCGCATTCCAATCCGCCATCATCGCACGCCTGTGGCGCACGCTGCTGGCGGACAGGGTGGGATTCGAACCCACGAAGGGCTTGCACCCTTGCTGGTTTTCAAGACCAGTGCATTCAACCGCTCTGCCACCTGTCCGCGAGCGGTTTGGCGGTTAGCGCAAGGCTACGCAGCTGTCACGTACCGAAAATGCAGGTCAGTATGCCTGCTCGGGAATGTGCATTGCGCGGCGACGGGTGTTCGGTTCGTCTGCCTGTGCGCCCTGCCCCAAGCTCGGAAAGCCGCCATAACCGTTTTCGCGGCCGGCAACGGGCTGGTGGATATCGCGACCTTCGACCAATTCGTATTCCATGAGCGTCTCTCCTCTTGGAGAACCAACGCCTGTTACGCCAAACTTATCCGCGATTTGCGACGAACCGCCGGTCGCAGCGCCACCGTCAGATATGCAACGCCCGCCCGTAAGCACCCAGCACGCTTTCATGCATGCTTTCCGAGATAGTCGGATGCGGGAAGACCGTCTGCATCAATTCCGCCTCGGTCGTCTCCAGCGTCTTGCCGACGACGAAGCCTTGGATCATCTCGGTCACTTCCGCACCGATCATATGCGCGCCCAGCAGCTCTCCGGTTTCGGCATCGAAGACCGTCTTGGTGAAGCCTTCGGCCTCGCCCAGCGCGATGGCCTTGCCGTTGCCGATGAAGGGGAACGTGCCGACCTTTACCTTGTGGCCCGCCTCTTTCGCCTTCTCCTCGGTCATACCGACGCTGGCGATCTGCGGATGGCAATAGGTGCAGCCCGGGATGTTGCTGCGGTCGAGCCCATGCGGGTGGACATCCTTGTTGCCCAATTCCTGCGCGATGGCCTCTGCACAGGTAACGCCTTCATGGCTCGCTTTATGCGCCAGCCATGGGCCGGGAGTGCAATCGCCGATGGCCCACAGCCCCTTGGACTTCGTTCGGCCGTACTCGTCGATCTGGATGAAGCCGCGATCCATCTCCACCAGCTTGTCCAGCCCGATATTCTCGGTGTTCGGCTGGATGCCGATCGCCGTGATGCAGTGGGTGAATTCGTGGGTAGCGACCTTGCCATCCTTGCCCTTGATCTTGGCGGTGACGCCCTTGCCGGTCACCTGCACATCTTCGACGCCCGCGCCGGTCATGATGGTCATGCCCTGCTTGGTCAGCGATTTTTCGAGGAAGGCGGACACATCCTTGTCCTCCACCGGTACGATGCGGTCGAGCATTTCGACCACCATTACGTCCGCGCCCATATCGTTGTAGAAGCTGGCAAACTCGATGCCGATCGCGCCCGAGCCGATCACCAGCAGCTTCTTGGGCATTTCCGGCGGCGTCATCGCGGTGCGATAGGTCCAGATGCGCTTTCCGTCTTCCTTGGCGAACGGCAGGTTGCGCGCCCGCGCACCGGTGGCGACGATCACGTGTTTGGCGGAGAGCTTCTCCTCGCCCTTTTCGCCCTTCACCGTCAGGCTGGTTGCGCCCGTCAGCGTGCCCTCGCCCATGTGCACGGTGATCTTGTTCTTCTTCATCAGATGCGCGATGCCGCTGGAAAGCTGCTTGGCGACACCGCGGCTGCGCTTCACGACCGCGTTCAGATCGGCCTCGATCGTGCCAGCCACCTTCAGGCCGTAATCGCCGGCATGTTCCATGAAGTGCTTGATCTCTGCCGAGCGTAGCAGCGCCTTCGTCGGGATACAGCCCCAGTTGAGGCAGATGCCGCCAAGGTTCTCCCGCTCAACGATGGCGGTTTTCAAGCCCAGCTGCGCGCAGCGGATCGCCGCGACATAGCCGCCGGGGCCGGAACCGAGAACGATGACGTCGTAATTCGTGCTCATTGTCTATCCTATAAGCAAAGTAACATAGTCGCCGTGGACCCAGCCATGGCGACAGGGCCCGTGATATTCGCGCGGCTCAGGCAGGTTGATGTTTGTGCCACAATCCCAGTCGTCCTGCCCTTCTCCGCGATAGACGACGCCGACCCAGTCGCCATCGACATCGCAGAATAGCAGCCCCTGCCCGGTATGGATCCGGTCCATGATGCTGGAGCGGGTCGTGGGCGCGGCGCGCACGGCGAGGAAATTATCGCCATCGGGATCGAGCGGATCGACTTCGCCATAGCCGCCGCAAGCATCCAGGTTCGGGCCGTCTAAGCCGATCATCACAGGCTGTGCATCGGCCGGATCATGCGCGGCGACGCCGGGGGCTACGAGCATGCCGACAGAGAGGGCGATCAGAATGGTCCTCACCCTGCAGCCTCCACGGTGCGCGGACGACCGTCATCGTCGATGGCGACGAAGGTGAACTTGGCGGATGTTACAAGCTCTTCCTGTTCGGAATGCCGCTCACGGCGCCAAGCCTCTGTGGCGATCACCATGCTGGTATTTCCGACGCGGGTGATCCCGGCATAAACGGAAACCTCATCACCCACCTTGACCGGCTTGTGGAACTCCACCCCGTCCATCGCAATGGTGACTGCCCTGCCCTTCGCCCGGCGCGCCGCCACGAGGCCCGCACCCGAATCCATCAGGCTCATCAGCCAACCGCCGAAGATGTCGCCGTATGCGTTGGCATCGGCAGGCATCGCGGTCACGCGCATGGCGGGGTTGCGGTCAGCCATGAAAAGTTGACAAAGTTGACATCGTGACGATCACCGAATTTCGCTCAATATCCTTGCTTTTCAAACTGTTGCGCCGATACTTCGAAGTTGATACGTCGCAGAAAACTTTCGGACGGATCGAACGCTCTCAAGGCCTGTTTGTAGGCAAAGTGCGCCGTGTAGGAAACTATGCCACCAGCCCCAGCGGTGCCTCGATCATTTCCTTGAAGGCCTTCATCAATTGCGCGCCGTCTGCGCCGTCGATGGCGCGGTGGTCGAAGCTGCCGGTGGCAGACATCACGCTGGCGATCTGCAGGCTGTCATCGACCACATAGGGGCGCTTGTCGCCCGCGCCGATGGCCATGATCATGCCCTGTGGCGGATTGATCACCGCTTCGAACTGCTTGATGCCGAACATGCCCATGTTAGATAGGCTGGCCGTGCCGCCCTGGTATTCTTCGGGAGCCAGCTTGCCGTCTTTCGCGCGGGTGGCGAGATCCTTCATCTCGGTGCTGATCTTGCTGACCGACTTCGCGCCTGCATCGGTGACGATCGGCGTGATGAGGCCATTGGGGATGCTGACCGCGACCGACACATCGGCACGGGTGAATTTCAGCATGGTGTCGCCGGCGAATTGCACGTTGCAGGCGGGCACGGCTTCCAGCGATTTGCCCAGCGCCTTGATCATCAAATCGTTGACCGACAGCTTCACGCCCTGCGGCTCCAGCGCGGCATTCAGCTCGCTGCGCAGCTTGAGCAATGCGTCGAGGCGGATATCGACCGTGAGGTAGATATGCGGCACTTGCTGCTTCGATTCCGTGAGACGGCGCGCGATGGTTTTTCGCATCGAGCTGAGCTTCTCGACTTCGTGCGGAATTCCGAAATCGGCCGCTTCGGGCTTGGCGACCGGCAGCGCGTCGGTCGGCGTTGCGGGCGCAGCGGCTTCCTTGTCGGCCTTTGCTGTGCCGGGCTGGGCATTCTCCACATCTGCCTTCACAATGCGGCCATTCGGGCCGGAGCCCTTCACGCCGGTAAGATCGATGCCCTTCTGCTCGGCAATGCGCCGCGCGAGGGGGGATGCGATGATGCGGTCGCCCGAGGGGGCTGCCGCGGGAGTGGGCGCTGGAGTTGGCGAAGGACTGGGAGCGGGCGTTGCGGCCTCTTTAGGGGCTGGCGCATCTTCGACAGGAGCAGGTGTCGCAGCCGCAGCCGGAGCTGCTGCACCATCACCCATCGGCTGCACATCGCCCGCGTCCTCGCCTTCCTCGGCAAGGGTCGCGATGACGGTGCCGACGGCCACGCCTTCGGTGCCTTCATCGACCTGGATGTGTGCGATCACGCCTTCGTCCACAGCCTCGAATTCCATCGTCGCCTTGTCGGTCTCGATCTCGGCCATGATGTCGCCGGCGGATACCTGATCGCCCACTTTCACGAGCCACTTGGCGAGCGTGCCCTCCTCCATCGTCGGCGAAAGGGCGGGCATCTTGATGGCAATCGGCATTGAAGCGCGGGCTCCCTGAAAGCTGCTATTCGTGTTGGCCGTTCATTGGCCAATTTGCGCGGGAGGGGCAAGCGATCTTGCGAAAATCCCGGTTTCGCGTGATACCGCCTGGAGCGGGAGAGTTTGCATGCGCGTCTATCTGGCGATTATCGACGAGACGGAAGAAGCGAAGGTCGCCCTGCGCTTTGCCGCGCGGCGTGCTGCAAAAACGGGCGGCGTCGTCCACTTGCTGGCACTGGTGCCGCGTCAGGCATTCAACGCCTTTGGCGGCGTGCAGGCAACCATCGAGGAGGAAGCGCGCGACCGCGCAGAAGTGCTGGCAAACTCCGCAGCGGGCGAGCTGATGTATGAAAGCGGCAAAATGCCGCAGATCGCCGTGCGAGTCGGTGACGGCAAGGGCGTTATCAACGAGTATCTTTCCGAACATCCCGAAGTCGCGGCACTGGTGCTGAGCGCCGCGCCCGAAGGCGCTCCCGGCCCGTTGGTGGCCCATTTTTCGGCCAATGCAGGCAGCCTGCAATGCCCGCTTTTCATCGTACCGGGTGGGCTTAGCGTCGAAGAGATTGATAGGTTGAGTTGATCCTCCCCAATATGGGGAGGGGGACCGTCCGCAGGATGGTGGAGGGGCACGGTCTCAGCTAATTTCGACAGCAACGGAGCAAGCGTTCGACGGCGCCCCTCCACCCCGCTTCGCGCGGTCCCCCTCCCCGCAGCGGGGAGGATTACTATGTCAGCGTTCCGCGCGTCGGGTAATCGTTCTTCACCGTGTAATCCACGCCCTCCAGCAGCTGGTCGAGCGACGGGCGCGAGAAGGGCATGTTCTGCACGACGGCCATGTGCAGTGAGCGGTCCGGGCGCAGCAGGAACAGGCCCGGCTCGCTGAACACGTCCGGCTCCTCGCTGCCTTCGCGCTTTTGCGAAATATACAGGCCCCATTCGCGCGCGGCGTCTTCGGTCAGGCTGTGGGCCAGAGGCAGGTCGTGCGTGTCCCATTCCTCGTCCACCACCATCGCGCGTTCCTCGTTATCCATGGAGATGGCGAACACGTTGATGCCGCGCTGTACGAACTCGTCGAGACGGCTGCCCAGTTCTTCCAGCTGCTTCTGGCAGATCGGGCAATGCTTGCCGCGATAGAATACCAGCATGGTGAACGCTTCAGGCTCCTGCTTGGAGAGGTGGAAGCGGGCATCGATGGTCAGAGGTAGGTCGATATCGGGCGTCTGTTCGCCGGGTTTCAGCATGGGGATCTCCTTTGCTGCACCAATGGCCGAGGCGCCCTGCCCGTTCCTACTTTTTGCGGCGACCCTGGTGGCGGATATTGCCCGGGCGACCGCGCTTGCCGACGCTGTGCTTGCCCTGCCTGTCACGGCGGGACCTCTTCTCCGGCCGCCGACCGCGCGGCTCGACGCTTTTTCCGCCGCCTGCGCTATCGGGCAGCTCGAATTTCAGCGCGCCGGTGAGCGGATTGGCCTCGCCCAGGCGAAGCTCCAACCTGTCGCCGACAGTGTAGGTCTGCCCGCTATCCTCGCCGATCAGCGCATGCGCACCCTCGTTGTAACGGAAATATTCGCGGCCCAGCGTGGAGATCGGCACGAGGCCGTCCCCGCCCAGCCCTACGATGGTGGCGAAGAAGCCGAACTTCTGCACGCCGGTGATGCGGCAGGGGAAGACTTCTCCGACGCGTGCGGAAAGCCATGCAGCGACATAGCGGTCGATCGTGTCGCGCTCCGCCTCCATGGCGCGGCGTTCCGTGATGCTGATCGCATCGGTAATCTTGCCAAGATCGCTGCGATCCTGATCCGAAAGGCCGGAGCTGGCGGGCACGCTTTTGATGTTCGGCTTGGGTTGCTCCAGCCCGAAACCATCGACCAGCGCGCGGTGGACAAGCAGGTCCGAATAGCGCCGGATGGGCGACGTGAAGTGCGCGTAGCTGCCCAGCGACAGGCCGAAATGCCCGGCATTGGCGGGCCCATAATAGGCCTGCGTTTGGCTGCGCAGCACGGCCTCCATCACCAGTGCCTTTTCGCCCGCATCGGTGACATCCTTCATCATGCGGTTGAAAAGGCCCGGGGTGATGACCTGCCCCAATGCCAACTTCTTTCCGATGCTGTCGAAATATTCGCGCAGCGCGATCAGCTTCTCGCGGGTCGGCGGCTCGTGAACTCGGTAGACGACGGGCTGGGTCTTGCTTTCCAGCGCCTTGGCCGCCGCGACATTGGCCGCGATCATGAAATCTTCGACAACGCGGTGCGCATCGAGCCGCTCGCGCACGGCGATCTCGGCAATTTTGCCTTCATCGTCGAGCACGACGCGTCGCTCCGGCAGGTCGAGATCAAGCGGGTCGCGGTCGGCGCGGGCCTTGGCGAGCAGCTTCCAGGCATCCCAGAGGTGCTGCAGGTTGTCGCCCGCCGTGCCGTCATCCACGCGGGCCTGTGCCTGTTCATATGGAATGACTTCGGCAATGCGGACCAGCGCGCGGGTAAAGCGCCATCCGGTAATCTGCCCATGCTTGTCGATGGAAAGATGGCACGCCATCGCCGCGCGGTCTTCATCCGCACGCAGCGAGCAGACATCGGCGGACAACACTTCGGGCAGCATCGGCACGACCCGGTCGGGGAAATAGACCGAATTGCCGCGCCGCCGCGCCTCGCGGTCGAGCTTGCTGCCGGGGCGCACGTAGAAGGATACATCGGCAATCGCGACGAGCGCGTTGAAGCCGCCCTTCCCGTCCGGTTCGGCCCAGATCGCGTCGTCATGGTCGCGCGCATCGGCCGGGTCGATGGCGACGATGGGAAGATGACGCAGGTCTTCGCGCTTCTCTTCGCTCAAGGAGAGTTTTGCCGCCGCTTCGGCCTCTTGCAAAACCTCGTCGGAGAAGTGGTTCGGGATGCCGTATTTGTGGATCGCAATCAGGCTGTAGCTCTTGGGCGCCAGCGGGTCGCCGAGCACTTCCGTCACTTTCACGCTCGCATTCCGCCCGCGGCCGGCCGGTTCCGCCAGCACCAGCTGGCCCGCTTCCGCCTGCCCGCGATCGCTGATCTTGGCAGAGGTGCGGATCTTCTTGTCGACCGGGGCCAGCCAGGCCTGCCCGCTTTTGTCGATCTCGACCACGCCCAGCATCGCGCCTTCTTCGGAAGGCAGCTTCTTCATCGGATGGGCGAGAAAGCCCTTGCCGCGCTCTTCGGTGCGGGCAAGAATACGGTCGCCAACGCGCAGCGCGGCCTGCTTTTTCTTTTCGATCACCCGCAGTCGCGGCGGCGGTGTGGCATCGTCGGGCTGCCAGCTCTCCGGAATGGCGATTGGTTCGCCCTCGTCGATCTCGACCACCCGCAGCACGGTGACCTTGGGGACGCCGCCCATGCGGTGAAAAGCGGTCTTCTTGCCGTCGATCAGACCTTCCTCGGCCATGTCTTTCAGCCGCGCTTTCAGCGCGATCTTTTCCTGCCCTTTCAGGCGGAAATGTTTGGAAATCTCGCGCTTGCCCGTGGGGCCATCGGCGTTTTTGATAAATTCAAGGATTTGGTCTTTGCTCGGAAGTCCCTCGAACTTCCGTGTGTTCTGTTTTCTTTGCATGGGCCGTTATATGGGGCCTCAATCTGCGTTGTCGACGTCCAACGGATAGAATGCCCCGCCGGGGACGGCGCTTGAGAACGGGCTGCACGAATTCGGCGTAGAACCGCAGGCCTGAATGCCGAAGATCCAGTCATCGCCGCGCAGGGGCGACACAAAGCTGTGCTCGCGCTCGGTCATCGGAGTGATCGGGCGGGTACCGGAAGAGGTTTCGTAGTTCACGATTGCCACATCCTGCGTCCATTCCGGCTCATTCGTTCGGCGCGCCATCACGACATATGTCGACGCGCCCTCTACACCGTTCCAGGTCAGAACCGTATCCGTGCGCACGATGCCATTCGCGTCAAGGCTCGGCGGCATCGGCGCCCGCGCCAGCCGATCCAGCGCGCGCAGGTTCAATTGGCTGGCGCGGGTGAGATAGGTCCAATCGAGTTCGTCCACCGTGTCGCCATATGTGATGCCGTCCTCGACGCGCAGGTCTTGGTGCTGGTGTTCGTAATCTTCCACCGCCACGGTCACGCGCACGGCGGGATAGCCGCGGTCGAGGAAGGGTATCTGGTCCCCGCCCCGCCCCATGCGATCCGTCCGCCAGATCTGGCGGACCTGCATCCCGTTAGGATAATCTTCGGCCACATCATTTAGCCAGCGCGAGAGATTGCGGCCCGGACTGTCATTCTCGCCGCCGAAGCGCCGCTGGCGGGCACGCAGTTCCTCTGTGGAATCGGCACGCAGGCCTTCCGAGAAGACGCGCACATGCTCGGCATCGCAGAAGCCGTCCGACCCGCAGGAATTGCCGATCATGTCATTGTTGAGCACGGCTTTCACCGTCATGCCCTGCTCGCCCACCCAGTCGGCCAGGATGCCCGCGCCATACAGGCCTTGCTCCTCGCCTGTCACCAGGGCGTAGATGATCGTAGAAGGATAGTCCCGCTGCGAGAGAATACGCGCGGCTTCCAGCACCATGACGCTGCCCGAACCATCATCATTGGCACCGGGCGCATCGTCCGTTCCGTTGAGCGGATCGGTGACGCGGCTGTCGTAATGTGCCTGCACGATGATAACCTCGTCGGGACGCTCCGTGCCGCGCTGGATGGCGACCGCATTGCGCACGAGCGTGTCCTGCGGGATGCGGCGGCCATCGGCCTCGACTATGCGGCCCACCGGCAGCACTTCCAGGCAATCGTCGCACGCATCACCGATGCGGCCAAACTCAGCCAGCGCCCAATTCACCGCCGCGCCTATGCCTCGCTCCGGATCGGTTTGCGATGACAGGGTGTGCCGTGTGCCGAAGCCGACAATCGTATCCATATCGGCGCGAAGCCGTTCCTCGGAGACTTCTAGCCCCGGATCGCCGTGATGATCATGTGCGGCGGCGGGAAAGGCGACGGTCGCTGCGGCGACGGCGATGAGGATGTTGCGCATGGCGCGGAGACTTGCGCAATTAGAATGGCTTGGCAAGTGGCCGCTCAACGAGTTCCAGCTAAGGCTGGGACCTCCCGCGACTTTGCGCGACGCTAAATGAGGCTCCTGCCTTCGCAGGAGCTCAGCGCGTCTTAGTAAGCCCGCGCCACATACACCCGCTCGACTGCCGGCTCGCCTGTGAAGATACAGGTGCCATCGGCAGGCGGCGTGTTCATCGGCACATTGCGAAGCGTCAGCTTATGCGCCTTCAACTGCTCCACGACCTTTTCCAGCCCTGCGCCGGTCGGCTTGGACCACTGCACCTCGACCCAGCCCGGATATTTCGACGCCCCGAAGAAGTCTGCCACACCATCCATCGTGTCGATATCGCGCACGATATTGGCATCGCGCCGCTCGCGCGCTCCGGTCAGCAGGGCGTTTTGCATGTCGGCGAGGATGGACGGTACGGTTTGCCCGGCGATCTCGCGCGTTGGCGTCTGGAAGGCGGGCTTGCCGTTATCCGTGTTCCACAAGGCATCGCGCCGAAGCAGGCTGACGACGCCGTTCTCCATGTCGCGCGCTCCGACTTCGATGATGATGGGCGCACCCTTTCGCACCCAGTCCCAGCGCTTGGCCGCAGCCTTGCCGGGCCGCTTATCCAGAAGAACGCGTAGCGGTTCGTCCAGCGTGTGCTGGGTGGCAAGCGCGGCGCGCAGCCCCTCGCAATAGTCGAGCAGCGCCTGATCCTCAGGCTTGTCGCGAAGCATGGGCAGGATCACGACCTGATGCGGCGCGATGGCAGGCGGTACGCGCAAGCCATCATCGTCGCCGTGCGTCATGATGACGCCGCCCACCATTCGGGTGGAAACGCCCCAGCTGGTCGTATGCGCCAGCGCCTGACCGCCTTCCTTGTCCTGATAGCGGATATTGGCGGCCTCGGCGAAATTGGTGCCGAGATAGTGGCTGGTGCCGGCTTGCAGCGCCTTGCCATCCTGCATCATCGCCTCGATCGACCATGTCTCCACCGCACCGGGGAAACGCTCGTTTTCCGGCTTCTCGCCTGCGATCACGGGCAGCGACAAGTCTTCCTCGGCAAAGGCGCGATACATTTCCAGCGCGCGCATGGTTTCGGCCTTGGCTTCGGCCTCGTCGGCATGGGCGGTATGCCCTTCCTGCCAAAGGAACTCGCTCGTGCGCAGGAACATGCGGGTGCGCATTTCCCAGCGTACGACATTGGCCCACTGGTTGAGCATCAGCGGCAGGTCGCGCCAGCTCTGCACCCAACGGCTCATCGCATCGCCGATGATCGTTTCCGAGGTCGGACGCACAACCAGAGGTTCTTCCAGCTTTGCATCCGGATCGGGCTTCAACCCGCCGCGCCCATCCGCAATCAGGCGGTGATGGGTGACGACGGCCATTTCCTTGGCGAAGCCCTCGACATGCGAGGCCTCGCGCTCGAAATTGGCGAGCGGAATGAAGAGCGGGAAATAGGCATTCTGCACGCCAGCGGCCTTGATCCGGTCATCCAGCAGGCGCTGCATGCGCTCCCAGATGCCATAGCCCCACGGCTTGATGACCATGCAGCCGCGCACGCCGGATTCCTCGGCCATGTCGGCAGCGGAAATGACTTCCTGATACCAGGCCGCGAAATCGTCTTCGCGCTTGGTGGTAAGGGCGTGGCGAATGGCGGACATGCTGGACTTTCTATCGCTGTTTGACGGCCAAGCCTCTTCCACGATGCGGCGGCGGCATCAAGTCGAGACTGCGCTGATTGGGAACGGAAGGGCGGCTACTTGCCGAGGCGGTCGAGCTTGCGCTGCATCTCTTCCATCTGGGCGCGCAGGGTGTCGATGTCGCCAGACGGCTTGTCTTCCGTGGCTGCCGGAGCCGGAGCGGGCGGCACGGCACCCGGCATGAATGCGCCGGCTGCCGCCTTCAACATCGCCATGTTGTTCTCCGCCATCTTGGCGAAGGCATCGGCACCCATATTTGTCTGGAAAGTTTCCTGCATCGACGCCTGGTTGGCCTGAAAATTCGCCATCGCCGCTTCGAGATAAGGCGGCATCATGGCCTGCATGGAATTGCCATACATGGCGATCAGCTGGCGCAGGAAGCTGACGGGCAGCATCTGCTCGCCATTCGCTTCCTCTTCCATTATGATCTGAGTCAGGATGGCATGGGTAATATCCGCGCCGCTCTTGGCGTCCAGCACCTGGAAGTCGACGCCGGTGCGCACCATCCGCGCCAGGTCGTCGAGCGTGATATAGCTGGAGGACTGCGTGTTGTAGAGCCGCCGGTTGGCGTACTTCTTGATGATGATCGCAGAACCATCCTGACTGTTTTTGCTGGGCAATTTTCGAGCTTTCGTATGCGTGGCGACCGTGCACAAGCGCTTAGCACGTGCAGCATAGTATTGGCAATTAACCAGTCTTGATACTGCGCTCGAAGCGATTGCCCAGCACGGTCAGCAATTCATATTGCGACAGGCCCGACGCCTTCGAGACCTGCGGTAAATCGCAGGAAAAGCTCAGGAAATCGCCTTCGCGCACATCGCTGTCGCTGCTATCGACTATCACCATGTCCATGGAAACGCGCCCGAGTATCGGCAAAACCGTGCCGTTATGGTGCAACGCACCCGATGCTCCGCAGCTTCGCAGGAAGCCATCCGCGTAGCCCTGCGAGACGGTCGCAACGCGGGTCGGCTCGCTCGCTGTCCAGCGCGCATTGTAGCCCACGCGGTCGCCAGCTTGCAGGTCGCGCATTTGCAAGACTGCCGCCTCGATATACGCCACGGTGGTAATCCGGCCATCGAATTCCGGGCGCGGCACACCGCCATAGAGTGCGAGGCCGGGGCGCGTCAGATCGAAATGATATTCCCGCCCCAAGGCGATGCCCGCGCTATTGGCGAGGCTAAGCTGGCGAGCCTCGACGCTGCCGACGACATCGCGAAAGGCGGCCAGCTGGCTCTCATTCTGCTCGCTGTCTTCATCGGCGGACGCGAGGTGCGACATTAGCGTATCGACCTGCAATTGCTGCACGGCGGGATCGCCGACCAGCGATGGCTCCAGCCCCAACCTGTTCATGCCGCTATCGATCATCAGGTGGCAGTTGCCTCCGCCAGCCTCAGCCCAGATACGCGCCTGATGCACCGAATTAATGACGGGGATGGCCCCGGTCGCCTTGGCGTATGCCGCCTCCGCCAAATTTGCGACGCCATGCAGGACAGCAATTTGGCCGGCCGGCACGAACCGCGCGACATCGGCAACCTCGCTCCAATGCGCGACGAAGAACGTGCGAGCCCCCGCGTCGAGCAAGGCCGGCATGACATTGTCTACGCCCAAGCCATAACCGTCCGCCTTCACCGCGGCGCCGGTTTGCGCACTGCCGGACATCCGGTCGAGCACGCGCCAGTTCTGCGCCAGAGCGGCAGCGTCGATACGCAGGCGCAAGCTGGCCGGAGGCGGAGTGGTATCAGTCATTCGCGATCGGCATCATCCTGCCAAAGACGCAGCGCAGGCGTGAAACGTTCCGGCAAAACGCGCGGCGACCGCCTGATGTCGCTTCATGTTTGGTGCTGATCCTCGAAGTCCTTGGGCGGACCGTCGGGCAGGCCCCACCACGCGACGACGATGCCGAAAGCGACCACCACCCAGGTGTACCACAGCCCGGCATAGATATCGCCGGTACGCGCCACGATAAAACCGGCGATCAGCGGCAGGAAGCCGCCAAGGTAGCCTGCGCCGATATGGTAGGGGATGGACATGGAGGAATAGCGGATCTGCGGGGGGAACATCTCGGTCAGCAAGGCGGCCACCGACCCGTATGTCAGACCCGACAGGAACGATGCGAGCAGCACGACGCCGAAGATTCCCAACAGGTTCGGCCACGGTGGCGATTGCGGTGAGAAATCGAAGCCCCGCTGGGTGAGAGCGGCCTGGATACCGTCGCGCCGGGCGCTACCGCTTTCCATCCAGCTTTGCTCGATAGCGACAGGCTGGCCCCCGACCGTCAGCGACAGGTCGTCGGCGGCGACACGCTCGTAGGCGACACCGCTTACTGTCAGCGTTTCGAGCACCTTGCCGCAATCAGTCTGCTCGCGGTCGAACAGCTCAGCGAAAGGATCGGTGGTGCAGGCCGGGCCGGATACGACCACCGGGTTTGCCTCTGCCGCTTCTTGCAGGCCGGGATTGGCGAGCTTGCCCATCGTCCAGAACATCGGGAAAATAAGGAAGAGCGTCAGCACGGCACCGATCATGATCGGCTTTTTGCGGCCGACCTTGTCCGACCATTTGCCTACCAGCACGTAGAACACCATCGAGATGAGCGCCGCGCACAACATCAGGATTTCGACGATGGAGCTTTCCACCCGCATGTCTCGCTGAAGGAAGGAAAGGCTGGAGAAGAAGGCCGAATACCAGATGGTCGTCAGGATGCCCGTGACCCCGAACAGCGCGATGAAGATGCGCTTCTTGTTGCCGGGATAAGTGAAGCTCTCAACAAACGGATTGCCGGCCATCTGCCCTGCTGCCTTCATCGCGCGGAAGACCGGGCTCTCATTAAGCTTGAGCCGCATCCAGAGCGAGATACCGAGCAGCACGATGGAAAGAAGGAACGGCACACGCCAGCCCCACTCCTCGAAGGCTGCCTCAGGAATCAGCGCGCGGCAGAGCAGCACGACCACGATGCTCATCACGAAGCCGCCCACCACGCTCGCCTGGATGAAGCTGGTATAGAAACCGCGCTTTTCCGATGGCGCATGCTCGGCAACGTATATGGCCGCGCCGCCATATTCGCCGCCCAGCGCCAGGCCCTGAAGGATGCGCAGAAAGATGACGATGGCAGGTGCCCATAGTCCGATCGTTTTCGCATTAGGTACCAGCCCGACACCGGCGGTCGCGATCCCCATCAGCGTGACTGTGACGAGGAATGTGTATTTGCGCCCCAGCTTGTCGCCCAGATACCCGAACAGGATTGCGCCCAGCGGCCTGAAGCCGAAGCCGATAGCGAAGCCCGCCCACACCAGCAGGATTTGCAAGGTCTCGTTATCGCCGGGGAAGAAGGCGCGGCCGATCAGCGCAAACAGCGTGCCGTAAATAAAGAAATCGTACCATTCGAAAATCGTGCCGGCAGAGCTGGCACCGATGACGAGGCGGATTTCTTTCTGGCTTGGTTCGTGAACAGCCTTGTCGGCCGATACCTGTCCTGCGGCTGGTGTCGCCATGTGCTCCCCCGAAAATTGTTGCGAGCGGGGTTAGCGCGCTTCGCCGGTGCTGGAAAGAGCGTCCAGCGCGGCCTTCCACGGCAGCAGCATGGCGCCGTGGCGCGCGGGAAAAGCGTGGGCAGGAGCGATCAGATCGAGGCCGGGCCAATCGGGCATGGCGTTCTCGTCGTCCAGCCACGCTTCCAGTGCGTCATGCGCTTTCTGCACATCGGATTGCGAGCGGCCTTCCGCGTCGCGCGCGAAGATCGCAGCAGCAGCCTGGCCGACGGCACAGGCACGCACTTTCATCCCGACACGCTCGATCGTGCGGTCATCATCCAGCACGATATCCATATCAAGCGTGGAGCCGCATGTGCTGGCGCGCGCACAGCCGCGCAGGCAGGCATTGTCAATGGGCGGATAGTCGGCCAGGCCGACGGCAGCCGAAAGCATTTGCGGCGTATAAAGCCGCTCTGCGCCCATCACTCGGCGTCGCTTTGCAGCCGCTCGCGCCGTTCGGCCACGATCTGCACCATCGCTCGCGATCCGGCATCGACGAACTGGTAAGTACGCGCATCGGCAATCCACGCCGGGCGGCCCTGCGCGCCCCAGATCGTATCGTAACCAAGCACCAGCACGGAGAAGGCGATCACGACGATGATGACGCCCTTCACCGCGCCGAAGCCGAAGCCCAATACGCGATCGATCGGCCCGAGAACCGAATTGCGTGTGCCCTTGCCCAGCATGTTCGCCAGCAGCTTGATAATTGCATACGGAATCAGCAGCAGCAGCGCGAAAGCGAGGATGGAAGCGGTAACCGGAGAGCTGACGAAATCCATCACACCCGCGGTCAGGTCGGTATGCATATACCGGATGGCCGCAATCGCCGCGATCCATGCGAGCAGGGAAAGAGCCTCTTGCACGAAACCGCGCATGAAACCTGCGATTGCGCCGACCCCTACGATCAGCAGCACCATGATATCGAAACCCGTCATCCGGCGCGGAAACTATGCCGATGCCATGACCCGGTCAACGAGAGAGGCAACGCTTCCCACATCGGAATATCGCAGGCCGGGCACGTTCTGTCCCCCATCTTGCGGGCCGCATGCGGTCGTGAAACCCAGCTTGGCTGCTTCCTTCTGCCGCACATTGGCGTGCGCCACGGGCCTGACCTCGCCCGAGAGAGCCAGTTCGCCGAACCATACAGCACTTGCCGGCAGCGGTTTGTCGGCGAGCGCACTGATGAGTGCGGCGGCGACAGCGAGGTCTGCCGCAGGATCGGATAGCCGATAGCCGCCCGCCACGTTGAGGTACACCTCCGCAGTCGAAAAGCTCAGCCCGCACCGCGATTCCAGTACGGCCAGCAACATGGCGAGCCTGCTGCTATCCCAACCCACCACGGCGCGGCGCGGCGTCGCACCCGATTGCAGCCGCACGATCAGCGCCTGTATTTCGACCAATACAGGCCGTGTGCCTTCGAGAGCGGGAAAAACGGATGCACCCGCGATTGGTTCTTCGCGGCCCGACAGGAAGAGCGAGGACGGATTGCCGACTTCGTCTAGTCCGTGGCCCTCCATCGAGAACACCCCGATCTCGTCTACCGCCCCGAAGCGGTTTTTCAGGCAGCGCAGGATGCGGTACTGGTGGCTACGCTCCCCCTCGAAGCTCATCACCGTGTCGACCATGTGCTCCAGCACGCGCGGGCCGGCGATATTGCCATCTTTGGTGACGTGGCCGACCAGCACCAGCGCGGTGCCGCGCTCCTTGGCGAAGCGGATCAGCTCGAACGCCGACGCGCGCACCTGGCTTACCGTGCCTGGCGCGCCTTCGATCATGTCGGAATGCATCGTCTGAATCGAATCGACGACCAGCAGTTCGGGCGGATCGTCGCTGCCCAGCGTGGTAAGAATATCGCGCACGGATGTCGCCGCAGCCAGTTTCAGCGGCGCCTTGGACAATCCGAGGCGCGAGGCGCGCAAGCGGATCTGCCCGGTCGCCTCCTCTCCGCTGACATAGATCGCTGATCCGCCGCGCTGCGCGATGCTGGCAGCGGCTTGCAACAATAGCGTGGATTTGCCGATGCCCGGCTCCCCGCCCATCAATATGGCGGCCCCCGGAACGAGACCGCCGCCGAGCGCGCGATCGAACTCGCCTATCCCGGTGGAGCGGCGCGCGAGCGGCTTGGTCGGCGCATCCAGCGTCTCGAACGCGATTGCTCGCCCACCACTCGCCAAATTGTGTTTGGCGGCAAACTTGGTGTCGGGCGCATCCTCGACCAGCGTGTTCCATTCCTGGCAGTCGCCGCACTGGCCCTGCCAACGACTGGAGACGCTGCCGCATTCGCTACAGATGAAGCGCTTTTTGGGTTTGGCCATGCTCGTTCGCTAACCGGAACAAAGGCGGAACGCAAGTCCCCGTCGGCACGCCGCCGCAAAATCGCCTAGAGGCTGGCAATAATAGCGTCGATGAAGGCTTCGTCGGAAATGAACCCATCGGTATTACGCAGCGGCCCGACCGGGTTCGCTTCCACGATCGCGTCGCGGTCCATCCCCTCCGCAAGCATGGCTTCCACCGCTGCGACGGATTCGCTGATCATCACGCGGTAATTGACCAGATCGGAGCGCGTCGCAACCGGCCCGTGCCCCGGAATGACCACTGTCTCGTCATCCATCATGCCGATCGCAGTCCCCAGCGAAGCGAGCAAATGGCGCACATTGCCGCCTGCCTCGACATCAACGAAGGGGAAGCCGAACTCGTGGAAGAACAGGTCACCCATATGGATGACGTTGTCTTCCCGCCACACGACGATGGAATCGCCATCGGTGTGCCCGTCGAGATAAATGATATCGACCGTGTCGCCATTCGCATGGATGGTCATGCCGGTATCGTAAGTAATGACGGGCAATCCGGCAGGCGCGGCGGCGGGCGTGCGCCCGGTGCCGGTGATCAGGCGTTCGCGCACATTGTCATGCGCCATGATCAGCGCGCCGGCATGGCCAAAATTCTCATTCCCGCCGATATGATCACCATGATAGTGCGTATTGATCAGGAAGCGCACTGGCGTTGCGCCCAGATCGGAGACGGCCTGCTGGATGCGCCCGGTAAGCGGGGCATACTGGTCGTCGATCAGGATCGTGCCGTCCTCGCCATGGCTCACACCGATATTGCCGCCGCGTCCGAATAGCACCGCGATGCCGGGCGCGACCTCTTCTGCCGTGATTTCCACGTCTGCCATATCCTGCGCAGCCAGAGACATTGCGGTGGAAGCGAGCAAAGCGAAGCAGGCAATCGGCAGTTTCATGAACAAGTCCCCTCGGAGTTGATCGCACGCTATCGGCGGGGACGGTGCGTGTCGAGCCTCTGGCAAGCGCTGCCCGCATCTGTCATCACCATGCGAGATGCGGCAGAAAGAGCTCAGGATTGCACTGGTTTGTTATGGCGGCGTCAGCCTTGCCGTTTACATGCATGGTGTCACCAAGGAGATCTGGAAGCTCGCGCGTGCCAGCAGGGCCTTTCACGGGGACAATGAGACCGCGCCCGGCGGTGTCGAAGGCGTTTATCACGCTCTGCTGCGCCATATAGAAGAACGTCACGAGCTGAAGCTGCGCATGTTGCCCGACATTATCACGGGGGCGAGCGCGGGCGGCATCAATGCGGTGTTCCTGGCGCAGGCGATCCATTCCGGGCGTAGTCTGGAGCCGTTGACCGGGCTTTGGCTCGACACAGCCGATGTCGAAACCTTGGTCGATCCCGAGGCGCGGCCATGGTCCGTCGCGGCGCGCGCCTATATGCGGCCCATCGTATGGTATCTGACGCGCGCACCGGGCAACACGGTAAGCGAAACCGTTTCGCAGGAAAGCCGCGAAGAGGTGCGCCGCAAAATCTCCAGCCTGGTGCGTGGGCGATGGTTCGAGCCGCCCTTTTCCGGCAGCGGGTTTACGCGGCTCATCTACAATGCGCTGGTTGCGATGGAGGATGAAGAGCCGGGCGAGCCCCTGTTGCCGCCACGCCATCCGCTCGACCTGCTGGTGACGGCGACGGATTTTCGCGGGCGGCTGGAGACGCTGCGCCTGCATTCGCCGCCACAGGTGGAGGAGCCCGAGCACCGCCTTCCCATCGGCTTTCGCTCCCACACCCCACGCCTCGGCGGGCATGACCTTGCGCACCTGCGCGAACTGACGCTGGCCGCCCGCGCGACGGCCAGTTTTCCCGGGGCCTTTCCCCCACTGCGCCTGGCCGAAATTGACGAGTTGGACGCGAGCGAATGGACCGGCCGCCATGCCTTTCTGGAGCGGATCATGCCCACGCATGTGAAGCGCGGCACCACGGAGCACGTCGCACTGGTGGATGGATCGGTGCTCAACAATGCGCCCTTCGATGGAGCCATCGCCGGCCTGAATATCCGCCCTGCCCAGCGCGAGGTCGACCGGCGTTTCGTCTATATCGACCCTTCCCCGCGCCAACCGCGCCAGCAGGAAGGGGACGCGGTGCGTCCGGTCGGCTTTTTCGCTGCCATCGCCGGATCGCTTTCAGCCATTCCGCGCGCGCAGCCCATTCGTGACAATCTGGAAGTGCTGGAACAGCAAACCCGTGATGCCGAAACGCTGCGCAAGATGGTCGCCGCTTTGCGGCCCGAAGTGGAAGGCGAGGTGGACCGCCTTTTCGGCATGACCTTCTTCCTCGACAAGCCCAACCGCAAGAGGCTGGCCGCATGGCGCGCCAAGGCGCAGCAGGCTGCCGCCGAGAAAGCGGGCTATGCGTTTCATTCCTACGCACAGGCAAAGCTAAGCGGAATTATCGACCGGCTAGCCGAACTGGCGCATAGCGCGTCGAGCGACATGGACATGCCGCCGCACGCCACCATCGCCTCGGCCCTGCGCCAAGAGATCGAGCGGCGCGGCATGGCCAGCCTTTCCGGCAACAAAGGCGGCGGGGCGAGCGCCGATGCAATTCAGTTCTTCCGTGACCATGACCTGGCCTTTCGCGTGCGCCGACTGCGATTGCTCGCACGGCGATTGTCGCGGGACTGGGATCTCGATCCGGACATTCCCGATGACGCGCTGGAGGCTGCGCGAGAGGCAATCTACTGCGCGCTTGCCTTCTATTTCTCGAAAGAGGATGTCGAGGCGCTCGGCAGCGACTTTGCAGAAGCCGCCGCCAATGCCGCCGAAGAGCCCGGCGTATTCCTCGATCTGCTGGCGGAAAAGCGCGCTCTCAAAGCGGCGGACGAGGAAGCGGAGCTGGTGCTTGCGGCGGCGCTGGAGGCCATGCCAAGGGAGCTGCGCCGACGCGTGCTGCTCGCTTATCTCGGCTTCCCTTTCTACGATGTGTCCACGCTGCCCCTGATGCGGAACGAGGGCCTGACCGAATTCGACCCGGTCAAGGTCGACCGGATCAGTCCGGAAGACGCACCAGCTATTCGCGATGGCGGTACGGCAGCGACACTGCGCGGGACGGAGTTCTTCAATTTCGGCGCGTTTTTCAGCCGCGCCTATCGTGAGAACGATTATCTGTGGGGCCGGATGCACGGTGCGGAACGCATGATCGACCTGATCTGCTCGACCGTGCCGGGCGGGCACGACCCTGTCAGTTGCCTAGCCTTCAAGCGCGACGCCTTCCTCGCCATCTGTGATGAAGAGGAAGCACGGCGCACTTGCGATATAGACCTGGTCAGGCGGCTGCGGGAGGAGATCGTCGCGAAGCTGGGAGCCGATTAGCCGCCGAAGGCTTCCTTCACGCGGTCGAAAAATCCCCGGCTTTCAGGACACTCGTCTCCCGTTTCGGTTTCGCGAAATTCGCGCAGCAATTCTTTCTGGCGGGCAGAAAGCCGGGTCGGTGTCTCGACCATCACTTCCACGACCAGATCGCCGCGACCGCGCCCTTGCAGCACGGGCATGCCCGCGCCACGCTTGCGCAGCTGCTTGCCGGACTGGATACCGCTTGGGATGTCGATCTTATGCACTTCGCCATCAAGGCCGGGAATCTCGATCGTATCGCCCAGCGCGGCAGCGGTGAAGCTGACGGGTACGCGCGTAAACAGCGCCGTGCCTTCGCGCTGGAACACGCTGTGCGGTTTCACATGCACGAAAATGTAAAGGTCGCCCGCAGGCGCACCCATCGGACCAGCCTCGCCCTTGCCGGAGAGGCGGATGCGCGTGCCGTTGTCGACGCCCGGCGGAATATCGACTTCCAGCACTTGCTCCGTGTCCACGCGGCCCTCGCCCATACAATTATGGCAGGCTTCTTCCAGAACCTCGCCGCGGCCAGCGCATGTCGGGCAGGCGCGCTCCATCACAAACGGACCCTGCTGCACGCGTACCTTGCCGTGCCCACTGCATGTCTCGCATCGGCGCTTGCCGGTTCCCGGTTCCGCGCCGGAGCCTGAGCAGACATCGCATGCTGTGGCGATATCGACGGTGATTTCGCTGGACTTGCCGTGGAAAGCCTCTTCTAGCGACACGTTGAGATCGTAGCGCAAATCGGCCCCGCGGCGCGGGCGTGCCCGGCCACCGCCGCCACCGCCGAAAGCGCTGCCGAAAATGGTCTCGAAAATGTCGCCAAGGTCGCTAAACTCGGCACCGCCCATGCCCGGACCGCCGCCACCGCCGGCCATGCCCTGCGTGAACGCTTCATGGCCGTAGCGATCGTATGCAGCGCGCTTCTGCGGGTCTTTCAGAACCTCGTAAGCAGCGCCGACCGCCTTGAATCGCGCTTCGGCCTCGGCGTCGCCCGGATTGCGATCCGGGTGATACTTCATCGCCTGCTTGCGATAAGCGGATTTGAGCGCTGCCGCGTCGGCATCGCGGCCGACGCCGAGAAGGCTGTAAAAATCGGTTTCAGTCGACATGCTGACCCCTCAAAGCGTGCCGCCACCGGCGCAGGTGAGCGTCGGTGGCGGCGTGCTTGTCCATAATCAGATTACGACTTGTTCTCGTCGTCCACTTCGGTGAACTCAGCCTCGACGACTTCTTCCTCCTGCGAGGTAGCATCGTCGCCGCCGGCAGCAGCCGCATCGGCAGCGCCTGCCTGGGCAGCAGCCTGGTCCTGCTCGTAGATCGACTGACCCATCTTCATCGCGACATCGGTGAGCTTCTGGCTCTTGTCCTTCATCGCGTCGAGATCTTCGCCTTCGAGCGCAGTCTTGGCCTCGGCAACGGCAGTTTCGATCTCGCCCTTCAGGCTCGCATCGATCTTGTCGCCGTTCTCTTCCAGCTGCTTCTCAGTCGCGTGGACGAGGCTGTCGAGATTGTTGCGGACTTCGGCGGCCTCGCGGCGCTTCTTGTCTTCCTCGGCAAACTTCTCTGCATCCTGCACCATCTGCTCGATATCGTTGTCGGACAGACCTCCCGACGCCTGGATGCGGATCTGCTGTTCCTTGCCCGTGCCTTTGTCCTTGGCGGACACGTTCACGATGCCGTTCGCGTCGATATCGAAGGTGACTTCGATCTGCGGAACGCCGCGCGGTGCGGGCGGAATGCCGACAAGGTCGAACTGGCCAAGCAGCTTGTTGTCTGCCGCCATCTCGCGCTCGCCCTGGAACACGCGGATCGTCACAGCGCCCTGATTGTCCTCGGCGGTCGAATAGACCTGTGCCTTCTTGGACGGGATCGTGGTGTTGCGGTCGATCATGCGGGTGAACACGCCGCCCAGCGTCTCGATACCCAGCGAAAGCGGGGTCACGTCGAGCAGCAGCACGTCTTTCACGTCGCCCTGCAACACGCCTGCCTGGATGGCAGCACCCATGGCGACCACTTCATCCGGGTTCACACCGGTATGCGGCTTGGTGCCGAAGAATTCCTCGACCACTTCGCGCACCTTGGGCATGCGGGTCATACCGCCGACCATGATGACTTCGTCGATCTCGGTCTTGGCGACACCGGCATCTTCCAGTGCCTTTTTGCAAGGCTCTAGCGTGCGCTTGATGAGGTCACCGACCAGCTGCTCCAGCTTGGAGCGGCTGATGGTTTCCACCAGGTGCAGCGGCGTGGATGCGCCGCCTTCCATGCGTGCGGTGATGAAGGGCAGGTTGACTTCAGTCTGCTGCGAGCTGGAAAGCTCGATCTTGGCCTTCTCGGCAGCTTCCTTCAAGCGCTGGAGAGCGAGCTTGTCGGTCTTCAGATCCATGTTTTCCTTGGATTTGAACTGCTCGGCCAGATAATCGACAATCACATTGTCGAAGTCTTCGCCGCCCAGGAACGTGTCGCCATTGGTGGATTTCACCTCGAACACGCCATCGCCGATTTCGAGGATGGAGATGTCGAACGTTCCGCCGCCAAGGTCATAGACGGCGATGGTCTTTCCATCGTCCTTGTCCATGCCATAAGCGAGCGCGGCCGCGGTCGGCTCGTTGATGATACGCTCGACTTCAAGGCCCGCGATCTGGCCGGCGTCCTTGGTTGCCTGGCGCTGCGCATCGTTGAAGTAGGCGGGAACGGTGATGACCGCCTTGTTGACGGTTTCGCCAAGATAGCTCTCGGCGGTTTCCTTCATCTTCTGCAGGATAAAGGCGGAAATCTGGCTGGGAGAATACTCCTCGCCGCCAGCCTCGACCCAGGCGTCACCGTTCTTGCCCTTGACGATGTCATAGGGGACGAGGTCCATATCCTTCTTCGTGGTCGGATCGTCGAAACGGCGGCCGATCAGGCGCTTGATCGCGAACAGCGTGTTGTCCGGATTGGTCACGGCCTGGCGCTTCGCTGGCTGGCCGATCAGGCGCTCACCGTCCTTGGTGAATGCGACGATCGACGGCGTGGTGCGCGCGCCTTCGGAATTCTCGATAACCTTGGGCTTGCCGCCTTCCATCACGGAGACGCAGCTATTGGTCGTACCAAGGTCGATACCGATAATCTTACTCATATTTCCCCATCTCTTTCATAGTTGGACGCTGCGCTTTCGACCCCCCGATCCCACTGGGACTTTTGCGGCGAAGCCATTCGGCAGCTCGATAAAAGCTGTGTATCGAGGGCGCATATAGGTGCGCTTTCGCTTGGCACAAGGGACATGCCGGCCTAGAAATCGGGCCGAGATTTTGGAGGGTTTACGATGAATAAGAAGACCATTCTGGCAGCTGCACCCGTGCTCGGCACCGCCCTTGCGCTGGCCGCTTGCGCAGAGGAAACGGCAGAGCCTGTCGTCGAAAATACCGATTGCGTTGAAGGTATCCAGGTGACGGATGGGTGGCTCGCCAGCCCGGCCATTCCGGGCGATCCTGCGGCGGTCTATTTCACGATCGAGAATACCAGCGATCGAAACCGTATGATCAGCGGCGCCGATGTGCTTGGCGCGTCCAGCGCAATGCTGCACCAGACCAGCGAATGGAATTACGAGGCCTCGATGAGCGAACTGATGCAATTGGATGTGCCTGCCGGCGAAACCATCGAATTCAACCCCGAGACTTATCACGTCATGGCAATGGACACCGATCCCACGCTTGAAGTTGGTGCCGAGACCGAAACGACGCTCACCTTCGTCGGCGGTGACAAGTGCAGCTTCCCGGTCGAAATCCGCGCTGCGGGCGATGCTCCGGGCGCAGACGAGGAAGCCGGAAGCTAGGAGCGTTCGCCGTGGCCGATGCCAGCGTGACTGCCTGCCCTGTCGGCGGTGAAAGACCGCTGACGGCAGGCGAGATCGCGCTGGCGCGTTGGGTTTTCGGCGATGCCATCGACTATAAGAAAGTCACGATAAAGCGCCGGAAGTGGGCGTTTTTCCAGCCCAGGCGTGTGACGATGGCACCGCGCGGCCACATCCACTTCCACCCGCACGGCACTGCCTATTGCGAGGATTTTGCCACGGCGCCGCTCAGCCGCCAGGCGCTCTTCATCCACGAGATGACGCATGTCTGGCAAACCCAGACGCGTGGCGAGTGGTATCTGGTGCTGCACCGCATGCCGTGGGCGCGCTATGATTACGCGCTCAAACCCAGTTGGCCGCTCACGCGCTATGGCATCGAACAGCAAGCGCGTATCGTGGAGCATGCCTTTCTGCTTCGCAATGGAATCAAGCTTCCGGGCGTTGCCGATCCGGCCGCCTATGATGTATTGGTACAATTCCCCGGCGCAGGCAGTTGACGCAATACATGCGGCGTTCACTTGCATAATCGGAAGAGGGCGGCGTCGGGGCTACGACCACACGTGACGTACAGGGGACATCTATGAAAAACTATCCGATCCTTCTGGCGGCCGGCGCGCTCGCGCTGTCTGCTCCTGCCTATGCGCAAGACGTATCGGCTTCGCCGACTTACGGTGAAACGACACTCGCCAGCGGTTTCACGCCCGATCCGTTTCGTCAAGCGATCCAGTCCGGCGGGCCTATCGACGCGAGCGGCATCAGCGCGGCCTGCGCCGGCTTCATTGCCAGCGCGCCCGACTACAGCATCAATTATACCGCAGGTTCGCTGCCGTTATATCTTTCGGCGACCGCCGATAACGATATCACCCTGGTTGTAAACGGCCCCGATGGCAGCTGGTATTGCGACGACGATTCGGGCGGCAATCTCAATCCGCTAATCACCTTCCAGGTGCCGCAATCGGGCCGCTACGATATCTGGGTCGGCACCTATGGCGGCGCGACCAATTATCCGGCGACCGTCAACGTTTCGGAGCTTTATGGCCCTGCGGAGAACCTCAACGCATCACGAGTAAGCCGGACGGTGACTTCCGCTCCGCCTCCTACCACGCGTTCCAGGGGCCCCAATTTTGCGCTTTCGCCCACTTATGAAACGCTGAACCTGCGCGCGGGATTTACCGGCGATCCGCGTACCGTTTCGCTGCTGTCAGGCGGGTCGAACGACGCATCATCGGTCGACGGTGCATGCCGCGGCTACGTCGCCGATGCGCCCGATGTTCGGGTGAATTACGAAGCGGGCGGTACTTTTCCGCTCATCCTGTCCGTCGAATCGTCCGCCGACACGACGCTGGTGGTGAACGGCCCGGACGGTCGCTGGTATTGCGATGACGATGGCGGCAACGGCTTCAATCCGTCGCTCCGCTGGGATTCACCCATGTCCGGCCAATACGATGTGTGGGTCGGCACCTATGGCAGCGCCACCACGGAAAGCGCGGAATTGTATGTTTCGGAGCTATCCAGCCGGTAAGCTTCCACTGCTCGCAAACAAAAAAGGCGGGGCAATCGCTGCCCCGCCTTTTCTTTTGTCTGGCGCAAATGTCAGAACGTGAAGTTCACGCCGGCGCTCAGCACCCACGGGTCGAGGGTGTGATCGGTCGCGAAAACGTCCGTGCCATTGGCGGAGAACGTTGCTGTGGTATCGATGAAATAGCGCTTCGCATCCAGCGAGATACCGAAGCCGCTATCGGCGAACGCAAAATCGACACCCGCCTGAAGCGCGACGCCAAATTCGTTGCTGAGATCGGCATCGGTCACGCCAAGCGGCGTAATGCCAGCGCCGGCATCATCGTTGAACCAGATGAAATAGGCAGGGCCTGCACCGATATAGGGCTTCACGCCCGGTGCCAGATCGACATGGTACTTTGCCGTCAGAGTAGCCGGGATCAGCTGCGCATCCGACACGACTTCGAGACCGGCAAGGCCGCCGACACCGTCGACATCATGCTGCGAGACACCGGCAATCGTTTCCAGCGAGAAATTGTTGCTGATGAAATACTCGATGGAGGCGGTCGGCGTGATGTTGTCGCTCGCTTCGGTCTGGCTGTTTGCCGGCAAACCGAAGTCATCGAAATCGACATTGTTGATCTCGCCGTCCGGCAGGACTGCCGTGGCAAGTACACGAACCTGGATATCGCCGGTGCGGTCGGCATCCTGTGCCGCAGCAGGCGCTGCTACCGCGAGCGAGGCCGCTGCTGCAGCCAGGTAAAGAGAGGCTTTCATTTCAGAAACTCCGTGAAGGGCCGACGGCGCCACTGCGGCGCGCGCATTCCCTTGCGGAGATTACTGCCTAACGAAAATGCGGTTCCCGGCAATCGGACCGATACGGTCCAAATCACGTATCCCCTAGGCTTGGGCTAGTCGGGCTTGCGCGCCACGCCCACCATGCTGGGCCGCAGCAACCTGTCCTTGATCATGTAGCCAGCCTGCATCTCCTGCACGATCGTGCCGGGTTCTGCATCGTCTGTCGGCACTTCCATCATGGCCTGGTGCTGATTCGGATCGAGGGGCAGTCCCATCGCCGCGATGCGCGTGATGCCGTGCTGGGCAAAGTTCTTTTCCAGTTCCCGCAGCGTCGCTTCAATACCGGCGACCAGCCCTTTGAACTTGTCGTCTTCGCGTAGTTCGGGCGCAATGGCATCCACCGCGCGCTGCAAATTGTCGGCGACGCCCAGCATGTCGCGGGCAAAGCCTGTCGCGGCATAAGCGCGCGCATCGGTAATGTCTTTCTCCATCCGGCGGCGGACATTCTGCGTCTCGGCGCGAGCGTAGAGCACATCCTGCTTGGCAGCTTCCAGATCGGCTTTCAGCGAAGCGATGGCATCGTCCGCACCCTCTCCTTCATCGTCATCCTGCCCGTCGTCCAGAAATTCTTCGGGCACGCCTTCGAGTTCTTTTTCGACCGCTTCGTCACGGTCTTTTTCATTGTCGATCATGTAACCTGCTAACCAATTCTCTTGCCCAGGGACCGGGCTGTGAAATCCACCATGGGAACAACCCGCGCGTAATTCAACCGCGTCGGACCGATCACGCCCAGCACGCCGACCACCCTTCCCTCTCGGTCGCGATAGGGTGACGCGATGACCGACGAACCGGAAAGCGCGAATAGACGGTTTTCCGCGCCGATAAAGATGCGCGTGCTGTCGGCATCGCGCGCGTCTTCCAGCAATTGGGCCACCGATTGCTTGTTTTCCAGATCATCGAGCAGCTGGCGCACGCGGTCGAGATCGCTCATCGCGCTTTCATCGAGCAGGTTGGACGCTCCGCGCACGATCAGCACGGGCCGCTTCGCTGCATCCTCGCTCCAGGTCGCTATGCCCTGCTCCACGAGGCTGCGGCTGGCATCGCCCAACGCGCTCTTGCCGGCCGCAATCTCCCGCTGCATCAGACGCGCGGCCTCGCTCAGCGTTCTCCCGGAGAGATGCGCATTGATGAAATTGCTGGCCTGTTGCAGCGTGCTGGCACCGATCGCGGATGACAGGTCGAGCACGCGATTCTCGACATGGCCGTCCTCGCCAACCAGCACGGCGAGCGCGCGGGTGGCGTCCAACGGCACGAGATTGATCTGCGACAGCTGTCCCTCGCGCTGCGGTACCATCACCATGCCTGCCGCGCCCGAAAGGCTGGAGAGCATGGCGCTGGTATTCTCCAACGCCTCCTCGATAGGACCAGGTGAAGAGAGTTGCTGCTCGATAGCGGCGCGCTCCTGCCGAGTGGGTTCGCCGACCTGCATGATGCCGTCGACAAACAGGCGTAGACCGAGATCGGTCGGCATGCGCCCGGCGCTGGTGTGCGGGGCCGCCAGCAGGCCGAATTGCTCCAGCTCGCTCAGGACCGACCGGATAGAGGCCGGCGACAGGTTCACCTCTCCCCGCTGCGCCAGTGTCTTGGAGCCGACGGGCTGGCCGCTTTCGAGGTAGTCCTCCACCACCAAGCGGAAAATGTCGCGCGCGCGGGCAGTAAGTTCGGAGATGGGCGGAGACACCATGACAGCGACGTAGCAAGAAAGCCGATAACTTCAATTTCCGTTCGTCCTGAGCTTGTCGGAATCGAAGATGGGCGTTGCCCGCCGGCTGCTTTTTCTTCAAGGCCAGCACCCGAAGTTAACGACGACCCTTCGACAAGCTCAGGATGAGCGGAGAGAGGGTTCGCTAGAGGAGTTCATCATGCGACCTTCCGGCCGTGCGCCCGACGAAATGCGCGCCATTACTATCGAAACCGGCTTCACTAAGCATGCCGAGGGCAGCTGCCTCATCAGCTTTGGCGATACGCGCGTGCTGTGCACGGCCAGCGTAGAGAAAAGCGTGCCGCCGTGGATGCGCAATAAGGGGACCGGCTGGGTTACCGGTGAATATTCCATGCTACCCCGCGCTACACATACGCGTGGGTCTCGCGAAGCGGCAAAGGGCAAGCAAAGTGGTCGCACACAGGAAATCCAGCGCCTGATCGGTCGCAGCCTTCGCGCTGTTTGCGACATGCAAAAGCTGGGCGAACGGCAGATTACGCTCGATTGCGACGTCATCCAGGCCGATGGCGGCACCCGCACTGCGGCCATTTCCGGCGCATGGGTCGCCCTGCGGCTCGCTGTGAACAGCCTCATGGCATCGGGAGCGATCAAAGACGATCCGCTGACGGCGAAAATCGCAGCTGTTTCCTGCGGTATCTACAATGGCACGCCGGTACTCGATCTTGACTACGACGAGGACAGCAATGCCGATGCGGACGCCAACTTTGTGCTGATCGAAGGCGGCCGGATCGCCGAGGTGCAAGCCACCGCCGAAGGTGCGACCTATGACGAGGAAGGCCTGCTACGACTGCTGCGGCTGGCACAGATGGGCTGCGGCGAGATTTTCAAGGCGCAGGAAGAGGCGGTAAAGTGAGCCGCGCTTTAGGCGGCGGTAAACTGGTGATTGCCACGCATAATGCGGGCAAGCTGAAAGAGATCGCCAAACTGCTGGAGCCATACGGGCCGGATTGCATCTCCGCCGGCTCGCTGGGTCTGCCGGAGCCTCCGGAAACCGGGAAGACGTTTGTCGAGAACTCCCTGATCAAAGCGCGTGCAGCGGCGGAGGCGTCTGGCCTGCCCGCGCTGGCTGACGATAGCGGATTGTCCGTCGCGGCACTCGATGGAAGGCCCGGCGTCTACACTGCCGACTGGGCGGAGCGGCAATGGTTCGAGGGCGAGCCGGGCCGCGACTGGTATATGGCGATGGGCAAAGTCGAGGGGCTATTGCAAGGCAAAGGGCCGGACACCGCGCGCGATTGCTGGTTCAGCTGCGTGCTGGCGCTGGCATGGCCCGATGGCGAGCACACCGTCTATGAAGGCAGGGCGAACGGCAAGCTCACCTGGCCCCCACGCGGCACCATGGGCTTCGGCTACGATCCCGTCTTCGTGCCGGAGGGACGCGATGTAACCTTCGCCGAGCTGGAGCCTGTGGAGAAGCACGCCATCAGCCACCGCGCCGATGCCTTTGCAAAGTTGGTGGCAGACCAGTTCGGCGGCTGACCCGCGTCAATACACCCGCTGGTTATAGACATTCCCCGCCGGGAAGTAGCGACAGACGAGAAAGTCATTCGTCTGCCCGCGCGCTACCGCACAGCCAAGCTCCTGCGTGTCGCGCCAGATGACCTGCGTATAGTGCCCGACATCGCGCCAGGTCCCGGTGGTCGAAACTTGCGGGAACTCGCCATTGCGGAAATGCTGCTGCTCGGCAACGAAGCCGCCGACCATTATGTCCGCGCCGTAATATCCGGCGCTGCCCATCCACAGGTTCTCGCCCGCGCCGCCTCTCTGGTCGCGATCGGCGTGGATCATCCGGCCTTCGCGGGCGAGGTGCTGCGCCCAGTCATGCGCCTCTCGCGCCAGGCGATTGCTCCAGGCAAGCCGCGGCACGCCGACTTCATCACGCGCGTCGTTATGCGCTTCGAGCAGATCCTCCGCGAAGGGATTAATGCGCTGCGCCTCTGCCGCAGGCGGCATGGCAAGCGCAACGACGGCGAAGACAGAAGCGATGGCGGCGGCAAGAGCGACCTTGTGTTTTTGCATGCCGCGACACTTGACTTGTCGGCGTTAACGGAGCCTGAAACACACCATGGCGCGCGCCCTCTATATCCACTGGCCCTTCTGCCTCGCCAAGTGCCCTTATTGCGACTTCAATTCGCATGTTCGGGACAGCGTGGACGCCGATGCCTGGCAGGCGGCGTTGCTGGCAGACTTGCGGCATGAGGCGAACCTCGCTGGCGGCGAGACGCTCACTTCGATCTTCTTCGGCGGCGGCACGCCTTCGCTGATGCCTCCTCGCCTTGTCGCAACATTGCTTCATGAGGCTGAAAAGCTTTGGGGTTTCGCTCCTGACATTGAGATTACGCTGGAGGCCAACCCCTCCTCCGTTGAAGCCGCAAACTTTGCCGCCCTGGCTGCCGCAGGCGTCAATCGCGTATCGCTGGGTATGCAATCGCTGGACGATCAGGCGCTTCGCTTTCTCGCACGACTGCATAATGCCGAAGAGGGCCTGAAAGCGGTCAAGACGGGCCAGAACGTGTTCAAGCGGGTGTCGTTCGATCTCATCTACGCCCTCCCCGACCAGACCGAGGCTGCATGGCGCGAACAGCTTCTCCGAGCGCTCGACTTCGGCACTTCGCACCTCTCGCTCTACCAACTGACCATCGAACCGGGCACGCGTTTTGCAACCGATGTGCGAACTGGCGGCTTCACCCCGCTCGACGATGATTGCGCGGCCGATCTCTTCGAACTGACGCAGGAGATGACCCGCGCTGCCGGGCTGCCGTCCTATGAGATCAGCAACCACGCCGCGCCGGGTGAGGAAAGTCGCCACAATCTCACCTATTGGCGATATCAGGACTATGTCGGCATCGGCCCCGGCGCGCATGGCAGGCGTGGCGGCTTGGCGACGCTCCGCCATCGCAAGCCCGAGAACTGGCTCGCGGCAGTCAATCGCAACGGTCACGGTCTGAAGGAAGAGCGCGCGCCCGGGGCGGCAGAGCAGGCGTCCGAAGCGCTGTTGATGGGTTTGCGATTGGCAGAAGGTGTCGATCTTACTGCGCTTTCCGCGCGGTTCGGTCTGCCTGAGGCTGCGCTGATTGACCCGCGAAAACTGCAGCAATTCAAAGAATTGAGGCTGATCTCTCGCACAGGTTCTCGGATTGCCGTGACCGAAGCCGGAATGCCGCTGCTCGATGCCATCCTGCCCCAACTCGTAGCGGATTCGCTGGTCGCGGCGTGAGTATTGGCGCGCTTCTGAATGAGTGGCGCGAACACCTCGAAAGCGCACGGCGGCGCAGCCCGCATACGGTGCGGGCCTATGTCGCCACGGCCGAGCGGCTGCTGCTCGCACAGGGCCTGAGCGACTGGGATGCCATCGCCACTATCGGCACGCGCGATCTTCGCAGCCACCTTGCTGCCCGCCGCGCGGAAGGGATCAACAATGCCAGTGCAGCGCGGGAGCTGTCGGCGCTCAAAGCCTTTATCGCCTTTGCGCGGGAGAAAACCGGCGCAGAGCCCGGCAGCGGACCCCGTCTTCGCGGGCCGCGCATCAAGAAAGGCCTGCCCCGCCCCGTGACGCCGGATGAGGCGGTCAATATGGTCGACCTGGTGGGGCAATCCGCCAAAAGCGACTGGACCGGCAAGCGCGATGCCGCCGTGCTGTTGCTGATGTACGGTGCGGGCCTGCGCATTGCTGAGGCGCTGTCTCTCACCGCCGATCAAGTGCCTCTGAGTGAGACACTGGTCGTGACCGGCAAGGGCAACAAGCAACGCGTCGTCCCGATGATTGCGATCATCCGCGATGCGGTGGCCGCCTATGTCGCAGCGTGCCCGCACGATTTGCGCGATGGCGAACCGCTGTTTCGCGGCGTGCGCGGCGGGCCGCTGTCGCAAGGCGCGGTGCAGAAGGCGATGGCAAGAGTCCGCACGGCGCTGGGCCTGCCATCGACGGCGACACCGCACGCATTGCGCCATTCCTTCGCCACCCATTTGCTGTCGGCGGGTGCCGATTTACGCAGCCTGCAGGAATTGCTCGGCCACGCCAGCCTCGGCTCGACGCAAATCTACACGCAGGTCGACGCAGCCAGGATGCTGGACGCCTATCGCAGCGCCCATCCGCGCGAAGGGGATTAGTCGCGTTCTGCGCGCGGTTTCCATGTGAAGAAGCGCCAGACATAGGCCGCCACGGCCAGAACGACCATCGCGATGATAATCCAGCCGATCACGTCCTGCGAATCCGCCAGCCATGCTGCCAGCAATTGTCCCCCAAGGATCAGCAACGCATTCCAGATCAGCGAGCCTGCAAAAGTATAGGCCAGAAACTTGCCGAGCGGCATATGCGCCAGCCCCGCCGGTAGCGAGATGATCGTGCGCAGGAAGGGACTGAAGCGCAGGAAAAAGATCACCCAATGGCCTCGTCGCACGAAGAAGCGCTGCGCCTGCTCGATATGTTCCCAATCAACGGTCAGCCAGCGCCCCCAGCGGTCGATCAAAGGGCGCAGCCGCTTATAGCCCAGTTTGTCGCCCAGCCAGTACCACCAGTAATTGCCTGCCGTCGTGCCCGCCGTGCCGATGAGAAGCAGCGGCCAGAAATCCATCGCGCCGCGCTCTACCAGCAGGCCGCCAATTCCCATAATGACCTCGCTGGGCACAGGCGGGATGATGTTCTCCAGCGCCATCAGCAGGAAGATACCGAAATATCCGCCCCGCTCGATCAGGTCGATGATGAGGGTGTCCATGCTAACCTAACGCCGAAGGATGCGCTGCTATCCCGCGTTACATCGCCGCATGCCGCCGCTCCAGCGCATCCCAGATGCGCCCGGCGGTGTTGGTGCCGTTATATTGGTCGATAGCGACGATCCCGGTGGGAGAGGTCACGTTGATCTCCGTCAGCCATTCACCGCCGATCACATCGATGCCGACAAAGGTCAGCCCGCGTCGCTTCAGCTCAGGTCCCATGGCAGCGCAGATTTCTTCTTCGCGTGCGGTCAGGTCGCTCGCTTCGGCGGAGCCGCCTTGCGCCAGGTTGGATCGAAACTCTCCCTCGCCCGGCTTGCGGTTTATAGCACCGGCAACCTCGCCGTCCACCAGCACGATGCGCTTATCGCCCTCGGCCACGCTGGGCAGGAAAGGCTGCACCATATGCGGCTCGGGCCAGGTCTGGTTGAACACTTCGAACAGCGCGGAGAGGTTCGTGCCGTCCGCATCGATCTTGAAAATCGCCTTGCCGCCATTGCCATGCAGCGGCTTGACCACGACAGCGCCGTGATCCTGCTGGAAGGCCTGCACATCTGCCAGCGTGCGGGCAATCAGCGTGGGCGGCATGAACCGCGCATAATCCAGCACGAACATCTTCTCGGGCGCATTCACCACTTCGCGCGGATCGTTGCTGACAAGCGTTCTGCCTTTCAGCCGGTCGAGGAGCAGCGCGGCGCTGATATAGCCGAGGTCGAAAGGCGGATCCTGCCGCATCAGGATGATGTCGACATCCTTTGCCAAATCGATCTGTCGCAGTTCGCCCGCGCTGAAATGGTCGCCATTCACGCGCTGAACGGTCACCGGCTTGGCCCAGGCGGTAATGCGCCCCTCGCGCCAGGCAAGCGTCTTCACATCGTAATGCCAGATGGCATGGCCCCGCGCCTGCGCTTCAAGCATCAATGCGAAGCTGGAATCGCCCGCAATCTTGATGCTGTCCATCGGGTCCATCTGCACGGCGATATTCAGTGGCATGTCGTCTCCTAGGGCATCCATGCGTTTTCGATGTGGCGCGGCGGTGTGCCGGGCGCAAGCAGGATGACATCCACCCGCATGTCCTCCCCGGCAGCGGCATAGTCATGCGCCACGCTTTCGGCAGCGGCCGCCACACGGCGCAGGCGGTATTCGTCTATGGCAAGATCGAGGTCGGCGGCCTTCTTCCGGTATTTCACCTCGACAAAGGCGATCAGGCGGTCGCGCTTCGCCACCAGATCGATTTCACCCAGTTTCGTCTTGCGGCGACGGTCGAGAATGGCCCAGCCCTGCCCTTCCAACCAGCGGGCTGCCTCGTCTTCCGCGCGCCTGCCGCTTGCTTCTGCCAGCTGCCGCTTCACTGCTTTTTCAGTTCCATGGCGCGGGCATAGAGCGTTTTGCGATCAAGGCCTGTTGCCTTGGCCACTTGCGCCGCAGCCTGCGATGGCTTTTCGCTTTCAAGCAAGTCGCACAGCATTTGCTCGGCATCCTCGGCGCTGGACTGCGTGTCGGCAGGCGGCCCGACCAGCAGCACGATCTCGCCTTTGGCGGGATGCGCTTCGTAATGGGCGAGCAAATCGTCGGCGCTGCCGGTGCGGCATTCCTCGTAAAGTTTGGTGATCTCGCGTGCGACAGATACCTCGCGGCCCGGCAGCACCTTGGCGATTGCGGCAAGGCTTTTGGTCAGCCGCGGCGCTGTCTCGAAAAAAATCAGCGTCGTTCGGACGGTGCCCAGCTCTTCCAACACCTCACGGCGAGCCTTGTCTTTCGGCGGCAGGAAACCGGCGAAGAGGAAACGGTCGTTCGGCAAACCAGAAAGGGCGAGCGCCGCCAGCGGGGCATTCGCACCTGGCAGAACAGTGACAGGCACGCCGGCAGCGCGCGCATCGTTCACGAGGCGAAAGCCCGGGTCCGACACCAGCGGCATCCCTGCATCGCTGACCAGCGCGACGGCGCGGTTCTTCATAGATTCCACCAGGCGCGCGCGATCATTGGGAGCGGAATGGTCGTCATAGCGCCATAGCGGCTTGGAAATGCCCAAGTGGCGGATGAGCTTTTGCGTCACGCGCGTATCTTCGCAGGCAATACCGTCGCAGCGTTCCAGCGTCTCTGCCGCGCGTATGGTGATGTCGCCAAGATTGCCAATTGGCGTCGCCACGATATAGAGGCCGGGAGAAAGTGGTCCGTCTGGTTCGCTCACAGGCGCGCCATGGACGCACGGGTCGGAGACAGCAAGCATGTTCGGTAGTTTCAAGCGTATTCTGGCCATGGGCCTCGGCAGCGCGTTGCTGGCGGGCTGTGCCGTCATCCCAGACGCCGGTTCGCCCCGCCCGGAAACCAGCGGCCCGGTCACCAGCGCGCCGCCTGCCGCGCCCGACATGACTGCGTTGCCGCAGGATGAGGATCGCCACCGCGTCGCGCTGCTGGTGCCGATGAGCGGCGAGAATGCCGAGGTCGGCCAGTCTATCGCCAATGCGACGACGATGGCGCTGCTCGATACCGGGGCCGAAAACCTGCGGATCACGACCTACGATACCAGTGGCGGTGCCGCGTCGGCTGCGCGTCGTGCGGTGGCCGATGGCAATCGCCTGATCCTGGGGCCGCTACAGCGCGACAACGTCGGCGATGTGCTTTCCGTCGCGCGCGCGAACAATGTGCCGCTAATCACATTCTCCAACGATACCACTGTCGCCCGCAACGATGTGTTCGTGATGGGCCACGTGCCCGAGCAATCGGTGGAGCGGACGGTCGATTTCGCGATGGACCAAGGCGCTAGCCGCTTTGCCATCCTCGCTCCGCGCGGCGATTACGGCAATCGCACCACCGTGGCGGCGGAGCGTGCGGTGCAGGCCCGCGGGGGGACGATAGTCGACGTGCAGCGTTACGATCGCGGTAACACCTCCATCATCAGCGCGGCGGATCGTCTGGCGACCACTGGCGGCTACGACACTGTGCTGATTGCCGACAACGCCCGCCTTGCGGCAATGGCGGCCCCTCGCCTGAAAGATGCGGGCGACAGCCTGCCTTCGCTGATCGGCACAGAGCTGTGGAGCCGGCAGGGATCGCTGCTGAACAGCGCCGAAATGCGCGGCGCATGGTTCGCCGCCGTGCCCGACGATCGCTATCGCCAGTTTGCCAGCAGCTATGAAAGCCGCTTCGGCCAGCAGCCTTTCCGCATTGCGACGCTGGGCTACGATGCCGTTTTACTGACTCTTCGCCTGACGCGTGACTGGCGTCCGGGTCGCGACCTGCCCGAAGGCCTGCTGACCGACGATGGCGGCTTCCTCGGCCTCGACGGTCCGATCCGTTTCCAGAGCAACGGTATAGGCGAGCGCGCGATGGAAGTACGGCAGGTGGGCAATGGCGCCTTCACTGTCGTCAGCCCTGCCCCCACCGGCTTCTAACCCACAGATAAAGCGACGCGGCGCGCTTGTGGCTGGGGATTCCCCGGGCCTATAGTCGCGCGCATGAGCGACGACCTTTTCGAGAACACGCCCACCGGATCGGGCGATTACGACTCCTCCTCAATCGAAGTGCTGGAAGGGTTGGAGCCCGTGCGTCGTCGCCCCGGCATGTATATCGGCGGCACCGATGACCGCGCGCTGCATCACCTTGCGGCCGAAGTGCTGGACAATGCGATGGACGAGGCCGTGGCAGGTCACGCCAACCGCATCGAGATGCATCTGGAGGAAGGCAATCGCCTGACTATCAGCGATAACGGTCGCGGCATCCCGGTGGACGAGCATCCGAAGTTTCCCGGCAAGAGCACGCTCGAAGTCATCCTCACCACCTTGCATTCGGGCGGCAAGTTCTCCGGCAAGGCCTATGCCACCAGTGGCGGCCTGCACGGCGTGGGCGTGAGCGTGGTGAACGCGCTTTCCAGCCTGACGCGGGTGGAAGTTGCGCGCAACAAGCAGGTCTTCGCACAGGAGTTCTCGCAAGGCGTGCCCCAAGCCGCGATTGCAAAGATCGGCGACACTCCCAATCGGCGCGGCACCAGCGTAACCTTCGTGCCGGACACGGAGATCTTCGGTGACCGCCAGTTCAAGCCTGCTCGCCTGTTCAAGCTCGCGCGCTCCAAGGCCTATCTGTTCGCCGGGGTCGAAATCCGCTGGAAATGCGCACCTTCGCTGGCGTCCGACGACGTTCCGACCGAAGCGACATTTCAGTTCCCCGGTGGGCTGGCAGATCACCTTCGCGAAGAAATCGGCAACCGCGAATGCGTGACGGCGGACTTTTTCGCAGGCAGTCAGGACTTTCCCGATGGCGACGACGGCCAGCAGCAGGGCCGCGTGGAATGGGCCGTCGCCTGGCCGTTATGGTCCGACGGGTCGACCAGCTGGTATTGCAACACCGTGCCCACACCCGATGGCGGCACGCATGAGCAGGGCCTGCGCGGCGCCTTGACCAAGGGCCTGCGCGCCTTTGGCGACCTGACCGGCACGAAGAAAGCGAAAGACATCACCGCGGACGATGTGATGACGGGCGCGGAGATCATGCTCAGCGTCTTCATCCGCGATCCGCAATTCCAGAGCCAGACCAAGGACCGGCTGACCTCGCCCGAAGCCGCGCGCCTCGTCGAGAATGCGGTGCGCGACCATTTCGACCATTTCCTGTCCGACAATATGGAGCGCGGGCGCGCGCTGCTCGGTTCGGTCATGGAGCGGATGGAAGAGCGGCTGAAGCGCAAGCAAGAGCGCGAGATCAAGCGCAAGACCGCTACCAATGCCAAGAAGCTGCGCCTGCCCGGCAAGCTGACCGATTGCAGCGGAGACGGCGAAGGTGAGACCGAATTGTTCATCGTGGAAGGCGATTCCGCCGGTGGCAGTGCCAAGCAGGCCCGCAATCGGAAGACGCAGGCGATCCTGCCCATCCGCGGCAAGATCCTCAATGTCGCCAGCGCCACAGCCGACAAGATACGCGCGAATAGCGAGATTGCCGACCTTACGCTGGCGCTGGGCTGCGGCGCGCGAAAGGACTGCGATCCGGAAAACCTGCGCTACGATCGCATCGTCATCATGACCGATGCCGATGTCGACGGCGCGCATATTGCCACCCTGCTGATGACGTTCTTCTTTCAGGAAATGCCCGAGCTGGTGCGGCGCGGCCACCTCTACCTTGCGCAGCCGCCGCTCTATCGCCTCACCGCGGGCAAGGAGAGCCGCTATGCCCGCGATGACGAGCATCGGGCGGAACTGGAAGCGACGGTCTTCAAGGGCAAGAAGGTCGAAGTCGGGCGGTTCAAGGGCCTGGGCGAAATGAACCCGCAACAATTGCGCGAGACGACGATGAACCCGGAGACGCGGTCGCTTCTGCGCATCACCTTGCCGGAACAGCATGAACAGCGTTTCGCGGTGAAGGAACTGGTGGACCAGCTGATGGGCCGCAATCCGGAGCATCGCTTCAACTTCATCCAGAACCGCGCCGGTGAAATCGATCGCGACCTGATCGACGCCTGATCGCAGAATTTTTTGCAATCTGTGTAAGAACATGGCGGCGGCGGTGACTGCCTGACCATGCGAGCTTGAGTTGACGCTCGGCCTCGCATCATTTAGTCATTTGCCTAAACAATGGATGGAGATCACCAATGCCGCGCCTGTTTCTCGCCGCCACAGCCCTCTCTCTCATGTCGGTCCCGGTGTACGGACAATCCGTAGAGGGTGCCGAAGCACAGGCGGAGGCTATACATAGCGACAACGAACAGCGGCTTGGCCAGCGAGCCGAAGACATCGCCGATGTGCTGCGTGGTGATCGCGCGCCGGAAGACGTGTTTTCCGATGCATTCCTCAACCAGGTCAGCGCCGCTCAGATGGTGGCGATGACATCCCAGCTCGAGGCACAGTTCGGCAGCTTCGTCGGCCTGGAGAGCATGACGCCCGACGATGCAGACGGCTTCGCTCTCGTGACATACCGCTTCGAACAGGCACTTGCTTCCGGACATATCCAGATCGCCGCCGATGACGCCTTCATGGTCGATACTTTGCTGCTTAACCAGATCGAGCCGGTGACCGACAGTGACACACCGATCGCACAGCAAGTCGCGGATTTGCCGGGGACGGCGAGTATCTTGCTGGCATCGCTGGACGGGTCGGATATGGTTTTCGAGCATAACGCCGACACACCACTCGCGCTCGGTTCGGCTTTCAAGCTCTACGTGCTGTCGACGCTGGTGCAGGAAATTGCCGCGGGAGAACGGTCGTGGAGCGACACGGTTCAATTGTCGACCGCGTCATTCCCCAGCGGCACCATGCAGGACTGGCCGCGAGGCGCTCCGGTCACCCTCCATACGCTCGCCACGATGATGATCTCGATCAGCGACAATACGGCGACCGACCAGCTCATCCAGGTACTCGGGCGTGAAGCCATCGAGGCGGAAATGCGCGCCGCCGGCAACAGCGCGATGGATCGGAATATGCCTTTTATGACGACGCGCGAACTGTTCCTGCTGAAGGCAGCAGAGAATAGCGGGATGGACACCTACGCCGATCTGGACCGCGCGGGCAGGCTGGCGGTGCTGGAAAGCTTGGCCGATCGCGACGTCGCTCTCGACAGGGTACGCCAGACGTTTTCAGGTAATCCCGTCCGGATCGACCTCGAATGGTTCGCTTCGGCGCGCGATATGGGCGAGCTTTTCGAGCGCATCAGCGGCGATCCGGTTGCGCTCGACATCATGGCGGTGAATACCGCGCTGCCGGATAGCGCGACCGAGGGCTGGGAGTATGTCGGCTATAAAGGCGGGTCCGAGCCCGGCGTGCTCAATATGAGCTGGCTGCTGCAAAATGCGGAAGGGCGGTTCTACGTCCTCTCGCTCGGTTGGAACAATCCAGAAGCGCCGGTCAATACGGGCGAACTGCTTTCTCTTGCCAGCTCTGCGCTTGCGGCGCATCGGGGCACTGGCGAAAGCGATTAAGCGCGCGTCGCGCCCAGATAAAGCCAGTCTCCCTGCCCCACCCATTCGCCGACAATGGCGACGAGCGCGAATAGAGCGGCATACGCAAGCATTTTGGGGCTCGCCCGCCAGCTTTCGGACGTACCGAAATTATAGGCAAGATCGATGGATGTGTGGTGCGCTGCCTCCATGCGATAGCCGGCGTCCTCGGTCATGCGAGAGAGCGTGGCCTGTGAGAACTGGAAGAGGTGATGCGGCGGCTCCGGATGCGGCCAGTAATCGAGCGGCATCGCCAATTTCCCGGACAGGCGCGGAAACAGGCCTTCAATATCCGGTGTGGACTGCAGCAGCAGGCCGCCCGCCTTCAGAAGGCCTCGCAGCGCCATCAATTCCGCTTTCGGATCGGGCAGATGCTCGATCACATCGAACAGGGTGATGACATCGAAACTTTCAGGCGCGTAACCGGCTTCACGCCAGTCGCCTGTTTGCACTGGCAGTTCGTAATGATCGCGGGCAAAGGCCGCAGTTTCCGGCGATAGCTCCGCCCCGAAAGGCTCCATGCCGGCCTTGCGCGCGCGGTCGAGAAAAATGCCGCTGGAACAGCCGACGTCCAGCACTCTCAGCCCCGCAAGGTCGTGCCGGAACCGCCGAAGCATCGCCAAATGCTGGTCTGCCACGCGGGCCTGGCGCGAAAACCCGTCCGTCGCCTCGTCCAGCAATGTCTCATGGTAATTGGCAACCGTCGTATAGATCGCGGCGATACCCTCGGCATCCGGCGGGTTGGCGATATAGGCGAGCGCGCAGTCGTCGCAGCGCACCAGATGGTAAGTGTGCTTGGTGAACAGATGCGTGCGCGCGGTCGAGCCGCATAGATTGCAGCATTCCACCGCAATGCGCGTCGCCGTGATCTTTCTCTCATGCGCCATGTCGGCGCCAGATAGCGGGGAGTCGGGAAAATCCGGTTAACTTGGCGCGGCACAAGCCTCGTGATATTATCGGACAATCAGGAGATGAACCTATTAAGACCGTGCTGCCGATCATTGCTCTCGCTCCCCTGCTCGTGGCCAACCAGGATGCGCCCGAAGTGGAGGCACCGACAGCCGACACCGCGGCCTTAACAGCCCTCTGGTCTGCGATGCGTAACAATTGCGATGATGTTTTCCGCAATGCGGATGTCGAAGCGCCCGGTGCCGATGCAGGCGCAGTGTTCGAAGGCGAGGCGGTGGGACCTTTGATCCAACGTCGGCCTGCCGAGCCGGGTGCGGTTCCGCATATCAAGGCGGTCGACCTTACCATGGACGGTTGCGCCATGATGCTGACCAATAGCGGTGAATGGCAGCCGCTGCCCGAATTCGAGGACGGCCTGGTCGATTTCGAGCCTGCTCAGTAAAGTAAGACTTCGCGGATATCCGCGCGCCACGCAGATTCGTCGGCGCTTGCAAGCGCTTCCAGATCGGCAGGCGTTGCTGCGTCATCATCCACCCATTCGCGCAGGGACGGGCCGCCATTGATGACATCGATCGCCAGCACGTCGTCGGTATATTCGTATTTGAAATCCTTGCCGCGCCAGATCGGGTAGTCGGGATAAAGGCTGCGCACGGCCTTGAACGCCAGCGCCTGCAATCGCCACGGCTGGAACCGCGCATGGTCGTAATGCGGCCCCTCGGCGTGGATCATCAGCCCGTTGCAGAGCTTGCCCTGATGCTTGTGGAAGGTCGGCTCGAACCAGCATTCGCGCAAAGCGCAGCCGTCCATCCATTCCGGCGCGAGTCGCTGCATTTCTGCCAGCACCGCCTTCGCATCGACGTCGGGTGCGCCGAACAACACTTCCAGCGGGCGCGTGGTGCCGCGCCCCTCGCTCAGCGTCGCGCCTTCCAGCATGACCGTGCCGGCATAGGCGCGCGCCATGTTGAGGCTGGCCGCATTGGGGCTGGGATTGATCCACACGCGGTCGGTCGGCCATCCGAAGCCCGGCCCCGCCTCGGGCAGCCAGTCATGCATTTCGACGACGCGGTAATCGACCTTCAGCCCGAAGTGACGGATGAACCAATGGCCCATCTCGCCCATGGTCAGCCCATGGCGCATTGGGATTGGCGCAGCGCCCACGAAGCTCTCGTGTCCCGGCACCAGCAGCGTGCCTTCTACCGGACGCCCTGCAGGGTTCGGCCGGTCGAGCACCCACACGCTCTTGCCGTGCTTCTCCGCCTCTTCCAGCAGATAGAGCAGTGTTGTTACAAAGGTGTAGATACGGCAGCCAAGATCCTGAAGATCGAAGAGAAAAACATCCGCGCTCGACATCATCTGGCCGGTCGGGCGGCGCACTTCGCCGTATAGCGAGAACACGGGAATGCCGTAGACCGGATCGGTCTCGTGCGCCGTTTCGACCATGTTGTCCTGCTTATCGCCTTTCAGCCCGTGCTGGGGGCCGAAAGCGCTGGTGACGTTCACGCCCGCAGCCATCAGCGCATCGAGGCTGTGCGTCAGGTCTGCCGTCACCGATGCGGGATGGGCGACGAGCGCCACCCGCTTGCCATCCAGCTCGGCGCGCAGGTCGGGTTCCGCCAGCAGGCGATCGATGCCGAATTTCATGCGCAGTCCCTGTCGATAATCGGTATTGGAAGAGACCAGCCTATCGCTCACCCCATGACAGGGCGCAAGCGGCTAAGCCGCTCTTGTGCGCGCAATACAGCCGGTAAAGCTGCGCGGATCGTGAAAGTCGGGCTCCTCCTTGTGATGGGACAAAGCCCAATAGCTCTTCACCCCGCCCTCTTCCTCGATCACGGCGGACAGGCCGATGGCGCACGGCGCTTCGGGCATCTGTATGCGGGGCAAGGATGCGTCGAAGATCGCGATCGCCTGGCCGACGCGCATCGAGCAGTCGGGCTCGCGGCGGAAGACGCGCTCGCTCTGGCCGCTCCGATAATCGCTGAAATCATAGGCCGCCCAGCGCTCGGACGGCGAGAGGTTGAACTCGCTATAGGACGGCGTTCCGTCCTTCGGCATCATGAACAGCTCGAAACAGGTCGTCTGCCACAGCTCATCCGCCCGGCCCCTGCCGGCGAAAGGCGGCACGACGAGACGTTCCACCCCGTCGATGCGCCAGCGCACCCGCATCCAGCTATCCGTCATTGAGAGAATTCGCGCTTCCATGCTGCGGACTGCCAGCGGTGGATGCGCCGCATGTGCGACCAAGTCATGCGTTTGCAAGTGAGAGACCCCGTGCTACGCGCCCCCGACCCAACAAATATAAGCGGCCAAATCCCCCGAGATGACTACTTACGATTCCGAGTTGCTGCGATTGCTCAATCAGCGTGGCCATGTCCATCAGGTGACGGACGCGGCGGGACTGGATGCCCTAGCCGCGCGACAAACCGTTACAGGATATGTCGGATTCGATCCGACCGCGCCTTCGCTGCATATCGGCAATCTCGCTTCGATCATGCTTTTGCGCCGCTTGCAGCAGGCAGGCCACCGCCCGATCGTCATCATGGGCGGCGGCACGGCCAAGGTCGGCGATCCGAGCGGTAAGGATGAGACCCGCCAGATGCTGACCGAGGAGGTGCTCGCCAGCAACATCGCCTCCATCAAGGACAGTTTTCGCAAGATACTGCGTTTCGACGATAGCGAAACCGGCGCACTGCTCATCAATAACGACGAATGGCTGAGCGAGCTGGGCTATGTCGAATTGCTGCGCGATGTGGGTCCGCATTTCACCATCAACCGCATGCTTACCTTCGATTCGGTGAAGTTGAGGCTCGATCGCGAGCAGCCGCTGACCTTCCTCGAATTCAACTACATGATCATGCAGGCCTACGATTACCTCAAACTGTCGCGCGATTACGGGTGCCAGTTGCAGCTGGGCGGCAGCGATCAGTGGGGCAATATCGTGAACGGTATAGAATTGACCAGGCGCATGGACGGCAAGGAAGTGTTCGGGGTCACCGCTCCGCTCATCACCCGCGCCGATGGTCAGAAGATGGGCAAATCGGTTTCGGGCGCCGTATGGCTTAATGAAGAGCAGCTGCCCAGCTACGATTTCTGGCAATACTGGCGCAATACGGACGACCGCGATGTCGGGCGCTTCCTCAAGCTGTTCACCGATCTTCCGCTGGACGAAATCGCCCGGCTGGAAGCGCTTGAAGGCAGCGAGATCAACGATGCCAAGGTGATCCTGGCGGACGAAGTGACGAAACTGGTCCGCGGTGAAGACGCTGCGGCTTCCGCCCGCGCAACTGCTGAGCAGACCTTTGCGGGCGGCGGCAAGGGCGAGGATCTGCCCACGCTCGACGTCCCGCCAGAAGGCGTCCGCATCGGTGTCGCGCTGACCGATCTCGGCTTCACCAAGTCGAACGGCGAGGCCAAGCGCAAGATTGCCGAGGGCGCGGTGAAGCTGGATGATATGGCGATTGCCGATCCCGGCTATCTGATTGAACTGCCAAGCGGGTCCGAAGCGCGCCTGAGCCTCGGCAAGAAACGTCACGGTATTTTGCGTGGAGCCTGACTTTACCGAATGTCCACCATTTGCCGGCTATTCCGTTCGCCTACCAGACTTGCGAAAGGAAAAAGCTCAAGATGGCAGGGGGCGCACAACTCTCGGTAACGGATCTGCGGCGGTCGACGCGGCATCCGGTGGACTATTCCGTCATTGCCGAGCATTTGCAGCATGGCGATCTGACGCTGCACATCTCCAATGTCTCTGCCCACGGCTTTATGGTCGATGGCGCGCCGGAAGTTGGCCGCGGCGATCGCATGATCGTGCGCCTGCCGGCAGTCGGCCGGATCGAGGCATACTGCATCTGGATTACGGACGACCGCGCCGGTTTCCAGTTCGAGCGGATTATCCGGCTCGATGATTTCCAGAGCATGATCTCGGAAATGCAGCCGAACCCCGCCCTTCGACGCCGCGGCTGACCCACCATGCTGCGGGCTTTACCCCGCTAAATCCCGATTAGCTTGGCAAGCGCGATCCGCGCTGCCATGGCGCGCGGGTGGAGCACGCGACGCACCCCTTCCAGATCCCGAATTTCCGCGCCTATGTGGTGTCGCGTTTCGCCAAGATGCTTGCGCAATATGCGATGCTGCTCATCATCGGTTGGCAGACCTATAACATAGCGCGCGATGGCGGGATGACCGTAGGGGAGGCATCTGGCCAGCTGGCGCTGATTGGCCTGCTACAATTCGTCCCGCTATTCCTGCTCACGCCGCTGACCGGTCTGGTGGCAGACCTCTTCAATCGCCGGAACCTCGCCAGGCTAACGCTGCTGGGACAGATCGCTTGCGCGCTTACGCTCGCCATCGCAACATCGCAGGACGCGATTTCCCTGCCGCTTTTGTGGGGCGTCGCAGTGGTGCTGGGCATCGTGCGTGCCTTTGCCGGACCTGCCTATTCCGCCCTCGCGCCTAATCTGGTGCCGCCAAGGCTCCTGCCGACCGCCATCGCCCTCTCCTCGATTGCGTGGCAAACCGGCATGATCGCCGGCCCGGCCATGGGCGGCTATCTCTACGTTGTCGATCCCGCCCTGCCCTATGCCATTGCCACCGCGCTGTATGTCGCCGCGCTGATCGGCATCACCATGATCAAGAACCTCCCTCCACGCCAGCCGACGCCGAAAGCGCCGCCGCTCGCGCAGATCCGCGATGGCCTCGCCTATGTCGGGCAAAACAGGATGGTGCTGAGCACAATTACGCTGGATCTGCTCGCCGTATTCCTCGCAGGTGCAACCGCGCTCTTTCCGGTGTTTGCCCGCGACATCCTGCAGGTCGGTGCTACGGGGCTGAGCCAGCTTGCCATGGCTCCAGCAGTCGGCGCGGCGGCCACAGCAATCCTCTTCAGTGTCAGGCCGCTGAAAAACAACGTCGGGCCAATGATGCTGGTGGCGGTCGCGATATTCGGATTTGCTACGATAGGTTTCGCCTTCTCGCGGTCGATGCCGCTCAGCCTGGCGCTGCTGTTTGTCGTCGGCGCGGCGGATATGTTCTCCGTCTATATCCGCCAGTCGCTCATCCAGTTGCACACGCCCGATGAGAAGCGCGGGCGTGTATCGGCTGTGTCGCAGCTGACCATCAGCGCCAGTAATGAAGGCGGCGATGCGTTCTCCGGCAGCCTTGCGCTGGCAATCGGGCCGATTGCGGCAGTCGCGCTGGGAGGTATCGGCGCGGTTGCGACCGTCGCGATGTGGGCCTGGCTGTTCCCCGTGCTCCGGAAAACCAAGACCTTCGATCCTCCGGCGAATGTGCTAGAAGCTTCGCCAAAGCCCTCCACCGAACCTGACAGACAGGAAAGCTGACACCATGAAGTTCGACAACGTCCTGCAATCCATCGGCGGCACGCCGCATATTCGCCTTTCGCGCCTGTTCCCCGATCACGAGGTCTGGGTGAAGAGCGAGCGCGCCAATCCAGGCGGTTCGATCAAAGATCGCATCGCGCTCGCCATGGTCGAAGACGCGGAGAAGAACGGCAAGCTGCAGCCGGGCGGCACCATCATTGAGCCGACCAGCGGCAATACCGGCATCGGCCTCGCCATGGTTGCGGCGGTCAAGGGCTACAAGCTGGTGCTGGTCATGCCCGAAAGCATGAGTATCGAGCGCCGCCGCCTGATGCGGGCCTATGGTGCCACCTTCGACCTGACGGCGAAGGAACAGGGCATGAAAGGTGCCATCGCGCGCGCAGAAGAATTGATCGCCGAAACGCCGGGCGCCTGGATGCCGCAGCAATTCGAGAACCCGGCCAATGTGGTTGTGCACGTTGAAACGACATCGAAGGAAATCCTCGCCGATTTCGCCGACGCGCCGCCAGCCTATATGATCACCGGTGTCGGAACCGGCGGGCACCTGACCGGCTGCGCGGAGGCGCTAAAGAAGCATTGGCCCGATATGAAAGCCTTTGCTGTTGAGCCCGAGCTTTCTCCAGTCATTTCAGGCGGCCAGCCCGGCCCTCACCCGATTCAAGGTATCGGCGCGGGCTTCATTCCGGGCAATCTGCACACAGATGCAATCGACGGGGCCATCACGGTGGGCGCGGAAAACGCCAAGGAAATGGCCCGCCGCTGCGCTGCGGAAGAAGGTTTGCTGGTCGGCATAAGCTCCGGCGCGACTTTGGCAGCCATTGCGAAGAAAGCCGAAGAACTTGATGCCGGAACGCGCATCCTCGGCTTTAATTACGATACCGGGGAGCGTTATTTCTCCGTACCGGATTTCTGGCCGGAGGACTGATTGCTGTCGACGGGGGCCAAGCGGTCCCCGTCCATCCTGCGATAGAAGCAGCTGACAACGCCTGTGTGACAGGCCGGGCCTTTCGGCGTGACTTTCATCACGATGGCGTCCTGGTCGCAATCGACCAGCAATTCCTCCACCTGCATGGTGTTGCCGGACGTTTCGCCTTTCATCCACAGCTTGCCGCGACTGCGTGAGTAGAAATGCGCGATGCCGGTGGAGCGCGTTGCTGCGACGGCCTCTTCGTTCATGAAAGCTACCATCAGCACCTCCCCGCTCTGCGCGTCCTGCACCACCGCGCTTAGCAATCCGTTGGCATCGTATTTCGGCATGAAGGCGGTGCCTCCCTCGCGTTCAAGATCGTATGTCGAAATCGTCCGGCCTTTCGCGATTGCACAATGGGTTGCGTTTCACATACCCGTTTGTTGCACGATAATCACAATTTCGTTCCAAATACCACCGATCGCAACAAAGCAGTTTCGCTTGGCACCATTCGATGGGATGACTCCTCCAGCGGCTTTGACGGGCCGTTGCCATTTCCGGCCAGGGAATGGGGGGTCTGGGTGTCACCTTCATGACAAGGGGCATCCGGTCATGAGGGTTTGGAGCGGACGCGCCGGCTGGGGGGCTGCGCGAAAGTTCCAGCGATATCGTCACGCGAACGCCCGGGTTAATCGCCCGGGCGTTTTGCGTTTTGGCCAGCTAATGCTCGACCACCCTGCTGAAGCAGACGATGCGGATGTGCCGCGCCCCGGCAGATCGCAGCGCGGTAATGCAGGCATTGGTGGTCGCGCCGCTTGTCAGCACATCGTCGACAAGCAGGACGCTGGCACCCTGCAACTCCGCCTTGCGCCGCGGATTGGCAGCGATAGCGCCCTCCAGCACTTCAGCGCGCGCTGCTTTGCCCAGCCCGCCAAGGCTTGGCGTCTGCCGCGTCCGCTTAAGGCCATCGACACAGAGCCGCGCCCCGCTGCGCTTGCATAGTTCTCGTGCCATGAGCGCGGACTGGTTGAACCCGCGTTGCCATAGCCGCACCGGATGCAAGGGGACCGGAACGGCGAGCCAGTTGCCCTCCAACGCACCCAGTCGCCCTGCCATTTGCCGCGCCATCATCGTCGCCAGCGCGATCTTGCGCCCATGCTTCAGCGACAGCACAAGCTTGCGCGCCGTATCGGTATAGAGCGTCGCCGCGACGATATCGGGTCGCTGCGGATCGGGCTCGGGGATCTCTAGCGTGGACCAGCACGGCACGCACAACCCATCCTGCGCTGCGATGGCATCGCCGCAGAGCGGGCAGCGCGGCGGATAGACCAGGTCCACCAAAGGAGCGATTGCCTGTTTCAGCGCCATTGGGGCTATGCTGCCCGCGCGCCGACTTGTAGGCAAGCGCCGTGACGAACGCGCCACCCATCATCTTCTCGCAGCAACGCAAGCAGGCACGCCGAGAGCGAGCCTCTGCCATCTTCGAGCAAGGAGCCAGTGACTGGTTCCTGCTCGATCACATGGTGGAAGACGCGGTGGAGCGTCTGGCTTTCATGCGGCATGATCCTGTCGATGTCTTTCTCGATGGCACCGGCTCTCAGTTGCTTGTTTCCAAGCTGCCCGGTGATCAGCGAAGTTTCACGCCTGTGCCCCACGATCTGGACAGTCCTCCTCCCGTGCAGTCCGCGTCCTTCGATCTCGTTGCCAGCATCAATGCGCTCGACACGGTGAACGACTTGCCCGGCGCGCTGATCCAGATGCGCGAATTGCTGCGACCCGGCGGCGTGGCTCTGGCGAGCTTTGTCGGTGGCACCAGCCTGCCTGCCTTGCGCCGCGCCATGTTCGAGGCGGAGCCGGATCGCCCCGCCGCGCGCATCCATCCGATGATCGATCCGCGGTCCTGCCCCGGCCTGCTATCACGCGCGGGCTGGCGCAATCCGGTTGTGGACAGCTATGTGCTGACCGTGCGCTATTCCTCGCTCGCCAGCCTCCTTGCCGACCTGCGCGGACAGGCGCTCGGCAGTGTCCTTGCCAACCCCGGCCCGCCGCTCGGTAAGGCCGCCTACGCCAGAGCCCAGCAGGCGTTCATGGCGCAGGCGGACGAGGACGGAAAGGTCAGCGAGACGTTCGAGATCGTTGCCCTGACCGGCAGTCGCTAGCCGCCGCTTCGCAATGCCGCTTGCGCCGCGGCGAGCCTCGCAATCGGCACGCGATAGGGCGAGGCGCTGACGTAATCGAGGCCCACTTTCTCGCAGAAGGCGATGCTTTCCGGGTCGCCGCCATGCTCGCCGCAAATGCCCAGCTTGATGTCGCCGCGCGTTGCCCGGCCCCGCTCGGCCGCCAGTTCGACAAGCTGGCCCACGCCGTCCACATCGAGGCTGACGAAGGGATCGCGCGCATAAATGCCCTTGTCGACATAAGCGCCGAGGAAACGCGCGGCATCATCGCGGCTAACGCCCAGCGCAGTCTGCGTCAGGTCGTTCGTGCCGAAGCTGAAGAAGCGCGCTTCCTCCGCAATCTCGCCGGCCATCAGCGCGGCGCGCGGCAATTCGATCATCGTGCCGACGAGGTAATCGACCCGAGAGCCTGTATCGGCAAAGACTTCTTCGGCCACACGGTCCACCAGCGCCCGCAGGATGGCGAGCTCTTTCTGCGTTGCGACCAGCGGGATCATCACTTCGGGCACGACCGGCTCGTCGGAGGTCGAGACCTCGCAAGCCGCTTCAAAAATGGCGCGCGCCTGCATGGCGTAGATTTCCGGGAAAGTAATACCGAGGCGGCAACCGCGATGCCCCAACATCGGGTTGAATTCGTGCAGCTCGTTCGCGCGGCGCTTGAGGTGATCCACGCCGAGGCCGAGCGAGTCGGACAATTCGGCAAATTCCTCGTCGCGCGTCGGCAGGAATTCATGCAGTGGCGGGTCGAGTAGGCGGATCGTGCAGGGCAGGCCCGCCATGGTGCGGAAGATATCGGCAAAATCGCTGCGCTGTTCGGGCAGCAAGCGGTCTAGCGCGGACTGCCGCGCGGTCTCATCCTCGGCGAGGATCATGGCGCGCACCGCGCTGATACGGCTTGCATCGAAGAACATATGCTCTGTACGACAAAGGCCGATCCCTTCCGCGCCGAAACCGCGCGCGGTCTTGCAGTCGGCCGGCGTTTCCGCATTGGTGCGAACGCCCATGCGGCGATGCTTGTCCGCCCATTCCATCAACACGCCGAAATCGCCTGCTAGCTCGGGCTCGATCGTCGGCACGCGGCCCGCCATGATCTGGCCCGTTGCACCGTCCAGCGTGATGACGTCGCCTTCCTTCAATTCGCGCGCACCGATGCGCAAGCGTCGGCTGGCAAGATCGATGGAGACGCCCGACGCGCCCGATACACAAGGCCGCCCCATGCCGCGCGCCACCACGGCGGCGTGGCTGGTCATGCCTCCACGCGCTGTCAGGATGCCGCGCGCTGCGTGCATGCCGTGAATGTCTTCAGGGCTGGTCTCGACGCGCACGAGGATCACATCTTCCTCGCGGTTGGACCAAAGCTCCGCAGTGTCCGCATCCAGCACGATCTTGCCGGAGGCTGCGCCGGGCGATGCAGGCAAGCCGGTGCCCAGTTCCTCGCGCGGCGCATCGGGGTTGAGCGTGGGGTGCAGCAGCTGGTCGAGCGCCATGGGATCGACGCGCAGGATCGCGGTCTGCTCGTTGATCAGCCCCTCGCCCACCATGTCCACCGCCATCTTCAGCGCGGCTTTGGCGGTGCGCTTGCCCGAGCGGGTCTGCAGCATCCACAGCGTGCCCTGCTGCACTGTGAACTCGATATCCTGCATGTCCTTGTAATGGTCTTCGAGCAGGTCGAACACGCGGGCGAGTTGCGCGTAAGCCTCGGGCATGGCTTCTTCCATGCTCGGCTTTTCGGCACCGGCATTCTCGCGCGCGGCCTTGGTGAGATATTGCGGGGTGCGAATGCCTGCGACCACGTCCTCGCCCTGTGCGTTGATCAGCCATTCGCCGTAATAGGCGCGCTCGCCGGTGGAGGGGTCGCGGGTGAAGGCGACGCCGGTGGCGCTGCTGTCGCCCATATTGCCGAACACCATGGCCTGCACATTGACCGCGGTGCCCCATTCGGCACTGATCGCGTTGAGGCGGCGATAAACCTTGGCACGCTCGCTATCCCAGCTGTCGAACACGGCAGCGATGGCGCCCCACAGCTGTTCGTTTACATCCTGCGGGAAAGGCTCACCGCGCTCTGCAGCGACGATGGTCTTGTATTCGCCCACCAGCTCTTTCAGATCGCCTGCCGAAAGCTCGGTATCGGCGAAATAGCCGCGATCTTCCTTGGCGATCTCCAGGGCTTCCTCGAACAGGCCATGGTCGAGGCCGAGCACCACATCGCCATACATCTGGATGAAGCGGCGATAGCTGTCCCAGGCGAAGCGCTCGTCCCCGCTGGCGCTGGCGAGGCCCTGCACCGTCTCGTCATTCAGGCCGAGATTGAGTACGGTATCCATCATGCCGGGCATGGAAACCCGCGCGCCCGAGCGTACCGAGACGAGCAGCGGATCGGCCGCATCGCCGAAGCGCTTGCCGACGGTTTGTTCGACATGACCCAGCGCCTGCGCCACGGCGGCGCGCAGTTCGTCCGAGAAGCTCTCACCATGCGTCAGGTAGCGGGTGCATTCTTCGGTCGTGATCGTGAAGCCGGGAGGCACAGGCAGGCCGATGCTAGCCATATCGGCAAGGTTCGCGCCCTTGCCGCCGGTGACGGTCTTGTCCTTCTGCCGCGGATCGTCATGCGGAGCGTTTCCGCCGAAGGTGTAGACCGTATTCATAAAATCACTGTCTTTCCTGAACTTCGAAATTGACACACCTGACATCGTGACGATGGCCTATTTCTCGTCCAACTCGTTGTTATTCATAGTCAAAACCGGCGGCGAGCGAAGTTGACACTCTGCCGGAGCAAAACAGCTCAACCCTCGATCTTGCTGAAATCGGCAACGCCGTGCACCGCGGCGCGGAAACGGGCGAGCAGGTCGAGCCGCGCGGCGCGCTTGTCGGGATTGTCGTCATTCACCGTCACCTCGTCGAAAAACGCATCGATCGGCGCGCGGAGGCTGGCGAGCGCGGCCATGGCGGCGGCAAAGTCCTCCGCCTCTACGGCAGCGGCGGCCTTGGGCTCGGCAGCGTCGAGCGCATCGATCAGCGCCTTTTCGGCGAGTTCGGGCGTGTAGGAAAGCTCGCGGGCAGCTAGTTGCGCTGCGTAAATCTCACGCATTTGCGGATCGTCCACGTTCTCCATTGGGTCTTCGTCGCCGGTAGACATAACCTCGTCATTCCCGCGCAGGCGGGAATCCAGCTGGACTCCCGCCTGCGCGGGAGTGACGAGGTAGTTTTCCTTCTTGAGGATGTTGCTCGCTCGCTTGTAACCGGCGAGGAGATTGGTTCCGTTCTCGGTTTCCATGAAGGACTGCAGCGCGTGGACGCGGGCGAGCAGGCGGACGAGATCGTCCTCTCCGCCAAGCGCAAACACTGCGTCGATCAGGTCGTGGCGGACGCCAGCCTCACGCTGCTGGACTTTTAGGCGGTCGGCGAAGAAGTCGAGCAAACCCTCCCTCTCCGCTCGCCCTGAGCCTGTCGAAGGGCTGCTCTTTTCTTCGGAAAGGAAGGGCGATGCTTCGACAAGCTCAACATGAGCGGAAATGAGGCTGATGCGAAGGCTGTTAGCCTCGAGCAATCTGATAATAGAGAGCGCAGCCCTTCGCAGCGCAAACGGGTCTTTCGAGCCAGTAGGCTTTTCATCAATCGCGAAAAACGAAACCAATGTATCCAGCTTGTCCGCCAAACTCACTGCAACCGTCACCGGAGCGGTCGGCACCTCATCGCCCTGCCCCACGGGCTTGTAATGATCGCGGATCGCGTCGGCGACTTCGCCAGGAAGGCCCTCGGCGCGCGCGTAATAGCCGCCCATAAGGCCCTGCAATTCGGGGAATTCGCCGACCATCTCGGTGACGAGATCGGCCTTGGCGAGGCGCGCTGCTTGCTCAGTTTCCTCAGGGGCCGCTCCCTTCACGATCCCCTCTTCCACCAACCATCGCGCCAACTTCGCCACGCGCTCGACCTTGTCGGCCACCGTGCCCAGCTTCTCGTGGAAGGTGATCCGCGCCAGCCCCTCGGCGTGGTCGGCGAGCGTTTTCTTGCGGTCCTGCTCCCAGAAAAAGCGCGCATCTGCCAGGCGCGCGGCCAGCACCTTGCGGTTGCCGTCGACGATGGCCGAGCCGCCGTCTTCCGCCTCGATATTGGCGGTGCAGATGAAGGCGTTGGCCAGTTTGCCCGCACTATCTTCGCACACGAAATACTTCTGGTTCACCCGCGCGGTGAGCTGGATGACTTCGGCCGGAACGTCGAGGAAGTCCTCTTCGAAGCGCCCAAGCAGCGGCACGGGCCATTCGGTCAGCCCGGCGTTCTCGACCACCAACCCTTCATCTTCCACCAGCGAGAGGCCCGCATCGGTGGCAGCTTTCGCCGCGCCATCGCGGATTATGGCGGCGCGCTCTTCGTGGTCTACGATGACATGGGCGGCGCGCAGCTTCATCGCATAATCGGCGGCGTTACCAATGGTGATATCGCCGGAGTGGTGGAAGCGGTGGCCTCGCGTCGTGTTAGAAATATCTAGCTTCGCACCACCTGCAATCCCCGGCAGTAGATCGATGCTGCCGTTGACCTTGCGATCACCGACCAAAGCGACAATTCCGCTTAGAGGCCTGACCCAACTAAGCGACTGACTATAGATGGAATCACCGCCCCACCGCATAGATTTCGGCCAAGGCATCTGGTGCACAATCGTCTGGATCACACCATGAACTATGTTGTCGATCCTTCTGCCCGGCACGTTCTTGACCGCGAAATAGGTCGCCCTGCCCTTTACATCGCGCGTTTCCAGATCGCCGCGATCAACGCCCATTTTGCGGCAGAAGCCGTCCACCGCCTGATCCGGCGCGCCGACGGGCGGGCCCTTGGCCTCTTCGCTGACAGCCTCGGTCGCATCGGGAAGCCCGCGGGCGATCAGAGCGAGGCGTCGCGGCGTGGACCATACGGTGATGTCGCCCACGGCAACCCCGGCGGCATCCATCTCGCGGCGGAACAGCTTTTCCAGCTCAGCGCGCGCGCCAGCCTGCATGCGCGCAGGGATCTCTTCGGAGCGCAATTCGAGGAGGAAATCACTCATAGCGACCACTCCGGATATTTGGCCTGCCATTCGGGCGCCATCAGCTGTGCGTGCTTTTCGCACGAACCGCGCGCGAGGTCGCGCACGCGGGCCATGTAGCTGGCGCGTTCCTGCACGCTGATCACGCCGCGCGCCTGCAACAGGTTGAAGATGTGGCTGGCTTCCACCGCCTGTTCGTAGGCGGCAATGGGCACGTCTGCTTCCAAAGCATTGCGGCACTCGGCCTCTGCCTTGTTGAACAGGTCGAACAGTGCATCAGTCTCCGCGACTTCGAAGTTCCACTTCGACATTTGCTTCTCGTTCTCGAGAAACACCTCGCCGTAAGTCACGCGCCTTTCGCGTCCTACCGCTTCGCTACTTGAGGACGTGCCGCCATTGAAATTAAGGTCGAACACATTGTCGACGCCTTGGATATACATGGCGAGCCGTTCCAGCCCGTATGTGAGCTCACCCGCCACCGGCTTGCAGTCGAAGCCGCCCATCTGCTGGAAATAGGTGAACTGGGTGACTTCCATCCCGTCGCACCACACTTCCCAGCCAAGGCCCCACGCGCCCAGCGTCGGGCTTTCCCAGTCATCCTCCACGAAGCGGATATCGTGTTTGAGCGGATCGATGCCGATTACGCGCAGGCTTTCGAGATACAGGTCCTGTATCTCGGGCGGGCTCGGCTTCAGGATCACCTGGTACTGGTAGTAATGCTGCAGGCGGTTGGGGTTCTCGCCATAGCGGCCATCGGTCGGGCGGCGGCAGGGCTGCACGAACGCTGCGTTCCACGGCTCCGGTCCCAATGCGCGCAACGTCGTGGCGGTGTGGAACGTGCCTGCGCCCATGCGCATGTCGTAGGGTTGCAGGATCAGGCAGCCCTGCGCGCTCCAGAAATCATGCAGCGCAAGGATCATGTCCTGAAAGGACTTTTGCGGATTGCGGGCCGTGGCAGTGCTCATCGTGCGCGCGCAATGGCTGAAGCCCCCCTAACCGTCAATGCCGCACCTCTCGAAAGGCGCTTGACGGGCGGTAGGCCAGCGGCTCTGATGGCGCCATGTTCGCCCGTATCGGCAAAGCCATCCTGACGCTCGGCGCTGCGGCCGCCACCGCCTTCGCCCTTCCCGCCTCCGCACAGGACGATACGGCGCAGGTCAACACCTATAGCTTCACGCAGGATTACGAGCCCAGCCCGGCCATCTGGCGCCTCGCCGACGAGGACACGACGATCTACATGTTCGGCACGATCCACGTGCTGCCCGAAGGGTTTCGCTGGCGCTCACCCGAATTCGACGCAATCGTGGAAGAGGCGGAAACGCTGGTGGTGGAAACCAGCGACGCCGACAGTTTCAGCATGCTGAACGCCGTCCATCCGAAGGTCAATCGCCTCACCACGTCGTCGGGGTCGATTTCCGCAAGCCTGTCTGTCGCCAACCAGCAGCGTTGGCGCGAATTCATAGAGACCACCGGCGCGCCTTTCACGATGGTGGACCAGATGCCGGTGCTCGTCGCCCTGCTCTCTTACGCCCTGACACCTGTCGAAGACGGATCCAGCTTCGAATTTGGCGTTGAAACCGTGCTGGAGCGTGCCTTTGCCGAAGCGGGCAAGCCTGTCGAGAGCATCGAGAATTTCGGCCATGTCTATTACCAGATCGTGCGGGAACCGCGCGAACCGCTGATCGCCGACCTTGAACGGCAATTGACGCAATGGGGCGGAAAAGATGCCGCCGGCCTGTTCGATCCATCGACCGACAATCCGACGGGCGATGAATACTGGTCCATGGAGCACGCATGGGCACGCGGCGAGGTGCAGGACGATTTCGACCTCGGCTTCGGTCAGGGCGCGGTGGGAGAAGCCTTTCACGACATCCTGATCGTGCGCCGCAACCGCGAATGGGCGGAATGGCTGGAAGAGCGGCTGGAGCAACCGGGTACCATCCTGCTGGCAGTCGGCGCGGGCCATTTCGAAGGATCGGACTCGGTCCTGCGCTTCCTGGTAGATCGCGGCATCCCTGCCGAGCGCATTCACTAGCAGCGAATCACACCTTCGAAATTGTGAGAATCGAGTCGCCGTGTTGGCGAGTCGGCCCTGATTCGCGCGATCTGCCATCCACCGGACTGGTTTTTTCAGGTCGGCTACGGCCGTGCTCCGGAAAATTTTTTCAAATATACTTCAAGCACTTGAGACCAGGATGGTCATGCCTGTGTGTCTTTTTGTCAGGTCATGTTGACATAGGAAAGAGCACGCGACATAAAGTAAGGGCAACCTGACATAGCGGAAGGTTGACGAGACATACTGACTAGCTACACTGACACTCACACAAGGACACAGACCCATGCGTAACACCCTCATTTCCCTGGCCGCTGCGACTGCAATCTTCGCCGCTCCCGCCGCTGCGCAGGACACCGAAACAGTCACGCTGACCATCCAGACCGAAGACCTAAACATGGCTGACGCCGACGACCAGGCCCGCTTCCAGCAGCGTGTCGACCGGGCCATCCGCCAGGCCTGCGCCACCGGTGGCCGCGACCTGACCTCGCGCCGCATCGAAGCTGCTTGCCGCGCCGACCTCGCGGAAAGTGTCGCCCACAGCGTCGAAGTCGCCGTGAACGAAGGTCGCCTGCCGATCGTCGCTGCAATCGAAAGTGCGCCGGCCGCATAACCAAACACCGGCAGGGCGGCGCTCCCCCCACTCCCCCCAGAGCAAGCGTCGCCCGCCTACACGATTTCTCCTAGTCCCTCGCCGCAACGGACCCTACCCCGCCCGGCGAGGGGCACCCGCAAAGGACAGTCACGCAGTTATGCCGAGTTCCAAGAAGGCAACGAAGAACAGAGCTCCGCTGAACCTCCTCATGGGAGCGGTCGGCCTCCTGGCTGTGCTACTCCTCCTGCTTAACCATCTCTTGCCGCTGCCAGATGCGGTCCGTTTGGTTTGCGGACTGGCACTGATCGTGGTCATTCCGACGCTGTGGTCCACCCGCAAGAGCGACGAATACACGCTCCAGCTTTGGACAGCAGGCGCCAACGCAGCATTTGCTACTTGTTTGTTTTTCTTCTTCTTCCTGGCGCTCGCGCAGGGCACCGCCGATGCTTTCCCCGAATGGGAGGCAAACTTCATCGAATTTACAGACCACGCCTTCGACCTGACCTTGCTGGCCTTCTTCCTAGCCTTCAACATCAAGCGTTTCACGGGAGCCCTGTGATGCCCTACCGCCCCAACACCTACGACCACGAAGCAGCATTGAAGGCGCATCGCGAGCGGCTTTACTGGCTGACCTTGCTCAGCGGCCTAGCTAACATCGCACTGATTGCCCTGTATGCGACCGGTACCGATTTCGTACTGTCCGGCGTGATGCTGGGCGGCGTTATCGGCTCGCTCGTGGTGACGGCTTTTCGCGGCAACACCGATGACTATTATCAGGCGTTGTCGCTGACAGGCCTGCGCTGGATGGCGGTGACGGTCGGCTTCCTGGCGCTGGTGCTGATGCCGCTCTCGGATCGCACACTGGTCGAGATCTTCGCGCCCGGCCTCGCCCCCTTTGCTACCGATAGCATCATGGTGCTGCTCATTGCCTGCCTCGCATTTCATGCAGGGTATGCCTTCGCCTATCTGCGCGACAGCCTTTTGGTGCGAGGAGCGGCCTGAATGAAGAACCGTCTCAAAGTGCTGCGCGCCATGCGCGACTGGAGCCAAGCCGAATTAGCTGGCCATCTCGATGTCTCGCGCCAAGCGGTGAATGCCATCGAGACGGGCAAGCACGACCCGTCGCTCCCGCTCGCTTTCCGGATTGCGCGGCTTTTCGAGATGCCGATCGAAGAGATTTTCGACGATGGAGAACCATCATGACCGATCAGAAAATTGCACCATCGGGTGAGGAGCGACTGAAAAGCCGGCGAATGCGCTACCTACGCTTCTGCGCGATCGGGTATGCTATCGCTGCGGCCGTGGGTGTTGCCTCCGGCTTTCTGAGCGACCAGTTCGAAAGCGGTGCTATCGCAGGCTGGGTCATCGTCGCGCTGTGGGTCTTGGCCGTGGCCGGTTTCGCCTGGTTCTCGGTCGAGTATTTCCGCCGGGTCGATGAGTTGGAGATCGCCCATCAACTGTGGGCAGGCACCATTGCCCTTTACGTTTACCTGTTCGGCGCGCCGAGTATCTGGTTCTTTGAAGATATTGGCTTGCTTATCGGCGTGCCGCATTATGCGATCTATCTCGTTACCGGCGCGACGTTTATTCTTGTATACGGTTGGCGCAGATTGGGCTTGCGCTGAGCGACATTATCGTGCCCTCAATTCATCAAACGGAGAGACTGACATGAAAACCCGCTTCAAATCCCTTGCCGCCGCCAGTGCGGTGGCGCTTGCCGCTTTCGGCATGCCGCAGCTGGCCCTCGCAGACGATCACGGCGATCACGCTGCGCACGCCGAAGCCACCGGCCCTGCCCTCTGGCAGCTGACCGATGAAGACACAACGATTTACATGTTCGGCACGATCCATGTCCTGCCCGAAGGCCTCGACTGGCTGCAGCCGACCGTGCAGACCGCGCTCGAGAGCTCCGATCAGTACGTGTCGGAAATCGATACCAGCCTGATTCCCGATTTCGATCCCGCGTCGGGACAGGCTCCTCCGCCCGAAATCATGGAAATCGCCCAGATGCAGATGGCTCTCGCCCAGCTGACGACCGGCGGCACGCTGCGCGACTTGATGAACGAGGAAGATCGCGGCGAATACGAGGCCGCCATGGCGTCGCTCGGCATGCCGGCCCAGGCTTTCGACGGCTTCGAGCCGTGGTTCGCCGCAATGACCATGATGCAGCTCTACATGATGCAGTCTGGCCTCAACCCCAGCGACGGCGTCGAGATGGTTCTCGACGGCTATGTCGAAGGCAAGGATCGCGCAGCTTTCGAAACGGTCGAACAGCAGATGGGCTTCTTCGACAACCTTCCGATCGAATCACAGCTGCAGTTCCTAGATGAAGGTGCAGAAGCTCTGGTCGAAGAAGGCGCGATGACTGCAATGTTCCAGGAAATGGTTGACGCCTGGATGGCCGGTAATCCGGACCAGCTGGCCGCCGTCGTCAATGACAGCATGAGCGACCCCATCCTTTACGACGTGCTGCTGTCGCAGCGTAACGCCGAATGGGCGAACTGGATCGACGACCGCATGGACCAGCCCGGCACCGTGTTCATCGCTGTTGGCGCAGGCCATCTCGGCGGCGAAAACAGCGTGCAGGATTACCTTGCAGAGCGCGGCCTGACCGTGGAGCGCGTGCAATACTGATCCGCGCATTTCTCGTGGCTTTGGGGGGGCTGTGGCTGGCAAGCTGCAGCCCCCTTGAGCGCGAAAGCGAATGGCCGGACGCCTCGCCTCCCATCTGGGAGATTACCGGCGAGGATGGCCAGCAAGGATGGCTGTTCGGCACCGTTCATGCCCTGCCGGACGAGGTCTATTGGGGCACGCACCTGCTTGACGATACATTCGAGAATGCCGGCGTACTGGTGGTCGAGGTTGCCGATCTCGACGCATCCGGCGGACAGGCCTTGATCGCCGATCTCTCCGCGACGCCCGGCCAGCCACCGCTTCTCCAGCGCGTCGAGCCAAGCGAACGAGAGGTGGTGGAGCAGCTTGTCGCCGATGCCGATATGCATGATCGCGACTTCTCGGAGACGGAGACATGGGCTGCCGCCCTCATGCTGTCGGGCGCGGTGCGGATCGGCGATCCGGCCAATGGCGTGGACCGTGAACTTATCGCCGCGGCAGACGAGGTGATCGGACTGGAAGGCTTTGCCGCCCAGCTCGTGATGTTCGACAGGCTGTCCGAAGAAGCGCAGAGCGATCTTTTGCACAATGTCGCTCGCGCTCACGCTGCCAATTCCGAAAACGGCATGCTGCGCGCCTGGCTTTCGGGCGACGATGCCGCGCTCGATGCGCAGATCAATGCCGCGATGGCGGATTCGCCGGAACTGCGGCGCATCCTGCTCACCGATCGCAACCGTGCATGGACGCGCCAGATCGCGCAATTGATCGAGCAAGGGCGTCGCCCCTTCGTGGCAGTCGGAGCGGGTCACACAGTCGGGAATGATGGCGTGGTCGCCATGCTTCGCGAGAGCGGCTTTACCGTAGAGCGTATCCAGTAGGCTGGCCGACTAGCCTATGCGGCGCACAAACCTTGCATTGCCGCGCGCATCTGCTAGGGGCGCGCCTTCCTGCCGATGTCATCCCTGGAGGCGTGGCGGGAAACCATATCTGCAACCGAAAGGCACAATGTCATGAGCGATGCTCTGAAACTGCCGGCCGAGCTGCGCGAACGGGCTGGCAAGGGAGCCTCCCGTGCGCTGCGTCGCGAAGGCCGCGTACCCGCCGTCATTTATGGCGGCAAGGAAGAACCTACTCCCATTCACGTGGAAGAAAAGCTGCTGGTCCAGCAGCTGATGACCGGCCACTTCATGAACTCGATCGTGATGATCGACGCCGACGGAAAGACAGTCCGCACCCTGCCCAAGGATGTGTCGCTGCACCCCGTCACCGATCGCCCGATCCACGTCGATTTCCTGCGCCTTGCCAAGGACGCGAAGATCGTCGTGAACATCCCGGTCGTCTTCGTGAATGAAGAAGCCAGTCCCGGCCTGAAGAAGGGCGGCGTGCTGAACGTGGTCCGTCACGAGCTGGAACTGAACTGCGAGGCAGACAAGATCCCGAGCGAAATCGAGATCGACGTTTCCGGCAAGGAAGTGGGCGATTCGATCCACATCAGCGCCGTGACGCTGCCCGATGGTGCCGAAAGCGCCATCACCGATCGCGACTTCACCATCGCAACCCTCGTCGCACCGTCCGCTCTCAAGCGTTCGGAAGGCGAAGCGGCAGAAGGTGAAGAGGTCGAGCCCGGCGAAGTTCCTGCTACCGAGCAGGAAGGCGATGTCGGCGAAGGCGGCGTCGAGGTTGTGGAAGGCGAATAAGCCCTTCCCTCCCGCACCTGAACACAGTGAACGCCGGCCCCTGTGGGGTCGGCGTTTGCTTTTGGGCTCTCCCTCGCTAGAGGCAATGTCATGCAATTATGGGTCGGCCTCGGAAATCCCGGACCGCGTTATGCGATGCACCGGCACAATGTCGGCTTCATGGCCTGCGACGTGCTGGCAGACATGCATAGCTTCGGCCCGACCCAGAAGAAATTCCAGGGCTGGCTTCAGGAAGGGCGCATCGGCTCTGAAAAGATCCTGCTGCTGAAGCCCGGCACTTTCATGAATGAAAGCGGTCGCGCTGTGGGCGAGGCCATGCGCTTCTACAAGCTCCCGCTGGATGCGCTGACTGTCTTCCATGACGAACTGGACCTTGCACCGTTCAAGGTGAAGGTGAAGCAGGGCGGCGGCCATGCCGGACATAACGGCTTGCGCTCCATCGACGCGCATCTCGGCGCGGATTTCCGCCGCGTGCGGATCGGTATCAACCATCCCGGCCACAAGGACCGGGTCACCGGCCATGTGCTGGGCAATTACGCCAAGGCCGAACAGGACGATCTGATCCAGATGCTGGGCGCTATCGGTGCCTGTGCCGAATGGCTGGCGGCGGGTGACGATCCGCGTTTTATGAGCGAATATGCGCTCAAGATGCAGGATTAGCTCGCTGCCTCCAGCGCCTGCCGCAGCCGCTCCGCTTCCGCATCTCTGCGACGCGCCAACACTGGCGATGCCATCGCACGCGCCGTCTCGACCTGGCCCAGGTTGAGCAGCGCCTCGGCATAGAGCAGCCGCGCCGATCCATGGTTCTCCAGTTCCGCCTCATGCGCCTGCATGCGTTCGCGTACCGCTTCCCAATTTCCATCCCAAGCGTCGACGCGCGCCGTCTGGTAAATGAACTCGCTATCGAAGGGGCGGGTTTCGGCGCCATAGGCAATCAGGTGCCGCGTGATCCCGGGCTGCCCGGTATGTTCGGACGCGGCGATCGCGCCTAGCAAAGCCGGACGGTCGAGCGGCGTCTTTTCGATGATGCGCAGATACTTGGCGAGCGCCAGCACCTGGTCCCCCTGCGCCTGTGCCAGGCGCGCGGTGACGAACAGCGTTTCCACACGGTCGGGCGCGACGTCATTGGCCAAAGCGACCGCCTCGCCCGCAGCGGCAAGGTCTGCCGTGTCGAGATGGAAGCTGGCCTCCGCCGGATAGAGCCGCGTCTTGTCGCCCTCCGCATTGCGGCCTCGGGCAAAAGCACGCGCGGCCGCCGGAATGTCATTCGCCTGCCGCGCAGCCAGCGCGCGCAGTCGCCACGCTTCTGCCGCTTGGTCGTCCTCGATCAAGGCGAGCGCATCGGAAGTCTCGCCGGTTTGCAGCAAGGCCTCCGCCCGCAGCAGGTCGGTGTCGCCCGGCGCATCGCCGGCCACTTCGAGCCTGTCCAGCGCAGCAATGGCATCTGCCCCCTGCCCCATGGCGAGATGGATGCGCGCCATGAGTTCGAGCGCCGGTGCATCGCTTGCATCTGCCTCCAGCACGGCGGCAGCCAGATCGCGCGCGGCCATGTAGTCCTGCGTCTCGAACGCCGCGCGCGCATCGCCCAACGGATCGCTGTCGAACACGGAGCATCCGGCAAGACCGGCAGCCAGCATGAACGGCAGAAGGCAACGCGTCACTCGCATAGACACGGCGATTACCGCCAAAGCGCAAACATTGTGTGAAGCGTCGGCATTCTTGACACATTTACGGTTTTTGCGAGCTCGTTAACCATTGTGGTCGGCGGAAATGCGGGATTGGCACGCCGCTTGCTTCGCATGCGTGAACCTTATCTCTTCGGGATACTTCATGATGAAAAACATCGCCTTCGGCCTTGCCGGTTTTGCCGCAGCGACGCTTTCGACCCCTGCTGTGGCCGATCCCATCACGCTGGGCAGCGGCGATATCGGCGACAGCTTCACCATCGACTTCGATGGATTTTCGGGCGATTCCAGCAGCACGGTGGATGGCCTGAGCAGCTCGATCACCTTCACGCTGGAGGAGATCGTCAACAATGCCTACACTTTCAGCTATCTGGTGGAAAATACCACCGATGGCGGTGTGACGTCGAACATTTCAAGCTTCGCCTTCAACGTCGATCCCGATATTACTGACGCGGCCATCAGCGGCGCCTACAGCTTTGCTTTCGTGGCCGACGGCCGGGGCAATGATCCCACCTATCCCAACCAGATCGGAAATGTCGACGTGTGCTTCAAGTCCGCATCCAGCGGCTCTTGCTCGAACAGCGGCGGCGTGTCGGAAGGCAATAGCGGGTCGGGCCTGCTCTCGCTTTTCTTCGACCCCGATGCGCCGACCTCGATCACGCTGAGCGATTTCTTCGTGCGCTATCAGGGTATTACCGGTGCAGGCGGCGTCACCTCGGCCAGCGGCCAGTCGACGACCAGCAGCTCCACCAGCGGCACGCAGGTGCCCGCGCCCGGCATGATCGGCCTTCTCGGCCTCGGCCTGCTGGGCCTCGGTGCCATGCGTCGTCGCCGCCGCAATGATGAGGAATTCGCAGGCGCGCGGCCCGCTTTCGCGTAAGTCAAACCAGCTTCGTCAGAACGGGCGCTGTTTCTCTAAGGAGGCGGCGCCCTTTCGTATTGCGGATCAGGAAGCGCGCGCTTCGCGCAAATGCCGCGCGATAGCAGCATTGCCGGGCGCCAGTCGCGCCGCCTCTTCCAGCAATGCGATACCCGCCGCACGATCCTCACCGGACTGGACCAGCAGCCATCCGGTCGTATCCATGATGTTGGGCTGTTGCGGCGACAACTCCAGCGCCCGGCGCGCCAGCGGCAGCGCTTCGGCGTATTGCCCGGTCTGCGCTTTCGCGTAAGCGAGGTTGTTGAGCACCATCGCGTTGGAATCGCCCGTCCAGCCCCGCAACTGCTCGTAGGCTTCGATGGCAGAGCGCCAACGCTGCGCCTGCAAGTCGGCGTCCGCCCGCGCCAGCAAGGTGGCTACCCGCTCTGCCGGAGGGGCTTGTCGCAAAGCCGCATCGATCTGCCCTTCCCGGCCGGAACGTCGCGCGGCATCCGCGTAGAGAGCCAGGTCGGCAGGCGAGCCTTCCGGACTGTTGGCGAGCGGCTGTATGGTCGCAAAGGCGGCAGCAGCATCGCCGCTCTGCAACTGCGCGCGGGCAAGAAGGCGACGCGGCGCGATTGCCTGCGGGGATCGCCGCACAAGCGCCGAGAGTCGGCCCAGCGCCTGCTCGGTCAGGTCCAGCTCCAGCAGGGCGCGTGCGTATAGCAATTGCAGCCGCGCATCCTCGCGACCCTCGATCGGCTGGAGAATGTCGCGCGCTGCGGCCCAATCGCCATCTTCCGCTGCAAGCCGTGCCTGCAGATAGATGACATCGGGATCATCGGGGGTGCGCTGCGCAGCTTGCTCGACCAATTGCCGCGCTTCGGCGATGCGACCCATATCTCCCAGCACGCCTATCTGCCCGAGGATGGCCGCGCGCGATTCCGGAAAGGTGTCCGCAGCCGCTTCGTAATGGCGCAGCGCGTCGGCAGGGCGGCCCAGCGCCTGCGTCACCTGCGCCGCGGCGAGCAGCGGGTCGAGCCCATCGGGATCGGCGACCAGGGCAGCGCGCGACAGCTCGGCGGCGCGCTCCCAATCCCCAGCTTCCTTGGCGAAAAGCGCAAAATCGGCCAGCAATCGCGACCGATCGCCAGGCGCATCCAATCCGCGCTCGAATGCCGCCAGCGCCGCTTCGAGATCACTCATCGCAACATGAGACAGCGCCACTATTCGCAGGCCATTAGCCGTTCCCAAAGACTGCCCGGCGGCAAGCGAGCCTGCGTAATTGCCCGCCAGCAGCATGGCCTCCGCCATCAGCGCATCATAATCCGCTGGACGTGCGCCCGCCGCTGCCAATCGCTCCAACGTAGCAACAGCGCCCTCGCCATCGCCTAGCTGCACTTGTGTGCGCGCCAGCAGCTCGAGCACGCGGACATCGGCATCGTCCCGCTGCAACAGCATCCCCAGATCGAGCCGCGCTTCGCTGAAGCGGTTCTCGGCATAGGCTTCTTCGGCCCGGGAAAGGCGTTCTTCAGGCGACACGCCGCACGAGGCGAGAGCGAGCGCAAGCGCAGGAATGATGGAGAAATGCACAGCAATTTTCATGCCGGTCCCCTAGCGGCCTCGAAGTTGACAACGCGTTTATGGCGACCACGCATCTGGCCATTGCGCGCGGGGGCGTCTAAGGCCCGCGCAACATCCGTTTCCCTTACGCAAAGGCACACAAATCATGGGATTCCGCTGCGGGATCGTCGGCCTGCCCAATGTCGGCAAATCGACCCTTTTCAACGCCCTTACCGAGACGCAGGCCGCTCAGGCCGCAAATTATCCGTTCTGCACCATTGAGCCGAATGTCGGCCAGGTCGCCGTGCCCGATGCGCGGCTGGACAAGATTGCAGGGATCGCGAAGAGCGCGAAAGTCGTTCATACCCAGCTGGGCTTCGTCGACATTGCCGGCCTGGTTAAGGGCGCAAGCGCGGGTGAAGGTCTCGGCAACCAGTTCCTTGGCAATATCCGCGAGGTGGATGCTATCGTCCACGTGCTGCGCTGCTTCGAGGATGATGATATCCAGCACGTCTCCAACCATGTCGATCCCATCGCCGATGCCGAGGTCGTGGAGACTGAGCTGATGCTTAGCGACCTCGAAAGCCTGGAAAAGCGCGTGGACAACGCCGCCAAGCGCGCCACCGCCGGCGACAAGGAAGCGAAAGCGTTGGCATCGGTGTTGGGACAGGCGCTGGAACTGCTGCGCGACGGCAAGCCCGCACGCCTCACCGAGCCGAAGGATGACGAGGAAGCGCGGCTCTTCCGCCAAGCGCAATTGCTAACGGCAAAGCCGGTGCTGTACGTATGCAATGTCGCGGAAGAAGATGCCGCCGCCGGAAACGAACTGTCCGCGAAGGTCTTCGCCAAGGCGGAAGCCGAGGGCGCGCAAGCGGTGGTCGTTTCGGCGGCCATCGAAAGTGAGCTTGTAGCGATGGAACCGGAGGAACGGTCCGAATACCTAGCGGAGCTGGGCCTGGAAGAAAGCGGCCTCGCCCGCATCATCCGCGCCGGTTATACGCTGCTGGGCCTGAAGACATTCTTCACCGCCGGCCCGAAAGAAGCGCGCGCATGGACGACGCCTGACGATGCCAAGGCTCCGCAAGCGGCGGGCGAAATCCACACCGATTTCGAGAAGGGCTTCATCCGCGCAGAGACAATCGCGTTCGACGATTATGTCGAGCTGGGCGGCGAAGCCCCTGCACGCGAGGCCGGGAAGCTACGCCAGGAAGGCAAGGAATACCTTGTCCAAGATGGTGACGTCATGCTGTTCAAGTTCAACGTCTGATACGAAAACGGCGCGGAAACCGCTAAGGTTTCCGCGCCGCGTTCGCGATGATTGAAGTTTCGGCTTAGCTGCCCATCATCTGCGTAGCATAGGCCGTCCACATCCGCGCGATGGGCGTGCGATTGCCGCTCACCAGCGCGAAGGTTTCCAGCGCCGCAGCATAATTGCCCTGCTGGGCCTGTGCGATGCCGATACGGGTATTGGCCGTGTTTGCGTCGAACCCACGCTCCAGCGCGAGCGCGTAAAGCTGTTCGGCCTGCGCATAGTCTTCAAGCGAGAGCAGCACGTCGCCGGCGCCCAAGGCATCCAGCGCATCGCCGTTGCGACCTTCGGACACGATCGTACCGATACCGCTGCGGTCCTGCGGTGCACGCGTCTCCACGATGCCGCGCACTTCGGTGTAATACGGATCGCTCGAGGTAAATGCGCCTGTCTCAAGACCGCGCGCAAGGATGCGCTGCACTTCGTTGGACATCACGCGAGGATCGAGATCTTCGATAAAGCGTGTGGTATCTTGGCGCTCGTCCAGCGTGTTGCGGATATACATCAGGCGATAGAGATCGACACGCTCATCCGTTTCGAAATCGTGCAACTGGCTGACGATCTGCAGCGTATTGCGCCAGTTTCGCTCCGACGGGAAATCGCGCAGCAAAATGACCCCTGCAGCCAGGGCGCTGTCGGTCAATTCGTAGTCATAGCTGGTCTGCAGGGCGTTGAGCAGCCAGTTCTCGTTGATCGGCGTGCCGGCCGCATCGGCGGCTTCCACTTCGCTCATCAGATAAGCAACCGACGCCTGCGGATTTTCTTCTTCCAGATAGGTGTTGGCGATCAGCAGCACCGGATTGCCCTGATCGGGCACGTAGCCCATCTCGCGCACCCTCATCAGGTATTCGCGAGACGTCGCCCAATCTTCGAATTCGAAGGAGAGGCTGCCGACAAACCAAGTGAACAGGCCAACCTGCTCTGCCGGAACCATGCCACCTTCAAGGCGCAGCATCAGGCCCTGGCGCTGCAACTGGCGATCATCGAGGCCAGTGCCGATATTGAGAATGATGTTCCCGGCAAGGTCCCGGTCGCGATTGTTCTCGATTGCGGCGACGAGCGCAGGAATCTGCGCGCGCGCAGCGTTGAAATCCTGCGATTCTGGCTGCACCAGCGGCACGACCGGGCCATAAACCTCTGCAAAACCTTCCGAAGGATCGGGCAGGTCTTGCGCGGCAACGGCCTGCGCGGTCAGCGCGGTGGAACCAGCGGACACGCCGCCCACAAGGGCGACAGCCATTGCGAAACCGGCGACCGCAGAACGGAAGGATTTCGTGTTGGGCGAACGAGTGGCGAAGGGCATTATCGTATTCTCTCCTAGAAAAATGTCAGGCCCGTCTATGGGGCCCGTCTTTCCCGGCGTGGGTCTCTGCACACAACGCCCGAGATTGCAAATGTCTCCTACAGCAGGCGCGCTGAATGGCCAATTTACGATAGCTTTCGCGTAGATGTATGGCAGCGGCGCGCATATGTGGAAAAAGCGCCGATTTGCGCGGCTTTCATGGTCGCTGGCATGGCTCTTCGCGCCCCCCTGCCCTAGGGTGACAGGCAGCCAATAACGATAACGGATATGCTTCTTCGTGAGCGACGGAAACGACATTACCGCACCGCAGGATAATCCCGGCGAATTCGAACGTATCGACATCGTCGACGAGATGAAAACGAGCTACCTCGATTACGCGATGAGCGTGATCGTAAGCCGCGCGCTGCCCGACGTGCGCGACGGGCTGAAGCCGGTGCATCGCCGCATCCTCTATGCAGCGCAGGTGGGCGGCTACACGTCTACTCGCCCCTACCGCAAATCCGCGAAAATCGTGGGTGAAGTGATGGGTAGCTATCACCCGCATGGCGACAGCGCGATCTACGATGCGCTGGCCCGCATGGTGCAGCCTTGGTCGCTGCGCGTTCCGCTGATCGATGGCCAGGGCAATTTCGGCAGCATGGACCCCGATCCGCCTGCCGCCATGCGCTACACGGAAAGCCGCCTGGCAAAGCCGGCTGACGCCATTCTGGCCGATCTCGACAAGGATACGGTCGATTTCGTCGACAATTACGATGGCAGCGAGCAGGAGCCGACCGTCCTCCCCGCCCGCTTCCCCAACCTGCTGGTGAACGGTGCGGGCGGCATCGCGGTCGGCATGGCGACCAATATCCCGCCGCACAATCTGGGCGAAGTGATCGACGGGTGTTTCGCCTATCTCGATGATCCAGGCATCACCGCAGAGCAGCTGCACGAAATCATCCCCGGCCCCGATTTCCCCACCGGCCCGCTCATTCTTGGCAAGTCGGGCGCAAAATCGGCCTATACGACCGGACGCGGCTCCATCCTCATGCGCAGCCGTCACGAGATCGAAACCGGGCGCGGCGACAAGCAAAGCATCGTGCTAACCTCCATCCCCTACCAGGTCGGCAAGGCCGGGCTGGTGGAGAAGATCGCCGATGCCGCCAAGGAAAAGCGGATCGAAGGCATTTCCGACATTCGCGACGAATCGAGCCGCGCCGGTGTGCGCGTCGTGATCGACCTGAAGCGCGATGCCACCGCCGATGTGGTGCTCAACCAGCTGTGGCGGCACACGCCCGCGCAAGCGAGCTTCCCCGCCAATATGCTGGCCATTCGTGGCGGGCGGCCGGAAACGCTGGACCTGCGCGATATCATCTCCAGTTTCATCGCCTTCCGCGAACAGGTCATCACGCGGCGCACCAAGTATGAGCTGAACAAGGCGCGTGACCGGGCCCACGTCTTGCTGGGCCTTGTGGTGGCCGTTTCCAATCTCGACGAAGTGGTGGCGATGATCCGCGGATCGTCCAACCCCTCCATCGCGCGGGCCAAGCTGCTGGAGAAGGAATGGCCGATCGGCGATATCGCGCAATATATCGCGCTGGTCGAAGCCATCGAGCCGAGCGATAGCGAAGAAGGCGGCACCTACCAGCTGTCCGAGCGTCAGGTGAAGGCAATCCTCGACCTGCGGCTCCATCGCCTTACCGCGCTCGGGCGTGACGAGATTGGCGACGAGCTGAAAGAGCTGGCCGACCAGATCGAATACTATCTCTCCATCCTCGCAGACCGCGCCAAACTTTACGGCGTGATGCGAACAGAACTGCAGGAAGTGCGCGACCAGTTCGCTACGCCGCGCATGTCCGAGATCGCACCGGCCTGGGATGGCCTCGACGACGAAGACCTGATCGAGCGGGACGACATGGTCGTGACCGTCACCCTCGATGGCTACATCAAGCGCACGCCATTGAGCACCTTCCGCGCGCAGAACCGCGGCGGCAAGGGCCGCGCCGGCATGTCCACCAAGGACGAGGATGCCGTCAGCCACATGTTCGTGACCAGCACGCATAATCCGGTGCTGTTCTTCTCGACCGCGGGCAAGGTCTACCGCCTGAAGGTGTGGAAACTGCCCGAAGGCGCGGCCAACACGCGCGGGCGGCCGATCATCAACATGCTGCCGCTAGAAAAGGACGAGACCATCGCGCAGGTCCTGCCTTTGCCGGAGGACGAGGACAGCTGGGGCGCGCTCAATGTCGTGTTCGCCACGGCCATAGGCAATGTGCGGCGCAATTCCATGGACGCCTTCACCAACATTCCGTCCAACGGCAAATATGCCATGAAGTTCGAGGATGGCTCGCCCGATCACCTGATCGGCGTGCAGCTCTTGAATCCGGGCGACGACGTGCTTTTGGCGACCCGTAAGGGTAAGGCCATCCGCTTCTCCGGCGAGGATGTGCGCGAATTCGTCAGCCGCACCTCTACCGGTGTGCGCGGCATGAAGTTCAAGGAGGATGGCGACCAGGTCGTTTCCGTGTCCATCCTACATGGGGGATCGGCCACGCCTGAAGAGCGTGATGCCTATCTGCGCGTCGCTCCGTGGAAGGCAGACGAGGATGCTGCCACGCTTTCCGAAGACCATCAGGCGATGGCGGATGAGGAGCAATTCCTGCTTACCGTCTGCGCCAATGGTTACGGCAAGATGAGCTCCGCCTATGAATATCGCCGCGCGGGCCGTGGCGGCATGGGCATTACCAATATCGACAACATCGCCCGCAATGGCGATGTCGTGGCCACCTTTACCGCAACGCAGGGCGACCAGCTGATGCTGGTGACGGACAAGGCCAAGCTTATCCGCATCGGCCTCGATACGCTGCGCATCCTTGGCCGCGCGACCGCAGGCGTGCGCCTGTTCGATGTCGGCAAGAACGAGCATATCGTCTCTGCCGTGCGGATCGACGAGCAGGAAGCGCCCGAGAACGATGCCGAGGAGATGATCGCGGAGGAAATGGTGGGCCGCAAGGGAGGCGACGACGTCACCCAGCCCGATACCACCGCCCATTCCGACGACAATATCGAAGGCGAGCCGGACGCGAGTTAGTCCGCGCGCCCGCCCTGCACCACCGCCAGTTCCGGATCGCGCTTCCGCAGAGTGGTGATGACGCCGACCGTCATCAGGAACTGGCCAAGGAAATAGATCGGCCAGACCAGGTATTCGCGAAACGGATTGTCGGCCAGCGGTCCCAGTCCGGCGAAAATCAGCAGGTCCGACACGACAAACAGGATGGCACCCGCGCCCACGGTCCAGCGCGGGAATGTGCTGGACCAGGCCGATGCCGCCATCACGCCAAGCACCGCGCCGTAGATCGCGGTCGCCCACGCCGTACCGCCCGAGCCTGTCAGCATGTAGCCCGCCAGCGGTGGCACGATCAGCAGGCCGAGCAGGATGAGATTGTCGCGCCCATCCATCGCCCCGCGATTGTGCGCCACAAACAGTTTGATCATCAGGGCGTGAAACACGATGAATACGCCCGCACCAACGCGCAAGTCGAACTCCACCGCCATGTCCGCCAACGCGGCAACCACCATAGCCGTCGCCAGCACTCGCGCAGGCGGACTGGAATGGCGCAGGAAAGCATAGACCGCCAGAAATGCGCAGGCGCTGCCCTTGATCGGCCAAAGGTAGATTTCCGGCAGCTCGGTCACGCGCAGATAGTAGAACACCAGCGCGGCGACGACGCTGAGGATCAGATAGGGGCGTTTCTGGACCAGGGCTTGGCGCGACATGCGCTTGCCAGTGGCGCAAAGCGTGCGTTGCGGCAAGTGATTGCGCCGCGCGAGCGCAACCTCTATCTGCGCGGCCATGGCACACGACGTTCACATCATCGGCGGCGGCCTCGCCGGAAGCGAAGCTGCGTGGCAACTGGCCCGGCGCGGTTTCTCCGTGCGCCTGTCCGAGATGCGCGGCAGCGGCGAAGGGCACACCGATGCGCACCAGACGGACGGGCTAGCCGAACTCGTCTGCTCCAACTCGTTCCGCAGCGATGATGACACCAAGAACGCCGTCGGGCTGTTGCATCACGAGATGCGGCGACTGGACAGCATCGTCATGCATGCGGGCGAAAAGGCGCGCGTTCCGGCAGGCAGCGCCATGGCGGTGGACCGCGATGCTTTCTCCGAAGAGGTCGAACGCACGCTGAGCGGGCATCCGAACATTACCGTCGTGCGCGAGCTGGTGGACGAATTGCCCGACGCCGGGATGACGATCGTCGCCACCGGTCCCCTCACCGCAGCGCGGCTGGCGGACAGCATCATCGCGCGCACTGGTGAGGAGCGCCTCGCCTTTTTCGATGCCATCGCCCCCATCGTCCATCGCCATTCCATCGACATGGACAAGGCATGGATCCAGAGCCGCTGGAACAAGCGGACCAGCGCCTCGAACGAGGAAGGCGATTACATCAACTGCCCGATGACGAAGGAGCAGTATCTCGCCTTCCATCAAGGCCTGCTGGATGCCGAGAAGGGCGAGTTCAAGGAATGGGAAGCGGACACGCCCTATTTCGATGGCTGCATGCCGATCGAAGTGATGGCGGAGCGCGGATTAGAGACGCTTCGCTACGGGCCGATGAAAGGCGTGGGGCTCGATAATCCCTACGATACCAGCGAAGAGCATCCACAGGGCAAGTGGCCCTATGCCGTGGTGCAGCTGCGGCAGGATAACAAGCTGGGCACGCTGTGGAACATGGTCGGCTTCCAGACCAAGATGAAATACGGCGCGCAGGTCGAGCTTTTCCGTACCATTCCGGGCCTCGAAAATGCCGAATTCGCCCGGCTGGGCGGGATGCATCGCAACACATTCCTCAATTCACCCGTCCTTCTGGACCGCCAGCTGCGCCTGAAAAGCGCGCCGCATATCCGCTTTGCGGGACAAGTGACGGGTTGCGAGGGCTATGTCGAAAGCAGCGCGGTCGGCTTGATGGCGGGCATGATGGCAGCTGCCGAACTGGCAGGCCTCGACTGGACACCCCCGCCCGCAACCAGCGCCATGGGCGCCCTGCTCCACCACATTACCGGTGATGCAGAGGCCGCGACCTTCCAGCCCATGAATGTCAATTTCGGCCTCTTCCCGCCGCTACACAAAGTGCACAAGAAGCAGCGCAAAGAAGCCTATACGGAGCGCGGCAAGGCCGATTTCGGTGAATGGCTCGGCGCGATGGAAGCCGTGCCCGCCTAGAGACCTGGCTTAGAGCGCCTCGAAGCGGCCCAGTTCCTTTTCGGTAAGGCGAACCTCGATCTGGCGCATGGGGCCATCCTCGCCCTCGCCGCCATCCTCGTCCGCCAGCACTTCGCCATGCTGGTGCAACCACGCGATCCGCGCGCCGTCGCTCGCCGAAATGGTGAGCGACAGAGTGCGCGCGCCGCTCGTCAGGACTTTGCCTAGCTTCTCGCCAAGGGCGTCGATGCCTTCCCCGGTCTGCGCGGACATGCGGATTACATCGTCCTGCTGGTCGGCAATTTCGGCCAGTGCCTCTGCCTGCTCGGCAGACAGCTTATCCCACTTGTTCCAGACTTCCAGCAGCACCGCATCCTGTGCTTGGCCGGTCTCGTCGACGACGCCGAGGTCTTGCAGGATATTGAGCACCTGCTTCTTCTGCGCCGCATTGTCGGGATTGGCAATATCGCGCACATGCAGCACGATATCGGCCGCCGTCACTTCCTCCAGCGTGGCGCGGAATGCGGCAACAAGCTGGGTCGGGAGGTCGGAGATGAAACCCACCGTGTCGGACAGGATCGCCTTTTCGACACCGGGCAGCGTGATAGCGCGCATGGTCGGGTCGAGCGTGGCAAAGAGCAGGTCTTCCGCCATCACGTCAGCGCCGGTCAAACGGTTGAATAGCGTAGACTTGCCAGCATTTGTGTAACCGACAAGCGCGATCACCGGCCAAGGCGCCCTTCCCCGGCGTTTGCGATGCAATTCACGGGTCTTGCGCACCTGCTCCAGCTCCCGGCGCAGCCTGCCCATGCGGTCGCGGATCATGCGGCGGTCCGCCTCGATCTGCGTTTCGCCCGGGCCGCCGAGGAAGCCGAAGCCACCGCGCTGCCGCTCAAGGTGGGTCCAGCTGCGCACAAGGCGGCTCTGCTGGTAATCGAGATGCGCCAGCTCCACCTGCAACCGGCCTTCAGCCGTTGCCGCGCGCTCGCCGAAAATCTCGAGGATCAGCCCGGTCCGGTCGATCACCTTGCGGCCGATCTTCTCTTCCAGATTGCGCTGCTGGATGGGCGAAAGCGCGCCATCCACGATCACCAATTCCGCCTCGTGCAATTCGCAATCGGTGGCGATGCGCTGTACCTGCCCTTCCCCGAAAAGCGTGTTGGGCTTTACCTCCCGAACGGGCAGCACAAAGCTATGCGCGACCACGATGCCGATAGCGAGCGCGAGGCCTTTTGCTTCTTCAAGCCGTGCTTCGGGATCTTCGTCACGCCGCTGGCCGCGAATGTCCGGGCACACGACGAGGGCTCGCGCACCGCGCGTTACCTCGCCTTCAATACTGTCATCCTCGAAAATCAGCCGTCGTCGCCTTCATCGTCATCGTCCATGTCGATATCGCCCGACAGATCGACCGGCTTCTCGGGCTGGATGGTCGAGACGGCATGCTTGTAGGCGAGCTGAACGAAGCCATCGCGCTCCAGCAGCATGCAGAACAGGTCATAGCTGGCAATGCGGCCTTGCAGCATCACGCCGTTCACCAGGAACATGGTCACCTGCACCCCGGCATCGCGCACACTGGTAAGGAAAATGTCCTGCAACAAGCGCATTTTCTTCGAGCCATCGGGACCTCTGCCGAATTCTTCCACATCCACCGGCTGCCCGGGCATGATCGTGCTGATCGCATGCTTGTAAACAAGCTGCGACTGGCCATCGCGGCGCAGCAGGATGGAGAAATTGTCGAACCAGGTCACAATGCCCTGTAGTTTCACGCCCTTCACGAGGAACATCGTGACAGGAATTTTCTCGCGACGCAGGAAATTAAGGAAGACGTCCTGCAGATTGGCAGCCTTCCCATTCTTCGCGGGTGGTTTTGTAGCAGTCTCCGGTTCCTGTTCGGGGCGCGGACGGGCAGAAAGGGTGCCCTTGGTCATTGGTCTGACTCCATAATTCTTGGCGAGCTCGCGCCCACAATCTGGTAGTCACATTTGACAATTCAATGACTACCGCGCGCACAATTGTGCGCTGCAGCGATACAATGTCACAAGTATCCCGCAATGCCTTTTGTTCCCCGATTTCGGGCGCGGCAATATCATTAAAAGGCTAGTCTTTATCGTCGCCGCTGTTGCGGTCGTTCATGCCAAGAAGCTTTAGCTTCCGATGCAAGGCAGAACGTTCCATGCCGATGAAACCGGCTGTCTTGGAAATATTGCCGGAAAAGCGCCGGATCTGGATGCGCAGATATTCACGCTCGAAACTTTCGCGCGCCTCGCGCAGCGGCACGCCCATCAAGGTAGAGATGCCCCCGCCGTTATCTTCCGATCCGCCGGTAATTTCCGATGGCAGCATCTCCGGCGTGATCGTCGCAAAATCTTCGCGCGGGGCGAGAATGACCGTCCGCTCGATGACATTGCGCAGCTGGCGGACATTGCCCGGCCAGTCATAGGCCTGCAGCGCGGCGATGGCTTCGGGCGTGACCGAAGGCGGCTCCAGCCCCTGCTCGCGCGCGTAACGCGTGAAGAAATGCTCGGCGAGCGCGGGAATATCGTCGCGACGTTCGCCCAGCGGCGGGATTTCGATGGGCACGACATTCAGCCGGTAGAACAGGTCTTCGCGGAAACGCTTTTCCTCAATTTCTGCCAATAAGTCCCGCGCTGTGGACGACACGACGCGCACATCCACGCCCACTTGCCTATTGCCGCCCACACGCACGAAACTCTGATCGGTCAGCACGCGCAGGATACGCGCCTGTGTGCTTTCGGGCATGTCGGCAATCTCATCGAGATAGAGCGTGCCGCCATCGGCCAGCTCCAGCAGGCCGGGGCGCAGCAGCTTGCCGTCGGCCTCTTCGCCGAACAGCTCGTTCTCGAAACGCTCTGGCGTGATGCGCGCCGAATTAACCGACACGAACGCCTTGTCCGCTCGCGGGCTCCATGCGTGGAGGAGGCGCGCTGCCACTTCCTTGCCCGCTCCTGCCGGCCCGCTGATCAGCACGCGGCTACCTGTGTTGGACACACGCTTCAGCGTCGCGCGCACATTATTGATGACGCTGGAATTGCCGGTGAATTCGTCCGGCGCCGCCATGCCTTCGCGCAGCCGCTCGTTCTCGCGGCGTAGGCGTTCCGTTTCGGTAGCGCGCTCCACAAGGTGCAGCAGCTTCTCGGCTTCGAAGGGCTTCTCTATAAAGTCCATCGCACCCCGACTGACGGCCGACACTGCCGTATCGACATTCCCATGGCCGGAAAAAATGATGACCGGCAGGTTCGGCTCGCGCTGCTTGATCGCGTCAAGCACTTCCAGCCCGTCCATCTTGCTGCCGTGCAGCCACACGTCCAGCAGGACGAGGCTGGGCCGACGCTCATCCACCATGGAGAGCGCGCTCTCGCTGTCGCCCGCGGTGCGGCATTCATAGCCCTCGTCGCTCAGCACGCCGGCAACCAGATCGCGAATGTCGCGTTCATCGTCGACGACTAGGATATCGAGTGCCATTCAGTGCTCTCCAATGATCATTCTATTCAGCCGCCTCTGTGTGTTCATCCAGGTCGGCAGGCCGCACGGCAAAGCGCAGAACAGCGCGTGTGCCGCCTTCGGGACGGGCCGCGAATTCGAGATCGCCTGCATGTTCCTCGACGATCTTTTTCACGATGGCGAGGCCGAGGCCGGTGCCCTTCTCGCGGGTGGTGACATAAGGTTCCATGACATTGACAGAGCCTTGCGGCAGGCCGGTGCCATTGTCGTTGACCGCAATTTCCACATGATCGCCCGATAGCTGCATGGTCACGCCGATGCGTCCGCGCCAATCGGCCGGGGCATCGGCTATGCGCGCTTCGACGGCTTCTGCCGCGTTCTTCAGCACATTCGTCATCGCCTGGCCCAGCTGGTGGCGATCGCATTCGATTGCCGGGATGTCGCTATCCGCTTCGAAGCTGTACGCGATCTCCGGGTGCGCCACTTCCTGCAGGAAAAGCGCCTGGCGCACGAGGTCGACCGCATCCTCGCTGCGGAAGACCGGCTTGGGCAGCCGCGCGAAGCTGGAGAATTCGTCCACCATCTTGCGCAGGTCCCCCACCTGCCGGATGATCGTGCCGGTCAGCTCGTCGAACAGTTCCGCATCCTGCTCGATCTGGCGGGCATAGCGGCGCTTCAGCCGCTCGGTCGCCAGCTGAATCGGGGTGAGCGGGTTTTTGATCTCATGCGCGATGCGGCGTGCGACATCGGACCAGGCTGCCTGTCGCTGGTCGAGCAGCTGGCGGGTGATATCTTCGAAGGTGATGACATGGCCGCCCGTCGCGGGTGCAACCTGCACGGCCAACGTCAGTAATTCGGCCCCTTGGCTGATCTGGATGATTTCGCTCTTGGCGCCTTCCGCGACCAGCGCATGAAGCTGCGGCGCGACATCTTCCAGCGGCGTCTCGACCGGCACCGGCCCCTCGCTGTCGAGCAGCAGGCGCTGTGCGGAACTGTTCATCAGCAGGATGCGCCCATCGGCATCGACCGAGACGATGCCCGCCGTGATCGATTGCAGCACCGCCTCGATAAAGGCGCGTCGTTCTGCAAGCTGGCGGTTCGCGCCGAGCAATGCGTCCGTCTGTGTCTCGATCTGCGCCGACATGCGATTGAAGGCGCGGTTGAGCGTGCCGATCTCGTCCGGCCCTGTCCTGCCGGACACGCGCATCGCATAATTGCCTGCGCCGATCTCGCCTGCCGCATCAGCCAGTTCGGTAAGCGGCTTTACCTGCCTGTCGGCAAAGCGCAGCGCCGCCCACACGGCGAGCGCCACGAGCGCGAGCGACACACCGAACAGCGCGAAATTAAACTGCAACTGCAACACCCGCGCCTCGTCGGTCAGATTATCATAACTGCCGATAACGTTTTGCGCGCGCTCATATTGCGCGACAGCCTCGGCATCGGAATCGCGCGACACGTAGAGATATATCTCTCGCGCAGGAAAAAGCGCGGTTATGGCTTCTGTCCGCTCCGGCGTGGCTCGCATCACAACTGGTTGGCCGGATTGAAGATACTCTGCGTCCTCGTTAGTCAGTCGAACACGATCATAATCGTCATCAGGATCGACGATCGCGAGAACTCTGAAATTTCCATCGGAAGCCGGCGCGAGGATCGCGCTTTCGCTCAGATTCCGGTTGAGGGTCTGCTGCGAATACTGGTCCCAAAATTCAGCTCCCTCGAGTTCCAGTTGTGTCGAGAAGAAACGCAAATCCATCGCCATGGTGAGAGCCTCGCCACCAATGGCCCGCTGGTTCTCATCATAGAAATCCTGCGCCAACTGGCTGGCATCCTGAAGAATGCCTCGCGAATCTCGACTGAACCAGAATTCCACGCCGGATTGGAATAGGATGGATGCGAAGACCGCCACAATCAACGTCGGCACGGCAGCCAATAGCGAAAAGAAAAATACGAGGTTCACATGCAGGCGCGCCGTCGTGCCGCCTGCCCGGCGGATCGCGATGCGGCGGCCCCACAGTACGATGAGGCCCAGAGCCGGCAATAGCGTCCCCAGCAACAGGTAAGCGGCCTGTGCGGATGGGAGCGGCTCGCCATCGCTCGGCAGGTTGGCCAGCGTCAGCCAGAGCGTGCCGAGCATGCCGACCAGCGCGATAATGCACGCGACTTCCAGCCAGAAGAACAGGTTGACCTTGCGTGCCGTGACAGCCGCGCGCCGTCGCAGGCGGGATCGTCCGCCGACGGGAGGGGCAGTCTGTGAAATCGGCTCGTCCGCCATGTTGCAAGCTTACAACAGGGCTGTTGCCCTATCGCAAGGGAAAAGTGGCGTCATTCCACCATCACGCGCGATCAAGAATGGCCGAAACTATCGGGGTCGATATCGAGATCGGACAGCCTTTTGCGCAGCGTGTTGCGATTGATGCCGAGAAGCCGCGCGGCTTTCACCTGGTTTCCGCCTGTCTTTTGCAGCGCGTGGCAGAACACCGGCCGTTCTAGCTCCGCCAAGGCGGAATGGTAGACCTCGCCTTCGGGAAAGGAGGCTGTCGCTATCCATTGCTCGACAGCCTTGGCAATGTCTCTGGACGACGTGGCGCCGCCAGCGCCATCGTCTAACAACCCCTCAACTGTCGCCGCATCGATCACATCGTCGCGCGCCATCAGCGCAGCGCGCAGCATGAGGTTCTGCAGCTCGCGCACATTGCCGCGCCACGGCTGGTTCGAGAGAAGCCTCGCTGCATCGTCCGAAAGCGAGCGCTGCGGCAAACCGTCCTGCGCCGCCGTAACGAGAAAGTGCCGCGCAAGGGCGGGCACATCATCCGTCCGCTCCCGTAAAGGCGGCAGTTTGATCGGCACGACGTTCAACCGGTAATACAGATCTTCCCGAAAAGAGCCGTCGGCGATCATCGGCAGCAGGTCGCGATTGGTCGCAGCCACGATACGGACATCGACGGCGATTTCCTCGCGGCCGCCCACTCGGCGGATCCGTCCGGATTGCAGGGCGCGCAGAAGGCGCGTTTGCGCTTCTGCCGGCATGTCTCCGATTTCGTCGAGGAACAGTGTGCCGCCATCGGCCTGCTCGAATTTGCCGATAGTGCGCGCGGTCGCGCCCGTGAATGCGCCCTTCTCGTGGCCGAACAGCTCGCTTTCGATTAGCTCGCGCGGGATTGCCGCCGTGTTGACAGCGACGAACGGCGCGGCCTTGCGCGCGCCCAATTGATGGATCGCCTCTGCAACCAGCTCCTTGCCGGTTCCGCTCTCGCCCAGAATGAGAACGGTGAGGTCGTTGTTTAGCAAGCGGGTGATCAGGCGATAGACATCCTGCATCGCCGCGCTGCGACCGATCAGCGGCAAGCCTTCGGCGGGATCTGCATCGACAGCAGGCGCCGTTTTCCGACTATCCGCAGCCTGCAGAGTGGCACGGACCAATTCGTCCAGATCGAACGGTTTGGGGAAGTACTCGAAGGCCCCGCCATCGCTCGCGCGGATCGCCGTATCGAGGGTGTTTTGCGCGGAGAGGATGATGACCGGCATCTCGGGATAAGTCTCCCGCACCCGGTCGAGCGTTGCGAGCCCATCGCCATCCAGCAGCATGACATCGGTCAGCATCACGCCATAGGCGCCCGTTGCCAGCGCGGCGTCGCGCGCGACGATCGTGTCGCACGCATCGACGCGGAAGCCCTCATCCTCCAGCGCAGCCCTGATGACGGTGGCGATGGCGGCATCGTCCTCGACCAGCAAAGCCTTGCGGTTCATGCGCTTTCCTCCTCCTCGCGCGCCATGGGCAGGTGCACGCTGAAATGCGTCCAGCCAGTTCTTTCATCACGCTCATGCGAAACCCGCCCGTCCATGTCGCGGACAAGTTTCTGCACAAGCGCCAGCCCCAATCCCTGCCCGTTCTGCTTTGTCGACACAAAGGGTTCGAAAATATCTTCGCGTATGCGGGGATCGATGCCCGCACCGTTGTCGCTGACGCGGATTTCGATAGGCAGTCCGACCGGCCTGCCCAGCCGGATGACATTCATCACCAGCCCGCTGACGAACCTTGTGCGCACCCGCACTTCGGGGGTAACACTCTCGCTACAGGCGTCGCGAGCATTCGCCAGCAGGTTCACAAGCACCTGCACCAGCGCGCCTTCATTCGCCAACACATGCGGCAGCGAGGGATCGAATTCATCGCGCCAGCTGATGCTCGTGTCGCTCGCCATTTTCACAGTGCCGTAAGCGCGGTGAATAGCCTCATGCGGATTGACCGGTCCTACCGGCTCAGGCCGTTCTCGCCCAAGCCGCTGCATCCGGTCGACCAATTGCGCGATACGGTCGACCTCGTCGGTGATAAGCGCGGTGAGTTGGGCTTGCGTCTCGTCCGCCTTCCGCGCGAGCAGCTGCGCGGCGCCCCTGATTGCGGCCAGTGGGTTCTTGATTTCGTGAGCCAGCACAGCCGGTCCGCGCAGCGTACCGCGCCGGTCATGGTCGCCCATTCGCTCATCCTGGCTGGCGTCCGACAGTGTCACCACTTGCCAACCGGGATGGCTGTGCAGTGCCGATAGCGTGAGATTGAGCCGCAAATCTTGGCTTCCCACACGGGCGTCGAGACCACGCGCGATCAATTGCCCGTCAGGCTCTCTCAGCTTCTCGCGCATGGAATTGCTCGTGAAGCGCACCACATCGAGAAACGGCTGGCCGCAAAGGCGATGCGCGCTGAGGCCGAGCAGGTTTTCAGCCGCCGGGTTCGCTTCGGTGATGACCATGCCGGGCGACAGCACCAGCATCGCGAAGGACAAGCCATTGATCTGGTCGCGCGCGGCGGGCCTATCGTTCACGCGGCGCGGCGCCTCAGGAATGGCTCGTAGAAGCGTTCCAGCTCGCCCAGCACCTGTTTGGCGTCGTCGATCACGTTGACCTTGTTCCGGAAATCGGCGGAGCCGTGCATCCCCCTGGTGTACCAGCCCAAGTGCTTGCGCGCGATCTTCACGCCCACGGGCTCGCCATAATGATCGAGCATCTGCGCGTAATGTTCGATGACGGTCTCGTACTGCTCATCAAAGGATGGGCTTTCGAGCGCTTCGCCGGTCTGCCACCAATGCATCACCTGCCCCAGCAGCCACGGCTTGCCATAAGCACCGCGCCCGATCATCAGGCCATCCGCGCCGGATTGCTCCAGTGCCGTGGCAGCATCGGCGATGGAGCAGATATCGCCGTTCACGATGACGGGAATGCCGACCGCGTCTTTCACCTTGCGAATGAAGGACCAGTCGGCGCTACCTTTATACATCTGGTTGCGCGTGCGCCCATGGACGGTGATCATCTTCACGCCTAGATCTTCTGCGATATGCGCCAGTTCGGGCGCGTTGAGGCTGGCATGGTCCCAGCCCATGCGCATCTTGACGGTGACGGGCACGTCCACCGCTTTTACCGTAGCTTCCATCAGCTTTGTCGCCAGCGGCACTTCGCGCATCAGGGCAGAGCCAGCAAGCTGGCCCACCACCTTGCGCACGGGGCAGCCGAAATTGATGTCTATGATCGCCGCGCCGTTGTCTTCCTGCAGCTTTGCCGCTTCGCCCATGCTGGCAGGATCGCAGCCGACCAATTGCATGGAGACGGGCTCTTCGCTCGGATGCCATTCGGCTTTTTGGATGGACTGGCGTGTCTCGCGAATGGCCGCTTCGCTGGCAATCATCTCGGTGACATTGAGGCCGGAGCCGTAGCGGCGTACCAGCGTGCGGAACGGACGATCGGTGACCCCCGTCATCGGCGCGAGCACGACCGGGCAGTCGATCCGTACAGGACCGATGTCGATTGGCGTGACTGCCGGAGGGGTGGGAAGATCGCTCATGTCGCTCAATGTGCCTAAAATATAGGCAGCCGCATAGTGGATTGCGAGCCGCGGCTCAAGCGGCTAGCGCCGTGCCGCCCATGGACAGTATTCCCCCGCCCTCGCCCCGCATTGCCGCCGTAATCGTGGCCGCCGGCAAGGGGCTGCGCGCAGGCCAGCCTGTTCCCAAGCAATTCACGCCTTATCGCGGCTCCAGCGTTTTGCGCATCGCCGCAGAGAATTTGCGGGCTGCGGGTGTGGGCCGGATCGCGGTGGCCATTCCGGAAGGGGCGAATGAGCTCGCCAGCAAGCTGCTCGATGGCATGACCGACATCACCCTGCTGACCGGCGGCGCGACGCGGCAGGAAAGCGTGGCCCAAGGCTTGGAGGCGCTCGCCAGCGATGCCCCTGCGGTGGTGCTGATCCACGACGCGGCGCGGCCCGATTGCCCGCCTGCCGTAATCGAACGCCTGGTGGAAGCTTTGGCTTACCACGCTGGCGCGATCCCCGTGCTGCCGGTGGTCGATTCCATGGTCGTCGCGCGCGATGGCGTGATGGCGCAAAACGCTGAGCGGGAGAAACTGCGCCGCGTCCAGACTCCGCAGGCATTCGGCTTTGCTGCCATCCTCGCGGCTCACCGCGATTGGAGCGGCGGTGCCGATGCAGGCGACGATGCCCAGGTGCTTCGTGCGGCTGGGTATGACATCGCGCTTGTCGAAGGCGACGAGGCACTGCGCAAACTGACTTACAAGGAGGATTTTGTGACAGCATCGCTCTCCGTTCGCATGGGATCGGGTTACGACGTTCACCGGCTCGTCGATGGCGAGGAGCTGTGGCTGTGCGGAGTGAAGATCGATCATCATCAAGGGCTCTCTGGCCACTCGGATGCCGATGTCGGGTTACATGCCGTGGTGGACGCCATCCTCGGTGCCATCGCACAGGGCGACATTGGCGATCATTTTCCTCCGACTGATCCGCAATGGAAAGGCGCGCCCTCCTCTCGCTTCATCGAGCATGCAGTAAAACTGGCTGCCGATGCCGGTTACCAAGTCGGCAATGTCGACCTGACGCTGATTTGCGAAGCGCCGAAAATCGGCCCGCACCGAGAGGCAATGCGCGAGAGGCTCGCAGCTCTATTGGGGTGCGATGTGTCTGCCATCAGCGTCAAGGCGACCACGACCGAACGCCTCGGCTTCACCGGTCGCGGCGAAGGGATTGCAGCGCAGGCCGTAGCTGTCATGGTGAAGATATGAGCGACACGCTGCTACCCGCCGAAATCACCGATCTCGCTCGCCGCGTGGTCGAGGAGAATGCCGCCGCCGGTCGCAAGATCGCCTTGGCCGAAAGCTGTACCGGCGGACTGGTGGCCGCCGCCATCACCGAAATTCCCGGCAGCTCGGCCGTACTCGATCGCAGCTTCGTGACCTATTCAAACGAGGCCAAGCAGACCTTGCTGGGGGTTGAGGACGATATTCTGGAAGCCTTCGGTGCCGTCTCGGTCGCCTGCGTGTATTCCATCGCGAAAGGCGCGCTGGAACGCAGCGGCGCAGATGTGGCCGTAGCGATTAGCGGGATCGCAGGCCCCGGCGGCGGGTCGGAGACAAAGCCAGTCGGCACTGTGGTTTTCGCGCGCGCTATTCGCGGGGTCGACCAGCCTGAAGCGGAGGAGCGTCTATTCGAAGATGAAGGACGATCCGGCGTGCGCCGTCAGGCGACGCTTTGCGCGCTGGAATTGTTGCTGCCGTAAAGCTCTTCGGCGCGCGTTTCGAAAGCGGCGACCATCTTGCGGAAAGCGCGGTCTATATATTGGCCGGCCAGCGTCTCGAACATGATGTTCTTGAACGCGAAATCGACACAGAAATCGATCTCGCAGCAATTTTCGCCGCAGTCGCGGAACGTCCAGTTATTGTCGAGATCGCGCAGCGGGCCGTCGACATAATGCACGTGGATCGTATTCGGACGATCCTTCACCACCTTGCTGGTGAATTTCTCGCGCAGCGCCTTGAAGCCGACCAGCATGTCCGCCGTCATCTCCGTATCGCTATCGCGCCGCACGCGCGTGGCAACCACCCACGGCAGGAATTTGGGATAGCTGTCGACATCGGCCACGAGGTCGAACATCTGCTCTGCCGTGTAAGGCAGGCGGTGCGTTTCCTGAATTTTCGGCATCAGGCTTTGGCCTTGGCCGCTGCCTTGGCGAGCCTCTCCTCGCGTGCAGCTTTCATCACGGCGAAATCGTCCCCGGCGTGATAGCTGGAACGGGTAAGCGGGCTGGAAGCGACCTGCAGAAAGCCTTTGGCGCGCGCAATCGAACCGAATGCGGCAAAAGCTTTCGGGGTCACGAAATCTTCGACCTTCGCATGCTTGGGCGTGGGCTGGAGATACTGCCCCATGGTGATGAAATCGACATCGGCGCTGCGCATGTCGTCCATCACCTGGTGCACTTCCAGCCGCTGCTCGCCCAGTCCCAGCATGATGCCGGACTTGGTGAAGATCATCGGGTCGTGGCTTTTGACCTCTTCCAGCAGGCGAAGCGAAGCGTAATAGCGCGCGCCGGGGCGGATGGTGGGATAAAGCCGCGGCACGGTTTCCAGATTGTGGTTGTACACATCCGGCCCCGCTTCGCAGATTTTCTCGACCGCAGGCCGCATCTTGCCGCGAAAGTCGGGCGTGAGGATCTCGATAGTCGTCTCGGGGGTCTCGCGGCGCAGCGCCTTGATGACTTTCACGAACTGGTCAGCCCCGCCATCGGGCAGGTCATCCCGGTCGACGCTGGTGATGACGATATGGTTCAGCCCCATTTCGCCCGCTGCAATGGCGACGTTCTCCGGCTCCATCGGATCGACGATGCGCGGCATGCCGGTCTTCACATTGCAGAACGCGCAGGCGCGGGTGCACACATCGCCCAAGATCATGACCGTCGCATGCTTCTTGTCCCAGCACTCGCCGATATTGGGGCAAGCCGCTTCCTCGCACACCGTGTTCAGCTTCAGGTCGCGCATCAGCTTGCGCGTCTCGTGATAGCCCTTGGACACCGGCGCTTTCACCCGGATCCAGTCAGGCTTGCGCTGGCGCTGCGGACGATCGCCTTCAGGCTGCGGTTGGGGAGGATTGGAAAGATCGGTCATTTCACGGCCCACTTAGTGGCCAGACTTGCCATAGGCAATGCCGCAAGGCATCACGCGCCGCATGGACGCCGCAGCACTGCAAACCTTCACATCGCCGGTAGTGCTTTTCTTCGTCCTCGGCTTCCTCGCCGCGCTGGCCAGATCCGACCTCGCCATCCCCGAAGCGATTGCCAAGGGCATGTCGCTCTACCTGATGGCCGCCATCGGCCTGAAAGGGGGCGTGGCCGTATCACAATCGGGCGTGGACGTGACCGTCGGTCTTGCCCTCGCCGCAGGGATTGGCGCGAGTTTCCTGCTGCCGCTGATGGCATACGCCATGTTGAAAGGCTTCGGCAAACTCGACCAGCTGAATGCGGGTGCGGTTGCAGCGCATTACGGCTCCGTCAGCGTGGTAACTTTTGTCACCGCGGTGGAGATTTACGAACTGCAGGGCATTCCCCCCGGCGGATATATGGTCGCAGTGATGGCGGCGATGGAAACGCCCGCCATCCTCACCGGCTTGCTACTGGCGCGCCGCGGGATGGACCGCCAGCAACAGGGCACGAGCGAGCTGTTACATGAAGTATTCTTCAATGCTTCGGTCGTGCTTTTGCTCGGCGCTTTTGTAATCGGCATGATAGGCGGCGCGGATGGCTTCGCCGATGTTTCGCCCTTCTTCGAGGCTGGCTTCAAGGGCGTGCTGTGCCTCTTCCTTCTCGACATGGGCCTGATCGCTGCACGGCGCCTCTTGGATTCGCGCGCCATGACATGGCGGCTCGGCTCGATTGCGATTGCGCTGCCCATCATCAATGGCGCGCTGGGAACGGCTCTGGGTGCGGCCATCGGCCTCGACACCGGCTCCGCCGCTGCTCTCGGCGTGCTATGCGCCAGCGCCAGCTATATCGCCGTGCCTGCCGCCATGCGCCTTGCCTTGCCGCAGGCCGATCCGGGAATCTACCTCACAATGTCGCTTTCGGTGACATTTCCCTTCAACATCCTCGTCAATATCGCGCTGATCGGCGCGCTGGCGAGCAGGCTGACCTGACCGGGAGGACGCGATATGATCGAAACCGTGATCCGCAAGCGCATCGAAATCCTCGCGGACAAGGTGATGATCCGCACCGTCACCGACGCCATCGACGCTGTCGGTATAACCGGCTGGACGATTACGCCTGTCGATTCCGGCAAGGGGCGTGAGGGTCGCTGGCGCGAAGAGCGCGTGATGGGCACCGACAAGGTCCTGATCCTCACTATCGCCAGCCAAGAGAATGCCGACGCGTTGGCGGAAAAGATCGCGCCGATCCTGACATCGCACGGATTCCTGCTGACCATGTGGGACGTCGAAGTCATTCGCGGCGAGAGGTTCTGACCGGTGCCCGAGTTCGACGAATTGATGCGCGGCTATGGGCGTTTTCGCGCGAGCGGCTATCCGCGCCAACGCGAACGGTATGAGAAGCTGGTCGCCGAAGGACAGCATCCGGGCCTCATGGTCATCAGCTGTTCCGACAGCCGGGTAGACCCGGCGCAGATCTTCGACGTTGATCCGGGCGAGATATTCGTCGTTCGCAATATCGCGGCATTGGTGCCACCCGCTTCGGCAGAACCGTCGCGAGACGGCGTTTCCGCAGCCCTCGAATATGCCGTCACGATGCTCGAGGTTCGCCAGATCGTCGTGATGGGCCACGGCATGTGCGGCGGCTGCAAGGCTGCACTGACGCAAGAGCTGCGCGACGCGAAACCGGGCGAAGGCGGATATGTCGGCGATTGGGTCCGGCTCCTAGACGGCGCCCGGGAAGGCGTGATTGCCGAGCATGGTGAAAGCGGCCCTGACGCTGAGCGCGCTATGGAGCTAGCCGCTGTCCGCCAGAGCCTTGCCAATCTGCGCTCTTTCGATTTCGTGCGGCACAGGCTCGATAGCGGCTCTCTGAAATTGCACGGCACATTCTTCGCGCTGTCCGAAGGCACGCTCTACCATCTGGAGGACGGCAGCGACGCATTCGAGCCGGTGGGCTAACCCAGCGGCAGGCTTGCGCCAGTGCCCGCGCCTCGCCATGACAGCGCGATGCCTGAAGCAGAACTCAAGAATATCGCCCTCCTCATCGACGCCGACAATGCAAGCCATCAGGGCATCGACCCGGTGCTGACCGTGCTGGCCGAACTCGGCCAGGTGAATATCCGCCGCGCCTATGGAAACTGGGCGAAGCCCGCGCTTTCCAACTGGAACAAGATCACCCACCGCTTCGGCCTGCAGCCGATGCAGCAATTCGACCTGACGAAGGGCAAGAATGCGACCGACATCGCCATGGCGATCGATGCCATCGATCTGCTGAATGCCGGCAAAGTGGACGGGTTCGGCATCATGTCGTCCGACAGCGATTTCACTCCGCTCGTCACCCGGCTGCGGCAGGACGGCATGATCGTTTACGGCTTCGGCGGATCGAAAGCACCCGAAGCCTTCCGGTCGGCCTGCACCCGCTACATCGATGTAGACAGCCTGATCCGCACGGCAAAATCGGACGATGACCGGTCCTCGCCCGATACCAAGGTCGATGACGAGCTTATCCACTTGCTCGGCGATGCGTGGCGCGCCTCCAGCCGCGACGATGAGGGCTTTGCCCGCTTGCACGAAGTCGGACAGATCGCCGGCAACCGCTCAAGCTTCGATGTACGCAATTATGGGTTCAAGCGCCTTTCCGAACTGATGCGCGCGGCCGGCGACAACTTCAAGATGGAGCGGCGCGAGGATAAGCAGCTCTACGTAAAACGGCTGCGCTAAGACCTTCTTTTTCCTTGGCACCAAACCCTGCGTCGCCCGTTGGTTGCAAAACCTAAGACAGGGCCGGGAACAGGGAGTTTGCCATCATGGTCGATAAATCCGAGAAATTTAACTGGTTCGTGCGCCTTGGCTTCTTCAGCCGCGCGATCCTTTATTCGCTGGTCGGCATCATTGCTCTGACCAGCGCCAGCAAAATCGCGGAAGGCACGAATGGCGTGTTCCGCGCGATCGAGGACTTCCCGCTTGGCAGCGTGATCCTGTGGCTGATGGTGTTCGGTCTTGCCGCCTATGGCCTCTTCCGCCTTGCGAGCTTCGCTTTCGACATCGAGAACCACGGAAGCGACGCCAAGGGTTGGGGTAAGCGCCTTGGCCATGCGGGTAGCGGAATCGGACACTTCGCGCTCGCCTTCTCCGCGTTCCAATTCGCCAATAGCGGCTCGGGCGGTTCCGGCGGTTCGAGCGGAGGCTCCGGCGGCGGCGCGCAGGAAGCTGCCTCCGGCGTGCTCTCTGTTGAATTCGGCGGCATCGTGCTGGGCATCCTCGGCATCGCGTTCTTCATCGCCGCTGCGAACCAGGCTAAAAAGGGTGTCACGGCCAGCTTCATGAACCGCATTGCCGGTAGCGCACCGTCCTACACCAAGACGGTCGGCCGGATCGGCTATCTTGCCCGCGCGGTCGTGTTCGGCGTTATTGGCTGGTCGGTCTTCAGCGCCGGCTTCCTGTCGGGCGGGAGCGACCAGGTGAAGACGCTGGGCGATGCCGTGGCGAGCCTTGCCGGAAATGGTATCATCTTCACACTGGTCGCGCTGGGCATGCTCGCCTTCGGCATCCTCAGCCTGATCCTTGCGCGTTACCGGATCATTCCGGACATGGGATCGGACGGCAAGGTGCCGAGCTTCCGCACCTGAAACGCGAAACGCTTTCAAAAAGGGGCGCGCGGATTGCGATCCGCGCGCCCTTTTCTCTTTCGCATCGGCCCGGAGCTATGCTCCGCAGTCGACGGCGCCCGTACCTGTATAAACGACACGGTCGAAGCGATCCCGCAGCCATACCGTACCCTCGTAAAAGGGGCTATCGTCGCTCGCTTCCTTCTCTGCCACTTCGAGGCGGAGCGTGAATTCGCGGCCATTGTAAAAGGACCGGCTATTGGCAGGCAGTTCGCGCGATCCGGGATCGGCCGCGAAGCGCAGCATCTCGCCATCGATCTTCATATAGGCGTCCGTCTCGCGGGCTATCACCCGCGCGCCCATGCTCGTACCGGGTGCGTAAGAGCACGCGAGGCCGAAAAGGTCGTTCGTCTCCATGTCGGCATATTGGATAGGCTCCGGCACCACCTCTTCCAGCGGAGGCAATGTGTCGTTGGCCTCGCGAACCTGCTCTGCGAGCATCCGGTCGTCCTCGGCACGCTGCTCTGGCGGAACGTCATTGCCGCAAGCGGCGCAAGCAAGCGCAATGGTTAGAGCAAGAGCGATCCGCATCAGTGCCTCCCGAACAGTTTCTCGACGTCGTCCATCGACAGCTTCACCCACGTCGGTCGGCCGTGATTGCACTGCCCTGAACGCGGCGTAGCTTCCATCTCGCGCAGCAGAGCGTTCATTTCATGCACGTTCAGCGTGCGCCCTGCCCGCACGGAACCGTGGCACGCCATCGTTGCCAGGACGTGCTCGATCTTTTCGCCCAGCAGCAGGCTTTCGCCATGCTTGGCAAGATCGTCGGCCAGATCGGTCAGCAGAGCTTCCGGATGCGCGCGCTTGAGGCTGGCGGGCATAGCCCGCACCAGCATGGCGCCCGGGCCGAAGCGTTCGATCACAAGACCCAGCGTGGTGAAATGCGCGATCTGCTCCTCCAGCCTGTCGCAAGCCGGTTCGTCCATCTCGACCACTTCTGGCATCAACAGCGCCTGGCTCGCCGCCACCTTGTCGCCCGCACCTGCCGCGCGAAGCCGTTCCAGCACTATGCGCTCATGCGCTGCGTGTTGGTCTACGAGAACGAGTCCGTCGGCGGCTTCGGCGACGATATAGGTGTTGGCGACCTGACCGCGCGCGATGCCTAAGGGGAAGTTCTTGTCATCGTCTCGAAGCGCCTCCGCTTCGACCGCCCTGCCCTGTGGCGCGGCAAGCGTTTCATTCGCGTCCCACCCTGCGCGCGCTTCAGCGACCGAGTGGATGCCTGGCGACGGCATCGACCAATCCCGCCCGGAAAAGATGGATCGCAGCGCCGGTGCAGGCCCATCCGCCAGCGGCTCCTGCTGCCAACGGTTCATGGCATTGCTATCCGGAGCCTGTGCGCTGCGTCGGTCTCCGGTCGAGAGCGCCTGCCGCAATCCGCTGACGATGAAGCCACGCACTGCCTGCGCATCGCGAAAGCGCACCTCGGTTTTTGCCGGATGCACATTCACGTCGACATCGGCGAAGGGGATGTCGAGAAACAGCGCCAGCACGGCGTGGCGGTCGCGCGCCAGCATGTCGGCATAAGCGCCGCGCACCGCCCCGGTCAGCAAGCGATCTTTGACCGGGCGACCGTTTACGAAAAGATATTGGTGATCGGCGATGCCGCGATTGTAGGTGGGCAGCCCAGCCACGCCCGTCAGGCGCATCGCGCTATCGCCGCTTGGTCGCTCCAGCTCGATGAACACCCCGTTATCCGCCAGTTCGCGGGCGATAAGCTGGGACACCCTTGTTTCGACGCTCTCGCCAGGCTGCACCGCAAATTTGCGGCGAGCGCCGTGTTCGAACGTAAATCCGATATCGGGCCGCGCCATTGCGAGGCGCTTCACCACGTCCTGGCAGGCAGCGTATTCGCTGCGCGGCGTACGCAGGAATTTTCGCCGCGCCGGAATTTTTGCGAACAGGTTTTCAACTCTCACCCGCGTGCCCGGTGGTAGGGCGGCAGGGCCTTCTTCAACCGATGTGCCGTGATCCACGACCCGGCGCCAGCCCTCTGCCGCGCCGACCGGACGGCTCTCTATCATCAGCTTCGCCACCGACCCGATGGACGGCAGGGCTTCCCCACGGAAGCCGAGTGTCGCCACCTGTTCGATCGCTTCATCCGGCAGTTTGGACGTGGCGTGTCTCTCCAGCGCAAGCGCTATCTCTTCCGGCGTCATGCCGCAGCCATCGTCGGTGATTTCGATGGAGCCGAGCCCGCCCTCGACGATGCTCACGACAATCCGAGCCGCGCCAGCATCAATGGCGTTTTCCAGCAATTCCTTCAGCGCGGAAGCGGGCCGCTCCACCACTTCGCCCGCCGCAATACGGTTGACCAGGGTTTCGGGAAGGCGGCGAATTTGCGGCATGGCGCGCATACTATCGACCACTCGCCGCATTTTCGAGGCAAACCGGGGCAAAATATCCGGCTTTTCGACAAATTTTTTGGCGTTTTCCGAATCGCCGCGTTAGAGAGCGGCACCTTTCAAAATATCGGCGGGTCATGCGCAGAGTCTTTGCGACAGGATACCTTCATAAAATACGGATTTCTCGATGAGTTCTTTCTTCTCCAATCTCTTCAAATTCGGTTCGCAGAACATGGCCATCGACCTCGGCACGGCCAACACGCTGGTGTATGTGCAGGATCGTGGCATCGTGCTGAATGAACCTTCGGTTGTGGCCATCGAGACGATCAACGGCGTGAAGCGCGTCAAGGCCGTGGGCGACGATGCGAAGCTGATGATGGGTAAGACTCCCGACAACATCGAGGCCATCCGCCCCTTGCGCGACGGTGTGATTGCCGACATCGAAATCGCCGAGGAGATGATCAAGCACTTCATCAAGAAGGTGCACGGTCGCAATACCATGTTCCGCTATCCGGAAATCGTGATCTGCGTACCCTCCGGTTCGACCTCGGTCGAAAAGCGCGCCATTCGCGATGCAGCCAGCAATGCCGGCGCGTCGGACGTCTTCCTGATCCTCGAGCCGATGGCAGCGGCCATCGGTGCAGACATGCCGGTAACCGAGCCTGTCGGCTCCATGGTCGTCGATATCGGTGGCGGCACGACCGAAGTCGCAGTCCTTTCGCTGCGCGGCCTCGCCTACACCACGTCCGTGCGCACCGGCGGCGACAAGATGGACGAAGCCATCGTGTCCTATGTCCGCCGACACCACAACTTGCTGATCGGCGATGCCACAGCGGAGCGGATCAAGAAAGATTATGGCGTCGCCACTGTGCCCGAAGATGGCGTTGGCGAAAGCATCATCATCAAGGGACGTGACCTTGTGAACGGCGTGCCCAAGGAAATCACTATCAACCAGGCGCATATCGCCGAAGCTCTGTCCGAACCGATCGGGGCCATTGTCGAGGGTGTTCGCATTGCGCTGGAAAATACCGCGCCCGAACTGGCGGCCGATATTGTCGACCAGGGTATCGTGCTGACCGGTGGCGGCGCGCTGATCCGCGGGCTGGACGATCACATCAAGGAAGAGACCGGCCTGCCCGTCTCCATCGCCGAAGATCCGCTGACCTGCGTTGCCGTGGGCACCGGAAAGGCCATGGAAGACCCCATTTATCGCGGCGTTTTGATGACCGCCTGATCGAAGGTATAGACTTCGAGGCATGGCACCGCCCGCAAGCAAACAGCGCTCCGGATCGAACAAGAAAGCACAGCTGGGGCTGTTTGCCGGCTATCTGGCGGCTGGCCTCAGCGCGGTGCTGGGCATCCTGTTGCTCGCCATTTCACTGTGGCGGCCGGAGACGTTTCAAGGCTTGCGAAGCATGGCAAGCGACGCGGCGGCGCCTGTTGGCGATGTCAGCGCGGCTGGCCGTGTCGGCACGCAGAGTTTCTTCGAATCCATCGCCGGATATTACGAAGCTGGCAGCAAGAATGCCGAGCTGGAGCAGGAAATCGAAATCGCCCGCGTCCGCCTCGCCGAGGCGCGTGCGCTGGAGCAGGAAAACGAGCGCCTGAAGGCCGTACTCGGCCTTGCCGAAGGTGACATCGAACCTGTCGCGATCAGCCGCCTGATCGGCTCGACGAACTCCAGCACCCGCCGGTTCGCCTATCTTTCCGCCGGACGCGATGACGGTGTGGAGCGCGGCATGCCTGTTACCTCCCCCATGGGGCTTGTCGGCCGCGTGCTCGAAGCCGGCAGCAACACCTCGCGCGTCCTCCTGCTGACCGATACGGACAGCGTAGTACCCGTGCGCCGGGCGACCGACAATGTCGTCGCTTTTGCCGAAGGACGTGCCGACGGTTCTCTGCGCATCCGCCTCATCAATCTCGGCATCAATCCGCTGGAGGAAGGCGACATCTTCGTCACCTCCGGCGCGGGGGGAATGTTCCATCCCGGTACCGCCGTCGCCATGGTCAGCGAAGTGACCGACGATGGCGCCATCGGGCAAATTCTCGGCAATCCGGCAGCGACCGATGTCGTGACGGTGCAGCCCATCTGGCAGGGCGACATTATCGAGGCGATGGAAGAGCCGCTCGAGAGCGGGCAGCCGGTGGAGTAATGGAGCGCCTCAACCCTAGCGCCCGGCGCGATGCCTATGGCAGCAAGATCAATCGCGACCATTCGCCGGTGCTGGCTTACGGCCTGCCATGGCTCACCATCATCCTTGGTTCGCTGGCGCCACTGCTTCCGACGATTGCGCTGGCACCGGTTGTGCCGCCACTGGGCTATATGATGCTGCTGGCGTGGCGTTTGGCACGGCCCGGGCTCCTGCCCATGTGGGCCGGCCTGCCGCTGGGTTTTATCGACGATATGTATTCCGGCCAGCCCCTGGGCAGCGGCATCCTGCTATTCTCGCTCACTATGATTGCGCTGGAACTGCTGGAGATGCGATTCCCCTGGCGCAGCTTCTGGTATGACTGGCTGACGGCAGCCGGCTTCCTCGTCATCTACCTCTTCCTCGCAGCGCTGGTTTCCGGTGCGGATCTGACCTGGATGCAATTCCAGCTGTTGATTCCGCAGGCCTTGCTCACCGTGCTGCTGTTTCCCATTATCGCTAAGGTGGTTTCCCTTTTCGACAGGATGCGGCTGAGCCGTGTAAGACGTATCGGATGAGTATCGGCCCGAAATTGACGTCCAACTCGCTGAAGCAGGTTTTCGACCGGCGCAGCTTTGTCGTGGGCGCAATGCAGGGCGGTATCGGGCTGCTGCTGGCAGCGCGTATGGGCTATATCGCCGTGGCCGAGAACGAGCGGTGGGAAATGGAAGCGGAGAGCAACCGCGTCAATCTCTCGCTTATTCCGCCGCGCCGTGGCTGGATCCTCGATCGCAACGGCTCTCCGCTTGCCTCCAACCGTGCCGATTTTCGTGTCGACATCATTCCGGAACGATTGACCAATTCGGACGAGACTGTCGACATCCTTGGCGACCTGCTGGAATTCTCGGACCCTGAGCGGGCCGATTTGCGCGATCGTATCGCGGACTCTCGCGGTTTCTCGGCTGTGCCGGTCGCCAATGGCCTCGATTACGACAAGTTTGCCGCCGTCAGCGTGCGCATTCCCGAATTGCCGGGCGTAATCCCGCAGCGTGGCTTCTCCCGCTATTACCCGACTGGCCCGTCCGTCGGCCACCTGATCGGCTATGTCGGCGCGCCGAGCCGCGAGGAATATGAGGAAGAGCCGCAGCCCCTCCTGCTCACTCCCGGCTTCAAGCTCGGCAAGGACGGGATCGAAAAGCAGTTCGAGGAAGAATTGCGCGGCGAGCCAGGCGCGCGGCGTGTCGAGGTGACGGCATCCGGGCGCATCGTCCGCGATTTGGAAACCCGAGAGGACGTGCAGGGCAATGCCGTCCAGCTGACTATCGACGGGCCGCTACAGGATTATGCAGCACGCCGGATCGGGCTGGAATCCGGCTCCGTCGTGGTGATGGATTGCTTGACCGGCGACCTTCTCTGCATGGCTTCCATGCCCAGCTTCGATCCGAACAGCTTCTCTGATGGGATCGGGCGGCTGGAATATTCCATGCTGCGCGAGAACGAGCGCGTGCCGCTGCGCAACAAGGTGCTGCAGGGTCTTTACCCGCCCGGCTCTACGGTCAAGCCGACGGTCGGCATGGCGCTTTTGGGCGAAGGCATCGATCCGGATGAAACCGTGTTCTGCGGTGGCGGCCTGCGCGTTGGCAATCGCGTGTTCCGCTGCTGGAACCGATCCGGCCATGGCGCGACCAATCTCGACAAGGCCATCGCGCAAAGTTGCGACGTGTATTTCTACGCCATGGCGCAGCGCACCGGGATGGACCCGATTGCGCAGGCGTGCATGCAATACGGCATGCAGGAACGCTTCGACCTGCCGGTGGTGAACCAGTTCTTCGGCACCGTCCCCCATCCCGAGTGGAAGATGGAGAAATACGGCACTGAATGGCAGGCGTTCGACACGGTCAACGCCACCATCGGGCAAGGCTACATGCTTGCCAGCCCGCTACAGCTTGCCGTGATGTCCGCGCGGCTGGCAACGGCGGAAGCGGTGCAACCGCGACTGGTGTTGCGGAATGACAGACCGCAATTCCAGAGCATGGGGCTTAGCGAAGAATACAAGGCCTATGTCCGCCAATCGATGAGCAATGTGGTGAACGGCGCGGGCACCGCTGGCCGCGCGCGCCTTCCCATCGACGACGTGCTGATGGCCGGCAAAACCGGCACAGCGCAGGTGGTTGGCCTGAACCTGTCGGACGGCAAAACCGGCCCGTGGCGGTTCCGCGACCACGGTCTTTTTATCTTCTTCGCGCCCTTCGATAATCCGCGCTATGCAGGCGCGGTCGTGATCGAGCATGGCGGCGGCTCCGGCTCCGCCTATCCGATCGCCCGCGACGTGATGACTTACCTGTTCGATCCGCAAAAGGGCCTCGACGCCCTGCTGCCGCTCGAGGAGCAATGGGGTGGCACCGCGCAGGAACGGCTGGATCGACAATACGCGCAATTCGCCGCCGCCGAGGGTGTGGACCTTCCGCCCGCCCCTCCCCCGGTGACGTTGGCCGAGCAAGTTGATGCGGAAGCCCGCGCAGCGGTTGCCGAGCCCGAAAGGGCCGCGACCGACGCCTTTACGCCGCGTGAAGAAGCCAATCCGCGTGCCGACGCTGACGAGCCTCCTGCTGCGGAGGCTACCGGCACGTGAGAGGCGAAATTAGCTTGCCCGCGCCCATCGCGGAATTTCCGTGGCGCGTGGTCATTCCTCTGTGTTTGCTCGTCGCTCTTGGTGCGGCTGTGCTGCACTCCGCAGCAGGCGGATCGATGTCGCCTTATGCCGACAACCACCTCATCCGCTTCGGCGTATTTTTCATCATGGCCATGGTCATGTCGCGCTTTCCGGAGGAATGGGCGAGGTTTGCCGCTATCCCGGTTTATATCGCCATCCTCATCCTGCTAGCCGCTGTGGAAGTCGTCGGACAACTTGGCGGCGGCAGCCAGCGTTGGCTCGACCTTGGTTTTATGCGCCTCCAGCCATCGGAGCTGATGAAGCCTGGCATCGTGCTGATACTCGCGATGTTTTTCCACGGGCTGCCTGTCGGAATGATCGCGAGCTGGCGCGCGCTTCTCCTGCCGCTGGGCCTGATGGGTCTGCCGATGGCCTTCGTCCTTCTCCAGCCCGATCTCGGGACATCGCTCGCCATCGCGTTCGGCGGTATCGTGGTGATGTTCCTCGCCGGCATTCCGCAGAAATGGTTCATCGGCGGCGCGATTGCCGCCGTGCCGCTGGGCATTGCAGCCTATTTCTTCGGCCTCCAGCCCTACCAGCAGCAGCGCGTGATCACCTTCGTCAATCCCGAGAGCGATCCGCAGGGTGAAGGCTACCAGATCATCCAGTCGAAGATCGCCATCGGCTCGGGCGGGATGACCGGCAAGGGTTTCGGCGAAGGCTCGCAGAGCCAGCTCGACTATCTGCCCGAACCGCAGACCGACTTCGTGTTCGCGACCATGGCCGAGGAATGGGGGCTGATGGGCGGTCTTTTCGTGCTGCTGGTTTTCGGCATCATCCTGCGCTGGGGCATGATCGTGGCGCGTGACGCGCATACCCGTTTCGCGCGATTGCTTGCCAGCGGGATGACGGCCACCATCTTCTTCTATGTCGCCATCAACCTGCTGATGGTGATGGGCCTCGCCCCCGTGGTTGGCATCCCCCTGCCTTTCATGAGCCATGGCGGATCGTCCATGCTGACGAACATGATCTGCGTCGGCGCGCTGATGATGGTGGAGCGCTGGAACATGCAAAGCGCCCGCTCCTCTTTCGGCTGAGCCTTCATCGGCGCGACAAACCCCTTGTCTCCGCTGCGACAATCGCTAAATGGACGCCTCCGCCGCGAATCGCACCAAGCCTCGCGGCCTCCAGCGAATACGCCGGAACGGACGCATAGCTCAGTTGGTAGAGCAGCTGACTCTTAATCAGCGGGTCCTAGGTTCGAGCCCTAGTGCGTCCACCACCTCCCTTTAAAAGCATGCTTGCCATGGCCCCGGAGCGGCGCCGGTGCTCTTGCATGCGAAAAGGGCGGCCACCTGTTGGTGACCGCCCTTCCGTTTGCTTCGGTTTCGTCAGATTCAGAAGCCGAAGGACACCCCGATCTGTACACCCGTGTTCCCGAAGTCGTCCGCCCCGATGCCGTCGTGATATGCCGAAGCGCTGGCGCGGAAGCCGCTTTGCGAGAACAGGTCCAGACCGCCCTCAATCCGTCCGCGGAAATCGCCGAACGTGTCGGTGAAGCCCGGGGGCAGCAGGCTGGCGAGAGCAGCATCCGGATCGGTGCCGAAGGTGTAGATCGCATCCACTTCGCCATAGGGGCGCAGGCTCCAGCCACCTTCCAGATCGACCGAGTGCATGATGCGCGGCCGCAGGCTGATATCGCCCTGGTCGACCGTCTGGCCCGGCACCTGGATGCCGAGGCTGTCGGTATACGCCTGCTGATCCTCGCTGAAATAGCGCACCGTCAGGGCCGGACGCAGAACGGTCGCAGCGCCCAGTTCCAGTTCGCCGTAGAGCGAGCCGGAATACAGGCTGCGGCTGGTCTCGAATTCATCGGCGAAGCCCGGAACTGCAACGATGGTGTTGTCCGACTGACCCCATGCTGCGCGCAGTTCGGCGTAGAGTTGGGGCGTGAGGCGGGCGACAAGGTAGGGCCCGACCATCCAGCCATCGCCCTCGCCTTCTCCGACGGTCAGCTCGTCGGCATCGCTGTAGTCGTCGAACTGCGCGAGCGCACCGACCAGCAGGCTGTCGCCGATCTTCAGATCTGCGCCGACATGGACGATGCGGAAATCGGCGTCCTGTGCGCCGATATTGGCGCTGCTGAAGGATGCCTCGGCCCAGATGTCGAATGCCCGATCGGCAGAACCCGTGGCGCGCGCCAGGCTGGCGCTGGCCTGCATATGCGTGCTGGAGATGCTCGCCATCAGCGGCAGGTGCTGCGAGCCCGGCAGCGTGAGGCCAGCCACATTCACCGAGCCTGCGCCCGATCCACCACCGGTAAAGCGGTCGAGTCGACGCTGGAGATCCGGCTGGTTGGCGAGGATCAGCGCATTGCGGCCGGTCAGGTAGTTGTAGATCGCAGCCTGCGCCGCTTCACGCGAATTGGCCGCGGTGAACGTGCAGGTCACGTCCTCGCCCGCCGCAAGGTCGATAGTCGCCGTGCGGCTGGCGACATTGCCGGTCGAATCACTGTCGGAGCAGCTGATATCGGTCACCGCGATGCCCTGCGCCGACAGGTCGGCCGCCGTGACGGTGTATGTGCCGACAGGAACGCTGGTCGCCGTCACCTGCGCCGAGCCATCCGAGGTGTTCAGCGTGGTCGCAAGCGCCGCGAGGCTGGAGGTGAAGGTGACTGCCGTATCGCTGCCGGTCACGCGCTGGACGATGGTGATCGTGCCAACGGCTTGCACGGTGATGTCCACCGTATCCGTCGCGGTGACATCGCCATCGCTGACGGTCAGCTCGAAAGTGATCACGCCGCTTGCGTTGGGCGCTATGAAGGTCGGCTGGGCCGCGGTCGCGTCCGACAGGGTGACGTTCGGTCCGCTGGTCTGTACCCAGCTATAGGTCAGCGTGTCGCCATCGGGGTCGGTCGAACCGGTACCATCGAGCGTTACCGTCGCTCCGCCGTCGACCGGTCCCTGATCGGCCCCGGCATTTGCGACCGGAGGCTGGTTGGCAAGGACCGTGATGGTAACGGTTGAAGTGGACGATTCGTCTCCATCATCGACCGTAAGGCGTAGCACGATGGTTTGGTCGACCGATCTGCCGGTAGGCGCAAGGAAAGTCGGAGTTGCACTGGTCGGATCCTGAATTGTTATGGGTGGACCCGAAACCTGTTCCCAATCATAGGTCAAAGGATCGCCCTCGGGATCGGTCGAGCCGGTACCGTCCAGTTGCACGCTATCGCCCTGGCTCACTGTCTGGTCGGCACCGGCATCCGCTGTCGGCCCCTGATTGACCGCAAGCGTCACCTGCGTAGAGGCGGTGCCCGTTTCGTCGAATATATCGGTAGCCCGCAATTCGAAGGCGAGCGTGTCGCCGCTCGCGACACCTGCCGGTGGCGCCGTAAAGGTCGTAACTGCCGAATTGGGGTTATCGATCGTCACCGCAACACCGGTCGTTTGCACCCACTGATAGAAGATCTGGTCGCCTTCGGGATCGGTGGTCCCCGATCCATCGAGAGTGAAAACCTGATTACCCGTGCCGGACGACGGCGTGATCGTGGCGGATGCGACGGGGGCTTCATTGCCCGCCACTTCGATCTCGACTGTATCGGACGCGGTCACGGTACCATCGTCGACAGTCAATTCGAAGACGATCGACTGGTCGTCGCGAGCGCGCGGAGGTGCGGTAAAGGTTGGGTTGAGGATCGTGGAGTCGCTCAGGGTGACGGACGGTCCGCTGGTCTGCACCCACTGATAGGTCAGTGCGTCATTGTCCGGATCGTTGGCGCTACCGGTCAGCTGGACGGTCGATCCACCCTGCACTCGCGTGTCCGTGCCGGCGTCGACGACCGGTGTCCTGTTGTTGGACAGAATGGTGATGGTTTGAGCATCCGAAACCGTCTCCAATGCTGCATCGGTCACTTGCAGCTGGAAGGTGAAGTCGGTGCTCACGGTCGGGTTGAGGGTCGGCAATACCACAGATGTGGATGCTGCGTTGGGCGATATGATGTTCGCTGTCGGACCGGATGTCTGCACCCATTGATAGCTAACTGCATCGCCATCGGCATCAGAAACGGTGGAGTTGAGCAAGACTGTTTGCGTGGTCGAATTAAAGGACCGGTCGGGACCGATATCGACCACGGGCGCATTGTTCGGAGCCATCTCGGCGCATTTACCGCCCTCTGCGATCAAATCGGCGCGCGGGATAACGAAGGTGTCGATATATGGCGCAATTTGTCCGGGTATCAGATCGCGAAGAGTAACACTTCGTTGCGCCCGTTGTCCGTTATTGATGTCCAGAACGAAAGTCGGTCGCGTAAGTGTCGTGCCAACAGGGACCCCTACTTCGTCTCTGTTTTCAGTTCCGAACGTATTGCTTTCTATTTCCACAGCGACCTGATCATTGCCGGTATTGTCGGCGAGCGTGCCTGTAATGCTGTGATTGATGGTCAGGCGACAAACCACAGGCCGCGCCTCGTAGGACACGCTGTTGATCGTACCCGTCGCGGCAAAGGCGGGCGCGGCGATGGAACTGGCAGATGCGATAATCGCGGCCGATGCACTCGCACGCAGCAGCGCGCTTTTCGAAACTCGATCGGTAAACATGTGTCGAAACTCCCTCACTATTCGAGGGAGGGATTACCGACAGCATTGGCCGCGCCCCATGCCATGGCATGGGCACCATCATCATGGCATGGCGGTGAAGGGCGTCAGTCGATCAGGCGGGCCTTGACCTTGCCGAACGCTTCGATGGCGCGGTCGATCTCTTCATAGCTGAGGCCGGAGGACATCTGCGTGCGGATTCGGGCCTTGCCCTTCGGGACCACCGGATAGCTGAAGGCGACGACATAGACGCCTTCCTTCAGCATCTCGTCGGCGAATTCCTTGGCGAGCTTCGCCTCGTACAGCATCACCGGCACGATGGCGTGCTCGCCCGGCAGCAGGTCGAAGCCGAGGTCGGTCATCTTCCGGCGGAAATAGGCGGTTTTCTCGCGCAGATCGGCGATGTGCTGCGGATTGTTCTCCACGGCATCCAATGCGGCGATAGCTCCGCTGACGACCGGCGGTGCCACCGTGTTGGAGAACAGATACGGCCGCGAGCGCTGGCGCAGCAGTTCGACAACTTCTTTCTTCGCGCTGGTATAACCGCCGCTTGCGCCGCCCAGCGCCTTGCCCAGCGTGCCCGTGGTGATGTCCACCCGGTCCATACAGCCGCGATATTCATGCGTGCCGCGACCGCGCTCACCCACGAAGCCGGTGGCGTGGCAATCGTCGAAATGCACCAGCGCATCGTATTTGTCTGCCAGGTCGCAGATCTTGTCGAGCTGGGCGATGAAGCCATCCATCGAGAACACACCATCGGTCGTGATGAGCTTGAAGCGCGCGCCCGCCTCTTCCGCCTCTTTCAGCTTGGCCTCGAGGTCGGCCATGTCGTCGTTCTTGTAACGATAGCGCATCGCCTTGCTCAGCCGGATGCCGTCGATGATGCTTGCATGGTTGAGCTCGTCGGAAATAACCGCGTCTTCAGCCGTCAGCAGCGTCTCGAACAGGCCGCCATTGGCATCGAAGCAGGACGGGTAGAGGATGGTGTCCTCCATCCCGAGAAAGTTCGAGAGGCGCTGCTCCAGTTCCTTGTGCTGGGTCTGCGTGCCGCAGATGAAGCGGACCGACGCCATGCCATAGCCCCATTCGTCCACGCCCTTGCGCGCGGCGGCGTTCACGTCGGGATTCTGGGCGAGACCGAGATAATTGTTGGCGCACAGATTGATGACTTCGCGGTCCTTCAGATCGACCACCGCGCCTTGTGGGGAATCGATCAGGCGCTCGTCCTTGTAGAGACTGTCCGCCCGGATCTGGTCGAGCTCGCCTTGCAGGTGCTGCTGGAACTTGCCGTACATTCTGTTCAATCTTCCCAGTTCAGAACGACCTTGCACGCCTCGCCCGAGAGCATGGCCTGAAAGCCCTTTTCATATTCCGTATATGGCAGGCGGTGCGTGATGATCGGCGAGAGGTCGAGGCCGGATTCGATGAAGACGCTCATCTTGTACCAGGTTTCGAAAATCTCGCGGCCATAGACGCCTTTCAGCGTCAGCATGTTGAAGATGACCTTGTGCCAGTCGATGTCCATGCCGCCGGGCGGCAGGCCGAGAATGGCGATCTTTCCGCCATGGGCCATGTTATCAACGAGCGAGGCGAAGCCTTTTTCATTGCCCGACATTTCGAGGCCCACGTCGAAGCCCTCGGCCATGCCGAGTTCCTTCTGCACATCCTCAATAGTCTCGCGGGTGACATTGACGGCGCGGGTTACGCCCAGCTGTTTCGCCATTTCCAGGCGGTTGTCATTGAGGTCGGTGATGACGACATGGCGCGCCCCGGCATGGCGGCATACGGCAGCGGCCATCAGCCCGATGGGCCCGGCGCCGATGATGAGTACGTCCTCGCCCAGCACATTGAATTGCAGCGCGGTATGCACGGCATTGCCGAACGGGTCGAAGAGCGAAGCCACATCGAGATCGATGCCGTCATTGTGCAACCAGACATTGGCGGCCGGAATGCAGAGATATTCGGCGAAGGCCCCGGGCCGGTTAACCCCGATACCGTCTGCATCGGCGCACATGTGACGGCGCCCAGCCATGCAATTGCGGCAGCGCCCGCACACGACATGGCCCTCGCCGGACACGATCTGGCCCTTCTCGTACCCTTTCACATTGTCGCCGATATCCACGATCTCGCCGACGAATTCGTGGCCGACCACCATGGGTACCGGAATGGTCTTTTGCGCCCATTCGTCCCATTTGTAGATGTGCATGTCGGTGCCGCAGATGGCCGTGCGCTTCACGCGGATCATCACATCGTTGATGCCCATTTCGGGCTTTGGCACATCCTGCAGCCACAATCCGGGCTCTGCCTTGGCTTTCACAAGAGCTTTCACGTTGTCCTACCTCTCTCATTCTGGACGACGCACTGCACGAGGGCAGTTGACCGGTTGCCTGCTGGCCGCATCGTCCTGTCAGGGACCACCACCTTGCCGGTCTGGCAGGTTGGCGCGGGCATTGCTGCCCATCTCGAAATGCAGAGCCGGAATGGCTCCAAAGCCCCCTTGGCCGCTTGCGCGCCTGAGCGCAAGTGCTGCCGAACCTGTCGACATCGCCTGTCGCCTGCCCTAGCCTCGCGCGCTGATGAAATCCCGAAATTTCAAGAGGTCCGGATGGTTCATGGCCGCCACGATTGAGATGATTTGCCCGCATCAGTCTTTCCGAACCTTGCGCGGCTTGGCGTTGATGCTTGCCGCGCTCTTCCTGCTTCCCGCCACCAGCCTTTCCGCACAAACGATCGACGAATTGGAAGCGCAGGATCTTCGGCTCGCCGGGATTGCGGACAACATCCTGCTGGCGAATGCCCGCCTGTGCCGGACGCGGATGCCTGTCAGCGGCCTCATCCTCCACAGCCGCGACCAGTATGGCGATCTGGTCTCGGAAGAGCGCTTTGCCTCGGGCGACTATGCCATCGCGCAGGTTCTGCCGGGATCGGCAGCGGCAGGCGCGGGACTGCAGCGTGACGATGCGATCCTGGCAATCAACGGCACGGCGGTCGATAGCCTGGAACCTCAAGGCGCGACGCACTTACGCGAAGTGGCTTTCGACATACTGGCCGATGCAGCAATGAACGGCCCTCTCTCTCTGACCATTGCCCGTGGCGGCGAGCGTTTCGAAGTAGCCCTGGACGCGCCAAGCGCTTGTCGGGCTTTAGTCGAAGTCCGCCTTGGGGAAGGCGCGCGGGCACGCACCGACGGTCGGATCATGCAGCTGACATATGTTTACATGACGCTGCTCAGCGACGACGAAGTCGCGATCGCTGTGGCGCATGAGCTAGCGCATATCGTGCTGGAGCATCGCCGGCGCAAAACCGAGGCAGGCATCGACAATGGCAGCATCTTCCGCTCGTTTGGACGCAACCAGCAAATCAATCGCGCGGCAGAGATCGAGGCGGACAGACTGTCGGTCCACCTGCTGGCCAACGCCGGATACGATCCCGCTATCGCGGAGCAGTTCTGGCGCAGCGAGGTGGGCGCATCCTCCAGCGCACTTTCCATACCCAGCTTTGTCTATCCCTCGCGGGAGGACCGGGCGGATCTGATAGCGCGGGAAGTCGCCATGTTTCTGCCGCTGCGGCGTGGGCCAAGTTGGCCGGGGCATTTGCTCCAGCTGCGGAACCGGCCGTTCAGCGACTATTGAACCGCTCAGGCGTCGGGGTCGCGCTGGGGCGCTTTGCTGATGTCGATGTAGTCGCGGTCGAAATAGGTGAGCGGGGTCGCGTCGTCGCGGTGGTTGGCGGCCAGCAGTTCACCGATGAAAATGGTGTGCGTGCCGAAGACTTGGCGATGCGCCGTTTTGCAGATCAGGCTGGATTGCGCCGTGGCAAGCACGGGCACTTCATGCTCGTCCACCCATTCGCCCACGCCAAAACGGTCGGGGCGCGGCAGCATGAACCGCTCCGCCACATCGCGATTGCCCAGCCCCAGCACGTTGACGCAGAACCGCTCCGCGCGCTCCATCGGGTCGTGCAGAGAAGCCGTGCGATTGACGCACACCAATAGCGAAGGCGGCTCGAAACTCAGTGAGCTGACCGCCGTCGCCAGGATCCCGTAGCGCTGCCCCGCATCCATTGTCGTGACGGCATATACAGTGGCAGCGACATGGCGCATCGCATCGCGGAAGTTCTCGACAAGCTCGCTATGTCCTACACCGTGCATGGCGCTCTAATGCCCGCGCAGCTGCCATCGCGCAAGGCGAAACTCGGCGCGCAATGTGATCGCTGCGCCTTGCAATCACATTTCAATGTGATTAGGCGCAGGAGCCATGGAAGACGCTATCATTGCCAAAGTTCGCGACATTATTTCCAGCGGAAAGATGACACGGGCCGGTCTTGCCCGTGCGGCGGGATTGCACGCCAACACCTTGCGCGATTGCGGCGAGGACGGGTGGAACCCGACAACCGAGACGCTCGGCAAGCTAGACCGCTTCCTCACCGACAACGATGATACGCCCGTGCTGGTCGGCATTGAGGAGATCATCGAGGAAGCGCGCAACGGCCGGATGTACATCCTCGTCGATGATGAAGATCGCGAGAATGAAGGCGACCTCATCATCCCGGCCCAGATGGCGACGCCCGCCGCCATCAATTTTATGGCAATGCACGGCCGCGGGCTGATCTGCCTGTCGCTCGACAAGGCGCGGGTGGAGCAACTCGGCCTGGAGCCGATGAGCCGCAACAATCGCGAGAGCATGCAGACGGCCTTCACCATCTCCATCGAGGCGCGAGAAGGTGTAACCACCGGCATTTCCGCCGCCGACCGGGCGCGCACCGTTTCGGTCGCCATCGATTCCAGCAAGGGCCCGCAGGATATCGTCACGCCTGGCCATGTATTCCCGCTCACCGCGCGTGACGGCGGCGTGCTGGTGCGCGCCGGCCATACCGAAGCTGCGGTCGACATTTCACGCCTGGCGGGCCTCAATCCCAGCGGCGTGATCTGCGAGATCATGAACGAAGACGGCTCGATGGCGCGGCTGGACGACCTGATGGTCTTCGCCCGCAAGCATGGCCTGAAGATCGGGACGATCCGCGACCTTATCGCCTACCGCATGCGCAACGACCATTTAGTGGAACGGATCGACGAGCGCGCGTTCGAATCCGATTATGGCGGCCAGTGGCGGCTCATTACATATCGCAACACCGTGTCTGGCAACGAAGCCTACGTCCTGCAAAAAGGCCGCGTTACGGAGGGCGAGCCCACCCTCGCCCGCGTCCACCCTATCTCCGTTTTCGACGATCTTCTCGGCCAGCCCGGCCCGCGCAAGCGCACCTTACAGCGCGCCATGCAGGTCATGGGAGAGCATGGCTCCGGCGTCATCGTCATCCTCACAGGCCGCGTTGGCACCAGCGCCAACTGGACCAAGGAGGACGAGCTTCGCAATGTCGGCATCGGCTCACAAATCCTTGCCGATCTGGGCGTGCATGACATGATCCTGCTGACCAATTCGCAGCCCAACGTCGTCGCCATCGAGGGCTACGGCCTCAACATCGTCGGCCATCAGGCCATTCCGGAGTAACCGAACCATGGCAAAGTTCCTGATCGTCGAAGCACGTTTTTACAGCCATCTCAACGACATGTTGATCGAGGGCGCGCGCGCCGCTCTTCAGGCTGCGGGTCACGAGGTCGAGGTCGTCACGGTGCCCGGCGCGCTGGAAGTGCCCGGCGCCATCGCTCTGGCGGCGGAGAGTGGGCAGTATGACGGCTTCGTCGCCATCGGCGTGGTCATCCGAGGAGAAACCTACCACTTCGAAATCGTGGCAGGCGAAAGCGCGCGGGCGATCATGGCGTTGACGATGGACGGCATCGCCATTGGCAACGGGATCATCACGACGGAGAACGAGGATCAGGCTATCGCGCGCGCCGATCCCAAGCGGAAGAACAAGGGCGGCGAAGCGGCGCAAGCGGCCATTCGCTTGCTGGAATTGCGCGAGAAATTCGCCTGACGGGCGCGGGGGCAGCAAGGGTCAGGAAAGGCACAGCGAGGGACAGGCTCGGACTTGCCGGTGCCTGTCCGCTGCTTTCTGCGGCCCTAATCGGCATCCTGTCTGGGCCGCTTTCCAAAAGCAGCGCAATCACATTGCATCACATTTAAATGTTGCCGTGTTGGAAAGCGCGAGCCCTCCACCCGGTTCACCCCAGCCTGCCAAAACAGGCGCGCCCGGCATACACCGCGCTATCGCCAAGCTCTTCTTCTATGCGGATAAGCTGGTTGTATTTCGCCAGACGGTCCGACCGGGCGAGCGAGCCGGTCTTGATCTGACCGCAATTCGTGGCAACGGCTAGGTCGGCAATCGTCGCATCCTCCGTCTCGCCGGAGCGGTGGCTCATCACCGATGTGTAGCCCGCGCGGTGGGCAATATCGACCGCCTGCAAGGTCTCGGTCAGCGTGCCGATCTGGTTGACCTTCACAAGCAGCGAATTGGCGAGGCCCTTGTCGATCCCCATGCGCAGCCGCTCTGGATTGGTGACGAAGAGGTCATCCCCCACCAGCTGCACGCGGTCGCCCACCATGTCGGTCAGCGCTTTCCAGCCTTCGAAATCGTCTTCGTCCATCCCGTCTTCGATGGAGAGGATCGGATAATCGTCGCACAGCTTGGCAAGATAGGCAGCCATCTCGTCGGGAGAGAGCGAGGCGTTCTCGCCCGAAATCTCGTATTTGCCGTCGCGGAAGAACTCGGTAGCCGCGCAGTCCAGCGCCAGCACCACATCGTCGCCCGGCGTGAAACCGGCCTTCTCGATGCTCGCCATGATGAAGTCGAGCGCATCGCGCGTGCTGGCAAGATTGGGCGCGAAGCCGCCCTCGTCGCCTACCGAAGTGGCCAAGCCCTTCTCGGACAGGCCTTTTTTCAGCGCATGGAAAATCTGGCTGCCCCAGCGCACCGCTTCGGCAATGCTGTCCGCGCCGACGGGCATCACCATGAATTCCTGGATGTCGATCGGATTGTCGGCATGTTCGCCGCCATTCACGATATTCATCATCGGCGTCGGCAAGGTATGCGCCGCAACCCCGCCGATATAGGAATAGAGCGGCAGGCCGCGCGCATTGGCTGCGGCCTTTGCCACGGCCATGCTGACGCCCAAGATCGCATTTGCGCCGAGCGTGCCTTTATTGCCCGTGCCATCCAGCGCAATCATGGCCAGGTCGATATCGCGCTGGTCCTCCGCATCGAGGCCCAGCAGCGCGTCCGAAATCGCGCCATTCACTGCGTCGACGGCCTTGCGGACACCCTTGCCGCCATAGCGATCCGCATCGCCATCGCGCAGCTCCACAGCCTCATGCTTGCCGGTCGATGCGCCCGAGGGAACGGCGGCGCGGCCGAAGCTGCCATCCTCCAGCAACACATCGACCTCGACCGTGGGATTGCCACGCGAATCGAGGATCTCGCGGCCGTGGATGTCGATGATGGCTGTCATGGAAAATGCGCTCCTGTCCGGGTGTGTCGCGCATCCCTAAACATCGGAACTTTGCACTGCAACATACGTTGGTCGCTTGAATGGCAGTGTTCTGCCACCACAATACACTTATTAGAGGGACGCAATGCACACTCAGGAAGGAACCGACACCATGGCCGCCAAGAAGCCCGTGAAACCGAAGAAAACCGTTGCCGAAACCGCATCTGCTACCGAGCAGACGCCGGTCACGCCGGTCGTGGAGCCCGAGGTGGAGAACGCCAACACCTCCGAAGCAAAGTCGCGCTTCAATGCCGCGCTGGACGAAGCCAAGGCAGGTGCTGCCGCTCTGGGTGACGAAGCCAAGCTGCGTGCCAGCAAGGCGCGCGATGATGCCCGTGCTCGCGGCGAAACTTACGCAACCGACGCGAAGACGAAAGCCGGTGAACTGGCCGTCGAAGGCAAGCACAAGGCGAGCGAAGCGCTCTCCGGCCTGAGCCGCGTGATCGACGAAAATGCCGCTTCCATCGACGAGAAGCTCGGCCCGAAATACGGCGAATATGCCCGCTCGGCCTCGCGGTCGCTGCAGGACAATGCGCGCAAGCTGGACGAGAAGAGCCTCGATGAGCTGGCCGACGATTCGCGTGAAGCGATCCGCAAGAGCCCGGCGACAGCAGTCGGTCTTGCCGCGCTGGTCGGTTTCTTCTTCGCCCGTCTTTTCCGCTAAGCCCCGGTGTCCGCTACGGACGTAGACACGCCTGTCCGGCCCGGTCCGCAAGCTGCGGACCCGGCGGCTGGCCCGCTGGAAACCCCGCATGATCCCGCTGCCCCTTTGGCGGAGGAACATGCGGGGTCTCGCTCGCTTTTGGACGATATCGAGGCGCTCTATGACGATGCGCGCCTCTATCTCGATGCGGAGCTATCCTACCAGAAGACCCGCGCCGGTTTCGTTGCCGACAGGGTCAAGAAAACCATCGCTTTCGCCGTTGTCGCTGCTTTCATTGCAGTGCTGGCAACCATCGGCCTGACCGTCGGCCTGATTATCGCCCTGACGCCGCTTATCACGGCCTGGGGCGCAACAGCTGTGGTCGTGCTCGGATTGTTGCTCATCGCCTACCTTCTCGTTCGCAAGGCCGGCAAGACCTGGAACGGCATGATGGCAGCCATGAATAGCGAGGAAGAGGAGATGCCCGACGATGGCTGACCTCGAACGCCAATTGCGGCATGATCGCACGCTGCGCAATGCCGCCAAGCGCCTGGTGAAATTCGATATTGCCTGCGTGAAAGGCGATGTCTCGGATCGCGGCGTCGGCGGCCGTGCGCTCGACCGCGCAAAAGATGGCGCCGCTGGCATTGCCGAAAGCACTGCCGAGTACGCCGATACTCACCGCACGCAGGTCGGTATCGGTATCGCGCTCGCGATGATCGCGGCTGTTGCCTACCTGTTTCGTGATCGCCTTGCCGACATGATCTTTGGACTATTCGAAAAGGACGAGGAGCCGTTGGAGCGAGCCGCCAAAGCGGCGGAACAGTTTGCCGACGATGTCCGTTCCTATTTCGACTGAACACTTTTTTGGAGCCCCTCCCATGACCGACGCCCCCACCAATACCGACGATACTTTCGACAGCATTGCCGCCAATGAAGATGCGGAAGAGATCGCCCCTGCTGCACCCGGCGGCATGACGGTCGCCCCGCCCGCGCAGGAACCGAGCACGACCGAGCAGGCCAAGCAGAAAGTTTCCGAAGCGACCGATGCTTTCACGACTTTCGTCAAGGAGCGTCCGCTGACAGCTGCCGCAGGCGGTATCGTGCTGGGCATCCTGATTGCCGGCATGTTCAAGGGCCCGCGCCGTGCCGCGGCACGTGGCGGTGCCAAAGCCGTTGGCCTCGCCGCCATCGGTGCGGAGATCGCCTCCTCCTTCGCCAGCGAATTGCTGGACGATGCCAAGGATATCGGCCGTGCCACGGCACACCGCGCCGAAGATGCTGCCGATTACGCAGGCGATCGCGCCCGCTCCATGCGCCGCAGCGCCAACTACACTGCCGGCCGCACAGGTGATGCCGCGCGCATTGCCAGTCGCGAAACCGGAAAGCGCATCGCGCGCGCCCTCGGCCGCCGCTAAGCTTTACTGAAGCATTCGATCCCCTTGCGCTTGCGGCCCCAGGCCGTATTGCGCGAGGGGATTTTTGCATCCGCCACCCGAGAAAGGCCCGGCCCCATGTCCGATACAGGTAATGAGCAGCTTCTTCACCTCGTCATCGGTGGCCGCGTCACCGATCCGCGCGGTGTAGAGTTCACCGATCTCAAGGATATCCACACGGTGGGCTATTTCGCCGATTATGCCAGCGCAGAAGAAGCCTGGCGCGGCTGGGCACAGCGCACGGTGGACGATGCCGAGATGAAATACGTCATCGTGCACCTGCATAAACTGCTGGAGCCCGAATTGCCGACAGGTTGAGCCTCGCGCGCTACAACAAACAAAAAGCCCCGCTTCTGCGGGGCTTTTCATGTCTGGAGCTGCGATTGCGTTAGATGAACTGGATGTCCTCGATCAGGTAGAACTTCTCGCCTGATGGCACAGTCACTTCCACTTCGTCGCCCTTGCTCTTGCCGATCAGGGCGCGGGCCAGCGGGCTTTCATAGGATATGCGGCCAACCTTGGCGTCGCTCTCCGCCTGGCCGACGATCTGGTATTTCAGAGGCTTGTCGTCCTCGTCCAGCACGGTGACGGTGGCGCCGAACACTACGCGGTCGCCCGACAGCGTCTTGGGATCGATAATCTGCGCGCGGCTGGTCTTGTCTTCCAGCTCGGCAATTTGCGCCTCGACCTGGCCCTGCCGTTCTTTCGCAGCGTGATATTCCGCATTTTCCGACAGGTCGCCATGGGCGCGCGCTTCCTCGATCGCGTCGACGATCTTGGGCCGCTCCGCCCGCAATGCCTTGAGATCCGCGGTCAGCTTCTCATAGCCCTCCGCCAGCATCGGCACTTTCTGCATTGTCTTCCCTGACTTTCTTTTCCGCTTTCCCGTCAAAACGACCCTGCCCGCCTGCGACAGGCGGCCTATCGATCCGGAATGATGGGAGAACTTAATTCAACGTATCAGCCATAATAGTCCTGCAAAGACCGGACTTCAAGGTCGGCGACATCGACAGACACGATGGCCTGCGCCGCAGCGGCAGACGCAGCGGCGGTGGTGTAATAGGGCACCTTGCTGTCGAGCGCGCTGGCGCGGATGGACTGGCTGTCCTTGTGGCTCTGCCAGCCTTCGGTGGTGTTGAAAACCAGCGCGATCTCGCCATCGATGATCTTGTCGACGATATGGGGACGACCCTCGGCCACCTTGTTCACCCGCTCCACCGGCAAGCCCTGTTCCTTGAGGTAATCCGCCGTGCCGCCGGTGGCGACGATGGTGAAACCATGCTCCACCAGTTGCCGCACGGGCTCGACGATTTGCGGCTTGTCGCTGTCTTTCACGGATACGAAAAGCGTGCCGCTCTCCGGCAGCATGGTGCCCTCGGCAATCTGGGACTTGATGTAAGCGGTGGGAAAATCCCTATCGATTCCCATGACTTCCCCGGTAGACTTCATTTCCGGTGTCAACACAGGGTCGCTGCCCGGGAAGCGGGCGAAGGGGAAGACGGCCTCCTTCACCGCGATGTAATCCATATCGCGCCGGATCTTCGGCAGGTCGGCCAGCATTTCGCCCGCCATGACGCGGCTGGCGAGCTTGGCAATCTGCGATCCGGTGGCCTTGGCGACGAAAGGCACGGTGCGGCTTGCGCGCGGATTCACCTCGATCAGGTACACCTCGCCATCCTTGATCGCGAATTGGATGTTCATAAGCCCGCGCACGCCTAATGCCATGGCGAGCGCTTCGGCCTGGCGTTCCATTTCCTGCACGATCTCGTCCGGCAGGCTGTAGGGTGGCAGGCTGCACGCGCTGTCGCCTGAATGGACGCCAGCCTCCTCGATATGCTGCATGACGCCTGCAATCACGACCTGCTCGCCGTCGCATAGCGCATCGACATCGCATTCGATGGCATCGCGCAGATACTGGTCGACCAATACGGGGCTATCGCCCGACACCTGCACCGCGGTGGCGATGTAATTGTCGAGCTGCGCGTCGCTGTCGACGATCTCCATCGCGCGGCCGCCCAGCACATAGCTGGGGCGCAGCAGCACCGGGTATCCGATGTAATGCGCGCGGGCGAGCGCCTCGTCACGGCTGTAGGCGATGCCGTTCTGCGGCTGCTTGAGGCCGAGCTTGTTCACCAGCTTGGCAAAGCGTTCGCGGTCTTCGGCAAGGTCGATGGCATCTGGGCTGGTGCCCAGGATCGGAATGCCTGCTTCCTCCAGCGCGCTGGCAAGCTTGAGCGGAGTCTGCCCGCCAAATTGCACGATCACGCCCTTGAGCGTGCCCTTGCTATGCTCGACGCGCAGGATTTCCAGCACGTCTTCCGCCGTCAGCGGCTCGAAATAAAGGCGGTCGGATGTGTCGTAATCGGTGCTGACCGTTTCCGGATTGCAGTTGACCATGATCGTCTCATAGCCCGCCTCGCTCAGCGCGAAGCAGGCGTGCACACAGCAATAATCGAACTCGATGCCCTGCCCGATCCGGTTCGGCCCGCCGCCGAGTATCACGATCTTCTCACGATCCGATGGCCAGGCCTCGTTCTCCGGCTCGCCGAAGCTGGGGGCTTCGTAGGTCGAATACATGTAGGGGGTGATCGCTTCGAACTCGGCGGCGCAGCTGTCGATACGCTTGAATACGGGCAGCACGCCCAGCTTCTGGCGCAATTCGCGCACTTCGCGCTCGCTCGTGGCGCCCGCCATGGCGCGCAAGGCATCGTGCAGCAGGCCGGACCGCTTGGCTTGCGTTTCGCCAAGGCCGCCTGCGACGCCCACTGAACGGACCGCAAGTGTCGCCAGACGCCTGTCGGAAAAGCCCATGGCCTTCAGGCGGCGCAAATCTTCCGCACGGTTGGGCAATCCTTCCGCGCCGATCATCTGCTCTTCGTAAATGATCTCCGCGATATGCCGCAAAAACCATTTGTCGTAATGGGTTATCGCGTGGGCTTCATCCACGGTGAAACCTTCACGGAAGGCCTGTGCCACTTTCAGCAGCCGGTCGGGCGTTGCCTGGCTGAGCGCGGCGGTGATCACCTCGCGGCTCACGCCTTCCAGCTCTGGCACACGGTTGAAGCCGTCCAGCCCCGTTTCTAGACCACGCAGCGCCTTTTGCAGCGATTCCTTGAAATTGCGCCCGATCGCCATGACCTCGCCCACCGATTTCATCGCGGTAGAGAGGTTGTCCTGCGCGCCTTTGAACTTCTCGAATGCGAAACGCGGGATCTTGGTGACCACGTAATCGATTGTCGGCTCGAACGACGCAGGCGTCGCGCCGGTAATCTCGTTGGTGATCTCGTCCAGCGTATAGCCCACGGCCAGCTTCGCCGCGACGCGGGCGATGGGGAAACCGGTGGCCTTAGATGCGAGCGCGGATGAACGCGAGACGCGCGGGTTCATCTCGATCACGATCAGGCGGCCATCCTTCGGATTGACTGCGAACTGTACATTGGAACCACCTGTTTCCACGCCGATTTCCCGCAGCACCTCGATGCTGGCGGTGCGCATGATCTGGTATTCCTTGTCGGTCAATGTCAGCGCCGGCGCGACCGTGATGGAATCGCCCGTATGCACGCCCATCGGATCGACATTCTCGATGGAGCAGATGATGATCGCATTGTCCTTGCGATCGCGCACCACCTCCATCTCGTATTCTTTCCAGCCGAGCAGCGATTCCTCGATCAGAACCTCTGTCGTGGGGCTGGCATCGAGGCCGGAGCGCACGATGCTCTCGAACTCGCTCTTATTGTAAGCCACGCCCCCGCCCGTGCCGCCAAGCGTGAAGCTGGGGCGAATGATGGCAGGCAGGCCGGTGCGCTCGAGCACGGCAAATGCCTCGTCCAGATTGTGCGCCACACCGCTGCGCGCGCTTTCCAGCCCGATCTTGTCCATCGCCGCGCGGAAACGCTGGCGGTTCTCCGCCTTGTCGATGGCATCGGCCTTGGCCCCGATCATCTCGACGCCGTGCTCTGCCAGCACGCCCATCTCTTCCAGCTTGAGCGCGCAGTTCAGCGCCGTCTGCCCGCCCATGGTTGGCAGCAGTGCGTCGGGCTTTTCCTTGGCAATGATCTTGGCGACGATTTCGGGCGTGATCGGCTCCACATAAGTGGCGTCGGCAAACTCCGGATCGGTCATGATCGTCGCGGGATTGGAATTGACGAGGATGACGCGGTAGCCATCCTCCCGCAGTGCCTTGATGGCCTGCGTGCCCGAATAATCGAACTCGCACGCCTGCCCGATGATAATCGGTCCGGCACCGATGACGAGGATGGAGGAGATGTCAGTGCGTTTGGGCATCGGTTTAAGCCAATCCGATTATAAATTGGAGGAGATTGAGAGCAGCGAGAAACGCGGTGACGGTCGGGTGATTTAAAAGGCCCACGACCTCGCGCCATGGAACATTTGGCGCTTCCAAAAGCACGATTGCCGCTTCGACCCGTTTGCAAGCGTCGGTGCGAGTTTCCATGTCTGCGTCTGACTGGATGATTGCTTGCAGTAGTGCGTCGGTCTTCTCTCGTATGACAACCGCCTTCTGACGGGTGATTGCCTTGCCCAAACCAGTCCAATCCGTGGAATCGATTGCGTGTTGGATCCGCTCGAGCTCAGGAGCGTCTCTGAATTGGCGCTGCGCACTTGGCCCGTTCTTTACGATGGACTCGATAGCATTCTTTGCGGAGGCTTCGTTGGTGTAGCCCTCCGTCGCAAAAATGATCTCATTATTGTATTTAAAGCGGGCACGAAATTCGCCCGCTTTGTCCTTAAAAATCTCGAAATGGTGACCCCTCACCGCAACATCCCCATGAACTTTTCGAACAGGTAAAAGCTGTCCTGCGGCCCCGGTGACGCCTCCGGGTGATACTGTACACCGAACGCCTTCTTGCCGCTGATCGCGATGCCGCAATTCGATCCGTCGAAAAGCGAGACATGCGTCTGTTCCACGCCGTCTGGCAGGGTGTCGGCATCTACCGCGAAACCATGGTTCATGCTGGTGATTTCGACGAGACCGGCGGTATCGCCCCACCCATCGCCCACGCGCTGCACGGGATGGTTCGCGCCGCGGTGGCCCTGATGCATCTTTGCCGTCTTTGCGCCAGCCGCCAACGCCAGCATCTGGTGGCCGAGGCAGATGCCGAAGAGCGGCACGTCGCGCTCCAGCAGCGCCTTGATCACCGGCACGGCATATTCGCCCGTCGCTGCGGGATCGCCGGGGCCGTTGGACAGGAACACGCCGGCAGGCTCCAGCGCCATGATATCCTCTAGCGAGGTTCTGGCCGGAACCACCGTGACCTTTGCGCCTGCGCGCACGAGGTTGCGAAAGATATTGTCTTTCGCGCCGTAATCTATGGCGACGACGTGCGGATCGTCGGCGCCGCTATCGGCGCCATAGCCATGGCCGAGTTGCCAATAGCTGCCTTGCCAGTCTTCGCGCTTTTCCCGGCTGACGCGCTGGGCGAGGTCCATGCCTTCCAGGCCCGGCCATTCCTGTGCGCGCTGCAGCAGCGCATCGAGATCGAAATTACCGCTGGGATCGTGAGCGATCACCGCATTGGGCGCGCCGCTTTCACGGATGCGGCGAGTCAGTGCGCGGGTATCGACGCCCGACAGGCCGATCTTTCCGTGGCTCGCCATCCACTCGGTAAAGTTGCCTTCGCTGCGGAAATTGCTCTGCTCGGTCACATCCTCGCGCACGATGCAGCCCACCGCGCTTTCGACAGCGCTCTCGACGTCCTCTGCATTGGTGCCGACATTGCCGATATGCGGGAATGTGAAGGTGACGATCTGCGCCGCGTAGCTGGGATCGGTCATCACTTCCTGATAGCCGGTCATGGATGTGTTGAAGCACACTTCCCCTACCGCGCTGCCGGTGGCGCCGAAGCCGCGACCCCATACAATCGTGCCGTCCGCAAGAACGAGAACGCCTGTGGCACCCTTGGGCGCAGACGATGAGGCGAGAAAGGCCATGGTGGCTCCCGTGAATCAGTTGGACCGGCGATGTGTGCTAAGTCCCAGCGGCTAGGCTGCCGGTGGGCACTCGTCAAGCACAAGGCTTGGCTTTGTCGCCCATCCCACTAAGTGAGACCGAAAGCTATCCACACGAAAGACGAATCTGCCATGCTCAGGGACCGTATCAAGACCGAAACCGTCACCGCGATGAAAGCGGGCGACAAGCCGCGCACCGCCACGCTGCGGCTGATCGCCGCCAAGGTGAAGGATCGCGATATCGAGCTGCGCACCAAGGATGTCCCCGAGGATGACGATGCGATGGTGATCGATGTGCTGCAGAAAATGGCCAAGCAGCGCCGCGAAAGCATCACCATGTATGAGGATGGCGGTCGCACGGAGCTGGCGGAGCAGGAGAAGAGCGAGCTGGTCGTGATCGAGGAATTCCTGCCGCAGCAGATGGGCGAGGCAGAGACGAAAGCCGCGATAGAGGCGATCAAGGCCGAAACCGGAGCCGACGGCATGAAGGATATGGGCCGCGTGATGGGCGAGCTGAAGAAGCGTCACGGCACGCAGCTCGACATGGGCCGCGCCAGTGGCTGGGTGAAGGAATCGCTCTCGTGAGGACTTTGCTGGCCCTTTCCGCCCTCACCGCCCTCGCCGCCTGCCAGTCCGAGCCCGAACCTGCGCCCGAGCCGGAACCTACCGCCACCAGCGAAGGCCCGCGCACGCTGGTCGCTGCCGGCTTCAACGATCAGGAGCTGGGCCCGAAAATCGAAGGGCCGCAGGGGCCGGAGGTGCTGGCGGACCTGATGTTCGAAGGGCGCTCGGTCGGTTCGATCGTCTCCTACGTCGCATGTCCCATTCTCGAAGAGGCGGACCTGACCGAGGGCGTCGAAACCGAAGATGGCGAGCTGGCCGATTTCTCGACCGTTTGCGAACCGGACATGATGCCCGAAGGCACGATCTACACCTATGTCCACCGCATCACGCCGGGCGAGGATATGGAGGGACAGCTTCTCTCCTTCCGCACCACGCGCGAGGCGAGCGGTTTTGCCAATATTATCGGTTTCGACCGGACGCAGGCCGAGGCTGCACTGGGCGAGGACTATGCCATCGGCGTGCAGCTGGACAATGGCGAGCTGGTCTGGCGGATCGAGGCGGGCAATGGCTGGGATGCGGGTGAAGAAATCACCCTGTTCTGGCAATCCACACTGCCGCCCGAAGGCCCTGTCGAGGCGTATGAAATCGAGACTGCCGAAGGCCGCGCCGATGTAACCGGCCCCTTCCCGCCCGAAGAAGAGCCGGAAGCGGAACAGGCCGCCACAAGCGACTGATTTCTCGCGAAGTCATTGCAACAACGGCCGAATTCCTAATTCGCCGTTTACCAACGTTCTGCCCTAAGGGCGGAACCAGCGCACTTGCCCGCAGGTTTTCCGGACAAATGGCGCGCCTTTAGGCGTGCCGATATTCCGGAGGACCATCATGAGACTGCACGCCAAACTTGTCGCCACCCTGCCCGCCATCGCCCTGCTGGCCGCATGCGGTGCAGAGCCCGATGCCGATACGATCGACGACGGCGACCTTGCCGCAGACAATGAAGAGGCGGAGATCGACCGCGAAGCCTTGCCGATCGCGGATTTTGCCGACCTGCAGCTCGGCCCGAAAATCGTCGGCCCGCAGGGTGAGGAAGTCGTTAGCCGCCTGACCAACGAGACAGGGGCGTTTGCCGACATGACGTCCTATGTCGCCTGCCCTGCCGACATGGACGAATGCGACCCTGCCACCGCGCCAGCAGGCACGATCTACACCTATGTCCACATCGTTTATCCCGGCGAGGACAACGATCCCACCACGGGCAGCGGCGACGGCGTAGATGCCTCCAATGTCGAGACGACCGAAGCCTTTCGCATGACCATGGCGAGCCACGGCTTCAACGGCACGGCCGGTTTCTCCGCCGGCGAGGCAGCGGCTGCGCTGGGCGCGATCGGCCAGATCGTCATCTCCTGCCACGAAGACGGAATTGCCTGGACTGTGGAAGAGGGCGACGGCGGCGACCAATGGGAACAAGGTGAACCGCTCACCTTCTTCTGGCAGAGCACACTGCCGCCATCCGGCCCTGCGAACGCCTATGAGGTATTCGCCAATTACACCGCCGCCAGCGGCGAAGGCCCCTATCCCGCCATCAGCAGCAGCGAACGCAATGTGTGCGCTGCGCCGCCATCCACACAGCCATCCACAGACAGCTGACGCACCTCTTGCGCAGCCGAGGCGCCATGCGCATTGAAGATGCATGGCGCTGTCACCCGAATGGCTGGATCAACTCAAGAGCAGGATTACCCTCTCTGCGCTAATCCAGCGCACGGTGAAGCTCACCCGCGCCGGGCGTGAATGGAAGGCGTGCTGCCCGTTCCATTCTGAAAAGACGCCCAGCTTCTACGTCAACGACCAGAAGGGCTTCTATCACTGTTTCGGCTGCCAGCAGCATGGCGGCGCCATCGACTGGATGATGGAGCAGCACGGCCTGGAATTCATGGATGCGGTGAAGGAACTCGCCGCCGAGGCGGGGATGGACGTGCCCGCTCCCGATCCGCGCTCTGCACAAAGGGCTGAAAAACGCGCGGGACTGCATGACGTCATGGCGGCAGCGCAGGAATGGTTCGTGCGCAATCTGTCGTCGGATGGTGGCGCGGAAGCTCGGGGCTATCTCGAACGGCGCGGTCTCGATGCGCACACCATCCGGCGTTTCGGTTTCGGCTGGGCGCCCGATGACAAGCAGGCGATTACCAAAGCGCTCTCGCAATTCGACGAGCGCTTGCTGATCGAGGCGGGCCTGCTGATCGAGGTCGAGAACAAGCTGCCCTATGCACGCTTTCGTGGCCGGGTCATGCTGCCGATCCAGGATGCGCGCGAGAGGGTAACCGCCTTTGGCGGACGCATCCTTCAGGACCGTGATGGCGTCGCCAAATACCTGAACAGCCCCGACACACCGCTCTTCGACAAGGGCCGCACGCTCTACAACATCCACCGCGCCGCTGCGGCCAGCCGCAAGACACGCCGTGTCGTCGTGGCGGAAGGCTATATGGACGTGATCGCCATGGCCGTCGCCGGGATCGAGGACGCCGTCGCGCCAATGGGCACCGCGCTCACTGAAGGACAGATCGAGTTGCTCTGGCGTATGGCAGACAAGCCCGTCCTGTGCTTCGATGGCGACAAGGCCGGAACGCGCGCCGCCATGCGCGCTGCCGAGCGTGCCCTGCCCCTGCTGCGCCCCGGCCATTCCTTGCAGGTCGTGCAATTGCCCGGCGGCATGGATCCTGACGATCTCATAAAAAAAGACGGCCCGCAGGCGATGGCTAAGCTGCTTGATGCGCCCAAGCCTCTTCTCGATCTTGTGTGGGAGCACGAGCGCGATGCAGGACCTCTCACCTCGCCCGAGGACAAGGCCGGGTTGAAAGCGCGCCTGCTGGAACATGCCGACGCCATCCAGCATCCCGATATCCGCTCGCTCTACCGTCGTGAATGGCTTGATCGCTACGGCAATTTCGCCTTTCCGCCGCGACCCAAGCGCGATTTCAAACCCGGCAGCCGCTTCAAGCCCGATGCACCGCAGCGGACCAGCCCCGAAGTCGTCGCCGCGCTGCGAAAGGCAAGCGGCGGCCATGTGATGCGCGACATGCTCACGACCTCCGTGCTGCATGGCCTCGCGCGCCATCCGGGCGAAATCCATCGCCATGCCGATGCGCTTTTGGGCCTCGCGGCAGCCGATGCCAGTTTGGCACAGGCTGTGGATTTCTTGCTGGATCGCGCGGAAAGCCTTGAAGCGCCGGGCGTTTCGCCCATATCGAGTAGCGACAACCTGCCGCCGCCGCCGGATAAAGCCCGTTTTTCCTTCCTGATGGAAGGCAGTGATCCAGGCGCCGCGAGGGAGGATCTGGCCGAAGCCGTTTCCCTGCTGGTCGAAAGACCGGCGCTGGAAGTGGCTATTGCCGCGGCCACACGCCGTTTCGATAGCGATCCCGAAGGCGCGTTTGCAGAGCAACAACGGTTGCGCAAACGAAAGCTGGAAATCGATTCGCGACTCGGGCAAATGGCAAGGAAACGGGCTGCCTCTCAGGCAGATGAAGATCAGGACACGGCATCTGTCGACGGGCAGGCTGCCGAACAGGAAACGGATTGACACCGCATATGGCGTCCAAAGCCAAAAAGCAGAACGAAGATGCACCGCTGATCGACCTCAACGAGGCGACGATCAAGAAGATGCTCGCGAAGGCAAAGCGCAAGGGCTACATCACCTATGATGAGCTGAACGAGGCGCTGCCTTCCGACCAGATGTCTGCCGACCAGATCGAGGACATCCAGACGGCCATCTCCGATATGGGCGTGCAGATCGTCGAATCCGCCGAGGAAGCGGAAGACGAGGATGACGGCCCGGAGGAAATCGCCCCGACCGGTTCGGAATCGCAGGCCAGCGATGCCAAGCAGAACGTGCCGGAGAAGAAGAAGTCGGTCGCCGGCGAGGGCCGCACGGATGACCCGGTGCGTATGTATCTGCGCGAAATGGGCGCGGTCGAGCTGCTCAGCCGCGAGGGCGAGATCGCCATCGCCAAGCGCATCGAAGCTGGCCGCGACACGATGATCATCGGCCTGTGCGAAAGCCCGATCACCTTCCACGCCATCATCCAGTGGTCCGAAGCGCTTAATTCCGAAGAGATGCAGCTGCGCGAGATCCTCGATCTCGATGCCATGCTGTCCAAGGAACCGCCTGTCGACAAGATGGAAGAGGGCGAGGACGAGGACGATGACGGCGAAATCTCCGAAGAGACAGCCGGTCCCACCATCCGCGACGATGATGACGAAGAGGATGAGGACGAGAGCGGCGACGACGAAGACGGCGAAAGCCAGTCAAAGAAGGACGATGACGAGGACGAGGACAACACCATGTCCCTCGCCCAGATGGAAGCGGCGCTGAAGCCCGATGCCATCGAGCGTTTTGCCCGCATCACCTCGCTCTTCAAGAAGTTCGAAAAGCTGCAGTCAGAGCGTGTCGACGTTCTGGGCGCTGGCGACGAATTTCCGAAGGCCAAGGAAAACAAGTACGAGAAGCTGCGCGAGGAGCTGACCGCAGAGGTCGAGTCCGTGCAGTTCCACGCGACGAAGATCGAATATCTTGTCGATAATCTCTACGCCTTCAACCGTCGCCTCACCGCGCTGGGCGGCCAGATGCTGCGCCTTGCCGAACGGCACAAGGTGAAGCGTATCGACTTCCTCAACGCCTATGTCGGCAATGAGCTGGACGAGGCGTGGCTGAAGGAAAAGGCGAAGAAGGACAAGAAATGGGCCGCCTTCGCCGATAAAGAGGCCGATGCCGTCGAACGCATCCGTGCCGAAATCGCGGACATCGCCAGCCAGACCGGTATGAGCCTTGTCGAATTCCGCCGCATCGTGAACATGGTGCAAAAGGGCGAGCGCGAGGCGCGCATTGCCAAAAAGGAAATGGTCGAGGCGAACCTGCGCCTCGTCATCTCCATCGCCAAGAAATACACCAATCGCGGCCTGCAATTCCTCGACCTGATCCAGGAAGGCAATATCGGCCTGATGAAGGCGGTCGACAAGTTCGAATATCGCCGCGGCTACAAGTTCAGCACCTATGCCACGTGGTGGATCCGGCAGGCCATCACCCGCTCGATTGCAGACCAGGCGCGGACGATCCGCATCCCGGTTCACATGATCGAGACGATCAACAAACTGGTGCGCACCAGCCGCCAGTTCCTGCATGAGCAGGGCCGCGAGCCGACGCCCGAGGAAATGGCAGAGCGCCTGTCCATGCCGCTCGAAAAGGTTCGCAAGGTGATGAAGATCGCCAAGGAGCCGATTTCGCTCGAAACGCCTATCGGCGACGAGGAAGATTCGCATCTGGGTGATTTCATCGAGGACAAGAACGCCATCATCCCCGTGGATGCGGCGATCCAGGCGAACCTGAAGGAGACCGTCACCCGCGTGCTCGCCAGCCTCACCCCGCGTGAGGAACGCGTGCTGCGCATGCGCTTCGGCATCGGCATGAACACCGATCACACGCTGGAGGAAGTGGGCCAGCAATTCAGCGTGACGCGCGAACGTATCCGCCAGATCGAAGCCAAGGCGCTGCGCAAACTCAAGCATCCGAGCCGCAGCCGCAAGATGCGCTCGTTTTTGGACCAGTGAGTAGGCGTTGCCAACTTGTGCGCTGACAGGGAAGGAAGGGTTGTATGTTAAAGCCCACCTTATCCCAAGAGCGCTGACTTACCCAGTTCCAAAGGGAAATCCTTTCTATCAAGTTGGGCATGGGAGGCGTCCCACGAAGCGTTGGTCGAGTTGGTACGACTCGGGGCTTGTGACCGCAGAGGGAGAGGCAATTCTTGCTGATTTGGACGATTGGCTGATCAACTATTTAAGGACGCACAAATTAGTTTGGTCTGGTTGGGACAAAGAAGAGCGGAGATTATCGAGCGAGCATTTTGACGTCGGTCCTGACCCTACCGGTCGTGGAATTCGTATCTTCAATATTAAGGACGCAGAACTTTTCGGACGAGCTTTGATGAGTATCGTCTGGCGGACATGCGCCTCACAGCTTCCAGACATGGCAGAAGCACGCGTCAAAGCCTCGACGCTCAGACGGATGCGGGCGACAATTCTATCGCAACGCCAGTACGATTATAACCTGATGCCATTCACCCTCGTACAGCTAACTTCAAAGGGGGATATTCATAACCATTCGCCTATTCTGATGCGGCGACCAATTGGATCGGCAAATCGAGAATCAAAATCTGCTACAATCATCAGGTATTATTTTGATGGTTTGGTGATTCACGCGTTTCCACCGCCACGACGATTTGATCCGTCCGAATTTGGCGGCTTGATCCTAAGTGAGAAGCCGTTACTTGGAGTCATAGGAGTGCCCTTCGAGGAGTCCCTGCAGAAAGACATTCTCAACGAAGCCGTAATGCTCTCAATGCTTAACCATCCTGATGCAAAGCCATTCAAAAGCTAAGCCAAAATACCCCGCCTAATCCTCTTCAACAAGCCGATGAACGTGCTGTCGCAGTTTACCGACCGTGGCAGCCTGACCGAGCGCGCAACGCTTTCGGACTATATCGACGTGCCCGGCGTCTATCCCGCAGGCAGGCTTGACCGGGACAGCGAGGGACTGCTCCTGCTGACCGATGACGGACGATTGCAGGCGCGCATTGCCGATCCGAAGTTCAAGCTGCCAAAGACCTATCTGGTGCAGGTAGAGGGCGAGCCGGACGATGCGGCTGTCGAACGGCTTGCGAATGGTGTGGACCTGAAAGACGGCCCTACCCGCCCTGCCCTTGCCGAGCGTATCGAAGATCCGCAGCTCTGGCCGCGCGATCCGCCGATCCGTTTTCGCAAGAACGTACCGACATGCTGGCTGCGCCTCGCCATCAGCGAAGGCCGCAACCGCCAGGTGCGGCGCATGACGGCAGCTGTCGGCCACCCGACGCTGCGCCTCGTGCGATGGTCCATCGGGGACTGGACGCTGGATGGCCTTGCGCCCGGCGATTGGCGGGATGCGCCTTCCGTCTGATGGACACCGCCAGCCAGCTGTGGCAGACGGCATGGTCGGAGAGGACAGAACCGCAACACCGCTTCCGGAGCCTTGTCCGCATGCCCATAATCGCCATCGTCAGCCAGAAGGGCGGGTCCGGAAAGACCACGCTTGCTCTGCATCTTGCCACCTGCGCCGCTTACAAGAAGCAACAGACCTGCGTGATCGACACAGACCCGCAGGCGACGGCCGCCGCATGGGGAGACTGGCGCGGCGATTTTCTGCCTGCCGTCGTGACCAGCCCGCCCGCGCGCCTCGCCCGTACCATCGACAAGGCGCAGAAAGGGGGTGTCGATCTCGTGGTCATCGACACGCCGCCCCATGCAGAAGCGGCTATGCGCGAAGCCATCAAGGCGGCGGACCTCGTGCTGATCCCCACGCGCCCGCGCGCGTTCGACCTGCACGCGTTGGAGGGCATTGCCGATATGGTGAGCTACGCCGGAAAGCCCGCCTTCGTGGTGCTGAACGGGGTGCCCGCCAACGCCACCCGCATGGTCGAGGATGCGAAAGCACAGGCCAAGGAGCTGGGTCTGGAAACCTGCCCCGTCACCTTCGGCGAGCGGGCGCATTTTCACCGCTCCTCCGCCAGCGGCGAAGTCGCGGCCGAGATCGACCCTGCGGGAAAGGCCGCGCAGGAAGTCGAGGCATTATGGAAATGGGTGAAGCGCCAGAAACTTTAGCTCGGCGAATGGTGCAATCCGGGGGCAAAACCGCCGCTTACGGGTAGCGGAGCGAGGCGCTTGCGACTATGTGCCATGCCATGCGTATCGCCATAGCCTCAGACCATGCCGCAACGGACCTCAAGGCCGAATTGCGCGACTGGCTTATCGAACAGGGTCACGAAGTGGCCGATCTCGGCCCAGAACCGGGCGAAAGCGTCGATTATCCCGATTATGGCCGCAAACTGGCAGATGTGGTTGCCGATGGCACGGCAGAACGCGGTGTGGCGTTATGCGGCAGCGGGATCGGCATCTCCATGGCCGTCAACCGCAACCCTGCCTGCCGCTGCGCGCTGGTGTCGGAGCCGCTTTCTGCAGCGCTCGCCCGCGAGCACAATGATGCCAACTGCATCGCCATGGGTGCGCGGCTAACCGGCGGCGAAATGGCCAGGGCCTGCCTATCCGCTTTCCTCGAAACAGAATTTGCAGGCGGCCGCCATCAGCGCCGCGTGGACAAGCTCGCCCAATCGTAAAGGCTCACAGCAATGGCTACCCAGGACATCACCGCCCCGAACATGGACCGCTTCTGGCATGACAGCCTTGCCGAAGCCGATCCCGAAATCGCGCAGGCCATCGATAATGAGCTGAAACGCCAGCAGGACAAGATCGAGCTGATCGCGTCGGAAAACATCGCATCCAAGGCGATGCTGGAAGCGGCGGGCAGCGTCTTCACCAACAAATATGCCGAGGGCTATCCCGGCAAACGCTATTATGGCGGCTGCGAATATGCCGACGTGGTCGAAACGCTGGCGATCGAGCGCGCGAAAGAGCTGTTTGGCTGCGAGTTTGCCAATGTGCAGCCCAATTCCGGCAGCCAGATGAACCAGGCGGTGTTCCTTGCCCTACTGGAGCCGGGCGACACCTTCATGGGGCTGGACCTTAATTCCGGCGGCCACCTGACTCACGGCTCGCCCGTCAATATGTCTGGCAAGTGGTTCAATCCCGTCGCTTATGGCGTGCGGCAGGAAGACGAGCTGATCGACATGGATGCAGTGCGTGCCACCGCGCTTGAGCATAAGCCCAAGCTCATCATCGCGGGCGGCACAGCCTATTCGCGCGTGTGGGACTGGGCCGCCTTCCGCGACATTGCAGACGAGATCGGCGCTTACCTCATGGTCGACATGAGCCACATTTCCGGTCTCGTCGCGGGCGGCGCGCATCCCTCGCCCTTCCCCTATGCCGATGTGGTGACCACTACCACGCACAAGTCCTTGCGCGGCCCGCGGTCCGGCGTGATCCTGTGGAACGACGAGACATACACCAAGCCCATCAACATGGCGGTCTTCCCCGGCATGCAGGGCGGCCCGCTTATGCATATCGTCGCGGCCAAGGCCGTTGCTTTCCGCGAGGCGCTGCGCCCGGACTTCAAGACGTATGCCCATGCGGTGGTAGAGAATGCCCGCGCGCTGGCGGCCAGCCTCGAGGATAACGGCCTGCGCATCGTATCGGGCGGCACGGACAACCATTCCATGCTGGTCGATCTCACGGCGAAGGACGTGACCGGCAAGGCAGCTGAAAAGGGCCTCGACCGCGCCTGGCTCACCTGCAACAAAAATGGAATTCCCTTCGACAGCCGCTCGCCCTTCGTCACCAGCGGTATCCGCCTCGGCACGCCGGCGGGCACGACGCGCGGTTTCGGCCCCGCCGAGTTCCGCAAGGTGGGCGAACTGATCGCGCGGGTTGTCGACGGTTTGTCGAAAAATGGCGACGAAGGCGACGCACAGGTCGAAGAAAGCGTGCGCGGCGAAGTGAGCGCACTATGTTCGGCCTTTCCTGTTTATCCCGGAGACTGACCCATGACCGACCCTGAAAAGCCGATCGACAATCGCATCCTGGCAGACGCCGTGGACGAAGCGAAGGACATGGGCCGCGAAGGCCTGTCGCATCCCTCCACCAAGCCGGTGCTGACCGGCGCTGCCATCGGCGCCATCGCCGGTGGTGTGCTGCCGGTGGTGACATGGCCGGTCGGCCTGATCGCAGGCGCGGGCTACATGCTCTACAAGCGCGTGCGGCCCTAACGCCTTATGCGATGTCCGTACTGCGCGCATGACGACAGCCAGGTAAAGGATTCGCGCCCTACCGAAGACAACACCGCCATCCGCCGCCGCCGCCAGTGCGAAGGCTGCGGAGCGCGGTTTACGACGTTCGAGCGTGTTCAGCTTCGCGACGTCACCATCGTGAAATCCGGCGACCGGCGCGAGGCTTTCGACCGAGCGAAGATCGAGCAATCCGTTGCCCTTGCCTGCCGCAAGCGCGGCGTCGAACAGGAACGGATCGACCAGCTCGTATCCGGTATCCAGCGGCAGGTGGAGACCGCCGGACAAGGGGAGATTGCCTCTTCCCGCATCGGCGAAATGGTGATGGAAGGCCTGCGCCAGCTGGATTCGGTCGCCTATATCCGCTTCGCATCCGTCTACCGCGATTTCAGCGAAGCCAGCGATTTCGAGGAATTTGCCAGCAGCGTGCAGGAAGTGGGCGCCGACGGTGACAAATAGCGCCGGACAACCCGTCATAGTTCTCGTCCGCCCCCAGCTGGGCGAGAATATCGGCAAGGCCGCGCGGGCCATGCTCAATTTCGGGCTGACCGAAATGCGCATTGTCGATCCGCGCGACGGGTGGCCGAACCCTTCTGCCGGGCCTGCGGCGGCAGGGGCGGACATCGTGCTGGAGCGGGCCGAGGTGTTCGACACTACGGCGGAGGCCGTGGCAGACTGCGCGCATGTCTACGCCACCACCGTTCGCAAGCGCGGCGTCACCAAGCCGGTTCAGACGCCGGAGCAGGCTGCGCGTGACATTCCGGCACAGGCAGGTCGCAGCGCCATCCTGTTCGGGCCCGAGCGCTCAGGCCTCGAAACCGACGACGTCGCCCTCGCCCGCACGATTATCACTGCGCCCATCAATCCGGAATTCGGGTCGCTCAACCTCGCCCAAGCGGTGATCCTTGTGGCCTATGAGCTGTCCAAGCACGCCGACCTGACCGTACCGACGCAGGAAGACCTGTTGCCGCCCGCACCGCAACAGGAACTCGAAGGGCTGATCGGGCATCTTGAGCGAATGCTGGAGCCGAAGGGATATTTTTTCCCTGAAAGCCGCGCCGATGCCACGCGTAAGACGCTACGCGGCGTGCTGACGAAACCGGGCTGGAACCACTTGGAGGTGCGAACCCTTCGCGGGGTGCTGTCATCGCTGGAGCGAGCACCGCGGAAGACCGCAGATTAACAGGTGGTTCATCCGAAGCCGCGCAGCATTGTGAGCAGCAATAGGAGAACGACATGACTTTGCTCTTCGTCACCACAGCCGCCGCAATGATCACGCCGGTCGGCCTGGATGATGCCCTCCTCTCCCAGCCTGAAACATTCATCTCGGATATTGCCCGAGAGCAGATGGTGACGATAGCCGTGCAGGAATTGCATTGCCTGGACCTACCGGAAGACGCGAGCGAGTATGATCGCGTCTGCCTTTCGGTTGGCGAATGGCAGCAGGTGTTCGACGAGATCGCGCAGCAGGAATCCGTCGACGCGCGCGAGCGCGCCATGATGATAGCGCAGTATTACAACAGCAATTAAGGCGTGTTGCGCAGCCGGTCCCATTCGATCATCTCGTAAGCGATCGAGCTTTCTACAAGCCTGTCCCAAATGGCGGACAGGTCATCCGCGGGCAGACCGCGCTTCGCCGCATCTTCGCGCGCATTGCAGATCACTTCGGCCTTGCGCTTCTCGTCCCGCACAGCACCGCGCACTGTCTTGATGCGGGCGGCTGCGCGCATGTAGCCATAGCGGCGGGCGAGCAATTCCATCAGTTCCCGGTCTGTCGCATCGACTCCTCGGCGCACCTCAGCCATGTCGGTGCAATCGTCGGGCAAGAGGTAGGCTTTCGTCATGCGCGCCCCCTGCCGCGACCGGCCGCCATTGTCGAGTGGCAATTCCTCTCGACGGCGATCCTGGTTGACATCGCGCGCGCCCGCGCTACATGCGCGCCTTCGCTACTTATTGGCCCCGCATCCCGGTGAAGCGGTGGCCGCGCCAGGCAGCAGGTCTGGCGGTGCGATACCGGGTTGGATGGCTGCCGATGGGGTAGCCGCAGCAAATTGAAGGAAGTGACATATGTCGAAGCGCACCCGCGCCAAGCACAAACTCGACCGCCGGATGGGCGAAAACATCTGGGGTCGTCCCAATTCTCCGGTCAACAAGCGGTCCTACGGCCCCGGGCAGCACGGCCAGCGTCGCAAGGGCAAGATGTCCGATTTCGGCCTGCAGCTGCGCGCCAAGCAGAAGCTGAAGGGCTATTACGGCGATGTGACCGAAAAGCAGTTCCGCGCCACCTACAAGGATGCCACCCGCCTGAAGGGTGACACCGGCCAGAACCTGATCGGCCTGCTGGAGCGTCGCCTCGACATGATCGTGTACCGCGCCAAGTTCGCGCCGACGATCTTTGCCGCGCGCCAGATCGTGTCGCACGGCCACATCAAGGTGAACGGTGTGAAGTGCAACATCGCTTCGCGTCGCTGCGATGTAGGCGACGTGATCTCGCTGGGCGACAAGGCCAAGGAAATGGCGCTGATCATCGAAGCGCAGAGCCTGCCCGAGCGCGAGATTCCCGACTACGTGTCCACCGAAGGCAATGACAGCGTGACCTTCACGCGCGTGCCCTCGCTGGACGAGGTGCCCTATCCGGTCACCATGGAACCGAACCTGGTCGTCGAGTTCTACTCGCGCTGATCCAGCCGGTCCGGTAATGCGAAAGGGCGGTCCGATTGGGCCGCCCTTTTCGTTTGTTGACAAACGTTTAGTCGGAACCGCCGGGCCGAGTTGGGAGTTTCATATCTGCTATGACGCAATACCGTTTCGTAACCCCGCAACGCCGCGGAAAATGGTATGACAGGCTGTCGCAGGCACAAGCCTTCGCAGAGCGTATAGGCGCGGGCTTTCTCGACAGCGCCGGTCGCTTCGTCGCCTATCGCGGCACGGTCCTGGAAATGCGTCAGAAGCCCTGATCTTCAGGACTTCGGCAGATAATCGTGCCGGAACTGCTGAGCGAAAGCCGCGAACCGCCGCTCGCCGATCGCATCGCGCATTGCCTGCATCAATTGTTGGTAGAAAGAAAGGTTATGCTCGGTCACGAGCATGGCGCCGAGGATCTCGCCCGATTTCTGCAGATGATGCAGGTAGGCGCGGCTGTAGCTGGTGCAGGTCGGGCACGGGCAGCGCGGATCGAGCGGGCCGGTATCTTCGGCATGGCGGGCATTGCGCAGGTTGACGGGGCCGTTCCAGGTGAAGGCCTGCCCGTTGCGGCCCGAGCGGGTCGGCAGCACGCAATCGAACATGTCCACCCCGCGTTCGACAGCGCCCACAAGATCATCCGGCTTGCCCACGCCCATCAGATATCGCGGCGCGTCTTCGGGTAGCTGTGAAGGCGCGAAATCGAGTGTAGCGAACATCGCTTCCTGCCCTTCGCCCACAGCGAGCCCGCCAATGGCGTAGCCATCGAAACCGATAGCACGCAGCGCCTCTGCAGATCGGGCGCGCAGTCCCTCATCCAAGGCGCCCTGCTGGATGCCGAACAGTGCTGCACCTGCCGCATGGTCCTCGCCCGCATCGAAGGCGTCGCGGCTACGCTGTGCCCAGCGCATCGATAACTCCATGCTCGCCTCGATCTCTTTCATCGGGCGGTCCGCGCGCGGGCATTCGTCGAACGCCATTACGATGTCGGAGCCAAGCAGGCGCTGGATCTCCATCGAGCGCTCCGGCGTCAGCATATGTTTCGAGCCATCGATATGGCTGCGGAACTCCACGCCCTTTTCGGTCAGCTTGCGAAGGTCAGAAAGGCTCATCACCTGGAAGCCGCCGCTATCGGTAAGGATGGGGCGCTTCCACCGCATGAATTCGTGCAGCCCGCCCAGCCTTGCCACGCGCTCCGCACCGGGTCGCAGCATCAGGTGATAGGTGTTGCCGAGGATAATGTCCGCGCCGGTCGCGCGCACGGCCTCGGGCTTCATCGCCTTTACCGTTGCTGCCGTGCCCACCGGCATGAAAGCGGGCGTGCGGATTGTACCGCGACGCATGGCAATCTGCCCGGTGCGCGCCTTGCCGTCTGTCGCGGAAACGGTGAATTGGAAGCGGGGGTTGGTCACGCGCTGCTCTAGAAGCCGTAGATCAGTGTGAAGCGGGTCAGCGTGTCGGTGGTAACGGCACCGTCAGGCGGGTTGCTGTCATAGTCGAGCGTCCAGCTCAGACGCGCTGAGAGCGAATCCGACAGGCCAGCTTCCAGCCCGGTGGTCGCGAGAATACTGGTACTCGCGCCATCGACCAACACCAGCACTTCGCCGCCCGTTTCGGCGGTGGCATTGGTGTCCTGCGTCAGCTTGAGCGAATCCGTGATATCCCAATCGAAATCAAGGCCAAGCAACGCGGCGATCCTGTCCGTCGAGGTGCCATCGAGGAAATTGGTGACGCGATAAGCCGGACCGGCCTGCACCGACAGCTCGATGTCGTCGCTGTCGAGCACGCGATAGCCCAGCCCGCCCGATACCGAATAGCGCTCGCCGAAGCCTTGCTGCACGTTGCGCTCGAACTGGGCGAGGCCGTAAGTGAACAGGCGTTCGCTCACCTGATAGCGAGGCTCGTAGCGGGCGAAGATCTGCTCGCGCGAGGTCTCGCCTTCCTGCCTTCGATAATCGCCGGACAGACGCAGGCGGTGCTCCCAGTCGATGCCCTCCCGCTCTAGAGCGAGAGCCGCGGTCACGCCGAATTCGTCTGAATTGCCGGACGCCTGGAAGCCGCCGATCTGGCCTTCCCCGCTCCAATTGTCGAACAGCCCGGCCTGGCGTAACTCCTGCTCGGCCGCGGCAGCTTCGGCAGCGGCGAGCACGGCCTGTTCGGTCCGGAACGTTGTCCAGATCGCGTCGATCTCTTCGGCGTCATCCGGGAAAGCGGAGCGCGCCGTGGCGATGACCGCTTCGACGGTGTCGGCATCGCCTGTTTCCAGCGCGGCTTCGATCATCGCGCGCGCGGCTTCGGGCAGGTCGGCATGGGCCGGCGTGGCGATGAGGAGCAGTGGTAGAGCCAACATGGCACGGTGCAGCGTCGTCATGCTGCGCCTGCTAACGTCTCGTTTCCCGGCGCGCAAATAAAAGGGGCGAGGCATTGCTGCCCCGCCCCTCGATTGGCTCTTTATGCCGCGATCAGAAGCGGAAGGCGAAGCCTGCCGTTGCGCGAACGGTATCGAAGCTGATCGTGTCGAGGTTCACACGCAGCATGGTGCTTTCACCCATGGGGAACTCGACGCCGGCGCCGACCAGGTAATCGCCTTCGGTGTCGTCGAGACCGATGAAGTCATCGTCGTCGAAGGTGATGCCGTCGACCGTGATGATTTCGGCGTAATCCAGCTCGACTTCCTGATAGCCGCCGCGAACATAATACTTCGCGCCGCCCGCATCGGTCACACCGAGGCGGATCGAAGCGCCGTATTCGCTGTCGATGGCGCCGGTGCCGAAATGGTAGTTACCTTCCGCACCGATGAAGACATTTTCGCTCACAAGGAAGTCGGCAGCGATGAAGCCGCCGATGATGGCGCTGCCATCGTCGATTTCGGCACCGGGGAAGGCATCTTCAACGTCGCCGTCGACGCCGAGATCGTGATAGCCGCCGGAGACGCCGATGGTGATGTCTGCGCCAGCGTCCTGTGCATGGGCGGCAGCAGGCAGGGCCATGGCGGCGCCAGCAAGAGCGATGGAAGCGATGGTCTTTTTCATTTAGTATTCCTCAATTGCATCCCGAACCTGACGGGATGCTGGTTTTTGAGCCGCCTGATGTTGCGCGGCGGTGAACCAAATGGTCGCGCAATGTGCAGATTCAATCGCGAAGGCGCCAACCCGTCCTGAAAATCCACCATATGATGCCAATACACAACAGCAGGAAAATCATCGTCATCCCGAAACTGAGCGCGATGGGAAAGTCGCTTTCGCCCAGGAACGTCCAGCGCAATCCGTTCACGAGATAGACGACGGGATTGATGAGCGAGACCGAGCGCCATGGCTCGGGCAGGACGTCGATCGAATAGAAAGTACCGCCGAGGAAGGTGAGAGGCATCAGCACCAATAGCGGGATGATCTGCAGCTTCTCGAAGCTGTTCGCCCACAGTCCGATGATGAAGCCCAGCAGTGAGAAGGTGGCCGCCACCAGCAGGATATAGCCGAAGGCGAGGAGCGGGTAGGCGATCTGGTAATCGACGATCAGCGCCGCCGTGCCGAGGATGATGGCTGCCAGGATCAGCGATTTGACCGCTGCCGCGCCGACGAAGCCAATCAGCGTCTCCACCACGCCAACGGGTGCCGACAACAGCTCGTATATCGCACCGGTAAATTTGGGCATGTAGATCCCGAAGCTCGCATTGCTGGTGCTTTCGGACAGCAGCGTCAGCATTAGCAGGCCCGGAACGATGAACGCGCCGTAGGGCACGCCGATATCGGTCTCCACACGCTCCGACATGGCCGCGCCGAAGACCACGAGATAAAGCGATGTGGTGATGACCGGCGAGAGGATGGAGCCGAAAGCCGTGCGGAACATGCGCATCAGCTCATTCTTGAAAATGGCGTAGGCGCCGCGCGCGTTGAAAATCATGCCGCTTCCTCCGTCGGCTCGTTCAGCAAGTCGACGAAGATATCCTCCAGGCTGCTTTCCTTCGTGTCGAGCCCGGCATAGCCGATCCCTTCGCGCGCCATGATCTGCGCGAGTTCGGCAACCTCGCGCTTGCCCTTCCCCGTACCGTCGCCCCCGCGATAGACGAGGCGCTTGCCACCCTCTTCCAGATGCACTGGGAAACGCGAGAGGGAGGCGGGAATGTCCGCAAGCCGCGGCTCCATGTCGAAATGCGCTTCTGTGCGTCCCAACTTGGCCATGATCGCATCCTTGTCGTCCACCAGCAGGATGCGGCCCTTGCTGATCACGCCGACGCGGTCGGCCATCTCCTCGGCTTCCTCGATGTAGTGCGTGGTGAGGATGATGGTGACGCCGCGGGTGCGCAGCGCATCGATCTGCCGCCACATGTCGCGCCGCAATTCCACATCAACACCCGCGGTCGGCTCGTCGAGGAACAGCAGCTTGGGATCATGCGACAGCGCCTTGGCGATCATTACGCGCCGCTTCATCCCGCCCGACAGCTCGCGGATCTGCGAATCGCGCTTGTCCCAAAGGCTAAGGCTTTTCAGGATGTCCTCGATCACCGCCTCGTCCGGTGGGCAGCCGAACATGCCGCGCGAGAAGCGCACCTGCCGGATGACGGTATCGAACATGTCGAAGCTGAGCTCTTGCGGAACCAGCCCGATATCTTTGCGCGCCGCTTTCCAATGTGTCGCCATATCCATGCCGAAGGCGCGGATCGTGCCGCCGGTCGGTCGCACCATGCCGCACACCGCGCCGATCAGCGTCGTCTTGCCCGCGCCATTGGGCCCGAGCAGCGCGAAAATTTCTCCGGCGCGGATGGTTAGGTCGACCCCGCCCAGCGCTTTCACGCCGCCGTCATACGTCTTTTCGAGGTCGCGAATGTCGAGGATGGGATCGGTCATGCCCACGACATTGCCCTGCAAGGTCGGTTTTACAAGCGAACTAATCTCGCGCCGGCAACAGCAGGCTGGAGTCGCCATAGCTGTAGAAGCGATACTTCTGCGCAATCGCATGGGCATAGACCGCCTGCATGCGCTCGCGGCCCATCAGGGCGGAGACGAGCATCATCAGCGTGCTCTTGGGCAAGTGGAAATTGGTCATCAGCCCGTCCACCGCGCGGAAGCGATAGCCCGGAGTGATAAAAATGTCCGTATCGTCGGCGAAGGGGCGGATCGTGCCGTCTTCGCCAGCCGCGCTTTCCAGCAGGCGTAGGCTGGTGGTGCCGACCGCGATCAGCCTGCCACCGGCAGCGCGCGCGCCGTTCAACCGCTCGGCTGTCGCGGCATCGATCGTGCCCCATTCGGAATGCATTTGGTGATCGTCGGTATCATCGGCTTTCACCGGCAGGAAGGTGCCCGCGCCTACATGCAGGGTGAGCGTTTCGCGCTTCACGCCGGCCTCGTCCAGCGCGGCGATCAATCGGTCGGTGAAATGCAGGGCGGCGGTAGGGGCGGCAACGGCGCCGTCCTTTTCCGCAAACATGGTCTGGTAATCCTCGCGGTCCTGCGCGTCGGTGTCGCGCTTGCCCGCGATATAGGGCGGCAGTGGCATGCGCCCTGCCCGCTCCAGCAGCACTTCGACGGGTTCGTCCCCATGGAATGCCAGCGTGAAACTGCCATCGGCGTGACGCTCTTCCGCAGTGGCGGTGACATTCGCGCCGAATTCGACGGTGTCGCCTTCCTTCAGACGCTTCGCGTTGCGGATGAACGCCTGCCAGCGGCGCAGGTCGAGCCGCTTGTGCAGCGTCGCGCCTATCTTCGCTTCCCCGCGTCGGCCTTCCAGTTGCGCGGGAATGACGCGGGTATCGTTGAACACCAGCACATCGCCCTCACGCAGGATCTGCGGTAGGTCCAGCACACCGCAATCCGCGAAGGGCGCATCGCCCTCCACCACCAGCATCCGCGCCGTGTCGCGCGGACGCGCGGGGCGCAAAGCGATCAGCTCTTGCGGGAGGTCGAAATCGAAAAGGTCAACGCGCATCAATCAGGTGTCCCGGCGGAAGCTGGGATCGCCATCGTCACGTCAGGAGCGATTTGCAAGAGGCTCCTGCCTCACGCAGGAGCACAAAGGCCAATCAGTTCTCCAGCGGCGCGTTCAGCATGTCGAGCGTCACCGGCTCGTCAAGCTCGGGCGCAGCCGCGCTCGGCATCATCTGGGCGACATTGTCGGAGGCAATGCTGGCCTGCAAAACGCGGGTCGGATTGGCAGGCGGTTCGCCGCGATTGATCGCGTCCACAGCAGCCATGTTTTGGATGACGCGGCCAAAATTGGTGTAGCGGCGATCCAGCGCAAAACGCGGGTAGAACACGATGAAGAACTGGCTGTTCGCGCTATCCTCGTCATCGGCGCGCGCCATGGACACGGTGCCGCGCACATGGGGCAGGAAGTTGAACTCTTCCTCCAGGTCGGGAAGCGTCGAGCCGCCCTGCCCCGTGCCGGTCGGGTCGCCCGTCTGCGCCATGAAACCGTCGATCACACGGTGAAACGGCACGCCGTTGTAAAAGCCTTCGCGGGTCAGCGTCTTGATCCGTTCAACATGATTGGGCGCCCATTGCGGCACAAGCCGGATGGCGACCCGCTCTCCATTGGACAGGTCGAGGAACAGGATATTGCCGCGATCTTGCGTCACGTCGAAATTGACGCTGATCGGCATCTGCTCTGCCTGTGTGTTGGCGGTATCGGTCGCCTCGACCGCGGGGGCAAGCTCGCCAACCTGCGCCAAGGCAGGAGCGGCAGTGAAAGTGAGTGCGGCCGCAGCGGCCGTCATCGCGATGTGGCGGATCATGGTCCCGTCCGTTTGGAAGTGAAGTTGGATGCAGCTCTATCGGCAGCGGGCTGACAGTTCAATGAACATATCCGCAGTCACAGCTCGCCGCGCTGCCCCATATCGGCGACCCTGGCGACGACGCGCTCTCGCACTTCGGGGCTGACGAAGGGCGCGATATCGCCGCCGTAGAGCGCGATTTCCTTCACCAGCTTGGAGGCGATCGGCTGGAGCGCGGTGTCGGCCATGAGGAAGACAGTTTCGACTTTGTCGTTCAGCTGTTGGTTCATGCCCGCCATCTGGTATTCGTACTCGAAATCCGCGACGGCCCGCAGGCCGCGGATGATGACATTCGCGCCCACATGGTCGGCGAACTTCATCAAGAGCGCATCGAAGCCGCGTATCTCCACATTGTCGAGCCCGAGCCGCTCAATCTCGCCCTGCATCATCTCGATCCGCTCATCGGGCGTGAACATCGGGTTCTTGCTGGGATTGGTGGTGACGCCGATCACCAGCCGGTCCACCAGCTTCGCCCCTCGGCGAATAATGTCGGCATGGCCGAGCGTGCAGGGATCGAACGTGCCGGGGTAAAGGCCGATGCGTTCAGTCATCACCGGTCCCTCTCTACAATGAACCGCGCCAAAGCCCGCAATAGGTCGGCTTCCTCACCATGTTGCGCGAGGTGGCCGATGGCCTGCTCCGACAGAGCACGCGCCTGCGCGCGGGCGTCATCTACGCCCATCAGCGAGACGAAGGTCGCCTTGCCCATATCGGCATCCTTGCGCAGCGCCTTGCCTGCCAGCTCCTCGTCGCCTTCCTCGTCCAGCAAATCGTCCGCGATCTGGAAGGCGAGGCCGATATCGCGGGCGTAGGCACGCAAGTGTCCGCGCCCCTCTTCGGGCACCTTGCCAATAATCGCGCCCATCTCCACCGCCGCGCCCAGCAGAGCACCTGTCTTGAGCTGTTGCAGGCGGGTGATCGTGTGCAGGTCGTATTCGCGACCCTCGCTCTCGGCGATGATATCCATCATCTGCCCGCCAGCCATGCCATTGTGGCCGCTGCCCGAAGCAAGCGTGTAAACAAGCTCCGCGCGCACGAAGGGGTCTTCGCTCACCTTGTGGCCGCCAAGCAGCTCGAAGGCGAGATCGTGCAGGGAATCGCCCGCCAGCACGGCGGTCGCCTCGTCGAATTCCTTGTGCAGGGTCGGCTTGCCGTGGCGCATGTCGTCATCGTCCATGCAGGGCAGGTCGTCATGAATGAGCGAATAGACGTGGATCGCCTCGATCGCGCAGCCTGCGTAAATGGCAGAGGCGCGGCTGGCGCCGTACATTTCTGCCACTGTCGCCACCAGCATGGGCCGCACGCGCTTGCCGCCGCCGATGGCCGCATAGCGCATAGCCTCCACCAACCGGGCGGAATGGTCGTCCGGCACAGGCAGGAGGCCATCGAAAGCGTCGTCGATCTCGCGCTGGATCCGTTCGAGCCCCTTGGCGAGGATGCTGTCGCCCGCAAGTGTCAGCCCCATGGCGCGTCAGCCCGCATCGAAGGGCGCGGTGCCGGTGGGCTTGCCATCCGGACCGGCGACAATTTTCTCGATCCGCTCCTGCGCTGCATCCAGCCGCGCCTGGCAGTGCCGCCGCAGCTTCTCGCCGCGCTCGTAAAGGGCAATGCTTTCATCCAGCGGCACTTCACCACCTTCCAGGCGGCGCACAACGTCTTCCAGCGCGCGCAGGGCGTCCTCGAAACTCATATCCGCAATGGGCGGGGCTTGATACGTCATGGCGGCGACCATTGACCATGCCCGCGCCGGGGGTCAAGTTGCTCCACCAGCAGGAGAGAGACAATGGAGTGGATTATTGCATATGTCGTGGCTGCCATCGCATTCGGCCTGCTCGACTCCGTTTACCTGCGCTGGGCGGCGCCCAATCTCTACCGCCCCGTGATCGGCGAGATCATGGCGGACAATTTCCGCAAAGGCGCCGCGCTGGCATTCTACGCCATCTATATTGCGGGCATGGTCTATTTCGGCGTCCGACCCGCGCTGGAGAGCGGCGATGTGCTGCAGGCGCTGCTTAACGGCGCGCTGGTAGGCGGGCTGTGCTATGCGACATTCGACCTCACTAACCAGGCGGTGATGAAAGTCTGGGCGACCAAGGTTTCGGTGGCCGATATTGCGTGGGGCGCCTTCGCGACAGGCGTGGCGAGCGCGGTGGCGGCCTGGGTAACGCTGGCCATTCTTGCCTGACCCTCGATCCGCTCATGCTGAGCTTGTCGAAGCATCGTTCTTCACTTTATTGCGCGCAGTCATAAGAAAAAGCGATCCTTCGACAAGCTCAGGATGAGCGGGGAAAATCTTCAGAGGCTGATGTTGCGGGCCTTCCCCTCTCCTACCCTCCCCGCTAAGGCGCGTGCCATGTCAGATATCACCCCCGAAGTGGTCGAACAGCACGGCCTCAGCCCCGAAGAATATGACCGCGTTCTCGCTGCGCTTGGCCGCGAGCCCAACCTTGTGGAATTGGGCATCTTCTCGGTCATGTGGTCGGAGCACTGCTCCTACAAATCCAGCCGCCTTCACCTGAAGAAACTGCCGACCGAGGCTCCATGGGTCATTTGCGGTCCTGGCGAGAATGCCGGTGTGATTGACATCGGCGACGGGCAGGCCGCCATCTTCAAGATGGAGAGCCACAACCACCCCTCCTATATCGAGCCCTATCAGGGCGCGGCGACGGGCGTGGGCGGTATCTTGCGCGACGTGTTCACCATGGGCGCGCGCCCGGTGGCGAATGCCAATGCGCTGCGCTTCGGGCGGCCCAATCATCCCAAGATGAAGCATCTGGTGCAGGGTGTGGTCGCTGGCATTGGCGGATACGGCAATTGCGTGGGCGTGCCGACCGTGGCGGGCGAAACGAACTTCCACCCCGCCTATGACGGCAACATCCTCGTCAACGCTATGACCGTGGGCGTCGCCGATGCCGATAAGATTTTCTACAGCGCTGCCACGGGCGTTGGGAACCCGATCGTGTATGTCGGCTCCAAAACCGGACGCGACGGCATCCACGGCGCAACCATGGCAAGCGCGGATTTCGGCGAGGATGCCGAGGAGAAGCGCCCCACCGTGCAGGTGGGCGACCCGTTCACGGAAAAGCTGCTGATCGAGGCGTGCCTCGAACTGATGGCCACCGATGCCATCGTCGCCATCCAGGATATGGGCGCGGCGGGCCTCACAAGTTCGTCCGTCGAAATGGCTACCAACGGCAAGGCCGGCATCCGCCTCGACATGGGCAAGGTGCCCTGCCGCGAAGAGGGCATGACGCCGTATGAAATGATGCTCAGCGAAAGCCAGGAGCGCATGCTCATGGTGCTGAAACCCGCCAAAGAGGAAATGGCGCAGGCCATTTTCGAGAAGTGGGAGCTGGATTTCGCCGTCATCGGCGAGGTCACCGATACGCGCCACATGGTGCTGGAATTCGGCGGCGAAGTCGTTTGCGACATTCCGCTTGGCCCGCTGGCCGCCGATGCGCCGGAATATGATCGCCCCTACCTCTCCATGGAGGAGTATCTCGATTGGGCCGGCATCGCCCCGATGCAGCAGCGCCCCGATAGCGAGGATGTGGGCGCGGACCTCTTGAAACTGCTCGCCAGCCCCAATCTCGCATCGAAAAGCTGGATCAGCCAGCAATATGACAGCCAGGTGGGTGCCGACACTCTCCAGACCGGCGGCGATGCGGGCGTGGTGCGCGTGCACGGCACGAAAAAAGCGCTGGCGATCAGCACCGATTGCACGCCGCGCTATGTCCATGCCGACCCGCGCGAGGGCGGCAAGCAAGCGATTGCCGAGGCCTATCGCAACCTCTGCGCCGTGGGCGCGCGCCCGCTGGCAGTGACCAATTGCCTCAATTTCGCCAACCCTCAGCGGCCCGAGATCATGGCGCAATTCGTCCACGCGCTGGATGGTATGGGCCAGGCCTGCCGCGTGCTCGATTTCCCCATCGTCAGCGGCAATGTCAGCCTCTACAATGAAAGCAAGGCGACGGGCGGCGGCAGCGCGATCCTGCCCACGCCCGCGATTGGCGGCGTCGGCATTATCGACAATTACGATTCGATGATGACCATGCCTTTCAAGAGTGAAGGCGATGCCATCTACCTGATCTGGCCGGAGGAATGGGCTACGCCCGATCCGCAGCGCAGCCATCTGGGCAAGTCTCTCTGGCTCAGCGTCGTGCATGGCCGCGACGAGGGCCGCGCTCCGCCGGTCGACCTGACGCTGGAGAAGAATGCCGGCAAGATCGTGCGCGAACTGATCGCGGATGGGCTGGTGAATGCCGTTCACGATGTCTCGGATGGCGGCCTCGCCGTAGCTCTGGCTGAAATGGCCATGGCCGGTGGCATAGGAGCCGAGGTCGAAGGCAATCCCGACTACACCGATGCGCAGTGGTGGTTCGGCGAAGACCAAGGGCGCTATGTCGTCACCGTTCCCGATACGCAGGCGCTTAACGAGGCGCTGGCCAAGGGCACCGAAGACGAAGATACCGCCCGTGTCGGCTTCCGCCGCATCGGCACGACCGGTGGCACCAGCCTGCTGGGCGTCTCGCTGGAGGATATGCGGAAGGCGCACGCCAGCTTTTTCGCGGACTGGATGGAGACGTAATGACCGAAGGCTATTCCGGCACGCCGCTGGCGCAAAAGCTGACGTTGAAGGACGGCATGCGCGTGTGGTTCGACGGGATGCCGCCAACCGTCCTTGCCGAGATCGAGGACAGCAATGTGGAGCTTTGCCATCAGGACAGCCCGGACCAGCCCTTCGATGCGGCGCATATCTTCGTCTCCTGCTCAGCATCGCTCACCAGCAAGCTCGCCGATCTGACCGCATGCATGCAGCGCGACGGGCAGATCTGGATCAGCTGGCCGAAGAAATCGTCTGGCGTCGAAACGCAGGTGGGCGAGCACGACGTGCGCGAAGCAGGGCTGGATGCCGGCCTTGTCGACACCAAGAAATGCGCGGTGGACGAGACATGGTCGGGCCTGAAATTCGTGATCCGGAAGGATGAGCGGTAAAGTCAGCCAGTAGAAATCCGTTCGGGCTGAGCCTGTCGAAGCCCTGCATTCGTTTCTTCCGAAGTGCAAATTACAAAGACAGCCCTTCGACAGGCGCAGGGCGAACGGAGATTGTTGTTGGAAAAACACCACCCTTTTCCTGCGCTTCCCGCTTTGTCGGACGAAGAGCGTGTCGAGCGTGCCCGCGCGGCTTACGAGCGTCTTCGCACGCGCCATTCCTGCCGTGCGTTCTCCGAGCACGACGTGCCGCGAGAGGTGATCGAGTACGCCATCCGCGCTGCTGGCACCGCGCCCAATGGCGCAAACCACCAGCCGTGGCATTTCGCCGTAATCCGCTCGCCCGACAAAAAACGCGCCGTGCGCGAGGCTGCCGAGGCCGAGGAGACGCGCTTCTACGGCGCGGATGGCGACAAACCCAAGGCAAGCGAGGAATGGCTAGGCGCCCTCGCGCCCATCGGTACGGACGAGAACAAGCCTTTCCTTGAAACCGCCCCGTGGCTGATCGTGTGCTTCGCGCAGCGGACCGGCGGGATCGAGGAAGACGGGCAGACACAAAATTACTACGTCAATGAAAGTGTCGGCATTGCGTGCGGGATGCTCATTTCCACGCTACACGAAGCGGGCCTTGCCACGCTCACGCACACGCCCTCGCCAATGGGCTTCCTGCGCGATCTGTGCGGCAGGCCGAAGAACGAGAAACCGCTGATGATCGTGGTGGCGGGGCTGCCGGCGGACGATGCGACGGTGCCGGAACACGCGGTGCGCAAGAAGCCGCTGGAGCAGATTGCCAGCTGGCTTTAGGTTTCTAACCGACCCAATCCGCTTCCGGCACTTCCAGCAGCTTCAGCAGCACGGTCAAATCACCGCGCTCCACCCAGCCATTGGCGGCCTCGCGCGCCTTCGGTTTGGCGAAATAGGCGACTCCATAATCCGACGCTTCCAGCATCGGGATATCGTTCGCACCGTCGCCCGCCGCCATGCTGATGGCGCGCTCACCCAACCGGGCCACTTCTTCTTCCAGCACACGCTTTTTGGTCGCGCTGTCGGTGATGGCGCCGACCAGCTTGCCTGTCAGCTTGCCTTCTTGCACCTTCAGCCTGTTACCGACGACGCGCTCGAAGCCGATCTGCTCTGCCACCACGTCGGCGAAGTGGTGGAAACCGCCAGTCACCAGCACGGTGCGGCAACCCTTGCTCTTCAGCGTCTCGACCAGCACGCGCGCGCCGACATTCGGCCTGATGCGCTCGTCGAGGCAGCGGTGGATAGCGCTCTCGTCCAGCCCCTCCAGCAGGCCCACCCGCTCTCGCAGGGCGCTTTCGAAATCCAGTTCGCCCTGCATGGCCCGCTCGGTAATTTCGGCGACCTTCGCCTTCAATCCGGCGAAATCGGCGAGTTCATCGATACATTCCTGCCCGATCATGGTGCTGTCCATGTCGGACACGAAGAGGTCCGGCACGCGGATGGCATCGCGGGCGATCAGGCAATCGCTCGGATCGAAAGCCGCGCGGATGGCGCGGCGCAGCGCGTCCAGATCGTCGCCCGGGGATTCGATCTGCAGCACATCGCCGCAGAAATCGAGCATGGCCGCGTGGGCGATGGGCGTATCGCTATCGGAGAGAACAGCCATCATCGCCTCGAGGCCGCTTTCCAGCGCAGCGGGGTCTGCTATCAGCCGGGCAATGAGCATGTCGCAAACTCCTGGGGGACGAAAACCGCTGGCGCTCATCGCAGGGCCGACCGCCAGCGGCAAGAGCGATTGTGCGGTGCGTCTCGCGCTGCATCTGCGCTCCGGGGGCCGCGATGCGGTGGTGGTCAATGCCGACAGCGCACAGGTCTATGCCGACCTGCACGTGCTCAGCGCCCGCCCGAGCGAAGAGGAAATGCGCGGCGTGCCACACCGGCTGTTCGGAACGTGGGACGGGGCCGAGGCCTGCTCTGCGGCGGATTGGGCTACGGCGGCGAAAGCGGAGATTGCAGCGGCGCACGGGTCTGAAGCGGTGCCGATACTCGTAGGCGGAACCGGGCTCTATATCCGCACCCTGCTGGATGGCATCGCGCCAATCCCCGAAATCGACGCCGACATCCGCGCCGCCGTGCGCGCCCTGCCTGTGGCGGAGGCATACGGCGCCTTGCAGGTCGAAGATCCGGCCAGCGCGGCGCGCCTTGCGCCTGCCGACAGCCAGCGCATCTCCCGCGCGCTGGAAGTGGTCCGGTCGACCGGCGCACCGCTCGATGTATGGCACACGCGGATGACCGGCGGCATCGCTGAGCAGGTCGATATTGCGCCGCTCGTGCTGCTGCCGGATCGCGACTGGCTGCATGCACGATGCGACTTGCGGTTCGAGCGGATGCTGGAAAGCGGCGCGGTGGCAGAGGTCGAAGCCCTGCTCTCCCGCAATCTCGATCCCGATTTGCCGGTCATGCGCGCGATCGGCGTGCCACAGATCGCTGCGATGCTGCGCGGAGAAATGTCGCGCGAGGATGCCATCGCCGCCGGTCAACTTGCGACGCGGCAATATGCCAAGCGGCAGTACACGTGGCTTCGCAACCAGTTGCCCACGCATTGGGCGAGACGCGATCCTGTCGATGTCGATATCGACAGTGTCGTTAGAATAAAATAACGCATCTGATGATTGACTAGACAGATAGTTTCACATATCGCCCGTCCATAGAAAGGAAACATGCGACCCGGCACGAGCGATTGTGCCGGGTTGTCTTTTGCCCCGAACGGGAGATCGAACGTGCCCGAAGAACGCAGCGGCGCTGCGATATTGGTGGAAAGCCTAGTGCGGCAGGGGGTCGAATTCGTCTTCGGCTACCCTGGCGGCGCTGTGCTGCCGATTTATGACGAATTGTTCTCCGACAAACGCATCCGGCACATCCTCGTGCGGCACGAGGCAGGCGCAGCTCATGCGGCGGAAGGTTACGCCCGCTCCACCGGCAAGCCCGGCGTTGTGCTTGTCACCAGCGGCCCGGGCGCGACGAACGCGATCACCGGGATTGCCGATGCCTATCTGGATTCGATCCCGCTGGTGGTGATTACCGGGCAGGTGCCGACCAATCTCATCGGCACGGATGCGTTTCAGGAAGCCGACACCGTAGGGCTGACGCGGCATTGTTCCAAGCACAATTACCTTGTGAAAGACCCTGAAGACCTCGCCGCAACTATCGAGGAAGCTTTCCGAATTTCCTCGACGGGCAGGCCCGGACCGGTGGTGGTGGACTTCCCGAAGAACGTGCAGATCGCTACGGCCGGAATGCCTGACGGAAAGGCTCCCAAGCGCACGCGCTACCAGCCGAACACGGTCGCCTCGCCCGATGAAATTGCCGAAGCAGTGGAGCTTATTGCGTCTGCAACGCAGCCCGTCCTCTATACAGGCGGCGGAATCATCAATTCCGGTCCGCGCGCCAGCGAACTCTTGCGCGAATTACAGCGCCGCACGGGTGCACCTGTCACCTCGACCCTAATGGGCCTCGGCGCATTTCCCGCAGACCATCCGGGCTGGCTCGGCATGCTGGGCATGCACGGCACGTATGAAGCCAATATGGCGATGAACCAGTGCGACGTCATGGTCTGCATCGGCGCTCGGTTCGACGACCGTGTGACCGGGCGGCTCGATGCCTTTTCGCCGGACTCGAAGAAGATCCACATCGATATTGACCGCTCCAGCATCAACAAGATCGTGCCCGTCGACCTCGGCATTGTGGGCGATTGCGCGACTGTGCTGGATCAGTTGCTGGAATGCTGGGGAGACCGCCAAGGCCGCGATCTGGGTGAATGGAAAGCGCGCATTGCCGGCTGGCGCGCGCGCGACAGCCTCGCTTATCCTGCGCGCAAGGATGCGCTGATGCCGCAAAAGGCAGTCGAGACGCTGTTCGCCATGACGAAGGATCGCGATCCCATCATCACCACCGAGGTGGGGCAGCACCAGATGTGGGCGGCGCAGTATTTCGGCTTCATGGGCCCGAACAAATGGCTGACAAGCGGCGGGCTCGGCACGATGGGCTACGGCATGCCCGCTGCCATCGGCGCGCAATTGGGCAATACCGACGCGCTGGTGATCGACATTGCCGGGGAAGCCAGCATCCAGATGAACATCCAGGAGCTTGGCACGGCCAGCCAGTATCGCTTACCGATCAAGGTGTTCATCCTCAACAACGAATATATGGGCATGGTCCGTCAGTGGCAGGAACTGACCTATGAGAGCCGTTATTCAAACAGTTACAGCGATTCCCTGCCAGACTTTGTGAAGCTATCGGAGGCCTATGGCTGGAAAGGCATCCGCATTCATGACGAAAGCGAACTGGAGGATGGCATCGCCGCCATGCTCGCCCATGACGGGCCGGTGATGGTGGATTGCCAGGTGGCGAAGGACGCCAATTGCTACCCCATGATCCCCAGCGGCGCCGCGCATACCGACATGCTGATGTACGGCGACGAGGTTTACGGCATCATGGCCGACGAAGCGAAGGCGCTGGTGTGACATGAAGATCCAGCATCGCCAGTCCGAGCGGCATGTCCTCACTGTCATCGTCGATAACGAACCGGGCATCCTCGCCAAGATCACGGGCCTGTTTACCGCGCGCGGCTACAATATCGACAGCCTGACCGTGGCGGATATCTCGGAAGATCACGCCATCAGTCGCATCACGATCGTCACCGGCGGCCCGCCGCAAGTGATCGACCAGATCCAGGCGCAGCTGGAGCGGCTGGTGCCCGTTCACCGCGTCGTCGACCTGACCGAGGAAGGCCCGCATGTGGAGCGCGAGCTGGCGCTGGTAAAAGTGCGCGGCACGGGGGAAACGCGTGTCGAGGCGCTGCGCACCGCAGAGGTCTTCCGCGCCAGCGTGGTCGATACGACGCCGCAGAGCTTCATTTTCGAACTGACGGGATCATCGGCAAAGATCGACAGCTTTATCGCCCTGATGCGCGAACTTGGGCTGGTGGAAGTGGGCCGTTCGGGTATCACGGGCATGATGCGAGGCCACGAAGAGAGCTGACACCCATGGAAATCCTGAACCCTACTTTCATGCTGCTGATGGCGGCGGCACTTTGCGCGATTACTGCGCTGATCCATTCGATCGGCGGCGAGAAGGAGCTGATCGGCCCCGCTTTCGCCATCGATGCACCGCTTACGCAAAGCCCACTGGCGCGCACGATCCTGCGCTTTGCCTGGCATTGGACCACGCTGCTGTGGTTCATCGTCGCCGCCGTGCTGGCACTGATGGCCTATGGCGATATCGATGTGCCGGCGCTGCTGTTGGGCATCGCGATGACGCACCTTGCCGCCGGCATTTATAGCGGCATTGCCAGCCGCGGCCAGTTCATCGGATTTCCACTCATCACCCTGATCGGCGTGCTGACGCTGCTCGCTTTCCAGATCAGCCAAACCGCCACGACCTGACCCATTCGCAAACGCATTCGCACAAGAGGATTTCGATGAAAGTCTATCACGACGCCGACACCGACCGCAGCCTGATCGCCAGCCGCAATATCGCGGTGATCGGCTATGGCAGCCAGGGCCATGCCCATGCGCAGAACCTGCGCGACAGCATTGCCGCGGCTGGCGGATCGGGCGAAGTGCGTGTGGCGCTGCGCGAAGGCTCGGCCACGGCGAAGAAGGCGGAAGGCGCAGGCTTTACCGTCATGTCCAACGCCGAAGCGGCGGCGTGGGCAGATATCGTGATGGTCCTTGCGCCTGACGAGTACCAGTCAGAAATCTGGCGCAACGATCTGCGCGGCAATATGAAGGATGGCGCCGCCCTCGCCTTCGCCCATGGCCTCAACGTGCATTTCGGCCTGATCGAACCGCGCGAGGACCTCGACGTCATCATGATCGCGCCCAAGGGTCCGGGCCATACGGTGCGCAATGAATACGAACAGGGCCGCGGCGTGCCCGCCCTTATCGCCGTGCACCAGGAAGGCAGCGGCTCGGGCGGCAATGGCTTCGCCAAGTCGCTCGCCCTCGCTTATGCAGGAGCCATGGGCGCGGGCCGGTCCGCCATCATCGAAACCAGCTTCAAAGATGAATGCGAGACAGACCTCTTCGGCGAGCAGGCCGTGCTTTGCGGCGGCATCAGTCACCTCGTCCTTGCCGGGTTCGAGACGCTGGTAGAGGCCGGTTATCCCGAAGAGATGGCCTATTTCGAATGCCTGCACGAGACCAAGCTGATCGTCGACCTGATGTATGAAGGCGGCATCGCCAATATGCGCTATTCCATCAGCAATACGGCGGAATACGGCGATTATCACACCGGCCCGCGCGTCATCACCGATGAAACCAAGGCCGAGATGAAGCGCGTTCTGGACGACATCCAGCGCGGCAAGTTCGTGCAGCGTTTCATGACCGATAATGCCGTCGGCAATCCGGAAATGAAGGCCGCGCGCCAGCGGCAGGAAGCGCATCCCATCGAGAAGGTCGGCACCAAGCTGCGATCGATGATGCCATGGATCGGCGACAACAAGCTCGTCGACAAAGAGAAGAACTAGGACGCGGTCGCTACGGCATGGAAGAGACGCTCTCCTTTGCATGCCAATGCGGCGCGGTGCGCGGAACGGTAGCCATACCATCCCCGATAGATGGCGAGTGCTTGGTCTGCCATTGCCATGACTGCCGGGATTTCATCCGGCTTATGGGCAAGGCGGACACGATGCTGGACGATCTTGGCGGTCTGGCATTGTTCAACTTCCGTGGATCGCGTCTTCGTTTGGAGCAAGGGATCGAGAACCTCGCCAGCCTTCACATGACGGACCGCCCTGTGCTGCGCTGGTATGCTTCGTGTTGCGATACGCCGATGTTCAACAGTTTCGCCACTAGCAGTCTGCCATTCCTCGATATTCTCGTGCCGACGATCCGCGATGCCGCAGCGCTCTCCGGCCTGCGCGATCGCCAGCGGCATCTTTTCACCAAGAGTGCGACCGGCGATGCGAGCAGCCTTCGCAAAACATATCCCCTGGCCCTGATGGCGCGCACCTTTCCGCGCATGGTTAGAGAATGGGTAGGAGGCGCGCGCAAGGCGAACCCGCTATTCGATCCAAGCACCGGTAGGCCTGTTGCCGAACCGCGAAGAGTAAGTGCGAAAGAGCGCTCAGCCATCACTTGAGGCATGCCCACTTCGCCGCCTTGCGCCCGGCAAAAAGCCTAACCATCGGGCTGCCAAATTCTGCTCTCTGGCGTTGCTGGATTCACACCCCACATATTGGCGAAGCAGGGATTTCAGGAGACCGACCATGCGCAAGACACTTTTCGCTTTCACCGCCGCCGGAACGCTGGCTGCGTGCGCCACCGCTGCCGCGACTACCGAAACCGTCTCGGCCACGCTGGAAGGCGTGGACACAGCCGGCATCCGGTCCGGCACCTATCGCACCGATCCTGCGCATACGCTGGTCGAATGGCGCCTCTCCCATTTCGGCTTCAACGACTATTTCGGCCTCTTCGGCGATGCCGAAGGCGTGCTAGAGCTTGATAGGGACAATCTTTCCAACAGCTCGGTCGACATCACCCTGCCCATCACCTCCCTCGCCGTGGTGAGCGAAGGACTGCGTGAGCACATGCTGCGCCCCGGCGAGAATGGCGGCGAGCCCGATTTCTTCGGCCCCGATCCCGACGATGCGCGCTTCGTCTCGACGTCCGTCGTCCAGACGAGCCTGACCACGGCGAACATCTTCGGCAATCTGACGCTTAACGGCCGGACGGCGCCGGTCGTCATCGCCGCCGAACTGTCCGGCCAAGGCGACAACCCGATGAACCAGAAAGCGACTGTCGGCTTTCACGGCACGACCACGATCATGCGCTCGCAATGGGGCCTCGATTTCGGCGTACCGATGGGCTTGGGCGACGAGGTGGCGCTGGACATCACGGTCGCATTCGAGAAAGACTGACGCCGAGAGCCATGGTGCGAATGCGAGGGACATGACGATTTCGAAAGCCATCGCTCAGCAGAAGCTGCGAGCCTGACGACGACGTGCCGGATAACCGCCAGACAGTCACCATTCTTGCCATCTGCGCCTTCGTCTGGATGGCTATCGTCCTTCGCAATTCCTTTGAAGTGGTGGGCGACGATGTGAACTATCGCACCGTGTCGCAAGAGCAAGTGGACCGCTTCGCGCGCGCGCAGCTCTCGGACTTGCAGGCGCGCTCCTTCTCGGACGGCGTGGAATTGTGCGGCATCATTTCCGAGAACAGCGATGGCGGTCTCGTCACGCAGGAGATTGTCGTCGGCCACGAGGCGACGTGCGACATCTCGTATTTCAACCTGCGCAATCGCCTGCCCGTCGCCAGCTTCCACACGCATGGCCGGCACGATGATCGCTATGACAGCGAAGTGCCTTCGCTGATCGACCTCGAAGGCGATATCGCAGGCGGGCTGCATGGCTATGTCTCCACGCCCGGCGGCAGGCTTTGGCGCAACGATCCCGCCACGGGCACGGCGAATTTGCTGTGCGGCCAGGGCTGCCTGCCGACCGATCCGAACTACCAGCCATGCGCCGCGTTCGAACCGCAGGAAAGCTACACCGTGGCGACCTTGCGCCAGCGCATGCGCACGCCTTGGACCGGGTGCTGAAAAGCGGCTCCTGACAGCTGCCGTGTCCTACAGCAATGTGATCTGGCAAAGGGACCGCATGATGCAGCGACCACCAGCCCATCCCGAAGGTTACACCGCCTTTCGCGCTGACCCGCAGGATTGGGCGCGCCACAGGCCGAGCAGATATTTCCGAACGCGGCCTTTGGCGCTCCAGGTTGAGGTGGATTCGCGCTGGACGATCGCGCGCATGCGCGTTAGCTTCGCCTATCATGAGCATCGGCATTCGCCCCATCCTGCTTCGACTTATGCGCCCTTAGGCGCGCAACATGTCCTGCCCGGCGCAGGACCGCTGCCTAAGGGCTCTTTCTTCCCGCACCAGACCCAACCGGCTCACGCCCAACAAGGCTGCCAGCACCGATGCCCATGCATTCCGACCCGAAAACGAAGTACCGCCCCTTCCCGCAAGTGGACCTGCCCGACAGGCAATGGCCGACGCGCAGCATCACCGCCCCGCCCCGCTGGCTGAGCACCGATCTACGCGATGGCAACCAGTCCATCATCGACCCGATGGACCGGGCGAAGAAGACCCGGTTCTTCGACCTGCTGCTGGAAGTGGGCGTGAAGGAAATCGAAGTCGGCTTCCCCGCCGCCGGGCAGACTGAGTTCGACTTCATCAGCTGGCTGGTCCAGTCGGGCCGCGTGCCCGAGGATGTGACGGTGCAGGTCCTCACCCAGTCACGCGAAGACCTGATCGCCCGCAGCTTCGAAAGCCTGGAAGGCGCGCACCGCGCCATCGTCCATCTCTACAATGCGCTCAGCCCCGCATGGCGCGACATCGTGTTCCGCATGAGCCGGGACGAGGTGCGCGACATCGCCATACGCGGCGCGCAGCAGCTGGTGGACGAAGCCGCGAAGCGCCCCGGGACGGATTGGCATTACCAATACTCGCCCGAAACATTCTCGACCGCCGAACTCGATTTCAGCCTCGAGGTTTGCGAAGCGGTCATGCGCACCGTCGGCGCGACAAAGGATCGCCCGCTCATCCTCAACCTGCCCGCCACGGTCGAGGCGGCGACGCCTAATATCTATGCTGACCAGATCGAGTATTTCTGCCGCAACCTGCCCAATCGCGAGGCTGCCATCATCAGCCTGCACACGCATAACGACCGTGGCACAGGCGTCGCGGCGGCGGAACTGGGACTGATGGCGGGCGCGGACCGAGTGGAGGGATGCCTCTTCGGGAATGGCGAGCGGACCGGCAATTGCTGCCTCGTGACCGTCGCGCTCAACATGTACACGCAAGGCGTCGACCCGGGCCTAGATTTCTCTGACATCGACAAGGTGATCGAGACGGTCGAATACTGCAATGCCCTGCCCGTCCACCAGCGGCATCCCTATGGCGGGGAACTGGTCTACACCGCCTTCTCCGGCAGCCATCAGGATGCGATCAAGAAGGGCTTCGAGGCGCGGGGCGCACAGAATGACGAGCACTGGCGCGTGCCTTACCTGCCCATCGATCCGGCCGATCTTGGCCGCAATTACGAGGCGGTGATCCGCGTTAATTCGCAAAGCGGCAAGGGCGGCTTTGCATGGGTACTGCAACAGGATCAGGGGCTGAAGCTGCCCAAGAGGTTGCAGGCCGACTTCTCCAAGCATGTGCAGCACATGGCCGACGGCGAGGGCCACGAACTCACCGCCGAAGATATCTGGCACTGCTTCCGCGAAACCTATTACGTCCAGTCCGAAAGGCGCCGCTTCCGCCTCGTCGATTACGACGAGAGCCGCGCGTCCGACGGCACACGCATCTTCACCGGAACGGTAGAGGTCGATGGCGAGGAACAGCGCGTTTCGGGCCGTGGCAAAGGCCTTATCTCCAGCGTGCTGTCGACAATCCGCGAAGCTTTCGATGTCGATCTGGAAGTCGCCGACTATTCCGAACACGCGCTCGGCACTGGTGTCGATTCCCGAGCGGCTGCCTATATCGAATGGACCACGCCCGACGGTCGCAATGGCTGGGGCGTAGGCATTGACGAAGACGTCGCGACCGCCAGCGTGCGCGCCATCCTTTCGGCTGCCAATGGCGCGGCGCATGGCCCGGGCACGCCCCGCTTCTAGGCGCGAGGCGCGACTAGGTGGCAATCCGGATGCCCATGCTCGCGCAAGAATAGGGATGTCGCACTTATGACGGACCCAGTCTTACCAACCGGGCACGTTATATGGTCGAATACGCTATCATCGCTATTGCGCTTGTCGCAGCATCCGCTTTCGCCCTCCTCTACTACCGCGACCGGCGGCAGAAGCAGGCGGGCGAACACGCCGCATTATCCTTCGCCACGCTTACAGGTGTTGCGCCTGCCGGCATCTGGCGCACCGATGCCAATGGCCACTGCGTCTACGTCAACCGCCACTGGGAAGAGATGGCGGGGCTGGGCCGGGGCGAGTGGCGCGATACCGGCTGGTCCGGCGCGCTGCACCCGGAGGATGCGGACCGGGTCTTCGCCAGCTTCATGCGCGCTGTCGCGAACGAGGAGCTGTTCGAGGATGAATGGCGCTGGAAACGGCCTGACGGATCCAGCCTGTGGGTCATGTGCCGCGGCGCGCCCGAATATGGCGAGGATGGCGAATTGCTCGGCTATGTCGGCATCAACATCGACATCCAGCGAGCCAAGGAGCTGGAAGAGGACCTGAGCGCAGCGTTGGAGACAGCGGAAAGCGCCGCCTCCGCCAAGGCGACCTTTCTCGCTAATATGAGCCACGAAATCCGCACACCCATGAACGGCGTAATCGGTTTCACCGAAATGCTGCTGGAAAGCGATCTGGATGACGAACAATTCGCGCAGGTGCAGCTGATCTCCGACTCAGGACGCGCGATGATGCGACTGCTGAACGATATTCTCGACGTGTCCAAGATCGAGAGTGGCCAGTTGCGGATCATGGAAGAGCCGACCGATCTGCGCCAGCAACTACGCCACTGCGCAAAGCTGCACGAGCCGATGGCGCGCGGCAAAGGACTGACGCTCGGCACCTTTGTCGATGACGCGGTACCGCAGACCGTCATGCTCGATCGCCTCCGCGTGCGGCAGGTCGTGCTCAACCTGATTGGCAACGCGGTCAAGTTCACGGAACGCGGCGGTGTCGATGTAGAAGCGCGAGTCGAGACCAGTTCGGAGGGACCTGTGCTGTCCCTCAGCGTCATCGACACCGGTATAGGTATCGAGGCGGACCGGATGGATGTGATCTTCAAGCCGTTCACGCAGGAGGATGGCTCGGTAGCCCGCCGCTATGGCGGCACGGGCCTCGGTCTTGCCATCTCCAGCCAGCTTGTCACCATGATGGATGGCCGCATCACGGTGCAATCGAGGCCCGGCATCGGAACGGCTTTCACGGTGCGTCTGCCTCTCAAGGAAGCAGCGAATGAAGACGAACTGGAGGAGGTGCAGCCCGCCGCGAAAAGCGTGCTTGGCGACCTCTCCGGTGCCCGTGTGCTGATTGCCGAGGACCACGCGATCAACCAGCAGCTCATTATGGCGATGATCGCATCGCTGGATATCGATGCGCGCCTCGTCGAGAATGGCGAGGAGGCCGTCGCGGCCGCCGTGCAGGCGCGCGATGAGGGCAGACCGTTCGACGTCGTGCTGATGGACATGCAGATGCCCGATGTCGACGGGCTCGAAGCGACGCGCCGCCTTCGTGCGCTTGGCTTTACGGCTAAGGAGCTCCCGGTCATCGCCCTTACAGCCAATTGCTATCCCGACGATGTGGCGGCGTGCACGCGGGCCGGAATGCAGTCCCACCTCGGAAAGCCCGTTACGACGGTTGCTTTGGCACGGGAATTGGCGCGGTGGCTTTCTCCGGCGGATGAGGCAAGCGCTAAGTTGAAGGCAGAGATCACGCACGAAAGCGCTGCCCCGGAAGCGATGGCTCGCCCATCCCTTGCCGGTCTGGAGGCGCGGTATCGCGACCGTCGTACACAGCTGGTCCGGGAGCTGCGCCTATCGCTCGAGAGCGAACCGGCAGCCATCGACTGGGAGAAACTAACCCAGGAATTGCACAAACTTGCAGGGGTTGCGGCCAATTTTGGCGATGCCGAACTGGGCGAAGCGTCGCGCAGGCTGGAGCACGACCTGAAAACAGCGTCGGAGCCGGGCGCAAGGCGCGCTGCGCTCCAGCGCGAGTGGCCGCGATTTGAAGAGGCCGCCTAATCGCCCGGCGCGGTCGCGGCCCAAAGCTGTTCTGCCATTGCATCGAGTTCGGCAAAGTCCAGCTCGCTGCGAAACGGGTCCTTGCGGCTTAGAAAGAGGCGATTTCGCGCGGAAACCAGCAAGCGCCGTCGCAACGCAGATTGCAGCAGGGCCAATCGCATGATCGCATGGCTTGCCGCCCGATCGAGGGATTTCCGACGCTCGCGCTTGAAATCGGCTTCGATCTGACCGGCACGCTGAGACACAAGTGCATTGTAGGCTCGATGGGGTCCCCGGTGCAGCGGTGGTGCCGTCCGGAAAGCGCTGGCTTCGGTCGCGGGAAGGAGGAGGCCGTTGCGGCGAAAATCGTCGATCCCGATCCGTTCGCGTCCGATTGTTTCGATCATCCGCCCCAGCGCGTGGTTGCGCAGCAATTGCAATGGCAAGAGGTGGTGGCGCTGCATATCGGGCTCGAAGCCACGCTCGCCGCGCTTGTTCACGTGGCGGAATGCCAAGGGAAGTCGCCGAATATTGGCGGTGCTTGCGCAAGGGGCTGCCCCCGCGTGGTTTAGTGCGACCCTCTCCACACTTCAACGATGCCGAAGTTTTCCACAGGTTCAAGCATTAACGCCTCGCCGGAAGGGCCGGTAAGCATCTGGTTTTCCTGGAGACGACCATATTCGACCAGCCAATTGATGAGACGGACGGAAAGTTTCGCCGCTTCGACAGGTTCGGTGGCGATATCGGGATGCAGGCGCAATTCCTGGCCGATCAGCTGGGTGAGACCTACCGTTGTCAGTCCGCCGTTCTCGTCTGCCGCCAGCGAGGTCAATCCGAGACCGGGAAACGGCCCACCTTCGATCCAGCGCCGCACCCCGCTGCGGAAATAGCCGACATCGCAAAGCGATCGCGCAGGATGCCACGCGACCGCTTCTACCCCGTCAAGACCAGCCAGCTGCGATACGATCGTCGCCAGCGTGCGGACGACCGGTATCATGTCTCCGCCAGCGCTCAGATGCGGCCCTGGCACCACGGTAACAGCTTGAAGTCGCGAAGGATCGAGGCTGCCGTCGATCCCGTAGCGATAAGCGAGTTCCGGCAGGCTATCGGGCTTTTGCGGCTCCAGCCCGGTCACATCGAAAGCGAGGCCGCTTGCAAGGAGTTCCAGCCAGCCTTCCTCCTGCCCTCCTTCCTCCGATGTATCCAGGCTGACCGCGAGACCGTTTGCCGATTGCGCCAGCTGGCGGATATCGGCCGCGCGCGGTCTCGCACCGTCTGCGAAAAGCAGCGAAGCCGATGACAATCTGCCTTCCCTATCAAGGTGCCGTCCGCTGGCGATCGCCCCATCCCTTCGTCCAAGTGCCAGATTTCTGGCGGGAATTCTCAACAGGGTCGAGTCCCTAGCACGACATTGGTTCGTAAATCATTGTCCGGACAAAGCGAAATGCGCTTATGACGTAGCCAGGCACTTCCGTTGTGGAGAGCTTTTGCCGCAAGAGGGAAGGTTGTAAGCACGTGACATGGCAACGCAAACTGCAGTTCTCGGAGTCGACCGCTCGCTCAGCGGCAAGTCCTGGCAATGGCGCGGCGGAAACATGGAAATCGCTGGCGGCATTCACGGCCTGACCGACGAGATTGGCACGCAGTTGCTGCTCTCTCGCGGTGTTTCGCGTGATGATCTGGACAGGCAGCGCCATCCAAGCCTGCGCGATTTCCTGCCCGATCCTTCCGAATTCAACGACATGGATCGCGCCGCCGAACGGATTGCCGAAGCCGTTATCGGTGGTGAAACGATCACTATCTACGGCGACTACGATGTCGATGGCGCCACAAGCTCGGCCTTGCTGATCCGGCTGATCCGGATGCTCGGCCATGATGCAGGCCATTACATTCCGGACCGGCTGCTGGAAGGCTACGGCCCCAGCGGCGAGGCATTGCTTAAGATCGGCCAGCAAGGCTCCAGCCTAATCGTAACCGTGGATTGCGGCGCCATGGCGCATGAAGCGTTGGCCATGGCGCATGAGGCAGGGGTCGATGTGATTGTGGTTGACCATCACAAATGCGCGCCGGATCTGCCGCGAACCTTTGCGCTGGTAAATCCCAATCGTCTCGATGAAAACGATCTTGCAGCTTCGCATGGCCATCTCGCGGCGGTGGGCGTGGCCTTCATCCTTGCGGTGGCGGTTGTGCGCACGCTGCGCCAACGCGGCTTCTTCTCCGACCGCAAAGAGCCCGATCTGCTGTCGCTGCTGGATCTTGTGGCTCTCGGCACCGTCGCCGATGTCGCGGCGATCCGCGATCTCAATCGCGCTTTTGTGACGCAGGGGCTAAAAGTGATGGCCCGCCGCGCCAATATCGGCATGGCGGCGCTGATCGATGCGAGCCGCCTGAAGGCCGCGCCCAAATGCAGCGATTGCGGCTTTGCGCTGGGCCCGCGGATCAACGCCGGAGGGCGGGTCGGCGAAGCCACCTTGGGTGTACGCCTGCTGACCACTGAAGATCCGGACGAAGCCCGCGCCATTGCCGAGCAGCTTTCGACGCTGAACGAAGAGCGGCGCGCTATCGAAGCCGACGTGCAGCAAGAGGCAGAAGCACAGCTCGCCAGCCAGCACAACCGCGCCGTGGTGGCCGTAAGCGGAACCGGCTGGCATCCCGGTGTGATCGGCATTGTTGCAGGCCGCATCAAGGAAAAGTCCAGCAAGCCCAGCATCGTTATCGCTCTTGATGCGGACGGCACCGGGAAAGGTTCGGGCCGATCGATCCCCGGCGTCGATCTGGGCGCCGCCATCATCGAAGCGCGCGAAAAAGGACTGCTGGTGGCAGGCGGCGGGCACGCCATGGCGGCCGGTCTCACGATCGAGGCCGGAAAACTCGATGAATTCGGAGAATGGCTGGATGAGCGGTTGTCGGCAGCGGTTGCCAAGGCCAGCGCATCGCAGAGCATGTTGCTGGACCTGAGCCTCGCGCCCGGCGGCTTGACGCCCGAGTTGGTTGAGACGCTAGAAAGCGCCGGACCGTATGGGGTCGGTTGGCCGGGCCCACGCATCGCGGTGGGTCCGGTCCATATCGTGAAGGCCGATGTGGTGGGTACCGACCATTTGCGCCTCATCGCTGCCGGTGCGGATGGTCGCAGCATCAAGGCCATCGCTTTCCGCCAGGCAGAAAGCGAGATGGGGCAGTCCATCCTCCATGGCGCGAAAGGCCGCCGCCTGTGGCTTGCAGGACGCGCCAAGATCGACGACTGGGGTGCGCGTCCGGCAGCCGAATTGCACCTGGAAGATGCGGCCTGGGCGGACTGACCGCGCGGATTTCTCGCCAAAACGGCGTTTTTGCGATTTCGGGGGCTTGACCGTTTCCCTGCCCCCCTCTAGATGCGCCGCTCCATCGCAGGATGGCCCCTTCGTCTAGCGGTTAGGACGCGGCCCTTTCACGGCTGAAACACGGGTTCGATTCCCGTAGGGGTCACCAGCGATGGACTTCTCCTCCCACAGCATCGCCCCTTCTTTCGCCGTGTTTCCGGCGATCCGTGCGTGACATGCTTTCTTTGCGGTAGAAACCGAATCCGTTCTGGCGCATGACGCTGCGCATGGATGGCAAGACGACACCGTTTGGGGGCATCATCCTTGCGATAGGTTGCGGCCTGTTCCTTGCTGCGATGGGCACCAGCCTGCTTGTCGTGGTCGCCGTTATCGGCATCTGGATCCTCTCGCTCTGGCTTGCCGCCCCTCCCCCGCCGCCGCCGCAGAAAAAAGCGAATGGCGGCATGCAGATCAGCGGCGCGAGCATGCGCGACCTGATCGAGCATTCCGGCCTGCCTCTTATCATGATCGATTCGGATCGCATTATCATGGCAAATGCGCATGCGAGAGAAGCGCTGGGCAAACATATTATCGGGCAGGACGTTCGCGTCGCGCTGCGGCATCCCGCAGCCATCGACCTCCTCTCACGCGGTGAAGGAGGAAGCGTCGCCGTGCAAGGTCTGACCGGCCCGAAAAGCAATTGGCAGATAACCATCCAGCCCATCGATGCGCGCTATGCCTTGATCGAGCTGGTGAACCGCACCGCCGAGGCCGATGTCAGCCGCGCCCATTCCGATTTCGTTGCGAATGCAAGCCATGAGCTGCGCACGCCGCTCGCATCCATCATCGGCTATGTCGAGACGCTGTCGGACGAAGGCGAAAAGGTCGATCCGAAGCAGGCCAGCAAATTCTATGGCACTGTGCTGCGCGAGGCGCGTCGCTTGCAGACATTGGTAGACGATCTGATGTCGCTCAGCCGGGTGGAGGCGGAAAAGCATGACCAGCCGCGCGCGCCGGTCCTGCTGACACCGCTCATCCGCAGCGCTGCCCGTGATGGCGCGGGTGCCGAGCGATTCGACCGTCTGCAATTCGACCTGGGCGAGCGCGACCTCTCGATCCGCGGCGATGAGCGCCAGATAGAGCAATTGGTGCGCAACCTGGTCGATAACGCTCTGAAATATGGTGGTGACGGGCCGGTCGAGGTGGGCCTGCAAAAGGGCGAGCGCGATATGGCCGTGCTGAGTGTGCGCGATCACGGCGAAGGGATCGCCGCCGAACATCTTCCCCATCTCACCCGGCGGTTCTACCGCACCGATCCGGGTCGCAGCAGGGCAGCGGGCGGAACAGGGCTAGGCTTGGCCATCGTGAAACATATCGTCGAGCGGCACCGCGGTCGGCTGGATTTCGATTCCACCCTTGGCGACGGGACGACCGTCACCGTGCGCCTGCCGCTACTGGCTTTGGAGGCACAGGCCAGGGATTGAGCGCCAGGTCTTTCCACAGCTCCATTCCGTCTTGTCACAAATCTGTCATGCGACACGCCTAGGGGCGCGGTCACATCCTGGTCACATGACAGAAATGAGACATTCCATGCGCGCCGTTCCCCTCCTTCCGCTCGCTGCTATCGCGTGCCTTTCTACGCCTGCACATGCGCAGGATAGCGATGTCGAAGCCCTTCGCGCGCAGATCGCCGAACTGACCGCGCAGCTCGAAGCGGTGAACGCCCGACTCGACGAAATGGAAAGTGCTGACGAGCGGAACGCTGCTGCTGCGGCCGAGGCACAGGCTGCGGCGGATGCGATCCCCGCACCTGTCGTGACAGCAGACACGCCCGTAGAAATCAGCATGGGCGCAGCAGCCGATATCGAGAGCGCCGACGGTTTCAGCTTCAAGCCTTTCGGTCGCCTAATGCTCGATAGCGGCTGGACGTTCCTTCCGGACGAGCTCGGACGATCCGACGGCTTCGATGTGCGCGCCCGCCGCGTCCGCCTTGGTGCGCAGGGCGATATCCCCGGCGGCTTCGGCTACAAGATGGAGCTGGAATTCGGCGGCAACGAAGTCGAGATTACCGACGCGCTGCTGGAATATGAAACCGGCGACGTGACCCTGTCGGTCGGGCAGTTCAACAACTTCCAGTCGATGGAAGAGCTGACCAGCAGCCGTTTCACATCCTTCATCGAACGCGCCGCCTTTACAGACGCATTCGGTTTCATCCGCCGCACGGGCATCGCCGTGGAATACGGCTCCGGCGATGTGCTGCTGCAGGGCGGCTTGTTCTCCGACAACATCGGCGATCTACCAGGCAGCGACCGGATGAGCGTCGACGGGCGCGCCGCCTATTTCCCGCAAATTGGCGACACGCAGCTGCACTTTGGCGGCTCCATCCACTATGCCGATCTGGGCGACGGCGCCACTGTGCGATACCGCCAGCGCCCGCTGGTCAGCTTTACTTCGGAACGCCTGATCAACACCGACCGCATCGACGCGGGTAGCGAATTCGATATCGGGCTGGAATTTGCTGCCGTTCGCGGTCCGCTGCACGTCCATGCAGAGGGCTATCGCCGTGAGCTCGGCGGCCTTGTGACAATGGACGACGCCACCTTCCATGGCGCGTTTGCCGAAGTCGGCCTTTTCCTCACCCCCGATGACAGTCGCACCTATCGCGTTGGCCGCTTCAATCGCACACGCCCCGCGCGCACCGTTGATGAAGGCGGTATCGGCGCCGTCCAGCTGAATTTGCGCTACGACTTCCTCGAACTGAACGATGCCGACGCCGGGATCATCGGCGGCACGCAAAACGGACTGTTCGGCTCGCTTATCTGGACCACCACCGATTACACCCGTTTCATGCTGAATTACGGCCATCTCGGTTATGACGACGCCGTATTCGCCCTGCCTGATGGCAGCCGCGATTACAGCGTCGATGTGATCGGCATGCGGGCGGAATTCGACTTCTAGGATTTCCACTCGGCCCGCCGCACCGCAAGGCGAGATAAGTTCGCCATGTGACGCAATTCTGTCGCATCCGCGTCATACAGGGCCGCTAGCTCAACAACCACTTACAGGGCTTACGATTATGAAGAAGATTACCATTGCAGCCGTCGCGCTGGCCGCGACTGCCCTTACCGCCTGTGGCAACCAGCCCGGCGCCGATAGCGGTCGTGAAGGCATCCACGCCGTCGGCTCCTCCACCGTGTTTCCTTTCGCGCGCCGCGTGTCGGAAATCTTCAGCCGCGAAAACCCGGATTTCGCCGCAGCCTCGATCGAATCGACCGGCACTGGCGGCGGCATGGCGCTGTTCTGCAGCGGCACAGGCTTCGACACGCCCGACATGGTCAACGCCTCGCGTCGCATGAAGCCGGGTGAGTTCGAGACCTGTCAGGAGAACGGCGTCACCGAAATCACCGAGCTACAGGTCGGCATGGACGGTATCGCCATCGCATCGGCAATCGGCGGAATCCAGATGGATCTCTCGCCCGAGATTATGTACCGCGCGCTGGCTGCCAACCCATATGGCGAAGAGCAGACAAACACGAACTGGAGCGATGTCGATCCCTCTCTGCCCGACCTGCCGATCCTCGTTTACGGCCCGCCGACCACCTCCGGCACGCGCGACGCTTTCAACGAGCTGATCATGCTGGTCGGCTGCGAGGCGAATGAAGAATTTGCTGCCACCGAAGAAGCCGACGAAGACGCGTTCGAGCGTACCTGCACCGAAATGCGCTCCGACGGCGCGTTTGTGGACCAGGGCGAGCAGGACAACCTGATCGTCCAGAAGATCGAAGGCAACACCAACTCGGTGGGCATTTTCGGCTACAGCTATCTCGAAGAGAACTCCGACCGCGTGCGCGGCCAGAGCATCAACGGCGTCGAGCCGACTTACGAGAACATCGCCAGCTTCGAATATCCCGGCGCGCGTCCTCTCTACGTGTACGTGAAGAAAGAGCATGTCGGCGTAATCCCGGGCTTGGCAGAATTCCTGCAGACCTGGGCTGCGAATTGGGGAGAAGACGGACCTCTCGCCCAGATCGGCCTTGTCACCAACCGTGGCGAGGTTATGGCGCAGATGACCAATGCCATCGACGAGCTGCCGAATCTGACGGCAGAAGACCTTCAGTAAGGTAGCCAGCACGCATCATGTCACCAGTCCTGCCGCTTCTCCTTGCCCTCGGGCTCGGGCTTGCCGGTTGGCTGGTGGCCCGTGCGCGTGCGTGGGGCTTCAAACGGTCCGCCAAGGATGGGCGGATCGCTTCGCTCCCGACATATCACGCATGGTACGCCGCGCTGTGGATCGCGGTGCCCGTGGTGCTGTTCTACCTGCTGTGGGATGCCGTCGCGGGGCAGCTGGTGATTGCCCATGTGCTCGCCAGTCCGGAAGCGCAGGTGCTGCCGGATTTCGGCCTGCGGCGCGATACCATCCTCAATGAAGCGTTCGCCATTGCCGCCGGCAATGACGTGCGCACGCCCAACCCCGATGCCCTCGCGCTGGCAGAGCCGATCCGCGAGGCGCAATCGCGCTACGGCATGATCGGCATCGTGGTCAGCCTGCTGATTGCAGGTGCTGGCGCAGCATGGGCCTTCCTGCGCCTGAAGCCAGATTTCACTGCCCGCACGCGGGTCGAGCGCCTGGTGCTGATCGGCCTCTTGCTGGCCTCGCTTGTCGCAATCCTGACCACGCTTGGCATTTTCGTGACCCTCGTGTTCGAGACGGTCCGGTTCTTCGGCATGGTCTCGCCGATCGATTTCCTCTTCGGCACCCAGTGGAACCCTGACCCGATGAGCAATCCGGACAATCCGGAAGGCGACCGTTATGGCGCCATCCCGCTGTTCTGGGGTACGCTTTTCATCGGTGCGATTATCGCAATGATCGTCGCCATCCCGCTTGGCATGATGAGTGCCATCTACCTCACGCAATACGCACCGCCCAAGCTGCGCGCATGGGTCAAACCGGCGCTAGAAGTGCTCGCCGGTGTGCCGACCGTCGTTTACGGCTACTTCGCCGCGCTCACCATTGCGCCCGCTATTCGGGATTTCGGACTCAGCGTCGGCTTCGCCAACCCGTCGAGCGAAAGCGCCTTGGCAGCCGGCCTCGTTATGGGCGTGATGATCATTCCCTTTGTCTCCTCCATGGCGGACGATTCCATCGCCGCAGTCCCCCAAGCCATGCGCGACGGTTCACTGGCCATGGGCGCGACGACCAATGAGACGATCCGGCGCGTGCTGGTCCCTGCTGCGCTCCCCGGCATCGTCGGAGGGGTGATGCTGGCGATCAGCCGCGCAATCGGCGAAACGATGATCGTGGTGATGGCTGCCTCCACCGCCGCCAATCTGACTGCCAATCCTTTGGAAGCGATGACGACTGTGACCGTGCAGATCGTGTCGCTGCTGACCGGCGAAGGCAGCTTCGACCATCCGGCCACGCTGGCGGCTTTCGCGCTTGGCTTTGTGCTGTTCATGGTCACGCTGGTGCTGAACTTTATCGCCCTGCGCGTCGTGAAAAGGTTCCGAGAAGCGTATGAGTGACCGGGTTCAACCGACACGCACGCCCGCCTTCGAAGCGCGGCTGAAAAAGCGGTATGCGGCAGAGCGTCGGTTCAAGATGCTTGGCTTGTCCGCCATCGTTTTTTCCGTCGCCGTGCTGATTTTCCTGCTGGGGAACATGACCCTGAATGGCCTTGGCGGCTTCCAGCGCGCCGAGATGAAGGTCGAGATAGACTTGCCCGAAATGGGCCTGTCGCTTCCGCCCTCCATGCAGGATGCAAATACCGCTGCGCGCGCGCTCGAGACGCAAGGCCTGCGCGATGTCGTGGCATTCAGCGCGAGCGAGAGCCTGGGCGATGAAGCGGCCCAGCACTTGAATGCCGAAGCATGGCGCATCGTCGCGCAAGAGATCATTGCCGATCCCTCGCTCTTGCAGCGCGAAGAGACATTCTGGCTTCCTGTTACCGAAGACCTGGCGAGCGCCTATGCCGAGGATGGCCAATTGGCCCTGCAACCCCTTGCAAGGCAGCTGGCCGAGGATGGTGTGCTGGAAGACCGTTTCGATCCCGGGTTCATGACCCGAGCGGACGCCACCGATCCGCAGCTCGTCGGGATCTGGGGTGCGCTCAAGGGCTCGATCCTTACCATGATCGTCACCCTCCTGCTCGCCTTCCCGATCGGTGTGCTGGCGGCGCTCTATTTGGAGGAATACGCGCCGAAGAATCGCTGGACTGACGTTATCGAAGTCTCGATCAACAATCTGGCAGCGGTGCCGTCGATCATTTTCGGTCTTTTGGGTCTGGCTGTCTTCCTCACGATCTTCCCCGGCTACCGCTCGGCACCGTTGATCGGCGGCATGACGCTCGCGCTGATGACCATGCCGGTGATCGTGATTTCCGGCCGCAACGCCATCAAGGCGGTGCCACCCTCCATCCGCGACGGTGCCCTGGCCGTTGGTGCCAGCCCAGTGCAAGTGGTTTTCCATCATGTCCTTCCGCTCGCCCTGCCCGGCATCCTGACCGGCACGATTATCGGCATGGCCCGCGCCTTGGGTGAGACCGCGCCGCTGCTGCTGATCGGTATGCGCGCCTTTATCGCAACGCCGCCGACCGGCTTCACCGATAACGCCACCGTACTGCCGATGCAGATCTTCCTGTGGTCCGACGAGATCGACCGCGGCTTCGTCGAGCGCACCAGTGCGGCGATTATCGTGCTATTGATATTCCTGCTGCTGATGAACGGCCTCGCCATTTATCTGCGCAACAGGTTCGAAAAGAGATGGTGATGACCGATACCGGAACCGAAATAGACGACGCTTCGATCCCCAGCCAGTCGGAAAAGTCCCTCGAACATGAGAATGTCGAGACGGGCGAACCGAAAATGCGCGCGCAGGGCGTGGATGTCTACTACGGCGACAAGCGGGCAATCGACGATGTCTCCATCGACATCTACACCGAATATGTGACCGCCTTTATCGGGCCGTCGGGCTGCGGCAAGTCGACGTTCCTGCGTGCTCTCAATCGCATGAACGACACCATCCCGTCAGCAAGCGTGAAGGGCCGGATCGAGCTCGATGGCGACGATATTTATGCCAGCGGAATGGATGTCGTGCAGTTGCGCGCGCGCGTGGGCATGGTTTTCCAGAAGCCCAATCCATTCCCTAAATCCATCTACGAGAACATCGCTTACGGGCCTAGGATCCATGGCCTTGCCGAGAACAGGAACGACGTCGACGAGATCGTCGAGAAGAGCCTGCGCCGTGCGGGCCTGTGGGAAGAGGTGAAGGATCGCTTGCAGGATTCCGGCACAGCGCTATCAGGCGGCCAGCAGCAGCGCCTGTGCATTGCACGCGCGATCGCCGTCGATCCCGAAGTCATCCTGATGGACGAGCCATGTTCGGCGCTCGATCCGATCGCCACGGCGAAGATCGAGGAATTGATTGACGAACTGCGCGGTCGATATGGTATCGTGATTGTCACCCACTCGATGCAGCAAGCCGCGCGCGTGTCTCAGCGCACAGCGTTTTTCCACCTCGGCAAGATGGTGGAATATGGACATACGTCGGACATATTCACTAATCCGCGTGAGAAGCGCACGCAGGATTACATCACGGGTAGATACGGATAATGAGCGACCACACAGTCAAGGCTTTCGACGAGGACATCACGCGGCTGCGGGGTCTCATCGCCGAAATGGGCGGCCTTGCCGAAGTGGCCATCCAGCAATCGCTCGACGCGCTTGTGCGCGGGGACGAAGAGCTGGCAGCCGAAATCGTAGAGCGCGATGCCAAGCTGGATGCGCTCGAGTCAGAAGTCGACGATATGGCCGTGCGCCTGCTCGCTCTGCGCGCTCCGATGGCGGATGATCTGCGCGAAATCGTGGCCGCCCTGAAGATCGGCGGCGTAGTGGAGCGCATCGGCGACTACGCCAAGAACATCGCCAAGCGCACCGGGCGAATCGACGGTCGCAGCCGCTTCGAGCCGCTAACGCTCCTGCCTGCCATGGCGGAACTGGCTGCGGAAATGGTCCACGACGTTCTCACCGCCTATGCCGCGCGCGACCCGGTCTTGGCCCGCGAGGTCATCGAGCGTGACGACAAGGTAGACGCTTTCTACGACAGCATCTTTCGCAACCTTGTCAGTCACATGGTAGAAAATCCGGCGACGATCAGCAGCGCAGCGCAATTGCTGTTTGTCGCGCGGAATATCGAGCGGATCGGCGATCACGCCACGAACGTTGCCGAAATGGTGCATTACGCGGCGACGGGCGAGTATCCCGACGACGTGGAGTGACTCGGCGCCGGTCTTCACAGCGTCGCTATGCAACAAATCTGACACAGAGCTGACATAAACGTGGCTGCGGGGCACCTGGCCTCGCAGCGGACGGGCAACCCAATGACCACACCCAAATTGCTTCTCGTAGAGGATGACACGGCGCTCGCAGAGTTGCTGGAATACCGATTCGAGAGCGAGGGATATGATGTGCGCGTCACCGCCGATGGCGACGAAGCCATCATGCTGGCCGAAGAAGACGCGCCGGATCTGGTGATTCTCGACTGGATGATCGAGGGAACAAGCGGCATCGAAGTATGCCGTCGCTTGCGCCGCGACAAGGCGACCGCACATGTCCCCATCATCATGCTCACCGCGCGGGAAGCCGAGGACGACCGGGTCCGCGGGCTGGAAACAGGCGCTGACGACTACATTACAAAACCATTCTCACCGCGCGAATTGCTGGCCCGCGTATCGGCCGTGCTGCGGCGTGTGCGCCCCGCCCTCGCAGGGGAGACGATCGAAGCTGGCGATCTCAAGCTGGACCCGGTTGCGCATCGGGTGGAACGTCGCGGCCGCGCTTTGCAGATCGGCCCCACCGAATACCGCCTGATCAAGTTCTTCATGGAGCATCCGCGCCGCGTATTTTCTCGCAGCCAGCTTCTCGATGCTGTCTGGGGCACGGAAAGCGAAATCGAAGAGCGAACGGTGGATGTCCACATCCGCCGCCTGCGCAAGGCTATCGCTGTCGAGAATGCGCGCGATCCCATCCGCACTGTGCGTTCTGCGGGCTACGCACTCGAGCCCGTATAACAAAGACCGTCGGCATGCTGCGCTGCACCACATTTCGCTCTAAGCACAAAGTCCGGACAAAAATGCCCTCTTTTCAGAGATTTTCCGTTGTCTTTTTGCAACGGTTGAGCGCGATTACCGGTCAACTCGGAACGAAATCCAGTATTACCGCTTTCAATTTTTACGCACCTGCGTTACAGCGCGATCAACTTGACGCCTCCAGATATTGAGGGAGCATAATGAAAAAGCTTATTTCTACGACCGTGGCCGCCGGCCTCATTGCCGCTACCACCATTTCCGCAGCTGCCGCTCCGGGCGTGCGTGATGCTGCCGTTCTCGCCCAAGCGGAAGCACAGGACGACGACGATCAAGGCGGCGTTGGCACTGTGCTTGTCGTGCTTCTCGTTGCTGCTGCAATGGCTGGCGGACTTATCCTGCTGGAAGACAACGAAGACGAGCCGGCTCCGGTCAGCCCGTAACTTTCGCATTCAGCGAAACACAAAAACCCTCGCTTCGGCGGGGGTTTTTTGTTGCACAAAGGACATTAGCGGCAAAGGCCCATTCCCGGACTTCGTGCTTGGTCTAAATGGAAATGATCGGCGTGCGCGGCGTCGTATTCCGGTGACAGCACGGTGCCGAAGGCATCGCATGCGCCATCACGTACCGTTTGCAGGAAACGACCTTCGTCCGTTTCCTCACCCCAGTCTTCCAGCAGAGAAATCCGCCGCCCATCGTCGAACTGGAAGGCGGAAATGTCGATCGCGTTGCCCGTAGCGTGCTCGCTGAACCGTCCGGTAGAACCGCCACCGATGCGGCGGCAATTATACGTTCCGAGTTGTTCGACGCGCGAAACTCTCGTGCCGAGTGCCCGGTCTGCGGCAGGTTGTACGTGATGAAGCATCCAGAATTCGAAACTTGCCGCGACCGAACAGGTCATTTCGGGAAACCGCGGCGCGAAGGGTCGCTCGTCCAAACGTAGACGGTCGCTGCGGAAGCACTCCCCCTCCCCGATCGGGTCAAGCACACTGAAGGCGATCTCGCTGCGGTCCAGAACGGACCGGCAAAGATCCGCGTCGCCCTGAAGTCTGCCAAGCTTCATGCCGGTCGCGAGACCCGGCGGCTCTCTGAGGTCGAGCGGCGCCCACGGATTGTGTTGCGGATTTTCTCGAAACCATTGCTCGCCATAATAGGCAGAGGCAACAAGGCCCCCGAACAGCGCAAGCACCGCAAATAGCCGCCGCGAGGATTGTCGACCGGATCGCGCCATCGTTCTGCCCCGCGTCGAAAGCCTCAGTCAGCAAGCGCGGCAAGGCGCTCCTTCACGCTTCGCAGATCCTGCTCGAACAGTTGCACCTGCTTCTCCCTTGCCTCTCCATCCAACCTCAGCAGATAGGAAGGATGCGCTGTAATCCAGAGCTCGCTACCATCGTCCAGCGCGATCGGCTCGCCCCGCTGACGCGAGATGCTGACCGTGCGCCCGAGCATTGCGCGACCCGCAGATGCTCCCAAGGCCAGTACGATATCGGGTTTGACGATCTCGCGTTCGGCTTCGTGCCACCATCGGCATAAGTCGATCTCCTTGGCATTGGGAGATTGGTGGATGCGCCGCTTTCCGCGCTGCTGGTATTTGAAGTGCTTCACCGCATTGGTCACAAAGGCCACTTCACGGTCCAGGCCAATCTTCTCCAGCGCCGCATTGAGAACCTGGCCTGCCGGTCCGACGAACGGCCGACCTTGCTGGTCCTCGACATCGCCGGGCTGCTCTCCGACAATCATAAGCCGTGCATCCGGCGGTCCCTCGCCCATGACGGCCTTATTGTCGAGATCGCCGATCGGGCAGCGGGAACACGCGCTGATTGCGCGCTCTATCGCCTCCAACGACTCCGGGCGATCTTCCGCGACCATCGATCCTGCGTCCACCATCTGCGATTCCCGCTTCTGCGCGCCCGCGATCAGCTGCGGTATCAACTCCGCCTCGGGCATGTTCTTCCAATATTTTCGAGGCATCTCCTTGAGCATGGCCCCGATTTTCAAACGCGCGGGATTGAAAATGGATGCATAATAGCTGCGCCACAGGTCCTCGGCAGGGTCGCCTTGCGGCGCGTCGGCCTTTTGCGCAGGGCCGCTTTCACGCAGCGTCTCGCCATCCCAATGCAGGCATCCACGCGGAGTGAGGATCGACCAGTGCATATTGGCGAACCGGCGGACGAAGAAGCCAGCCTCGCGCCTGACGATATGATGGTCCGGCTCGAACCAGGCGACATAATGATCGTTTGCATCCTCATCCGACACTTTGCGGAAGCGGACGAAGGCGTGCATCTTATGCGCATCGCGGCGCACGGCCTTGTCCATCTCCTCGATGCGGCGGACCAGCGGATCGGCCTTGTCCTCCATGAGTCGCGAGTTGCCCTGCAATCGCCAAAGCATTTCGTAAAGCAGCGCAAACCGTTCCGGGTCGGAATGGACCGCAGCGTTGCGCGCGAGCGACTGGAAGCGCTTGCTCGCTTTGACGACTGCTGCACCTGGCAGAGGTGACGGGAGTTCCGTCGATCCGATAGCGAATAGCGAGCCAGAACTGCCGGGTTCGCTCCACGCGACCTGATCGGGCGCGATCCGGGCCTGCACCAACTGCCGCGCCGCATCACGCCAGAAAGCGAAATCATCCGGCTCCGGCATTTCGACCAGAAAGCTTTGCCGGGATTGTGGCAGAGATTGAACCATCAGGCGGCAAACAGCTCGAGTTGCTCCTGCTTCGGCGCGAGCAGAGAGCGCAAATCGGTACGATCAGTCAGCATGGTCGGCCGCCAATCGAGCGTGCAAATGAAAGGGCGCACTTTGGCGATCGAAACAGTCAGCTTTGCCACATCATCCAACCGCAGACTGCGATGGCGACGGCTCGCGAGGATCTGACCGACCGCCTTGGTCCCAAGGCCGGGCACGCGCAGCAGCTTCTCTTTAGGAGCGCGGTTCACATCGACTGGAAATGCATCACGGAATTTCAGCGCCCAAGCCAGCTTCGGATCGATATCGAGCGGCAAATTACCATCAGCCTCAGTCGCCTGCATGACCTCGCGCGGTGCAAAACCGTAGAAACGCATCAACCAATCCGACTGATAGAGGCGATGCTCGCGCATCAGCGGGGGGCGCTTCAATGGCAACACAGCGCTTGCGTCGGGGATCGGCGAAAAGGCGGAATAGTAAACGCGGCGGAGGCCGAAATTGTCGTACAACCGGCTTGCCTTGCCGACGATATCGGCGTCGCTTGCCGCATCCGCACCTACAATCATCTGTGTGGATTGGCCGCCCGGAGCGAAACGCGGCGCATTGCGGAAGCGCTTACGCTCATCCTTCGCCTGTACGATCGCGCTTTTCATGCCGCCCATCGCGCCTTCGATCTGGCGCGCATTCTTGTCCGGCGCGAGGCGGGTCAGGCCGCTATCGGTTGGCAATTCCACATTGATAGACACGCGATCTGCGAAGAGACCCGCCTGATGGACCAGTTCCGGATCAGCTTCGGGAATGGTTTTCAAATGGATGTAACCGCGAAAATCGTGATCTTCGCGCAAGATGCGCGCAGTTTCGACCAGCATCTCCATTGTGTGGTTGCCGCTCTTGATAATGCCGGAAGAGAGGAACAGCCCTTCGATGTAATTGCGCCGGTAAAAAGTCAGCGTCAGGTCGGCCACTTCCTGCGGCGTGAAACGGGCGCGGCGCACATTGCTGCTCTTGCGATTAACGCAATAGTGGCAATCGAAAATGCAGTGATTGGTCAGCAGGATTTTTAGCAGAGAGATGCAACGGCCATCCGGCGCATAAGCGTGGCAGATGCCCATCCCTTCGGTCGAACCAATGCCTTTTCCACCTTTGCTATTGCGCTTGGCGGTGCCGGATGACGCGCAAGAAGCATCATACTTCGCCGCATCGGCGAGTATCTCAAGCTTTTGAATGGTGTCGAGCGCAGGCATCCGTTCTTAATATGTTCTTCCACCTCTTCTGCCAAGAGTTCTGCGATAAACCGAGTGAATATCTGCGGAATTTCGCGAACAACTCAGGCTGAGGCGGGTCAAGGCAAACCGATGTTTACCAATAACGTTAGGTCCAGCTTTACCAATCGCGGCGCAACGCTGGCCCCAACGATAAAACAGGGGGACGCCATGAAGCTCTTCACACGCCACAAGACACCGCTGCCGGCAGAACGCCGCATGGCGGGGCCGCGCGTGCGTGTCGATTGCATGGCGACGCTTCTGATGCCGAGCGGCGATCGCCCCGGCAGGCTGTTCGACATATCGACCGGCGGAGCGCGCATCACGGTGGAGGAACCTCCGGCGAAGGGTGTCTCGGCCATCCTCAATTGGGGCTCGCAGGAGGTCTATTGCATGGTCATCTGGTCCAAGCCGGGCATGTGCGGCGTAGAATTCGACAAGCCTATCTCACAAGCGGCGGTCGACAAACTTGCAGAGGAAGCCCCATCAGGGCCGCGCCTTGTCTACGATGCCGGCTCGCCAGCCACCGATGCGAACGCCACCCCGCAGCCGCCAAAACGCCCCATGTTCGGCTGCTGAAACCCATTATCGCGAAAGTCGGAACCGCTGCGCCCTCCTGCCCATTATCTTGGGAAAGGAGTTTTCCATGAGCACTACCGACGAATTGAAGCATAAATTTTGGACTGCGCTTGCCGACAGTCCGTTCGTATTTCTCTCTCGTGACACCAATCCGGAAGATGCCGTCCCCATGACCGCGCAGCTGGATAAGGATGCAGAGAGCGCCATCTGGTTTTTCACGACCAAAGATCACTCGCTGGCGCAGATGGGTCCGGCCACGGCCATGTTTGCCGGCAAGGGCCATGAGATGTTTGCCCGTTTCACCGGCACGCTGCACGAAGAGACAAGCGAAGAGCGTTTCGAGAAGCAGTGGAGCCGCATTGTCGAAGCTTGGTATCCGGGCGGCAAGACCGACCCGAACCTGCTGATGCTGCGCATGGATCTGGGTCAGGCCGAAATCTGGAACAGCGATCTCGGTATCGTAGACAACACCCGAATGCTGCTGGGGTTCGACGTGCGCGATGAAGCGCGCGACGAGCATACCGAAGCCGCACTTTAACCGATACAACCGTTCGCGTCGTCACGCGCGAAAAGGGCCGTCGCTCCTATACTGGAGCGGCGGCCCTTATTCTTCGGCAGCGTTCTGTGTCAGCTTTCGCCGAGGATGCTCGGGAAGATGCCGACGATCAGGATGGCCGTCAGCGCGATGGGGCACAGCCAGCAGACGAGGAAACGCCAGAAAACATGCAGGCCGCCGCCGAGGCCGTTCTCGCTATCGACAAGGCGCTTGTTTGCCACCCAGCCGATGAAGATCGAGGTGAGCAGAGCGCCGACAGGCATGGTGATCTTGCCGGTGAAGGTATCGAGCACGTCCAGCATACCCATCCCTTCGAACATCGGCAGGAAACCAAGCGGGTGGAAGCCGGAGAGCGCGCCGGTCGATAGCGCGCACAGCGTGCCGAGGATTGCCGCCGACAGCGTCACCATGGTGGCAGCGATGGGTCGGGTAAAGCGGAAGCGGTCGATCACCCAGGCCGTCGGTGTTTCCATCAGGGCAACCGAGCTGGTGAGCGCCGCGAAGCCGACCATCACGAAGAACGCGAGGCCGATCAGCGAACCTGCCGGGATTTCCTGGAAAGCATGCGGCAGCGTCTGGAACATCAGCCCCAGCCCGCCCTCGGGCGCGAGACCTGCGGCAAACACGATCGGGAAGATGCACAGGCCGGCGATCAAGGCGACGCTGGTGTCTGCCGTGGCGATCACGCCCGATGTGACGCCAAGATTGACGTTGCGGCCGACATAGGCGCCGTAAGTCACCATGCCTGCAACGCCCAGCGACAGCGAGAAGAACGCCTGCCCCACGGCAGCCAGCATGACCGGACCGGTCAGCTTGGACGCGTCGAAGGTGAAGAGGTAGCTGATGGTTTCCGCCATCGAACCGCGGAACATGCCGTAGATCGTGATGCCGAGCAGCAGCACGAAGAAGGCCGGCATAAGGTAAACGGCCACTTTCTCAATTCCGCCCGACACCCCGCGCGCGACGAAAGCAATCGTGATGACGAGAAAGGCGATGTTGAGGATCACGGTCATCGGCCCGTCGGAGATCATCGCGCCGAAGATCGCTTCGACTTCCGTTACGCTCCGGTCGGCAAAGGCCCCGCCGGTCACTCCCGTGGTGAAGAGATCCTGCACAAAGATACCGATATAATAGAGCACCCAGCCGCCCAGCACGCAGTAAAAGCTAAGAACGAGGAACGCGGACAACACGCCGAGGCTCGCGACGAATTCCCACGCAGGCGACTTGCCGGATTTTTCAGCAACGCGACGGAAACTCTCGGGCGCGGCGGCCTGGCCGTATCGACCGATCAGTGTTTCCGACAATAGGACGGGCAGGCCGATCAGGATGACGCAGCCGATATAGAACAGCACGAAGGCACCGCCGCCATTCGCTCCGGCTTCTGCCGGGAAGCGGACGAGGTTGCCCAATCCCACCGCAGAGCCAATCGCCGCCAGGATGAAGGCCGTGCGGGAAGACCAGCCCTCGCGCGACGGACCAGGTTGGGAAAGCGCCATTCGTTAAATTCCTCTCGACCCCAGATTTTGCGGTGTCATGCAATGATTCGCAGCCGACGCCAAGACCTCATTCATGGGGATCCCCGCCTGTCGCTGCAGTTTGGGCTGCGGCGGAACAGTCGACGCGCGCTAGCGGACGCGTTAGGAGGCGGCATGTCCACGACTTTCCAGCTCGACACCTCGACCAGCCGCGCCAATCCTACCCCGCAGCCCATGCGCCGCCTGACCGTGCCAAAGCTCCGTGCCCGTAAAGTGGATGGCGTGACGGATGAACCGCTGGTGATGCTGACGGCCTACACCGCCCGGCAGGCACAGTTGCTCGATCCGCATTGCGACATGTTGCTGGTCGGAGACTCGCTAGCACAGGTGATCTACGGCCTGCCCTCCACCATTCCGGTCACGCTCGAGATGATGGCCAACCATGCCGCCGCCGTGGTGCGCGGCAGCTACCATTCGGTAGTGGTGGTGGATATGCCGTTCGGCTCCTACGAAACCTCGCCCGAAGATGCCTTCGACTCTGCGGCTCGGCTGCTGAAAGAAAGCGGCGCGGCAGCGGTAAAGCTGGAAGGCGGAGAGGCCATGGCGGAGACTGTCGCCTTTCTCACACAGCGCGGAATCCCGGTTATGGGCCATGTCGGGCTGACCCCGCAGGCTGTGAACGTGCTGGGCGGCTATACTGCGCGCGGGCGCAGCGATGCCGAAGCGGACAAGATCGTCGGCGATGCGAAAGCGCTGGATGAGGCGGGAGCATTCGCCATCGTGATCGAGGGCGTCGTCGAGCCCATCGCCATTGCCGCCACCGAAGCAGTGTCATGCCCCACCATCGGCATCGGCGCTTCGGCCAAGTGCGATGGCCAGGTGCTGGTCACCGAAGACATGCTCGGGATGTTCGAACGGGTGCCGCGGTTCGTGAAGCGCTACGGCGATATTGCGACTACGATTTCGGAGACCGCAGCGGCCTATGCCAGCGAAGTTCGTGAGCGCAGCTTCCCGACCGAAGAGCAGACCTACCAGCCGAAATAAGCGCGCCTCACCACCCGAAAATTCAAGGGATCACTCGCATGGCAACGCTGCTGCGCTACTACACGTTTTCGCTCGTTTTCACCGCGGCCTGTTTCGGCCTTGGCCTGTGGTATGCCATCGCCAGCAGCGACAGCCTGGGCGCGATCCTGAGCATTTTGTGGATCATCCTGATCCTCTCGATCCTCGAAGTGTCGCTTAGTTTCGACAATGCCGTGGTGAACGCCACGGTGCTGCGCGAAATGGACGAGGTGTGGCAGCAGCGCTTCCTCGTCTGGGGTATCGCCATCGCCGTGTTCGGCACCCGCATCGTCTTCCCGCTCGCCATCGTGGCGGTGGCAGCAAATATCGGGCCCATCGAGGCTATCGACCTGTCCCTCAACGACCCAGAGCGATATGAGCAAATCGTTTCCGGCGCGCATGTCGGCATTGCCGGGTTCGGTGGCGCCTTCCTGTCGATGGTCGGGCTGAAATTCTTCTTCGACGCCGACAAGGATGTACACTGGATCGGCGCAATCGAGCGTCAGCTCGTGAAAGTGTCCTCCCTCCCCGCTATCGAAATTGCCCTGCTGATGAGTGTCATCTGGTTTATCTCCGCGCAATTGCCGGACGATGTTGCCCTGACTTTCCTCACCGCAGGGATTGGCGGATTGATCACCTTCATCGCCGTCGATGCGCTGGGCGAATATCTCAACATGCGCGAAGAGGCGAAAAAGGCGAGCGGCGTCGTAATGCGGTCGGGCCTTGGCGGATTTCTCTACCTCGAAGTGCTCGATGCCTCGTTCAGCTTCGACGGGGTGATCGGCGCCTTCGCGCTATCCAACAACATGGTGATTATCGCGCTGGGGCTGTCCATCGGCGCGATGTTCGTCCGCTCAATGACGATCCACCTTGTCCGCGCGGGAACGCTGGCACAATATCGCTATCTGGAGCACGGCGCATTCTGGGCGATCATCGCGCTGGGTGCGATCATGCTGACATCCGCCATCGTCCATATTCCGGAAACGATTACCGGACTGATCGGCGTGACGCTGATCGGCATCTCGTTCTGGTGGTCCCTGCGCCACAACAAGCGCGAGGCTGCAGCTAGCCCGACCGGCTGAACCGCGCGGCGAGCGGGGCCGAGACGATCATCTGCAGCAAATGGTAGATGAGTACTGGGAGCAGCACCAATCCTGCCGTTTCCGGCGGAAAGAGGATTGCTGCCAGCGGCGCGCCCATCGCGATGCTTTTCTGCGCGCCGCCGAACAGGAAGGCGATGCGGTCATGGTCGGGAAGCCGCAACAAGGCGGAAAGCCACCACGCCCCGAAAAACGCTTGCGCCATCATCAGACCGATCAGTGTCAGGAGCAATCCCCAGAGCGGCGGGCTGAGCAACCGCCAAACATCCTGCTCCACCGCACCCGAGAAAGACACATAGACAGCAAGCGCGATCGCAATCCGATCCGCCCAGCTGATGAGATGGCGATTGTCTGAAACGGCTTTGCCAAACCGGCCTTGAAGCATCTGTCCGATCGCGAATGGCAGCAGCAGGATCAGGCCGATGCGCTGCAGCGTGTCGATATCGAGGTCCGCCATGACGCTGCCGGACATTACGGCGAGCAGTGGTGCGGTGAGAAACACGCCGAGAAGGTTCAGCGCGGCAGCCGCGATCACGCTATTTGCGACATTGCCTCCCGCGATCGAGGTGTAAGCCGTGGCCGACTGAACAGTGCTCGGCAGGACGCCGAGGAACATGAAGCCGAGCACGATGCTGGCGGGCAGTTCAACCTTGGCCAGTTCAGCGGCAGAGAAACCGACAAGTCCCATCCAACCGAATACAAACAGCACCAGCGGCAACAAAAAGCGCAAATTGCGCAGGGCGCCGACCACAGCGCTGCGCGGCAAACGCAGGCCATTCAGCAGGAAGAGGACGAAGATCGCGGCGTCCGACGCGGTGCGCGCCACCGCCCTGCCCTCGCCCGTCACCGGCACGATTGTGGCCAAGAGGATGGCGAGCAGAAGCAACCGCACGAGCGGATCGAACAGGATTGCCAAGCGCGCGAGCATCGCCTGCGCGTGTGACGCGCCGCGGCTAAGTCTGCAAGTCGTACTGCTTCAACAGGTCATAGAGCGTCGGACGGCTGATCCCCAGCATCTTGGCCGTGCTCGAAATGTTGCCCTCGGTGCGTGCCAGCGCATGACGGATGACCTTGCGGTCCGATTTCTCCCGCGCACTCTTAAGGTTGAGCACGTCGACAGCGTCGTCCTCCGCGTCGCCGAGATCCAGATCCTCGGCGCTCACCAGCTTCCCATCCGCCATGATGACCGCGCGCTTCACGCGGTTTTCCAGCTCGCGCACATTGCCGGGCCAATTCCACCCGTCGATGGCGGCCAGCGCATCAGGGGCAAAGCCAGTGACGGCCGGGTTCATTTCTTCGGCAAACCGCTTGAGGAATACCTTGGCGAGCAGCGTGGCATCGCCATGGCGCTCTGCCAATGATGGTATGCGCACCACTACCTCGGCCAGGCGGTAGAATAGGTCTTCGCGGAAGCGCCCATCGGCGATCATGCTTTCAAGGTCCTGGTGCGTGGCGCAGACGATGCGAGTATCAACAGGGATCGACTTGCGACCACCGATCCTCTCGATCGTACGCTCCTGCAAAAAGCGCAGCAACTTCACCTGCAAGGGCAGCGGAATGTCACCGACCTCGTCCAGGAAGAGCGTGCCCCCATCAGCCAGTTCGATCTTGCCCTCGGTCGTCTTGACCGCGCCTGTAAATGCGCCCTTCTCATGACCGAAAAGTTCGCTTTCGAGCAGGTTTTCCGGAATGGCCGCGCAATTGATGGCGATGAAATTGCCGTTCTTCCGTCCGCTTGCCTCGTGCACACCCTTGGCCAGCAATTCCTTGCCGGTGCCGCTTGCCCCCAGCAGCATGACGGACACGTTCGTGTTCGCCACCCGCTCGATCGTGCGGGCGACCTTCACCATCTCCGGTGCCGAAGTGATCAGCCCGCCCAGCACCGTATTGCCCTCGCCGGACTTGCTCGCCAGCAAGCGGTTCTCTTCCTCGATCCTGTGCAGGTTGAGCGCGCGGCGCACGATCAGGCCCAGTTGCTCGATATCAACCGGCTTCTGGTAGAAGTCGTAAGCCCCGTGTTCGATGGCATTAAGCGCGCTCTCGCGTGCGCCGTGACCGGAAGCGACGATTACCTTGGTATCGGGTTTGAGCTCCATGATCTCGTCCAGCACGGCAAAGCCTTCGGTCGTACCATCGGGATCCGGCGGCAAGCCCAGATCGAGCGTCACCACGGGCGGCGCTTCGGCGCGCAGGGCGGCGATGGCGCTGGCACGGTCTCCGGCGATGATGACATCGAAGTCCTCGTAAGCCCATTTGAGCTGGGCCTGCAGACCTTCATCGTCCTCGACGATCAGCAGCTTGGGTTTGTCACTGGCCATTATGCAACCTCGTTGGCTTTCTCTTTTTCGTGCATCGAACGGATCAGCTCCGCCGTCTGGTCGAAGGGCAATCGGATGATGAAGCGGGTGCCCAGCCCTTCGCGCGATTCGACATCCAGCCGACCGCCCATCGCGCGGATTAGCTCACGCGCTTCGAATGCTCCGATGCCGAAGCCCCCCGCTTTGGAAGAGTGGAACGGCTTGAACAGGCATGTGCGGATGAATTCGGGCGACATGCCTTCACCTGAATCGGAGATTTCCAGCACGGCATGGCCGGGCTCGATGCGCATATCCAGGAATACCGCCTGGTCCGGCGCGCTCGCTTCGATGGCGTTCTGGACGAGATGTACGAGCGCCTGCTCAAGCCCCTCGGCGTCGGCCTGCACTTCGCAGCTTTCCCGTTGCAGAGCGACGACCTTGTGCTTGCCGCGATACTGCTCGACCACGCGGTCGACGAGATGGTGCAGCTTTACCCGCTCGCGTTCCTTGCCGCCTTGCGCGCCGTAGCGGCCCAACCGGGCCAGCAGCCCCTGCAATTTGTCGGTCGAGTTGCGCAGGGTCAGGATCATGTCGGCGCGGAACTCGGCTTTGTCCGCGTGTTTTTCCGCATTGCGCGCCAGCAGCGAAAGCTGGCTCGCCAAGTTCTTTATGTCGTGCATGACGAAGGCCATGCGGCGATTGAATTCGTCGAACCTTTGCGCGTCGCCCAGCGCGTCCTGGCTGGCGCTCTCGGCGAGGTAGCTGGCAAGCTGGCGGCCCACCACGCGCAGCACATCGAAGTCCTCCCAGTCGAGGCGACGTGCGACCAAGGGGCGAGCGAGAACTACGACCCCCATCAACCGGTCGTAATGGACCAGCGGCACGATCGCCCAGCTTTCCTCGCTTTCAAGCAGCCATGCAGGTGTCGCCACGTCTGGAACGTCATCGTTCTGTCCGCTACGCAAAACATCAAGGTCGACGATGAACTGGCTGTCTTCGAGGAATGTGACGCCCAGCGCATCGACTGCTTCGGCAGGCACGGCGATGCCCGGCCACTGCCAGCGTGCCGCAAGGGCCAGTCCGCCTTCCTCTCGCGGCGTGAGCAGCAGACCTGCAGGACTGTCGGTAATGTCCGCCACCGCTTGCACTGCGCGCTCTGGCAGCGGCGGTGCCTGCGGACCGGCGCGTCCGATGGTCGAGGTAAAGCGCAGCCATTCGGCGCGGTAGTCGTAGCGGTGCTGGAACAGGTTTTTCGACAAGGTGACCCGCAGCCACCCGCGAAGTTTTGCGGATGGAAGCACGGTAAGCGCCACCACACTGGCCAAAAGCACGAAGCCCGTCTGCAGCAATCGTCCGTAATCGGTCCCGACATAGGCGAGGCCCTGCGCGATGACGACCATCACCACGAGGTACGCTCCGATCAGCAGCAGCGAGAAGGACTGGAAGGCAAAGTTACGCGATGGGCGGAATCGCAGCTCGCTCTCGTTCCGCAAGGTGCCGAGCGCCAGCAAGCCGACGGCAATCGCCAGCGCCGCAACTCTCAAATTGGCAAGCAATCCCGGCAGACCGTCGACGAGATATGCAATGGTGTAGAGGTTGAGGTCGTAAAGCCACAACACACCAAGCGCAGCCGCAGGCCAGCGCAGCGATTGGCGCGATTGCGCGGAAGCGCCGGCATAGAGGTTGTGGACCAACACCAGCGCGCCGATGCAGAACAGCAGCCGGAAGGTAATCGCAAAGCGGGTAATCAGCAGGTCCGCATCCGGCATGCCGCCATACTGGATGCGCGCCACGATGAGCGCGACCTGCATCAATTCGACAAAGCCCAGCGCAGCGACGACAGGGCGGATCGGACCGAGGCTTTTGTCGCGATCGTCATGCGCGAAAAGGCGATAGAGCAACCACAGCCACGCCAGATTGCTGGCGATCATCGAGACATCGCTCAGGAAACTGCCATAGCCCATGCCGATGACGCAGAAAGCCGCCAGCGCCGCGAAGAACAGCGCTCCGGCGCAGGCTTTGATGGCCGGACCCTGCGCCCGGTGGCTGGTTATCAGCCACAGGGCCAATGCCACGGCCGCGCACGCCGTCGCCAGGAAGGCCAGATATGTTGTGATATCCCAGAAGGATGTCATCAGCGCGCGCCCTCCGGCCACAGGATCACGCGCAGCGTCTGCAGCATGATTAGCAGGTCGAGAAACGGCGTGTAATTCTTGGCGTAGTACAGGTCGTATTCGAGCTTCTGCCGCGCATCCTCGATACTGGCGCCGTAGGGATAATTGATCTGCGCCCAGCCGGTAATGCCCGGCTTCACCATGTGTCGCTCCGCATAATAGGGCAGCTTATCATCGAGATCGCTGACGAAAGTGGGCACTTCGGGGCGCGGGCCGACAAAGCTCATATGGCCCATCAGCACCGTCCACACCTGCGGCAGTTCGTCGATGCGGACCTTGCGAATGAAAGCGCCGACGCGGGTGATGCGCGGATCGTTTTTCTCTGCCCATTTCGAACCGTCCTTCTCGGCATCGGTCCGCATGGAGCGCAGCTTCACCAGCTCGAATGTCTGACCGTAGAGGCCCACCCGCTTTTGCCGGAAGAAGGCGGGGCCTTTGCTGTCCAGCTTCACCACCAGCGCGAAAAGCGCGATGACGGGAAAGGTAAGCACCAGCAGCAAGCCGCTGGCGAGAATATCGAAAACGCGCTTGGCAAAGGATGAGATCGCGCGGCCGGACGAGAAGCCGTCGGAAAAGATCAACCAGCTCGGATTGAGCGTATCGAGATCCACGCGGCCCGTCTCACGCTCCAGAAAGCTAGAGAACTCGTTGACGTAAACGCCTGCGGTTTTCACGCGGAGCAAATCCTTGAGCGGAAGCGAATTGCGGCGCTCTTCCAGCGCCAGCACCACTTCGGTGGCGCGCAATGATGCCACGTGGGCGGAAAGATCGGGGATGTCGGTGCGCAAAAGAGCTTCATGCACCGAGCCGTGCCGGCCGGTCATATCGACGAAGCCGACCACCGAAAATCCGCTTTCCGGTCGCTGGGATAGCTGTTTGAGACGTAGAGCTCGCGGGCCTGCCCCGAGCACCAAAATACGCCTGCGGAACGCCGACGTGCCGGCAACCGCTCCGGTGATCGCGCGGTTGATCACGAGGAACAGCGTCGCCAGCACCATCGCGTAGAGCAGCGTGGAGCGCCAATAGGTCTGCCCTGGCAGCATGAAGTCGAGAAGCGCCAGCGCAATGATCGCAAGGCTCAGCGCCACAAGGAGGCGAGCACAGGCGAACCGCATACTGCGCAAGGCGTCCGGCCCGTAAACACCGACGGCGATCATGGCCGACTGCGTGGTGATCGCGAACCCAAGCAGCGGCAGTGCCCGTGAAAACGCGCCGCCTGCCTCTATGTCGATCTGCGCCGCGCGGAATTGCCACGCGAGGTCGGCGGCGAGCAGGAGCAATACGAAGTCCAGCAGGCCGAGCAGCAGCACGGCATGCGGGATGTAATGCTTGAACAGACGGACCATCGCCTCACCGAACCAATGCCGGGAAAGCGCCCGGCCCAGGTTCGGTTAACGACGAGGTATGAAATGTCGGTAAACTTTACACTCCCTCCGTACGCGGAGTGTAAGATTATTCAGACAGATTATCCGCAGCCTCACCGATTTCGTCGGCTGCATTTCCGACACTGTCGGCAGCGCCTTCGATGGCATTGTCCTTGGCGATCTCCGCATCACTCATCTGCGAGAATACAACGAAAGCCACGATCGCGACAACCAGCAAGCCGATCAGCAGAACCCACTTGCTACCGGATGATTTCTCATCAGTGTGGACGACGGTTGTCGTATGCGTATTGCCGGACGGCGTCTCGGTTGTGGTGGTGCGTTCTTCTGTCATCGGAAAACTCCATTCCTGATCGAGCCAAAACAGCCTGCTGCAACTCCAGTTCCCCTAGCCTGTTCGATTTCTGGTTAGCCGAAAATCAACCATGTCCTCGCCCCGCGCTTTAACACCTCGCCTGTAACAGGCCGCGCAATGGCGAAGATTTCGAAGCCTCCTGTGCCGCTGAAGATGTACAAGCACTTTGCTGCCGCAACGATCACGTTGACGCTGGCCATTGCGCTCTTCACCGACGACAAGAGAAATGGGGCCGCGGCAAATCAAGTAACGGCGGAGCGGCCCGACGCCCCGCAAACCCAGCGCGCGGCCGTAATCCAAACCTCCGGCCTTACCTTGGCGCGACGCGAAAACGGCGTCGTCGGCAGCTTCGGCTCCGATGAAGGGGGCGATTACGGGGCGCCGATGGAAACGAATGGGTCGAGCTTTTCCTCGGCTGCGCTTCGCCGACCGAGCCGCGCGAACAGGCAAGCGCTTCCGAACATGTCGCCGGAAGAGATCGCGGCCCTTAGCGATGAAGAGTATGAGCGCTTGCGCCGTTTGTACGCAGAGGCCGGTGCCATCGAGGACGTGGATCGCAGCGCGCAGATGAGCGCTGCCGAGCATGCCTCCGCGCAGCGCATGGGCCATGGCGGGGCGGACAGCTAGGCTGGATTACATGCCGTAGGTCGTGACGAGCAGGATACTGAGCGTCGTGACCATGATGAGCACAAGCGGCACGCCCGTTCGCAGGTAATCGGCGAAGCTGTAATTGCCCTCTGCCATGATGAGCATGTTCGTCTGGTAGGCGATGGGAGTCGCATAGCAGAGGTTGCAGCCGAACAGCACGGCAAGGATCAGCGGCTCTTGCGGTAGGCCGAGCTGGGTCGCGATGTTGAAAGCGATGGGGGTGCCCACCGTCGCAGCCGTCGCATTGGAGGCGAAGTTCGTGAGGATCGTCACGAACAGCATGATGGCTGCCAGCACGAACGCCGGTGACAGGTCTGCCAGGCCCATGGCGAGTACCTGCCCGAGCCAGGCGGCTGCACCGCTATCGAGCACAATGCGGCCGATGGCGATACTGGCGGCGACCAGCACGATGACCTTGGCGGAAAGCGCCCTGCCGACGCGGTCGAACTTCACGCAGCCGGTCAGGAACATGAGGATCGCGCCGGTCAGCGCAGAAATCGCGATCGGCACCTTGAGCATGTAAAAGCCCTGCTCGCCGAAAAACGGCAGGCCGATGGAGGCGAGCGCCACGGCGGCGAACATGATGCAGGCGGCGAGCACGGCCTTGGAGCGGCGCGGCATGAGCTTGGCGCCTTCCAACTGGAGCAGGCTGTCGCCATTTGCAAAGTTCTGCAATCCGTCGGACAGGCCGGTTACCAGCAGTACGTCCCCTTCGGCGAAGCGGATTTCCTCGGACGCTGGCGAAGGTCGATTGCCAATGAAGCGATCCGGACGATGAACACCCAGAACGGCCACGCCGTAATGATCGGCAATACCGGAACTGGCGAGCGTACGCCCTACGATCCGGCTGTCGGCCGTGACAACCATCTCGACCACCTGGATGTCTTCGCCAAGCGCCTTCGCCTCGCGCGAAATGCGATCGGTCACCCAGGCCGGAGCTACCTGTCCGCGCAGCACGCGCATGGCATCTTCCAGCCCGTCATGCGTGCCTGAAATCAAGAGGCGCTGGCCCGGCTCGAATGTGCCGTTTGGTCTTTCTTCGAAGCGGAAGTCATCAGGCAGGCTGTCGGTGATCTCATCGAAATGCTTACCGGCCAACTCGCTGCGGCCAGTGACGCGCAGGCGCGTGAAAAAGCGGCGCTGGGAGATCACTTCCCCGGTCGAATTGTCGGGCAGCAGTCGCGGCATGACCAGCCAGAGATACGGCAGCGCCACCAGCGCGGCAGCCAGCACGATTGGCGTGTAGTGAAAGACCGACATTTGCGGCATGCCGAGATCGACGGCGATGCCAACAACCAGCAGGTTGGTCGACGTGCCGATCGTCGTCGCCATGCCGCCGATCAAGACAGCGGCATTGAGAGGAATGAGCGTTTTCGAGGCTGGCATTGCCCCGCGCTGCGCCAACGCCACGAAAATCGGCAGGAGCAGCACCAGCACCGGCGTGTCGTTCACGATCATCGACAGGCCCAGCGCGAGCAAGAGGGAGACTAGCAACCCAATCTGGAGATTGAACTTCCAGACTCGCTCCAAAATGCGCGCCGTCGGGTCCAGCGCGCCCGTCACCACAAGCCCACGCCCCATGATCATCAGCGAGCAGATTGTGATGAGCGCCGGATGGCCGAAGCCGGCGAATGCCAGTGCCAGCCCGTCCGTCGCCATGCTGTGTGGCAGCGGGTAGAAATACAGGAAGACCGCGATCATCGCGATGGTGAGAAGCGACACGATCTCGACCGAAATGCGACCGCGAGCAAAGGCGACGAACACGATCACCGTCAGAATCATCGCGGCGGTCGCGTGGAATGAGGGCGCTTCAATCATTGCGGGCGACTAACAGCACCATGCGCTGCGCTGCGCAAGGCAATTGCGCGACCGGACATGTCGGAAAGGATGCTGGTACCTCCGGCCGGACTCGAACCGGCACTTCGTAAGAAACTCGATTTTGAATCGAGCGCGTCTACCAATTCCGCCACGGAGGCATCCGGCACGGTGCAAGCGCGATTAGCGGCGCGGCATCGTGCCTGCAAGCATTAGCGAAGCGATTCCGCCACGACCTTGTGCAAGCGTGAATGCAGCGGATCGTTTCCGGCGAGCACCTGCTCTGCACAGATCGGCTGCGAACGGCCGCGATAATCGGTCACGAAGCCGCCAGCCTCGCGCACCAGCAGGCATCCGGCAGCTGTATCCCAGAGGTTGAGATCGCTTTCCCAGAAGCCGTCGAAACGACCGGCGGCAACCCACGCAAGGTCGAGCGAAGCTGCCCCAAAGCGGCGCACTCCGGCGATTTGCGGGCCTAATGCGCCGTATATCCGTGCCCATTCGACGAAATTGCCATGGCCCTGGAACGGCATGCCGGTGGCGATCAGCGCCTCGTCCAGCTTGCGCCGACCGGATACACGCAGGCGCCCGTCATGCAGCCACGCGCCGCGCGATTTTTCGGCCCAGAACGTCTCGTCCGTGATGGGCTGGTAGATGACGGCTGCGGTCACATCGCCCCAGCCACCGCCGCCCAGCTTCGGCTCCTGCAAGGCGATGGAAATCGCGAAATGCGGGATGCCGTGGAGGAAATTGCTGGTGCCATCCAGCGGGTCGACGATGAAACGCGGCTGGTCCGGATCCATGTCGATCTCGCCAGATTCCTCCAGCAGAAAGCCGTAATCGGGGCGCGCCTGGTGCAATTCGTCGTAAATCGTGCGCTCTGCCGCGCGGTCGGCTTTCGACACGAAGTCCGAGGGGCCCTTGCGGCTCACCTGCAGATGTTCGATTTCGCCGAAATCGCGCCGCAAACGGCCACCCGCCTTGCGGGCGGCCTTTTCCATCACGCGAATGAGGCCGGAAATGGCTGCCATGTGTAAGTCTTACCTAAATTAGTCGAAAAGGACCTGGATGGTCTTCGCGGTGAGCTCGATTTCCCCCCAGCCGCTGAGGATGTAGCAATAATCCCCGTCGATCTCGGCGGTCTCGATGATGCTGAGATTGCGCTCTTCACCCTCGGCCACCTTGGCCTTCTTCAGCCGCAGATCGTCCATGTCCTTGAAGGTGATGATGCCTTTGACATAACAGCCTTCCGGGTCATCGGTGGCGACATACCGGGGATGGCCTTCCGTCACATGGAAATCCATCTCAAGTGTCAGCGACACATCGTCGTAGATCACGCCGAGGATGTAGCTCTTCGGCATGTCGACATTGGCGAGTTTGGGATGGGTGGAACCGCTCATCTCGTTTGCTCCGTCAAACCGGCAGGTCAGTTCGCCTTGCCGACATAGCTCTGCTCGTAAACATCGACCACGATGCGCGTACCGCTTTCGATGTGCGGCGGCACCATGATGCGCACGCCATTATCGAGCACGGCAGGCTTGTAACTGGACGACGCCGTCTGCCCCTTAACAACGGCATCGGCTTCCACGATTTCGGCCTCGATCTGCTGCGGCAGCTGGACGCTGATGGGGCGCTCTTCCCACATTTCCAGCTGCACCTGCATGCCGTCCTGCAAGAACGGGCGCGCATCGCCCAGAAGGTCTGCCGGCAGGTTGATCTGCTCGTATGTATTCGTGTCCATGAAGACCAGCATGTCGCCGTCTTCGTAAAGGAATTGATATTCCTGCGTGTCGAGGCGCACCTTCTCGACCGTATCGGCGCTGCGGAAGCGCACATTGGTCTTGCGGCCATCCATGAGGTTCTTCATCTCGACCTGCATGTAAGCCCCGCCCTTGCCGGGCTGGGTATGCTGGATCCTGGCGACTTTCCAGATGCCGCCTTCATATTCGATGATGTTGCCGGGACGAATGTCCACGCCGCTGATCTTCATGGGATCTGACCTTGAGAATGAGAAAGAATTGGGCCGCGCCCTACCCGAGGGCGCGCCATCGGGCAAGCGAAGCCGTGTTCATGACGCACTCAGGCTTTTCTGCTAAGGCGCGCGCCATGAAAGCAGCCTCCGCCATTCTCGCCTTCGCCGCACTCGGCATAAGCGCCCCCGCCATCGCCGATGACGATATCGGCACGATAGCCAGAGGCCAATATGTTTGCGAGCTGCCGGGCGATGCAGGCGGGCCTGCAGGGATTGCACAGCCGCAGGAAAGCTTCCGCATCGAAAGCGCGTCACGCTATTCGTCCCCTCAGGGATCGGGCACGTATTTGCGCCGCGGCGACCGTGTCATCATGACCAGCGGACCGCGAAATGGCGATAGCTACCGGATCACCGGGCGCGGCTTCCTGCGCAAGCTGGAGAACGGCGAGCCGGGCCGGCTGCGCTGCCTTCGACAGGGAAGGTAACAGAGGCTCAGATCAGCGAGAGCGGCTTGCACGCACGAGCAGCGGATAGGGATTGACCGATGTGGAAGGCTCCCACCATTCGGCGCTGGGCGTCGTGCGCATCACTTCGAAATGCAGATGCGGCGCAGTCGGGTCGGCATTTCCGCTGGAACCCACCGTGCCCAGTCTTTGCCCACGGCGCACGCGCTGCCCTTCATTCAGGCCCGGGGCGTAATTTTCGAGATGCGCATAGTAGTAGATCGTCTCGCGATCCTCCGAGCGGACATAGACCGTGTTTCCGCCAGCATCCGATTGGAAGATCCGCTCCACCGTCCCCGGCGCCGCAGCCACTACTGACGTGCCGGAAGGCGCCATGATGTCGATACCTTCGTGAAGCCGCGTGCCGCCGCCTCTTTCATCGGAGAAACTGTCGGTCAAATCGGTGGCGGCGACATCGAGCACCGGAATCATCAGTGTCGCGCTTTGCTGGTCTGACAGCACCGTGGCGCTCTCGCGCTGCGTAATTCGACTGGCCTCCGCTCCCTCCGCTTCCGGTGTCGCATCCTTGGTGGGGACGCTGCGCTCTTCCAGCTGGCGGTCGATTTGGTCCGCTTCATCCCGGTCGAGCAGGATGCCGCCGGCCACGATCCATCCCGCCGAAACGACCGTTGCGGTGACCACCGCGACCTGCAGCTTTTCGACGAAGGAGGATGCCATCAGCTCTCAAAAATTACCTGTGTCTCTGTATCAACCATAGCAGAAAGCCGCGCCGCATCCCAATTCGTCAGGCGCACACAGCCACTGCTCTGCGCACGGCCAATGGTTTCGGGATCGGGCGTGCCATGAATGCCGTAATGCTCTTTCGACAGGTCGATCCACACCACGCCTACGGGGCCGTTGGGACCGGGCGGAAGGGTGTATTCCTGTTCATCCGAATTCTCGAGGCCGAGGACTTCCGGATCATACGAATAGGGCGGATTGTACGCTTCGCCGACAATATCCCATTCGCCCAGCGGAAGCGGGAATTCGCTGGAGCCGGAGCTGACAGTAAAGAGCGCAACCAGTTCATCGCCCTGATAGGCTTTCAATGTACTGCCGGACTTGCTCACCACGATGCGATCGACTTGCGGTTGCTCCGAGCCCACGCCGAGGCTGGCCATGGTCTGCTGCCAGCTGCGATCTTCGACCGAGCCGGGCGCGATACGGTCGGCGCCGATATTGGGAACTCGGATTTGTTGCCCGGCTGTGAAAAAGCCTTGGCTATTGCTGGCCGTCGCCGTGCCGGTTGGGGTTGGTGTCGGCGTGGCGCTTGCCGACGCGCTGCTTTCAGGTGTCTCGCCGCCGGTTGGGCTGACCGCTCCGGCAGGACGACCATTGGGGTTGAGCTCACGCAGCACTTCGACAGTCGTATGAAAGCGCTCGGCGAGGCGCTCATCCAGTGACTTGTAGCCCAAGCGCACCATCTCTGCCTTGGCGGCGGTGTCTTCGGGAATGTCTACATACTCGGCATCACCCCAGCTTGCGGGGATCGTCACCACGCGCGTTGCGGGAACACGCTCCCACTCGGAAAGCGCCTCCTCCGTTTCCTCATTCAGTTCACCTGTCATTTCAAGGCCGTTCGCTTCCTGAAAGCCTTCCAGGGCGTTGCGCGTGCTCATACCCATCGCGCCGTCGATCACGCCAGGGCCGAAGCCTTCACGATCGAGAACGACCTGCAATTGCATGGTGGGGCGTTCTTCACTGTCCGCGATAGTTTCCGTATTGCCGGAGCTATCGTCCTCGGACATGCCCTCGGCATCGCTATTCATCTCCGCACTGTTGCGACCGTTCGATAGGTAAGGCCTGTCATCCGATGCCATGCTGTCGGCGTAATTGTCCGAACCGGCGGTTTCGTATCCTTGATCCGCGTCGGCAGATTGCTCGGCGGTGGCGGAAGTGTCGGCCTCCGTGCCCTCGTCGGCGCCGCATGCGGCGAGTGGGAGAACGAACAGGAGCGGAAGGATGATGCGTTTCATGGCGGAGGCCCTTTCTGGCGACGCGATGCGCGTCTTCCTCTCCCCAACCCACCAGCGCCGATTACTTTCCGGACATCGCCGGCTTTTCTGACGCTTCGACTGCCGATCTAGCGCAACTTCTCTTTGAAAGCCTCGATAGCCGCGACTTCGTCCCCGCCCCACACAGCGTTGGACACGGCGAGGAAATCCGCGCCTGCCTCCACCAGCGGTCGGCAATTGTCCGGCGTGATGCCACCGATGGCTACGCAAGGGATTTCGAAGAGCTGGCTCCACCATTCGAGCACATCGGGCTCCGGTCGATGTTCGCTCATCTTGGTCTGGCTCGGGAAGAAAGCACCGAACGCAATATAGTCAGCCCCGGCCTCGCCTGCTTCCATCGCCAGGTGGCGGCTGGCATGGCAGGTGACGCCTATCTGCACCTCGCGACCCAGCACCTCGCGCGCCTCGCGGATGTCGCCATCAGACTGGCCCAAATGCACACCATCCGCTTTCAGGCGTTTGGCCAGGGGCACGCTGTCATTGACGATAAATCCTACCTCATGCGCGCCGCATATTTCCTGCAACGGAACGGCCAATCGCGCAGCCTCGTGCTGGTCGACGTCTTTCACGCGAAACTGGAAGGCCGTGGCCAAGCCCCGTCCTGCAAACAGCGCGCGCTCCAGCCGGTCGGGAAAATTTCCGCCGACATCTTGCGGCGAGATAAGGTAAAGCTGGCAATCGGATGCGTTCATGTTCCCGCCAATAGCAATCGGTTAGTATTCGACAAATGCCTATTCGCCCTCTTGCCACCTTCGCCGCGATCATCGCCTGTTCCGCATGCGCTGCGCCGGATGTGCCCTCATCCAACTGCTACGAAATGCCATGCGCTTCGCTCGGCGAACCGTTCGACACCGGCGAAGCCACTGTCACGCCGCTGGAGGTGCTCGACGACAGCCGCTGTCCGCTAGAGGCCGAATGCGTGACTGCCGGCATTTTCCGAGTGCGCGCGCTGGTCGAACGGGACGGACTGAGCCAAGAGGTGACCGTCGGCTGGCAGGAACCGGCACCCGCGCTTTCCGGCATGGTGCAGCTGCGCAGCGCCTGGCCCGACGCCTCGATTCACAACATGCCGATCCCGGCGCAGGACTACCGCTTCAATTTCAACTGGGTACCGCACATCGCAGATCCGGCAGGCGCGGATATCCAGTAACTGAAATCACGTTATGCTGGCGCAGTGAATGTCGTCGATAGCGCTGGCAAGGGCGGCGTCGAATTCGCTATCGTCCATCTGCGCGCGCAGCTCTTCCAGCAAGGCGCGGCTGAAGCTGGCGATCATGCCTTCATTGCGGCTGAGGTGTTCGCATGCCTCATCACGCGAGAAACCGCCTGACAGCGCCACAACCTTCAGCACCTTCGGGTGATCGACCAGTTCCTTGTAGGCATTCGCTTCGACCGGGATCGAGAGCTTCAGCATGATCTGCTCGCCTTCGGGCAGGCGGTCGAGCTGGGTCAGGATTTCGGACTTGAGCAGTTTCTCGCCCTCGGCGCGATCATCGGCCGTGATCGAGTATTCGGGCTCCAGCATCGGCATCATGCCATGCGAGATGACCTGGCGGCCCACCTCGAATTGTTGCGCCACGATATCGGCAATGCCCTGCGCGTCGGCGGAGTGGATGACCGATCGCTCCTTGGTGCCGAACACGCCGAGGCCCTTGGCGCGGGTCAGCAGCTCGTTTAGCGTCGGCATCGGCTTCATCATCTGGACGCCGTTCGCCTCGTCCTCCAGCCCCTTGTCGATCTTGATGAACGGCACCACGCCCTTCGCGATCAGCGCCTGCGGGGTCGGCTTGCCGCCCACTTCGCCGTCCATCGTCCGCTCGAACAGGATCGCGCCGACGACCTTGTCGCCCGAAAAGCTGGGCGAAGAAATGATGCGGCTGCGCATTTCGTGGATCTTGGCGAACATCTCCTCTTCGCCGTTATATTCGATTTCCTCGACGCCGTAGCCGCGCAGCGCCTTGGGCGTCGATCCACCGGACTGGTCCAGCGCGGCGATGAAGCCGTTGCCTTCGGCGATCTTGGTGGACATCTGGTCGAAATTCATCGGAAAGCTCCTCATTTTCCTGTTTCGACAGCCTCCTATTCGGCGAATCGCTGATTGCCAAGTTGATGAAATACAATCGTGTGGGCAGGTCTGGACGAGCAGCGCCGCAAGCACGGATCGCGGCGTGTAGGAAAGCGAAATGTGACCCATCGCCGTGCTCGCGCGTAATACCCGTAGACAATCATGGGAGACCCCGCTTTGACCCTCACGCCCGCACAGATGAAAATCGTCGAGAATTGCCAGCTCGACTTCTCGGACCTCAAGGCGGTGATCTTCAACGCCACGCTCAAGCATCCGGACGAGCCATCGCACACCGACACTCTGCTGGACGTGGTGGCCGACATCTTCGCCATGCAGGACGTCCGCACCAAACGGCATCGCCTGTCTGCCTACCACCTCGCCCCCGGCGTCTATCCCGATATGACCGAGCACGGCTGGGACCGCGACGACTGGCCGCAGCTCAGCCCCGATGTCTTCGATGCCGATATCGTCATCCTCGGCACGCCGATCTGGCTCGGCGAGAAAAGCAGCATCGCACAAAGCTTTATCGAGAAGCTCTATGCCCATTCCGGCGAAACGAACGAAAAGGGCCAATACGCCTTCTACGACAAAGTCGGCGGCTGCGTGGTCACCGGTAATGAAGACGGCTGCAAGCATGTGGCCATGGGCGTGCTGTACGCCATGCAGCATGTCGGCTTCACCGTGCCGCCACAGGCCGATTGCGGCTGGATCGGCACGGTCGGCCCCGGCCCATCCTATGGCGACGAACTCGACGATGGCAGTCGCGCAGGTTTCGACAACGAGTTCACCCAGCGCAACACGACCTTCATGGCGTTCAACCTGCTGCACGCCGCGCGGATGCTGAAGCAAAGTGGCGGTTATCCGGCGGTCGGCAATGTGCGCACCGAGTGGGATCGCGGTGTGAAGCCCGGCTGGCCGAACCCGGAATATCGCTAGGCGGAAGGGCTCTTCAGCGCCGCTGTGAGATTGATCGCGATCGAAATGCGCGTGCCGCTCCCGTGGAACGGGCGCACAGCGTGCTGCAGCCAGCTGGGAAAGAGCACGATCATGCCGGTGCGCGGGCGTATCGAAATTTCGCTGCCGACCGCCCTGCCCTGCCCGTCGCGCAGCAACAGGTCCGGCGCGGCCATGCGGATCGCCGGCATGCGCGGATCGAGCAATTGCAGCTCTCCGCCCAGCTTCGCATCGTCGTCGCCATTATAGCCGTCGTCGAGATAGGCGACGGCGGACCAGAAGCTGCCCGGATGGGTGTGATACTGATTGGCATTGCCGGCCGCGGACACATTTGCCCACATTTCCGGCACCCAACTAAAACGGCTGTCGTCCGGGCTCTTGCGATCCATCGTATGGGCATCGGCCATTTCCATCGCCTTGAAGGCAAGCGCCCGCGCCGCTTCGCCGCCCCATTCGAGCATGTCGGTATTGGAATGCCAGCCGCCGATATTGCTGATCGACACCCCCTCGCTATCGTGCGCCCGCTCCGCCTCCACCGCTTCGCGCAGCGCCGCCATGCCTTCCGCGCTGCGCAGCTCGTCGACGATGAAGGGCGTTGCAAAAAGCTGGTGGGCGACTGCCATGGCGTCAGGCGGTAAGCGCCGCGACGCCGGGCAGTTCCTGGCCTTCCATCCATTCGAGGAAAGCGCCGCCTGCGGTGGAGATGTAGGTAACATCGTCGGTGACGCCTGCATGGGCCAGAGCCGCCACCGTGTCGCCGCCGCCTGCGACCGATACCAGAGAGCCATCCTGCGTCAGCGCGGCGGCAATGCGCGCCAGAGCGACGGTCGCTTCGTCGAATGGCGGGGTTTCGAAGGCGCCCAGCGGGCCGTTCCATACCAGCGTGGCGCAGGTCTTCAGCACATCGCCCAGCGCTTCGACCGCTTGCGGACCGACATCGAGGATCATCTCATCCTCGGCCACCTCGTGCACATTGCATGTCCGCACGCTTGGAGGATTGGCGGCGAACTCTTTGGCCACGACCACATCGTAGGGCAGGTGGATGGTGCAGCCCGCCTCGTCGGCGGCGTCCATAATCGCGCGCGCGGTGTCGGTGAGGTCGTGCTCGGCAAGGCTCTTGCCGACATTCACGCCATTGGCAGCAAGGAAGGTGTTGGCCATGCCGCCGCCGATGATGAGGTGCTGCACCTTGCGGCTGAGATTTTCCAGCACGGCGAGCTTGGTGCTGACCTTCGCGCCGCCCACCACGGCAGCGACGGGTGGCGTGGGATTGCCCAGCGCCGCGTTGAGAGCCGTTAATTCCTTTTCCATCGCGCGGCCCGCATAGGCAGGCAGGTGATGCGCTAGCCCCTCGGTCGTGGCATGGGCGCGGTGCGCGGCGGAGAAGGCATCGTTGACGTAGAAATCGCCATTGGCGGCGATGGCCTCGGCGAAATCGGCATCATTCGCTTCCTCGCCCGGCCAGAAGCGGGTGTTTTCCAGCAGGCCGATATCGCCCGGGCGCAGAATGCCGACCGATTGCTCGACCACCGGACCCGCGACTTCGGGAATGAACATCACTTCCTTGTCGACCACCTTTTCCAGCTCGCCGACGATCTCGCTCATCGACATGGTGGAATGCCGCTCTCCCTTCGGGCGGCCGTAATGGGCGAGCAGCAACACTTTCGCGCCGCGCTGGCTCAGTTCCAGCATGGTCGGCGCGACGGCGTGGACGCGGGTAAGATCGGTGGCGCGGCCATCCTTCATCGGCAGGTTCAGATCCACCCGCACCAGCGCACGCTGGCCGGTGAGATCGTCGGGCAGGTCGTCGAGGGTCTTGAAGGCGGTCATAATAAGCTCCCAATCCTCCCCCGCTGGGGGAGGGGGACCGCGCGAAGCGGGGTGGAGGGGCACCTTGCAGGCTTTCCGGGCGGTGGTGGGTGCCCCTCCACCATCCTGCGGATGGTCCCCCTCCCCATGCCGGGGAGGAGCATTTAAATCAAATCAGCTTCGCCATCACGCCCGCAGTGTCGATCATGCGGTTGGAGAAGCCCCATTCATTGTCGTACCAGCTGACCACGCGCGCCAGCTTGCCTTCCAGCACGGCGGTTTCCAGGCTGTCCACGGTGGAGCTGGCCGGGTGGTGGTTGAAATCGCTGCTGACGAGCGGCTTGTCGGTGTAATCGAGCACGCCTTTCATCGGGCCGGTGGCGGCCGCCATCAGCGCTTCGTTGATCTCTTCCTTCGTCGTGTCGCGGCCCGGAGTGAAGACGAGGTCGATCAGGCTGACATTGGGCGTGGGCACGCGCACGCTGGAGCCATCGAGCTTGCCTGCCAGTTCGGGCAGCACAAGGCCGACCGCGCGGGCTGCGCCGGTGGTGGTGGGGATCATATTCTGCGCCCCGCCGCGCGCGCGGCGCATGTCGGAATGCATCTGGTCGAGCATGCGCTGATCGTTGGTGTAGCTGTGGATCGTGGTCATGAAACCGCGCTCGATCCCGACCAGGTCGTGCAGCACCTTGGCGACGGGCGAGAGGCAGTTGGTGGTGCAGCTGGCGTTGGAGACGATCACATCGTCCGCCGTCAGGCTGTCGTGGTTCACGCCATAGACGATGGTGGCCGACACTTCCTTGGCGGGGGCAGAGATCAGCACGCGCTTGGCGCCCGCATCGAGATGCGGCTTGGCAGCGTCGTGGCTCTGGAAGAAGCCGGTGCATTCCAGCACGATATCGACGCCCATGTCCTTGTGCGGCAGATTGCCGGGGTCGCGCTCGCTGGTGACGGCAATGCTTTTGCCATTGACGACGAGGTTGCTGCCATCGACTTCCACCGTTCCGGGGAAGCGGCCATGCGTGCTGTCGAAGCCGAACAGCAGGGCATTGGCATCGGTATCGGCAAGATCGTTGATCGCCACCAGTTCGAGATCGTGATCGTCACGCTCCAGAATGGCGCGCGCGACAAGGCGGCCGATGCGTCCGAAACCGTTGATCGAAACCTTCGTCGTCATGGAAAGAGCTCCTGCTTAATCGTTGATCTTGCTGATGATTTGCGGAACGATCGCGTCCGCAGTCAGGCCGAATTTTTCAAAGAGGTCGCCTGCCGGGGCGGAAGCCCCGAACCGGTCGATGCCGAAATTGAGGCCGTTCGCCATGGTGTAGCGTTCCCAGCCGAAGGTCGTGCCCGCCTCGATGGAGACGCGCAGGATTTCGGACGGATCGACATTGGGCAGCACGTCTTCCTTATAGGCCGCATCCTGCTCGTCGAAGAGCTCGGTGCAGACCATGGAGACGACATCGGCGCCGACGCCTTCCTTCTCCAGCCGGTCCGCGCATTCGAGCGCGAGATGCACTTCGGATCCAGTGGCGATGAGGATGACGCGGCGCTTATTGCCCGCTTTCTTCAGGCGGTAGGCCCCCTTGGCGCAGCAATCGACCTCGTCCGGCGCGTTGCGGACTTGCGGCAGACCCTGCCGGCTGAGCGCGAGGACGCTCGGACGGTCCTTCTGGCGCAGCGCGATTTCCCAGCATTCCGCCGTTTCGACAGCATCCGCCGGGCGCATCACCAGGATGTTGGGCATGGCGCGCAGGCTCTGCAGGTGCTCGATGGGCTGGTGCGTCGGGCCATCCTCGCCAAGGCCGATACTGTCATGCGTCATCACATAGACGACCGGCACCTGCTGCAAGGCCGATAGGCGGATCGCGCCGCGGCAATAATCGGTGAAGATCAGGAACGTGCCGCCATAGGCGATGATGCCACCATGCAGCGCCATGCCGTTCATTGCGGCGGCCATGCCGAATTCACGAATGCCGTAATAGACATAGCGGCCCGAATAGTCCTGCGCCGTCATCGCGCCGATGCCGCCCGCCTTGGTGTTGTTCGAGCCGGTGAGGTCCGCACTGCCGCCGATCGTCTCGGGCAGCTTGCCGTTGATCTGGTCCAGCGCCATTTCGCTCGCCTTGCGGGTGGCGACCTTTTGCGGGTTCTTCATCAGCCCTTGCGTGAAATTCGTCAGGCTGAATTTGTCAGGCAGGTCGCCCGCCATGCGGCGCGTGAACTCGCCTTTGTGATCGCTCTTATCGAGGCGGCCCGACCAGTCGGAATGCGCCTGCTGGCCGCGTTTGCCCGCCTCGCGCCAGTCGGCGACGATATCGTCAGGGATGACAAACGGGTCGTGCGTCCAGCCCAGCTCCTTGCGCGCCGCGGCCACCTCGTCCTCGCCCAGCGGAGAACCGTGCACGCCGCTGGTGCCGCCTTTGTTGGGCGCGCCCTTGCCGATCACCGTCTTGCAGGCGACGAGCGTGGGCTTGCCGGTTTCGGCGACCGCTTCGTCCAGCGCGCGGCGGATATCGTCGAAATCGTGGCCGTCGCATTCGGTCACATGCCAGCCGGTAGCGCGGTAGCGAGCGGCGATGTCTTCGGAGGAGGACAGGCCCACGGCGCCATCGATGGTGATGTTGTTGTCGTCCCACAGCACGACCAGGCGACCGAGACCCAGATGGCCCGCCAATCCGATGGCCTCGTGATTGATGCCTTCCATCAGGCAGCCATCGCCCGCGATCACCCAGGTGCGGTGGTCGACCAGATCATCGCCGAACACGGCATTCAAGTGCCGCTCCGCCATGGCCATGCCTACGCCCATCGCAAGGCCTTGGCCGAGCGGCCCGGTGGTCGCTTCGACACCGTCGAGCAGGAAGTTTTCCGGATGGCCTGCGCAAGGGGATCCCAGTTGGCGGAAATTGCGGATGTCCTCCAGCGTCGGCGCTTCATAGCCCGACAGGTGGAGCAGCGAATAGATCAGCATCGAGCCATGGCCCGCGCTCAGCACGAAGCGGTCGCGGTCCGCCCAGTGCGGATCGGCGGCATCGTATTTGAGATATTCGTTCCACAGCACGGTCGCCACATCGGCCATGCCCATCGGCGCGCCCGGGTGACCGGAATTGGCCGCCTGCACCGCATCCATCGACAGCGCGCGGATGGCATTGGCCATGTTGGTATAATTGGCGGAATTGGCGCTCATTGCAGGTCGCTCTCCATCGTGGGCTGCAGGAATTCTCGCGCAGCGATTCGCGTGCGCGCTGTGTGATGGTGCTAGCCTGCGAGGTCAAGCAGCGCACCTGTCCTATGGACCAGCCTGCCGATTTCCGCCCCAGAGTTATTCACAGCTTGCCCGCGCAACCCTTTGCGAAGGCCGGACATACGGGTATTTCCCACGATATGGACGGTGATCGCACCGCAAGGGCCCTGGCCCGCATCGAAGCTGCTTCGGCCCGTATCGAGGCAGCTACCGCCGCGCGTGCGAAAGCCGATCCCGACCTGCAGTCCCGCCATGAGGCGCTGCAGAAGGAAGCCGGCGAAGCGCTTGCGCAGCTCGATCTGCTGATCGGGGAGCTGGAGCAATGAGCAGCAATGTCACGCTGGAAATAGCCGGTCGCCGCTACACCATTGCCTGCGCAGCGGGCGAGGAACAGCATATTGAAAAGCTGGGAGCCGGCATCGATAGCAAGCTGAAATCGCTGGACAATCTGCAAGGCCAGTCTGCCGAGCGAACACTGCTATACGCCTCGCTCCTGCTGGCAGACGAGTTGCACGAGGCAAAGAATGGCGGCGGAACCGGGGCCCGCCCGCAAGACGACGACGCCCACGCCCAAATGCTCGAGAAAATGGCCGACCGGCTCGAAACCCTCGCATCGCAGCTTGAGAGTGCGCCCTAGCCACCCTAGATTGGCCATGGCGGTACTGCCCGGTACGATCTGGAGTGAAAATCCCTGAGGCTATAAGCAAATCCAAGGGAGCTGTCCCTGCCCGGTGCACCAGTTCGGCTGTGGCATCGATGCATATGGCGCCCACCTGACGTTGAGGCGTCAGAGGATTTCCAAGAAAACGGCCCATGGTGGTTCCGCCACTTTCTTTTTGCCCTGCCGCTTGCGCTACTTGAGGGCAGTATCTCGGACCTAAGGTCCGTTCGTGGTGAGCTTGTCGAACCATGAAATAGTCAATTTAGGCAATTCGCCCTTCGACAAGCTCAGGACGAACGGTTAGTCGGCGTCGCCAGTGAGTGATACAAAGACAGAACTCCGCACCCGCCTGCGCCAATTGCGCCGCGAGCATGCTGCTGCCCTGCCGCAGGAGGTCAGCGCGCTGGTATTTCGCGCACCGCCCGGCCCGGTGCGCGCGATGGTGCCGGAAAACGCCATTCTCGGCCTCTACCACGCGGCGGATGGGGAAGCGCCCGCCGCAGGTTATGCGCGCTGGTTTCAGGAAGCGGGACACCGCATTGCCCTGCCCCGTATCACCGCGATGGACGGCGGCATGACCTTTCACGAGCACACCGATCCCTTCACGCAGAGCGACCTCGAAGAGGGGCGGAAAGGCTTGATGCAGCCTGCTGCCGATGCGCCCGAAATGGTGCCGGACGTGATCTTCGTTCCGCTGGTCGGCTTTACCGCTACCGGCGCGCGGTTGGGCCAGGGCGGCGGCTTTTACGACCGCTGGCTGGCCGCCCATCCCGAAACCATCGCCATCGGCCTTGGCTGGGATGTGCAGGAAGTGGACGAGCTGCCCATGGAGGACCACGACATGCCGCTGCACGCCATCGTCACAACCACCCGCGTGCTCGGCCCGTTTGGAGACCATTTCGATGCGTGAAGAACCCACCTGGAGAATCCCTGTCGGCGTTCTCGGCCTGTTTGTGGCGCTTATCATTTACGCTGTGCTGGTCGCGGTCTTCGTATCGGACATTATCGGCAGCTGGCCGGTATTCTGGCAAACGCTGGTCTATATCGTGCTGGGCGTGATCTGGATCAGGCCGCTACGGCGCTTCCTTATCTGGATGGAGACGGGCAGCTGGCGCGAGCCGCCGAAGCGGTAACTATTCCGCTCACCCTGAGCCTGTCGAAGGGTCGTCCTTACTTGTGAGACGTCTTCCAAAAGAAAAAGCGATCCTTCGACAGGCTCAGGATGAGCGGTTTTAGAGGTTCGACAACTTTTTCAATCCCGCCCGCCAGTCCTCCGGCAATGCCACGGGCCGCCGCGTGCCACGGTCCACATAGACATGCACGAAGTGGCCCTCGGCCGCAGGCTCGTCCGACCCTTGCGCGAAAATGCCGATCTCGTAGCGCACACTCGAATTGCCCAGCTTTGCCACGCGCACACCCGCTTCCACCGTTTGCGGAAATGCGAGCGGGGCGAAATAGCGGCAGCCCGTTTCCACCACCAATCCGATCATCGCGCCGTGTTCGATATCCAGCAGGCCGCGCTCGGCCAGTTCGGCATTCACCGCCGTGTCGAACCAGCTGTAATAGGTGACGTTGTTGACGTGGCCGTACACATCGTTGTCGGCCCAGCGCGTGGGGATGGTGCGCCATGTCTTGTAAGCGCTTCGGGCGCGCGGATCGGGGCGTTTGCTCGCCTCATCGCTCATAGGGCAGCCTCGTACATACGGCGCGCATCCGCGCGCGTGATGGGAACCGGATTGTTCACCAGTAGCCGCTCCTGCTTCATCGCCTCATCCGCCAGCAGGTCGAGATCGTGCGCGCTTACGCCCACATCGACCAGTTTCGGGCTGAGGCCGATATCGGCAGCGATCTGTCGCAGCGCCTCGACCAGGCCCTGCGCGCGGGCCTGGGTGCCAAGGCTGGCAAGCCTCGGATCGACCTCCACCGCCAGCTCGGCGTAAAGATCGCGCGCTTCGGACATATTGTGCGCCAGCACTTGCGGCAGCATCAACGCATTGGAAAGGCCGTGCGGCACATGGAAATGCCCGCCCAGCGGATAGGCCAGTGCATGCACGCCCGCTACCGGCGCATTGGCGAAAGCGACGCCCGCCAAATAGCTGCCGCGCAGCATGGCATCGCGCGCCGAAAGATCGTCCGGCGTGTCGCAGACGGCGCGGATATTGGCGGCGAGCAGCCGCAGCGCCTCTCTCGCCAGCGCGTCGGACATGGGGTTCTTGCGATGGCGCGAGGTGAAGGCTTCGATGGCGTGGACCATCGCGTCGATCCCGGTCGCCGCCGTTACATGGCGCGGCAGGCCGGTGGTAAGCGTCGCATCCAGCAGCGCGGTGTCGGCGTAAAGCGCCGGGCTCACGATGCCCTTCTTCTCCGTTTCGCCAACGGTGAGGATGGAAATGGGCGTCGCTTCGGACCCGGTGCCTGCGGTGGTGGGGATCAGCAGCAGCGGTACGCCCCGCCCCTCGGCAAAGCCGACACCGTAAATGTCCGCGATATCGTCTCCACTGCCGTGAAGGTAGGCGACGGCCTTGGCGACATCCATCGGGCTGCCCCCGCCAAAGCCGACTACGCCCGCAGCGCCGACTTCGCGCGCCAGATCGAGCGCTGCCAGCACGCTCGCCTCGCTCGGGTCTTCCTGCACATCGTAGAACACGGCGACGTCGTGCCGTTCGCGCAAGCTGGCAAGCGGACGTTCGACCAGGCCGAGCGCGCGCAAATTGGCATCGGTCACGAACAGCAGCGGACCTTCAGGCACATGGGGCGCGAGATCATCGCTCGCGCCGAGGCCGCCGACCACTTTGGGACCGTAATCGAAAGTGTAGCTCGTCATCGCATGCAGCCATGCAGTCGAGCAGGCGGGCGCGCAAGAGTGCGGCGACCGATCAACTGCTAGCGATGAAGGAAATGTCCCAAGTGGCGCGAGTGACGGGACTCGAACCCGCGACCCTCGGCGTGACAGGCCGATACTCTAACCAACTGAGCTACACCCGCGCATTTAAGCGGCACAGCGCCTCTTGGGAGCCGCGCATCTAGTGGAGCGCCCGAAGGCTGTCAACACATGGCGCGCGGCTTTTTGAACTCTTTTTCTACCCTGCCAGAATGGTTGCGGGCGCCTCGATCTTTTTCTTCAGTTCCTGCACGAAAGCGGCGGCATCGTAGCCGTCGACCACGCGGTGATCGCAGCTGATCGAGATGTTCATCAGCTTGCGCTTGGCGATGGTCTCACCGCCCTTGCCGTCGGAGACGAACATGGGACGCTCGACGATGCGATTCGGGCCGATAATGGCGACTTCGGGGCGGTTGATGACAGGCGTGGTGGCCACGCCGCCCAGCGGCCCGAGCGAGGTGACGGTGAGCGTGGAGCCGGAGAGTTCGTCCGACTTCGCGCTGCCATCGCGTGCGGCTTCGGCAAGGCGGGTGATCTCGCGCGCCAACTGCCACAGGTTCATGCCCTGCGCATTGCGGATGACCGGCACCATCAGCCCGCCATCGGTCATGGTTGCCATACCCAGATGGACCGCGCCGTGGCGGGTCACCACACGCGCCTCATCATCGTAGCGAGCATTGATCATCGGGAAATCGGGCAGCGTCTTGCAGATCGCGGTAATCAGCAGCGGCAGCATGGTAAGCTTCGGCCGATCGCCACGCGTCGCGTTAAGCTGCGCACGCGCTTCTTCCAGCGCGGTGACATCGGTTTCCTCGACATAGGTGAAATGCGGGATGTTGCGCTTTGCGGCGGCCATATTCTCGGCAATGCGCTTGCGCAGGCCGATGACCTTAATTTCCTCGTCGCCGCGCGCGGGTGCCGCACCGGAGAAACCGCCCGAATAGGCGATGAAGCTGTCGAGGTCGGCATGGCGCACGCGCCCGTCCGCCTGCGGTTTCAACTGGGCCAGATCGACGCCGAGATCCTTCGCGCGCTTGCGCACGGCGGGGGTGGCCAACACCTTTTCCGTTTGCCCTGAGCTTGTCGAAGGGCTGTCTTTTACTTCTGCACTTTCGCCTGAAGAAGAAGGCAGGGCTTCGACAGGCTCAGCCCGGTCGGTGTTCTGTGTAGCAGCCGCATCCTCTTGATCGGAAGCATCCGGGTTCTCCACCTCGATGCGCGTCTCGACCTCCGAATCCTTCGGCGCAGGCGCGGCATCTTCGGCGGCGGCAGCTTCCTCCGCCACATCGTCGGGCACTTCGCCCTCCACCTCGATCACGATCAGCGGGCTGCCGATGGCGACCATGTCGCCCACTTCGCCGGCGATCTCCAGCACCTTGCCGGTCACCGGGCTTTCCATCGGCACGGTCGCCTTGTCGGTCATCATGTCGACGAATTCGGCGTCTTCTTCGATGCGGTCCCCGACCTTGACGTTCCAGGCGACAATCTCCGCCTCGGTGATGCCTTCGCCGATATCGGGCATGGGAAATGTGAACTTTGCCATAATTAGACCTTGTCGTTGGCAGCTGAATGCACCTGGACGGATCCAGTTCGGTCCGATTTCAAGGCGCGAGGATGGAGCGATGAGACCTCATCGTGACTGACGAGCAACGCCGATATAGGGCCGAAATGGCCCGCCGCTTCGCGGTTCGCTCTCGAGACCCACCGGACAGCGTCACGCCGCTTACGAGGGACAACCTGCCCGCGCTTCGCGACGTTCCTTGCCAGTGGGTCTCGAGAGCAAATCCAGGTGCTTTCAGCTGCCAACGACAAGGTCTCTAGTCCTGCAGGATCTTGTCGATGGCCTCGCCGATGCGGACGGGGCCGGGGAAATATGCCCATTCGAGGCTGTGCGGATAGGGCGTGTCGAAACCGGTCACACGCTCCACCGGCGCTTCGAGATGGTAGAAGCAGCGTTCGGTCACCAGAGCAGAAAGCTCCGCGCCGAAGCCGCTGGTGCGCGTCGCCTCATGCACGATCAGGCAGCGGCCGGTGCGCTCCACCGACGCCTCGATGGCCTCGATATCGAGCGGCACGAGCGTGCGCAGGTCGAGGATCTCGGCCTCCACGCCCTTTTCGCGGCACACCGCCTCGGCCACATGGACCATGGTGCCGTAAGCGAGGATGGTCAGCTGGTCGCCTTCGGTAACGGTGCGCGCCTTGCCGAGCGGGATGGAGTAATACCCCTCCGGCACCTGCGCATCCTCGCGGCCCTTCCAGTTCTTGGCCGGGCGGTCGTAATAGCCATCGAAGGGGCCGTTATAGATACGCTTGGGCTCGAAGAAGATGACGGGGTCGTTATCCTCGATGCAGCTGATGAGCAGCCCCTTCGCATCGTAGGGCGTTGCCGGGATCACCGTTTTCAGGCCCGCGACATGGGTAAAGATCGCTTCCGGGCTTTGCGAGTGGGTCTGCCCGCCGAAAATGCCGCCGCCAAAGGGGCTGCGCACCGTCATGGGCGCGATAAACTCGCCTGCCGAGCGATAGCGCAGGCGCGCCGCCTCGCTGATCAGCTGGTCCAGCCCGGGATAGATGTAGTCGGCAAACTGGATTTCCGGCACGGGACGCAGGCCATAGGCACCCATGCCCACTGCCACGCCGATGATGCCGCATTCGGAAATGGGCGTATCGAAAACGCGGGTCTTGCCGTATTTCTCCTGCAAGCCAGCGGTGCAGCGGAACACGCCGCCGAAATAGCCGATATCCTCGCCTAGCAGGATAACGTCGTCATCCTTGGCGAGCATGCAATCGAGGGCGGAATTGATCGCCTCGATCATGTTCATGTGCTTGGTTTCGCCGCCTTCGCCGGCAGCGGCGTCTTGCGCTTCCATCGCCTCGCTCATTTCTTCAGGCCTTCCGGAAACTTGATCTCGCGCTCGCGTATCGCCTGCTCGCTCTGCTCTTCCAGATGCCAGGGCAGCTCTTCGAACACGTCCTCGAACATGGTGGCGAAGGGATGGTGCAGGCCGTGGCCGAGAATGCCGTTCTTCTCGCCTTCCTTCATGGCGGCTTTCACCATGTCATCCAGCTCCGCATCCTGTGCTTCCTGCTGCTCCTCCGACCATTCACCCAAAGCGATGAGATGATCCTTCAACCGCATCACCGGATCGCCCAGCGTCCATTCGCCGCGTTCTTCGGCGCTGCGATACTGGCTGGGGTCGTCCGAGGTAGAGTGCCCTTCGGCGCGGTAGGTAAAATGCTCGATCAGCGTCGGCCCGCCATTGCTGCGCGCACGGTCCGCCGCCCAGCGCTCTGCCGCATACACCGCGAGCGGATCGTTACCGTCCACCCGCAGGCCCGCCATGCCATACCCGATGGCACGTGCGGCGAAAGTCGCGCGCTCCGCCCCAGCGAAGCCCGAGAAACTACTGATGGCCCACTGATTATTGATGACGTTGAAGATCACCGGCGCATTGTAGACGGTCGCGAATGTCAGCGCGGAATGGAAGTCGCCTTCCGCCGTGCTCCCCTCGCCCACCCACGTGGCGGCGATGCGGCTGTCGCCCTTGCTGGCGCTCGCCATGGCAAAGCCCGTCGCCTGCGGCAGCTGTGTGGCGAGGTTGCCGGAGATGGAGAAGAAGCTCAGGCGCTTGGAGCAATACATGATGGGCAGCTGGCGGCCCTTCAGCTTGTCGCCCTTGTTGGAATAGATCTGGTTGACCATTTCGGTCAGCTCATACCCGCGCGCGATCAGGCAGCCCTGCTGGCGATAGCTGGGGAAGATCATGTCGTCCCCGGCGAGTGCATGGGTGGCGCACACGCTGGTCGCCTCTTCGCCCGTGCACTTCATGTAGAAGCTGGTCTTGCCCTGCCGCTGGGCGCGGTACATGCGGTTGTCGAAAGCACGCACCAGCGCCATTTCGCGCAGCATCCGCCGCAGCGTATCGGCATCGAGGCGCGGATCCCATGGCCCGTGCGCCTTGTCGTCATCGCCCAGAACCCGGATCAAATCATCGCATAGCGGGTAGGTTTCACGCGCTTCGGCGGTCTCGTCGGGGCGCGGCTGTGCACCCGGTTCGGTAATGCCCAGATGCGAGAAATCGACGGTGTCGCCGGGCCGATAGCGCGGCTCCGGCACATGCAGAGCGAGTTTGGGGCGGTTGCTCCCCTTGTCGCCCGCGGCCCGATCGGTGGCTTTGGCCATCACTGGCTCCCAAAAGATTATTCCATCTGCGTGGAATTATATTAGCTACGGCTGTAACGGTCAATGCGCCCTAGCACAGGGCCGGAGGCCTGCCAATCACACCGCCACGGGCGCGCGAAGCACGCCCTGCGGTTCGTAGTCGCGCACCTCGAAATCCTCGATGCGGTAATCGAAAATTGTCGGCGGGATACGTGTAAAAGCAAGTTTCGGCACGCCCGCCGGTTCCCGCTTCAGCTGCGCTTCGATCAGCTCTGTGTGGTTGAGGTAGAGGTGGGCATCGCCCGCGCGCGCCTAGACGTGGGCTAAAGGAAAGTGAGTGTTAGACCGCGACTGGCGCTCTTAGAGGCGTTTGTGGGGCGTAATCAGTCACCTCAAAGTCTTCTATTCGGTAACTAAAAATGTCTTCCGCCCGCTGTGCAATCTTTAGCTTTGGTTCGCCAGCTGGTTCGCGCGACAGTTGCTCTTCAATCAAGTTCCGGTGATTAAGGTACAGATGGACGTCGCCGCCCATCCAAACCAGATTTCCAGGTGTAAGGCCAACTTGTTGAGCAATCATCCGGGAAAGAAGCGCCGCTCCGAAAAGGTTGAAAGGGAGACCGAGAGCAACGTCGCAACTGCGCTGATACAGAAGACAATTCAAACGCGAACCATTAACATGGAACTGATAGGTTTTATGACATGGCGGTAATGCCATCTGGTCAATCTCAGCGACATTCCAACCCTCAATGATATGTCGACGACTTGCAGGATCTTGCTTGAGGCTGTCTATTACATTTGAGATTTGATTTACGCTCGGCCCCTTTGTGTATCGACCATCTGTATCGATCTTGTATGTAGACCAATCTACCCATTGTTTTCCATAGACTGGTCCCAAATCCCCCCAACGCTCGGCGAACGTTACGTCCGATGCAATTCGTTCAATGAAACGTTCAAGAGAAATCGCATCACCGGTCTTTTTGACGTAATTCGCATGCGGCCACTCATTCCAAATTTTCACACCCTGCTGCACGAGCGGACGAATGTTGGTCTCCCCAGACAAAAACCACAGCATCTCTCGTGCTGCGGTTTTCCAATAAACGCGCTTGGTGGTGAGCAAAGGTACACGATCAGCTGACAGATCAAAGCGTAGGCTCGCTCCAAAGATTGAGCGAGTGCCGACCGATGTGCGGTCTACGCGCTTATCACCCTGTTCCCAAACCTTGCGCATCAGACGCAAGTAGGACCACTCCGGATGACCGGGATCGTTTAAGGTGCGAAACGGAAATTCGAGCTGAGTCGCCATTCGCGCAGTTACGCAGCATTTACTTCTGTGGCGAAAAACGCGCGTCCCGCACCATTGATTGCTCAGAAGAATTCGCCTTGAACGAAGGTGGATAACTGATTGGAGGCTGTGCGTCGGCTGTGGAAAACCTCCGAGCTCCTAGAGCCAAGCTAAGACTCAAAAACACCTACTTTCAGAGCCTTACATCCACTTCGAAACATGATTGAAAAGTTACGATGCTGAAAGACTTTTCCCGATATGAAAGTAGTACACACCCCCGCTAGTCACCCTGATTCCCTCGGTACCATTCCACGAAACGTGGCAGACCGTCCGCAATATCCGTCGTCGGTGCATAGCCAAGGTCGCGGCTGATCGCGTCGATATCGGCATAGGTGCGCGGCACGTCGCCTGCCTGCATGGGCTGCCAGTCGATCTGCGCCTTTTGCCCGCAAGCGTCCTCCAAGACAGCGATGAAATCCGTCAGCTTTTCGGAGCGGTTATTGCCGATATTGTAGAGCGCATGCGGCTTGGTCGAGCCGCCCGGCTTGGCCGCGCCATCGTCGGCCGGCGGATTGTCCAGCACGGCAATCACGCCGCTCACGATGTCGTCGATATAGGTGAAATCGCGCCACATCTCGCCCTTGTTGAAGACCGTGATCGGGCGGCCCGACAGGATGGCCTCGGTAAACAGCCAGGCGGCCATGTCAGGCCGGCCCCACGGGCCATATACGGTGAAGAAGCGGAGTCCCGTCAACGGGATGCGGTAGAGATGGGCGTAGCTCTCGCTCAGCATCTCGTCGGCGCGCTTGGTGGCGGCATACAGGCTCACGGGATGGTCCGCGCGGTCCTCCACGCTGAAAGGCACCTTGTCATTGCCGCCATAGACGCTGGAGGAGCTGGCATAGACCATGTGCTCCACCTTCCGATTGCGCGCCAGTTCCAGCATGTTGGCATGGCCGACAAGGTTGGACTGCACATAGGCCGCCGGGTTCTCGAGCGAGTAGCGCACGCCCGCCTGCGCTCCCAGATGCACGATGCGGTCGATCCGCTCGCCATCCAGCGCCGCTTCGAGCGCGGCCATATCGGCGAAATCGATTTTATGGAACGTGAAATCGCCACCCACACCGCGCACGCGGTCCAGCCGTGCCTCTTTCAGCGCAGGGTCGTAATAATCGTTGCAATTGTCGATCCCGATCACGCTGTCGCCGCGTTCCAGCAGGCGCTGCGACACTGCCGCACCGATAAAGCCTGCCGCTCCGGTTACCAGAATTCGCATTACCCGTCCTGACCCTTCTTTTTGGAAAGTCGCGGGCAGCGCCATGCCAGCGCCGTAGCCCATGCGCAATGCACGAAACTGTATCTTGCCAGTACCTGGAGACGCCCCTATAGGGCCGCCTCTGCCTCGCAGGGGTCCGCCCCTGCAACGCACCGGTCGGGGAGTAGCTCAGCCTGGTAGAGCACTGTCTTCGGGAGGCAGGGGCCGGAGGTTCGAATCCTCTCTCCCCGACCAATTTTCACTTACATTAAAAAGAACGCCCCGCCGGTCATAAACCGACGGGGCGCTTTATTATAGGTTGCGGTAAGCGTCAGAAACGCGCGCGTGCGCCGATATAGAACTCGCGGCCCAGTACATCTGCCAGGCTGTTGGAGAGATTGTAGCTGGAACCGTTGTCCAGCCCGGTAGGCACGAACGCTCCGAAATCGTCGAAGATGTTATTAACGCCGCCATAGATCTGGAACCGGTCGTCCTCCCCGAATTCGTAGCGCATGTAGATGCGGTGGAAATCCTGGTCGCCGACCCGGAAATAGCGCTCATCCAGCGGATCGCTGTTCTGCGCGATATCGTCCACGCCGCCGCCCAGATAGGTAACCGTGTATGACAGGCGGAAGCCGCCATTCGTGTATCCCAGCGCAAGCCGGAACTCGTCCTCGCTTTCACCGATCTCACCCAGCGGAGACGAGGTGATGATCGTACCGCCAATGCCTTCGAAAGAGACTTCCTGTTTGAAGTAGTGCGTGTAGCGGAAATCGAGGTCGAACCTGCCGGGGATGAACTCGGGATCGATACGGTAAAGCACCTGGGCATCGATGCCGGACACAAGCTCCGTATCCAGGTTCTCCTGGAAGTTGATGACCTCCGTCACGCGCCCCACCCCGTCGCGGGTGATAACATCGCAGAAGCGGTTATTGGGAAAGTCTTCCGCCGAATAGCACAGCGACACGGTATTCTGGGTGGAGATGGAGGTGATCGCATCCTCGATCTCGATCCGGTAATAGTCCGCCACCACGGTCAGGCCCGGGATGAAGGTCGGCGTGAAGGCGAAACCGGCGGTAATCGTGCTTGCCGTCTCCTCCTGCACGTTTGGGTTGCCGGCATTGGGCCCTTGCGTACCGGTCTGATCGTCGGTGAAAGGATCGCCGGCATTATCGGGGTCGGCAAAGAAAGCCTGGATGCCCGGCTCGGTCAGGCAGTTGCGCGCGACCAGACCCAGATCGGCATTCTCTGCCCCGTCACCGACGATACCGGTAATCCCTGTTCCATCCGGAAGCAGGCCTTCGCACGGATCGGATAGACCATCCCCATCGGGACGCGGAGGGGAGAAAATCTCCGTCAGGTTCGGCGCGCGCTGGGACCGCGAATATTGCGCACGAAGCCCGATATCGTCGCTGATCTTCCAGACCGCGCCGGCGTTGTAGCTGAAGATGGTACCGACCGTAGTATAGTCGCCCACGCGGCCAGCCAGTTGGATGTTGAAACCATCGAAGACGGGAATGTCCAACTCGCCATAAGCCTCCACCACTTCGTAGCTCGCAGTCACACTTGGAAAGGTTGCAAGCGAGGTGATGTCAAAATCCACGTCGGGCGCGAAGTTCGGCGTATCGCGGGTGGCGCCGTCATTCAGATCGCGCACGCCATTGGCGCCGGCGAACAGATCGCCGTCGGGGTCGCCATCGGTTTCCTGGAACTCGCGCCGCCATTCGACGCCCGTGGCGAAGCGCAGCGGACCGGCGGGCAGTTCGAATAAGTCGCCCGAGATAAAGCCGCCGGCGGTATATTGCTCGCGGACCTGCTCTCCATAGCCGTTATAGCGGATATAATCAGCAGCGGCCTGGCTGATTGTCCCCTCGCCGAAAGGGTTGAGCGGAACGCAGCCGTCGGCGCGGGCATCGGCATCTGCGCATTGGAACCCGCCACTGCCATCGGCCTCCACGTCGAGCGCGAAGCGTGCATTGCGGAAGTTGTACTCATTGGGATTGCTCTGCTGCTGCTCGAAATGCCCGTATGTCCCAAAAACTTCGTAGGACAGCGTGTCGCTCAGATCCCCACTGACATCGGCGATGAAGCGCATGGTGCGGCGGTCGTTGATGCGCGCCTGCTCACCCAGTTCGATCAGGCGGCGGTTGAAGCTGACGGAGCCGCTGCGTGTCTCTTCCACCTCAGGCGGGATGAATGGGTTGGACGCAGAAATGTTGCCGATGGTCGATCCATCGCCGAGCCGGTCACCGCTGTTGAGCGTTTCATAGCCGGTGTAATAGATCGTATCGACATCGGAGTAGGAACCGAGAAAGCTGAACGTCGCCGCGTCCGAAAGCTCGAACGAGGTAGTAAGGGCGGCGTTGAAAATTTCTCTCTCGGGCAAGTTCGTGCGACCGGGGCGGAAGTTCCATCCGTCGAAATCGGTATAGAAATCCGATCCTGGCGGACGGTTATCGGGACGCAGCGAAAGATCGTTGAACCAGCGCCCGTCGACAAACCATGCGTCGCCTTCGAAGACGCCGCCGGGGGTCGAACCGCTAAAGCTGGGCAGCAGGCAGTGCCGTTCCGTATCGACGCCGTAGCAACCCGGAAAATTGATCTCGTCGGTCCAGCCGTCGCTGCTGGTGGAGGGGATCGGGTCGTCGAACTCTAGGGCGGCTATCGTCAGCGGCCTGGTCCGATCGGCGAACACCTCGTTCTCCGTGCGGTATTCGATACCGACGAGCGCATAGCCACGTCCGCCGAGAAATTCGGTGCCCGCCAGCGCATTGACGCGAAACTCTTCGCCGCCACTCGCTTCGGGGAAGGAATAGCGCCCGTCCAGAGAAATGCCGGTCAAATCGTCTTCGAGGATGAAGTTCGCGACGCCGGCGATGGCATCGGACCCGTACACGGCAGACATGCCGCCCGTCAGCACTTCGGTCCGTTCCACGAAACCCGCCGGTAATGTGGACAGGCTCACACGGTCCGAATTGCCCGAGTTCGAGACGGCGCGCTTGCCATTGATGAGGACGAGCGTGCGGTCATCGCCCAGCCGGCGCAGGCTGATGGTCGAAAGCCCGCTGGCCTGGATCAGATTGTTCGAACTTTGCGGCGAGATCGATTCAGATACGCCGGGCAGCTGCAGCAGCGCTTCCGCCAGATCGGTGGTGCCCGATTCCTCGATCTCTTGCGCGCCCAGCACCTGGATGGGTACGGCGCTGTCTTCGATACTGCGGCGGATACGGCTGCCGGTAACGACGATGTCTTCACCCGCCTCCTGTGCCTGCGCGCCTTCGTTCTGACCGGCCACCTGCACATCCTGCGCCGCTGCCTGACCCGACATGCATAGCGCGACGCCAAGCGCCGCCATACTGGCGGTGGCGGAATACGATAGTTTCATGTTTCACTCCCTAATCTGACAGTCCCGATGCCAGCCCCTGATCCGGATGCTTCTGCTTCTGGAAGACGACAGATTGGTCAATTAATAGCGTCGCTGCTAATTCGGAAAATACGCCATCCGATGTTAAAAACGCATGACATTGATTTCAAACATATCCTGCTATACGCAGACCATGCACAGACGGATTCTTTTGTTTTTTCCTGCCAATTTTAGGGGTCGTACGGTAATATGCTTTCGTTGACGCGACCCCGCTTCTGCGCGTTACCGTTTTCGGTATGGCGCAGTGCAAGAAGCCCGTTGTCAGGCGCAACTGCTGCACCCGGGCAAGTCTGGTTTCACACACGATGGAACTGAAATGGCTTAAAGATCTGGCCGCATTGGTGGCACATGGCCATTTCGCAAAAGCGGCAGAGGCGCGCTATGTCACACAATCGGCGCTGAGCCGTCGGATCAAGGCGCTTGAGCAATGGGCCGGCGCAGAGCTGGTCGACCGCAGTGAACACCCGATCAAGCTGACTACTGCCGGCGCCGAATTCATGACGTCTGCCAGTGCCATCATAGAACGCGCGAACGAGGCACAGTTGGCGGCGGCAAACTTTGCGCGCATATCGAGACAGGGAATCACGATTGCCTGCCTGCATACGCTGGCGCTCTATTTCTTGCCGCGCCTCGTTGCCGACCTGCACCGCAAACTGCCGCCTTTCGAAGCGGCCATCGTACCCGAAACGCGCACCATCGAAGAATATCTATACGCTCTGCGCAACGGGACATGCGACTTTTTCATCTGCTACAACCATCCGTCGATCCCCTTCGATGTGGATGTGGACGATTACCCACGCCGGATGATCTCGCGCGACCGGATGCGCCCATTCGGCGATCCCATGAAGTTTTCGGGCATCCTTGCGGAACGGGACGAACGACCGATCCCGCTGCTAGACTACGGGCCGACATCCATCATGTCGCGCGTGATGCGCGATACGATCGACAACGCTCCCTTCGAACGGCGATTGCGTACCGTGTACCGGGCGACGCTGGCGGAAAGCCTTGGAGCAGCCGCGCGAGAGGGTCTGGGGATTGCCTGGTTGCCGGAGACGATTGCCCATCACATGCCGGGCATCGCGCCGCTGACCGTGCCCTCCGATGCCTGTGTCGAAGATCTCGACATCGTTATTTTCACATCCCGTCACAATGCGCGCCCAGCCGTACAGCGCATCTGGGATCTGATATGCGACGACTATCAGCTGCCCTCCGAAAGCCTGTAGAACCTGCCCGATGCGGCTGTGAACACATACGGTAGCTAGACGCCCTTCGGCAAACAGCGCGCGATATGATGGTTAATAAAGTCGATCCTTCACGCTCTAAGTAATCCTTAACTTCTGCGCCGCATAACAATGGGGATTTATTGTGGGCGCGAAAAGGATAGCTGGTCGAGGCAAACCTGTCCGGCCGATTAGCAAAGTGGAGCGTGCAATGCCGACACTGGGGACCGGTTTTTTCAAACGTCTGCGCGATGATACGCGCGGCAATACGCTGATGTTTACGGCCGCGGTTCTGATACCGCTGGTGGCCGTCGTCGGCGGTGGACTGGACGCGAGCCGCATATATCTCGCCCAATCGCGCCTGCAGCAGGCCTGCGACTCCGCTGCGCTGGCCGCGCGGCAGGAGCTGGGCGGTGCGACCATCGCCAATGGCGAGATCCCGCAAGACATCCGCGATACGGCCGACGCCTTCTTCGCCAACAATTTCCGCTCCGGCATGTACGGCACGAACAGCGATACCTTCGCGTTGAGCGCGCAGGGCGACAGCACCATGCATGGCGATGCCACGGTGAAGGTGCCCACCACGCTGATGGCCGTCTTCGGCCATGACGAGGTGGATGTCGTCGTGGAATGCAGCGCCGAGCTGAACCTGCCGAACATCGATGTCGTAATGGTGCTGGATATGTCCGGCTCCATGCGTGGGCAGCGCGTGCGCGACCTGCGCGCAGCCGTTTTCGATTTCTATGACGAAGTGATGGCCGCAGCCCCGGTGGATGCCCGCATCCGCATCGGCGTGGTACCCTATTCGGGTGCGGTGAATGTCGGCCAGATGCTGCTGGACGAAAATCCCGACTACCTCACCGACAGCTTCACCTACCAGTCGCGCGAGGCGTTGTTTCGGCAGGTAAGCAATAACGATGCGATCGAGGTGGGCGACCGGCTGGACGAGGAAAGCGGTACTTTCTTGCTCCCGCGTAACTCGGCGCAGCTCGGCAGCACCAATTCTGCGCATTACCACTGGAACAAGAATAGCGATAACCACGAGGACCGGTGCGACGATTACGAAGGCACCTACACCGTGGGTGAGTGGACTTACGAAATCGACGACACGGATTGGCGCGAGAATTACTGGTCCGGCTGGCCGAATGACCAGAAGGCCGCGTGCGAGGCCGATATTACTCGCTATCGCGTCGCCGACGCCGACGACGTGCGCGTGGAGACCTTCCGCGACGTGTTCGACGGCTATCGCTACGCCGCGATCGATTTCGACACCACGCTCTACAAGCGCTTCCAGACCGTCAGCACGCCCACGGGCACGCAGGGCGCTATGGACAGTTCACGCTGGAACGGCTGCATCGAAGAGCGCCAGACTGTCGCACAGACCACCTTCGATCCGATCCCGGCAGCTGCCTACGATCTGGATATCGACATGATCCCCAATCCCGCGGATCCGGAGACGCAATGGCGGCCGATGTGGCCGGATATCACCTTCAACAGGGCCGGGCCGGACGAAGAGCGCACGAATGCCAACCGGCAGGATTACAACCATCCCAGCTGGCGCAGGTACAACTGTCCCGATCCGGCGCTGCGGCTGACTGCGTTCCCGCTGGATGGCGCATCGCGCAATGCGGACTTCGAGGATTACATCAACGACCTCGACCCCGGTGGCGGCACGATGCACGATATCGGCATGATCTGGGCCGGTCGCCTGATCTCGCCCGATGGCATCTTCGGAGCAGACAACCGCGTCGCGCCCAATGGCGATCCGATCGCGCGTCACATCATCTTCATGACCGACGGCGAAATGGGTGCAAATCCGACCAACACGACGGCCTACGGCAATGCCGATATGGACGGTCGCCTTGCGGGCTTTGCACCGAACGGACGATGGACGGAAAACCAGACGGCGGCGATCCACAATCAGCGTCTGGAAGCGATCTGCCGTTCCATTCGCAACAAGAACGTGACCATCTGGACGGTGTCGTTCGAGCTGGAGTTGAACGATTTCACGCGTGGCTGTTCTACAGGCACAGGGCGCGCCTTCGAGGCAGATGACGCCGATGAGCTGTCCGACGCCTTCCGCCGGATCGCCAGCTCCATCGCCGAACTGAGGCTGGTCGAATGATGCGCCGCGCGCTTCTTTCGATCCGCCGCCTCCGGCGGAAGGACGACGGCGTGGCGGCGGTGGAATTCGCCATCCTCGCGCCGGTATTGATCGTGATGCTGGTAGGCCTGATGGATTTCGGCCTGCAGGTCTACACGCGCTCGCTGCTGCATGGGGCGATGCAGACGGCCAGTCGGGATTCGGCCCTGGAGCCGGGTGGCCCGACCGCGGCCCAGATGGATGCGAATGTGACCAGCCAGGTGCACAACATCATGCCGTCCGCCACCATCACCTTCACACGATCGAATTACGAAAACTATTCGGATGTCGCCCAGCCCGAAATCTACACGGATTCAGACGGCGATGGCGAATGCAACAATGGCGAGCCGTTCGAGGATATGAACGGCAACGGTTTCTGGGATGCCGATATGGGCCGCTCGGGCCGTGGCGGCGCCAGCGATGCCGTGCTGTACCAGGCCGACGTCAGCTATACGCGGTTGCTGCCCATCCACAGGCTGATAACCAGCATTCCCGCCGAAGTGTCGGTGCGGTCTGCCACCGTCCTGCGCAACCAGCCATACGATTCACAGGCGCGCCGTGAACCGACACAGGGGTTCTGCACATGATTGCCTTCACCACCAAAGCGATCCGCCGTTACCGCGCCCGCATGGCGGAATTGCCCGGCGCGCAGGATGCCGTGGCGCTGATCGAATTCGCCTTTGCCGCGCCGCTGCTGCTATTGCTGGGCCTCGGCGGCATGGAACTGGCCCATTCAGCCAACACCCATATGCGCGTCAGCCAGCTGGCGATGCTCGTCGCCGATAATGCCTCGCGGCTTGGCGACCGCGAAACACTCGCTGCGCAGCGCGTGTTCGAGGGGGATCTCAACGACCTGCTGGAAGGCGCCGAGATCCATGCCGGCGATCTGGACATCTACCAGAACGGGCGGATCATCATCAGCAGCCTGGAACGCAATGCCGATGGCGGCCAGTGGATTCACTGGCAGCGTTGCATGGGCATGAAACAGGTCGATTCGGCCTATGGCCCGGCAGGCACCGGCGAAACCGGCACCGGGTTTGCAGGCATGGGCATTGCCGGTGAAGAACTGGTCGCCCCGCCCAATGGCGCGGTCATGTATGTCGAGGTTATCCTCGATTACCAGTCGCTGACCGACGTGCCGCTGATCTCCGATTACATCATGCCCGGCGTCATCCGCAGCGAGGCCGCCTTTACCGTCCGCGGTTCGCGCGACCTGACTGGCATTTTCGCACAGACTGGCGTGGATGCCGCCAATTGCAACGTCTACGAAGCGCTGTGACGGAGGGAAGGCGATGACCAAAAGACTTTCGCTTCTGATGGCAGGTTTCATCATCTTCATCGTCGTCTTCATTGCCGACGATGGCGGACCGCTCAGCCAGCTCGAGCAGAGCGGCGGTCGCTCCGCCGAAACGCAGGAACTGGCCTCCCGCGCCGATAACGATGCGCGCAGCGACGATGACAATCTCGCCGCCGTACGCACGGAAGAAGAGCGCCCCGTGCGCCCTGCCCCTGCCGACACGACAGATGGCGGCTTCGGTCCGGAAATCGAGGAATTCGATCCTTCCACCCTGCACGCAGACGACGACGTACAGGCCGAGGAAGCCGAGCCCGCGCGTCCGGCACCTCGCGGCAACCACAACCTGCCTGCAGGCGTGACTGACAACAATTTCGACCCGCGCACGAACTGATCCACAGCGCGCGCTTTCAATCCCTGTCGCAGGCCCGGTATCAAGTCTTGTAATCGGGCCGTAACATCGCCATTGGAGCCGTGCGCCACCAACAGCCACGAGCACCCGATGAATTTCACCCATCCCTTCTTCGACGCGGACGGTGACAAGCTGCATGAGGAATGCGGCGTGTTCGGCATCATCGGTGCGCCCGATGCATCTGCCGCGACGGCCCTCGGCCTCCATGCCCTGCAACATCGCGGGCAGGAAGCGGTGGGCATTTCGGCTTTCGACGGGGCGGAATTCGTCACCCGCCGCGCGCTGGGCCATGTGGCGGAAAACTTCTCGACTGCGGAATCGCTGGCCGAATTGCCGGGCGAAATGTCGGCGGGCCATGTGCGCTATTCCACCACCGGCGGTGCTGGCTTGCGCAATGTGCAGCCGCTTTATGCCGATCTCGCCACGGGCGGCTTTGCGGTCGCGCATAACGGAAACATTTCCAACGCCGGCACGCTGCGGCAGGAACTGGTCGAGAAAGGCTCGATCTTCCAGTCCACCAGCGACACCGAAGTCATCATCCACCTCGTCGCCACCAGCCGCTATCCCACCATGCTGGACAAGCTGGTCGATGCGCTGCGCATGGTGGAAGGCGCCTATGCGCTGATCGTGATGACGCCGCGTGGCATGGCCGCTTGCCGCGATCCGCTGGGCATCCGTCCGCTGGTGATGGGCAAGCTTGGCGATGCGACCGTCTTCGCCAGTGAAACGGTGGCGCTGGATGTGGTGGGCGCTGAGTTCATCCGCCAGGTCGAGCCGGGCGAACTGATCGAGGTCGACTTCGACGGCACCATTCGCAGCCACCGCCCTTTCGGCGAAACGCAGGCGCGACCCTGCATCTTCGAGCATGTCTATTTCAGCCGGCCCGACAGCATCTTCAACAAGCGCAGCGTGTATGACAGCCGCAAGAACATCGGCGCGGAACTGGCGCGCGAAGCACCGTGCGAGGCGGACCTCGTCGTGCCAGTGCCCGATAGCGGCGTGCCCGCTGCCATCGGCTATGCGCAGGAAAGCGGCATCCCGTTCGAGCTGGGCATCATCCGCTCTCACTATGTGGGCCGCACATTTATCCAGCCGTCCGATGCCAGCCGCCATGCGGGCGTGAAGCGCAAGCACAATGCCAATCGCGCTATCGTGGCGGGCAAGCGCATCGTGCTGATCGACGATTCCATCGTGCGCGGCACTACCAGCATGAAGATCGTGCAAATCATGCGCGATGCGGGCGCTGCCGAAGTGCATTTTCGCGTCGCCAGTCCGCCCACGGGCCATGGCTGCTATTACGGTGTCGATACGCCGGAGCGATCAAAGCTCCTGGCGGGCCGGATGGATCTTGCCGCCATGCGCGAATTCATCAAGGCAGACAGTCTCGCATTCGTTTCCATCGACGGGCTCTACCGCGCCGTGGGGCTGAACGGCCGCGACAGCGCTTGCCCGCAATATTGCGATGCGTGCTTCACCGGCGAATATCCCACCACCCTCACCGATCTCACCGCGCGCAAGATGGAAGATTCGCAGCTCAGCCTGCCTGTGACCAAGCGCGAAGCGAAGGTTTCCTGATGTCCGACAAATCGCTGGAGGGCAAAGTCGCCCTCGTCACCGGAGCCAGCCGCGGCATCGGTGCTGCCACTGCAAAGGCGCTTGCCGACAGGGGCGCGCATGTCGTGCTGGTCGCCCGCAAGGTGAAGGACCTGGAAAATGTCGAGGATGCCATCCACAATGCGGGCGGCACATCCACGATCGCCCCGCTCGACCTGACCGAAGGCGAGAGCATCGGACGGCTGGCGCAGGCAATCGCCGAGCGGTGGGACAGGCTGGACGTGCTGGTGCTGAACGCGGCCACCATGCCAACGCTCACGCCCGTCACGCAGATCGACGGCAAGCAGTTCAACCAGGCGCTGACTTTGAATGTGCTGTCGACGCAGGCGCTCCTCGCCGCGTTCGACCCGCTGCTGAAGCGCGCCGAGGCCGGGCGTATCATCGGCCTCACCAGTTCGCTGGCGCAGAAGATCCGGCCCTTCTGGGGCGCCTATGCCGCCAGCAAGGCCGCATTCGAAGCTTTGCTGGAAGCGCATGGCATGGAAGTGGAGCGCATTAGCGAAACGCGCGTCGCCATCGTCGACCCCGGTGCGACTCGCACCACCATGCGCGAACGGGCTTATCCCGGCGAAGACCCGCAAACGGTAAAGCCGCCCGAAGTGGTTGGCGAGCATATCGCCGCCATGCTGGAGCAGGATTTCGCCAATCTGCACCGCATACGAGTGGAAACGCCGCGTTAACCCTGTTTCGCAATTCCCGCTTAACTCTGCTGCGACATTGTGCGCCTTGCACGGCCCGAGAGGGCCACGGTTGGGGAACCGCAGGAACGGGAAGTCAATGCGATGAGCATTCAGAATACCTTGGGTCGCTACGATATCGCTTCTCAGGAAGATCGCAGCGCCCCGCGCACCAAGATCATGATCCCCGCCCAGCTTCGCGGCTCTGGCATGCGCGCATTCCAGACGGTCGTGAACGACCTGTCGCTATCGGGCTTTTCCGCCACCGCCGTAAACCGGATGCATGTGGGATCGGTCTGCTGGCTCACCTTGCCCGGGCTGGAAAGCCTGCAGGCGGAAGTCGTATGGTGGGAAAATGGGCAGGCCGGCTGCGCCTTTACCAACCTTCTCAGCCCCATCGTGCATGACAATATCCTCGCCCGCTATCGCGGCGATGGCGCTCTGCGCGGGTAAACGCGCTCGCAGACTGAAGATTGAGGGCGCTTCGGCGCCCTTTTTCGTTGCTTCCCCTTAGTTTACGAGCACCGGCACGTCGCGCCCCGGCGTCCCCAAGGGCGGCAGGGGCTGCGGGCGGAGCGGCTCGACGGGTTCCGCCGCGATGCGCTGCTGCAACAGCGCTACGGCTGCCTGCAATTGCGCATCCTCGCCATTGAAGCGGGCGTGCGGCATGTTCTCTACCTCGTAATCGGGCACCACGCCGAAGCCTTCCACGATCCAGCTCCCATCGATGCCGTATTGCGCATATTCGGCGATGCGCACCGCGCCGTTATCGACCAGCCGGTTTCGGTCTGACAGCCAGATGCCCGCGCCAGCCGTACGCGTGCCGACCAGCGGGGCAAGGCCCAGCGCCTTCATGCCGCCTGCGAAAGTCTCGCCATCGGAATAGGTCCGCTCGTCGATGAGCACGACGACATGCCCGCGATAGGCGTTTTGCATATTGGTGGTCACCACGCCCTCGCCTTCCGGATCGGTCCAGAAAGCCCAAGGGCGGCGCAGGAACTGGTTGATGATGATGGAATCGATATTGCCGCCATTATTGCCGCGCACATCGATGATCATCCCGTCGCGATCCATCTGGTGGAAATATTCGCGGGCAAACGTGGCGATATCGCCGGCTCCCATGGAGCGCAGGTGGATATAGCCGATATCGCCCCCGCCCATCGCGTCGGTCGCAGCCTGGTTACGCTCGACGAAATCCCAATAGGCCGCCGTGCGATTGCCGAACAGCGTCATCGGCTCGACGAGCGCGCTCTGCGCGGTGCCGCCGCGCGTCACATCGAGGCGGACCTGCTGCCCCGCCTTGGACGCCAGCGCCATGCGCAGATCGGCGAGCGTTGCCACAGGGCGCCCGTCCACGCGGCGGATGATATCGCCTTCGCGGATGTCGACGCCGGGGCGGCGCAGCGGCGGTCGCTGTGAAACGAGATCGGCATCGGCCTCGACAATGCTGTCGATCCGCAAGCCACCGGCGACCGGCGTGTAGCTCGCACCCAGGAATGCCATCTCGCTGTTCTCGCTATCGGACGGCAGGTCTCCCGCGCGCACCTGGCTGTGCAGGATGCCCAGCTGCGACGCCATCTGGCCGAGGATGGTGTTCAGCTCAGCGCGGTGGCCTATGCGGTCCAACAGCGGCTCATGCTGCGCGCGCACCGCATCCCAGTCGACGCCGCGCAAGGCCGGATCGTAAGCGAAATCGCGGTGCAGACGCCACGCATCGGCGAACATTTGCTGCCATTCGGCGACCGGATCGATCGTGATGCGCCAGTCTGCCAGCCGCACACGGTGCGGGTCCATGCTGTCGGGCGCATCGTCGGCAACGGGCACCAGCGCGAAGCTGGGCGTGCCATTCGCCACCTTGGTCAGCAGCAGCGTTTCGCCATCGGCGCTCAGTTGCAGGCTGGCAGTATCGGCGGCGAAGGTCTTTTCCTCGGCATCGGTATCGTCGATCTTGATGGAGACCGCATTGTCGTCACGGAAGGTGTAGAGGAAGTTTTCGGTCGCCAGCAGCATTCGGCCGACGCCCGCTTCCGCAGGCACCTGGTATAGCCTGTCCGCCAAACCGGCGAGCACGATATTGGCCGCAGGCGTTTCCTCTTCGCCGTCGTCCTCGCCGCCTTCGGCAGAAGCGCCCTCGCCCTCCTCGTCCTCGTCATCGCCGCGCGTCAGCTCGTTCTCTTCGGTGAAGCGGAACTCGGCCTCGGGATCGAGTTGCAGGGCGTAAATTTCGCCGCGATCGGGGAAGTCGACGCCCATATTGCGGTCGCCCCAGGGGCTGCCCGGGCTGGGCGCGAAATTGCGATCCGATATGAAATAAAGCCACGCCCCGTCATGCGCGAATGCGGGCGCGTAGTCGTTATAGGTGTCCGACGTCGCCTGCACGCGCTGGCCGGTGGCGAGGTTCTGCACGATCAGGTCCGACGTGTTGCCGCCATTGGCGCGGCTGCCCTCGGCATAGGCGATATACGCGCCATCGGGCGAGAAGGTGACGCCGGAAAACGGGTTGTCGCTGCCCGTGTCGTTCTGCCGCAGCAAGGTGACGCGGCCCGTCGCCACATCGACGCGGGTGAGCCGCGCATCCTTGTCCCAGACCACCAGCGAATTGCCATCGGGCGCAACCGCGAAAGACCAGATATGCGCATCGTATCCGCGCGTGATCGCCTGCGGCTCGCCAGAGCCATCGGCAGCCATGGCGAAGATATCGCGGCTGTCGCCTTGGTCGAGGATCATGAAGATCCGCTCGCCTTCCGGCCCTTCCACAGCTTCGCGCACGCGGGCATCCAGCGGCGTCGCGAATTCCACCCGCCGCGCCTGTCCGGTGGCGCCAATCGCCACGCGGCCGCGCGCAGTAACTGCCACCCCTTCACCATCGGGCGAGATGCGCGCCGATTGGGTGAGCGACAACTGGTTGCCGAGCGTGCGCAAGCGGGTCTGTTCACGGTCGGAAACGATCTCGAGATCGAGCGTCGTCAGCGTGTTGTCGGCGGTCGAGAACACATGAAGGTCCGCACCATTTTGCAGGAAAAGGTCGCCCCCATCCATGCTGGCCTGCAATACGGGAAAAGCGAAACCGTCGGAATGGCGTCGCACACCGCTGCCATCCTCGCCAACGGACCAGACCGCATCGGCCCCGTCGTGATCGGAGATGAAGAAGATGCGCCCGCCATGCGCCATGGGATTGCGGATCGGCGCACCGAAATCGGCGAGCAGCTGCGTGGCTTCCTCGCCCTCGCGTCCGCTCCAGCGCCAGAGCTGCGTCATGCCGCCGCCGCGATAGAGGATCGAGTTGTCGTTCGCCCGTTCGCGAAGACCGCGGCGGCTGAAGAACAGCGTTCTGCCGTCCGAACCGTAGGTCGCGCTGTTGGCGCGCCAGAGCGGGATGGCTTCGGCAGCGCCGCCTTCGGGCGCGACCGTGTAGAGCACTTCCGCCTGCCCTCCCCCGGCTGCCGAGGAGGAGAAGATCACGCGGCCATCGGGCGTCCAGCCCTTGGCTTCGACGCCGACGCCTTCGAATGTCAGCCGCCGCGGCGCACCGCCTGCCACCGGCATGACATAGATATCGTTGGGGCTGTCATAGGATGCGTTGAAAGCCACCCAGCGGCCATCGGGCGAGATGACCGGATCGCTTTCCTCCGCCTCGTGATTGGTAAGCCGCACCGCCGTGCCGCCATTGCGCCCCGCGCGCCACAAATCGCCTTCGCTGGCGAAAACCAGCACATCGCCGCGCGCTGCGGGATATTGGTAGAAGCCCTCCTCTGCCATTGCTGGTGCGGCAGTGGTGGCGAGCAGGATGGCGGCGAAAGTGGCGGTGCGCTTCATGGATGTCCCCCGGACTGTTTCGCGCGGGAGAATGGCGGCAGACGCATCTACGCGCAAGAAGCGAAGGACAGTGGCGAAGACGCCTGTCGAGAAATGTCAGGCGTCAATCTTCCTTTCGCACTAATTCCGCTCGACCGCCTTCGCCTTGCGGGTGGAAAACATGCCTGTCGTATCCACCACCGCCTTGGACAGGTAGCTGTCGCCTTCCAGCCGCCTGAACTGGCGGTGGCCGACGAGGAAGGTGACGATATCGGCGGCCTCGCGCGCTTCGTCTGACGACACGAGGCGAACATTGTCATGCGTCGCCAGCGACGTCGGCAGTTCGGACAGGTTCGGCTCCACAACCAGCACCTGCGCGCCCTCGATCCGCGCGACCTCTTCAACGATTTCAAGCGCGGGGCTTTCACGCACATCGTCCACATCGGGTTTGTAGGTAATGCCGTAGCAGCCGATGGTCGGCACCTTGAACCGGTCCGCCAGAGCGCGGATTCGCGCAACGACACGGTGCGGCTTGTCATCATTCACCACCCGCGCGGTGCGGATGAGCCGAGCCTCCTCCGGCGCGCTGGAGACGATGAACCACGGATCCACCGCGATACAGTGCCCGCCCACGCCTGCGCCCGGCATCAGGATATTCACGCGCGGATGCTGGTTCGCCAATTCGCGCACCTGCCAGATATCGGTGCCGAGCTTGTCGCAAATGATGGAAAGCTCGTTGGCGAAGGCGATGTTGACGTCGCGATAGGCGTTTTCGGAAAGCTTGCAGAGTTCGGCCACGCGGCTGTCGGTGACGTAGCAAGTGCCCATCACGAAGGTCTGGTAGAGCGCGGCTGCCTTGTTGGCGCAGTCGAGCGTCAGCCCGCCGATAATGCGATCATTGCTGACCAGTTCTCGAAGCATCTGCCCGGGCAGAATGCGCTCCGGGCAATGGCAGAGTGCCACATCGGCTGGCCGGTCCTCGTCGCGATAGCGAGGGAAGGTGAGATCGGGTCGTTCCTCAGCGAAAATTTGCGCGAGCCGCTCCGTGCTGCCGACCGGCGAAGTGCTCTCCAGAATGACGACATTGCCCTTCTCCAGCACAGGCGCGATGGTGCGCGCGGCGGCCTCGACGAAGGACATGTCCGGCCCTTCATCCACCATCGGCGTGGGCACGGCGATCAGAAAGAATTCGGCAGGTTCGGGCGTGGTGGTGGCGCGCAGACGGCCCGTATCGACGCTGGCGGACAGCAGCATTTGCAAGTCCGGCTCCTGGAAATGGGCCTGGCCCTTATTGACGGCATCGACAACGGCTTGGTTCACATCGAGGCCGATGACCTCGTGCCCCCGGCTCGCCAGCATGGCGGCGGTGGGCAGGCCGATATAGCCGAGGCCGACAGTGCAAACTTTCATCGCGCGCTCGCTTTCACGAATGCGGCGACGCTTGCGGCGATCTTCTCGGCCGCCGTGCCGTCGCCATAAGGAAACACCGCGCGGGCGCGGCTGGCGTAATAGTCGGCATCGCCCAGCAATTTGCCGACAGCGTCGACGATCGTATCGACATTGGTGCCGACGAGGCTGGCGACACCGGTCTCCACCGCTTCGGGTCGCTCGGTCACATCGCGCATAACCAGCACCGGCTTGCCCAGCGCAGGCGCTTCTTCCTGAATGCCGCCGCTATCGGTGAGCACGAGGTGCGAGGCTTTCATCAGCGCGACCATCTGCACGTAATCGACGGGCGGGATAAGATGGATATCGGCAGCATCGCCAAGGCGCGCTTCAACGACATCCTTCACCTGCGGATTGAGGTGGACGGGGTATACGATCTGCGCATCGCCGCGCGCTGCGATGGCGCCCAGCGCATCGCAAATGCGGGCAAACCCGTCGCCGAAACTCTCGCGGCGGTGGCCGGTGACCAGCACTAGCTTCTTCGCAGGATCGAGTGTGACGGGCAGCGAAGCCAGCTCCTCGCCCGAAAGGCCGCGCGCGACATGCAGCAGCGCATCGATGCCGGTATTGCCGGTGACTTCAATGTGGCGCTCCGCATCGCGCTCATTGCGCAGATTCTGCGCTGCGCCTTCGGTCGGTGCCCATAGCAGTTCGGCGACGGCATCGATGCTGATGCGGTTATATTCCTCCGGCCAAGGGCGCATGATGTCATGGCTGCGAAGCCCGGCTTCCACATGGCCGACCGGCACCTTGGCGTAGAACGCCGCCAGCCCCGCCGCCATGGCGCTGGTCGTGTCGCCATGCACCAGCACGAGGCCAGGCTGGTACTCAGTGATCAGCGCTTCCATTTCGCGCATTACGCGGGCGGTGATGTCCGAAAGCGTCTGGCCCGACGTCATCAGGTCGAGATCGATGTCCACGCTTTCCTCGAAAGCGGCGAAGACCTGCTCCAGCATTTCGCGGTGCTGGCCGGTCGATACGACCTTCAGGTCCACCTCCGGCACACCGCGCAGCGCGCGCACCACGGGCAGCATCTTGATCGCCTCCGGACGCGTGCCGATGACGAGCAGGACGGGCGTCACCGGATGGGCGCTGACGATAGGGTCTGGAGACAGTTCAACCACGCGCCCGCATTACGCTTATGCTGTAAAAATATCGTTGCCGGAGCGTTCACCTTGGCGTGCGGCGTCAATCGCCGGATCGCGCGTCCACGGCGGCTTGTACGGCGCGGTAGAAGCCGAAGCGCGCCCGGCGCTCGCCATCATTGCCGCCCGCGCTGGCCCAGTTGGAATTGCTGGCAATCACCAGATTGCGCGCGGGGTCGATGAAAATCCCCTGGCCGAAGATGCCATCGGCCGCGTAGCTGTCCTCACCGTAGGTCCACCACTGGTAGCCATAGCCCGCGCGGTCACCATCCAGCTGGAAAGCCGCATCGGTCGCCTCATTGAACCAGCCTTCGGGCACAACGCGCTCACCGTCGATCACGCCGCCCGTCAGGGTAAAGAGGCCAAAGCGGGCCATGTCCCGCGTGCTCGCCTGTATGCAGCAACCGCCGATTTCGCTGCCGGTCGCGCTCAGCAGCCAGGTCGCGTCCTGCTGCATACCGAACGGCGTCCAGATTTTCTCGGAGAGGTAATCGGCCAGCGGGCGACCCGTGGCCTCGCTCACCAGCACGCCGACAAGATTCGTTTCGCCCGTGCTGTAGCGCCAGTTCTCGCCTGCCGGATTCGCCCGCGGAAGCGCGCGCATATAGCTGACGGTGGCATCCAGCCCGTCGGTCGGTTGGTGATTGTTGAAGCGTGCCACGTCGGAATTCGGATCGCTGTAATTCTCGCTCCAGCGCACGCCGCTGCTCATGGTGAGGAGCTGGCGGACGGTCACATCGTCATAGGCGCTGCCTTGCAGGTCGGCGATGTAGCGCGTGACCGGATCATCGAGGCTCTCGATCGAGCCGTCCTCCAGCGCCGCTCCGACCAGTGTGGAGACGAGGCTCTTCGCGACCGAGAAGCTGGTCCAGCGCTGCTCCGGCCCGAAGCCGAGGCCGTAGCGTTCCAGCACGACTTCGCCATCATGTACGATGACGATCGCGGCGCTCGACTGTGCCTGCATGAAGCCGTCGAGATCGTAGTCTCCCAGATCGAGCAGTTCGCCGGCAGGCAGCGGACGAACCGTATCGCCAGCTTCGATCACGCGCGAGGCGGCAAGGTCCGGCATGCGGTCCATCCCGCGAAACACCATGGCGCGCACCTCTTGCGGCCAGAAGAGCACATTGCGGTCGGTCGGCATCGCAATCTCGCCGGAGCGCTGTGGCGCCGGCTCTGCAACGACCTGTGCCGCAGGCTCGGATACGGCGACATCCTCCACCGGCGCGCTCGTGGCGCAGGCCGACAGGGCGACCGTGACAAAGGAGGCCGTGCAAAGAGTTTTCCAGTTGCGCATCGTCATTCTCCTTTGATCAGCGTGACTTGGCTAACAGTGATACCACCGCCGCGAAAGCCGCCTTCGCAATATTGCAGGTAATAGCGCCACAGCGCGATGAAGCGCTTGTCGAACCCTTCGGGCAGGCGCTTTTCCGTCACCGCGCTGTCGAATTGTTCGCGCCATAATCGCAGCGTCTCGGCATAATCGAGGCCGAAATTCTCCTGATCCTCCCAGCGAAGCCCGCGCTGCTCTGCCAGAGCGCGAAACTCGCTGGCGCGGATCAGCATGCCTCCGGGAAAGACATAGGCCTGGATGAAATCGGCACTGGCCGCGTAGGCGTCGAACAATTCGTCGGCCATGGCGATATACTGGATCGCCGCCCTGCCGCCCGGTTCCAGATTGCGCGCAACGCAATCCATGAAATCGGGCCAGTATTCGCGGCCGAGCGCTTCGACCATCTCCACACTGACTATGGCATCGAATTGCCCATGCATGTCGCGATAATCGCATTTGCGAAAATCGACGGCAGGATAGTGTGCGCGCGCCCAGTCCAGTTGTTCATCGGAAAGGCTGATGGCGGTCGCCTGTGCGCCTTGCGAAGCGAAATGCGCGGCGAGCGAGCCCCAGCCGCAGCCGATTTCCAGCAAGGTCTCGGGGCTTCCCAGCCGATCCGAAAGGCGCTGCCACTTGCGGTGCTGCGAGGCTTGAAGCGCGCCATCGGCCTCCAGCCGGTAGCCGCTCGAATAGGTCATCGTCGGATCGAGCCAGGCCGCGTAGAAATCGTTGCCGAGATTGTAATGCGCATGGATATTCTTTTCCGCCTGCCGCTTGGTATTGCGCTTGGCCCAGTGCATGGCGCGGGCGACCCAGCGCCACGGCCCCTTGGCGCGTGCCGTATCGCCCAGCGCGCGGGCGTTCTCTACGAAGAGAGCGAATAGCGGCACCGGATCGGGGCTGGACCATTCGCCCGCTTCCCACGCCTGATACCAGCCGATCGAGCCACCCGTCGCCACGCGAGCGAGCGCCCTGTAGCTGTGCAGGTGCACCACGCACTCGAAACCCGGCGCATGGCCGCCCAGCCTCACCGGTGTTCCATCGGGAAGGATGCCGTTGATCGCGCCGCGCCTCAGGCCGTGGTGAATCCGATCGAGAATAGGCTGTGCAGCCGGAGCGAAGAGGCGTGCCAGCAGGCCGGGCTTCGCCGCGAAACGACGCCCCCCATCCAGCAATTCCTCCGCTCGCGCTCGCCCATGCATGGCGGCCTCTATGGCGAGGCCGCGCGGCTGGGGCAAGCGGATGAACGGCCTGCGCTAATCCTTACTCTTGCGATATCGCTCCAGCGCCCGTTCGCGCGCTTCTTTGTGCCCGATCATCTTAGCCGGATAATCCTCGGGGCGACAGTCATCATCCGGATCGTGGATCTGTTCGTCGGAAAGCTCGGCTAGCTCAGGCACATATTCGCGGATATAACCCGCCGCATCGAACTTCTCGCTCTGGCTGAGCGGGGCCATGATGCGGCTGAAAATATTGCTGTCCACGCCGGTGCCGCTGACCCACTGCCAGTTGGTGCCATTGCTGGCATAATCGCCATCCACCAGCGTATCCCAGAACCAGCGTTCACCATGGCGCCAGTCGATCAGCAGGTGTTTGACGAGGAAGCTGGCGGTGATCATCCGCACGCGGTTGTGCATCCAGCCGGTCTGCCACAGCTGGCGCATCCCGGCATCGACGATGGGGTAGCCGGTCTGGCCCTTTTGCCAGCACTCCAGGTCCGACTGGATATTGTCGCTGCGATTGGGATTTCGCCACAGCGTCCGCTCGTCGTAATCGCGGTAGCTCTCTTCGGGATATTTCGGGAACTGGTAGATCACGTTTTGCGCGTAATCGCGCCAGATCAGCTCTTCCTCATAGGTCTTCCAGCCGTCGCTGCGCTTGTCTTTCAGCCGGTGCCAGATCGTGACCGGCGAAATCTCGCCCCAATGCAGGTGCGGCGACATTTGCGAGGTGATATCCTTGCTGGGCAGGTTGCGGCCTTCGTCATAATCGCCGACCTCGTCCGCCCACCAGTCCAGCCGCTCATGCGCGGCATCTTCCCCGACCGTCCAGAAATCGCGCATCCCGCCAGCCCAGTCGGGCTTGGTGGGCAACAGTTCCCACTCGTCGAGATCGTCACTATCGGGCAGGCTGGAAGGCTGCGATATGGTTTCGGGCTCGGGCAGTTCTTCTCGCGGCGGAAACAAGTCGCGCATTGCCTTCTTGAACGGCGTGTAGATCTTGTACGGATCGCCGCTGCCTGTGGTGGCGGTGCCCGGCGGCATCAGGTAATTGCCGTGATGCAGAACCAGCTCGCAATCGGTATCCTTCAGCGCATCGTGCAGGTCTTCCTCGGCCTCTTTGTGCCACGGCTCGTAATGGTGGTTGGCATGGATGGCCGCCGCGCCTGTTTCCTTAACCAGCTTTTGCAGGATCTGCACGCTTTCGCCGCGCCGCAGCACGATCTGCGCGCGCCGCTTGCCAAAGCTCTTGCCGAGACTTTCCAACGAATGATGCAGCCACCAGCGATGCGCGCCGCCGATCTTGCGATCGCCGGGCCGCTCTTCATCGAGGATGTAGACCGGGATAACCGGCCCTTCCTGCGCCGCAGCGTGCAGCGCGGGCTGGTCCTTCATCCGGAGGTCGCGGCGGAGCCAGACGATTTGTGGTTTGGGCATTACCCTCCTCTTCCCTCCTCTTCAGAGGAGGGATAGCGAGACTTGGTGAGCGAATGCGATCCTAGTCGCAGCAGGGTGGTGCCAAATGCGCTCGCTCTGCTCGCCACCACCCCCAGCCCCTCCTCTGAAGAGGAGGGGAGATGCTTGCGCAACGTAGCTACCGGTTCGCCGGTTCCGAACAGAGCCCGGCCGGCACCTCGACGCTGAACCTGTCGCGAGAAAGCGGATCGTAGAAACGGGCGTCGCCGAGGATGAAGGCGCCCTCCTCGGTCCGGTCCAGCACCGGCGTGCGGCTCCAGAAGAGGAAGGCGTCGACTTCGCTATCGGCAAGGCGCGCGGCATCGAGATCGCAAGCAGAGAGCGGCATGTTTCCGATGCGCTGCATGCCCATCGCGCCGCCTTCCTCCGCGCTCCAATAGATCATATCGCGATTGAGCGACCATAGCGGCGGTGGGCTGGCGATTGCGATGTCCGGCTCGATCGATTCCTGCGAATAGCTGCGCTCGGCCACGCCCGTCACGCCCGCCTGAACGCCGATATAGACCAGCACCAGCGCCAGCGCCTGCCGCCCGGTGCGCTGCCAGTCAGCGCCCCGCTTCTCCTGCCGCAGCGACCACCACACGGCAAAGCCCATCAGGCCCCACAGCCAGATATCGATTATGAACAGGGTGTCGCCATAAAACCACTGGCTGCTGAAGGGCTCCAGCAGGCGGATGCCATAGACGTTCAGCCAATCAAGCGCCGGGTGCGTCAGGCAACCCAGCAGCGACAACCCGTAGAGCCAGCCAAAATGCACCGGTACCCTGTCCTCTGGCCGCTTGCCGCGCTTGGCCTGCCATCGGTCCCAGCCCCATAAAAGCCCCGCGAGGATCAGCGGCAGCAGCACCAGCGCAGGCGGGCCGTGGGTGATGCCGCGGCGGAAGCCCAGATGCTCCTGCCCCTCCAGCCAGAAGAAACACGCCGCATCCACATCGGGCAGGTTAGCGCCGATGATGAGCGCGGGCATGGCAAGCCCTGTCCTTTTCTTAAGGCCCGTCTGACCGATGAGCGCGCCGACGAGCGAGTGGGTAAGATTGTCCATCGGCGGCGCAGCATAAGGCGATGCACGCCAAGCGCCAGTGGAGACTTTATCCGTCGCTGCGGCCCCGCTAGGCAGGGCGCATGATTTCGCGGGATGCATATGGAACGGGTGAGGGTGGCATAGCGCGTCGAGGCATGCGTCGGCGCATGCTTGTCGTCCTCGCCATTGGTCTCACGGCAGGCATCATCGTTGCTATCGCAACGCGCCCACACATATCGGCCACGGCACAGGTCGAGTTCCTGACACCGGAAAGCGCGCAAGGCGCAGAGCTGCCCTCTCCCGCCGAACGCGCGCTGGCGGCGACATCCGGCGATGTCGCGATGCGCGTCGTTGACGAGCTGTCGCTACTCGGGAACGGTCGCTTCACGCAGGGCCGACCGCAGCTGCGCGATGGCGAAGTGTCCGAAATTGCGCGAAAAGCGCAGGCGGCGGCGCTTGTCATCCGGAACACGCGGCTCGATACCGATGGCGTCGGACCAATGCTGCGGATCACTTACGAGGCGGACGATGCAGGACTTGCCGCTGATATCGCCAATACCATCGCCAGCGGACTGGTCGTCGCGGACGCACAGGCGCTCGCGGCTTTCGCCGATAACGGGCGAGCCGAAACAGAGGCTCTGCTCGCGCGCCTCTCCAATGCAGAGCCGCAAGTGGAAGCGGCGGTTTCGCCTGACGAGCGAGAGCTTCTCGAAGCGCCATCGTCCGATGCGCTCACCGATCTCAACAACAATGCGCGCGCTACATTGCGGCAAGAGCTCTCGACCATCCAGCAAGCCTTGCGCGAGATCGAGGCCGATATTGCGAGCGGAGAACCCGATGCTGCCGATCCCGAGGTTATACGCTTGCGCCGGGAGCGCGCCGATCTGCAAGCGCGATATGATCGGCTGACCGAACAGTTCCGCCCCGATTACCCGGCAGCGCAACGCCTTCGGGAGCAGTTGGACGAATTGGACGAGGCCCTAGCCCGCGAAGCCTCGCGCAGCATGGGAACGCGGGCGCTCAATGCCAGCCAGCTGCGCCAGCGCGAGCTGGAATTGTCGGCGGAGATTGCCGCGCTGGATGTCGCGTCTGCGCCTGACGACGGCACGCGCAATTTGTCCGGCATCGATGCAGAAACGCGGCAATTGCAGGAACTGCTGGAAGCGCGACTGGCGCAGCTCGATGTTGCAGAGCCGTCCGAAAGCGCGCGGATCGTGACTGTGGCGGAGGCCCCGCCATCGCCGATGCTCTGGCACTGGCTGCGCATCATCGGGATAGCGCTGGGCGCAGCGCTGCTGCTGTGCCTCGGAATGCTATTACTCGACCGCAGGCGCGCCCGAGCAGCCGCAGCCTAGCGAGCGCCGTGACCGGTGAACACGACCTTGGCGGTGCGCATCAGGATCAGGAAATCGAGCCAGTACGAGAAGTTCTTGATGTAATAGAAGTCGTATTGCAGCTTTGCATCGATATCCTGCAAATTGGTCACATGGCCCTGGTTCACCTGCGCCCAGCCGGTGATGCCGGGCCGCACGATGTGGCGGTAATCGTAAAACGGGATTTCTTCCTGATACCAGCGGCCCAGTTCCACCGCTTCGGGGCGCGGGCCGATCCAGCTCATATGGCCAAGCAGGATGTTTATCATCTGCGGCAATTCGTCGATGCGCGTGCGGCGCAGGAATGCGCCCAGCCGCGTAATGCGTGGATCGTTGTCGCCGGTCATCGCCTTGGCGCGGCGTTCCTCAGCTGTCGAGGCCGCCGTTTCGGTGCGCATGGTGCGGAACTTCGCCACCTTGAACGGCACGCCGCGATAGCCCAGCCGCTCCTGCCGGAAGAGGATCGGTCCGGGCGAATCCAGCTTTATGAGCGCAGCCACTACAACCAGCGGGATGATCGCGAAGGGCAGCAGGACCAGCACCAGCGCGATGTCCATGGCGCGCTTTAGCCGCACAAAGGACATGTTGGGCAGCAGCGATCCAAAGCTGTTCTCGGACAGGTGCTCCACCTGCACCTTGCCGGTCGCCGCCTCATATACCTGCTTGAAATGGAACACCGGGATGCCGGCGAGCGCGGCATTGGCCAGCAGCCGTTCCCAGTCATCGTTATGCTCAGCCTGGAAATCGGCAACGATCACCGCGTTGCGCGGCAAGACCTGCGACGGGTCCGACAGCATCCGCATGGTGAGGCCCGCGGTCTTCAGCCGCTCGATCCTTCCGCCGGGCACGGTGAAGAACACCTTGCTGTCCGCCCGCGTCGCCAGCGCCATCACGCCGATATAGACCACCACAGAGGTGACGAAATTGATGAACAGGATCTGGTTCGAGTAAGAGAAACGGAAGGCCAGGATCATCAGCGCCACGAAGCCGAAGGTGGCGATGAAAGTCGGCACCACTGCGCCCAGCTGGCGCACGCCGGGGTAAAAGTTCATCCGCCGCGCGAAGAAGATGCCGGCAACCAATGCGATAATGGAGGCGACGATGCTGTTCTGCATCCACATATTGGACAGAATGTCGAAATCTGCGCGCGCGTAGATGAAGGGCGGCAACAGCGTGCCCAGCACGACGCAGGCGAGGACCTGGAGGCCGAAAGAGCGATAAATGCTCCGCCCGTCCTGGATCACCTCCGATGGTGCGGCCATCAGCATAATCTAAATTAATCCCTCATTTTACAACGCTTTGGAGGCGCTATTAGCCCATCCCGGAGCAGCCCTAAGCGGCCCCGCCTTAGGCGGGGCTGAACGCTTCTGCAAGAGAGTGTCGACCGGCTGCGGTCAGACCGGATCGGCAGCCGTTCCGCTCACGGTCCAGGTCTGGCCCTTGGCCAGCAGTTTGGCGAGGCTGTTATCCTTGCCCTCGCTGGCGCGGCGCTTTTCATCGTGCACCGCCACTTCGAATGTGGGTGCAGGATCGTCGTAGATCACGCCCAGCGGCATGGGAAACTCGCCGAAAGGCAGTTCGACGAGCATGTGCGCCAGCGTGCGATTGGTCGCGTCGTGCACGAGTACGCCTGCCTTCTCCCAATCGCCATCTGGCACGTCGACTACTTCCAGCGAGAGGCTCTGCTGGTTGAGCCTGATGCCTTTCACGCCGCCCGTTTTCTCGCTGCCGAACAGCATCGGCTCGCCGGGCGTCAGCCACAGCTGTTGCTGCTCGGCGCCCTTCGGCTTGGCGAAATCGTCGAACACATCCTTGTTGTAGACGATGCAGTTCTGGAAGATCTCGATGAAGGCTGCACCCTGATGGGCATGGGCGGCCTTTAGAACATCGGGCAAGTGCTTGGACACATCGATACCGCGGCCGATGAAGCGCGCACCGGCACCGAGCGCAAAGGCGCACGGATTGGCCGGGCGGTCTACCGAGCCCAGCGGCGTGGAAGGCGAGCGCGTATCGACGCGGCTGGTGGGCGAAGCCTGCCCTTTGGTCAGCCCGTAAATCTCGTTGTTGAACAGCATGATCTGCATGTTCACGTTGCGCCGCAGCACGTGCATCAAATGGTTGCCACCAATGGAAAGACCATCGCCGTCGCCCGTCACCAGCCACACGTCGAGATCCGGATTGGCCAGCTTTACCCCGGTGGCAAAAGCGGGCGCGCGGCCGTGGATCGTGTGGAAGCCGTATGTTTCCATGTAGTAAGGGAAGCGGCTGGAACAGCCGATGCCGGAGATGAAGCAAGTATTCTTCGGGTCCGCGCCAAGCTGCGGCAGCGTGCGCTGTACGGCCTTGAGGATGGCATAGTCCCCGCAGCCAGGACACCAACGAACCTCCTGGTCGGTTTCCCAGTCCTTGAGGGTCGTTTCGATCTTTGCGGGCGCGTTCATTGCGTTCTTCCAATAACGATGCCGGACACGATGATAACGGTGACGGCCAGTGCAGCCAGCACCAAAAGCCAGATCTTTCTGGTATCAGGCTTCATCACTCATCTCCCACCGGGCTGGGCAGCTGGTCGTCATTCACGGCGACCTCTCCGCCTTCATTGTCGGGGATGCCGTCGAAATACTTGTCCAGCTCGGCCTCAAGCTCGGCGATGCCGAAGGGCTGGCCGCTGGTCTTGGTGAGGCTTTCCGCATCCACCAATAGCTGATCGCGCAATATCGTCTTGAACTGGCCCTGGTTCATTTCCGGCACGATGACATGCTCGAACCCGCCGAGCAGGTCACCCAGATTGGCGGGCAGCGGCCAGATATGGCGCACATGGATGTGGCTGACCTTGCGCCCCTTGTCGCGCAGGCGGCGCACCGCCTGATGGATCGGACCGTAGGTGCTGCCCCAGCCCACCACGGCCAGCTCGCCGCTGGTGTCACCCAGGGCGACTTCCTGATCGGGCACCGCGACGCCCAGCACCTTATCGCGGCGCAGCTCGGTCATGCGCTGGTGGTTGTCGGGCGAATAGTCGATATTGCCGGTCGTCTCGTGCTTTTCGATGCCGCCCACGCGGTGCATCAGGCCGGGTGTGCCGGGCTTTACCCACGGCCGCGCACCCTTCTCGTCGCGGGCATAGGGGTGGAACGTCTCGCCTTTGGGCAGGCTGTCCATGAATTGCGCCGGGAATGGCTCGTAAGCCTCAGGATCGGGGACTTTCCAGGGCTCGGCGGCATTGGCGATGTAGCCATCGGTCAGCAGCATGACGGGCGTCATGTAATGGACCGCGATCCGGCACGCCTCGATGGCGACCTCAAACGCATCGCCCGGGCTGCGCGCAGCGATAACCGGCATGGGCGCATCACCGTTGCGACCGTATACCGCCTGGTAAAGATCGCTCTGCTCGGTCTTGGTGGGCAATCCGGTGGATGGGCCGCCGCGCTGGCTGTTCACGATCACCAGCGGCAGCTCAACCATGATGGCAAGCCCCATCGCTTCGGTCTTCAATGCAATGCCGGGGCCGGATGAGCTGGTGACGCCAAGCTGGCCTGCATAACTCGCACCAATGCTGGCGCAAATGGCGGCGATCTCGTCTTCCGCCTGGAAGGTGGTGACGCCGAACTCCTTCAGCCGCGCGAGATGGTGCAGGATCGCGCTGGCGGGCGTGATCGGATAGCCGCCGAAGAACATCGGCAGTTCCGCCAATTGCGCCCCCGCGACGAGGCCCAGCGAAACGCTCTCCGCGCCGGTAATGGTGCGGTAGAGGCCGGGATCGGACTGTACGGGCGGCATGGCGACCTGTTTCAACGGGCCGGAAAGCTCCGCCGTCTCGCCATAGGCATGGCCGGCATCGAGCGCAGCGATATTCGCATCGGCGATGTCGGGCTTGCTCTTGAACTTGGCCTTCAGCCAGTCATGGATCGGCTCTCGCGGACGGTCGAACATCCACAGCGCCAGCCCCAGCGTCCACATATTCTTGGACCGCAGCGCATCCTTGTTGCCGAGACCGAAGGGCTTCACGGCCTCGATGGTCAGCTCGGATATGTCGAAGGCGAGCACATCGAACTTCGCGAGGCTGCCGTCCTCCAGCGGGTTGGCTTCGTAATGCGCCTTGTCGAGATTGCGCTGGGTGAAAGCGCCCGTATCGGCGATGATCAGGCCGCCGGGGCGGAGCGAAGCGAGGTTCACTTTCAGCGCCGCCGGGTTCATCGCCACCAGCACATCGGGCGCGTCGCCAGCCGTGTTGATTTCGCGGCTGCCGAAATTGATCTGGAAGGCGGATACGCCGAACAGCGTGCCCTGCGGCGCACGGATTTCGGCGGGGAAATCGGGGAAAGTCGCAAGGTCATTGCCCGCCAGCGCGGTAGAGAGCGTGAACTGCCCGCCCGTCAGCTGCATGCCATCGCCGCTATCGCCGGCAAAGCGCACGACCATGGAATCCAGTTTCTTGTCGGTGGGCTGCGCGTCAGCCATCTGTGTCGCCATTGCTACTCTTTCTTCCCGCCTTCGAAGCGCGGTGGCTGCGACCTAGGTTCCTGCCACGCTCAAGACAATCAACTTTTTCTGACCCTGCGGCAATAGCTGGCTTTCAGCGCTCCACCGTCATACAGAGCCGCGCCATGAGCACTCCGGATAAAGCCAGCTACCGCCCCTGCGTCGGCACGATGATGATCAATGCGGCAGGCGAGGTTTTCGTCGGCAAACGCATCGACAACAAGGAAGGTGACTGGTGGCAGATGCCCCAAGGCGGCGTCGATGATGGCGAAGACCTGGACGAAGCCATGCTGCGCGAACTGGGCGAGGAAACCGGCGTCGGGCCGGAGCATCTGGAGATAGTCTGCCGCTTGCCGGAAGAGCTGTATTACGACCTGCCTGCAGAGCTGCACGGCAAGCTATGGGGCGGTAAATATGTCGGCCAGCGGCAGGCCTGGTATCTGGTGCGCTTTACCGGCGCGGACAGCGATATCGACCTGGAGGCGCACAAGCATCCGGAGTTCTGCGAGTGGAAATGGGTCGATGCGGACCTGCTGCCCGAGCTGATCGTGCCGTTCAAGCGCGAGGTCTATGAGACTGTTGTGGCGGGGTTTCGCCCTCATCTCTGAGTCCCTGCGGAGGCAGGGACCTCCAACAGGCCAGCGCGACTTGATAGAGGTTCCTGCCTGCGCAGGAACTTGTAAAAGTCAGTTCTGCGTCACTTCGTCATCCGGTTGCACGGCCTCTGCCGTCATTACCGGCGGGCCGCGGTCGATGGCAGCGGCGAGCTGGATGGTTTCGGTGCAGGTATCGCCGCACAGATCCTGCAAGCGCGACAGGTTCTCGCGCGCGGCAGTCAATGCGCCCTTCTCCACCAGCGCCTCGCCCTCGCCTGAAATGGCGGCAAGGTTCATCGGGTCACGCTCCTGCGCTTCGCGATAGAAATGGATGGCGCGGCCCTGCAGGCCTTCGGCACGCGCGACATCGGCGAGATCGAGATAGACCTGCGTATAGCCCGGCGACACGGCCAGCGCGGCTTCGAAACTGGTGATGGCCTCTTGCGTCTGCCCCGCTTCCAGCTGGGCGCGCCCTTCTGCCACCAGCGCCTGCGCACGCGGATCGGCCCGCTCATCCTGCGCCAGCCCAATGCTCGCCTGCACGGCAAAGACGAGGGACAGGGCAGCGGCGGCGGGCGCATATCGCATGAAAAACTCCTTGAACATAGACGGATAGGAAGGGTGGTCAGCGCCCATGAAACGGCTTGCTATCACGACTTACCTATACGTGCGATGAAAAACCCGTCCGTGCCGTCGCGGGACGGCAGCAGGCGGATGCCATCGCCACGTTCAGTGCCGAGCGGCAAATCGAGCGCCTGCGCTTGCCAGCCGGAATGGGCAGCGAGGAAGTCGGCCATCTGGCGCGGGCCTTCCTCGTCCAGCAAAGAGCACACGACATAGGTGATCGAGCCACCTTCGCGCACCAATTCCGCAGCGATAGCAAGCACATGCGCCTGCGTTTTAACATAGCGTGCGATTTCCGCTTCGGAGAGCCGCCAGCGCGCTTCCGGGTTGCGCCGCCATGTGCCCGTTCCCGAGCACGGCGCATCGACAAGCACGCGGTCCGCCTTGCCCAGCCACGGTTCCAGCGCTTCCAGCTCGCGGCCGGGATCCAGCAGCACTTCGGCAGAGACGGCTGCCCCAGCCCGCTCGGCGCGAGGTCCGAGCTGGGAGAGGCGGCGGCGATCGGTATCGGCGGCGACGAGCGTGCCTTCGTTGCGCATCGCCGCTGCCAGCGCCAGCGTCTTGCCGCCCGCGCCCGCGCACAGGTCGATCACCGTCTCGCCGCCTTGCGCGCCGACCGCCATACAAGCGATCTGGCTGCCATGGTCCTGCACTTCGACAAGGCCATCGCGATAGGCATCCCACCCGCTCGCCTGCGTGCCGGTGGGGAAGCGCAGCGCATCGGGCGCTGCGAGCGCTTCGCCCGGCTCCGGCAGGTCCGGCAAACCTTCGGGCACTTTCAGCCGGTTGATCCGCATGTCGAGCGGCGCGCGGCCCAGCAGCGCCTCCGCATCGGCTTGCTCGATCCCGGAGGCGATCAGCCGGTCTTCCAGCCACTCGGGCGCAACGCCGCCTTCCGCCACCCGTTCGCCGTCCACAATTGCAGCGGGACCGTATTGCGAGCCGTCGAACAGATCGCGCAGTTCGGGCCGCTCTTCGACCAGCCCCAGCATCGCCGCCCTGCCCGTTTCCGGCACCGGACCGCAGGCGCGGATCGCGTCATAAACCAGTTCGCGGATAGCGCGCTTGTCCTTGCTGCCGGCATAGCGATTGCCCTTGAACCAGTCGGCCAGGATACGATCCGCAGGTGCGCCGCCGGAGCGGGCGGCGGCGATGATGGCATCGAGGATCTCGATTGCGGACTGGATGCGGGCGGCGGGCCTCATGACTGCACCATCATGGAGCGCCAAAGCACCGGTTTCGAAAAACCAATACAGGTGAATGTTCCTGCAAAATCAGAGATTTGCTGCGCGGAATCACTGTAAGAGTGTAACCTTTCGCAACAGAACGGGTTTTGGGACGGCATATGGTTCATCGCGTCCGCCCCTAGCGTTGCTATCCTCTGTAGGACAACCGCTATCACGGCCAGCCGCGATAGGCGCGTTCGGGATGCGCGGCCGTCACGCGATCGTACAGCTTCACCATCTCGCCGATGAAGGCCAGTTTTCCGGCATAGGCGATGCTCGCCCCGATCACCGTTTCCACCGGCGACAATACGACAAGCCCATAGATGAGGACGATGGCGCCAATCCCAGCGACGGCATTGAAGATATGCGGCAGCTTTGCGCCGATATAGGGCTGCGGCAATTCGCCGCGCGCCGCCCACATTTGCTCGCCAAACACACCGCGGGAGATCCACGCGCTGTCATCGCGGGCGGGCGCGAACAGGCGGGGATTGATCCACAGCCAGAACGCGACAAGTGCGATGGGGAGCAGCGACCACCAGCCGATCCACACGCGGCTCCAGATGGCGATGATGATGAGGCTCATACCGGTGACGATCCGGCTCCACCCGCTCCACGGATTGGCGTGCCGCGCCCAGCCCTCCGCATCGAGGCGGAACAGGCGAGCGATGCGCGCTTCGGGGGTCATGTTGATTGGTCCTGGCAGCCCAGTCGTCGCCCTATCGGGAGTCCCAGCGAAGGCTGGGACCGTTCCCGGATATAGCACGACTGCTAAAAGAGGTCCCAGCTTTCGCTGGGACGCAGTTCGGCAAATCACCGCGTCGGATAATTGGGCGCCTCGCGGGTAATGGAGACATCGTGCACATGGCTCTCCGACAATCCGGCATTGGTGATGCGCACGAACTCGCTTCGCTCCGCCAGATCGGCAATCGTCGCGCTGCCCGTATAGCCCATGGCCGCCTTGATGCCGCCGACCAGCTGGTGGACCACATCGCGCGCCGCGCCCTTATAGGGCACCTGGCCTTCGATACCCTCAGGCACCAGCTTCATCTGGTCCTTGATGTCCTGCTGGAAATAGCGATCGGCAGACCCGCGCGCCATCGCGCCCACGCTACCCATGCCGCGGTAGGCCTTGTAGGCGCGGCCCTGGTAGAGGAAGGTTTCGCCCGGCGCTTCTTCCGTGCCCGCCAGCAGGCTGCCGATCATCACGGTGGAGGCCCCCGCCGCCAGCGCCTTGGCTGCATCGCCCGATGTGCGAAGGCCGCCATCGGCAATCACCGGCACGCCGCCTGCGCCGCTCACCGCGTCCATGATCGCGGTCAGCTGCGGCACGCCCACGCCCGCGACGATGCGAGTGGTGCAAATGGAGCCCGGGCCGATGCCGACCTTGATCCCGTCCGCGCCCGCATCCGCCAGCGCCTTGGCCGCCGCCGCCGTCGCGACATTGCCTGCCACCACCTGCACACTGTTCGACATGCGCTTCACGCGGGCGACCGCTTCGCTCACCGCCTTGTTGTGGCCGTGTGCAGTGTCGATAATGATGACGTCGCATTCCGCGTCCACCAGCGCTTCGGTCCGCTCGAAGCCCTTATCGCCCACCGTGGTGGCCGCCGCCACGCGCAGGCGACCGCCAGCGTCCTTGGTGGCATCGGGATTGAGCACGGCCTTCTCGATATCCTTGACCGTGATGAGGCCGACGCAGCGATTGTCATCATCCACCACCAACAGCTTTTCGATGCGGCGCTGGTGCAGGATCTTGCGCGCCTGCTCCTGCGTCACACCTTCGCTGACCGTGGCAAGGTTATCGCTCGTCATCAGTTCCTTCACAGGCGTTGCCGGATTGTCGGCAAAGCGCGTGTCGCGATTGGTGAGGATGCCGCACAGCTTGCCGTCGCCATCGGTTACCGGAATGCCGCTGATATTGTGCTGTTGCATCAGCGCATTGGCATCGCCCAGCGTGGCATCGGGCGCGATGGTGATGGGGTTCACCACCATGCCGCTTTCGAACCGCTTCACGCGGCGCACCGCATCGCACTGCTCTTCCACGGTGAGGTTACGATGCAGCACGCCGATGCCGCCCAGCTGCGCCATCACGATGGCCATCTCGCTCTCGGTAACGGTGTCCATCGCCGCGCTGAGCACGGGGATGTTGAGCGCGATGCCCTTGGTCAGCTGCGTTTTGGTGACGGCCTGCGAGGGCAGGATGTCGCTCTCCGCCGGTTGCAGGAGGACATCGTCGAAGGTGAGGCCGGTGCGAATATCAGTTGTGTGAGCCATCCGGCCCCCTGTCATAAATGCAGGTGATTCGCCAAGGGGGTTTGGACGGGATTCCCATCTCCAATGGTCACTCCGGCCCACGAGTTACCGTTCACCCACAATGTCACCCCGGGTTTGACCCAAGGGTCCCGCCCTACCGTCACCCCGGCCTCCGAGCCGGGGTCAGGCTCCCTTGAATGCGATGCTACGGAGTTTTTCGGCCGTTAACAGGAAAAACAGCCTGACGCCGGATCAAGTCCGGGGTGACGTGGTGGCCGAGGTCACTCCGCCGTCCAGCCGCCATCCATGCTCCAGTTCGCACCGGTCACATTGCCCGCTTCCTCGCGGCACAGGAACGCGGCCAGCGCGCCCAGTTCGGCAGGCTGGACGAAGCGCTTGGTCGGCTGTTTGGCCAGCAGCACATCGTTGATGACCTCGTCCTCGGTCATGCCGCGCGCTTTCATCGTGTCGGGGATCTGGCCTTCCACCAGCGGCGTCCAGACATAGCCGGGGCTGATGCAGTTCGCCGTCACCCCGCTCTGCGCCAGTTCCAGCGCGATGGTTTTGGTAAAACCGTCCAGCCCGTGCTTGCTGGCATTATAGGCGCTCTTGAACGGGCTTGCAGTCTTGGAGTGGGCGCTGGCGGTGTTGATGATGCGGCCCCAGCCGCGCTTTTTCATTACTGGCACGGCCAGCCGCACGGTGTGGAATACCGCCGTAAGGTTGAGCGCGAGGATCATCTCCCATTTGTCGGTCGGGAAGTCCTCTACCGGGCTCACATGCTGCATCCCGGCATTGTTGACGAGGATGTCGACCTCGCCCGCCTCGGCCATCATCTTCTCGATTTCATCCGCTTTGAGCAGGTTGGCGGCGGAATGGGTGGCGCCCATTTCCTCGCAAAGCTGCGCGATCTCACCCTCGTCGCCAAATCCGTTCAGCACGACACTTGCCCCCTCCGCGCTCAGCGCACGGGCAATGGCGAGGCCGATGCCCGAGGTAGAGCCGGTGACCAGTGCGGTTTTGCCTTCGAGGAACATTTGCGTCTCCAATGGGGTTTGAATGTCTAAACAGCCTTAGCGGCGTCTGGAGGACAATCCAGCCCCGCAACGGCGCAAGGCCATCGGGGAGGCAGAATTGCGGCTTAATCCGTTCAACACCGGGAACATCAAGGTCGGCAGCACCGGCGGCGCCGGCAAGGCGGGCGGGATCGGATGCGGTACGCTGGTGCTGGCGGCGCTAGGGTATTTCATCTTCGGCGCGGACCCCTTGCAGACCATCGGCATGGTCGAAGGCGTGCAGCAGCAATCCGCCGGACCGGCACCCGCGAACGAAGACGAGCAGGCGCTGTGCACCTCCAACCAATATGCGACCGAGACCTGCAACGCGCTGGAATCGCTCAACGATACCTGGCCTGTCCTGTTTGAGGAGCAGGGCATTGGCGGTTTCCGCCAGCCGACCTTGCGCTTTGCCACATCTTCCCGCTTCAACACCGGATGCGGCGCAGCTTCCACCGGCATGGGACCGTTCTACTGCCCCGCCGACGAGACCATTTATATCGACACCGGCTTTTACGACCAGCTTGGCCGGATGGCGGGCAATGGCGGTGATTTCGCGCGGCTCTATGTGGTCGCGCACGAATACGCGCATCACATCCAGTATATTACCGGCCTTTCCGGCCAGATCCGTAGCGCGCAGCAACAAAATCCGCGCCGTGCCAACCAACTGAATGTCATCATGGAATTGCATGCCGATTGCTATGCAGGCGTGTGGGCCGGCCGGAACCGCAATCTGATCGAGCGCGGCGATTTCGAGGAAGGCATGGCCGCCGCTGCCGCTATCGGCGACGACACGATTACCGGCGGCCGCGTCAGCCAGGAAAGCTTTACACACGGCACCAGCCAGCAGCGTATGGAAGCGCTGCGGCTAGGCATGGAGACTGGCGATGACCTTCAATGCGACGCGCGCTATTTCGGCTAGGCGGTCGTATGCAGCGGCCATAGCCGCGCTGGCGTTGCCAGCGACGGCATTGGCTCAAGACAATGTGCGAGAGCGCGATGCCGATGCCATCGATGTGATGCTGACCCCGCTATCGGACCTCAATCTGGCGCGCGATCCGATCCCGGAAATCCTCGTCTGGGCCAACGAGAACACCTATCGCAGCGAGGGGATGGAGGATTGTGCCAATATCCGCTCAGGGATCGCCGACCTCGATGCCGTGCTGGGCGACGATCTGGACGCTGCCGGGCCGGAAGAACGGCGATTGCGCGCAGGCAATGTCGCGCAGCGCGTGGTCGGCAGCTTCATCCCCTTTCGCGGCATCATTCGAGAGATTTCGGGCGCCAATTCGCATGAATACAGGTTCCGCCAGGCGATAGCGGCAGGCATGATGCGCCGCGCATACCTGAAAGGGTTGGGCGAAGCGCGCGGCTGCGATTATCCGGCGCGTCCCATGCCCGCCGATCTCATCGCCGCACGCGACGCGGGCGAGAGCATGGTGCCCCCGCCCGACAACGTCGAAACCGATGTGGTAGCTGCCGACGGGACACGGTATCGTCCGCGCCCCGTCGTACAGCCGACCGATTAAGGCCGCACCTTCCCGTTCCGCGCGGGGGGCCGGGCGGCGGGTATAACGAAAAGGTGGCAGCCGCTCAGGCGCGGGTCGCAGTGTCGCCGTCGCAATCGGCCTCGTCATGGATATGGAGCGCTGCCGGGGTCACGACCGGTGAGCGCGCGGGTGCTGCGGCAGGTACGGTGCGAACGCGCAGCGTTGCCGGCTGCACCGATACCGGGCTGACCATGCGGCCGACCCATCGCGCAGCGACGCCGGTGTGGCGCGCGCGGTTCTGTGCCGCCGCCAGACTGGCCTTGCCCTCGATGCGTAGCGCAGCCTGCCGATCTTCGGCAGCTTCGCGCAGTTCCTCGCGCATTTCGTCGAGCGCTTCCTGCATCTCGCGCAGTGTTTCTTCGCGTTCCTCGCGGGGAATGCTTTCCATGGTGCGGATCGATTCCATCGCGGCGCGTACGCCGGTTTCGGCGCTGCTGAGAGCGAAGCGATGGATGTTGCGCTGGCAGACGATGACGGCCTGGCGACCATCGCCGAGCTCGCGCACGGATACGCCGGTCTCATCGGCATTCTCGCACGACATTTCGACCTGCGCGGCTTGCTCGCCATGCAGCTCCATCGCGCGCTCGCTGCTACGCATGGCAAGCGCGACGGTGCGCTCGATTTCCTCTTCCATGCCTTCCAGATGGATTTCCAGCGCACCCAACTCTTCTTCGAGAGCCGCCATTTCGGCCTCGGTCTCCTCCTCGCTCAGCCATTCGCCATCGCGATAGACACGGGTGACGCGGCGCACGTCGCGATCTTCATCCTGCTCGACCTCCACTAACGGCTGCGCGTCGGGGTCGACGCTTTCGAGCGGCTGCGCTAGCTGGGAGGGCTGGCTGGTACCGACAGGCACGGCCAAAGCTGCAGGCGCTTCGGCCTGTGCGTAGGTGATCGACGCGGTGAGCGGCAGGGCCAAGGCCGTTGCGGCAATGGCGGCAATGCCGATACGGCGGCGGCGAGCGGAAATGTCGGTCAATGTGAGGCTCCTCAAACGGTGTATGATCGATTTCTCGCCAAGCACCGGACACGCCATCGGAGCCGCCAGCGCCAGATCGTCACCCGTGGCAAAACCGGCGATGATCTGGGCGTAGGTGACTCTTTCCGACTGCGCACGACCGGCGACGACGCGCGCATCGCACGCCGCCTCCTGATCCGCGCGCATTGCTCGCCAGCCCCACCAGGCGAGCGGATTGAACCAGTGCAGAGCCAATAGCGGCTGGGCCGCGAAATTGGCGACGAGATCGTGGCCGCGATGGTGCGCAAGCTCGTGCGCAATAGCCATGTCGCGGGCCTTTATGTCGTGATGCGCCATGAAGGCGGGCGGCAGCGCCACCACCTTGTCGAGCACGCCGAAAGCCACCGGGCCGGATACGGCAGGGGTCTCGACAAGGCGCACCTTGCCTGCCTCGCCCACCGGCACGGCATCGGCCAGCAGCGCCTCGCGCATGCGGCGATATTCGCGGATGCGCCAGCCGATAAAGAGCAGTGCGCCGCCGATCCAGAGCGGCAGCAACAGGTCGGTAACCGCGATGCCGACCACCGGCGCGGCGGCAGGTGCGGCAGCAGCGACCTCTGCCGCAATGGGCGCTGACGGCGCGGGATCGGAGAGGATGAAGACCAGCGGCTCGGCCGCGGCTTCGGCAGCGGGCAACGGATCGCTAGTGGGCGCCATCCATGCAGGCAGCACGATGGGCGGCATGATGAAACGCAGGAAAGGCAGCGCCCACAGCGCATAGGCCACTTGCGGCCCGAAATGGCGCGTCACCGGACGGCGGACCAGCAAAACCAGCCCGATCAGCAACGCGGTGTAGATGAAAGTGTCGACCAGCCAGTCGGCGAGCGCGATGTCCCCCAGCGCGCTCATTTTTTCATCTCCTCGAGCAGGCGCTCGATCTCGGCAATGTCATCCGCGCTCAGCGCCTCTTCCTGCGCCAGATGTGCCAGCAACGAGGCAGCCTTGCCGCCGAACAGCCGCTCGACCATGCGCTTGCTTTCCGTGCCGACATAGGCGCTGCGTTCGATCAGCGGAGTGTAAAGATAGCGGCGGCCATCGGGCTCGGTCGCAAGCGCGTTTTTCTGCACGAGGCGAGACAGGAGCGTCTTTACCGTGGGGATCGACCAGCCCCGCTCTGCGCAAACGGTGTCGCACACTTCGGCGGCGGTTTGCGGGCTGCGCTTCCACAGCGCTTCCATCACGGCATATTCAGCATCGCTGATGCGCTCTGCACCGGCGTCTGCCCCTCTTGCGGTCTTGGTCGGCATACTTTCCTCCCTGGACAAGTTGCATCGACTACGTCTGTAGGCCTTACGACTACACCTGTAATCTGAACGCTGCATGAAGGTCAAGCCGCCGCTGCGCCCCCTACCGCGTCGCAAAGAAGGCTGGGACGGTGCAATTTTTTGTGTAACCTCTCCGCCGCACGGGACGAAGGGATAGTCAGGTGAATACTCCAAGCGATGCACTCGACCAGTTCATGGCCGCCGCCCGCGAAGGAAATTCCGCAGCCTATCGCCAGTTTCTCGGCGAAGCTGCGCAGCGCATCCGCGCCAGGCTGGCCAGGAAAATCGGCGCGGACAGTGAGCTGGAGGATCTGGTGCAGGAATGCCTGATCGCCCTGCATGAAAAGCGCCACACGCTCGATCCCGGGCGGCCCGTGGCGCCGTGGATGTATGCGATCGCCAATTACAAGCTGATCGACCATTGGCGCAAACGCGGTCGCAGCCCGATCGACCTCGATGACGAGGCCGACATGGCCGTGGCTCCCGATACAATGGCGGGCATGGACGTGGCAGCCTTGCTGGACCACTTGCCCGACGCTCAGGCGGAAGCGATCCGCATGACGCATATCGAAGGCCTCACCAACAAGGAGGCCGGAGAGCGGATCGGCGTGGGCACCTCGGCGATGAAACTGCGCGTGCATCGCGGGATGCTGCGGCTCAAGGAAATTGCAGACGAACAGAAAATATGACCGATCTCGATAACCTTCTCGACCGGATGGCAGCCGATGGTGCCGCGCCGACAAAGCAAGCGAACTGGCGCTTTGTGCAGCCGCTGATCTTTGCCGCCTTAGCATGCGCGTTCGGCGTCGCCATCGTGCTAGACGGCGCATTCGCCACCGTGGCTGATGCGGGCATGGGCCCCATGTTCGTGAAGTGGGGCTTCTCCATCGCCCTGCTGCTGCTGTCTGCCCTCGCCCTTTGGGTGATCGGCCGCCCGGGCCGCCCGACCGGCTCGATGATGCTGGCAGTGGCCGTGCCTTTTGCATTTGTCGCCGCACTGCTGGCGCTGGACCTGTCGATGGCGACATCGGGCTTCCCCGGTGAAGCGTGGCAGCGATGCCTCACCGCCATGGCCGTGATGAGCCCGGTTGCCTTTGCCGGTGCGATTGTGGCAGCGCGTTGGCTCGCGCCGACCAATCTGCGCCGCGCCGGGCTTGTTGCAGGCCTGTTTGGCGGGGCCGTAGCTATGACGGCTTATGCGCCTTACTGCCTGGGCAGCAGCATGCTGTATGTGGCGGTCTTCTACATCCTGCCGATCCTGACGATGGCCGGCCTCGGCTGGCTGCTCGGCCCCCGCCTGCTGCGCTGGTAAACGCCGATCCCGCATAAACGACAAGAGCCGGACCTCTCGCGAGGCCCGGCTCTTTTTTAGTCGTTTGGGATAAGGGTCAGCTTGCGGCAAAGCCCTCGGTTTCATCCTCCTCGCGACCGACCGACGACCATTCGACGCGCCGCGTAGCATACATGATCCCTGCCAGCGCTGCGAAGAGCAGCAGCGAGCCGATCACCAGCGAGTATGTCTCGAGGTTGAGCAACACGTAGAGCAGGCCATACAACCCGGCCAGCATCGCGCCGATAAAGCTCGCGCGCTTCCACGTGCCCAGCACCGCCGCGCTGTATGTCGTCAGCAAGCCGATGATCGCGCCTGCCGCCACGACATACGCCCAGGCGAAACCGATCACCTCGGCGAAGGCCAGCAGCATCACGAAGAACAGGATCAGCCCCGCGCCCGTCAGCAGGTATTCCGCCGCTGCCACACGCGCGCCGCCGACGATGTCGAACATCAGGAAGGCGGCGAAGGTGAAGCCGATGAACAGGAAGCCGTATTTCACAGCGCGATCTACCTGGCTGTAGAGATCGACGGGATCGACGAAGCCGATGCTGGCAATCGTCGTGCCGCCCGGCACGGCGCGCACCGGCTCTGCATAGGCCTCGACTTCCACCGCCGCCATGGGTGCCGCGCTGAAATCGCTGGTGTTCACAAGCCGCTCTCCCAGCGACAGATTGGTAATGCCGGTATAGGTGGCAGTGGCTGGCTCGGTATCCTCGCTGCGCTCATCGGGCAGCACGCCGGTGAAGCTGAGATGCGGCCACTGCGAGGTGACTTCCCAGCGCGTATCGCCGCCGCGCGGCACCAGCGACAGCGACTGGCTACCACGGATACCGTAGTCCCATTCGACGCTCAGCTGCTCCTCGCCGCTCCATGCAACCTCGGTCGAGAAGCCCGATCCGCCGGTGGCATTTGGGCCATTGCCGGGCAGCAACTGCGCCGCCTCGCCATCGATGGATACGCTTGAGCCATCGGTCAGCCCGCGCGGGTTGGAGACGCCGAAGCGCAGCTCCGCCTGGTCGGGCAACAATTCCTCGATCTCCACGCCCAGCCGGTCCAGCCCGTCGGGCACGTCGAACACGGCGCTGCCGCTGTGGCGGCTGTCGTAAACGACGCTGCTATAGATCGCATAGCCACGCTCCTGCGGATCGAGCTGCGATCGGATCGTCTGCTCGCTGGGCGAGATGAAAAGTTCCGACCGCACCGTGCGACTGCGCTGGACGGAGCGGCCATCGACCGTCTCGGTCTCAGTCGTGCGATAGGTGTAGGGCACCACCAGCACCGGGCCGGTGATCGTCTGCGGCCCGCCCCACCCTGCCGTCACCTGGCTTTGCGCCTGCTCGGACTGGCTCTCGCGGTCGTAGACCAGCGCGTACACCATCAGCAGCGGCACGATGAGCACGCCTGCCACCAGCCCCGCCAGCAAGAGTTTGATACCCGGGCTTCGTTCACGTCTCATCGTCTCGTCTCCTCATGTTACCTGCGATGAAACGTTCTCTGTGAGCGACGAACTGAATGCTTTGTGAATTGGTCGCAGAACCGTTGAGGCGATGCTGGAGACGGGCCAGACTGCCAGTCATGCCCATACGATTCGCAATCGCCGCCTCGCTCGCCCTTCCGGCTCCCGCCATCGCCCAGGAAGCCGGTGAAGCCGAAGAGCGCCAAGAATTCGAGACCACGGATGTGGTGCTGGAAACCACGATGGGCGAGATCGTGATCGCGCTGGAAACGGAGCGCGCGCCGATCACGGCTGCCAATTTCCTGCGCTATGTCGAGGAAGACCGCTTCGACGGCACCGTCTTTTACCGCGCTATGCCGCTGGATTGGGGCGACCAGCTCAACGGCCTGATCCAAGGCGGCACGCAATGGGACCCGGAGCGCATCCTGCCGGGCATCGCACACGAGCCCACAACGGTGACGGGCCTCAGCCACACGCGCGGCGCGGTCTCCATGGCCATGGGCGAGCCGGGCACGGCCAATGGCGATTTCTCGATCATGCTGGGCGCACAGACCGGCCTCGATGCCGATCCCGACGCCGAAGACCCGGTCTGGCGCAATGGCTATGCCGTGTTCGGCTACGTGATCGAGGGGATGGCGGTGGTGGAAGCCATCCACGCCGCACCCGTCGATCCGGCGCTGGGCGAAGGCTGGATGCAAGGCCAGATGCTGGCCGAGCCGGTGGAGATCGTCGAGGCGCGGGTGGTTGAATAGACTCTACGTCAGATGACGCCATCAGGCGCGCGGCTACGAATGACGTGAACCGCCCTTCCGAAGTCTTCCTTCGTGTCGAATTGCCCGGACGATAACGTCAGTTTGTCACCACTGCGGGATATGATCTTTATCTCGATGTGATCGTGATGTTTGTTGCCCTTTATGCTGGCAATGTCGCTGAAAGCGATGCGCATCGGCTCCGAAGACAGGCCATTCTTCGGACCTTTGACAGCGTTGGCGTCGATCGTCAGGAACATCCCTTGCGGGTCGCGCGAAAACAGCGCTTTGGCAGTCGTCAGAACCGGGTAGAGGAAGAAGAGAGCGGCACCGATAAACACGATGCTCGATCCGGTCGGCCCGAGCAGATACAGCACGGTGAAAACACGCCATGGCTCCTCGACCATCGCAAGCAGCGCAAAACCTGCCGCCGCCACCGAGAACATGACAATGGCAAAAACCTGTTTGAAGACACTAGCGCCGATCCTGTAGCGCAAAATATGCGTTGTCGAACCGGGCTGTTGCGAAAAAGCGCGATCCTGGCCCGCCAGCCCCTTACTTCCAAACGACATTCGCCACCGCCTTTCAGGCATGGCTTTGCCGACAAGGTGCTAAACAATGGTTGAGGCTATCGGTCAGAAAGGGCGATAGGCGTTGTCAGCGGATTTTCGCCCAAGCGGCTCATCAGGATCGCCGCGCGCTGGGCCTGTCGCACGATGCTGGTGAGGTCGATGGTCTCGCCCGGAGCATGGCTGCCGCGCCCGGCAGGGCCCATCCCGGCAAGGCCGTGCACGAACGGGGCAACGAAGCTGATATCGGCAGCGCCCCGCCGCGCAGGCGGCAACGGCTCCATCCGCTCCAGCCCCAGATCGGCATTGATGCCGTTCAGCGCATCCAGCAGCGCCATGTTCCCTTCTGTCGGCGCCATAGGCGGGTAGCGGAAGTTGATGGTCAGTTCGGCATCCGTGCCGGGCAGATTGGCATCGACAATCTCTTGCATCCGCGCTGCCACACGCTCGCTCTGCTCTTGCGTCAGCGTGCGCAAATCGCCGCGCGCGACGGCGTTTTCAGGAATGATATTGGTCTTGCCGCGAGCCTCGGCAGAAAGTCCGTCCGTGGCCAGGGCAGCAGGCGTGCCGCCAGCCAGAATGCCGACATTGTAGGTGAGGTTTTCCTCCGGCAGCTGCGTGCGGAAGGCATCGAGAATGCGCGCCATCTCGTAGATTGCGCCATAGCCCACGCCCTCACGAAAGATGCCCGAAGAATGGCCGCTCTCACCCGTCGTCGTCAGGGTCCAGCTGTTGGAACTTCGCCGGGCGACCACGCCCATGTCGCGGCCATCCATCACGCTCAGCCCCTCGAAGCCTAGCGCAACGTCGGCCCACTGTCCGGCCTCGATCAGATGTTGGCGCGACTGTGCGATCGGATCGCCTGCGCTTTCCTCGTCGCCCGTCAGCGCGACAACGATATTCGCGCCTGCCAGCGTGCCGGCATCGCGCATGGCGCGCAGGGCGGCGAGGATCACGATGATGCCGCCCTTATTGTCGACCACGCCCGGGCCCGTGGCGGACAGGCCGTCGCGGCTGAAGGTCTGGAAAGGCGATTCCGGCTCGAACACCGTGTCGATGTGACCGATCAAAAGGACATTGGTGCCGTCGCTATCGCCTTCCATGCGCGCGAAGAGATGGCCCGCCCGGTCCACATGGTCCTGTTCGATCCACTCGACCTCGAAGCCGAGCGCCGCAAATTCCGGCATGAGCATCTGGCCGACCTCGCGCACGCCATCGTGGTTGTGCGTGCCGGAATTGATGTTCACCATAGCCTCCAGCAGGGCGATATCGCGCTCCAGATTGGCCTCGACGATCTGAGTGATGCGCTCTTCCGTATTGGAAAGCTGCGCGGCGGCGGGCGTGGCGAAGGCAAGCGCAAGCGCGGCAAGCGGCAGGGTGAGGAGGCGTGATGTCATGCTCGCGATGCTGACACGCGCCGCGGCGGGCTGCAAGCCTTGCCTATTCGGGGAGCAGCAGCCTGTCTGGCGCGAACCGTTCAACCGCCGCCAGAGCCTCGTCAAACTTCGCATCGGTGCCGGACATGGCAAGCGCAAAGGCACAGCCCGTCATGGAGCGATTGGCGCTGGCGAGCCGACCGCGCAGGCCGCTCAAAGCTGCGAAACGCTCATCAACCACATCGTATGCGATCATCTTCTGGCCACTGATCTGCACCGGGAATATCTGGGTGATCTCGTCCCAGCTGAAACTTTGCTTCACCATCTGCGCATGAGTGATACCGGTCGCATCTATGCGGAACGCCTCGCCTACATTTGTGAGCCGCTTACCGATGACAAAGGCGAAGAAGCCGAACAAAGCGGTGGATGCTAAGCCGACAATTCGCACAGTCTCCGGCGACCAGCGGCGACCGGCAGGCGGTTCACCGAACAGACCTGCCATCCAGACGCCTGCGACGACGAAACCGATACTTGCAAAAAGCAAGATGACGAGCCGCCAGTGGGAATCGCGGGCGACGTAGGCATCACCTTGCATCGGCGCGGTGCTCCCTAGTCCGGTCAATACACCCGCTTCTTCGGCTCGATATACTCCGCATCATCCGTCAGCGTGTATTCGTGGACCGGGCGGTAGTCGATTTTCACATCGCCGCCCTTGCCGCCCCAGCCTTCGAACCACGCTGCGGTGTGCTTCATCCAGTTCGCATCGTCGCGGTCGGGGAAGTTCTCGTGCGCGTGGGCGCCGCGGCTTTCCTTGCGGTTTTCCGCCGAGTGCATGGTGACGACGGCCTGCGCCATCAGATTGTCGAGCTCCAGCGTCTCGATCAGATCGCTGTTCCAGATCAGCGAGCGGTCATGGACCTTGATGTCGGCCATGCGCTTGTTCGTCTCGGTAAGCGAGCGCACGCCTTCGGCCATCAGCTCGCTGTCGCGGAACACGGCGGCGTGCTTTTGCATGGTCTGCTGCATTTCGGCGCGAACCGCAGCAGTGGTGCTGCCGCCATCGGCGTGGCGGAAATGGTCGAGGCGGCCCAGCGCCATGTCGGCGCTGTCGGCGGGCAGTTCGTCATGGCTGGTGCCGGGCGTGATCAGCTCTTTCAGGCGGAAGCCGGTCGCGCGGCCGAACACGACCAGGTCGATCAGCGAATTGGAGCCGAGGCGGTTTGCACCGTGCACGGACACGCACGCAGCCTCGCCCACGGCAAACAGGCCGGGCACCACGGTATCCGGGCCATCCTTGCCGACCGTCACGACTTCGCCGTGATAGTTACACGGAATGCCGCCCATATTGTAATGCACCGTCGGGGTGACGGGCAGCGGCTGGCGCGTCAGGTCGACGCCGGCGAAAATCTTGCCGCTCTCGGTAATGCCGGGCAGGCGCTGGGCCAGCGTGTCGGCCGGAATATGGTCGAGATGAAGGTAGATATGGTCGCCATTCTCGCCCACGCCGCGCCCTTCGCGCATTTCCAGCGCCATGGAGCGGGAGACGACGTCGCGGCTCGCCAGATCCTTGGCCGAAGGGGCGTAGCGTTCCATGAAACGCTCGCCTTCGGAATTGGTGAGATAACCGCCCTCCCCGCGCGCGCCTTCGGTGATGAGCACGCCCGCGCCGTAAATGCCGGTGGGGTGGAACTGCACGAATTCCATGTCCTGCAAGGGCAGGCCTGCGCGCAGCACCATGCCGCCGCCGTCGCCTGTGCAGGTGTGGGCGCTGGTCGCGGTGTAATAGCAGCGGCCATAGCCGCCCGTCGCCAGCACCACGCCATGCGCGCGGAAGCGGTGGATGCTTCCATCGTCCAGGCACATGGCGATCACGCCAACGCAGCGGCCATCCTTCATGATGAGGTCGATGGCGAAATATTCGATGTAGAAATCCGCCGCGTATTTCAGGCTCTGCTGGTAGAGCGCGTGGAGCATGGCGTGCCCCGTACGGTCGGCCGCCGCGCAGGTGCGCTGCACGGGCGGGCCTTCGCCCATATTCTGCATGTGGCCGCCGAAGGGACGCTGGTAGATCGTGCCATCCTCGTTGCGCGAAAACGGCACACCGGCATGCTCCAGCTCGTACACGGCCTGCGGGGCCTCGCGTGCGAGATATTCGATGGCGTCCTGGTCGCCCAGCCAGTCTGCGCCCTTCACCGTATCGTACATGTGCCACGACCAGTGATCGGGCGTATTGTTGCCCAGCGAAGCGGCGATGCCGCCCTGCGCTGCCACGGTGTGCGAACGCGTGGGGAAGACCTTGGAGATGTTCGCCGTCCTCAGCCCGGCTTCGGCAGCGCCCATGGTGGCGCGCAGGCCCGAGCCGCCCGCACCCACGACCACCACATCGTATGTGTGGTCGGTAATCGGGTATGCGCGTCCGTTAATTTCGAAAGTCTGGGTGCGGGCCATCAGGCGGCTCCTGAAAATGCAAGGCGGGCGATGCAGAACAGGCCGAAGGCGCCGCCTGCAAAAATGACGAGATTGAGCAGCAGGATCGCGGCGAACTTGCTGCCGGGTGCGTGGACGTAGTCCTCGATCAGCACCTGCAGGCCGAGCCGCGCGTGCCAGAACACCGAGACCACCAGCAGCGCCAGCATGAAGGCGGGCAGCGGCTCTGCCGCCCATCCGGCAACGGTATCGAAGGAGTAGTTGTCCATCAGCGCCAGCGAAATGCCGAGGAACAGCACGGTGACGAGATTGCCGACCGCAGTGAAGCGCTGCACCAGCCAATGATGCGCGCCTTCATGCGCCGAGCCGAGGCCGCGTACCCGGCCGATGGAAGTTCCGTTGCCCATGTCAGCGCCCCTTAGCGAAGATAGATGAAGGCCCAGAAGGCCGCTGTCAGCACCACGCCCATCATCATCGAGACGACCGAGAATGTGCGATTGGTGTTCAGTTCGTAGCCCGCGCCCATATCCAGCACGAAGTGGCGGATACCGCTGCTGGCGTGGTTGAAGAAGGCCCAGGTCAGGCCGATCAGCACGACCTGCCCGTACCAGGCCGAGGCATGCTCAAGGAAGGTTTCGTAGCTGCCGGGCCCGCCCGCCAGCGCGCCCAGCCACCACAGCAGCACGGCCAGCCCGACAAATGCCATGCCATCGCCGGAGGCACGGTGCAGGATGGAGGTCGCCATGTGCGGCCCCCATTTATAGATACCCAGATGCGGTGAAAGCGGGCGATTTGCCATGGATTTTCCCAGAGTTTGAATGCGTCACAGCCATCTAGCGGATCATACGGCTGTGGCAAGCGGGCCTTGGGCCGTATCCGCCATATGTCGGAGCTTTCCCCGATGCGGACTGGCCGCTATGCCCCACGGTCATGACGAATGTACTCGTAACGGGGAGCAGCCGGGGCATCGGCCAGGCGATTGCGGACCAGCTGGCAGAGCGTGGCTGCAATGTGATGGGCCACGCCACGCGCGCTGTGGACGCGCGCACGATTGCCGCCGACTTCACTGACCCGCCCGCGCCGCAAATGCTGTGGCAAGAAGCAATCGACAGACTGGATGGGCGCGTGGACGTGCTGGTCAACAATGCCGGCCTGTTCGAGGATATCCCGCTGAACGCCAGCGATATCGAATGGCTGGACCGCTGGGAGGATACGCTGCGTATCAACCTGACGGCCGCCGCGCAGCTCAGCCGCTTCGCCGTGCGCCACTGGCAACAGCGCGAAAGCGCCAATGATTCTTCAGGGGGTCGGATCGTTCACATCGCCAGCCGCGCAGGGCATCGCGGCGATAGCCCCGGCCACTGGCACTATGCCGCCGCGAAAGGCGGGATGCTGGCCATGCACAAGACTATCGCCCGTGCCTATGCCGCCCAAAACATCCTCAGCTACGCCATCGCGCCGGGTTTCGTGGATACCGCCATGGCGGGTGGCTATTTGGAAAGCCGCGGCGGTGAAGGCCTGCTTGCCGACATCCCGCTTGGCCGCGTGGCGGAACCGGAGGAAATCGCCGACATCGCCGTCTTCTGCGCGCTGGACGCGCCGCCCAGCATGACCGGCGCGGTAATCGACGCCAATGGAGCAAGCTATGTCCGGTAAATATGTGCTGCCGCTCTCCCTTGTCCTCACAGCTTGCGCACAGCCACAGGCGAGCCCGGCAAATGTACAGACCACAGTGTCTTCAGGTGCGGACTGGGCTTCCGCATGCGAGGATTGGGACGAATGGGACAAGGCTGGCCCGCCGTTCCGTGTGCATGGGAACACATATTATGTCGGAACCTGTGGCATCGGCGCCATCTTGATCGACGGTCAATATTACGACACGCTGATTGACGTCGGCACGCAAGGTGGCGCGCAGCACGTTCTCGCCAACATTCGGTCGCTCGGTTTCGACCCTGACGATATTGCATACATATACTTCAGTCATGAACACTACGACCACGTCGGCGGGATAGAAATGGTCCGCGCCGAGACTGGCGCGACTATCGCGGCATCGATCGCAGCGATGCCAGTGCTTTTCAGCGGGCGACCTACCGATGCCGACCCGCAGGCGGGATCCGATCACGCATCGTTTGCTCCGGCGACAGAACCCGTCGTCCAGATTCCCGAAGATCTGGAGTTTTTTGACGACGGATATGATGGCATCACGCCGATCCACACGCCTGGACACACGCCCGGTGCGCTCAGTTGGTATTGGGAAAGCTGCGATGAGGCAGGGCAATGCGTGACAATTGCCTATGCCGATAGCCTCTCCGCAGTGAGCGCCGATGATTACCGCTTCTCCGACCATCCCGAATATGTGCAGGCCTTTCGCGACGGTATTGCCCGCCTCGCCGCGCTCGATTGCGACATCCTGCTCACCCCGCATCCCTCGGCCAGCGGCATGCGTGACAAGCTCATCGCAGGCGATCTGACAGGCGGAATGGACTGCCAGGCCTACGCCGCCGACCGGCTGGAGCGGCTGGAAGCGCGCCTGGCGCACGAGGCCGGCGAATGAGCCTCCTCTCCGTCATCCCCGCGAAGGCGGGGATCCAGCTTCCTTCATAAGATGCGCGGTGGTTGGACTTACATCATGGCGAACCGATATCGCGGCACGATCCATATTGGTTTAACCCCAGATATAGCCCGCCGGGTCGCACAGCATCGCGATGGGAAAGGTAGCGCTTTCATCCAAAGATACGGATGCAAGGCGATCGTCCACGCCGAGCGCTACGATAGCATTGACGATGCCATTACACGCGAAAAGGCGCTGAAGAAATGGAATCGCGATTGGAAAATTCGCTTGATTGAGGAGCAGAATCCCGATTGGGAAGACCGCTATGCCGATCTTGTCATCCCATAAAAAGCTGGACCCCCGCCTTCGCGGGGGTGACGGTCGCTGTCCATGAGTTGGAAGCTCTCCGCGACCGCGCCGAAAGCGGCGGTCGAGGCTGCGCTGGACCGGCGCGACGAAGATCCGCTGTGGGATGACGACATCGTGCTCACCGGCTTCGAGCTCGACCCGGACACGCCCGAGCTCTGGCGGCTGGATGCCTATCTCTCTGCTAAGCCGACGCGCCAGCAGCGCGAGGCCGTGCTGGCGCTGTTCGATGGTCACGCACCGAAGCTGGAAAGCGCAAAACTGCCCGACACGGACTGGGTCACCGAAAGCCAGCGCGGTGTGGAACCGATCCGAGCGGGACGCTTCCACGTCCATACGCCCGATCATCCGCCAAGCGAAGAACCGGGCACCGTCAATTTCTGCATTCCGGCCGCGCAGGCTTTCGGCACGGGCCATCACGAGACGACTGCCGGCTGTCTCGTGATGCTCGACGCCATGCATGCCGTGGGCCTACGCCCGCGCAGCTTTGCCGATATCGGCACCGGCACCGGACTGCTTGCCTTCGGGGCGCTGTCGCTCTGGCCGCTGGCCTACGCGGTTGCCAGCGATATCGATCCGGTTTGCGGGCCTGCCGTGCTGGGCAATTGCGCGCTGAACGATGTGCCGGTCGGCACCGACCGCGGCGAGCTGGCCATGCTGATCGCCGATGGCATGGACGATGGCGCCCTGCAGGCGCGCGCGCCATACGACCTGTTGATCGCCAACATCCTTGCCGGTCCGCTGATCGAAATGGCGCCCGATTTCACCGCCGCCGTTGCGCCGCGCGGTTCGATCCTGCTGGCTGGCCTGCTCGAGCGGCAGCAGGAGGGAGTCGTCGCTGCCTACCGCAAGAACGGTTTTCGCTTGCATCGGCGCATCGTCAATGGTGACTGGTCGATCCTATGGTTGAGGGACCGCTTTCGAGGCTGAAACCGCGCGCCATTCGGGCGGCGAAGTTTATCGCCGCCGCGCTGGCGCTGGTCGTGCTCGGCTACCCTCTGGCAGCCTGGGTGGGCAGCTCCATCCCCGATGGCCGCGCCATGGCGGCCCCTGCCGACGTCGCCGAAACGGTCGAGATCATGGTCGAGACCAATGGCACGCATACCGGCATCATCGTGCCTATCGTCACCTCGACCAAGGACTGGCGCGAGACCTTTCCCAGCGCTTCCATGCCGCGGCCGGACGGCCTGATGCCCACCCATCTCGCCATCGGCTGGGGCGAGCGCGAAGTTTTTCTCGAAGTGCTGACATGGGGCGACCTCAAGCCAAGCACGGCGCTGCGAATCGCCACGGTCGGCGGCGACCCGATCATGCGGGTCAGCCATTACGTCCGCCCGCGCGCCGACGAGAACTTCCGCCCGGTTCGCATTTCGGTGGCGCAGTATGAGCGGCTGGTGGCGGCCATCGATGGCGCCCTGCCGAGCTTGCCCGAAGGCCAAACGCGCGAAATCCTGCGCGGCACATTCGCGGCAGACGCCTATTACGAGGCGCATGGCAGCTACACGATGACCAACACCTGCAACACCTGGGTGGGCGATACGCTGGCCGAAGCGGGGGTGGAAATGGGCATTTGGACTCCGCTGGCGGGCGGGGTGATGAAATGGATACCCGAGCCGGACGAGACCGTCTGACCGCCCCGCCCGTAGGGAACCTCCCCTCGCCTCTTTCGCTGATGGGTCAAACACCCACATTTCCGAAAGAGGCTCATAATGTCCAAAACGCTCCTTATCACCGGCGCATCCTCCGGCATCGGCGCTGCCACCGCGCGCGCGGCAAGCGAGGCCGGCTGGAACGTCGCCCTGCTTGCCCGCTCCGAAGACAAATTGCAGGCGCTGGCCGACGAGATCGGCGATGCCGCGCTCGCCATCCCCTGCGATGTCACCAAGCGCGACCAGATCCAGTCCGCCATCACCCAGACGGTCGAAAGGTTCGGCAGCCTCGATGCGGTCTACGCCAATGCCGGAACGGGTATCGACAAGCCGGGCGTCGAGAACGGCGATCCCGATGAATGGCACGATGTCATACACATCAACATCCTTGCCGTGCTGTACGCGGCCCATGCCAGCATGCCGGAGCTGAAAAAGACCAAGGGCATGTTCCTCGTCACCGGCTCCAAGGCCGGGCGCGATCACATGAAAGGCAGCGTATACGGCGCGACCAAGTGGTTCGTGCAGGGCTTCGCCGGAAACCTGGCAGAGGAAATGCGTGAGTGGGGCGGGCGCTGCACCGTCATCACGCCGGGCATGGTCAACACGCCCTTCTTCGACGAAGCCAAGCCGGATAAATTGCAGCCGGAAGATATTGCGGATGCCGTCGTCTTCGCGCTCGAGCAGCCGAAAACTTCATCGGTGCGCGAAATTCACCTGATGCCGAACGATTGAAAACCAAACGCAATTTTGCCATGACGCCATAGTATATCGCATGAGGGCGATGGGAAGATGGTGAGAGGGCTACACCATGACGGCAGATAGGGGTACGCAGCGGCACGAAATCTCGATCATCGGACGGCTGCGCACCGGGACTGGCGCGCGCGACGTGACGATTGTCGATCTTTCGGAAAAGGGTTGCCGCATTTTCGACCGGATGGGCTATCTGAAGCCGGACACATCCTGCACGATCAAGATCGGTCCGGTCGGCCCGATCGATGCGACCATCCGCTGGCAGGATCAGCCATATAGCGGCATCCGGTTCGAAAACCCGCTCTATCCCGCCGTGCTGGAGCATATCCGCCAGCATTTCGACCTGCGCAGCCTTGGCGAAGGCAATGTGGACAAGCCGCCGCAGGGCTAACGGGCGCGTAGGTATCTCGCAGATTTATACCTCGCTCGGCGGGTCATCCTTTCCCTCGCTGAGCGTGTAGATTGCAACGCCGACGCACAGCCCAAGCGCGACCCACAGACTTAGATTGCCCGTCAGCGATCCGATGCCCGCCCCGACGATAAGGCCCAGCGGAATGTAGCTTTCACGCGGTATCGATTTCATCCGGCTGCCTCCACAATGGCCGCCCAGCCCGCTTCATCCATCACTTCGATGCCCAGTTCCTCGGCCTTTTTCAGCTTCGATCCAGCGCCCGGGCCTGCCACCAGCAAGTCTGTCTTCGCGCTCACGGAGCCGCTGGCTTTCGCGCCCAGCCGCTCGGCCTGCGCCTTCGCCTCGTCGCGGCTCATCGTCTCCAGCTTGCCGGTAAAGACGACGACCTTGCCCGCCACCGGGCTGTCGACGCTTTCCACCTCGTAACGCGGGGGCGAAACTTCGCTGAGCAAATCGTCCCAGAGGGCGCGATTGTGCTCTTCGTGGAAGAAATCACCAAGCGCTTCGACCACCGCGCTGCCGATACCGTCGATGGCGGTCAGCGATTGCGCGGCATCCTCGTCCCCTGCCCGCGCGGCTTCGGCAGCAGCCCGCAAGGCGGGAAGCGCGTGGAAATGCTTCAGCAGATCGCGCGCCGTCACCGCGCCGACATGGCGGATACCGAGACCGAATAGCAGCCGCGCCGCATCGGGCTGGCGCTTGGCTTCGATGCTGGCGAGCAGGTTCCGGGCCGATTTCTCTTTCCACCCGTCGAGCGCAAGGATCTCCGCCTCGCGATTCTTCAGGCGAAAAATGTCCGCAGGCCCGCTGTCCAGCCAGCCATGCTCGATAAACTCGGCAATAGTCTTTTCGCCCAGCCCATCGATATCGAGCGCGCCGCGGCTGACGAAGTGCTTCAACCGCTCGAATTGCTGCGCGCGGCAGATCAGGCCGCCGGTGCAGCGCACATCGACTTCGCCTTCCTCGGCCACAGCCTCGCTGTCGCAGACCGGGCAATGATCGGGAAAGTCGAAGGCAGGGCGGTCCGCATCGCGGGTCAGGTTCTCGACGACCTGCGGGATGACATCGCCAGCGCGCTGGATAACCACCCGATCGCCCGGACGCACGCCAAGCCGCGCGATCTCGTCGCGATTGTGCAGCGTGACATTGGTGACAGTCACCCCGCCCACCAGCACCGGCGCGAGCCGCCCGACAGGCGTCAACTTGCCGGTGCGGCCCACCTGTATGTCGATGGCCTCCACCGTGGTTTCGGCGCGCTCGGCGGGAAACTTGTGCGCCAGCGCCCAGCGCGGTGCCTTGGCGACAAAGCCCAGCCGCTTCTGCCAGTCGAGCCGGTCCACCTTGTAGACCACGCCGTCGATTTCATAGGGAAGGTCGGGCCGCGCGGCGGCGATCGTCGCGTAATGCGCCAGCATGGCCTCTACGCTTTCGACGCGGGTGAAAAGCGGGCTGACCGGCACGCCCCAGCTTTCGATGGCGCGCACCACATCCTGCTGCGTTTCGCCCGGCACATCGCTCGTAGCGCCCCAGCCATGCGCCCAGAATTTGAGCGGGCGCTCCGCCGTGACGCTCGCATCCTTCTGTCGCAAAGAACCCGCCGCCGCATTGCGCGGATTGGCGAACAGCTTGCCGCCCGCTTCCTCCTGCGCTGCATTGAGCGCTGCGAAATCGGCGCGGCTCATATAGACCTCGCCGCGTATCTCGAACACGTCGGGCACATCGCCTTTCAGCGCCTGCGGAATGCCTTCGACATGCGCGACATTGGCGGTGACAGTCTCGCCGACCGAGCCATCCCCGCGCGTGGCGGCCAGCACCAGTTCGCCCTTCTCGTAGCGCAGCGAGCAGGATAGCCCGTCGATCTTATCCTCAGCGGTGAAAGCGACCGTCTCGCTTTCGTCCAGCGACAGGAACCGCCGCACCCGCGCCGCAAAATCGGCCACCTCTTCGTCGGCAAAAGCATTGTCGAGGCTGAGCATCCGCACTTCATGCTCGACCTTGGAGAGCGGCGAAGCGGCGATCTCATGCCCCACTGCCTGCGACGGCGAATCCGCGCGGACGAGATGTGGAAACTGCGCCTCCAGCTCGGCATTGCGCCGCACCAGCGCATCATATTCCGCATCCGAGATCTCGGGCGCGTCCTCGGCGTGGTAGAGCTTGTTATGCTTCGCGATCTGCCGCGCGAGACGCATCAACTCGTTGGCGGCTTGGGCATCATTCATCATTCCCCCTCCTTTTCAAAGGAGGGGGTCAGGGGGTGGTTGCCGCGACGCCAACGGTCGCCAGCCTCTGCCAGCTGAAGTGCGATAAAGGTCAGCACGCCATCGATGTTCTGAATGACCTCTTCATTGGTGATCCGGACTGTCGTGAACCCATGCGCATCCAGCATCCGCTTATCGCGTATGGCATCGCTGTGCCGATCATGCGTGTCGCCATCGACCTCGACGATTACGCCCTTCTCGGGGCAAAAGAAGTCGACGATGCGATTGTCGATAATGGTCTGTCGGCGAAACTTGCAGCCCGATAGCTGGCTGCCCCGCAAATGTTGCCATAACCGTTTCTCCGGCTCGGTCGGGTTGTTCCGCATCTGGCGCGCGCGTTCGAGTAGAGTTGTGCGGGATACCGCACCACCCCCAACCCCCTCCTCTGAAGAGGAGGGGACTTTCCTCTCACCCTCCTCCTTGTGAGAGGTGCTTGCGAACAGGCCACGCATCACACCCCCTCCAGCAACCGATCCGCCTGCGCCCTCGCCTCGGGCGTCACCTCAGCGCCGGACAGCATCCGCGCGATCTCTTCCTGCCGGCCGCTTTCGTCCAGCAGCGCAACGCTCGTTTTCGTCACCGTCCCTTCGGACGACTTTGCGATCAGATAGTGTCGCGCCCCGCGGGCAGCCACTTGTGGACTGTGCGTCACGGCCAGCAACTGCCCTTCCTCGCTCGCCAGACGCGCCAGTCTCTCGCCGATAGCCGACGCCACTGCCCCGCCAACGCCGCGGTCGATCTCGTCGAAGATTACCGTCGCCGCCCCGCCCTGCTCAGCCAGCGCGACTTTGAGTGCGAGGATGAAGCGCGAGAGTTCGCCGCCAGAGGCGATCTTGTTGAGCGGCGCGAAATCTGCGCCCGGATTGGTGGCGATGAGGAATTCCACGCTGTCCATGCCGCCAGCGGTCCAGCGCTCTTCCTCCAAGGCATTTACCGCCGTCCGAAAGCGCGCGGCGTCCAGCTTTAGCGGAGCGAGCTCGGCGGCGACCGCTTCGTCCAGCTGCATCGCGGCGGCCACGCGGCTGGCATGCAAAGCCTCGGCCCGCGCGCGGTAGACCTCGTGCGCTTTTCGCTCCGCCGCTTCCAGATCGGCAAGGTCGGCATCGCCTTGTTCGATGGCATCGAGCTTGCTGCGCAAGGTCCGGATGACTTCGGGCAGATCATCCACCTGGCACGAATGTTTCCGCGCCAGTGCCCGCAATTCGAACAAGCGCGTCTCGATGCGATCCAGTTCCTGCGGATCGTGCTGCATCGCTTCGGCGGCGGCCTGCAGTTTTTCCTCCGCTTCGCCCGCCTCGATCACCGCGCGGTCCAGAGCGCCCAGCGCTTCGGTCAGCAGCGCGTGTTCCTCGGCAATCCGGTCCAGCTTGCGCGCGGCAACCCGCAGCGATGCGAGCGGCGAATCCGATCCATCCCATAGCGCGCGCAGGTCTTCCAGATCGCCTGCCAGCTTCTCGCCCTTCTGCATATCGGCGCGCGCATTGGCGAGGCGCTCTTCCTCGCCATCCTCCGGTTCGATGGCGGTCAGTTCGGAAAGATGAGCCAGCAGCAGATCCTGATCGGCCTTGGCCTGCGCAATGCCGGAACGTGCCTGTTCCAGCGCCCCGCGCGCCGCCTGCCAATCGTCCCACGCCGCCCGCACGCCCGCCACATCAGCGCCGGCATAGCGATCGAGCAGAGCGCGGTGTCCGCGCGGATTGACGAGGCCGCGATCGTCATGCTGGCCGTGCAGTTCCACCAGGGCGCCGGCAATCGTGCGCAGTAATGCCACGCCAACGGGCTGATCGTTGATCCAGGCCTTGCTGCCGCCATCGGCCTTGAGGCGTCGGCGCACGATCAGCGGCTCGCCCGGTTCGAGCTCCACCTCTGCATCGTTCAGCGCCTCTTCGACCGCTCTTGGCAGGGCTTCGAACTCGAATGTCGCGGTAACGCTCGCCTGCTCCTCCCCGCCGCGCACGAGCGCATTGTCGGCCCGGTTGCCCAGCACCAGCCCCAGCGCATCAAGCAGGATGGACTTGCCCGCACCGGTTTCGCCCGTGAGCACGCCAAGGCCATGCCCGAAGCTCAGGTCGAGCGCCTCGATCAGCACGATGTTCCGGATGGCAAGCGAGGTCAGCATGGCAGATTCCCAGCTTTACGGCTCGCCCCGTCGCAGCGCAACGACGGTGCGCCGCGAGAGAGTGGAATTCATCGCAAAACGCAGGGCACACGGTTTTTTAACCCTCACAGGGTTTAATCGGGTCGTATTACGGAAGGGAATTGCCGCATGTCGGTGCTCACCATCAGGGCACATAAGCGCTATGCCACAAGGCTGCCGGTGCAACTGCGCCGCGCACAGCGCAAGGATGCCACCGGGCTTCTTATCGAGCTGTCGCAACACGGTGCGCGCATCAGCAATCTTGGCGGCGGCAAGTATGAAGCGGGCGACGCGGTGACGATTACCACGCCTACCGACGAAGAGCTGCCCGGCACCATCCGCTGGGCGCATGACGGTATTGCAGGGGTCCGCCTGGACAAACCGCTGCACCTGCCGGAAATCAAGGACTTGCTGGAACTGAATGCCCGCACACAGTCCGGAGAACCGGCCGAGGACAATCTCCGCTACGGCACCTGACGGGCCTCGATGGCGGCTATTCAGCCGCCCGCCTGCCCTAGCCTCCTGACTGAATCGTCACCTGCTCGGGCGCGTGGTCTTCCATCAGCTCGAACGCGCGCTCATACCATTCATTGCCGGGATAGTTGGCGCCCAGCACCGCGCTGTAGCGCAGCGCTTCTTCGCGCAGGCCCAGCGCAAGGCTGGTTTCGGTGAGGCGATAGAGCGCTTCGGGCGCGTGGCTGGTGGTCTGATAGCTTTCCACCACGTTCTGGAAACGCAGCTGCGCGGCCAGCCACTGGCCCGTCCGTTCGTAAAAGCGGCCGATTTCCATTTCCTTGCCCGCGAGGTGATCGTTGATCAGGTCGATTTTCAACCGCGCGTCGTCGGCATAGGGGCTTTCGGGATAGCGGCGCACGATCTCGTTCATCGCGGCAAGCGCCTGACGCGTGACGGCCTGGTCACGCTCTACATCGCTGATCTGTTCGTAATACGACATGGCGATCAGATAGTAGGCGTAAGGCGCGTCGCGATTGCCCGGATGGATCGACAGGAAGCGCGTGGCCGATTGCACGGCGCGGTTATACTCGCCTGCTGCATAGTATGAGAACGCGCTCATCAGCTGCGCGCGGCGCGCCCATGGCGAATAGGGATGCTGGCGCTCCACCTCGTCGAACAGGGCTGCCGACATGGCAAGGTCGCCGCGATCGAGCCGGTCCTTGGCCGCCATGTAGAGCGATTCGACGTCGCGCGCGACATAGGCCAGATCGTTCGGGCGGTTGGCGGAGCTGCCACCACCGCAAGCGGTCAAAAGCATGGCACAGGTGGCGCCAAGCAGCGCGCCGCGGACGGTCATCTTCGCAGTCATGCCCCAGCCTATAACTGCGTGCCCGCTGAACGCCAAGTGAAGTCCGCACGGTTTTGCCGCGAGGCGCGCCGCTTTTCTGTGGACGGGCACTGGTTGCCTCGCCCGGCGCTTTCTATAAAGCCGGAGCGATGGCCAAGGCTCTGTTTGCACTGAACCCCGATCTCGACCGCGCGGCGCTGGCCCGGGAATTTGCCGCAAAGCGACGCATGCAAGTGCGCAATATCCTGACCGACGAGACGGCGCGGACCTTGCGCGACATCCTCGCACACGGCACCGAATGGGGCGTGACCGTGCAGGCTGGCCGCGATGGTCAGCCGAAAAGCTGGCGCGGGCGCGAAGTGCGCGATCCAGCGGTGGGGCGCGAAGTGGTCGAGCAGGTCAAAGCGACCGACCGCGCCGCCGCGCAGGGCGATTACGCTTTCCGGCTCAACCGCTACTCGCTGGTCGAAGGGCTGCAGCAGGGCTGGGACCCGGGCGGCCCGATGGAAGTGCTGCTGGAGCATCTGAACGCCCCCGAATTCATGCAGTTGATGCGCGATATCTCGGGCATGGACGATCTCGCCAAGGCCGATGGCCATGCCAGCCTGTACGCGCCCAACCACTTCCTCGGTCGGCACAATGACAGCCATGTCGCGGAAGGCTGGCGCATCGCTTACGTGCTCAACCTGACCGTCGACGACTGGCATCCCGATTGGGGCGGTTACCTCGTATTCTTCGACGAGGATGGCAATGTGGAAACGGGCTTCAAGCCGCAATTCAATACGCTGAACCTTTTTGCCGTGCCGCAGGACCATGCCGTCACCTACGTCCCGCCCTTCGCGCCACGCGGGCGCTATGCGATCAGCGGATGGCTGCGCGACAGGTGAGCGGGACGTGACCGACCTCGCCGCAGCACGGCAGGCCAACAGCCAGGGCCACGCGGCGATGAAAGCCGGACAGACTGCCGAGGCCGAAGCGCATTTCGCGCGCGCTGTGGATCAAGCGCCGGACGATCCGCAATTTCGCCTCAACCACGCCATCGCGCTGAATGCGCTGGGCCGTTCGGGCGATGCGATGGCAGCGTTGCAGCAATGCGAGGCCGAGGGCCAAAGCAATCCTGCCTATTGCTCGACCCGCGGAGCGGTGGCCCGTGCGCTGGACCGGCGCGACGAGGCGGCGCATTGGTATGACCGCGCTCTGGCGCTCGATCCCGCGCGGGTGCGCGCGCTGCATGGCCGGGCGCGGGTCGCCATCGAGCGGGCGGAGGCGGACGCGCTCGACCGCTTCGACCGCGCCTTGCAGGCCAATCCGGGCGACGTCGATTTGTGGCTCGGCAAGGCGCAGGCGCTGGACGTGGCAGGCGACACGGCTGCTGCGCGCGAGATCGCGGAAAAGCTGGTGACGCAGCTGCCGCAATATGCCGATGGGCTGCGCTTCCTTGCGCAGTTGCGCTTGGCGGCGGGGGACACCGACTACACCAGCCATTACACTGATGCCGCGAACAAGGTGCCGGCCAATCCGGCCATTCCGCAAGACCATGCGTCGCTGTTGGCGGGGCTGGAGGATTACGCGGGCGCTCTCGCGGTCGCAGAGAAAGCGCGCACCGCTTTCCCGGACATACAGCAATTCGCGCTGATGGAAGCCACCTTCGCAGGCGCGCTTGGGCAGGATGACCATGCAGAGGCGCTGTTCGGCACGATTTCGCTCGACGATGCACAACGCTGGACGCAGGAGGCACGCCATGCGCTTCGCATCGGCGATACCGAGCGCGCCGGAACAGCCGTAGAGCGCGCTCTTGCGCGTGACCCGGCGAGCGTCTCCGCCTGGGCGCTGCGCGGCCTGCTCTGGCGGCTGGCGGACGATCCGCGCGCGCATTGGCTGCACGAGCAGGACGGCCTTGTGCAGATGGTCGACCTGCAAGACGCCGACATCGTCCTCCCGCCCGCCATCGCCATGCTGCATGACCTGCATGACGGCTCGCCCTTGCCGCTGGGCCAATCGCTGCGCGGCGGCACCCAGACACGCGGCAATCTGTTCGACCGGATGGAGCCGGAGCTGCGTGCGCTGCGCGACGCGATCCTCGCCACGCTGAAGGAGTACCGCGCCGCCCTTCCCGCTTACGACGCTGCCCACCCATTGCTGCGCCATCGCAATGCGCCGTGGACGATCAGCGGATCATGGTCCGTGCGGCTGGCGGGCGGTGGCGATCACCACGCCGCGCATGTTCACCCCGCGGGCATCCTCTCCAGCGCGCTCTATTGCGAATTGCCGGACGAGGTGGAGAAGAGCCACGAGCATGCGGGATGGCTCGAACTGGGACGCCCGTCCATCGACCTGCCGCTCGACCTCCCCCCGCTCGAGACGCTGCAACCGCGGGTCGGCGCGCTCGCCCTGTTTCCCAGCACGCTGTACCACGGCACGCGGCCCTTTGAAGGCGGTCGGCGGATGACTGTTGCATTCGATGTCACTTTGGGGGACGGCGTGGCGCCATGACCATCGACACCGACAATGCGTGGAACAGATTCTGGGAGCGTGACAGCAAGCGCGCCCGTGGCCAGTCTGGCGGCAGCGGCTGCATGCCGTCGGCGTGGCAGGGCATTGCCGACATGCAAAAACGCGTGTGGCAGAGCTTTGCCCGAAAGCTCGATAAGGGTGCGCGCGTGCTCGATCTGGCGACGGGCGACGGCGTGGTCCTATCGATGCTGGCGGAGGGGCGTGCCGATCTCGACCTGACCGGTGTCGATCGTGCCACTGCGCTGCCTCCGGCGCCCAAGGGCACGACCCTTCGTGGCGGTATCGGCATGGAAGACCTGCCTTTTGAGGACGATAGCTTCGATGCCGTCACCAGCCAGTTCGGCTTCGAATATGGCGATATCGAACGGGTAGCTGCCGAACTAGCGCGCGTTCTGCGTCCCGGTGGCAGGTTGGGCCTGCTGACGCACCGTTTGAACGGGCCAATCGTGGCGCACAACCGCCAGCGCAAAATACAGATCCTCTGGGCTATCGAGGAGCAGGACCTGATTGCGAAAGCGCGCGCCAGCCTCGCTGCCCGCGATGCTGGCGTGGGCGAGATACCGCCCGCGATTGCCGAGGCGCCTCAGGCGGGCAAGGCGGCGCATGGCGATGGCTCTGCCGCATGGGAAATTGCCGAGGCTACCCGCCAGACCCTGCACATGGGCCGCAGGGACGAGCGCAAAAAGGTCGAAGCCATCCTCGACGAGATAGAGGCGCAGGCGAAGAACGAACTGGGCCGTATTGCATCGCTCGAGGACGCGGCCGCCGTCGCCAGCGACGCCGACCGCGTGGTGGATGTGCTCGCCGAGGCAGGCCTTCAATTCTCAAGCGAAGCGATGCTGACCGACGGGCGGTCGCCCGATCCCTTCGCGGATTTCCGCACCTACACCCTCATCTAGTCCGGTTCGGAGACCCGAGAGCGCTGTCGTTAGGCTATGCCTCGGCGCGCGCTGAAGTTCTGACAGACAACAAAAAAGGCGGGAGACCCGAAGGTCCCCCGCCCTTTTGTTCGAGCTTTCGCCCGGTTCAGTCCAGCTTAGAAGCGGAACAGGACCGATGCGAAGAAGTCGCGACCCAGCACGTCGTAGGTCGACGGGTAGGTGTTCGCCTGCTCAGCGTTGTTAAAGTCGCCGAGCAGCAGCGTGTTGGTGTCGTTGATGACCTGGCCAGCTGCGTTGAACTCCGGCGTCGACGGCAGCGTGTCGAACAGGTTGTTCACACCGACCGTGAAGGTCACCGTTTCCATGAAGTCATACGACAGGGTGAGGTCCAGCAGGTCGTAAGCGGCGATGCGCTCGACGTGATACACCGTGCCATCGTCGTCATCATCCACAGCCGACAGGTGACGCCAGCGGGTCGAGAAGGTCAGCGGACCATCGACATAGCTGGCACGCGCCGTCCATTTGAACGCAGGGGTCGGTTCGTCGCAATTCAGGCCGAAGCGAGCAGCACATTCCACGACATTGTCGGGATTGTTCTGGTCAGGCGCGAAGTCGCTCGTTTCCGTCCATGTGCCAAGGAACGACAGGTTCAGATCCGAACCGCCATTACCCAGAACCGAGAAGCCGAGATCGAGGCCATAGCTGACCTGCAAGTCGATACCGCTCGTGGACAGGCTAGCAACGTTCTCACCGGTCAGGACCGGTGCATCGTCACGCGAGAAGTCGCCATTGATCGGGTCACGCGTGCCAACGAACTTCGAGCAGAACTCGCTGGCCAGGCTCTGCAGCTGCACATAGCACAGGTCGAGCTGGTTCTGCAGGCTCGGTGTCGAGATCGCATCTTCGATGTTGATATCGAAGTAGTCAGCCGTGATCGTCAGACCCGGGATTGCCTGCGGTTGCAGCACAACACCAAACGTCCACGAGTCGGACGTCTCTTCCGAGAGAAGAGGGCTACCACCGAAGAGCGCCGCGATCTGACCGTCGGGCTGGATCAGCTCCGATGCCGCATCGATACGGCCTTGGTCGCCGGAAGCGAGTTCGTCCAGAAGCGCCGTCGGCACGCCATTATTGGCACAAAGCGTACGAAGCGCGCCAGAGCCGGCAGCAGCGGTAGCGCAAGGATCGTTTGCACCCGGGAAGCCGATAGCCGTACCCTGGAACAATTCACCCACGTTCGGCGCGCGAACAGCGCGCTGATACTGCGCACGGAAGCGGATGTCCTCGATCGGGGCGAACTGAACGCCGCCAGCATAGGTCCATACGCCGCCGACACGCTCGAGCGAGTAGTCAGAGTAACGTGCTGCACCATTCAGTTCCAAACGCATGCCGCTTTCGGTTTCGAACGGCACATTGATCTCGGCAAAGATCTCGTTGACGTTGTAACCGCCTTCGGTCGGCTGACCGGCGTTGAAGCCGGCAACGTCGCCCGAAGCGAGGAATTCGTCAGGCAGGAACTCGGAGTTCACTTCGCGGTATTCACCGCCGAAGGCGAAACCGACCGGCTCTGCGACACCCAGCGAGAAGTCGCCGAAGGTGCCCGAAAGAGCGACCGAAGCCACCTGCAGGTCGGAAATGTCGCCATTCTGTGCCTGGATGCGGAACACATCGACCATGTCCGGCGTCAGCTGACCGGCGCCGAAGATGTTGATCTGCTCAGCGCCGGTACCGTTGACGGCAGCGGTGAAGCGAGAAACGGAGGCGTTACCCTGCTGGATGTTGGCGTTACGCGTACGCGAATACATATAGTATGCGTCGTAGTTCAGCCAGTCCGTCAGGCCGCCACGCAGGCCGCCCAGAACGCGGAAGGAGTTACGCTCGTCGAGGTTACGACGACCGCCAGCTTCTTCGAGACGACGACGGATCTGAACGTCGATCGTGCCGTCATTGGCATCGGCACCGCTTTCCGAAGCGTCGAGCGCACGGAATTCGGCCTCGGTCGCGGCATCGATGAAGCCATTTGCAACCAAGGAGTCGATGTCGAGGAAGGTATTGATAAGGATCGGCGTCGGAGCCAGCTCGGAGTCGACCTGGTTGTTGACGTACGCCACTTCACCGTAGAACTCGATGGCTTCGGCGATCTCGTAACTACCGTAACCGCCAAGCATATAACGCTCTTGCGGAAGCTGCAGGTAGTTCACAGGCGCGTAGTTATAAAGGTCACCAGGCGTCGAGTAGGTACGGAGCGAGCCGGGGCTTCCGAAGATACCCAAGCTATTCGAGGTGCCGCCCGGAGCCGGAGCAAACGAGGTGCCCGTGGTGTCTCCATCGCCGCGATACTGCAGACGCGTTTCGGGCGGAAGCGACGAACCCAGCTGTTGCAGCGGCGAGCCGCCCAGAGCGAAGTTCGAGAAGGCGCGGTCGCCTTGGAAGATGTCTTCACGGTTGAAGTATTCACCGAAGACCGTGACGTTACCGCGGCCATCGGCGAAATCGGTGCCGATCGCGCCGTGGATCTGATAGCGGTCGCCATCGCCACGGTCGGTGATCGAGTACTGGCCACCGAATTCTGCGCCATCGAGGTCACGCAGGCGGAAGTTCACAACGCCGGCAAGAGCGTCCGAACCGTAAACGGCCGATGCACCACCGGTCACCACGTCAACGCTTTCCAGCAGGAACTGCGGGATGGTGTTGAGGTCGACGACCTGGTTTGTATCGTAGAACATCCAGCGACGGTCGTTGACCAGCAGCATGGTGCGGGTCGCACCCAGGCCACGCAGGTTCAGCGAGGCGGTGCCGTTACCGGGATTGTTGGAGAACGAGGTGATGCCCGGCACGACCTGCGGCAGGGTGTTGATCACGTTCTCGACGTTCACTGCACCGGCAAGCGAGAATTCTTCGCTGTCGACGACGGCGATCGGCGCCGCGGTGTCGACGTTCTGGCGCTGAATGCGCGTACCGGTAACGACGATGCGCTCGCCCTGTTCGGCCGCGTTCGGCTCGATCGTGGGATCGTCCTGGGCGACGGCAGGCGTGGCGACCAGCGATCCGAGGATCACCGTGCTCGCCAGCAGCGACGCTTTCTTATTGATAGTAAACATTAAAATGCTCCTGGTAGTGGGCAATTCCGTTGGAAAGAAGGCAACATTCGGCTGCAGATTCCTGTCTGTCAGGGCCGGATGCGTCCTAATCCCTCCTTCCTGACCATGCCTCAAACACCATCGCGGCCCGCCATACAATCGGTGAGTGGACAGGTTTCCCACGCAATCAAATCGTGTGACATTTTGGAGACAGACGTAATCGCGGGCCGCAGGGGCCAATGCCATAAATATGGAAAAGCCACGAAAATCGGCACTGTTGCGCCCGCGCATCGGTAAGCGACCGCCCGGCCCTTTCCTACAGGCCTCGTGCAGCGCCATGGGCCCCGCCCACCTGTCGATACGAGGACACGCCCGCCCATGCGCGAGACCAGCCTTGCCCGCACCCTGCCTGCCTTCACGCCCGTTCCGCGCAAGAAGGACCGTTCCAACGGATGGAAGCCGCAAGTCCAGCACGCCTTCATCGAAGCGCTGGCCGAGACCGGCAGCGTCGCCGCCGCCGCGCGCCGGGTGAACCGCGCGCCCGAAGGCGCCTACCTGCTGCGCCGCCATCCCGAGGCCGGGAGCTTTCGCAAGGCGTGGGAAGCCGCGCTCGATATCGGCATGAGCCGGGTGGAAGACGTCGCCATGGACCGCGCGCTCAACGGGGTGGAGGTGCCGGTGTACTCATATGGTAAGCTGGTGGGCACGCGCACCATATATAATGACCGGCTGCTGATGTTCATGCTGAGGAACCGCGCGCCCGGGCGCTTTGCGGCGGACGGGGCGAAGGGGCTGAACGCGCTCGACAAGCATCGCCTGGCGGAAGAGAAGAAGGCGTGGCGCAAGGAGTGGGAGCGCGATCGCATCGCGCACAGCAAGACAGACCGCGCCGCCACGCTCGCCCGCCTCAACGCCAAGATCGACGCGATGCGCGAACGCCGCGAGGCGATGATGAGCCCCGAAACCCTCCGCCTGAAAGCCGCCTTCGAAGCCAGCTTCGAACACGACCGCGCCCACCCCTTCCACTGGCTGGACGCCGCCGCGCCCTGCCCCGGCAGCGAGGATGACGACGCCGCGATCCCCGGCCCCTCGCCCGAGCAAATCCCCCTCCTCCCCGACCGGACACCGCCGGAAAGGGACGATGGCTGGGAAGTGCTGCGCGATCCCGACCCCTTCGGCCAGGACGCCCGCGCCCGAATGCGCCGCGATGCCGGGGAGGACGAATAATGGCGACACGCGACCGCCCGGGCCAGATCCGCGTGCATCGCGGATTTCTGAAAGCGGAGCGGAAGGAGGCAATGTGGCCGGAAGGGGTGCGGGTAAGGGAGGTTAAGGAGCGCACCACTCCCACCCCCTCCTCTTCAGAGGAGGGGCGGCGAGGCTTGGAGAACCGTAGGTGAGGTTAGCCGCAGCGGGGTGGTAGTAATTGAGAACGCGACCTCTCGGTCGCGTAACCACCCCCATCACCCTCCGTTGAAAAGGAGGGGGTTCTATTTGCCCAGTCATCAAACGACGACGCGAAAATTAAAATATTCGACAAGATCGCAGGCGCGCTGGCCGATGTCGTTGCCTATGCCGAAGGCGATACCAGCAAGGGCTCCGTTGCCGCAGGCCCCGACATCAAGGCCATCCGCGCCAAGACCAAACTCAGCCAGGTGAAAATCGCCGCCAAGCTGCGCGTGCCCGTCGCGACATTGCGCGGTTTGGGAGCAACATTGGCGCTCGCCGGATGCTCCGGCGCGGACGCTGTTGGGGATGGTAGATGCGGACCCAAAAGCGGCGTTAGATTTGATTGAGCGGGCTCGCGACCACCCGTAAGTATTTCTACGTTTTCCAAGAAAGTTATCCACCGCCTGATGGTTTTCACTGTCTGACGCCTTGGCCCGTCCTAATTTATTGATTTTAGGGTTGTTTTTACAAGATATTTTTATCCAAGAAATTGAGTAGGCGCCGGTGATCTTAATTTGAAGAGCTTCACCCTCTTGCGAGAAGGTGTTTTGCCCCCTAAATTTTCTCATGACTTCCGCCGGAGAACGCCAATGTCTAACTCAGATGCATACTTGCGAGGAATTTTGAGTGTTGTTGCTCGTCAAGCTATTCCGCCTGATCAGCTTGCCAGCCAAGTCGGTGTCGGAAAGACGAAACTCAAGCAAATCGAAGCCTACAATCTTTGTGATGGGTCGCTGACCCAAGGAGAAGTTGCCAAGCAGCTGGGGATCGATTCCGGCAACTTCAGCAAAACCATAGCTCGCTGGTCAGATGACGGCCTTATCGTTCGCACCGAAGTATCAGGTCAGATGAGGCCGGTGCATCTCTACCCTATTTCCGCTGCTGTAATCAAAAAGTTCGAAAAAGGCGATCCTGCATGACGGACACCAACAATCTGCTTCTCGAACGGATTGATACTTTGATCCGTATTCAAGCGCTCCAGGCGGTATCTCATCTGGCGACTAAGACCGAAAGGATCATGTTTCTTTCTGAAGCAGGTCTTCAGCCGAAAGAGATTGCCTCAATTGTCGGCGGGAAGCCTGCCACGGTCAGCCAGATCATTTACGACCAAAAGAAGAAGGTTAAGGGCAAATGAGCAACCAGCGCAGCGAGATCGAAGAACTCGAGATGATCCGAAAGCTGCTCATATTGGGCTTGGTTCGAACGGGGCTAACTCAAGATGAACTGGGCGCAGCACTCGGCATTCATGGCACAACGATCGGCCGGATGTTCCCGAAGGGATTGCTAAAAGATGTCGCAAAGAGGAGTTGAGCGATGCCGAACAACAATGATGATCTGTTAGCTGAGATGCGCGACGTAAAGAGACTCCTCATTTTGCAACTATTGGAGAGTGGAACACCGCAAGGCCGAATCGCGTCAATTCTTGGTGTGAGTGCGGCCACTATGAGCCGGATGCTTCCGAAGGGCCTCACAAAGAGCATACGCACTGGAGATTGAAGATGAGCAATCTGGACGACGAGATTTTAAAAGAACTGCAGATGCTTCGGAAACTCAAAATGATGGAGCTAACCGAGGCCGGCTTTCCGCAATCCAAAATGGCCGAGGCGCTCGGCGTAAGTGCACGCACAGTCAGGCGTCTGATGGCCAATCCGAAGAAAGGGAAAGACAATGGACAACAAGAAGGTTGAGCAGCTTGCAGGCGATGTGGACGCTATCAAGAAGTTCATGGTCATTGACCTCATTTCTCGAGGTTTCTCGCAAGACGAAGTTGGCAAACTGATGGGCGCTGATCAGAGCACGGTCAGCAAGATGTTTCCCGGCGGAATTCTAAAGAAGGCCAGAAGCCTCAAAAAGGCGTGATGTGTTTATGACCATATCCGTATCTGACACCGGCTCCAATACTGAAGAGAATATCGAACGGGCGGTCAGGGCACTCGGCCGATCAAAGCCGCGGCTGGCTGTTTTTGAGGCCGTGTATTTCCATAAGAAGCGTACCAAGACCGTCCAGGAAATCGCAGACAAGACAGGTCTAGATCGAAAGATCGTGCTCACTCATGGAAAGTACTTGGTGGAAAGTGGACTGGCAGAGCAGACGAAGGCAAAAGATGACACGGCGTACCGAACGCTGTCATTTTACCAACACCACAAGCAACGAATTCTCAGACTAGTCGCGGATCCGAAGAAGCTCGAAAAGCTGCCGACCAAGCGTCGCCCTGAACTGAGCAAGCCAACCTCTTTTGTAAGAGCGACGAAAGTGCGGAAAAGTTCGTCAAAGGCACCGAAAAAGATGCTTCGGGTAGCTTACCTCGTAACCAACCCACAACCAGCTGCAACATTAAATACACTTCAGGAAGCAAAGCAAGTTACAAAGGCAATCGAGGCTTCGTCATTCGCTAGTAAGATCGAACTTAGGCCCTTTCTTGCGCCGAGTTTTGACGACTTGATTGATGCACTGAACAGGTTCAAGCCACACATGGTTCATTTTTCTGGCCATGGTGGGGACAAGACTCTGCTTTTCGATAATGAAAATATCGGAGAGACCGGAGGGACCGTTCTGGATTTTGACACTGTGGCTGAGCTTCTTGATGCTGTCGATTTCAAGCCCAGAGGCTTAATCCTGATGGCATGTGACACGGTCGAGGGCGCTGATAAATTTCTAGAAACTACTGACTTCGTAATCGCCATGGCTGACTCCATCGACGACGATGCAGCCTCGGAATTCTCTGTTAGGTTCTACAAATCTATCAGTTCTGGAGTGGCACTGGAAACCGCTGTCAAACAAGGTAAGCTGAGTATCAAGTCTAAGGGTTATACGGACTCTGACCTGCCCACTCTTATCAGCAGTACTGGCAGCGTTCGAACCAAACCTCTTGTCAGCTGATCAACGGCTCTTCAGTCTTCGCACGAGTTTTCTCACTCCTCCCCCATCCGCAGCGCGGCAATGAAGGCTTCCTGCGGAATACTCACGTTCCCATATTCCCGCATCCGCGCCTTCCCCTTCTTCTGCTTGTCCAGCAGCTTCTTCTTGCGCGAGATGTCGCCGCCATAGCATTTGGCGGTCACGTCCTTGCGCAGGGCGGCGATGGTTTCGCGGGCGATGATCTTGCCGCCGATGGCGGCCTGGATCGGGATCTTGAAGAGGTGGCGGGGGATCAGGTCTTTCAGGCGTTCGCACATGCCGCGGCCGCGTTCTTCGGCCACGCTGCGGTGGACGATCAGCGATAGGGCGTCGACGGCTTCCGCGTTCACCAGGATGTTCATCTTCACGAGGTCGCCTTCGCGCAGGCCGATCTGCTCGTAATCGAAGCTGGCATAGCCGCGGCTGATGCTCTTCAGGCGGTCGTAAAAGTCGAACACCACCTCGTTCAGCGGCAGCTCGTAAGTCACCTGCGCGCGGCCGCCGACATAGGTGAGGTTCGTCTGGATGCCGCGCCGGTCCTGGCACAATTTCAGGATCGCGCCGAGATATTCGTCGGGCGTGTAGATCGTCGCCTTGATCCACGGCTCCTCGATCATCTCGATACGGTTGACGTCCGGCCAGTCGGCGGGATTGTGGATGTCGCGGGTTTCCGCGTCCTCGTTCTTCGTGTGGGCGAGGTGCACGCGGTACACCACGGATGGCGCGGTGGTGATGAGGTCGAGGTCGTATTCGCGGCTCAGGCGTTCCTGGATAATTTCCAGGTGCAGCAGGCCGAGGAAGCCGGCGCGAAAGCCGAAGCCCAGCGCGGCGCTGCTTTCCATCTCGTAGCTGAAGCTCGCATCGTTGAGGCGCAGCTTGCCGATGCTTTCGCGCAGCTTCTCGAAATCCGCCGCGTCCACCGGGAAGAGGCCGCAGAACACCACGGGCTGCACTTCCTTGTAGCCTTTCAGCGCTTCGGGCGCGCCGTTCTTCACCGTGGTGATCGTGTCACCCACGCGGGCCTGTTCCACTTCCTTGATTTGCGCGGTGATGAAGCCGATTTCGCCGGGGCCGATCTCCGGCAGGTCCGTGCGCTTGGGGCTGAAGCAGCCGACGCGGTCCACCAGGTGCTGCGTGCCGCCCTGCATGAATTTGACGTCGAGGCCCTTCTTGATGACGCCGTCGATCACGCGCACCAGGATGACGACGCCCAGATACGGGTCGTACCAGCTGTCGACCAGCATGGCCTTGAGCGGCGCGTCGCGGTCGCCCTTGGGGGGCGGGATCTTGGCGACGATGGCTTCCAGCACTTCCTCGATGCCGATGCCGGATTTGGCGCTGGCGAGCACGGCCTCGGATGCGTCGAGGCCGATGACTTCCTCGATCTCGGCGCGCACCTGCTCGGGCTCGGCGGCGGGCAGGTCGATCTTGTTGATGACGGGCACAATCTCGTGGTCGTGCTCGATCGACTGGTAGACATTGGCGAGCGTCTGCGCCTCCACGCCCTGCGCGGCGTCTACGACAAGAAGTGCGCCCTCGCATGCAGCGAGGGAGCGGGAGACCTCGTAGGCGAAGTCCACATGGCCGGGCGTGTCCATGAGGTTGAGCTCATAGGTCTCGCCATCCTTGGCGGTGTAATGGAGGCGCACGGTCTGCGCCTTGATGGTGATGCCGCGCTCTTTCTCGATGTCCATGTTATCAAGGACTTGCTCGCTCATCTCGCGCGCAGTGAGGCCGCCGGTGTGCTGGATCAGCCGGTCAGCCAGCGTGGACTTGCCATGATCGATATGGGCGATAATGGAAAAATTGCGGATCTTGGAAAGGTCTGTCATCTGCCAGAGCCATTAGCCCCGCCTCGAACAAATGTCAGCATGGATTGTAGGCGGTGGAAGCGGCGGAGTGGTTGGCCCACTCCGCCACGTCGAAACCGTGACTCTACGAGAGGCTGGCGCTGGCGAAGAACACGCCGAATGCGCGGCACCAGATGACGACCGATCCGATCTCGTCGATCTCGACATCGGCAGGGATGCGATAGATTTGCTCGCCATCGCTGGAGCGCAAGCGGCCGAGATCGGTATAGCCCGCTGCCCGCACGGCGCGGGCGCTGCGTGGATTGCCGGCTTCGCTCACCCAGACGCGCAGGTCCGGTCCGCCGCGCACGTCGAAATTGCTGTGCAGCTTGATGCCGAAGCCCCCGCCGCGAAGCGGGACAATTTCAGCTGTGCCGGTGGCCGGGTGGGAGCGGTCCGCGCCGCGGAAAGTGCCAGTGTCGTTCACCTCGGCGGCGGCGAGCGTGTCAGGGAAAGCGGCGGTCGCAAGCGCGCCGGTACTGCCGAGTGCGAGGGCGAGCGGAGCGATGGAGCGGAAGAATGTGGTCATGGGTCAATATCCTTATTGCAGGCCGCGGTATGCGGTCTTGCAAAAGGGTTCGGCCCGGCCGCGGAAACCGTTATGGTGCGAAAAGCCGATCAAGCTGATCGAATGATCTGTTGTAACCGTCTGGCGATCAACCCGCGCGCGCGGAGGTCGGCCCGATGTCGACCTGCATGAAGCGCGGCCTGCTGCTCGACTGCGGGGCGCCGGAGGCAATCGCTTCGAGATGGTGGCCGCCGCCCAGCGCCTTTAGAGGCATCCCCGCTGCCGCAAGCATGTAGGGCGACACACGGTGGCGGGTGCAGAGACCGCCCGCCCCGTCGGATACCAGCGGAACTTCGAACTCCACGCCCTGTGTCGCATCCTGCGACCGTTTGACGGTGGCCACCACCAATTGCCCGCCACCAAGATCGAGCACCAGTCCGGTGCCGACAGGCACATCCAGCAAGCCCTCTATGCGGGCGCCGGAGCGCGAAAGGTCTCGCAGCATAGCGGTATAGTGATGGTCTTCATGCACCACGCCGATCCGGCGGAAGAGCGTGCGACGTTCGGCGCGCTGCACGGCCGGCCCGACCGGCTCATACTGCATTTCGCCTGAGTCCAGCTTGGCCATAATCTGATCTTGCGGAATGGCGCGGGAGAAGATGAAGCCCTGAACCAGATCGATGTCCTGCCGACAGATGATCTCCAACTCGTCCATCGCTTCCACGCCTTCGGCAACGATGGTCATGTCCAGCGCCCGCGCCAGGCCGGCAATGGCTACAACGATGGCGAGGTTTGACTTTGCCTCACCCGCACAGCCACGGACGAAGCTCTGATCGATCTTGATCTTGTCGAAGGGAGCTTTCGATAGATAGCTCATCGAAGAAAAGCCCGTGCCGAAATCGTCGAGCGACAGTTTGACGCCTAGCTTCTTGAGGCTGGCGAACATCGTTTCGGTCATGCTCATGTCACCCATGAACACGCTTTCGGTGATCTCAAGCTCCAGCCGCGAGGGTGCCAGCCCCGAATCCTTGAGCGCTTTCTCTACCACTTCGGGCAGCTCTTCGTTGAGGAACTGGCGGGCCGATACGTTCACCGAGACGGGCAGCTCGCCTGGCCACGCCGCTGCGTCCTTGCAGGATTGGCGAAGCGCCCACGTGCCCAGATCGTCGATCAGGCTGCTGTCTTCCGCGATCGGGATAAACACGCCGGGTGAAATGAAGCCGTGCTCCGGATGCTCCCAGCGCATGAGCGCCTCGAACCCTTTGACCTGGTGGGTCTGCGTGTCGACCTGTGGCTGGTAGTGCATCTCCAGCGTTTCGGCTGCGATGGCATCGCGCAAGTCTTCTTCGATCTCGCGCCGGTCGTTCGCGGCATTCTGCAAATCATCGGAATAGAAACGGAACTGCCCTCGCCCGCCACCCTTTGCGGCGTAAAGCGCGAGGTCTGCCGACTTCACCAGTTCATCTGGCTCAACGCCGTCATAAGGGGCGATGGCAATGCCGACCGAAGTGCCGATGATCGCGCGGCTGCCTTCGATGGAATAGGGCTGTGAAATCATCTGGATGATGCGGTTGGCAATCTCGCCCAAATTGCCGCGGTCATCCATATCGGGAATGATGAGCTGGAACTCGTCCCCGCCCAGCCGTCCAATCTCGGCATTTTGCGGCACGATGGTCTGCAGCCGCTGCGATACCTGGCGCAACAATTCATCGCCGGCCGGGTGGCCGAGCGTATCGTTCACCTGCTTGAACCGGTCGAGATCCAGCATCACCAATGCGCAGCTGCGTTTCTCCACCTTGTAGGCGGTGAGCGTTGCTCCGAGGCGCTTACCCATGCGGTGGCGATTGGCGAGGCCAGTCAGCGCATCGTATTCGGCCATGCGGGAAGAGCGCCGCTGTTCCTCGTAAACATCGGTGATGTCCTTCGCCATGCCGCGATAGCCGAGGAAATTCCGATTCCGGTCGAATTGCGGGCGTCCGGTCAATTGCCACCAGCGCCGATCCTCTTGCGATGCTACGCCGTCGGCAAAGCACACGATCTGTTCCATGAAGCTGGATTTGGCGCTCAGCAGGAAGGACATCGGCTTCGTCTCCGTGTCCTGGCCATCATCACAGGCCGTTTTCAGGATCTTGGATAGCGGGTTGCCCAACACATGGCTGTCCGCCGGAAACTGCGACAGGGCCTTCGGCGATAAATAGCTGAGACGGTTTTCCGCGTCGGTCGCCCAGAACCAGGCAATGTCGGCAGCTTCGAAACTTTCGAGCATCTGCGCCCGCTCTCGTTCGCTCACCAGCATGGTGGCAACGGTCGCGGCAGCAGCTTCCGCATCGGGCACGCGCACGGGATCGGACGATTGCCCGCCGAACCCCTTCCACATGTTGCGCACTCCCATCAGCTAGCCTTCCTCATCTGCGCGCGGTCGATTTGCACCGGCGGCGCACCTTTCAGTGCGACGATGTTACCGCCATGATCTTTCTGCAGCGGGATTTCGAACTCCACGCCCATTCGATCGTCCTGGCACCAGCGCGCCGTGCAGGAGATCGAGAAATCGGTCGCGAGGCGGACGATGAACTGCGTGCCTTCGGGCACGTTCCACAACCCCTGGACCAGCGCCCCCGACACGGAGAGATTGCGAATGGTGCCGTTATAAAGATGCCCGTTGTGATCGAGCACGACCTTGCGCAATAGTGTCTGGCGCGGCGCCCGTGCAGACCGCGGACCGCGGGCGACAGCGCCCAGCCCCTGTTCGAGGCGCTCCAGAGCAGCTTCCCGGTCAAGTGGCCGCTCGTAGATATAGCCCTGCACGTGGCTGCATCCATAATGGCGGATGAGATCCAGCTCATCCATCGTCTCAACGCCCTCAGCCGTCGTTTCCATTCCGAGCGCCTGTGCAAGGCTGGTGATGGATGTGATGATAGCGCCGTTATGCGAATCCGGCTCGGTAAGACCGCGCACGAAGCTCTGATCGATCTTGATCCGGTTGAACGGCGCTTTTTTCAGATAGCCGAGCGAGGAATAGCCGGTCCCGAAATCATCGAGCGCCAGGCGCACGCCCAGCTTCTTGAGCGCCGCGAACATCGCATCGGTGTTCGCGATGTCACTGAGGAATACCGATTCAGTGATTTCCAGCTCCAGCTGCGAGGCGCGGATGCCAGCATTGGCGATGGCATTGGCGACGATCGCAGGAAGTTGGGGATTGGCGAATTGAAGCGGCGAGACATTGACCGCGACCTTCACGTCGGCCGGCCACTGCGCCACATCGGCACACGCCTGCCGCAAGGCCCACTCGCCAATCGGCTGTATGAGGCCTGTATCCTCAGCAAGCTGGATAAATCGCTGCGGCTCGATCCATCCCTTTTCCGGATGCTGCCAGCGCATGAGCGCCTCGAAACCGGTGATCTGTTCCGAACTGGTCGAGACGACGGGCTGGTAGTGCATTTGCAACTCGCCCTTCGCAAGGGCATCGCGCAGGTCTTCTTCCAGCCTGGCGCGCGCCTCTGCCTCGGCGTGCAATTCCTCGGAATAGAAGTGCAAGCGGCCCCTGCCGCCGTCCTTCGCCGCATACAGCGCGAGATCGGCATTGCGGATCAGTTCTTCGCTGGTCATTCCGTCATCGGGGCATGTCGCGATACCCACCGATGCGCCGATGACCACGCGCTGCCCGTCGATGGAATAGGGCTGCGAAAGCGAGTTGATGACATCTCGAGCCAGCTGTTCGAGCTTGTCGCGCTTCACCCTGGTGGGAATGATGACCTTGAATTCGTCACCGCCCAACCGACCGACCTGCCCATCCTTGCCGATAGCCCGGACCAGACGACCGGCAACCTGTTTCAGAAGTGCGTCCCCTGCGGGGTGGCCCATCGTATCGTTCACATGCTTGAAGCGGTCGAGATCGAGCAGGAATACCGAGCAGAAGCGGTCGCTGCCCTGCCTGGAATTCAGCACCTTTTCCAGCGACTGGCTCATCTGGAAGCGATTGGCGAGGCCGGTGAGCGAATCGTATTTTGCCAGCCGCGTGGCGTCCTGCTGGCTGCGCCTGCGCTCGGTGAGGTCGGTGCCCGATCCGCGAAACCCGATGAAATTGTTGAAATGGTCGTAGAGCGGGCGACCGGAGACGGACCAATAGCGATCGTCGCCATCGATGGCCGCCTTCATCGGCAGTTCGCTGAAGGAAGAACGCGCCGAAAGGTGGAATTGCAAGGTTCGCTCACCCTCTTCGCCGGAGCCATCCATGTCGAACAAGACGGCAAGCGGCTTGCCGATCAGCGTCTTCGGCGCTCGCTTCAGTGCTTCGGCGACGGGCGGCGAAACGTAGGTCAGCAATGCGCGGCGGTCGGTTTCCCAGAACCAGCCCTGCCCGGTCTGCTCGTAGTCTGTGAGAATGTCCTGTGCGCGCGAAGAAATGCGTTCTTGGGCGCGGCGATGCGCGGTCTCGCTGGCGCGCTGGCGCACCTGCTGGCGCGTAACGACCACGGCAACGCCGATACCCGCCAGCAATCCCAGCACGGCGCCGGCGGAGATGTTGGTAAATACCACCGCTCCGAACAGCGCGATCTGTGCGGCGAAGATCATGGCGGCATGGCGACGAAGGTAGACGACGGCAATCGAGCTGACCGTCAGCAGGGCCGTAAAGACGAAATCCCACGCAATTCCGGCGTCGCGGGCCCATATCGTCATGCCCAGCCCGAAGAGGAAAAGCGGCAGCAGAATGACCGCTGTCGCGCCCGCTACCCGGTATGCCAGCGGCCGGACGGCAACGGCATCCCATACTCTGTCGACAGGCACGACCAGCGCTACCGATAGCGTCAGCAGGATGGCAGGCCCCCATGCAGGCAGCGACTGGGCCGCCCATAGCGAACAGAGGATTGCGCCGCACATGGCAACCAGCAGGAACGGCCACTTCCGCGGAAACAGCTCGCGCTCCACCAGCAAGTGGTGCGGGGGCGCAACCTGTCGTGACAAGACAGGTTCGCGCCGCTCGGAGCTGCGGCGATCGTCCTTTTTCGCCGGCGCTCTCGCCAGCTTCTGCGCTGCGCCTACCGCGTCGGCCGTCGCCGTATCCGGACGCACCTCTCCATCGGCGGAATCCCGCCTTATCCGGCTGAGAGGTGTGCGCTTTGCAGCTTGCATCCCGCCCGCATGGCAGAAATGCCTTGGAAAACGGTTAACCGATCCTATTCCGTTCGCGCGCAAAACCCCGTGTATTACCGTGGGCCAGCGCATTGCCGCGCAAGGTTAATGGGCTAGTATGCATCACGGTTTGCGGGAGATGCCTGTTGCGTCACATTGCGATCATCGGATCAGGGCCTGCCGGATATTACACGGCAGAAGCGGCGCAAAAGCAGTTCGGCGACAATGTTCGCGTCGATATTTTCGACATGCTGCCTGTGCCTTACGGGTTGATCCGCACCGGCGTCGCCCCCGATCACCAGTCGATCAAGGGCGTATCGCGCCGGTATGAAAAGACCGCGCTGACGGAGAATGTCCGCTTCGTCGGCAATATCCGCATCGGCGAGGCTGTATCCGTGGACGACCTGCGCGAGCTCTACGATGCGGTTGTCATCGCTACGGGCGCTCCGGTGGATCGCGATCTTGGCATCGAGGGGGAGGACCTCGCCAACGCGTTCGGCAGCGCGGCCTTCGTCGGCTGGTATAACGGCCACCCGCAATTTGCCGGCCTCGACCCGGACCTCTCCGGCACGACCGCAGTCGTGATCGGCATGGGCAATGTCGCTCTGGATGTTGCGCGCATCCTGGCAAAAACGCCCGACGAATTCGCGGGAAGCGATATCGTGGCCCACGCGCTGGAAACGCTGCGATCCTCCAATATCGAGCGCATCGTCCTGCTGGGGCGGCGCGGCCCGCACCAGATTATGATGACACCCAAGGAACTGGGCGAGCTGGCAGAGCTGGAGCGCGCCGCACCGCATGTCGATACCGATGACCTGCCCGACGAAGCCGAAGACGCGATCCTCGAACCGGGCCTGCGCAAATCGGTCGGCCTGCTGCGGCAATTTGCTGCCACCCCCGAGCATATCCGCGCGGAAAAACGCGTCGCCATCGAATTCGCTTTCCAAGCGCAGCCCGTCGCCCTGCGCGGGGACGGCAAGGTGGAAGCGGTCGAAATCGAACGCACCGAGCTGGTGAAAGGCCGCGCCGTCGGCACCGGCAAGACGGAGCGCCTGCGCGCCGATATCGTCATCAGCTGCATCGGCTATCGCACCGCGCCCATACCCGGCGTCCCGTTCGATGAGCGCGCAGGCCGTTTCGCCAATGACGACGGACGCATTTTGCCAGGACTGTACGCTGTCGGATGGGCCAAGCGCGGCCCGTCCGGCACGATCGGGACGAACAAGCCCGACGGTTTCAATATCATTGAAAAGATTGGCGAAGATTTCGATGCGGGCGTCATCGGCAAGGGCCGCAAAGCGGGACGCGAAGGCTTCGACGCACTCGCCGCCGAGCGCGAACTCGACTACGTGACGTTCCGCGACTGGAAGAAGATCGAGGAAGCGGAAACCGCCGCTGCGCGCGAGGGGTCACCGCGCGAGAAATTCGTCGATATCGAAGCGATGATCAAGGCGGTCAATTAGGCGGCTGTGTCACCGTCTTCAGGCCGAGTTTTCCGCCGCTGGCATCGTCCAGACGCGTCGCCAGCGCAGCCCTGAGGCTGAGGCGCAGGCCAGCAGTCTCGGCTATGTGCAGATCCCATTCGCGCATCACCAATAGGATCGAGATCTTCGGTGACAGGGCCGTCCAGGGAATGAAGACGGAGCGCGCCAGTGGCAGCAATGCCCTGTTGGGTCGCAGACGCAGACCGGTGGCGCAGACTGTAATCGTCATGGCGTTGCGGTATACCGAGGATCGCCAGAAGCTATAACCCAGCGAAGCCGTCTGCCATCCAAAGCGGCGCGATTCCCGATCGTCGCGGTCAGGATACCGGCCCTCCAGCGTGCGCCAGCCGGAGAAGCGCATCATGCCCTCGCCCACCGCCAGCCAGAGGCCGGCAAAGATAGCGACGACGATGACGGCGAGAATCAGCGTAAACTGGGCCTCCGTCCCTGTCGCCGTGAAGAGGAGCAGGGTTATACCCGCATCGGCATCAGCACATAAAGCGCCGGGCTGCTTTCATCCTTGCGGATCAACGTCGGTGCGCCAGCGTCTGCGAAGTGCAGCTCCACCGTCTCGGCGTCGATCTGGCTGAGGATGTCTTTCAGGTAGCCCGCGTTAAAGCCGATCTCCAACGCATCGGAGCCGTATTGCGAGGACACTTCCTCGGTCGCATTGCCGTTGTCCGGGCTGGTGACGGTCAGCGTGACCTTGTCGTTATCGAGGCCCATCTTCACTGCCCGCGTTTTCTCGGTGGCGATGGTCGCCACGCGGTCCACACCGGCGAAAAGCGACTTTGGATCGACTTTCAATAACTTGTCGTTACCCGTTGGAATCACGCGGGAATAATCCGGGAATGTGCCGTCGATCAGTTTACTGGTGAGAACGACGCCGCCTTCCCCGCCCAGCGTAAAGCGGATCTTCGACGGGCTGAGATCGACAGCAACATTGCCTTCCATCGCCTCTTCCAAAAGCTTGCGCAGCTCTGCCACAGCTTTGCGCGGCACAATCACATCGGGCATCCCTTCTGCGCCTGCGGGACGCGCCAGCGTAAATCGCGCGAGGCGGTGGCCATCAGTGGCCGCGGCTTTCAGAACGCCGCCATCATCATCCGCCACATGCAGGAAAATACCGTTAAGGTAATAGCGCGTTTCCTCGGTGCTGATGGCAAAGCGCGTACGGTCGATCATCTCGGCCAGCATTGCGGCGGGGATTTCGAAGCTGGTCGGCAAGTCGCCTTCCACGATCACCGGGAAATCATCACGCGGCAAGGTCGGCAGCGAGAATCGGCTACGGCCGGCCTTTACAGTCATCCGGTTTTCCGCCGTCTCCAGCGAGACCTCACTGCCATCGGGCAGTTTGCGCGCGATATCGAACAGCAGGTGGGCCGACACGGTGATCGCGCCGCCGCTTTCCACGGAATTTGCCTCCAGGCTCTCGATCACTTGCAGGTCCAGATCGGTCGCCATCACCTTCACATGGCCCGCCTCGTCCGCCTCGATCAGCACGTTGGAGAGGATGGGAATGGTATTGCGCCGCTCCACCACCGATTGCACGTGAGAGAGACAACGCAACAGCTTCGCGCGTTCGATGGTGGCCTTCATGGCAGTTCATTCCCCAAGTCTGGCGCGGCGGTGACCGGGATGCCCCGGAATCGCATTGCAGCGCCGGTAAAGTCTCGCCCTCTACCCTTAGCGGCAGTGCTGATACGGGCAAGGATTCGGATGCGGGTGCGACGTAGAAGGTGGGGAAAACTAGGAAAGCATCGCCATGCCGCCATTTACGTGCAGCGTCTGGCCGGTGACGTAGCTTGCTTCTTTCGATGCCAGATAAGCCACGGCAGCGCCGATATCGCCGCCTTCGCCCATGCGGCCCATGGGGATGCGCCCGTTGATCGCATCTTTCTGCTTGTCATCCAGCGCTTCGGTCATCGCAGAGCGGATGAAGCCCGGGGCCACGCAATTCACAGTGATGCCGCGCGCGGCCAGTTCCTGCGCCAGCGACTTGCTCATGCCGACCACGCCTGCCTTGGCCGCGCAGTAATTCATCTGGCCGGGATTGCCCGTGGTGCCCACCACGCTGGTAATGTTGATGATCCGGCCGAAGCGCGCCTTCATCATCGGCCGGGCAGAGGCGCGCATCAGGCGGAACACGGCTTCCAGATTGACCTGGATGACCTGCTCCCATTCCTCGTCCTTCATCCGCATGGCGAGATTATCGCGCGTGATGCCGGCATTGTTGACGAGGATGTCGAGCCCGCCCAGCGTATCGATGGCAGCCGGGATCAATTCCTCCACCTGCGTGGTGTCCGACAGGTTGCAGGTGATCTCCACATGGTCGCCCGCTTCCGGGCTGCCGCAATCGGCGATCAGCTGCTCACGAAAGGCGCGCAGCTTGTCTCCATTGGAGCCGCTGAGTGCGAGGCGCGCGCCCTGCTTTGCCAGCGCATAGGCAATGGAAGAGCCGATGCCGCCGCTGGCGCCGGTCACGAGGGCGGTCATTCCGGTAAGGTCGAACATTCAGATTTCCTTCGCCAAAGCTTCGATATCGGCCATCGTCACCACGCTGGTCTGCGCGGTGTCGGGCGCAATCTTGCGGATCATCGGGGCGAGCACCTTGCCGCCCAGTTCCACGAAATGAGTAACGCCTGCATCCTGCATCGCCAGCACGCTTTCGCGCCAGCGCACACGGCCCGTGACTTGCTGCACCAGCAATTGCCGTTCGGCCTGTGGGTCCGTCACTTCGGCTGCCGTGACGTTGGCGTAAAGCGGCAGGTGAAAGGCCTGTGGCGGCGTTTGGGCAAGGGCTGCGTCCATCGCCTGCGCCGCGGGTTCCATCAGCGAGCAGTGGAAAGGCGCGGAGACGGGCAGCTTGATGGCGCGCTTGCAGCCATGATCCTTGGCGAGAGCTACGGCGCGGTCGATGGCTTCGGCATGGCCCGAAAGCACGACTTGCCCGGGGTCGTTGTCATTGGCGACTTCGCAGACCTGACCCTCGGCAGCAGCGTCGGCCAGTCCTTGTGCTTTTTCCAGATCGGCGCCGAGCAAAGCGCACATCGCGCCTACGCCCACCGGCACGGCGTCCTGCATGGCATTGCCGCGGATGCGCAGCAGGCGTGCGGTATCGGCGAGGCTGAAGGCCCCGGCAGCGGCGAGCGCGGTATATTCGCCCAGCGAATGGCCCGCCACCGCATCGCCCTTTTCGGACAGCCGCACCCCGCCTTCCTCTAATACGCGAACAACAGCCATCGCATTGGCCATGATCGCGGGCTGGGCATTGGCGGTCATGGTCAGTTCGTCTTCCGGACCTTCGGCCATCAGGCGGGCAAGATGCTGGCCCAGCGCCTCGTCCACCTCGCCAAACACCTCGCGCGCGGCGGCGCTCGCCTCGGCGAGGTCGGCACCCATGCCGACCTTCTGGCTGCCCTGGCCGGGAAATACGAAAGCGATCATTGTTCGAAACTCCTTCTCGGACGCCGCGATTATGCGCCCTTGCCGCGCTGCGCAACTCCGAAGGGGATGATCGCATTTTCAGCATCGTGACCGATATCGGCGCGGCCCAAATAGGGGATGCCCGTCCGTTCGCACCAGAAGCGTGCAATGTCTTCGGCTTCCATGCCGAAGGGCCGGTCGTTCTCTGGCACCGCCGAAATGCGCCCCAGCCGCAAGCCCGCCGCGCCTTTCAGGTGCGCGGTGACATGGAAGAAGAGGCGGTCGACCGCGTAGAGATGCTCGGCGACTTCCTCCACGCAGACGACGTGGCCGGTAAGGTCGGGCATCAGATCCGTGCCCACCAGCATGGCCAGCGTCATCAGGTTGAAGGCGACCGTGGGCCGGTCATCCAGCCCGTTCTCCAGAGCTACCTCCTGGCCGGTAAGATAGCCCAACACGCGGCGCACTGCATCCGCGCCGCCTTCACGCTTGATGTCGCCCGCCAGCGGGCCGTGGACCGGCTTGCCGATGCCGTGGCGATAAAGCGCACCGAGCAGCGTGCCTGCATCGGAATAGCCGAGATAGGTCTTCGTGCGCGCGGCATCTTGCATTTGCGCGATGGCATCGGCCGCAATGCGGTTCGAGCCGTATCCGCCCATGGCGAACCAGATCGCGTCGACAGCAGGGTCGTTGGCCGTCGCAACCAGCGCTTCGCGCCGCGTCGCATCGTCGCCGGCGAAATGCCCTTCATGCATGAAGCATTGTGGATGGAATGTCAGCGTGACATCGGGAAACTCGGCCTGCGCGATGGCCAGCACGGCATCAGCCCGTTCGCGGCGGATCGGCTTACCGGGGCACAGGCAGGCGATGCGGGTCCTCATGCGATGCGATTAGCCCGCCTCCTATCGCTCGTCACCCCCGTGCAGACAGCTGCCCAACTGTTTCACCGGAAAAATGGATTCCCGCCTTCGCGGGAATGACGATGATTGTTAGATAGCCCGCCATGACCAATCCCATCACGAGCAAGCCCTATTTCTTCTGCGGCATTGGCGGCTCCGGCATGTTGCCGCTGGCGCAGATCCTTAACGGCCTGGGAGCAGACGTCGCCGGGTCGGACCGCAGCTTCGACCAGGGCCGCACGCCGGAAAAGTTCGCCACGCTGGAGCGGCAGGGGTTTCGCCTGTTTCCGCAGGATGGCAGCGGCATCACATCGGCCGATCAGGTGCTGGTCGCTTCCGCCGCCATCGAGGACACGGTGCCGGAAATCCGCCGCGCGAAGGAGCTTGGCCTTGAACGGCTGACACGTGCAGAATTGCTCGCGCGCCTCTTCAACGATGCGCCGCAAAGCATCGCCGTGGGCGGCACCAGCGGCAAGTCGACAACCACTGCCATGCTCGGCTGGATCATGCATCACGCCGGCCACGCGCCCACCATCATGAACGGCGCTGTGATGAAGAATTTTAAATCGCCCGAACGCCCCTTCGCCAGCGCCACGGTAGGCGACGGCGGCCTGTTCGTATCCGAGGTCGATGAAAGCGACGGCTCCATCGCGCTCTACCAGCCCTCTGTCGCGTTGCTGCTGAATGTCAGCCTCGATCACAAGAGCATGGACGAACTGCGCCAGCTTTTCGGCGATTTCCTGAAACGCGCAGATCGCGGGGTGGTGAATGCAGACGATACCGAGGCCTTCCGCCTGGTCGCGCAGGCGAAAGAACCGCTGACATTCGGCATCGCTAACGGCTGCGCCGCGCTGGGCGTGGTCGAAGGCAGCATTGTTGACGAACCTACGCGGCAGTCCGCAATCATTGTGGACAGGCGCGATGGCGGCGAGCACCGCCTCGCCATCGGCATGCCGGGGCGGCACAACCTCTCCAACGCGCTCGCCGCCATTGCCGCAGCCAATGCGGCGGGCGTTGCAGTCGCCGATGCGGTGGCGGCGCTCGCCGATTTCAAGGGACTGGCCCGCCGCTTCGATATCGTCGGCACTTCCGAGAACGGCATCACCGTGATTGACGATTTCGGCCACAATCCGGAAAAAGCGCGCGCTACGCTGAAAACGCTCAAATCGCATGAAGGCCGGGTGATCGCCTTCTTCCAGCCGCATGGCTACGGCCCGCTGCGACAGATGGGCCACGAACTCGCGCAAACCTTTGCAGAGGAATTGAGCCCTGACGATGTGACGCTGCTGTGCGACCCGGTCTATTTCGGCGGCACCGTCGATCGCAGCGAAGGCAGCGAGCGCATCGTCAAGCTGATCGAAGAGGCCGGCGGCAGCGCACAGCATCTGCCGACCCGCGAGGAGTGCGGCGACCGGATCGTACAGATGGCCCAGCCCGGTGATCGCGTGGTCGTGATGGGCGCACGTGACGATACGCTTACGGGTTTCGCCGAAGCGCTGTTGGGGCGCCTATGAGCCCTTTTCAAAAAGCGACAGCGCTGCGCAGATTCTTTTACGCTGCGATTCCTATGATCTTTGCCGCGTTCCTGCTTGTTGTGCTGACTCAATCGATATGGGCTCTGTTTGCGTTCATTCCGGCGATCTTAGGCCCATGAATGGCGTTTTTCATCGCCAAACGGTGGCCCGCATGCCCGGCGTGTGGAACACAGCTACTGGAAGAGACTAAGGGTGCTGGTTCCGCCAGCATGGGTCATGGCGGTGGATTTTCAGTGAAGCTCGATCGACCAAAACAAGAATGCGGCTATTGCGGGCAACCGCTCACCTGAAAGCCTTTGGCAACCATATCCCGTTAGCGTCCGGTCATTCGCGATTCACGCGGAGGAGATTGGCTTGTGCCGAAGAATTATCGCCAGGGCGGCGTTGGTATGGTGGAAGCGGCGGCGGGCACGTACCTCGTCCACGCCTATTTCGATGATAATCAGGTCGATCTGGTCCGCTCGAACGTGCTCGGCTGGCAAGTTGCGTCGGACCGCACGATCACCCCGCTCGTCGTCGATCCGCGTGCTGCCGACGACGAGGAATGGACGGTGATTCACCCCGATGGAAGGGTCGAGACCTCCGACGGTCGCAGCTGGGACAGCCAGGATGCCTGGCTGCGCGAGGAAAAGCGCGCGAAGAGGCTGGCGGCGTAAGCACCGAGTCCCAGCGCAGGCTGGGACCTCGTCCAACGTGGCGCTGGATCGAGAGAGGCTCCTGCCTTCGCAGGAGCTCACGCCATCTCAATGCCCTCCGACTACAGCCTCATCGGCATGCTCTGTGTGACCAAGCCCCAGCACATTGTGCAGCACGAAGACGATTATGACGCCCAGCACCAGCCCGATCAGCGCGGAAAGCGTGGCGAAAGTCAGCCAGCCGAGGATCGGGCCGAGGCCGCCCGCCAGCGTTTCTACCCAATGCTCGGCTTCATGGATGGCTTCCTCGGGAAAGAGAACGCCCAGTTCGTGCAGACCGTGGATGATGATGCCGCCGCCGACCCACAGCATGGCGACCGTGCCGATCAGCGATAGCGCGGTCAGCAAATGCGGCATGGCATTGACGAGGCCGAGGCCGAAACGCCGTCCGCCCGCCGTCTTGCCTTCCTTCGCCAAGTGCAGTCCCACATCGTCCATCTTCACGATCAGCGCGACGGTGCCGTAAACCACCACCGTCACCGCGATGCCGACGATGGCGAGCACGCCCGCACGCGTCAGCAGGCTCTCGGTCGCCACCTCGCTCAGCGTGATAGCCATGATCTCGGCAGACAGGATCAGGTCGGTGCGGATGGCGCCCGACACGCGCTCTTTCTCGAACTCGACCGGGTCTTCAATGGGGCTTTCCAGATTCTTCCCGTGCTTCGCCCCGCCCAGCTTCTCCATCACCTTTTCCGCGCCCTCATAGCACAGGAAGGCGCCGCCGAGCATCAGGATGGGAATGATGAGCCACGGCAGGAATTCGCTCAACAACAATGCGGCAGGCAGCAGGATCAGCAGCTTGTTCTTCAGGCTACCCTTGGTGATAGCCCAGATGATCGGCAGCTCGCGGCTGGGATCTAGCCCGGTCACATAGCTTGGCGTCACCGCGGCATCATCGATCACCACCCCGGCCGTTTTCGACCCTGCCCGGCCCGCCGCCGCCGCAATATCGTCCACGCTGGCGGACGCCGTGCGCGCGATGATGGAAATGTCGTCGAGAAGGGCGGCAAGGCCTGATGGCATAGGGAGCTCCGGTGTGACTGGGCAATCAACAATGCCCTGCCCTCCCCGTTCCGTACAGACAAGGGTGAGTTGTGCTTGCTTTTCCTTTCAATCGCGCTATGTGCGCGCCTTCCGCGATGCCCGTCGGGCTGCGGAAACCCAAGAAAGCCGGAGGGGCCCCTGCGATCCGCGCGGGTGTTGCCAGCGATCGGCATGAAGTGAAAGGAAGCGCACATGGCTCTTTACGAGCATGTTCTTCTCGCGCGTCAGGATCTGAGCCAGGCTCAGGTCGATGCGCTTGCAGCCGGCGCCACGGAAATCGTGGAGGCCAATGGCGGCAAGGTCGTGAAGACCGAGACCTGGGGCCTGAAGTCCCTCGCCTACAAAATCGACCGTAACCGCAAAGCGCATTTCGTGATGCTCAACATCGACGGTCCCGGCAGCCTCGTGGCCGAGCTGGAGCGTCAGAACCGCATCAACGAAGACATCATCCGCTGGCTCACGATCGCCGTGGAAAACCACGAAGACGGTCCGTCCGTGATGATGCGCAAGAACGACCGCGACAAGAAGAAGCGGTCCGACCGTGAGGAGCGTAACTGATGGCTCGTCCGTTCTATCGCCGCCGCAAGTCCTGCCCGTTCTCCGGCAAGGATGCCCCCGTGATCGACTACAAGGACACGCGCCTGCTGCAGGGCTTCATGTCCGAGCGTGGCAAGATCGTGCCCAGCCGCATCACCGCCGTTTCGGCCAAGAAGCAGCGTGAGCTCGCCAAGGCGATCAAGCGCGCCCGTCACCTGGGCCTGCTGCCCTACATCGTGAAATAAGGGAGAAAGAGACATGGATATCATTCTCCTCGAACGCGTCGGCGGCCTCGGCCAGATCGGTGACGTGGTCACCGTGAAGGACGGTTACGCCCGCAACTTCCTGCTGCCGCAGAAGAAGGCTCTTCGCGCCAACGAAGCGAACAAGAAGGTCTTCGAAGCCAATCGCGACAAGCTGGAAGCCGAGAATGCTGAAAAGCGTACCGAAGCCGAAAAGCATGGCGAAAAGGTGGAAGGCACCGAGATCGTGCTGATCCGCGCTGCCTCCAACGCCGGCCAGCTTTACGGCTCGGTCAATGTGCGTGACGTGGCCATGGGCCTTGCCGACAAGGGCCACGACATCGACAAGAAGCAGGTCATCATGGGCGCACCGATCAAGACGATCGGCATGTTCGACGTGACCGTTCGCCTGCACCCCGAGGTCGAAGTGACGGTAAAGGCCAATGTGGCCCGCTCCGACGATGAGGCTGAGCTGCAGAGCCAGGGCGTGGACGTCATCGCACAGATGAACGAGGAAGAAGCCGCGGCAGACGCCGAAGCCGGCTTCCAGCACGAACTGAACCCCGACCACGAGCTGGGCGACCTGCCCGCTCCGGAAGGTGAAGAGGCCGCTGCCGACGAAGGCGAAGCCGCTGCTGATGACGCTGCCGGTGAGGAAACCACCGAAGGCTGATTCCGCGCTTTATTGCGACGAAACAAGAGGGCGCTACCAGCAATGGCGGCGCCCTTTTTCTTTGTCAGGCGCAGCTGCGCATTACCGCCCCATTACATCCTTTGGCCCGTACCCGGAACCGTCCAAAGAATGGTGCATTGTTACACCGCGTACCGGGCCCCTCTGGCGTCTGCGGCCCTTGCTGCAACGTGATGTCGGACGCAAAAACAGGGAGCCGGGCCTGGTGCGATTTCACGCATCGTAACGCCAAGCTCCAAACAGACAACAGCCCCGGAACAGGGGGACATTGGAGTTTTGAGATGAAAAAGATTTTTGCCATGCCGATGGTCGGCGTTGCCGCCCTCGCCCTCGCCGCTTGCGGTGAAACCGCGACGGACGATACCGCGACCGCAGCAAATGGTGACGAAACCGCGACCGCCGCTGCTAGCGATCCTATCACTGCCGACGAAGTCGAAGCCGCCCAGCAGGCCTGGGGCGAAGGCATCGTGAACATCGGCAACACCTATACCGAAGAAGGCGACTATCGCGCTGCCGCAGAGCAGCACATCGCCAATTTCTATGGCTATGAAGGCAACGAAACCCTGCTGTTCAAGCCGACCCTGGCTGCCGAAGACCAGTTCCGCGGCAACCCTGACGAAGCGCTGAGCTATTTCGTCGGCACCGAAGGCACGGAAGACGGCGGCTTCGCCATCGCACCTTACACCGCCGTGCGCTGGGAAAACGAAGGCACCTTCATCGATGAAGACGGCTCCACCGCCATGGCGATGGGCAATTACTACTTCACCGGCACCGATGGCAACGAAACGAAGGTGGAATATTCCTTCGGCTATGTGCGCGGCGACGATGGCAATCTCGACATCGTGCTGCATCACAGCTCGCTGCCCTACTCGGCCAATTAAAGCCTAGCAGCCCGGGTTCCTTCTTCCTCCCCCCCCTTCAAAGGCCCGGGTGAACCTAAACCCCCGTCCGACAATCGTCCGGCGGGGGTTTTTTGATGGGTGCCGCGAATTGGTCATGGATACGAGTGGCCAAGCGGGTAAGTTTGCAGACATGCCGCGCCCGACGCTTTTCCTCCTTCCAATCCTCGCTCTCGCTGCCTGCGAGGGGCTGGCGGCGACGCAAGAGCCGTCAGAGATGCGAATCGCCCCTGCCGACGAGCCGCGCGTGCTCGATGGCGAGGTGTACGCCGGTTTCGAGCGGTTCGCCTTCAACATCTGCAGGACGGACGAGGAGAGCGGCGACGATTGTCCGCTGCAGCGCGGAAAGGGCGGCGATCGCGGCGAATGCTGGCTGCAACTGGACGAAACGGCGCGCGACGATTTGATCGCGCTGACCGGTTCCGATTACGTGGAAGACGGAAGCTATCGTCTTCAAGGAACCGGAACGGTACGCACAGGGCCCGGTCGGTTCGGACATCTGGGCGGCTATCCCTGCGAAGTGCGGCTGGAAAGCATTCGCAGCATGGCACCGACACAGCAGCCGGAGCCTCGCGAATACTACCCGCCCCCTGCTAGTCGATAACCGCCAGTCCGTCTCCGCCCGGTCCGGTACGAAAGTGGCGCAGCACCGCGCCGCTCGCGAAGTCGATTTCGGCAATGCGATCATTCGCGGTTTCCGCAGCGTAGAGGCGCGTACCATTCTTGTTGAAGACCAGCGTCACCTGCACGGCATCGCGCGAGCCGGATACCGTTATGGCGCGCACAACTTCGTTGCTCGCCGTGTCGACGACCGAGATGTCGCCGCCGCCGAAATTGCTGGTTACCACGTAGTCGCCCGATGGATGCGACGCGATCCGGATGGGCACGTCGCCCACGGCGATCTCCGCTTCGGTCTCCAGCGTTTCGGCATCCAGCCGGTAAATCTTCGCATCGGCGTTGGAGCCGACCCACAGCGTCTCGCCGTCAGGGGACAGGGCCAGCGCCTCCACCTGCCCGCCGAGCGTGCGCCGGTTCAGCACCTCCAGCCCGACGATATCGTAACGCACGAGCTCGCCGGTAGGAATGATCGTACCCCACGCCTGCGTCGCATCGGGACTGACCGTGACCATGTGGGGCCCGGGAGAGGACTCGGTGCCCGTGGGCGCGTCGATCTCTTCGAAGGTGTAGTAGTGGTGCACAAAGCCATTCACCATTTCGGCATCGATGCGGTAAAGCGACCCTCGCCCTTCCGCGCCGGCCACAATCACTCCACCCGGGTGCCAGATTGCACTATGCACGCGGGCATTGGCGCCAAGGCCGATGGCACCTGCGCTTGCGAGCGTTTCGGTGCGATAGAACTGCACCTCACGCCCCGAATAGCAGGCCACCAGCACGAAGGCTTCGTCTGGCGAGACGGTCAGTTCGTGCGGGTTCTCGCACGTCTCGACGCGGTGCGTTTCCTCGCCATTGGCGATATCGATCCGGCTGAGGCTGGCGCCGCGCCTATTGGCGACCAGCAGCGTGCCTTCACTGCCATGCGCCATCTGCACCGGCCCGCCCACCGGATAGGGCTCGGCACAGCTGGCGAGCAGCAATGTGGTGAGCGGAATGGCGAAGGTTTTCATGGCGTCGTTCCCGAAACGGAGCGCCAGCCTAGCGCGTCATTGCAGGAAGTCGAGAATGGCCTGGCCAAGATCTTTCTTGGTGACACTGCCCATATGGTTGCCCGGCACCACCTGCACGCGCGCTTCGGGCAGGGCTTCGGCAAGCCGCTGGGGCGAGCCGTTATCGCGATCGTCCTCGCCGATCAGCACCAGAGTGGGCATGGCGATGCGGCCGATTTCGTCGACCGTGATATCCTCGACGGCGCGCGTCAGCAGGAGGCGCGCAGCGACGCGGTCGATGCCCTGCGCCTTCATGAAGCTCTTGGCGAGGAAGGCCACGTCGCCGCGCTCGATCTCGTCGTAGCGGTCCACCATGTCGACGAAGAAGGCGACCCGCTTCCGCCAGCCGGTGAGCCCTTCCAACCCCATGCCGCCCAGCACCAGCCGCCGCGGCGCAAGGCCGCGCACAACCGCGCTCACAGCCGTGCGCGCGCCAAGCGAGAAGCCGACGAGGTCGTAATCCGTCAGGCCCAGTTCGCGCATGATATGGGCGGCGTCGTCTGCCAGAACGCCCGAGGCATAGGTCTCCGGGTCGGTGGGGGAATCGCTGAGGCCGTGCACACGCCAGTCCGGCATGATGCAATCGAAGCCATTCGCGGCCAACAGCGGCGCGTGGCCGTATTTCACCCAATTCATTTCCGCACTGGAAAACAGGCCGTGCAACATCAGCACGGGCCGCCCGCTGCCGTCTTCAGGCCCCATCCGGTGCACGGCGATTCGCGTGCCATCGGGCGCGGTCACGTGGGTGGTGGTCAGCTCCGCCATCCTATCGCGCGACGCAGGCCTCGCCCGCCCACAATGCGCGGATCGCAGCATCGTCGCTTTCGCTTTCGAAAACGCCCGAAATCGTGGGCGTGCTGGGATCGCCGATCACGAATTCATGGTCCAGCGTGCTTTCGGCCACCAGCTGGATGTTGTCCGCTTCGAGGAATTCGAGGCGCGGAAATTCCGGCACATAAGGCGCTTCCGCCCAATAGCCGACAAACTCGCCATCGCGGAAATTCAGCGTCAGGCCCTGATACTGCGTGAAGGTTAGCCCGCAATCGTTCGGCGTGTCGCTTTCATCGGTCGCGCTGCCGACATAATTGGCGAGCGTCGCCTCGGTCGGCGCGCGCAACGATCCGAACGGCACGGCCAGTTCCTCGAAACCGCCCTGGGCCGGGATGACGATGCCGGTGCCTTGCAGATCGAGGACCGCGTCCTCCATCGGCTCGAGCGATCCGTTTTCGGGAGCTACCTCTTCGGCAGGCGCATCCTGCGGCTCTTCCATACATGCCACCAGCATCAGCGGAAGTGCGCAAAGGATCAGGCGTTTCATCGAATTACCCCTTCTGCAAGTGACGCCGGCCCAGCAGCTCGGCAATCTGCACGGCGTTCAATGCCGCTCCTTTCCGCAAATTGTCGGACACGCACCACAAGGTCAAACCATTATCCACGGTGCTGTCTTCACGCACACGGCTGATATAGGTCGCGCCGTCTCCCGCGCTTTCCACAGGCGTGACGTAGCCGCCATCCTCGCGCTTATCGACCAGCATGATGCCCGGTGCCTCCCGCAAGATGTCCTGCGCCTCGCTCGCGCTGATTTCGTTTTCGAATTCGAGATTGATCGCCTCGGCATGGCCGACGAATACCGGTACGCGCACGCAGGTGGCGGTCACTTTCACCTTGGGATCGAGGATCTTCTTGGTCTCGACCACCATCTTCCACTCTTCCTTGGTGGAGCCGTCATCCATGAACACATCGATATGCGGGATGACGTTGAAGGCGATCTGCTTGGTGAACTTGGACGGTTCGACCGGATCACCCACGAAGATGGCCCGGCTCTGCTCGAACAGCTCGTCCATCCCCTGCTTTCCCGCTCCCGAAACGGACTGGTAGGTGGAAACGACCACGCGCTTGATTTTCGCCGCATCATGCAGCGGCTTTAGCGCCACCACCATCTGCGCAGTCGAGCAGTTGGGATTGGCGATGATGTTCTTCGCCTTGTAGCCATCAATCGCATCCGGGTTCACCTCGGGCACGATCAGCGGCACGTCCGGATCCATGCGGTAGAGACTGGAATTGTCGATCACCACGCAGCCCGCCTTGGCCGCTTTCGGCGCATATTCCTTGGTCGCCGCGCTGCCGCAGGCGAACAGGGCGATGTCCCAGCCGGTAAAGTCGAAATGCTCCAGGCTTTTACACTTCACCATCTTGCCGCTGTCGCCGATCTCGATCTCCGATCCGACCGAACGCGAGCTGGCGACGGCGGCGACTTCGTCCATCGGAAACTCGCGCTCTGCCAGGATGGCGAGCATTTCGCGCCCGACATTCCCCGTCGCTCCGACCACGGCTACTCGATAACCCACTACTGCTTCTCCACCGGATGATGCTGTCTTGCGCGCCCCGCTGCCCGCCCTAGAACGGCTTGGCAAGGGGAAAGGCAATGCAGGACCGTATCAGCGCGTGGGCGAGGGCGGCGAGGCATTTCACCTATGCCGGTCACGAGCTTGTCTACTGGACCGCGGGCGATGGGCCGCCGCTGCTGCTGGTGCATGGCTTTCCCACCTCTTCCTTCGACTGGATGGCGCTGTGGGATGATCTTGCGCGCACACACACCGTGATAGCCTGCGACTTCCTCGGCTTCGGCCTGTCGGACAAACCTGCGCAGGGGCTGCGCGGCAATGGCTACGACCTCATGGACCAGGCCGATGTGCTGGCCCACCTGTTGCGCGATGTGCTGCGGATCGAAGCTTTCGATGCCGTGGTGCACGATTACGGCGTATCGGTCGGGCAGGAAATGCTGGCGCGGCAGGTGGAGGGAGCCGGATTTGCGGGGCTCGGCCGGATGATCTTCCTGAACGGCGGCATCTACCCGCACCAGCACCGTCCGCTGCCGATACAGACGCTCGGCCTCTCACCGCTCGGCCCGCTGGTCAGCGCGCTGATGAACCGGCGGCGCTTCGGGCGCAGTTTTTGCAGAGTGTTCGGCCCGGATAGCCAGCCGACGGCGGAAGAACTGGACGCGCACTGGCATTTCATCAGCCACAAGAACGGCCATCGCAATACCCATCGCCTGTTGCGATACATGACCGATCGCAAGCGCCACGCGCAGCGCTGGGTCGGGGCGCTGACTACTGTCGAAATGCGCATCGGCCATATCAACGGCGCTCTCGATCCGGTGTCCGGCGCGCATGTCTATCGCCACTGGCGCGAACATCTGCCGAATGCGAGCCACGCTCTGCTGGAGAATGTCGGGCACTACCCGCAGATCGAGGCGCCGGAGCGTGTGCTCGCCCTCATCGGCGAATGGTTGGCAAGCGGACATGCTTAACTTCATGCTAACCAGTTTCGATAGGCCGATATTAACCGCTCGCGCTCAAGTTTGCGAAAGGTGGTGAGGGAAACCCTGGTCCCGCAATCATCGCCATGATCGATTCGATCTGTGCCTCTAAAGGCAATGGGGCGGCGTCCAATGCCCGGACACCGCCCCTTCTTTTTGCCTAAAATCGGAACTTTCTATTCGCCGCCATGCTCCTCGGGCGGGGTGACCCCGTTTCGCTCCAGGAAGTTGAAGACCGTATTGTAGCGGTGCGGCGAAATCTGCTCGCCCGAAACGCGGTGCGTGTAGCCGGGATAGAGCATCATTTCGAAGGGGATGTTGTTCTCCTGCCAGACCGAAATGATCTCGGTCGCGTTCTCGAACACCACATTGTCATCCGCCATGCCGTGGATGATCAGCAGCGGATCGGAAATGGCCGTCGCATCGGGAATGGCGCTCGCCGCTTCATAGGCCGCCGCATCCGCCTGCGGCGTGCCCATATACCGCTCCGTGTAATGGGTATCGTACAGCTCCCACCGCGTGACGGGCGCGCCGCTGATGCCGGCGGCGTAAAGTCCGGGATCGGCCTGCATGCGCTTGAGCGTCATGTACCCGCCATAGGACCAGCCATCGATGGCGATCTTGTCCGGATCGACGAAATCGAGTGTGCGCAGATACTCCGCGCCCGCGCGCTGGTCGCGCACCTCGACGCCGCCCATGGCGCGGTAGAGCGGCTGCTCGAACGCCACGCCGCGATTGTTGGAGCCGCGATTGTCCAGCGCAAACCAGATATAGCCGCGATCGACGATGGCCTGGCGCAGCGCGCCGTTCCAGCCGCGATTGACGATCTGCGGACCCGGCCCGCCATAATGATAGAAGTAGACCGGATATTGCACGCCCGGTTCCATCTCCGGCGTCACCATTTCCCAATAAAGCGGTGTGCCGTCCTCGGCTGCGATCGTGCCATATTGCGTGGGACGATGGCTGGCGACGAAGGGCGCGTAGGGATGGTCCGCATCCAGCGCATTCTCTTCCACCCATGCGAGGCGCTGGCCCTGCTGGTCGGCGATGTAGATCTGCGGCGGCGTATCGTCGTTGGAGCGGGTGATGAGCATGGTCTGCCCCTGCCCATCCATGCTGGCCGAATAGGTGAAGCCGGGCTGCGTCAGGCGACGGACACTGCCGGGATCGGCGAGGTCGAGGCTGTAGACATGCTGCTCCAGCACATCGTCGCGCGTGCCCTGGAAGAACACCGTGCCTGCCGACTGGTCCACGCCCACAAGGCTGGTGACGACCCACTCGCCTTCGGTCAGCTGCTGCCAGCCGCCATCGTCCAGCAGATAGAGATGGCCGAACCCGTCCCGCTCGGACCACCAGATGAGGCGGCCATCCTCCAGGAAGCGGTAATTGTCGCTGAGATTGATCCAGTAATCCTCGACCGCGGCATTTTCGGTGAAGAGGATATCGCTCGCGCCCGACACCGGATCGACCCGCAGCACGTCCATCACGGTCTGTTCGCGGTTCTGCCGCTGCACGTAGAACTCGCTGCCATCGGGCGCCCAATCGACGCGCGCGACATAGATGTCGGTGTTTTCGCCCAAATCGACCTGAACCCGCTCGCTGCCATCGGGGTTCATTACGAACAGTTCGACAATCGCATTGGCACTGCCCGCAACCGGATAGCGCTGGTCGTACACCTCCGTGCCTGTCGCGCCGATGGCGGCGCGGGTGACGATGCCGACAGGGCTTTCATCGGTGCGCTGCACCACGATGCGGCTATCGTCGGGTGCCCACCAATAGCCGGTCAACCGGCTCATTTCTTCCTGCGCCACGAATTCCGCCTCGCCCCAGCGGATCGTGTCTTCCTCTTCCGGCGTGATCGGCTGCTGGTCAGCGCCGGTTTCCCCCACCCAAAGGCGGCGGTCGCGCACGAAGGACACGTATTCGCCCGTCTCGCTGAGCGAGGGATTGAGCTCGGTTTCCTCGGTATCGGTCAGCCGTGTCACCTCGCCGCCGATGCGCGCGAGATACAGGTCGCCATCCAGCGGTACCAGCAGGCCGGAACCGTCCGGCGTCCATTGGTAGGAGATGATCCCGCGCAAATTGCCGACCCGCGCCCGCTCGCGCTGCATGCGCTCGTCTTCACTCAGCTCGCGGCCCGTGCCCAGCGCCTCGCTGTCGACCAGCATCGACCATTCGCTGCTCTCGCGGTCATAGGCCCACAGATCGTACCGCTCGCGCTCATCCTCGCGATTGCGCAGCACGGTGAGGTAGCGACCATCGGGCGACAGCTTTGCCTGGCGCGGTGAAGGTCCGTCGAGCGACGGGCTGGCGAAGACACGCTCGAAAGTCAGTTCGGGCGCATCCTGTGCCATTACAGGCGTGGCCATGGTCGATGCAGCAAGCGCAGCGAGAAAAAGGTGACGCATTTCAAAACAAACCCCGTCATTGCGAGCGACCGGAAGGTCGCGCGGCAATCCATGGAGCGACCCGCTGGTTTGCAGACCATCGGGCCATGGATTGCTTCGGAGCCATGCTCCTCGCAATGACGAGATAGAAACGCAAGAGTACAACGAAAAAGGGCGGCCCGAACAGGCCGCCCTTTCCTTGTCTCTTCAAAGAGAAACGCGCCTTACTTGGCCACGTTCTCCCGGCGCTCCGCAATACGTGCGCGCTTACCGGTACGGCCGCGCAGATAGTAGAGCTTCGCACGACGCACGACGCCGCGGCGAACCACGGTGATGCTGTCGATATTGGGCGAATAGAGCGGGAACACACGCTCCACACCTTCGCCGAAGCTGATCTTGCGGACGGTGAAATTGGAATTGATCGAACGGTTCGAACGCGCGATCACCACGCCTTCGAAGTTCTGCACACGGGTGCGCTGGCCTTCGACCACGCGCACACCGACACGCACCGTATCACCGGCGCGGAATTCGGGGATGTCCTTCCCCTCGGTGAGTGCTCCGATGGCTTCAGCCTCGAGCTCTTGAATCAGACCCATTGGTCAGTCCTTGTCTTTTCGCCGCTCGCCAGAGGCAGACAGATCCGCAGCGCCACCGTGGCGCTCCCAAAGATCCGGCCTGCGTAACCGTGTGTCTTCCTCGCTCCTCGCCTTGCGCCAAGCAGCGATTTTCGCATGATCCCCCGATCGCAGCACTTCAGGGATCGTGCGCCCTTCCCATTCCTGAGGTCGGGTATATTGCGGATACTCAAGCAGGCCGTCCTCAAACGACTCTTCAGTCCCACTGGAAGCCGCGCCCATTACGCCGGGAAGCAGGCGAATGCAAGCATCGAGTATGGCGAGCGCGGCAGGCTCTCCGCCAGACAGCACGATATCGGCAAGGCTCACCTGTTCGATCTGCGGGCGCGCGTCGAAGAACCGCTCGTCGAACCCTTCGAACCGGCCGCAAATCAGCGTGACGCCGGGGCCAGCGGCAATCTGACGGATCCGCTCTTGCGTGACGGGTTTGCCGCGCGGCGTCATTGCGAGGATGGGAATGGTGGGCGCTAGGTCTGCCGCCTCTAAACCCGCTCGTCCTGAGCTTGTCGAAGGGCTGCTTTTTTCTTCTGGCGTTGCGCTCGAAAAAAAGGACGATGCTTCGACAGGCTCAGCATGAGCGGACAAGGGGGCGTCGATCGAGTCCAAAGCCGCCGCCAGCACATCCGCCTTCAGCACCATCCCCGCCCCGCCGCCGGCAGGGGTATCGTCCACCGTGCGATGCTTGTCCGTCGCGAAATCGCGGATCTGCACGGTTTCGCAAGACCAGTCCCCGCGCTCCAGCGCGCGGCCTGCCAGCGAGACGCCCAGCGGCCCGGGAAACATCTCGGGATAGAGGGTGAGGATGGTGGCGGCGAAAGTCATGCCGCGTCGGACTGCGCCGCACTTTTCTTCCGAAACGGCGAGAAGATTGCAAGCAGCGCCAGCGCGATGGCCGCCACCAGTGCAATGGAAAGCGCCTTCGACACGACGATCGCTATAGCAAGCCGACCCGCAGGCCCGTCCATCGGATCGAGCATCGCGCCGATCTCAAGGCTGGCAAGCACATAAGCCGCCACCGGAACCGCAATTAGCACGCACAAAGCGGCGACAGCAATGCGCCGCCACCCCGCCCCGCCCAGCCCGCGCGCAATCATCCAGCAGAACGCAGCGATGATGGGCGCGGTGATGAGGATGTCGGGGGTGAATTGGATGAGGTTCATTTCAGGAAGCCTAAAAGTTTTGGACCGCATTAGACCTGATCGATGCCAGCCTAAACCGTGAGAACGGCGACAGTGAAAATCAGTTTTTCTGCTTTCTTCGTGCGAACCACATCGACGTCGGAATGGCGATACACAAGCTATAAAGCGGCCAGAAAAGATAAAACCAGAAGGCGGTTTCAAACCGGTTGAAGACCGTGTCGCGATGCCAGAACACGATCAAGTCGGGCGGCACTGGTTCACAGTCGGAGGCGAATAGAAGCACATATGAACCGTACAGAACGGAGATCGTCGGCAGCGGAACTAAGCTGATGGACCAATACTCGAAACCACTCGTCTGCCGCGCGAGTCTGCTTGCGACGTTGTTTGCACACAGCACTGCAACAACTGACAGCGCAATTGCGCCGGTTAGCACAAGTAGAATTATGGCCGATTCAGGCAATGTCCCACCGTACCCCATCCTTCGCCCGCGTATCGACGCTCAGCTCGAACACATCGGGCCGCGAATAATGCCCATCGGTGTCCAAACTCGTCAGCCCTTCATCGCGCGCTGACAGGTCCAGCTCGGCCAGCAGCGTTTCCTCATCCTCGCCCGCCTGCGCGATCACGCTGGCATCGGGCGCGGCGATCAGGGAGCCGCCACGGTTCAGCACGTCGGCTTCGATAGCCTCGACCAACTCCTTCGCCGCGCCACTGTTTTCGCCCAGCCGCTCCAGCCCGTCGAACACATCCGCCTTCGTCTGCACCAGCCCCGCCGCCAGCACGAAGCAGCGGCCTTCAATTGCGTAGTGGCGGCTCGCAATGGCATAGCTTTCGCGCACGGTCGGCCAGCAGGCGACATGCACGCTCTCGCCCAGATTGTGCATCGCCGCGCGCGCGAGCGGCATCCAGTGTTCCCAACAGATGAGGCTGCCGACGCTGCCCCAGACCGCTTGATGCACGCCAAGTGTGGAGCCGTCGCCGCGCATCCAGATCAGCCGCTCGCCATGGGTGGGCACCAGCTTGCGATGGTCCAGCACCGGCAGGCCGGGGCGGAAGGTCATCTGGTTGTTGTAGAGGCTCTGGCGCACCCGCTCATGCGCGCCGATGGAGATGACCGCGCCCGTGCGGTCGCACAGTTCCTGCAATGGCAGCAGCCGCTCGTCACCCGGCACCACGGCCTGTTCCAGCAGGATGCGGTGCATGGCGCGCGTGCCGGGATGGTCCCACAGGGCCGCGCCGGGCGCTTCGTCCAGCCAGAGCGGATAGCCGCCGAGAAACGTCTCGCCAAAGGCCACAAGCTGCGCGCCGCCCTCCACCGCTTCGGTAGCGAGGCGCACGGCCTTGTCGATCCCGTCCGACACGGCGAGCGGAACGGGTGCGGCTTGGCAGATGGCAACGTTGAGCTTGGTCATGCGCGCTGCGTTAAACGGGCGCGTGGCGCGGCGCAATGCGCGCTAATCGAACGTCCGCCCCACGGTCGACACGGCCTCGATCTTGCGCGACATGATGATCGCGCCGGGCAGCGAGACGACCGTGCCCATCGCGCCGAGTACCAGCAGCGCCAGCATGCTCACCACCGGCCCGTCCGCCAGGTCGACAAGGAAGACGCCGGTGAAAAGAGAGATGAAAGCGATGCCACTGATGAGGACGGACCAGGCGATGCGGCTGCCGCGCGTCTGGTTCGGATCCCGCAGGTAAAGCGCAGCCGCCACGCCTGCGGCAAAGCCGTTCAGGATGACCGCGCCGAACAGCAGGAAGATCGCGCCGACAAGTACGGAGCCCGCCATCACCTAGCCTCCGACCACATCCTCGTCACGCTCGCGCCGGCCCATGCGAAAGCCCCACCAGCCCAGGAGCAGGGCAATGATGAAGCACGGCACGGCCAGTACGGCGAGCAGTTCCCACCAGCCGGTATCGGCATCGCAAAGCGGCGCCGTGCAGACCGAGAGGTTCATCGGCTGGTCGGACGCGGCAATCAGCAGGCCGAGCAGGAGGAAAGGGAAGAGCGCAGGGAGAGCCGCCAGCAACGCGCCGCGCATGGCGCTCATGCGGCTGTCGCGACGCCCCAATGCGCGGCCGACCAGCTGGGGCACGACCAGCACCAGCAGCAAGGGGATGAAAAGGATGACGAATTCCATGCGGGATGACCTCTTGCCGGTTGCAGCAGGCTTGCCTTCGATCCGCTCGGTCTAAACCGGAACCTCAGCGTTCCGCAAAGTCTTCATGCACTGTGAGTGTGGAATGATTCCACGACGGCACCGCCTCCACGCGCATCGGCACCATGAAGGTCTTCGCTTTCTTGCCCTCGACCGGCGGCAGGGTAATCTCGATCACATCGCCCGCGCCGAAATTGTGCACGGCGGTGACTTCGCCCAGTGCACTGCCATCGGTGGAGACGGCGGCAAGGCCGATCAGGTCGGTGTGGTAATACTCGCCATCCTCCAGCGCAGGGAGCGCGTCGCGGCTGACGGTGAGCGTGGTACCGCGCAGCTTATCCGCCTCGCTGCGGTTCTGCGCCTCAGCAAAGCGGGCGATCGCGCCGCCTTTATTGTCGTCGCGCAGCTTTTTCGGCGTGAGCGCGCCGTCATTGAAACTCTTGTGCTGTTTGAGCGAGGCGAGCCCGTCGCCGAAGAGCTTGAGGCGCACTTCGCCCGTCACCCCATGCGCGCCGGTGATGGCGGCCAAGATGATGGGTTTTTTATCAATAACCATAAGGGCAATCCGTTCGCACTGAGCCTGTCGAAGTGCGAATTCGCGCCGCCGTATCTATTTCGCCCTTCGACAAGCTCAGGACAAACGGGAAACGGCGGCGCGATTTGCCTGCGATCAGCCCTCCGACTTCTCGTCAGCGGCCTCTTCCTTGGCCTCGTCAGCGGTTTCCACAGCTTCGGCTGCAGCGCCTTCGCCTTCAGCGGCAGCGGTGTCCTCGGCAGCAGCTTCCTCGGCGGGAGCCTCTTCGGCCGGTGCTTCCTTGGCAGCCTTCTTGGCTTCTTCAGCTTCAGCCTTGGCAGCCTCTTCAGCTTCCTTCTTCTCGGCTTCCTTGGCGGCCTTTTCCTCGGCGCGTTCCTTGGCGGCTTCGCCCGGCTCAGCCTTCTTCGGGTTGTTGCGAGCGGGACGCTCCATGATGCCGGCAGCATCGAGGAAGCGCAGCACGCGGTCGCTCGGCTTGGCACCGACGCCCAGCCAGTAGCGGATGCGGTCTTCGTTCAGGTTGACGCGGTTCTCGTCATCCTTGGCGAGCATCGGGTTGTAGGTGCCCAGCTGCTCCAGATACTTGCCGTCACGCGCACGGCGGCTGTCGGCAGCCACGATGCGATAATAGGGACGCTTCTTTGCGCCGCCACGGGCGAGACGAAGTGCGATTGCCATGTTAGATTACCTTTCCAGTCTTAAGTCTTGAATTCGATTACTTTTTCTTCAAAAATTCTTGCATTTCCGGCGGCAGCTGGCCGCCGGGAAGACCCGGCATGCCGCCAGGCGCACCGCCCGGAACTCCCGGAGCCCCGCCCGGTGTCGCGCCACCGATACCGCCGCCGCCGAACATGGCGGCGAGGCCTTTCAGCCCGCCCATCTTGCGGATCTGCTTCATTGCGCGGCCCATTTCCTGGTGCATCTTGAGGATCTTGTTGACCTCCTGCACGCTGCGCCCGCTGCCCGCCGCGACGCGCTTCTTGCGCTTGGCGTTGAGCAGCTGCGGATGGGCGCGTTCCTTCTTGGTCATCGAGCCGATGATGGCATCCATGTGGACAAGCACGCGGTCATCCATGTCGGCGCCCGCCATCGCGGCCTTGGCCTTTTTCATGCCCGGCATCATGCCCGCCAGCATGCCCAGCCCGCCCATATTCTGCATCTGCTGCAACTGCTTGCGAAGGTCGTTCAGGTCGAACTTGCCCTTCATCATGCGATTGGCGAGCTCTTCGGCCTCTTCGGCCTTGATCGTCTCGGCAGCCTTCTCAACCAGCGACACCACATCGCCCATGCCGAGGATGCGGTCGGCCACGCGCGCGGGGTGGAAGCGCTCGATCGCGTCGAGCTTCTCGCCCGTGCCGGCAAACTTGATCGGCTTGCCGGTTACGGCACGCATGGAAAGCGCAGCACCTCCACGCGCATCGCCATCCATACGGGTAAGCACCACGCCGGTCAGCGGCACTTCATCGGTGAAGCTCTGCGCCACATTGACCGCGTCCTGGCCGGTCAGGCTGTCGACAACCAGTAGTACTTCGGCAGGCATAGAAACCGAGGCGACAGCCTTCATCTCGGCCATCAGCGCTTCATCGACATGCAGGCGGCCAGCGGTATCCAGCAGCAGCACGTCGACATTCTGCAACTGCGCGGCCTGCAGCGCGCGCTTGGCGATATCGACGGGCTGCTGGCCCGGCACGATTGGCAGTGTGGCGACTTCGGCCTGCTCGCCCAGCACCGCAAGCTGCTCCTGTGCGGCCGGACGATTGACGTCGAGCGAGGCCATCATGGCCTTCTTGCCCTCTTTCTCGCGCAGCAGCTTGGCGATCTTCGCAGTGCTCGTGGTCTTGCCCGAGCCTTGCAGGCCGACCATCATCACGACGGCCGGCGGCTTGACGCCGAGATTGAGCGGCGTCGCCGCGCCCGCGCCATCATCGTCACCGCCCAGCATGGTGACCAGCTCGTCATTGACGATCTTGATGACCTGCTGGCCGGGCGTGACCGACTTGAGCACTTCCTGCCCGACGGCGCGCTCCGTAACCCGGGCGATGAAATCGCGGGCGACCGGCAGGGCGACATCGGCTTCGAGCAGCGCAATGCGCACCTCGCGCATGGCATCGCGCACATCCTGCTCGCCCAGCGCCCCGCGACCGCGCAGGCGGTCGAAGACGGAATTCAGGCGATCGGACAGCGTATCGAACATGCGCGTCTTTGCTCCTTTGCAGCGCTTGGTGTTCCCAAAATGGGTAGCCATGCGCCAAATGCCAAAAACGCCGGCGGACGAAACCTCGTCGGCCAGCGTGCGATCCCGTAGTCGGAACCGGCTTTTTCAGTTTGCGAAGTGGGAAGCTGGATTGCTTCGTCGCTTCGCTCCTCGCAATGACGAGGTGTTTACCGAATGCCATTGCGTTGGATTTCGGTTCAGGGTGGAAGCGAAAATGGTGGAGTGCGAGAACCGGAGCGGAGCGGCCATTAAGGCCGTGAGCACCGGAAGCGCAGCGATCCGCCATTTGCAGCCCGCCCTGGGCCGAAAGGCAATGCAATGGTGGAGCCTAGCGGGATCGAACCGCTGACCTCAACACTGCCAGTGTTGCGCTCTCCCAGCTGAGCTAAGGCCCCGTAACCATCGATTTTCGCACCCCCGAAGGGATGCGGAGTGGCCCTTTATGCCCGCGCGGCGCGGAGGGCAAGGGATTTTTGTTTGCCTCAAGAGCCGGCGTTCGCATCCGCTCACTTGGCTCGCCCTACCGGGCGGCCCGCGGTCGCGGGCTGTCGGTGCCTTTCAGACACCGATACACCGCCAACACGGAAACCAGTGCATATTCGCTCGTCAAAAGCGAGCGACAAAGGGCAAAGCCCGCCCGCAGCGGGCACGCAGCGTAGCGGAGTGCGTCTAGCGAGGACGAAGCCGCGGATGCGGCTTCGCGACACAAACTCAGCTATCCTCTTCGCCATCCTTGTCGGCGGTGTCGACGCCGAGGTCGTCATCGCCGCCCAGGTCGACATCGTTGTCGGGCGAATCGTCGTCCTCGTCGATATCTTCCAGATCGTCATCGGCCAGATCGGAATCGGCTTCCTTGTCGTCTTTCTTCTTCGCGTCCTGTTCGTCGAAGGGGATGGGCTGCTTGGACTTGAGCACGGGCTCGGGCGTCCATTCATTGCCGCATTCGATGCAGGTGACAGGGTCTTCCTTGCCCAGATCGTAAAAGCGCGTCCCGCATTTCGGGCAGGTGCGCTTGGTGCCCCATTCAGCCTTGGCCATTTGCAAAGTCCTTAAGTCTCGTCCGGATCGTGCGTCCGGGGAATAGATTGCGTGTCCCGCACCATAGCAGAATCACGAGCGGGCGCGCCTTGCCATAGGGTCATGCGAGTGTCAAAGCGCTCGCCTTGCATCCGCAGCAGATAGGCACCGCGTTGAGCCATTCCAACCCGCCCTCGCCGCACCGTTTCGCGGGCAATGGCCCCTTGAAGGGTCGCATCCGCGTGCCGGGCGACAAATCGATCAGTCACCGCGCAATCATGCTGGGCGCGCTGGCCGTGGGCGAAACGCGCGTGTCGGGCCTGCTGGAAGGCGAAGACGTGCTGGCCACCGCTGCCGCCATGCGGGCGATGGGCGCGAGCGTGGAGCGCGGGCCGGACGGCGTGTGGAGCGTGCACGGCGTGGGCGTCGGCAGCCTGCTGCAGCCCGAAAGCGCGCTCGACATGGGCAATTCAGGCACCAGCACGCGGCTGTTGATGGGCCTGGTTGCCAGCCATCCGATCGATGTGACGTTTGTCGGCGACGCGAGCCTGTCCAAACGCCCGATGCAGCGTGTCATCACGCCGCTCTCGCAAATGGGTGCGGCGTACGAAGCGCGCGACGGCGACCGTTTGCCGCTCTTGTCGCGCGGCATCTCCCCCGCCGTGCCGATCACCTACCGCCTTCCGGTCGCATCGGCGCAGGTGAAAAGCGCCGTGCTGCTGGCGGGGCTGAACACCGCCGGCACTACCCGCGTGATCGAGCCGGTGCCCACACGCGACCATTCCGAACGGATGCTGCGCGGCTTCGGCGCGAAGCTGGAGGTGGGCGAGGAGAATGGCGCAAGGATTATCACCGTCCATGGCGAGGCTGACTTGCAACCCCAGACAATCACCGTGCCCGGCGACCCGTCTTCCGCTGCCTTCTTCGCTGTCGCGGCACTGCTGGTGGAAGGCAGCGATCTCGTGATCGAGAATGTCGGCCTCAACCCCACGCGCGCCGCGCTGTTCGATGTGCTGCGCGACATGGGCGGGCAGATCGAGGAACTGGACCGGCGCGAAGTCGGCGGCGAGCCGGTGGCCGATTTGCATGTGCGCCACTCGGCTTTGACAGGCGTCGATGTCGACCCCGCCATCGTGCCTGCGATGGTGGACGAATTTCCAATCCTCTTCATCGCCGCCAGCATGGCGAGCGGCACCACCACGACCCGAGGGCTGGAAGAGCTGCGCGTCAAGGAAAGCGACCGCATCACCGCCATGGCCAATGCGCTCACACTGGCCGGGGCGCGGGTCGAGGAGCGGGAGGACGGCCTCATCATCCGCGGCACCGGCGGCGATCCGCTGCCCGGCACGCCCGATGGCGCCGCTGTCACCACCCATCTCGACCACCGCATCGCCATGAGCATGGCCGTGGCGGGGCTAGCCAGCAGCGACGGCGTGGAGGTGGACGACACCACACCGATCGCGACGAGCTTCCCGACATTCATGGATTTACTGGAAGGAGCGCAGGGGTGATCTTTTCCATTCACGTCACCCCGGACTTGATCCGGGGTCCCGCTTTTTACTTCGTCGCGACGGAACAAGCTGGACCCCGGCTCGGGGGCCGGGGTGACGCTAAGGGTTCGAAGTTATGACCACCCCGCTCGATATATACAGCCTCATCGGCTTTCTCGGCACGGCCTGCATCATGAGCGCGTATTTCTACCTCACGGCGGTGGAGGAGCCGAACCCCTTCATCCTGCATGGCACCAATCTGGCAGGCGCGGCGCTGCTGACGGTGTCGCTGCTGGTCCACACCAACATCCCGAGCCTCGTGCTCGAAGGGTTCTGGGCCGCGATTGCGCTTTGGGGCCTTGGCAAGGCATGGATCGCGCGCCGCAAGAAGGACACCGCCGCATGAGACTGATCGCAGCCACGCTCGCCCTCGCCTCCTTTGGCGCCACCCCGGCCGCCGCGCAACAAGCCGACGAACTCGACTGGTCCGCGCCGGAGCAGGAACTGCGCGTCGCGGTCGAGGGCGGCGAGGTGTGGGTGCGGGTCAATGGCGATCTCGACGCCGAAGCCGAGCCCGCGATCTTCATCCATGGCGGCCCCGGCGGCACGCATATGGGGTTCGGCAACCTCATCAGCCTTGCCGATGAGCGCGCCGTCATTCTTTATGACCAGCTCGATTCCGGCATGTCGGACCGGCCCGAAGACCCGGCCAACTGGCGCGTCGAGCGCTTCGTAAGCGAGTTGGAAGCCATCCGGCAGGCGCTGGGCATCGAACGCTGGCATGTCGTCGGCCATAGCTGGGGCGCTGCGCTGGCGCTGGAATATGCCGCGGCCTATCCCGACCACACCGCCTCTGCCGTGCTGGGCGGCACCTACATCTCCACCCCGCACTGGATCATGGGCACGAACCTGCTGATCCGCGAACTGCCGGACCATGTGCAGGCGGACCTGATCGCCTGTGAAACCGCGAGGGCCCCGCCCCCTGCGGAAACATGCAGCACCGCCACCGCTGCGTTCTATCGCGCCTATAACGGTCGCCCGGACCGCCCCTTGCCATCTCCCCAAGCGCGCGCCTATCGCGAGGCCTATGGCGGGCGCGGATGGAACGAGACGCTCTACAACGCCATGTGGGGGCCCAGCGAGTTCTCCGCGCGCGGATCGCTGGTCGGCTATGACGGCACGCCGCTGCTCTCGCGCGTCGATGGGAGCCGCGTGCTATTTATGATCGGTCAGTATGACGAGGCGCGCATCGACACCGTGCATGACTTCCTCACCCTCACCCCCGGCGCGGAATTCGCCGTCGTTCCGGGCGGCAGCCATGCGTTTCTCTCCGAACGCCCGCTGGAAACGGAAGCCATCCTGCGCGGTTGGTTATCCCGAAAGGATCCTGAATGATTATTGCCGTCGACGGCCCCACAGCTTCGGGCAAAGGCACGATTGCCAAGGCGCTGGCCGCGCATTTCGGCCTGCCGCATCTGGACACCGGCCTGCTCTATCGCGCGGTCGGCTGGCAGACCAAGCTGAATGGCGGCGATCCCGACAATGCCGAGGATGCGCTCGCCGCGTGCGGTTTCCACGACAGCCTGCTGGCGAATACCGAATTGCGCAGCGAGGCCGTCGGCGGGCTGGCCAGCAAGGTGAGCGTGCATCCGCAGGTGCGCGAGGCGCTGTTCGAACGCCAGCGCGCTTTTGCGACGCAGGCGGGCGGAGCCGTGTTGGACGGGCGCGATATTGGAACGGTGATCGCGCCGGAAGCCGAGGTGAAGCTCTACGTCACAGCCAGCACCGCCGCGCGCGCAGAGCGCCGCTTTCGCGAAATGCGCGACCTGGGCCGCGAAGTGCCTTTGCGCGACCTCGTCGACCAGCTGGAAGCCCGCGACGAACGCGACAAGGGCCGCAAGGATGCCCCGCTCGCCATCGCCAAGGATGCCTTCGTGCTCGACACGACCGAATTGGGTAAGGACGATGCCATCGCGCAGGCGATTGCGGTTGTGGTGCAGGTGACGGGGCGGTCGCCGCGATAATGGTTCGCTGAGTCCCGCACCACATCGTTCGTGCTGAGCTTGTCGAAGTACGAAATGGCAGCGCGCGAGTTAGTCGCCCTTCGGAAACCGAAGAGGGTGCGCAGCGCGACCGGCTCAGGATGAGCGGAGTCTATTCTCGCTGGAGCCATACAGCGCATCCACCTCGCGCTTCGTGCCTTTCGCCAGTCCCAGCGCCCATAGGCCCTCATAGGCCATGAAGAGCGGGCCATGCAGCAGGCCGCGCAGATCGTCCACGAAAGCAGGCTTGCGGCCCTCCCAGTGGTGGCCGATAAACTGGAAGGCCCAGCCGACCACGAACAGCGCGATCCCGCCGCCCAGCCATGCCAGCGTGGAGATCGCCGCAATCTGCGCGCCAAGTGCCACGAACACCGCCAGCAGGACCGTCATCAGCAAGCCCGCCTTGAGGTCGAGTTGCAGGTACCAGACAGCCGCCAATGCGCTCACAATAATGGCCGGCGTCAGCTCCACGCCCAGCAAGGGCATGGTAAAGACGGGCCGCGCCAGCAGCACGTCCAGCGCGAGCACGATCATCGGTACGCCCACCGCATGGGTCAGCACATTGCGATGGTCGCGGTGATATTCGCCATATCCGGCAAGCGTCTCGGCAAGCGCCGTCATGCCCGGTCTCCTCTCATTCGCTGCCCCTGTCCTACAGACAAAAGCGTCTGGCAGGAAGATCGCCATGACTGCATTCGATTGTCCTGTTTTCTCCGACCAAGTGTCAACTTCGCACGGCGCGCCGCAAACCCGCAGGAAACTGCCAGGAAAGGCTTCGTTGAGGGGCGCTTCGCCGTGTCACCTTTGTCACCTTCGCCGCGCGCCGCTCAGCCCCGGTTCGCCGGGCGCAATTCGCTTGCCTTCGCACGCGATTTCGCCTAGTCGCGCGCCCGTTCCTTCACATCTCCCGATGGAAGAAACCCGCACGGTGGCATCCGGCCCCGCGTGGACGTCGGCCTCTTGCCCCGTACGCCTTTGCAATAGTGCGAAGGAGGCGGACCAAGACCCGGGAAAAACCCGTGGCCGGTAGCAAACATGAACTGAGGAAACTCACCACTATGGCAACTTCTGCCAATCCCAGCCGCGACGATTTCGCGGCAATGCTCGACGAACAGCTCGGCGGTGCCGAGGGCGGCTTCGAAGGCCGCGTCGTCAAGGGCACCGTCACTGCCATCGAAAACGGCATGGCGATCATCGATGTCGGCCTGAAGAGCGAAGGCCGCGTCAATCTCAAAGAATTCGAACGTGGCGAGGACGACCACAATCTCGAAGTGGGCAGCGAAGTCGAAGTCTTCGTTGACCGTGTCGAGAACGCCGATGGCGAGGCCATGCTCAGCCGCGACCGCGCTCGCCGCGAAGCCGCCTGGGACAAGCTGGAAAGCGAATATGGCGAAGGTAAGCGCGTCGAAGGCCGCATCTTCGGCCGCGTGAAGGGCGGCTTCACCGTCGATCTCGACGGCGCCGTTGCCTTCCTGCCCGGCAGCCAGGTGGACATCCGCCCCGTGCGCGATGTCGCCCCGCTGATGGACGTGCCGCAGCCCTTCCAGATCCTCAAGATGGACCGTCGCCGCGGCAATATTGTCGTTTCGCGCCGTGCCGTGCTGGAAGAAACCCGCGCCGAACAGCGCAGCGAGCTGATCGACAAGCTGGCCGAGGGCCAGATCACCGATGGCGTGGTGAAGAACATCACCGATTACGGTGCCTTCGTGGACCTGGGCGGTATCGACGGCCTGCTGCATGTCACCGACATGAGCTACAAGCGCGTCAACCACCCCAGCGAAGTGATCGAGATCGGCCAGACCGTGACCGTGCAGATCATCCGCATCAATGCCGAAACGCAGCGCATTTCGCTGGGCATGAAGCAGCTGGAAAGCGATCCGTGGGAAGGCGTCGGCGCCAAGTATCCCGTGGGTGCGAAGGTCTCCGGCCAGGTGACCAACATCACCGAATACGGCGCTTTCGTGGAGCTGGAGCCGGGCATCGAAGGCCTGGTCCACGTTTCCGAAATGAGCTGGACCAAGAAGAACGTCCACCCGGGCAAGATCGTCTCGACTTCGCAGGAAGTCGAAGTGATGGTGCTGGAAGTGGACAGCGAGAAGCGTCGCATCAGCCTCGGCCTCAAGCAGGCCCAGCGCAATCCGTGGGAAGAGTTCGCCGAGAAGCATCCGGTGGGCTCCACCGTGCAGGGCGAAGTCAAGAACGCCACCGAGTTCGGCCTGTTCATCGGCCTGCCGGGCGATGTGGACGGCATGGTCCACATGTCCGACATCGCTTGGGGCATTTCGGGTGAAGACGCCCTCGCCCTGCACCGCAAGGGTGAGGAAGTCGAAGCCGTCGTTCTCGATGTCGACACCGACAAGGAGCGCATCAGCCTCGGCATGAAGCAGCTTGAAAAGGGTGCGCCCGCAGAAGGCGGCCCTGCCGGCTCGCTGCGCCGCGGCGAAGTCGTCACCGTTACCGTGCTCGAAGTCCGCGATGGCGGCCTCGAAGTGCAGGTGGGCGATGATGGCGCGACCGGCTTCATCAAGCGCTCGGACCTGGGCCGCGACCGCGACGAACAGCGTCCCGATCGCTTCCAGACCGGCCAGAAGGTGGATGCAATGGTCACCGGTTTCGACCGTTCCAAGAAGCCCAACTTCTCGATCAAGGCCTATCAGATCGCCGAAGAGAAGCAGGCTGTGGAACAGTACGGTTCGGCCGATTCCGGCGCATCGCTGGGCGACATTCTCGGCGCAGCCCTCAAGGGCGAAGACGAGAAGAAGTGACGGTAACAGGTTGGCGCGCTGCGTAGCGGCGCGCCTACCGCACCGTCATCCTCGCGAAAGCGGGGATCTCATGCCGATCCTACGACGATCCCAGCTTACGCTGGGATGACGTGATAGCGAAAGGCCCGTTTGCCATCCCGGCAGGCGGGCCTTTCCTACATTCGCGCCTCGTGTAAAATGGCGGCCATGAAAGCACACTGCCAATGCGGATCGCTGACTGCGGACATAAGCGGCGAAGGCACCGGCGTGCTGTGCCATTGCAAGGCCTGCCAGCGTCGCACCGGATCGCCCTTCGGCATGATGATCTACTACACGGTCGACCAGGTAAGCGTATCCGGCGAGGCGGCCGAATACACTCGCATCGCCGATAGCGGCGACGAGTTGACACACGGGTTCTGCCCGACCTGCGGCACGCCGCTATGGCTCACCACGGCGAAGCACCCGGGCGGAATAGGAATCGCTGTCGGTGCGCATGAAGGGCACGACAGCGCGCCGCCCGCACGCTCTGTGTTCGAGGACTGTCGGCACCCGTGGGTCGACATGTCGGCTGCCGAAAGTCACTTTGCGCGCGGAAGGGATGGACGATGACGCTTTCGGTCCACCAATTTCCCTGCCTCTCCGACAATTACGGTTTCCTGCTGCATGATACCGATAGCGGCGAGGTCGCCTGCATCGACACGCCCGATGCGGACGAAATCCTGAAACAGGCCGAAGAGCGCGGCCTCACAATCACGCAGATCTGGAACACGCACTGGCATCCCGATCACGCGGGCGGAAATCTTAAGATCAAGAACGCGACCGGCTGCACTATCGTCGCCCCGCAGGAGGTGGAGCGTATCGCGCCCATCGACCGCGTCGTGAGCCATGACGATGTCGTGAAACTAGGCGAGCACCGCGCGCGGATCATCGATGTAGGCGGGCACACGAAGGGCCACATCGCCTATCACCTGTCCGAAAAGGCGCTCGCTTTCGTGGGCGATAGCGTGTTTGCGCTCGGCTGCGGGCGGATGTTCGAAGGCACGCCCGAGCAGTTCTGGACGAGCCTTCAACGCATCAAGGCGCTACCGCCCGAAACCGTGCTGCTCTGCGCGCATGAATACACTGAAGCGAATGCGAAATTCGCGCTCCATGCCGATCCGGACAATGCAGCCTTGCGCGAATATGCGGACTGGGTGACGGATATGCGTGGGCGCGGCGAGCCGACCGTTCCCACCACGCTGGAGCGGGAGTTGGATGCCAATCCGTTTCTCCGCGCCGATACGCCCGAAATGCAGGCACGGTGGGGCGGCGAAGCCCCGCATGAGACATTCGCCGCCCTGCGTGCCGCAAAGGATGCGTTCTAGTCGTTCAGGACGAAGGTAATTTTCAGCGTGCAGCGCCATTCGGTAATGGCGTTGTCGTTCACCGTGCACTTGATGTCGCTTACCCAGACGCCGGTAATGCCGCTCAGCGTTTTCGAAGCGCGCGTCACGCCCTGCTTCACGGCATCCTCGATACCCACGGTGGAGGAGGAAATGACTTCGGTAACCTTGGCAATGGACATGACGGTTCTCCCTTGATGTGCGTCATGCAACCAAGGGTTGGAAGCCGCCGATGTTCCAAAAGAGCCGGGCGAACGCGCCGGGCTGTGAGGCTAGCCCAGCAGGACGAAGCCGACGAAAGCTACCGCGCCGGCCAGGCTGCTCACCACGGTCATCCGGCGCAGCGCCTTGACCTGCATGCCCATGATGACACCGGACACGACCAGCATGAACAGCACCACGGCCAGCAGCGTGGCGTACACCTTGAACCACACGCTGCCCTTCGCCTTGTGCAGTTGCACCAGCCAACGGTGCACGCTCGCTTCCTTCACCGCGACTTCCGCCGTAGCCGGCTCCGCACCCGCGCTGACGGAGGCCTCGCTGCGCGCGCCGACCCAGCTAAGCGACTGCTCCGCGCCCTCCCCGCTCACGCTGATCGCGCCGCTGGGTTCGGGCAGGTCTTCCACCGCAAGTGCGCTCAAGGCCGCATCGCGCAAGCCCGCTTCGTCCAGCTCGGCAAAGGCGCGATCGAGCGCCACCGTCTGGCTGCTTTCATACCACGCGCCCTTATTGCCCCACGTATACAGCGCACCGGTGACGAGAAACATCAGCACGGCAGGGAACATGAAGGCAGCTGCAACCAGATGCAGCTTGGTGAGAAAAGCGCGGTTCATGAGAAGTAACGATCCTTGAGAGCGAGGCCGCTCGGCGCGGCCTTATTGCAATTGGGTCGCAATATCAGCTTGCAGCGAAAAGCCAACAAAAAAGCGCGCCGCAATTGCTCGCGGCGCGCCTTGCTTTCGCTCGCAAGCGGCGATCAGATATTGGCGATCACTTCGTCGGCCAGAGCCTTGTCGGCGGCGGCATCGTGATTGGCGGCGATCAGTTGCGCGGCAGCTGCGGTGCTGGCGTCGGCAGCGCGCGCCTTGAGGTCGGCAATGGCCTGGCGCTCGGCGGCGGCGATCTTGTCCTGCGCCATGCGTTCGCGGCGCGCGATCATGGCGGCAGTGTCTTCCTCGGCCTTGGCGACGATGCCATCGGCCTCACGGCGCGCATTTTCCAGCATCGCTTCGGCGTCTTTCTCGGCACCGGCGATCTTGGCGGCATATTCCTCGCGCAGCGCCTCGGCCTCGGCGCGAAGCTGCTTGGCTTCGTCCAGATTGGCCTTGATGGCTGCGATCTTGCCATCCAGCCCGCCGGCGATGGTCTTGTGAACTTTCATCATGCCGAAAGCGATCAGCAGCAGGGCGACCATGGCAATGGACACCCACTGATAAGGCTCCAGCCCCAGCAGCGAGGGTTCGATATGCTCGCCAGCCTGGCCGGGCTCTACCTCGACAACCGCATCGGCAGCGTCGGTGGCAAAGACTTCGGGCAGGTCGGAGGTTTCGGGATTAGCCATTGGCCATTGCCTTCTTCACGGCGGAACGGGCCGCCGTCTTGTTGACTGTCACATGCGCGAGGCGGGCAGCGATTTCCTGCGCGGCTTCGGCAGCAACGGTCTCGATTTCCTTGGCGGCTTCGGCACGGGCCGTGGCGATGCCGGTCTCGGCCTCGTCAAGCTGCGCGTCGATGCGGGTCTGCACTTCGGCGAGCTTCGCTTCGGTGCGGGCCTGCGACTTGGCCTTGGCCTCGCTTACCAGCGCCTGCGCCGCTTCGCGATTGGCGTTCTCACGCTTGCGCCACGCCTCTTCCGCTTCGTCGGCGGCGTCGCGCGCGCCCTGCGCTGCGGCAAGGTCATCCGCGATCTGCTTGTCGCGCATGCCCACCGTATCCATTACCTTGGGCACCATGCCGCGACCGATCACGAAATAGACAAAGCCGAACGTGACCAGCAGCCAGAACATCTGGCTGGACCACGTTTCCATAATCTGGGCTATCTGGGGCATGGGCGGATTCCGGGTGTAATTCGCGTCAGGGTGTTTCGTGCCGGACGGACATTACGGGCCGCCCGGCGCGAACATGTCGTGTTAGGCGACGAAGATCAGGATCATCGCGACGACGAAGGCCAGCAGGCCGAGAAGCTCGGCTGCGGCGAAGCCGATGAACAGGCGGCCCTGCTGGCCGTCTGCGGCACCCGGATTGCGCAGCGCGCTTTCGAGGAAGGAGCCAAATACGTTACCCACACCGATGGCGGCCATGCCGGCACCGATTGCAGCGAGGCCGGCACCAACCAGCTTTGCAGCTTCTGCGTCCATTATAAATTCCTTTCAAAAAGTATCGTTGAGCGTTGGATTGAAAACTTAGTGCAGGTGCTCTGCGTCGTTGATGTAAAGCGACGAAAGCAGCGCAAAAACGTAGGCCTGGATGCCGGCCACGAGGATCTCCAGTGCGGAGATGCCGATCATCAGGATGAAGCTGGGAACGCCGACCAAAAGGCCGAAACCGGCGCCCGCATTCCAGCCGTCGATGACGAAGCTGGAGAGCACTTTCAACAGCACGTGGCCGGCCATCATGGCGACAAACAGGCGCAGTGCGAGGCTGAAGGGGCGCACGAGGAAACTGATCAGTTCGATCGGGAAGATCACCGGGATCATCGCCACCGGCGTGCCATGCGGCACGAACAGGGTGAAGAACTTCAGCCCGTGCTTGAAGAAGCCGACTATCAGTACGATCGAGAAGCTAATGATCGCCAGCACGCCTGTAACGGTGAAGTGGCTGGTGAATGTGAACGGGTGCACGCCGACAATGCCCAGCGGCAACAGGCCGAGCAGGTTGGCGATGAGGATGAACATGAAGAGGCTGAAGATGTAGGGCACATACTTGCGCCCTTCCTTGCCGACATTGGCTTCCAGCATGTCGTCGATGAAGCCGGTGAAGGTCTCCACCGTCATCTGCCAGCGCCCCGGCACCAGCTCGCGCTTCATGCCGCCCAGCATGAACAGGAACAGCACGACCGCGGTGATCACCATCCACATGGCGGAATTGGTGAAGGCGATGTTGTAACCGGCCAGTTCCATGCTCTCGCCGAACATCGGTTCGACGGTGAACTGGTACATCGGATCGACACTTGCCGTCTGTTGGGGCGCTGCGCCTGCCACGTCGGTGATACCCTCTAATGCACGAACCGGCTGCCCTACTCGGGCGGCCGGCTGGAATTGCGTATGATGTTCCTGAAGGCGACCACGATACCAAGACCGAGGCCGATCAACAGAGCCCAGGGATTGGTGTCGGTAAAGTACCCGATGGTCCAGCCGACGACCGCTCCGCCAAGAAGCCCACCAAGCAGGTCTGCCAGCGCGCGGCTGCCGGCTTTGTAGCTGGCATCGGCACCTTTGACCTTCGGTTCGTTGCGCTGATCCTCCCGCTCGCGTGCAGCCTTAAGCCGCTCTTCGAGCGCGTCGATCCGCGCATCTTCACCGATGGGCTCCCGTGCGGGCTTCTCGTCGCTCATGCCTGCTCCTCAAGATTAGGGAAATGGCACGGGCAAAGAGGTGCCCGCCAAGGGCGCCGCCCCCTTAGAAGGGGGGCTGTGGCGAGTCAACCGCGGGCGAAGCGATTTCGGGCGGTTTCGGCGGAAAGTATGACATCGCCTCCGGGCGTGAAATCAGCCGTCGGCAGGCGCGTCCTCTTCCGCCTCGACATCGGGGGTCACGTCCACCTCTTCCGCGGGCGCGGCATTGGGCTCCCAGCTTTCGCGATTGCAGGCGGCTTCGACATCGCCAATCCCGCTGGCGCGCGCCTGCAGGCAGCGACCGGCAGCCTGCGAATAGATGCGGCCATCGACAGGTTCGGTCGGCAATGCGCAGCCATTGCCATCGAGGATCAGCAGCATGTTGGAAAGCTGGGCCTCGTAATGCAGCAAGGCAAACTGCGCGAGCGCGGCAGGGTCGAGGTTCTCGTCAGGCAGCTGCCCCTGCGAGCGCATCTGGTTCATAAGCACGGCCTCGCCCAGCTCGGAACTGTGCCGCTTTTGCAGTTCGGTAATGCTGTCATTGATGCTGTCGCAGATGGCCGCGCTCTCTTCGGTCAGCGGCTGGTCGGTATCCTGACAGGCGGCAAGGCCAAGGCCAGCTAGGCCGAGAAGGGGAATGGCGAGAATGGAAGTGCGCATGGAAAGCCTCGGTTTGGTGCAAAGAATTTGCACGCGGGGCTAGGCGGGATGCGCAGAAGGTTCAAGCCCGCTTACGGACAGCGTGGATCGCGTTGCGGCGCGCCGGCACCGCGGCGTTGCCAGCTGCCATCGGGCGCCTGGTACATTTCGCCCTGAGTGGTGCGGCTGATGGCGAGACAGCCAGCGGTGAACGCATATTCTTCAAGCGTCGCATTCTCGGCCTGCGCGCGCTGGGCGTAGACTGCGCGGCGGCGGATATTGATATCGTCCACCAAGGCTTGAAGCGTCGGGTTGGACGCGCCGACAATGCCGAGATAGCCGTCCATCTTCTCGCCCACCTGCCCGCTTTCGCGTGCCGCCTGGTAGGCCGGATCGCGCTGGGCCTGCGCGGGCGTGGCGAGCAAGGCCAGCGCCATCGCACCGGTCGCCGCTTTCCAGACAGAATTGCGCATCGTCATATCGCTTTCTCCACATGCCGCATCAGAAGATGTCGGCATTCTCGTCAATCGTGTTCTCGGCATCGTCGGCCAAGCGGTAGATCACTTCCTGCGTGATGTTGATGTTGAGCTCGATAACGATGGGTTCATCTGGTGCTTCCAGATTGATGCACCCGCCCGTCGCGGCCAGCCCCGCTATCAGCATCACCGATGCAAAAATGCGCCTTGCCCCATTCATGCGGGAAGTATGCGCACGGCTCGCACCACACGTCAATTTGGCACGGATCATGGCAAGTCGTCGCTTTCGTCATCCTGAATATCGGGTTCAGCGCCCGGCTCTGCATCGAGCCGCTGCTGCAATTCGCGTTCCGCTTCGGCAGCGGCGGCGGCATCCATGACGTCGACCGTTTCCTGATCGACCGCTTCGCGCAAACGCACGCCATCGTCAGACAATAGGCCGAGGCTGCGCGGATCGCGCACGGCGCTGGGATCGTAGAGCGCGCGGATCGAGGTGATCAGCTTGTGGAACGGCGCGCGGATATTGATGCGCATATCGATTGGCAGGTCGGCAATGGCGCGGGTAATAATGTTTCGCTCTGCCGTATCGCCTTGGCCGATCCCGTTGAACCGCACCTGCGTTACCAACTCGCCGGTCAGCGGACCGTTCATACTCACTTCCATCCGGTCGTAGCGCAGATCACGCAAGGCGGCGAAAGCGTAATTGGCGAAGAAGGACATGTCCTCATAGGTCAGCTCGCCGATATAGGAAATGTGACCGCCCGGCGGGCGCGACATGAGCAGGCCATTTTCCAGCCGTCCATTGCCGTCGGCATCGAAGATGACAGGGATCGTGCCATCGAAGATCCCCGAAGCGGCGAGGTTGCCCAGTTCTATCCTTTCGACGAAGCGGCTGGCTTCCAGCCCTTCGATGACGAAGACGTAGCTGCGCTCTTCCGCCTCACCGAACCGCATGGTGATAGGTCGCATGGTAAGCGTACCGCCCATGAAGGGCCAGCTGGCGCGCTGCAATTGCAGAACTTCACCTTCGACAAGCTGGAAGGAGACTTCGCCCTCGTAGACCTCGATGCCGGGATTGACTGCGGCGATGCGGATGCGCTGGTCCGGCGCGGTGGTGAGGCCGAGCAGGTCGGTGAACTCGACAGTGCCGCTGGCGCCCTGCAGCGGCCCGAAAGCGGCGGCGAGATTGAGCGATTCGCTGGAGAAGCGCCCGGTCGATGTCACACCGCCCTCGTTCCAATTTATGCGTCCGTTGCCGGTGATGGTTCCTTCGACATTCGCGACGACGCCCAACGCCAGCCGCGTGAGGTCGTCGGGCTGCAGCGCCTCGCCAAAGGTCACGCCGTCGATGTCGAGATCGGCGAAGCCGGCGCCGGTATCGAGATCGTGGCGGATGTCGATGCGGCTGAGCGGTATTCCGGTGCCAGGATTACGCAGGAGAGCGTTGGCGTTGATCACGTTATCGGCGAGCACGAGAGAGGCGCCGCGCGCGATGATGGGTTCGAAACGGTCGGGGCCCTCCCGGTCCTGCACGGTCAGTTCCGCGTCGTCGATACGCAATACGCCATCAGCGAATGCCCAACCGCCATCCGCATCCCCGATGTCGAGCGGGACTGCTGCCAGCTTGATATCGCCGCCGGTGAAGGCACCCGACGGGTCGCCGCCATCCAGCGTCATGGTGAGCGCCGCGAAGCTGAAGCGCTGTTCGCTTTCGTCGCCACCGAGGATGGCATCGACATTCTGCGCCGTAGCGGTGCCGGGATAGGCAAGCCGGACCGGTCCGGAGGCAATACGCAGCGGCGTCTCCGACAGGCGGCCTGCCAAGTCCAAACTATCGGTGGTGGCGGCGAATCGAAGTCCGGCGTCCGTCTGCCTGAAGATCGGCTGCGCCCCTTCTGGACACAGGCGGATGGCATCGCGCTCCAGCGTCAGGTTCGCTACAACGAGCCCGGCGAATTGGACTTGCGTACATTCGCGCCAGAAAGCCAGGTCGCCATTCGGTGCGACAGAGCCATTAAGTGGCACGGCCAGCGACCGTACCATCCCGCCCGGGATCGGACCGCTGGCGATGGCGCTACCGTCTACCGTGAGACCGCCAGCAGCGGTTTGCCGCACTATGAGATCGGGAATTGTGAGCCGCGATGCCCCGGCGCTGTATTCGCGCATCGCCAAACGCATCTCGACAGCGCCGCTTGCGCCCTGCTCCATTCGCCCACGAATAAATGGCAGACCCTCGCCGCCCGTCAGAATATTGCCTGCGAACCGCGGAAGGCCGCCATCGCCGAATGTCGCCTGTCCGCGCGAAACCGACAGGATGCTCCCGCCCGATTGTCCGCGCAGGTTCGCGCGGGGTATGGCGAGGCTGGCGCGCCCGTCCTGCAAGCGCAGGTTGAAACTGCCATCGATCCGGCTGTCCCGCAGCGCGCGGGCGAGATTGAGACCGAGCCTGTTGACGAGCGGTTCGACGAGAGTACCCTGCCCGGCTTCGGCAAGCGAGGCGATCGCACCATCGAGCTGCGGTCCCATCCGCAGGTCCTCGCCCGCGAGATCGCCTTCGATTTCGATCTGCGCGAAACTGCCGGTGGCTCGCACCCGGCCTTCCACCGCGAGGCTGGCGAAATCGGCGTAAGGCGTTTTGGCATCCCCGGCCACGAGATCATAGTCCAGCGTCAGGTCATCATCTCGCCAGGCAAAGCGGCCTTCGCCCTGCAGCGCGGCCTGTATTTCCGATATGGCGACACTCTCGGCAGCGAGATCGTAACTTCCCGAGAGATTGCCGAGATTGCGCTCTGCCTGCAACACCAGCTCGACACCGGCACCGGCCACCTCCACTCCGCCATCTTCGCAAAGCAGACGCGCGAAGCGCAGCGGCCCTGCGAATTGCGGACGCTCCGCGTCGATGGCGACCGTGCCGTAGAGCGAAGCCTCGCGCACACTACATCCGCTTGCATCCACCTCCGGCGCGACAGCGGCCAGTTCTCCTGAAAAGCCGCCGCGCAAGTGCCCGGCGCCTTCCAGCTTCACGCCGACCCGGCCATAGTCGGTCACCATCAAGGCGCGGCCGTCGTCGATGACCACGGACAGGTCGGGAATTTCGAACGGCTCCTCCCCGTCTGTGAAAAGCAGCGGGTCCAGCGCACCGAAGCTCGCCTGCCCGTCGCGATAACTGCCGTAGAGGCGCGGACGTGTCAGGCGCAATTCGCGCAGTTCCGGCATGCCGAAGCGCGGATTGGTCAGCACTTCCATCCGCTCTATCGTAAGGTCCGGCAAGGCCGGATCGCCGATGACGATATCGGTCAGAACCTGCCTGCCCGTCGCAATGCTTTCCACGGTATAAGTCGCTTCTATCCCGCGCTTCGCCAACTCGTCCGCGATGACATCGTCGACGATTCGTTCGCGCTGGAGCCATGCGATGGCCAGTGCCAGCAGAAGTGCGATGCACAATATGCCAGCCGACTTGCCCGCAATGCGGCGCTTGCGCCCAGCGGGACGCGCCTCTTCGGCCTGATCGGCATCCTGCGCCATTGCGCTGCAACACTTGCGCGCATGGCAGGCTAAAGGCAATGCTGGTCGTATTCGGGCGGGGGACGCATGGCATCTGACGAGCGACAGACGGAATTGCTGAGTGCGCTAGCGCCAGCTGACAGCGATGCCGCGCCGCGCGCGAAGTCGACCACGGCAGGCCACCGCGCGCGCCTGCGCCAGCGCCTGCTGGAAGGCGGGGCGGAGGCTCTGGCCGATTACGAGGTGCTGGAATATCTGCTGTTCGGCGCGCTCGCCAGAGGCGACACAAAACCGCAGGCCAAGGCGCTGCTGGCGCGGTTCGGGACGCTGGCAGGCGTGCTGAATGCCGATCCCTCCGCGCTCAAACAGGTGAAGGGCGTGAGCGAAGCCAGTGTCGGCCAGATCAAGATCGCCGCGCTGGTCGCCCGTCGCATGGCGCGCAGCGAGGTGCAGGACAAGCCCGTGCTGGGCAGTTGGCAGGCGCTACTGGATTATCTCGCCATCGATATGGCGCACCTCACCGTGGAGCGCGTGCGCGTCCTTTATCTCAATGCCAAGAACCGCTTACTGCTGGATCACCATGTGGGCGATGGGACGGTGGACGAAGCCGCGATCCATCCGCGCGAGGTCATCAAGCGCGGGCTGGATCTTGGCGCATCGGCGCTGATCCTGGTGCACAACCACCCCAGCGGCAATCCGCAGCCGAGCCAGGCGGACATCCAGATCACCAAGCGCATTGCCGAAGCGGGGCGTCCGCTCGGTATCATGGTGCATGACCATGTCATCGTCGGCAGCGAGGGCCATGCCTCGCTGCGCGCCAAGGGACTGATCTAGGCCCTTTCGGGCCGCTCAGCTCGTCGGAGCCAAACCCCAATGACCATATTGCCGGTCGATGGTCGGGGCGATCCGGCGCGCCTGCTCGAGGTCTTGCGCCCCGGACCTGTCGCCTTGCTCCAGCTTGATGAGGCCGCGCAGATACATGCTGGCGGCAATACCGGGTTCCTTGCGAAGCGCGGCGTCCAGATCGGCCATGGCCGCATCCACATTGCCCGCGCGGTAATGCATGAGCGCGCGGCTATCGAGCACGCTGGCGGAGTAGTTGAGCGCGCTCACCGCCTCGTCGCAAACCTCGCCTGCCGCATCGAGGTTGGTTTCCCAAGTGCCCGCAAGCCAGCATTGCGCGTTGAGCAATTGCCCGTCGCCGGGACGATCCATCAGCGCCTCCGACAAGCGCGCCCAAGCCTCTTCCTGCCGCCCGGCATGGCCCGAAATGTCGGCCCACAAGGTCACGACATTGTTGGCATCCTGACCGGACAGGCCAAGCGAATCGAGCAGGTCCAGCGCATCGTCGGCGCGGTCCATTTCCACCAGCATCTGCGCCAGCGCCGATGCGCTTTCCAAATTGCCCTGCTGGTCATGCGCGATCTCTGCCGCCGCCAGTGCATCGTGGTACCGGCCCAGCTGGGTCAGCACATTGGCCCTGAGAAGGTGCGTCTGCGGATTGTCCTCGATCTCCAGCGATCGGTCGAAGAAATCGAGGGCACGCTCGTGATCGCGGGCATACATCCACAGCACGCCGGCCATCAGCGGATAGCCGGCATTGTCGCGGTCGATGGTCAGCATGGTGTCGATCGGCTGCTCGAACGAAGCCATGCGCCGCGCCAGCTCGGCATCGTCCAGCTCCCAACTGCGGACGGGATCGGTGATGACAATCTGGGGATCGCCGCTGGCCAATTGCCGCATCTGCGCGCGACCTTCGGCAATGTCCCCGGCGGCAATTTCGGTCGGGATATAGCTATAGCCGTCTTCCATATGCACGCGGCGCCCCTCCACCGTGATGCTGCGATTGAAGCGCGTGCCAGCGGTCACGCCGTCCAAGTCATGCGTGCCGTTGACGGCAATGCTTTCCCCCTCGGGAAGCAGGTACGTGCTTTCATACGCAATCGTCAGCGGCCCGCCCACGGCATAGGGAATGTCGCGCCATGCGCGCCGCGCGCGGTCGGGGGCGAATTCCCAATTGGTGGTAGCGGTCGCCAGCGCATGGGTCGCCGTGTCGCGGTCCAGGGCGAAGCGGTCCAGCTGCAGGCCGCGCGCGCGTAGAGTGCCCACGCCCGTCGCCTCGTCATAATGGTATTCCGCATCCACCAGAATGCCATCGACGATGTTGGTGAGGTAGGTGTGGGCGTTGCCGATGATGGCCTGCGGGTTGGTTTCCGCCGCCTGTGCTCGGAACTGCGCAGCATAGACGCCGCGCGTCTCCACCTCGATATCGTAAAGGCTTGGCAAGTCGACACCGCCGCTCATGTCGTAGGTCACGCGCACGATCTGGTCTGGCGCGATGGGCCAGCGCTGTTCGACGCGGGCGAGGTCCGCCCCGCCTTCGACCAGCGGCAGGGCGTAGATGTAGTCGGGCACTTCGTACATCGTATCGACACGCGTGCCCGCGCTGGTGCCGTCCATGTAATAGGTGGTGCCGTCGATCTCGGCGCGCACGATCATGTGGTTGAATGCGCCGGGCAGCGGCTGGAAAACGGCGGCGGCATCGGAATTGTTGGTATCGACCAGAACCGCGACCGCTTCGATATCCAGCTCGCGCAGCATGGCGAGCAGCAGCATGCTCTTCGCCTTGCAGTCGCCATAGCGCAGTTCCCACGTCTCCTCGGGCATTTGCGGCAGGTAATTGCCGCCATCGAGGCCGTTCATCAGATAGTTGATCTCGTCCTGCACCACTTGCAGTGCCAGCGCGGCCTGCTGCGTCTTGTCATCCGTCGCCGCCGCAATACGGGCGATTTCCGCTGCAACGGGCCCGTTGGGATCGATGGTACCCTCGGTGGCGAAATGCGGTGCCATCAGGCGGCTCACATCTTCCCAGCTGGCAAAAGTACCCGCCTGCAACGTCGGGCCGACTGCGTAGCGCCCGGGCGCATCGGTCGGCATTTCCTCCGGCTCGGCAATGGGAAGCGCGATTTCGACCATGTCGTATCCGCCGCGCGTAACCTCCTGATGCTCGCCCGCCTGACCAACGGCGCGCCAGTGGATGTCGGCGTCTTCCGGCCAGCTGAAAACCACGCGGCCAAAGCCCAGTTGGGCCGGCTCGGGCGTCAGCTGCGCCTGTGCCTGCATCGCGTTCTGCAGCGCCTGGTCCGAAAGCGTCGTGCTGAAGGAATAGCGCAGGATATCGCCGACCTGCAGACCGGGGACCGGCAGTGCCGCGGTCAGCGCGCCATCGAGCGATTGCGCTTCCAGCCGCCGTTCGCGGCGCAGGATTTCCGGCTGCGCACCGCCAGCGATGACGTCCACAACCTCACCATCGCGGATGATGTGCACGCGGTGGATGATAAGGTCGCCCTTGTCCGGCAGCCAGCCGAATTGCAGCGTGCCGAAACGCTGCAGCGTCTGGGAAGAGCGCATTTCGTAGGCAATATCGGTGTATTGCGAGACCACCCCGTCTTCCAGGCGGTAATGCCGGTCGAAAATCACCACTTCGTGCCCGGCGGCAATGGCGGCATCGGTATCGACCGGCTCCACCCATTCCGGCGCATCGGCGTAAAGCGGTTCTTCCCCTGCAATAGCCGGCGCACTCCAGGCGATGGCGATAAGCGGCAGGACAGCGATGGACTTGTGCATGAAATACCCCCTTGGCGCAGCCGACATCGACCGCGCGTATTGTGGTCTATTTGAACATGGAGTGTTAATGAAAGCAACGGTGTGCTGAGCACATCTTGCCAATAGCTGCGCTGGCCTATAGCCGCGCAGCCAAACCCGCTTCCTGCACGACAATAACGAATCCGGAGTTTCCCGATGGTCCCCCGCTACGCCCGCCCCGCCATGACCGCGATCTGGGAGCCGGAATCGAAATACGAAATCTGGTTTCTGATCGAAGCGCATGCGACGCAAAAGCTCGCCGATCTGGGCGTGGTGCCGGAAAGCGGAGCGAAAGCGCTGTGGGACTGGTGGGACACCAATCCCGAGATCGACGTTGCCGCCATCGACGAGAAAGAGCGCGTGCTGAAGCACGATGTGATCGCCTTCCTCGATTGGGTCGCGGATGAAGTCGGCCCCGAAGCGCGCTTCATGCACCAGGGAATGACGAGCAGCGACGTGCTCGACACGACGCTGGCCGTGCAGCTGACCCGCGCCACCGACATCCTGCTTGAGGATATGGACGCGCTGCTGGACGCTTTGAAACGCCGCGCCGAAGAGCACAAATACACCGCCACCATCGGCCGCAGCCACGGCATCCATGCAGAGCCGACCACCTTCGGCCTCAAGCTGGCGCAAGCCTATGCCGAGTTCGACCGCTGCCGCGATCGCCTGCGCGCGGCACGCAGCGAAATCGCCACCTGCGCCATCTCCGGCGCGGTGGGCACCTTTGCCAATATCGATCCCTCGGTGGAGGAATATGTCGCCGAGAAGCTGGGCCTGACTGCCGAACCTGTCAGCACACAGGTTATCCCGCGCGACCGGCATGCCATGTATTTTAGCGTGCTGGCCGTCATTGCCTCTTCGATGGAGCGATTGGCGGTGGAAATCCGCCATCTGCAACGGACCGAGGTTCTGGAAGCGGAGGAGTATTTCTCGCCCGGCCAGAAAGGTTCGAGCGCCATGCCGCACAAGCGCAATCCGATCCTCACCGAAAACCTCACCGGCCAGGCGCGCATGATCCGCGCCTACGCCCTGCCCGCGCTGGAGAACGTGGCGCTGTGGCACGAGCGGGACATTTCGCACAGCTCGGTCGAGCGTTTTATCGGTCCCGACGCCACCATCACGCTGGATTTTGCGCTGGCCCGCCTGACCGGCGTGGTCGACAAGCTGCTGGTTTACCCCGAGAGGATGCAGAAGAACCTCGACAAGATGGGCGGCCTTGTCCACTCGCAGCGTGTGCTGCTGGCGCTGACGCAGGCGGGCATTACGCGCGACAATGCCTATCGGCTGGTGCAGCGCAACGCCATGAAAGTGTGGGAATCGGACGGCCAGCTTTCGCTGCTGGAGCTGCTGAAGGCCGACGATGAAGTGCGCGTCGCGATGAGCGAGGAAGAGCTCGAAGAGAAGTTCAACCTCGATTATCACTTCAAGCATGTCGACACGATCTTCGACCGCGTATTCGCGGGCTAAGGCCGCGCGCTACCAACACGCTCTTGTCTAAATGCCGCCCTTGCGCCTAGCATTGCGGCAAACAGGGTTCGGGAAGGAATACATCGATGCAGATTGTGCGTACCATCATCTGGGTCCTGCTGCTGGTAGCCCTGCTGCTGTTTTCCATCCTCAATTGGGAGGAGATCACGGTCACCATCTGGCCGGGCGCCGAGCCTTCGCCCGACCTCGTGGTCGATACGAAAATCCCCGTTCTTGTCATCATCTCGTTCCTGATCGGCTTCCTGCCGATGTGGCTGTATCACCGCGGCAGCAAGTGGCGCCTCAATCGCAAGATCGCCAGCCTCGAAAACGCGGCGCGCACTGCGGCTGCAACACCGGTGGCCGCGTCCACGGAAGCCGAGCCCGAAGACACCGTGCAGGCAGAGCCGGACCTGCGCAGCGATCCGGCGACGCCGCTTCGCCCGCGAGAGCCGGTGTCCGAACCGGCGGAAGCCGAAACGGTGCATGCTGACGACATGCAGGAAAACAGCATTGGAATAGAGGATGACGGTCAGGCCGCAAACACCTCTCCTGTCGATCCGGACGACACAGTCGCCCCGGCCAAAGATCGCGGCAACCTGACGTGAGCAATCCCGTCTATCTCGCGCTGGATGTGCCGCAACTCGATGCGGCGAAAGCGCTGGCGGAAAAAGTGCGCGGTCATATCGGCGGGGTGAAGCTGGGGCTGGAATTCTTCTGTGCCCATGGTGCGCACGGCGTGCACGAGATCGCCCATCTGGGCCTACCAATCTTTCTAGACCTGAAACTGCATGACATTCCCAATACCGTCGCGGGCGCGATGCATTCGTTGCATGTGCTGGAGCCCGCCATCATGACGGTCCATGCCAGCGGCGGACGCGCGATGATGGAGGATGCCAAGGCGGCGGCTGGCGAGAATACCAAGGTCGTCGCCGTCACCATGCTGACCAGCCTGGACGAACGCGACATGCAGCGCACCGGCATCGAGGGCACGCCGCACGATCATGTCATGCGCCTCGCCGAACTGGCCGAAGCGAGCGGGCTGGACGGCATCGTATGCTCCGGCAAGGAAGTGAAATCGGTGCACGACCAATGGAAGAACGGCTTCTTCGTCGTCCCCGGCCTGCGCCCCGGCGGAAAGGCAACGGGCGACCAGAAACGCGTCGTCACCCCGCGCCAGGCGCGCGACGATGGCGCATCCGTGCTGGTGATCGGCCGCCCGATCAGCAAGGCCGACGATCCGCTGCAAGCCGCGCGCGATATCGAGGCGACGCTGTAGCGCATGACTTTCACCGGCTGGCTCATCGTCTTCGCCATCATGGCTGCCGCAATCCTCGCGGCATGGCTTACGGCGCGCATACGCAACGTGACGGTCCGCCGTCTGCTTTATGTAGTCGGCCCGCTGCTGCCGCTGCTGGTCTATGCGATCATCGGGCTGGCTTGGGCCTGCCTGCCTCTCGAAGAGGGCGAGCGTTGCTATGGCTATGGCATGGGCTGGACGATCCTCTCGCCGTTCTGGGCGAGCTGGCTGGTCGCCTTCCTGATCGGCCTCGGTTACGCCCGCAGCAATCGCAGTGTAAACGCTGGCGATTGAACGATCCGGCGCAGCGATTTGTTAAGCCGCATCGCCCCACTTTCCCCAAGCTGTCGAATCACCTAACGGAAGCGCCATGCCAGAACAGCTTATCAAGATTTGCGGCCTCACCACGTCCGATACGGTCGATGCCGCCGTCGATGCAGGTGCCACACATGTCGGCCTGGTGCATTTCGAGAAGAGCCCGCGCCACCTCTCCATCGCCGACGCAGCAAAGCTGCGCATGCGCGTGCCGGACTCGGTCAAGGTGGTGCTGCTGACGGTCAATATGGAACCCCAGCCGACCGCCGAAGCCTTGCAGGAAGTGCAGCCCGACGTGCTGCAACTGCACGGCAAGGAAACGCCCGAATGGCTGGCGCTCATCAAGTCGAAGGCACCGATCGAGGTCTGGAAAGCTGTCGGCATCAAGGATCGCACCGCGCTGGAGAATGCCGCGCGCTTCAAGGATAGCGCGCACCGGCTGCTTTACGATGCGGCGGCTGGCGCGCTGCCGGGTGGCAATGGGCTCGCCCTCGACTGGCGGCTGCTGGTCGGCCACCGGCATGCCCTGCCATGGGGACTGGCGGGCGGGCTCGGCCCGTCGAACGTCGCCAATGCCATACGCTATACCGGCGCGCCGCTAGTGGATGCATCCTCCGGCCTTGAAAGCGAGCCGGGCAAGAAGGACATCGGCAAGATCAGGGCATTCTGCGAAGCGGCGCTTGCCGCGCGGGCAGAGGCTGCCTGACAGGCGCGCTATCGGCCACGGTATTTGGACTTGCTGGACAGGCGCGCAGCCCTGTGACAAGCGACGGGGCGATGACACAGACCACCCCCATTTCCTTCCGCAACCCGCCCCCCTCGAAAGCGAATAGCTTTCGGCAAATGCCGGATTCTCGCGGCCATTTCGGCCAGTTCGGCGGGCGCTACGTAGCGGAAACGCTGATGCCGCTGATCCTCGATCTGGAGCGGGAATACAAGGCCGCCAAGGTGGACCCTGCCTTCAAGGCTGAGTTCGACGATTTGCTGGCGCATTATGTCGGTCGCCCCAGCCCGCTCTATTTCGCGCCGCGCTTGACGGAAGAACTGGGCGGCGCGCAGATCTGGTTCAAGCGGGACGAGCTGAACCATACCGGCGCGCACAAGATCAACAATTGCATCGGGCAGATCCTGCTGGCGATCCGCATGGGCAAGACGCGCATTATCGCGGAAACGGGCGCGGGCCAGCATGGCGTTGCCACCGCCACCGTTTGTGCGCGCTTCGGCCTGCCCTGCACCGTTTTCATGGGCGCCGAGGATGTGCGCCGCCAATCGCCCAATGTCTTCCGGATGAAGCTGCTGGGCGCGGAAGTGCGTCCCGTTACCAGCGGTCGCGGCACGCTGAAGGATGCCATGAACGAGGCGCTGCGCGACTGGGTCGCCAATGTGCATGACACGTTCTACATCATCGGCACGGCGGCCGGCCCGCATCCCTATCCAGAGCTTGTCCGCGATTTCCAGAGCGTGATCGGCACCGAGGCACGCGCGCAGATGCTGGAGCGGACCGGCAAGCTGCCCGACCTCGCGGTCGCCTGCATCGGCGGAGGCTCGAACGCCATCGGACTGTTCCATCCCTTTCTCGACGACCCCGAGGTGAAGCTGCTGGGTGTCGAGGCGGCGGGCAAGGGCCTCGATGGAGACGAACACGCAGCAAGCCTCGCCGGCGGCTTCCCCGGTGTGCTCCATGGCAACAAAACCTATCTGCTCCAGGACGAGGACGGCCAGATTACCGAAGGCCACTCGATCAGCGCGGGGCTGGATTATCCGGGCATCGGGCCGGAACATGCATGGCTGAAAGAGACGGGGCGCGTGGAATACACCTCTTCGACCGATGACGAGGCTCTGGAAGCCTTCCAGCTGCTCTGCCGCACCGAAGGCATCATCCCCGCGCTTGAGCCCAGCCACGCCATTGCGGCGGTAGCAAAACGCGCTCAGCAGATGGGTAAGGATGAGACGATCCTGATGAACCTCTGCGGCCGCGGCGACAAAGACATCTTCACCGTCGCCGAAGCGCTGGGAGTGGCAATTTGATTTGCGTTACAAAGCACGACGTCACCCCGGACTTGATCCGGGGTCCAGCTTCTTCCGGCGCCGCGCGAAAGGCAGCTGGACCCCGGCTCGGAGGCCGGGGTGACGCTGGTGCGCGCGTTTCGTTGGGAAGAGGCGCGTGACTAATTGAACGAAGCTTACCGCCAAAAGCTGCTGCATTGGTTCATGAGCATGCTACTGTGCATGTCGCTTCCTACCTTCCTGGCGAATTGGGAGTGGTTTTACGATCTTCCAAAATCATACCTCGATTACGGCGAATACGACCTAGAATGGTCGATCTGGGGTATTGGCGAAGCGGTCATTTATTTCGCATTCTACTTCATTATTGTAGCGCCGTGGCATTTGTTCGATTTTTTACAACGTGAAAATCCTGATTCTTTATGGAAGGAGCGTCTTGCTGAATATAGGACGTTTTGCTCGGTCGTGCTCGCCACAATGATGCTCTCGGCCGTCGAGGGCACCAGTATATTTAATCACAACAGCTGCGACGAACTACCGGAAGCGATGTTTACAACCTGCTATATCACAATGCCGAAATGGCTAGAGTGGTCATCGTTGGCGGCAATTTTCCTTGCACTTCTTTTAGTCGTAGCCAAAGCGGGCATCTCGATCTCGACATGGTTCTCCGAACGCAAATGACCCGCCTCTCCACCACCTTTGCCGCCACTCACCCCGCTCTCGTCGCGTTCATCACCGCTGGCGATGGCGACACGGCGGCGAATCTCGATGCGCTGGTTGCAGGCGGAGCGAATGTGATCGAGCTGGGGATGCCGTTCACCGATCCCATGGCGGATGGTCCGGCGATCCAGGCGGCGAATATTCGCTCGCTCGGCAAGGGCACGACCACCGCTGACGTCCTCGCCATCGCTACCGCATTTCGCGAGCGTCATCCGGACGTGCCGCTGGTGGTGATGGGCTATACCAACCCGATGATCCGGCGTGGGCCGGAATGGTTCGCCGATGCGCTGAAGAAGGCCGGCGTCGATGGCGTAATCTGCGTCGACCTCGCGCCCGAAGAGGACGACGATCTCGGCCCCGCCCTTCGCGCGAGAGGCATCGCGCCCATCCGTCTCGCCACGCCCACGACGGACGATGCGCGCCTGCCTACAGTGCTCGATAAGTCGGCGGGCTTCCTCTATTATGTCAGCGTCGCGGGCATAACCGGCAAGCAGTCTGCTGCAATCGAATCCATCGCCGAGAACGTCGCGCGCATCAAATCGCATAGCGACTTGCCCGTCGCTGTCGGCTTCGGCGTCCGCACGCCGGAACAGGCTGCCGAGATCGCCCGCGTGGCCGATGGCGTCGTCGTCGGCAGCGCACTGGTGGAGCTGGTGGGCGAACATGGGGACGATGCACCGCAGCACCTGCGCGCGCTGACCGAAAAGCTTGCCAAGGCCGTACATTCTGCCCGATAGGCGCAGCCCATGAACTGGTTTACGAAAGTCCGCGAGCGCCTGCCATTCGTCGCCAAGCGCGAGACGCCCGACAATCTCTGGGTGAAATGCCCGCGATGTCAGGAAATGGTTTTCCGCACCGAGTACGAGGAAAATCTTAGCGTGTGCCCGCAATGCGACCATCATGGCCGCATCGGCGCCGATACCCGGCTCGACCAGATCCTCGACAACGGCGATGTCGAAATGTTGCCCGCGCCCAAGGTCACCGAGGATCCGCTGCGTTTCAAGGATAGCAAGCGCTATGTCGACCGGCTGAAAGCGGCGCGCGCGGCCAATCCGCATAATGATGCCTTCACCGCCGCTGTCGGCACGATCAAGGGCCACCGCGCGGTGGTCGGCGTGCAGGATTTCACCTTCATGGGCGGCAGCATGGGCATGGCGGTGGGCGATGCTTTCTGCGCCGCGGCCCAGCGCGCGCTGGACGAGAAATGCGCCTTCATCTGCGTGACCGCTGCTGGCGGTGCGCGCATGCAGGAAGGCATTCTCAGCCTGATGCAGATGCCGCGCGCCACGGTGATGACGCGCCGCCTGCGAGAGGCGGGCCTGCCGTACATCGTCATTCTGGCGGACCCGACCACGGGCGGCGTTACCGCCAGCTACGCCATGCTGGGCGATGTGCATATTGCAGAGCCGGGCGCGCTGATTGGGTTTGCCGGACAGCGCGTGATCCAGGAAACGATCCGCGAGCAGCTGCCTGAAGGCTTCCAGCGCGCCGAATATCTGCACAAGCACGGCATGGTGGACATGGTGGTGCACCGAAAGGATCTGCGCGCGACGTTGGCGCAGCTGCTGGAATTCCTCGCGCCTGCAAAGGCTGCCTGAGTAGAACCCGGGATGCGATGAAAGACTTCGCCATCTCGGACGATCCTGCGGTCCAGAAGCAACTGGACCGGCTGGGCGCGCTATCGCTGCCGCAGGGGCGCATCGGGCTGGATGTGATCCGCACGCTGCTCAGCCGGCTCGGCGATCCGCAGAAGAGGCTGCCGCCCGTTTTCCATGTCGCGGGCACCAATGGCAAGGGCTCCACCTGCGCCTTCCTGCGCGCCATGCTGGAGGCGGATGGCAAGACCGTCCACGTCGCCACGAAGCCGCATCTGGTGCGCTATAACGAACGCATTCGCATCGCAGGCGTGCTGATATCGGACAGGTTGCTTGCCGATCTGCTGGAAGAGGTTCTCGATACTGCCGAGGGCCTCTCACCAAGCTTCTTCGAGGTCACCACCGCCGCGACTTTCCTGGCCTTCGCCCGCACCCCCGCCGATGCCTGCGTGATCGAGGTGGGGCTTGGCGGCCGCTTCGATGCGACCAATGTGATGGAACGCCCCGCCGCCTGCGGCATCGCCTCTCTCGGTGTGGATCATGAAGCATTCCTTCTGAACGAAGACCCGTCAGCGCCCTCGCCCGACCGGCCGCTTGTCCGGATTGCGTTCGAGAAAGCCGGCATAGCGCGCCCGGGCTCACCTCTCGTTACGCAAGGCTACACGCCCGATGTCGAGGCGGAGATTGAGCGCCGCGCCGGTCTTGCTGGCGCGCCCCTGCACATGCGGGGGTCTCACTGGTGGGCCGATGCCGGCCCTGCCAGCATCGCCTATCGCGACCGGCATGGCGAGCTGACGCTCCCGCTCCCGCAAATGCACGGGCGACACCAGGCGGACAATGCCGCACTTGCGGTTGCCATGCTGCGGCACCAGGATTTCGTACCGGTCTCGCCTGCAGCGATGGCGGAAGGCATTCGCACCACGCGCTGGCCCGCGCGCTTGCAATATCTCTCCGCCGGTCCGCTAACGGAGTTGGCGCAAGGCCGCGCAGTGCTGTTGGATGGCGGTCACAATCCCGATGCGGCGGAGGCGATCGCCGCGCATCTGGCGACGCTGGAAGGCCCGGTCCACGCGCTGGTGGGCATGATGGCGGCAAAGGATGCGCGCCGCTTCCTCGCCATTCTCGGGCCGCATCTGGCGAGTGTGACAGCCGTGCCGATTGCCGGAAACGACCATGTCGCGGTGGACGCGCTGGCCGACATTGCCCGGAACGCCGGCGTTCAGCCGGTCGCCACCGCGCCAGACCTGCAAACCGCCATGGAGACGCTGCCATCCGGCGATGGCACCGTGCTGATCACCGGCTCGCTCTACCTCGCGGGCAAGGTGCTGAGCGCCAACCGCGAATATCCGGACTAGGCTCCCGTTGCCAGTTCGGGCGTCTGGTCGGGCGCCAGCACGCCGCTTTTCGCACCGGCGCGGCGTTCGCGGATCCATTCCAGCACGCACAGCACCACGGCGACAAGGCCGATCAGCGTGGTGAAGATGAAGACGTAGTAATAGCCACGGTCCTCGATCATTTCGCCCAGCGCGCCGCGGCCAAGCGTGCCTACCAGCAAAGTTAGCGAGGCGAGCAGCGCATATTGCACGGCGGCGTATTTCTTGTTCACGATGCTGGAGAGCCAGGCGATGTAGGCGGCGCCCGCAATGCCGATGGCGAGGTTCTCCCACATGATGGTGAACGTCAGCCGCGCCAGCCCTTCGGAGCCGAACGGGGCCATGGCATTGATGAGCGCTGTAAAGCCGATGAGGTCGCTGCCCGCCTGCATGGTCGCCCCGCCCACCGCGAGATCGGCGTACAGAAGGTTCGTTGCAGCAGCCAATGCCGCGCCCAGCGTCAGCGTGAACATGCGGCCGATCACGGTGATCAGCCACCCGCCCAGCGCCAGTCCGGCAATGATCGCGCCCACGCCGAAGAACTTGGACGCGAAGGCCACTTCGTCACCCGTGTAGTTCAGCTCGCCAAGGTAGAACGGATAGGCGAAAGTGCCCCAGATGGCATCGGTAATGCGATAGGTCAGCACCAGCGCCAAGATCAGCACCAGCGCCCAGCCCATACGTCCGACGAACTCGACCAGCGGCAGCACCAGCGCGCGATAAAGATGGTCGGTAAAGCGCACATCCTGCGGATTGAACGCTGCTGCGGTGTGGCTGATGACGTTGCGGCCATCTTTTTTCAGTTTGGCGAGCCATGCGGCGATGAAGGCAGGCACCACGATGGTGGCGACGATGATCAGCGGTCCGTAGGTTGCCGTGAACTCGGTCGGGTTGGGCCGCAATTCCGGCGCATACGTCATGGAGCGATACATGAAGAGGATGACCGTGCCGATCGCCCATGCCCACAGCAGCCCGACAGCCAGCAGCGCCCAGTTGCGCGTTTTCTGGTCCACTTCGCCTGCATTGTAGAGCTCGGCCACTTCGTCGCGGCTGGCGGCGACAGTGGCGGCGGATCGTTTTTCCACATCGGCATCGGGCGCGAACAGGCCGGCAATGCCGATCACCAGCATGATGATGCCCATCATCACATAGGTCTGCGGCCAGCCGATCCGCTCTGCGATGATCAGGCCCAGCGCACCGCCGACAAGGCTGGCGAGGCGGAAGCCCATCTGGGTGATGGTGGAGAGGATATCGATCGTCGCTTCCTCGTCCGCCACATCGATGCGCCACGCGTTGATGGCAATATCCTGCGTCGCACTGGCAAAGGCGCCGATGGCGGCGAGCAGGCTGAAAACGCCGAGCTGGCTCCTCGGATCGAGGATGCTCATGGTCAGCAGGACGGCAGCCAGCACCAGCTGCATCGGCGCAATCCACTGCTTGCGCTTGCCCAGACGCCTGAGGCCGGGAATGTCGACCTTGTCGAGCAATGGCGACCACAGGAACTGGAACGCGTAGGCCAGCCCGATCAGCGAGAAGACGCCCATCGTTTCCAGATCGACGTCGGCTTCGCTCAGCCACGCATACAGCGTGCCGAGGAACAGCGCGAATGGCAGGCCGCTGGCAAACCCGAACAGCGCCATGAAGCCGCTTTTCGGGTTCTTGAGCGAGCGGGCGAGCGTGCCCCAGCCGGGTTTCTTCTTCGTCTTCGTTTCGGCTGCGGCGTCGGCCATGCGGGCGTTCCCTTTTTTATTTCGTGCCGGTCTAGCCGTATTCCATCGCAATGGAAGGCTGGATGAACGGGCTCTCAACGCCTAAGGGGCCGGATATGTCCAACGAACCGCGTCCCGAAGGCGATCGTATCGCCAAATTGCTGGCCCGTGCCGGTGTTGCCAGCCGCCGCGAGGTGGAGCGGATGATCGAAGATCGCCGCATTAAAATCGGAGACGAGGTGGTGACGACGCCCGCTACCTTCCTCACCAGCCTGAAAGGCGTGAGCGTGGACGGCAAGCCGGTCGGCAAACCGGAGCGCACACGCCTCTTCGCATTTCACAAGCCCACAGGCCTGCTGACGGCGGAGCGCGATTTCTCGGGCCGGCCGACGATCTACACCGCGCTTCGCAACGCCCTGCCCAAGGGCACACCGCGCCTGATGCCCGTCGGCCGCCTCGACCTGAATACCGAAGGGCTGTTGCTGCTGACCAATGATGGCGAGTTCAAGCGGATGATGGAGCTGCCCTCCAGCGAGATCCCGCGCACCTATCGCGCACGCACCTTCGGCGAGATCACGCAGGAACAGCTCGAAACGCTGATGGAAGGCGTGGAGATCGAAGGCATGCGCTACGACCGGATCGACGCCAATCTCGAACGGCGCACCGGCCGCAACCAGTGGATCGAGCTGACGCTGACAGAAGGAAAGAATCGCGAAGTGCGCCGGGTGCTCGAACATTTCGGGCTGGAAGTCAGCCGCCTGATCCGCACCGCCTACGGTCCCTTCGGCCTCGCAGACCTGCCACGCGGCGCTGCGCAGGAAATCCGCAAGGAAGATATCGAGCGTTTTCGCTCGAGCTTGAAATCATGAGAATCATCGCCGGAGAATGGAAGCGCCGCCAGTTGCGCGCGCCTGCGGGCGATACCACACGGCCCACGGCGGATCGTACGCGCGAGACGCTGTTTTCGATGCTCACCAGCCGCCTCGGCAGCTTCGAGGGCCTGAGCGTGGCGGACCTGTTTGCCGGGTCGGGCGCGCTCGGGTTGGAGGCTCTGTCGCGCGGGGCGGCCAATTGCCTGTTCGTGGAGCAGGATGCCGCCGCCATACGCACATTGCGCCAGAACGTCGCCGCGCTACGGGCGCAGCAACGAAGCGATATCGTCGCGGGATCGGTGCTGTCGCTGGGTCCGGCAAAAGTGCCGCGCGATCTTGTATTGCTCGACCCGCCCTATGAAACGGGCGCCGGTGCCGTCGCGATAGACCGGCTGGCGCGGCTGGGCTGGATCGGCCCGGCTACGTGGGTCGCGCTGGAGGTTGCCGCCAAAGAGGATGTTGCCATCCGCAAGCTCGAGATCGAGAGCGAGAGGCGGGTCGGGCCGGCGAAGCTGGTCCTGCTGCGCTGGCCCGACCGGCAGGATTAATCGCTGCTGCCCGAACGTTCTGCGGGAAGCGGGCCGTCGATCTGGCTGGCCGGACGTCCCGGCCAATAGCCAAGCGCGCGGTTGCCGAAATTCAGCCCTGCTTCGCGCGGGTTGATGCAGCTATCCTGTTCGTTCTGCGTGCAAACCGCATATTCCTGACCGTTCATGCGGACGCGGGTCGCGCGGCCGCGATCGTCGCGCTCGATTACTTCGGCGCGCTGCTGGTTGGCATTGTCGTCATCGTGACCACCGCCATGGTGATCGGCCATGGCCGGGGTCGCCAGCATGGCAAGGCCAAGTGCTGCTGTCAGTGTCAGGGCTTTCATGGAACCTTCTCCTTTTCTTCCAGCGCCATAACGGCGCGCGGCGGATGGCGGTTCCGAAAAGGAAAAAGGGCCGCCCGCGTCACGCCGGGCGGCCCTTCCCTCCGATCTTGAAGGCTGCCGGGTCTAGAGGCCTTCGGGATCGGGTGGCTCGGGGATGTCGTCTGGTTCCACGGTTTCGCCTTCCGGTGCCTGCGAAGCCGCCTGCGCTTCGATCATGGTCCACGCCCGCTCGCGTGTTGTATCATCCATCCGCATCAGCGACATCCGGTCCTCGGTGGAAAGCCGCCAGAACAGCTCTGCGCGCTCGGGCGGCAGGGTCCAGTAATAGCCCTGCTGGTCCGCCGACCACGCATCGTAGAGCGCCTGCATGTCGGGCGGCCATGAGGCATAGGTGGCCGATTGCTCTTCGGTCATCTGGGTGGAGGCAAAAGCTTCCTCCATCGGATCGCTCGAAGTATTGCCAGGCGGCCCTTGATCCTGAGCAGTTGCCAAAATCGGCATGGCGGCCAGTAAACCGCCAAGAACATATGATAATTTCAATCGCATAAAAGCACTCCATAGCTTTCATACGTGACGAACGGGAGCCGTCCGATCTGACGACTTCGACGCAAGGCTGCGCGGATGCCCGACTGCTGGCAAGCGCTGTATCTCAACCATCGCGCGTGCTGGCACTCTCACCGCGTGGGCGTGGCAAAAACCGGACGAATGACCATCGCGCAAAAGAAAAGGCCGCCCCGAAGGACGGCCTTTTGTAATGAGTCGAGAAGCTGGATCAGCCACCATAATCGCGCATGGTGGTGGTTTGACCCGGCCAGTAGTTCAGCGGACGGTCCACACCGGGGCCGCGCTGTCCGGCTGCCCATGCGTTCATGCAATGGTCGTCGGCATCGCTTTCGCAGATCGGATAGGTGCCATCATGATTGGCGCGGGCAATGGGCGCATTCTGCACCATGCCGGTGCGCACAAAGGTCATGTCGCCTGTCATGCGGTTGGCGTTGTAATAGGCGACGCGGTCGGCATCGCTATCCATGTTCCAGAACATCATCCGGTCGTTCTCGTCGAGCGTCCAGTAATAGGAGCGCACTTCAAGTGGCCAGCCGTAATACATACGCTGGCGATCGGCGTCGTAAGTTTCGATTTCGTCGCGGTTGTCGTTATCGACCGCTGCCATCGGATACATGCTCGGCAGGTCATCGTCGCGGTCCTGTGCCATAGCGGGGGCGGCGGCGATGCTCAGCGCGGTTGCGGCAGCGATAAGTGCCTTTTTCATAATGGTTTCTCCTTTGCCTTTCGGCATGTTGCAATTGCCCGATCAATGGGCTGGAGAAGGCCGTTGTTCCGAAAAAATAGCGTTCCACATTTGGCCGCAAAGCTTGCACGGAGCGCCCCTGTTCCCTAGCTGTTCACAGGTGACAGATACCCCTCAATCGACCGAAACCGCACTCGCCGCCAGCGCGCCGGAATGGCTTGCCCATCTCAATCCGCCGCAGCGAGAGGCCGTCCTGACGACGGAGGGGCCGGTACTGATGCTGGCAGGGGCCGGCACCGGAAAGACTGCCGCCCTCACCCACCGGCTGGCCCATATCGTGCGCGAGCGCATGGCGTGGCCAAGCGAGATCCTTTGCGTCACTTTCACCAACAAGGCCGCGCGCGAAATGCGCGAGCGTGTGGCGAAGCTCACCGGCGGCGCGCTGGAGGGGATGCCGTGGCTCGGCACGTTTCACTCCATCTGCGCCAAGATGCTGCGCCGCCACGCGGAAATCGTGGGCCTGCAAAGCAATTTCACCATCATCGACACGGACGACCAGCTGCGTCTGCTGAAAACGCTGATCAGTGAAAACGATATCGACGAAAAGCGCTGGCCGCCGCGCATGTTGGCAGGGCTTATCGACAGCTGGAAGAACCGCGGCCTCAACCCTGCCGACCTCGATGTCGTCGACAATGAGAGCTTCGACAATGGCAAGGGCCAACAGATGTATGCGCTCTACCAAGAGCGGCTGAAGAGCCTGAACGCCTGCGATTTCGGCGACCTGCTGCTGCATATGCTCAACATCTTCCGCCAGCATTCCGATGTGCTGAAGAGCTACCAACAGCGCTACAAATACATCCTGGTGGACGAGTATCAGGACACCAATGCCGTCCAGTATCTCTGGCTGCGGCTGCTGGCGCAGGAGCGCAAGAATATCTGCGTCGTCGGGGATGACGACCAGTCCATCTATTCCTGGCGCGGCGCGGAGGTGGCCAATATCCTTCGCTTCGAGAAGGATTTTCCCGGTGCGAAGGTGGTGAAGCTGGAGCAGAACTATCGCTCCACCCCGCAAATCCTTGCCGCGGCATCGGGCCTTATCGCCGGCAACAGCCAGCGATTGGGCAAGACGCTGTGGACACAGCTGCCCGAAGGCCAGAAAGTGCGCGTCATAGGCGTGTGGGACGCGCCCGAGGAAGCGCGCCGCGTGGGCGAAGAGATCGAGCGGCTGGAGCGCGAGGGCCTCAGCCTCGAACAGGTCGCCATCCTCGTTCGCGCGCAATACCAGACGCGTGAATTCGAAGACCGCTTCATCCAGATCGGCCTCAATTACCGTATCATCGGGGGTTTCCGCTTTTACGAGCGTGCCGAAATCCGCGATGCGCTGGCCTATCTGCGGGTGATTGCGCAGCCTGCGGACGATCTGGCGTTCGAGCGGATATACAACCAGCCCAAGCGCGGGCTCGGCCAAAAGGCTCTGCAGGAATTGCACCGTAAAGCGGTCGGCGGCGGAATGCCATTTTTGAGAGCGGCGTATCATCTCGCCCACGGAGATGAGCTTGCTCCGCGCGCTCGGAATGCATTCGGCAATTTACACGACATGCTACAAAACTGGTCGCTGATGGCAGAAACCGTCACACCAGCCGACCTGCTGCGCACCGTTTTGGAAGAATCTGGCTACGATGCCATGCTCAAAGCCGATCGCTCCGCCGAGGCGGCCGGTCGGGCGGACAACCTCGTCGAACTCGCCCGCGCGATGGAAGAATACGAGACGCTGGGCGATTTCCTCGAACACGTATCTCTGGTGATGGACAGCGACCGGGGGGACACCGACGAGAAAGTTACCATCATGACGATGCACGCGGCGAAGGGGCTCGAGTTCGACCATATTTTCCTGCCCGGCTGGGAGGAAGGTGTGTTTCCCTCGCAGCGCTCGCTCGACGAGGGTGGCCTCGCCAGCCTGGAGGAAGAGCGTCGCCTGGCTTACGTCGCCATCACCCGCGCGCGGCGCAAATGCACGATCATGCACGCCGCCAATCGCCGCATTTACGGCCAGTGGACGAGCAGCATCCCCAGCCGCTTCATCGAGGAACTCCCCGACGAGCATATCGAGACCGAAACGACGATGACCGGCGGCAAATCGCTCTGGCAGGCGAATTGGAGCGAGAGCGAAGACCCCTTCGCCCATGTCTCCACCAGCCGCCCGGATCGCTCCTCCGCCCGCGGCCCCGGCTGGCAACGCGCGCTCGCTACGGGCTATGACACGAAGCAGACCCGCGTGAAGGAAAGCACCCGCTCCGCAGCCAGCTTCGCCGCCAAACCGCGCACCGACGTAGAAATGGGCGCGCGCGTCTTTCACGAGAAATTCGGCTATGGCGAAGTGATCGGACAGGAAGGCAACAAGCTGGAAATCGACTTCGAGAAGGCAGGCACGAAGCGGGTGATCGACAGCTTCGTGACGCTGGCGTGATGCGCGCGGCTGCAGTCTTTGCATCGGCAGCTGGCGCAGCGCTGGTTGCAGCATGCGAGGAACCGGTGCCGAATGTGGAAGCGATGGCACCGCCTGCGGCGACCGAAACCGTGTCGGAGCAGGCTACAGTGCGGCACGGTTGCCAGCCTGACAACGACGGACAGTTCAACTCCATCCGAAACGCGCATGTCACTTACGGCGATGTCAGCGTCGATGATGTGGTCGTGCAATTCCACGTGGACGGGCTGCAGCTTTACGGCGGCGACGGCGTTTCGCCCGGCGTATTCTGGGACATCGTCTCGATCCGATGTCCCAACACAAGTAGCGACCATAGCGACCTGCCTGCCGATTTCCGCACGCGCTCTTTCGAAGCGCAGATGCAGGTGCTGCGGGAACGCTTGGCTGCCACGCTCATGCAATATGCAGAGGACTGCGCAATTGACATTCCGCCCGAGCCATTTCTTGGACCCGGGCTGGAAGCCTTCCTGGGCGAAGCGGGCCAGGGAATGTGGCTCGAAGCCGACGGCAACAGCTATCGCACGATCGGCGGCTAGGTGCGCGCCTCTCCGCTTTCCGCGGCAGGCACCTCATCCACCTTCCGCCCCCAGTGATACCGCTTCTCAAAGGGCCGTGCGAGTTCTCCGAAGAAGCCGCGCGTGCCTTCAGCGATGCCGGTCTCGCAATCGACATAGGGTGCAGGGTCTTTGTAGGTGCCGAACAGGCGGTCCCACAGGGTGAAGGTGTTGCCGTAATTGTAGCCCATCAGCGCTTCGTCACGGATGTGGTGCAGGCGGTGGGCGGCGGGCGAGATCAGGACATTGCCGAACAGGCCCAGCGTCCACGGCACGTCCGCGTGGATGAAGTGCCCCCACCAGCTGCGCAGCAGGCCCGCACCGATAATCGCCCATACCGGGAAGCCAAGGATATAAGCGAACAGCAGGTCGGCATAGAGGCTGAGCAGACGCGCAATCGGATGTTTGCGCGCCACGGTCAGCCAGTGCAGCGCCGTGTCGGCGTGGTGCGTTGCGTGGAAACGCCACATGGGGCGCGAATGTTCGAAGCGGTGCCGCCAATACGCGCCGAAATCGATCACCAGGATGGCGGCCAGCAGGGTGATGACTTGCGGCAGCGGCTCCCACAATGTCGGCTCGACAAGCCGGAAGCCGCCGATCCATTCGCGTAGCGCGGCATTGCTCGGCAGGAAGAAGGGCAGCACCAGCACGACGTTGAAAATCATCAGCAGCAGGTTCGTGCGGAATTCCGGGCCGGCGCGCCGAATCGCAGCCAATATCGCGCCGCGCTTCGTCACCAGTGCCAGCACAGCAAAGGTGAGCGCATAAGGCCACGTATCGCTCAGCAGCTTGGCAAAGGCGGCGAGGAAATTCTCCATGCACACACGCGTGGCAGATCACGGTTAAGGACGCGTTATCGCGCCTCCGGACCGACGTAATGCGAACCTTTTGCGGCTCCCATGCATTCGCAAAATAAAGGAGATTATCGATGACGACCCTCTACACCATGCCCGGAACCTGCTCGCTCGCCTGCAACATCGCGGTGGCGTGGCTCGATGCGCCGGTGGAGATCCACAATCTTGCCTATGGCGACCACAAGAAGGACGAGTACCTCAAGATCAATCCCAAGGGGCAGGTGCCCGCGCTGAAGTTCGACGATGGCGAGGTGCTGACCGAGCTGGCAGCGATCATGGCGTGGCTGGGCGCGGAGCATGGCAGCGAAGGCTATGCGCGCGACAAGCGGCTCGGTTATCGCGAGGCCGAAGCGCTGTCCTACATGTCGAGCGAAGTCCACGCCGCCTATGGCCCGCATTTCGCCGCCCAGCGCTTTGCCGAGAGCGAGGACGCACAAGAAGAGGTGAAGCAGGCCGCCTACACTACGCTGCGCGACAAGTATGAGCGGCTGGAGCACAATCTCGCCCATGCTGGTGGGCAGTATTACCTCGGCAAGCGCAGCTTCGCCGATGCATTCCTCTACGTGCTGACGCGCTGGATCGACCAGACGCCGATCGCCATCGAGGACTATCCTGGCCTGAAAGCCTTCCGCGTGCGCATGGAGATGGATGACGGCGTGAAGACTGCGCTGGCGCGGCAGGACATGGACCCGATGGACTGACGCTTCTAGACGGCGCTGTCCTACAGCGCTTGGTGCTGTCATGGCCGCGCGATGTTTTGGCATTTGGCGATCATCGCAGACACGAATGAAAAGCCCCGCATCGCTGCGGGGCTTTTTGCTTTTATGCACCGTTTTTCTTTCGCAAAGTGTCAACTTCGCGATTTGCGGGCTAAGCACCTCTATACAAAGGCAAATCTAGCGAAAAGCGCCCACCGCGTAGTGTCAACTGTGTCAACTGTGTCAACTTCGCTTGAGGGCCCGTCAATCGAACCCGACGGCGAGGAAGTCGGGCTTCGGCCCGTTCCATTCGCCTGCGGGGACCGGCTCATCATCCTGGTCGCGGCGACGTCCGCGCGGCTGGCGATCCTCGCGCGGCCCTCTTGCGGGTTTCTGGCGCTCGGCTTGCTGCCGCTCCGGCTGCTCGCGCCTTGCCGGCTTACGATCCGCCTCGCCATCGTCCTCACGCCTCCGGCGCGACCGCTTCGGCTTTTCCGCCGCTTCCGTATCTTCGCGCCGCTCTTCGGTCTGCTGCGACGGATCGGGCAGAGCGACGCGCACATCTTTCTTGCCGAATGTCGGCACCTTGGCACCGGTCAGCTTCTCGACATTGTCGATCGCCTCGGCATCCTCCGGCGCGACGAAGGTGAACGCCCTGCCCTTGGCTCCGGCACGGCCCGTGCGGCCGATGCGGTGGACATAGTCGTCGGGATGCCAAGGCGTGTCGAAATTGAAGACATGGCTCACGCCCTTGATGTCGAGCCCGCGCGCGGCAACGTCGCTGGCGACGAGGATGTTGATCTCGCCATCCTTGAAGCGCTGCAATTCCTTGTTGCGCTGCGCCTGGTCGATATCGCCATGAATTTCGCCGCTGGCAAAGCCGTGGCGTTGCAGGCTCTTGTTGAGCTCGCGTACAGTGGTCTTGCGATTGGCGAAAATGATGGCTGTGTCCACCAGATCGTTGCGCAGCAGCCAGCGCAGCGTCTCGCGCTTCTCGCGGGTCTTCACCGGAATCTTGAAGGCTGCGATATTGTCGTTGGTGGACGCCGCGCGGCTCACCTCGATCCGCTTGGGATTGGTGAGGAACTTCTTCGCCAGCTTGGCGATGGGCGGCGGCATGGTTGCACTGAACAGCAGTGTCTGGCGCTGCTCTGGCAGCTTGTCGCAGATGAACTCGATATCGGGAATGAAGCCCATGTCGAGCATCCGGTCGGCTTCGTCGATCACCACCAGCTCGCAGGCAGAGAGCAGGATCTTGCCGCGCTCGAACAGGTCCATCAAGCGGCCCGGCGTGGCGATCAGCACGTCGACGCCTTCGTTCAGCGCCTTGACCTGGTCGCCCATCTGCACGCCGCCGATCAGCAGCGCCATCTTCAGGTCGTGGTTCTGGCCGTATTTCTCGAAATTCTCGGCCACCTGCGCGGCCAGTTCGCGCGTCGGTTCCAGGATCAGGCTGCCCGGCATCAGCGCGCGGCGGCGGCCGCTGGCCAGCACATCGATCATCGGCAGCACGAAGCTTGCCGTCTTGCCCGTGCCGGTCTGCGCGATGCCGATGAGGTCTTTCATCATCAGCACGGCGGGGATGGCTTCCGCCTGGATCGGAGTCGGCTCGGTATAGCCTGCCTCTTCAACGGCTTTCAGGAGGTCTGGAGACAGGCCGAGATCGGCAAAAGTGGTCAAATCGATGGGTTCCGGTAAATTGGTATCGCGCAAAATAAAGGCGTGCTGCGCGGCACGCCAGTTTGCCCGCGCTCCCTACGCGCGAACGGGAAAAATTGCAAACTTCGGCAGGACAGCCTTACTGACTGGCCGCAACGAGCCGCGTAAAGCCTGCGACCTGGCAGGCCGCACCGGCGCGGGATTGCAACTGGTCGCGCGCCACACACAGCCGCCCGTCCTCGTTCTGCTCGACATAAAAACCGGCATAAAAGGCGCTGGCCGTGCACGATTGTTCGAGGCTGGCAGCGATAATTTGCCGCTGGCGCGTGAACATCAGCAAGCGATTGTCCCGGGTCGGCTGCACGCCCATGATGCTGTCGATATCGACACAGTCGCCATGTTCCACCTCGGCAAAGCTGCGCGGCATGGGGCGGCGGGGCAGATCTGCCATCATCTGCGTGCGGGCACGCGGAGGCGCGGGCGAGACGCGGATAATCACGCGCTGTTCGATGCGCACCTGGTGCTGCTGCATGTTGCGCACGGCATCGTCGAGCATGCGGAAGGGCGCAGGGGCCGTCTGGTCGAAGCCCAATGGAACAGGCGATTGCGGCCCGGTGCGCTCCCTCGCATCCTGCGCCGCGACGCTGACCGGCATAGGCGCAGCGAACAGCGGCAGCAGAAGGGCCAGGCAGGCCAGGATGGCGATCAGGCGTTTCATGATAGATGCGAAGTCGGCAGTTCCCGTGACTGTTATGCAGCACGATCTCACTGCCGCTTGATGTCAGGCCCCCTCCTAACAGCGCGGATTGAATGTTGGCTTAACCCGCGCGGCGCACTTTGCAAGGGGGCGGCTTCGGTGGCAGGAGCGGCGCTATGAGTGACACAAGTGCCTTTTGCGACGCTGCACAGCGCCTGCTGGGAGAGCGCGGCTTCACCCGCGATGCCGATATTATGGCGTCGTGGCTGACCGACTGGCGCGGTCGCTATACCGGCAAGGCGCTGGGCCTCGCCTCGCCCGCGAACACTCGGGAAGTCGCCGATCTGGTCAAGCTGTGCGCCCGATACGGCGTGCCCATCGTGCCACAGGGCGGGAACAGTGGGATGTCCGGCGGAGCGACGCCCGACGAGAGCGGAGCGTCCGTCATCCTGTCCCTGCGGAGGATGAACGCCATCCGCCATTTTGCGTCCGAAGCGATGCAGATCACCTGCGATGCCGGCTTGGTGCTGCAAACGCTGCACGACACGGTCGAGGCCGAAGGATTGCGCTTCCCGCTCACGCTGGGCGGCAAGGGCTCTGCCACCGTCGGCGGTCTGATTGCAACCAATGCAGGCGGCACGCAGGTGCTGCGGCACGGCAACATGCGCGCGCAAGTGCTGGGGCTGGAAGCGGTAATGGCCGATGGCTCGGTTTTCGACGCCCTGCGCGCACTGAAGAAAGACAATCGCGGCTTCGACCTGAAGCAATTGCTGATCGGCTCCGAAGGGACGCTGGGCATCGTTACGGCGGCGACCTTGCGCCTCCTGCCCGGCATCGCAGAGCGCGCCGTGCTGTGGGCAGGCGTCAACGACATTCGCACGGCGCGCCGCCTGCTGCTCCACGCCCAGCGCCATGCGCCGCAGGCGCTGGAAGGGTTCGAAGTCATCCCCCGGCACTCGCATGACGCCGTGATGCGCTACAGTCCGGACAGCAGGCCGCCGCTGGCCGGACCGCACCATTGGCATGTGCTGATCGAGCTGGTGGCCGACCGAGCCGCTGCCGCCTCGCTAGCCGATCTCGCCCGATCGCTGCTGGAAACGGCGATGGAAGCGGAATTGATCGAAGATGCCACCATTGCGCAAAGCGAGGCACAGGCCGAAGCCTTCTGGACGATCCGCGACAGCATCTCTCCCGCAGAGCGCGCCATCGGCCCGGCCATGCAGCACGATATCGCCGTACCTGTGGAGGATATGGCCGATTTCATCGCCGAGACCGTTCCCAAGGTGGAGAGCGCCTTCCCCGGTGTGCGCGCCGTCGCTTTCGGTCATCTTGGCGATGGCAATGTCCACTTTCACGCCATCGCGCCCGAAGGCGCAAGGCCGGGAGCATGGGAAGCGGAGCAAGGCAAAACCGTCAGCCGCTTCGTGCATGACGAGGTGACCGCATGGCGCGGCACGATCAGCGCGGAGCACGGCATCGGCCAGATGAAAGTGGAGGAACTCGCCCGTCTCGCCGACCCCGCCCAACTTGCCCTCATGCGCGCGGTGAAGCAGGCGCTGGACCCTGCCGGCATTCTCAACCCCGGCAAGCTCGTGCGGCTTGAAACGGAGGGCAAGAGCCTATAAGCGCGCACGCTGAACTTTACGGAGTCCGCGAGGGAACCGGTGGTTCCTATCCCGGATATTCGACATCCATATTTGATCGGAGAGTATGATGGCCAGCGCGCCGAAGCAGAATTTGCCCGTCCTTTACAAAGACCTCGTGCCCCTCAACAACAAAGAGCATGGCGATTTCGCCGCGCGCACTGTCGACAAGGCACCCTGGATCGGCAAGCAGCACGCCATTCCGCTGACCGTGGAAGAATTCCCGGTGGCGCAGCGCGATTTCCCCATCGTTTTCTCCAGCGGCGACAATTCGGTGCCACTCGCCCTGATGGGCCTTAACGAAGGCGTGAACGTGTTCTTCGATGAAGAAGGCTCGGTTCGCGGCGATACGACGCCTTACGTGCCGGCCTATGTCCGTCGTTATCCGTTCCTGCTCGCCAAGCTGCAGCCGGACACCGACAACCTCTCGCTCTGCTTCGATCCGACCAGCGACCTCGTTGGCAAGTTCGATGACGGGCAGAAGCTGTTCGACGGCACGGAGCCGAGCGATCACACCAAGGGCCTGCTGCAGTTCTGCGAAAAGTTCGAGGAAGCTGGTATGCGCACGCAGGCTTTCATGAAGGAACTGACCGATAACGACCTACTGATGGATGGCGAAATTTCCATCCAGCGCGCAAACGATCCGGACAAGCCCTTTACCTATCGCGGCTTCAAGATGGTCAATCAGGAGAAGCTGCGCGAACTGCGCGGTGACCAGCTGCGCAAGTGGAACGAGAACGGCCTGCTGCCGCTGATTTTCGCGCACCTGTTCTCGCTCGACCTGATGCGCGGCGTGTTCGCTAAGCAGGTCGATCTGGGCAAGGGTCCGGAAGGCCTGTCGGCCACCGCTCCCGCGGCCTGATCTAGGCGGCTTTTCGAGCCTTTTCGGGTGGCGGCGGCGAACCGCTCTGCCCATACGACAAATGCGGCCTTGCGGGGCCGCATTTTTCGTTCGTTCCGTTGATGTTCAGGTGATTGCACCTACATAGGATGTGTCCGGTCGGCGCTCCCCTCATGGCTCGGCTGGACAGGGGCACCTCGGTGTCCCTCCTCCCTGAACCTTGGCCGCCTCGTGCTTCGCGCACGGGGCGGTTTTTTCATGCAGAATTGTCTATTCGGCCGCTTGCGCGAAACCTTGCGCGCCGCGGGTCATCTGGTCGGCCAGACGTCGGATGAGGCCGGTCACGGTCTGCGCCACCTCGTCGACCCCGGCGGACGGTTCACGCAAGCCAGCATCGAGATAGGTCGCGCGGCAGATTTCCAGCTGCATCGCCGACAGTCCGCGCGCCGGAGCGCCGTGGCGATCAAGCACATAGCCACCCGCATAGGGCCGGTTGTGCACGACATGCGCACCCGCCGCATCGAGATGACCCAGCGCAGCGGCGACGAGGGCGCTTTCGCAGGATCCGCCGAACCTGTCTCCGATCACGAAATCGGCTGCCCTTCCCTCGCCCGTTTTCGGTCCGAGCGGCGGCATGGAGTGCATATCGACCAATAGCGCAGCGCCCCACCGGTCGCGCAGGCTCTCCAGCGTTCGCGTCAGCGCCAGATGATAGGGCGAATGAACCTGGTCGATCCGTGCTTTCAGCTCGGCGGCGCGGATGCGCTGGTTCCACAATTCGCCAATCCCAGGCAGGCGGCGCGGAACCAATCCCAACCCGCTGCGAGAGCGGCGACCTGCCGCCAGCCGGCTCCTTTGCGTTCGGGCACGAGCTCCTGCGATCATTTCCCAGTCCACATCGTCGGGGGAACGGTTGAGATCGATCATCGCGCGCGGCGCATTGGCCACCAGCAGCGCGGCACCTGTGGCGTCGGCCACCTTGCGCGCGATCAGGTCGACATAGCGATCCTCCAGCCGCGGCGCCGCTTCATCTGCCAGTCGCATGCGTGACAACAGGCTGGCCGGATAATCGCGCCCGGCATGGGGCACGGCGATGAGGATCGGGATGGCAAAATGCGGCGGGCGGCGCAGCACGAAAGCGGGGCGTCCGTCGCCTTCAGGGATGCTCCCGCCGCAAATGGCCTGCGAATCGTCTCGGGGAAAAGCACCGTGCTGCACAGGCAAATGCTGGGCCCTGACAGCGGTTGTGTCAAAGCGTAGGTACATTTACCATGTCCGCGAATGTGCCAAAGCTGGTCAGCCCCGATCCGGCCAATGCTTTTTCAACCTCTCAGGCGTAGGGGCTGCATCCACGCTAACCAAGGGAAGAGACCAAGGGCATGATCCGAATTTTGCTGGCCGAAGACGATACCGCGATGCGCACCTATTTGAAGCGCGCGCTGGAGCAGGCTGGCTTTTCGGTCATGGCAGTTTCCTGCGGCACGGAAGCGCTGCCGCTGATCCAGACCGAGATCTACGATCTGCTGCTGAGCGACATCGTGATGCCGGAAATGGACGGGATCGAGCTGGCCCAGCGCTGCAACGAGATAAGCCCTTCTACCAAGGTGATGTTCATCACCGGCTTCGCCGCGGTTTCCCTGAAAGCCAACCGCGAAGCGCCGCATGCGAAGATGCTGTCCAAGCCCTTCCACCTCAAAGACCTGGTCATGGAAGTGGAGCGCATGTTCGAGGATAGCGCAGCGCTGATGCTGTAAGCCGCAATCGGGCCTTGCGCATCGCATAAGGCGGCGCTAGATGGCCCGCCTGCCGAGCGCGAAAGCGGCTTGGCCATACCCGAATGGTGTGGGCGTATAGCTCAGTGGTAGAGCACTATGTTGACATCGTAGGGGTCCCAAGTTCGAACCTTGGTACGCCCACCATTCGCTCCTGAAAATCTTTCGGCAGCCACCGCTCAAAGCGGTGCTAACGCTGGGCCTTGAGCCGGGCGATCTTGTCCTGCGCTTCGGCATCCATCTGCTTGAGTTCGCGAATGGTCTGCTGGATCGCGCTCTGCTGCTCTTCCAGCTCCGTGAGGCGCTGGTTGATCTGCATCTGCAGGTGCCGCATCTGCTCGACTTTCTGGGTGTCGTCCTCGTCATAAAGCGAGAGGAACTCGCCGATCTCGCGGATCGAGAAGCCAAGCCGCTTGCCGCGCAGGATCAGCTGCATCCGGCCCATTTCGCGTTTCGAATAAGCGCGCATCGTGCCCACGCGCTGCGGTGCGATCAGGCCTTTGTCTTCGTAAAAGCGCAATGTCCGCTGAGTGACGCTGAGCGCTTCGGCGGCCTCGGCAATGGATTTGAGTGGCTCGTTACCCTGAGCCTCGTTCATGGTTGCGACGCTATCCGGCATCGGCAGCTCCATCCCCTTGGGCAGCCTTGCGTGCTTCGTACTTGGCCTTTTCCTCCGCCACCAATTCCTTCTTCTCCAGTTTGCCGACCAGCGTCTTGGGCAGCTCGTCGCGGAACTCGTAGGCGTCGGGCATTTCTATGGGATTGAGGCGCATCTTCAGAAAGGCTTCGAGCGTGCCGGCATCCAGCTCCTCATCGTCATGCAGCGCGATGAAGAGCTTTGGGGCTTCGCCGCGATAATCGTCTGGAATGCCGATGGCGATCGCCTCTTTTACGGCCGGATGTTCGTAAGCCGCATCCTCGATCACGCGCGGATAGACATTGTATCCGCTGCACAGGATCAAATCTTTGATACGGTCGACGATGAACAGGTAACCGTCACCGTCCAGATAGCCGATATCGCCTGTGCGCAGCGCCCCATCGACGAAGGTTTCTTTTGTTGCATTCGGCCTGTTCCAATAGCCTTTCATCAGCTGCGGTCCGCGCGCGCAAATTTCGCCCTTTTCGCCCTGTGGCATCATCTCGCCAGTCTCGGGATCACGGATTTCGATGACGGTTTGAGGGAAGGCCGGACCGGTCGAGTTCTCCTTGTTCGGCTGGCGACCAAGCAGCGGGTTGCTGGTGATGATGGGGGAGGCTTCGGTCAGGCCGTAGCCTTCGGATACCAGCGCTCCGGTGCGCTTCTCGAATTTGGTGCGGACGTCCAACGGGAGTGGAGCACCGCCCGAGCAGCTTGTCAAAACGCTGGACAGGTCCGGCACCTTATCATCAGGTAGCGAGCCGAGCGCGTTGTAAATCGTCGGCACCCCGAACATCTGCGTCGGGGGTTTGCGCTTCACCGTTTTCAGCACCTCGTCCATCTCGAAGCGCGGAAGCAGCACCAGTTCCGACGCAGTATCGATGCCGAAATTCAGCACGCAAGTAAGAGCAAAGACGTGGAATAGCGGCAAGACGCCCAGTGTGCGCTCCTGCTGGTCGCGCACCACGCCGATATGCAGCATCATCTGCGCGGAATTGGCGGCTAAGCCGGCATGAGTAAGCATGGCGCCTTTGGGCCTGCCGGTCGTGCCGCCGGTATATTGCAGCACCGCCACATCGTCGGGCGTCTGCTCCACTTTCGCAGGATTGGCCGGGTGCGCGGCAAGGTCGCTATAGTGGATATAGGAAACACCGGACTGCTTCTTCGCGAGGGAAGATCGCTTCAGCGTGCGAAGACCCACCGATTTCCAGAAAGACAGCACGTCTGCCATCGGGCACAGTACGATGTGTTCGAGCAGCACGTTGCCATCATCATCCGCCTTGCCCCATGCCGCTGCCACTTTCTCGTGCAGCATTTCCAGATCGGGCACGGCGATCATCTTCGCGCCGGAGTTCAGAATCAGGAACTCCACCTCGCTGGTGGAGTAGAGAGGATTGATGTTCACCACCATGCCACCGGCACGGAGAACGGCATAATACATGATCACGGAATAGGGCGTGTTGGGCAGACACAGGCCGAACCGGTCGCCGGGCTTAAGTCCGCGCGCCTGCAGGCCGGTCGCCACGCGGTCCACCAGGTCTCCGATCTCGCCATAGGTCCATTCGCGGCCGAGGAAATCGACGCAGACCCTTTCCGGATAGTTGGACACGGCGTGGTCGAGAAGCTCGGTCAAAAGGCGCGGGCGAATGTTGCCCTCGCTATCGGTAAACCGGCTCGTATCCATCAGGCGGAACCCTTCGGGCACCTCGACCATGAAACATCCTTTCTCCAACTCCCGCATTCAGCCAACGCCGGAAAAAGCGAAATGGCTCACGGGAGCATCTTGATTTTCCATCTACCTAACGTATACGTCAGGTAACAGACTTTATCGTAACCATTCGACGCAAAAGGTCAATCGACCTTGCACATTGCAGAGGAAAGGCAAAACACTATCATGACCGATGTCGTAATTGCAGGGTATGTCCGCTCCCCCTTCCACCCCGCATATAAGGGCGCGCTGGCGAAAACCCGCCCCGACGATCTGGCGGCGAACACCATTCGTGGCCTGGTGGAAAAGACCGGCGTAAAGCCGGAGGATATTGAAGACATCGTGATGGGCTGCGCCTTTCCCGAAGGCGAGCAGGGCTTCAATATCGCCCGCCTCGTCGGCCTGCTTGCAGACCTGCCACTGGATGTGGGCGGCATCACCATGAACCGCTTCTGCGGCTCATCCATGAGCAGCATCCATTATGCTGCCGGTCAGATCGCCATGGGCGCGGGCGATGTGTTTATCTGCGCAGGCGTTGAAGGCATGAGCCGCGTTCCGATGACCGGCTTCAACCCGATGCCCAATCCGGAACTCGCCAAGAAGAGTGCGGCCTATCTCGGCATGGGCGACACGGCTGAGAATGTAGCGAAGAAGTACGAGATCAGCCGCGAAGAGCAGGAAGCCTTTGCCGTGAAAAGCCAGCAGAAGGCTGGCAAGGCGCTGGAGAATAATGCCTTCGATGACGAGATCGTGCCCTTCACTCTGCCCGACGGTACCGTTGTCGACAAGGATGGCACGCCCCGCCCCTCCACCACGGCGGAAGACCTCGCGGGCCTGAAGCTGGCCTTCGACCAGAACGGCACCGTTACCGCAGGCACTTCCAGCCCATTGACCGATGGCGCCGTCGCCGTGCTGGTATGTTCGGCTGACTATGCCGCTGCAAATGGCCTCAAGGTCATGGCGAAGATCAAGAGCATGGCCATTTCCGGCTGCGCGCCGGAGATCATGGGTATCGGCCCGGTCGGTGCCAGCCAGAAAGCGCTGGAGCGTGCGGGCCTTACCATCGACGATATCGATATCGTCGAACTGAACGAAGCCTTCTCCAGTCAGTCCATCGCCACGATCCGCGATCTGGGCGTGGACGAGGCCAAGCTGAACCTAGATGGCGGCGCAATCGCCATCGGCCACCCGCTGGGCGCCACCGGCGCGCGCATCGTGGGCAAGGCTGCCAGCCTGCTGCAGCGTGAAGGCAAAAAGTACTCGCTTTCCACCCAGTGCATTGGCGGCGGCCAGGGCATCGCTACGATCCTGGAGGCCGTATAATGTCGGAAAAATCCATCAAGAAAGTCTGCGTGATCGGCGCCGGCACGATGGGTGCCGGCATCGCTGCCCAGATCGCCAATGCCGGCGTGCCCGTTCTGTTGCTGGATATCCTTCCCAAGGAAGGCGACAATCGCAACGCCGTGGCCGAAGGTGCGGTAGCCAAGATGCTGAAAACGCAGCCCGCGCCCTTCATGGGCAAACGCGCTGCCAAGCTCGTCGAGACCGGCAATATCGAGGATGATCTTGGCAAGGTTGCCGAGTGCGATTGGGTGGTGGAAGCCATTATCGAACGGCTCGACATCAAGCAGGATCTCTACGCCAAGCTGGAAGAGGTTCGCACGCCCGGCACCGCCGTGTCGTCCAACACCTCCACAATTCCGCTGGCGCAGCTGACCGACGGCCGCAGCGACCAGTTCAAGCAGGACTTCCTGATCACCCACTTCTTCAATCCGCCGCGTTACATGCGGTTGATCGAGATTGTGGCCGGCCCGCAGAGCAATGCCGACACCGTCGATATGGTCAGCGATTTTGTAGACAGGAAACTCGGTAAGACGGTGGTCGATGCGGAGGACTCCCCCGGCTTTATCGCCAATCGCGTGGGCACCTTCTGGATACAGCAGGCGGTCAATTCCGCTTTCGATCTGGGCATCACGGTGGAAGAAGCGGACGAGATCGGCGGGCGGCCCATGGGTGTGCCCAAGACCGGTCTGTTCGGCCTGATCGACCTTATCGGCATTGATCTGATGCCGCATCTGATGAAGTCGCTGACCAGCACCCTGCCGGCCGACGACTGGTACCAGAAGATCGCTCGAAGCGAGCCGTTGATCGAAGCTATGATCAAGGACGGCTACACCGGTCGCAAAGGCCTCGGCGGCTTCTATCGCATCAACCGCGATGGCGGCGGCAAGGTGAAAGAAGCGAAAGACCTGAAAAGCGGCGAATATCGCGCGGCGGCCCGCCCGGGTCTCGTGCGCGGTCCAGCCGCCAAGGGCGATTTGAAGGCGCTGATCTCTGCAAAGGGCAAGGTCGGTGACTATGCATGGGCCGTGCTTGGCCCCACTCTGTCCTACGCCGCCAGCATCGTGCCGGAAGCGACTGCCACGATTGTGGGCGTCGATGATGCGATGAAGCTCGGCTATAACTGGAAGCGCGGTCCGTTCGAGATGATCGATGCGATCGGCGCGGCTCATCTGGTCGAGCGTTTGAAAGAAAGCGACTATCCCGTCCCCGCCATCCTCGAGCAGATTGGCGACAGGACCTTCTACCGCGTGCAGGACGGCAAGCGCCAGTATTTCGGCACCGACGGCGAATACCACGACGTGGTGCGCCCCGAAGGTGTGCTGCTGCTGGAGGATATCAAGCTCACCGGCGAGCCACTCATCAAGAACGGTTCTGCCGCCCTTTGGGACCTCGGCGACGGCGTTGTCGCGCTGGAATTCACTGGCAAGATGAACGCGCTGGACGAACAGGTGATGCGCCTGATCCAGAAGGCCATCCCGCTGGTGAAGAAGGATTACAAGGCGCTTGTCGTTTACAACGAGGGCTCCAACTTCTCCGCCGGTGCCAATCTCGGCCTCGCCTTGTTCGCGCTGAACATCGCGGCATGGGGCGAAGTGGAGAAATCCGTCAAGGGCGGCCAGGCAGCTTACAAGGCGCTGAAATACGCGCCCTTCCCCGTCGTCTCCGCACCGTTTGGCCTCGCACTGGGCGGCGGATGCGAAGTCTGCCTCAATTCCGATGCCATTCAGGCCCATGCCGAGACCTATATCGGCCTCGTCGAAACGGGCGTTGGCATCATCCCGGGCTGGGGCGGCTGCGGCGAGATGATTTCTCGCTGGGAAGAAAATCCGCGCCATCCCAATGGCCCGATGCCCGCCGTCTCGAAAAGTTTCGAGCTGATCTCGACGGCAACGGTCGCCAAATCGGCTGCCGAGGCGAAAGACCACGGTTTCCTGCGCCGCGACGACGGCATCACCATGAACCGCGACCGCCTGCTTTACGATGCGAAGCAGCGCGCGCTCGCTATGGTAGATGGCTACGAGGCTCCGGAAAAGCCGGAATACCGCTTGCCCGGCCCCACCGGCGCTGCGGCGCTCAAGCTGGCGGTCGACAGCTTCCGCAAGCAGGGCCTCGCCACCGAGCATGACGAGACCGTCGCCCACGAGCTTGCCTATGTGCTGACGGGCGGCGATACTGACATGATCGACGTCGTGACCGAAGACCAGATGCTCAAGTTTGAGGCGGAAGCCTTCATGCGCCTGGTCCGCAACCCGAAGTCGCAGGCGCGGGTTGAGCATATGCTCGAAACCGGCAAGCCGCTTCGCAATTAACCTGACAAGAGAGGATTTGTCCCATGCAAGTCTATGACGCCCCCATCCGCGATATGCGGTTCAACCTCGAAGAGCTTCACGCTGAAGACGGTTTCGGCGACCTGGAAGGGTTCGAGGATTTCGATGAGGACATGACGTCCGCCATTCTCGAAGAAGCGAACAAGCTGTGCCGCGACGTGCTGCTGCCGATCAACTGGTCGGGCGACCAGGAAGGCTGCCGCATAGAGAACGGCGTGGTCCGCACCCCCAAGGGCTTTCCCGAAGCCTACAAGCAGTTTTGCGAAGGCGGTTGGGCCGGCCTGACGGTCGACCAGAAATGGGGCGGCCAGGGTGCACCCCACTCGCTGGGCAAGATGGTCGAGGAGATGAGCTGCTCCACCAACCTGTCATTCGGCCTCTATCCGGGCCTCACAAATGGCGCGATGGTCAGCCTCGAAGCCTATGGCAGCGAGGACCAGAAGAGCTTCTACATGCCGAAAATGGCCAATGGCGAATGGTCGGGCACGATGTGCCTGACAGAGCCGCATTGCGGCACGGACCTCGGCATGCTGCGCACCAAGGCGGAACCGCAGGAGGATGGCAGCTACAAGATCACCGGCAACAAGATCTTTATCTCCGCCGGTGACCACGATCTGGCCGAAAACATCATCCACCTCGTGCTGGCGCGCCTGCCCGATGCGCCTCCCGGCGTGAAGGGCATTTCCATGTTCCTCGTGCCGAAGTTCATGCCGAAGGACGATGGATCGTTGGGCGATCGCAACCCGGCCGTTGCCACCGCCATCGAGCACAAGATGGGCCTGAAAGCCTCGGCGACTTGCCAGATGAGCTTCGACGGTGCGACCGGCTGGCTCGTCGGCAAGGAAAATCGCGGGCTGGAAGCCATGTTCGCGATGATGAACACCGAACGTGTCGCCGTGGGCATCCAGGGTCTTGGCGTGGGCGAGATCGCGTACCAGTCCAGCGTCTATTACGCGAAAGAACGCCTTCAGGGCCGTTCGCTGTCGGGCGTAAAGAACCCGGATGGCCCAGCCGATCCGATCATCGTGCACCCCGATGTGCGCCGCATGTTGATGACCATGCGCTGCTACAATGAAGGCAGCCGCGCGGTTTCTGCATGGGTGGCGCGCGCGCTGGATGCGGAACATGCGGCGAAAGAACCCGAAGCACGCGAGCGCGCCAAGGATTTTGTCGCTCTGATGACTCCGGTGGTGAAGGCCCTCTTCACCGATCTGGGTCACGAAGCTTCGCACATGGCCATCCAGATCCACGGCGGCCACGGCTACATCCAGGAAACCGGGATCGAGCAATTTGCCCGCGATGCCCGCATTGCTCAGATTTACGAAGGCGCGAACGGCATCCAGGCTCTGGACCTTGTCGGGCGCAAGCTGCCCGATCGCATGGGCCGGAACCTTCGCAGCTTCTTCCACCCGGTCAGCCAGTTCATCGAAGACCATGAAGGCGATGAAAAGATCGGCAAGATGATCGGCGGCCTGCAGCAAGCCTTCGGTGCGCTGCAGATGTCGACCGGCCACATCGCGCAAAAGGGCCTGAAAGACCCGGAGGAAGCCGGTGCCGCTGCCACCGATTACCTGCGCCTGCTGGGCTTTGTGGCCATGGGCTATTGCTTCGCCAATGCGGCGAAGAAATCCTACGCGAAGCTGAAAGAAGGCACCGATGAGAAGGACTTCTACGAAGCCAAGATCATCACCGCCCGCTTCTTCTTCGACCGCCTTTTGCCGCCGGTCATGGCGCAAATGATGGCGATCACCAGCGGCAAGTCGAGCATGATGGACATGCCGGCGGAAGCGTTTTGAGCCGCACGGCAGAGAACGCCGCACTGGACCGTTTCGATGGCGGGCTGAAAATGCCCGCCATCGTCGCGCCTATGTTCCTGATTTCCGGGCCCGACCTTGTGGTGGAAACCTGCAAGGCCGGTCTTTGCGGCACCTTTCCCGCCCTCAACCAGCGCACCAGCGAAGGGTTCGAGGAATGGCTGCTCGAGATCAAAGATCGGCTCGGGCCGGACGATGCGTCCTACGGCGTGAACCTGATCGTCCACCAGTCGAATCCGCGCGTACAGGCCGATCTGGAATTGTGCGTGAAGCATGAGGTTCCGCTCATCATCACCTCGCTCGGCGCGGTGCCCGATCTGGTGAAAGCCGTGCACTCCTATGGCGGGCTGGTCTTTCATGATGTGATCCAGCGCCGCCACGCTGAGAAGGCGGCAGAGGCAGGCGTCGATGGCATCATCGCGGTGGCAGCGGGTGCAGGCGGCCATGCAGGCACATTCAGCCCATTCGCTCTCACGAGCGAAATTCGCGAATTCTGGGACGGCGCGCTGATCCTGTCGGGGTCGATGAGCCATGGCGGCCATGTGGCAGCGGCCCAAATGATGGGCTGCGATTACGGCTACTTCGGCAGCCATTTCATCGCCGCCGAGGAAAGTATGGCGCCGCAGGGCCAGAAGGACATGATGATCGGCGCGACCGCGAAAGACATCACCTATACCGACAAGGTGACGGGTGTGGGCGCCAATTTCCTCACCCCCAGCCTCGATGCGGCAACGCTGCACGATGTGCCCGGCGAAATGTCGCTGAACGAGGAAGCGAAGGCGTGGAAGACCATCTGGTCTGCCGGGCACGGAACGGGCGCAGTGCGCGATGTGCGCCCGACGCGCGACCTCTGCCAACAGCTTCTCGACGAATACGCCGCGGCCAAAGCCAGCTTTTGCAGCTGAAGGCACAATTGGGCACAACTGGCGGCGCGATCTGTTAGAACTAGCGAATGGATCGCGTCCCCCAGCCTGTCACACCCCGTATCAACGCGATCGGCACCGCCGTGCCCGCTGCCGACGTGCATCAGGTCTATTCCGACTGGGCGCGCAGGCAGCTTGAAGGCACGCGCGAGGCGGCCATGCTCGACCGCATGATCGGGCGCGGCGGCATCGCGCATCGTCACTCGGTGCTATCGGGCGAGGATGCGCAACTCGTCGATGGCAGTTTCTACGCCAGCGACCTGCCTGCGGGCACCGGAGAGCGGATGCGCCGCTTTGCCGAACACGCGCCCGATCTGGCGGTCGAAGCGGCGGGCAAGCTGCCTTCGCTGGAAGGTATCACTCATATCATCGTCGCCAGTTGCACCGGTTTCATGGCGCCGGGCCTCGACCAGGTTCTGGCGAGGCGGCTCGGCCTTGCCAGCGATGTCCAGCGGCTCTCCATCGGCTTCATGGGCTGCTATGCCGGTGTCACCCTGCTGCGCACCGCCGGACAGATTGTGCGCGCCGAGCCCGATGCGCGCGTCCTCGCCATCAGCGTGGAGCTTTGCACGCTGCACATGCAGGAAACGACTGACATCGGCGCGTTGCTCGCCATGGGCCAGTTTGCCGACGGCGCCGCAGCGGCTATCGTCAGCTCGTATGGCGAAGGCTTGGCACTCGGCCAGAGCATCTCCGCCACGCTGGACGATAGCGACGAGCTCATCACTTGGACCATTACCGATACCGGCTTCCTGATGCATTTGTCAGGCGAAGTTCCCGGACGGCTGTCCGATGCGTTCGCGCGGCAGGATTTGCGCGCGCGCCTCAAGGTCGATGCCAATACCAGCCTGGCCGTCCATCCGGGCGGCAAATCAATTCTCGATGCCGTTGAACGTGGCCTCGGCCTCCCTTCGGATGCTTTAGAGGCCTCTCGCAGCGTGCTGCACGATTATGGCAATATGTCCTCCGCCAGCGTAATCTTCGTGCTGGAGAAACTGGCCGCAACCCGCCCGGAACGCGGTATTGCGCTCGCCTTCGGCCCCGGTCTCGCCATGGAGGGCTTACATTTCGGCTGGACAGGCGATGCTTGAAACCCGCCGCGATACCGAAGAGTTGATGGACGATCCGGCCCTGCCCGCGGCCACGTATGATGCCGTGCTGGCGGACCTCGCGCAGGTCAACCGCGTGACGATGGCCTATCGCCCGACGCTCGCTTTCCTCGACCGCGCGCTTGCGGGCCGGAAAAGCTTCCGCCTGCTCGATGTGGGATATGGCCAAGGCGACATGCTGCGCGAAATCGCAGCGTGGGCCGGCGAACGAGGGGTGAAGGCCGAACTCGTCGGCGTCGACCTCAACCCGCGGAGCGAGGCAGCCGCGAAGGCTGCCACACCGCCCGACATGCCGATCCGCTATCGCACCGGAGACTATGCCGATCTCGGAGGGCGCGGCTGGGACGTAATCGTCTCTAGCCTCGTAGCGCATCATATGAGCAGCGAAGAACTGGTCCTGTTCCTGCAATTCATGGACACCGAAGTCTCCGCCGGATGGTTCGTGAATGATTTGCATCGTCACGCCGTCAGCTACCTGGGCTATCCGGTACTGGCGAAGCTCGCCCGCTGGCATCCCATAGTGCGCGCCGACGGTCATACCTCGATCGCCCGGTCATACCGCCCAGCCGAGTGGGACGCGCTGCTTGCCGAGGCAGAAGTAACGGGCGCAAGCGTGCAACGCTATTTCCCCTTCCGCCTGTGCGTGGAGAAACTGCGTGGCCGATAGCCCCCTGATCCTCGGCGCTGGCCCTGCCGGATGCGCGGCGGCCATCGTGCTGGGACAGGCAGGGATCCGCTCTCAAATCATCGACCGCGATGCGGAGGTTGGCGACCCGCTATGCGGCGGTTTTCTCAGCTGGCGAACGGCAGAGCAATTGTCGGGCCTCCGCATCGACATTCAGGCACTCGGCGCGCACCGCGTGACCGAATTACGGCTTTTCCGGAAGAGCCGCGAAAGCCGCTGCCCTTTGCCGCAGACTGCTTACGGCCTTTCACGCCATGCACTCGATACCGCGATGCGCTTGAAGGCGCTATCGCTGGGCGCGCAGCTGGCCATCGATACCGTGCGCGGGATCGAGCCGGGCAATGTGCACGGGACCGATGGCAACTACGCTTTCGGAAGCCTGTTCCTCGCCACGGGCAAGCACGATGTCAGGGGCCATTCTCGGCCTCGCCCCAGCAATGATCCCGCGCTCGGCCTCCGCCTGCGATTACCTGCAAGTGATCAGCGGACGAAGCTGCTGGACGGCGCGATCGAGCTGCACCTTTTCGATGGCGGCTATATCGGCATCGTGCTGCAGGAAGGCGGTTCGGCCAATTTCTGCCTTGCGCTGAAGAAGTCGGCTCTGTCGGCGCACGGCGGCGATCCGGCCGAGCTTTTCGCGCGCGTCGCCGATGACAATCCTGCACTGGCTGCGCGGCTGGGGCACGACTGGCGCGAGGGTCGCATCGAAAGCATCGGCGCCGTCCCTTATGGCTTCATCGCGCGCGAAACGCAGCCCGGCATATTCCGCCTTGGCGACCAGGGCGCGGTCATCCCCTCGCTCGCCGGTGAAGGTATCTCGATTGCGCTCGCTTCGGGCCATATGGCAGCACAGCACTGGCTGGCCGAAGGTCCACAAGCCGCCCCCGCCTTCCAGCGCAATTTCGCTGCCGCTGCGCAGCGCCCGGTGGTCATGGCGCGCCTTGCCAGAACACTTGCCGAAAGCGCCCTCGGCGCACAGATCGGTCTTGGCATTGCGCGCATGGTACCGTCACTGATCGGCCACCTTGCCGATGCCACCCGCATAGTGCCCAAGAGTCGCCTTGCACGCTTGCCTCGCCCTGCCTAAGACGCGGCTAAACCTCTCATCACAGCAGACACACAGGGAAGCCCGATGGCGAAAATTCAGGTCAAAAATCCGGTCGTGGAAATCGATGGCGACGAGATGACGAAGATCATCTGGCAATGGATCCGCGAACGGCTGATCCTGCCCTATCTCGACGTCGACCTGAAATATTACGACCTGTCGATCCAGAAGCGTGACGAAACCGACGACCAGATCACCGTCGACGCCGCCAACGCCATCAAGGAACACGGCGTCGGCGTGAAATGCGCCACCATCACGCCGGATGAAGCGCGCGTAGAGGAATTCGACCTCAAGAAGATGTGGCGTTCGCCCAATGGCACAATCCGCAACATCCTGGGCGGTGTGGTTTTCCGCGAGCCCATCGTCATCGACAACGTGCCGCGCCTCGTGCCCGGCTGGACCGATCCGATCGTCGTGGGCCGTCACGCATTCGGCGACCAGTACCGCGCCACCGACACGCTGATCCCCGGCGCGGGTAAGCTGCGCCTGGTGTTCGAAGGCGAGGACGGCGAGAAAATCGACCTCGATGTGTTCGAATTCGAAAAGCCCGGCGTCGCCATGGCGATGTACAATCTGGACGAAAGCATTCGCGACTTCGCCCGCGCCAGCTTCAATTACGGTCTCGACCGCGGCTGGCCTGTCTACCTGTCCACCAAGAACACCATCCTGAAAAAGTACGATGGCCGCTTCAAGGACCTGTTCCAGAAGATTTTCGACAGCGAGTTCAAGGACAAGTTCGAAGCTGCCGATATCACTTACGAACACCGACTGATTGACGACATGGTCGCCGCCGCGCTCAAGTGGAACGGCAAGTTCGTGTGGGCCTGCAAGAATTACGATGGCGATGTGCAGTCCGATATCGTGGCGCAGGGCTTCGGCTCGCTGGGCCTGATGACATCGGTGCTGATGACGCCGGATGGCAAGACCGTCGAGGCCGAAGCAGCCCACGGCACCGTCACCCGGCACTACCGCCAGCACCAGCAGGGTAAAGCAACCAGCACCAACCCCATTGCCAGCATCTTCGCGTGGACGCGCGGCCTGATGTATCGCGGCCGCTTCGACAACACGCCCGATGTGGTGAAGTTTGCCGAGACGCTGGAGCGTGTCTGCATTGAATGCGTGGAAAGCGGCAAGATGACAAAGGACCTCGCCCTCCTGATCGGCCCGGAACAGAGCTGGATGACCACCGAACAGTTCTTCGAAGCCATCGTGGAAGGTCTGGAGAAGGAAATGTCGGCGCAGGGGCTGGGATAAGAGCACGCCATGAAGACAAAGGGGAAGAGCCGCGCGCGGCGGATCGCGGAGTGGGTGCTGTACACCGCAGCGTTTATTTTCGTGTCGCCTTTGCTGGCGCCGCAACTGCTGGCCTTCCCCTACAAGGCGGAAAGCGAAATCGGCACGGTCTGGTCAGAGCGACCGATCGATGATGCTGCGCTGGCGCAGGTTTCCGCCCGAACCCGCAACTTGCTGGCCGAAAGCCCGATTGCCGAGAGCAACGAGACCCGGCCAATTTTCCTGACCGATGGTGGATGGCGCTGGACATGGCTCGCAAACAGCTCGCGCGGCGGTTTCGGCCTCACCCGGATGGCGAGCAATGCCGTGGTCATCGGCGACACCGATCTGGTAAACGACACCGTAACATCGCACGCAGGTAATACGCGCTCACTCTCATCGGTGCTGGCGCATGAGTTCACCCATGGAATATTGCGCCGCCGGTACGGCCGGATCGCCATGGCAACGGAGGAAGATTGGAAGGTGGAGGGTTATGCCGAGCATGTCGCGCAAGAAACCTCGCTTTCCGCCGAAGATGTGGAGCGGCTTGAAGCGCGCGGTGAAGATCATCCGGCTCTCGTCTATTATTACGGTCGCGAGCGCGTAGAGGCAGAGCTGGCAGCAAATGGCGGTTCGGTCGACGACCTATTCGACCAAACGGACTAGAATACCCGTGACCAAAGCCCGCCTCGACATCCGACAGGCCGAAATCGCCGATATCCGCCGCATCGCCGCCTTGGCGAAGCGCGTTTACGACGATTTCGCGCCCTATACCCAGAGCGAGCTGCGCGGCCAGATCAACAATTACCGCGACGGCTGCTTTGTCGCCGTGCTGGACGACAAGCTCGTCGGCTATTGCGCCACCATGCGGATTGGCGGCGACAAGGCGCTGCGACCGCATGGCTGGGACGAGATTACCGGCAACGGCTATGGCAGCCGGCACGATCCGCTGGGCGATTGGCTGTATGGCTACGAAATGATCGTCGATCCGAAGGTGCGCGGCACGCGCATCGGGCGGCGGCTATACGAGGAACGGCGCAAGCTGGCCGAGCGGCTGGAGCTGAAGGGCATCGTCTTTGGCGGTCGCATGCCGAACCTCAAGAAGAGCTGGCGCCGCGTAGAAGGTCCGGCAGATTATCTCGAGCAGGTCATTGCGGGCAAGCTGCACGATCCTGTCCTGCGCTTCCAGCTGGCCAATGGGTTCGAGCCGATCGGCATTCTCGAAAAGTACCTGCCGGAGGATGTGCGCAGTCGCGGCAATGCCGTGCACATGGTGTGGCGCAATCCCTTTGTCGATCAGGAAGCGAGCTCCCAAGCCCGCGTACCGCGCGATGTGGAATCCGTGCGCGTCGCAACCTGCCAGCTACAGGCTCGCGCGGTGAAGGATTTCGACGAATTCATCGGGCAAATCCGATATTTTGTCGATGTTGCAGCGGATTACGAGGCAGACTTCATCCTCTTCCCCGAGCTCTTCACACTCATGCTGCTGAGCGCAGAGGAGGAAGAGCTCTCGCCCATCGAGAGCATCGAATGCCTTTCCGAATATACGCCTCGCATTCGCGAAGCGCTGTCGGAAATGGCGCTGAAGTTCAACATCAATATCATCGGTGGCAGCCACCCCACCCGCATGGAGGATGGCGACATTCACAATGTCGCGATGGTGTGCCTGCGCGATGGCTCCATCCACGAGCAGGAGAAGATCCACCCTACGCCCAACGAAGCCTATTGGTGGAACATCCGCGGCGGCGATAGCGTGGATGTGATCCAGACCGATTGCGGCCCGGTCGGCGTGCTGATCTGCTACGATTCGGAATTTCCCGAGCTTGCCCGCCGCTTGGTGGACGAGGGCGCGCGGATTATCTTCGTGCCGTTCTGCACCGATAGCCGGCAGGGCTATATGCGCGTGCGCTATTGCTCTGCCGCGCGGGCCATCGAGAACCAGTGCTATGTCGTAATGAGCGGCAATGTCGGCAATCTGCCCAACGTCGCGAATATGGACATCCAGTATGCACAAAGCTGCATCCTGACGCCGTGCGATTTCCCCTTCGCGCGCGATGGCATTGCCGCCGAAGCCACCGAGAATGTCGAGACGCTGACCATCAGCGAGGTGAACCTGTCCGATCTTGCCTGGGCGCGGGCAGAAGGCACGGTGCGCAATCTGGCGGACCGCCGCTTCGATTTATATCGCATTGAGTGGGAGCATGAGAGTTCTGGCGGCGGGGAACCGGCCGGGCCGGTTCCGACCCGCCAACATGGCCCAGGCGGGGGCTAGGCGCGGTAGCGATGCGCCTGCTCGGCCTGCTCTTCAGCGGCCAGTTCGGCTTCGCGCTGCTCGCGCTTCTCACGCTCTACCTTTTCGCGCTGCTGCGCGACGGAGCGCGCTTTTTCCGCAAGACCACGCCAGGTCTTTTCAGCGCGCAATTCGCGCTCGCGCACGTTGTCCAACGTGGCAGAGGCGGCAGCTTTGGCAGCGCGGTCGGCGCGTTCGCAGCAGGCTTCGTAAGTGTCGGCCATTCTCGTCTCCAGCCGGTAGCAAAACGGGCGCGAAACCGAAGTCCCGCGCCCGTTTCATTGGGTTCAGTCGGCAGCCGAAAGGTTGACGGCGCTTTCCTTGCCGTTGCGGCCTTCCTCGACTTCGTAGTTGAGGCGCTGCTCCTTATCGAGAGTCTGCATGCCTGCTGCCTGTACGGCAGAGATATGCACGAAGCTGTCGGCAGAGCCATCGTCGGGCTGGATAAAACCATAGCCCTTGTCTGCGTTGAAGAATTTTACGGTGCCAGTCTTGGCCATGCGATGTTCCTTTCAAGAACATGAGTGCCTGCACGCGGAGTTGCGCGAAGGTCGTGCGTCAAATCGTTCGAAGAAAGGAAGTCGTCGTCTGGTTTACGCCGGGGCCATTACGGCAGGCGGCGGTCGGCAAAATTCGAAGTCCGTCACTAATTCCGACGTAACGGGAGAGAATATAGGGATGCGGCCAGAAATAGCCACCTTTAATTATTTTCGGTGGCTTGCCCTGCCGTCGCCAAGCTCACGCTCCAGATCGCCAGCCATGATAGGATGAAGCCCGGAATGATCTCGTAGACCAGTGCCGAGAGCGTCACGCCGTCCTTTACGCCGACCGGATCGAGGCCGCGGGTTTCGACGATGAAATTGGCGAATGCGCTGCCTGCCGGAAAGGAATAAAGAACAAAAAGCAGCACCACCGCCGCGCCTGTCACCAGGCCCGCCACTGCCCCGGCACCGGTCATCCTCTTCCATGTCAGCGAGAGGATTATCAGCGGGCCGAACGCCGCGCCGAAGCCTGCCCAGGCATTGGCCACCAGTGCCAGTACACCGCTTTCGGGATCGCTGGCGATGACGATGGCAGCCACGGCCACCAGCGCGGTGCTGATACGGCCCACAGTCACGGCTTCGCGCTCGCTGGCATCCTTCTTCAGGAACAGGCGATAGAAATCCTCGGTCAGCGAGCTGGAAGCGACCAGCAATTGGCTGGAAATCGTGCTCATGATAGCAGCCAGCAGAGCCGCCAGCAGGAAGCCGGTGACGAAGGGGTGGAACAGCGTGTTCGCCAACAGGATGAAGATCGTCTCGGCATTCTCCAGTTCCAGCCCGTTTAGCTCGACATGCGCGCGGCCTAACAGGCCCACGCCGACGGCACCTAACAGCGCGACGAGCATCCACGCGAGGCCGATATTGCGCGCGGCCCGCACACCGCCCTCACGGATCGCCATGAAGCGCACGATTATGTGCGGCTGGCCGAAATAGCCGAGCCCCCATGCGATCAGGCTGAGAAAAGCGATCACGCCCATGTCGCTGGACAGGCTCAAGAAGCCGGGATCGACGCTGCGCAAGGCGCCTACGCTTTCCGCCGTGCCGTCACCGAACAGCACGACGAGAGGCATGACCACCAAGGCGGTCACCATGATCAGGCCTTGCACGAAATCGGTGAGGCTGACGGCCAGAAAACCGCCAATCGTGGTATAGGCGAGCACTACCAGCGCGGTGAGCAACACGCCCGCCATGTATGGACTCATCCCCAAAATCTCGCCGCTGAAAAAGCTGCTGGCGAATAGCAGGCCGCCGCCCACCAGTCCCGCCGCGCAATAGACAGCGAAGAACACGACGATGATGACGGCGGAGACGACGCGCAGCGCTGTGGCCTTGTCCGGAAAGCGGTTGGCCAGGAATTGCGGAATGGTGAGTGCATTGCCGTAGCGCACGGTCTGTTCGCGCAGGCGCGGCGCGACGATGTACCAGTTGGCGACAGCACCCGCGAACAGGCCAACCCCGATCCAGGCCTCGACCAGCCCGCTCAGATAGAGGGCACCGGGCAAGCCCAGCAGCAACCAGCCCGACATGTCGCTGGCACCGGCAGACAGGGCTGCCACGGCTGGCGGCAGATTGCGTCCGCCCAGCAGATAGCCCTCGCTGTCAGCCGTCGAGCGTTTCCAAGCGAAAAGGCCGATCCCCAGCATCAGCGCGAAATACAGTGCGAGTGCGATAATCGTAGGCGTTTGCATGGCGCGCACCATAGGCATGGGCGCGGCGATGTCACCCGGTGGGCGGCGGAAAGCTTGGGACTGCACCACTGCCTTGGCCGCCGCAGCTCCGGCAGAGCGCAATCCGGCGTTGCCGCCGCCCCCTCGCCTCTGCCATAGGACCGGCCATGCACCACGCCGAAATCTCGCCCTTGATGAAGGATGCCCTTGTGATCCTCGGCGCGGCGGGGATCGTCATTCCGCTCTTCGCGCGATTCCGCGTCACTCCGATCATCGGCTTCATCCTGGTCGGTTTGCTCGTCGGCCCCTACGGGCTGGGTCGCGCGGTGGAGGCGCAGCCGTGGCTCGGCGCGATCACTATCAGCGATCCGGATAGTCTCGCGCCTTTCGCCGAATTCGGGATCATCCTGTTGCTTTTCGCCATCGGGCTGGAGCTGAGCTTCAACCGGCTATGGCAGCTGCGAAAACTGGTCTTCGGCCTCGGCGCGTTGGAACTGCTCGTGATCGGCTCGCTGCTCGCGGCCGCGCTGTCCATGATGGGACAATACTGGACAGGTGCCATAGCGCTGGGGCTTGCCCTCGCTTTCTCCTCCACCGCGCTGGTGTTGCCGATCTCGGGCACCACCTCGCCCGTGGGCCGAGCAGCGCTATCGATGCTGCTGTTCGAAGATATCATGATCGTGCCGATCATCTTCCTGCTTGGCGCACTCGCACCCTTTGCGCAGGCCGACGGGCTGACCGGATTGATCGACACCTTGTGGCAAGGCGCTTTGCTGATTGTAGTGATGATGGTGGCAGGGCGCTTCCTGCTGCCGCGCCTGTTTGCCCAGGCTGCGCGTACGAAAAGCCCCGAACTGTTTCTGGCGGCCAGCCTGCTTGTGGTGATCGGGGCAAGCCTCGCCACCGCCTTCGTCGGCCTTTCGCCGATCGTTGGCGCGTTGCTGGCCGGCCTGCTTATCGCCGAGACCGAATACCACTCCGAAGTCGAAGGCATCATGGAGCCTTTCAAGGGCTTGGCGCTGGGCATATTCCTCATCACCGTGGGCATGAGCATCAACCTGCAAGTGGTTTGGGACCATCTTGGTATGATTCTTGCCGCGACGGTAGGCGTGCTCGTGCTGAAGGCCATCGTCACGGGCGTCCTGCTTCGTTTGATGGGCGCAAGGCGCAGCACGGCGACGGAAACGGGTATTCTGATGGCCAGCCCCGCGGAAACCTCGCTCATCGTTCTTGCGGCGGCGACAAGCGCAATGCTCGTGCAGCCGGGCACGGCGCAGTTCTGGCAGATCGTGACGGCTATCGGGCTGATGATTACACCGCTACTTGCCTTGCTAGGCCGGTTCATCGCACGGCGGGTGGAGCCTGCCCCCAGCCTCGACGAGATCGAGGGCGATAACAACACCCCGCGCACCATCGTCATCGGCTTCGGGCGCGTCGGCAAGTTGGTCGCCCAAATGCTTGAAAAGCACGACAAACCCTATGTCGCGATCGACTTCGACAGCGACATTATCGAAAACGCGCGCCGCGAAGGCTATTACGCCGTTTTCGGCAATGCGATGCGCGAAGATGTCCTTGCACAGCTCGGCATCGACCGCGCGCCTGCCGTGATCCTTACCATGGACGAGCATATCTTCGCCCAGCGCATGGTGCGAAAGCTGCGCGCCAAGCACCCGGACATGCCCATCATCGCCCGCGCCCGCGACAGCTTCCACGCTGCCGAACTTTATCGCGCCGGCGCCAGTACCGCCGTGCCGGAAACGCTGGAAAGCTCCTTGCAACTCTCGGAAGCGGCGTTGGTCGATATCGGTGTGCCCATGGGCCCTGTCATTGCCTCCATCCACGAAAAGCGCGACGAATTCCGCGAGCATATCCGCGAGGAAGGTGCGTTGGAGACAAAGCCCAAATTGCGTACCAGCACGGCGGAAAGTTAATTTCGGCGGATACTCTCCCGTCCTGACCCGTTAGTCAGGAAAGGAGAACATCATGAGTCACAAAGACGATCCCACCAAGCCGATGTCGAACGACGAGAAGTTCAAACCGAAGAACGTGGCAAGCGACGACGCGCATGGCCGCCTGGAGCGGAACATGAAGGATGTGCCGCGCGGCAGCGAAGGCGACCGTCGCCGCAGCGCCCAGCACCGCGTCGACTGATCACGCTGATTAGGCCGAGAGCAGCGCGCGCACGACCGCGAGCGCGCTTTCGGCCTTTTCGCCATCCGGACCGCCGCCCTGAGCCATGTCGGGCCGGCCACCGCCGCCCTTTCCGCCCAAGGCTGCGACGCCGGCCCGCACCAGTTCGACGGCGCTAAAGCGGTCGGTAAGGTCGTCCGTCACAGCCACGGCGAAGGCGGCTTTTCCGTCATTGACGGTACAAATTGCAGCCACTCCCGAACCGAGACGGTTTTTCGCGTCATCAAGCAATCCGCGCAGTTCTTTCGGGTTCATGCCATCGAGAACTTGCCCCGAGAATGCCACGCCGCCAATGTCTTCATCGGCGTTGGCCGCGGCACCACTGATGCCGCCCGATAGCGCGAGCAGCTTTTTCGCTTCCGACAATTCCCGCTCGAGCGTTTTGCGCTCGTCTACGAGCGCAGCGACGCGTGCTTCCACTTCCTCCGGCGACGTTTTAAGGGTGGAGGCGACCGTCTTCAGTGCCTCTTCGCGTCCGACGACCCATTGCCGCGCCGCTTCTCCGGTAAGCGCCTCGATCCGGCGAACGCCCGACGACACCGCACTTTCGGAGATGATGCGAAACAGGCCGATATCGCCCGTCGCCTTCACATGGGTGCCGCCGCACAATTCCACTGAATAGGTCTTGCCTGAACTGGAAGCATCGCTGCGTCCGATGGAGAGCACACGCACTTCCTCGCCATATTTCTCGCCGAAGAGCGCCAGCGCCCCCGCCTCTACGGCATCGTCCGGGCTCATCAGCCGTGTGACGACCGGATCGTTCGCGCGGATTTCGGCATTCACTTCGGCTTCGATCGCTGCAATTTCATCCGCGCTCACAGGCTTGGGATGCGAGAAATCGAAGCGCAACCTGTCCTGGGCGACGAGCGAACCTTTCTGAGTCACATGCTCGCCCAGATGATTGCGGAGCGCTGCATGGACGAGATGGGTCGCCGAATGGTTCGCACGCACCGCATCGCGGCGCGCTGCGTCGATGGCGAGATGCACGCTATCGCCAATTGCTACCGTGCCAGACACGATGCGCCCGTGATGGGCATGCAGGCGGCCGAGCGGCTTTGACGTTTCGGATACGGCAATTTCAAGCCGGTTGTCGCCGCTGATCCTGCCGGCATCGCCTGTCTGTCCACCGCTTTCGCCATAAAATGGCGTCTGGTTGGTGATGAGAGTCACATCCTGTCCGCTATCGCCCCGCTCCACCTCTTCGCCATCGACCACGATGGCCACCACGCGGCCCTCGCCTTCGGTCGAGGTGTAGCCGGTGAACTCGGTCGCACCTTCGCGCTCGGCGATGTCGAACCAGATTTCGCTGTCAGCTGCTGCGCCGGACCCCTTCCACGCGGCCCGAGCGGCGGCCTTTTGCCGGTCCATCGCGGCATCGAAGCCGTCGCGGTCTACCGCGACGCCGCGTGAGCGAAGGGCATCTTCGGTCAGATCGTAGGGAAAGCCGTACGTGTCATAGAGCTTGAAAGCCGTTTCGCCCGACAGCCTGTCTCCTTCGCCGAGATTCGCGGTCGCATCGTCCAGCAAGCGAAGGCCTTTTTCCAGAGTCTGGCGGAAACGGGTCTCCTCGCGCTCCAGCACTTCGGTGATAAGCGCTTGCGCACGTGGCAGGTCCGGATAGGCCTGCCCCATTTCGCCGACCAGCGTGGGGACAAGACGGTGCATCAGCGGCTCGCTCGCTCCCAGAAGATGCGCATGCCGCATGGCTCGGCGCATGATCCGGCGGAGCACGTAGCCGCGACCTTCATTGGACGGCAGGACACCATCGGCAATTAGGAAGCTGGTGGAACGCAGGTGATCCGCAATGACCCGGTGGCTGCCCAGCGCATCGCCTTCCGCCTTCGCTTGGGCGAGTTCTTCGCTTGCCGCAATGATCGCCTGGAATGTGTCCGTCTCGAAAACGTTGTGGACGCCCTGCATAACGGTGGCGATGCGTTCCAAGCCCATGCCGGTATCGATGCTGGGTCGAGGCAGGTCGCCGACGATCTCGTCCGCTTCCTGCACGTTCTGCATGAAAACGAGGTTCCATATCTCGACGAAGCGGTCGCCATCTTCTTCGGGCGATCCCGGAGGTCCACCAGCGATCTCGGGGCCATGGTCCCAAAAGATTTCGGAGGAAGGGCCGCAGGGGCCATCGGCGCCCATGGCCCAGAAGTTGTCCTTCGTCGCAATGCGGATGATGCGGTCTTCGGGAAGCCCCGCGATTTTCCGCCAGAGGTCGTACGCCTCGTCATCGGTGTGGTAGACTGTGACAGTCAGGCGATCCGCAGCAAGGCCCAGATCCCTCGTGACGAGGCTCCAGGCGAGCTCGATGGCTCGCTCCTTGAAGTAATCGCCGAAGCTGAAATTGCCGAGCATCTCGAAGAAGGTGAGGTGCCGGGCGGTGTAACCCACATTGTCGAGATCGTTATGCTTTCCCCCGGCGCGTACGCATTTCTGGCTGCTGGCGGCGCGCGGCGTCGGCGGTGTTTCGACGCCGGTGAAGACGTTCTTGAACGGGACCATGCCGGCATTCACGAACATCAGGCTGGGATCGTTGTAGGGGACCAAGGGCGCGGAGGGGACGACCTGGTGATCGTTTGCCGCGAAGTAATCGAGGAAAGTGCGGCGGATATCGTTGGTAGACGTCATGCCTCGCGAATTAGGGGCGGATTTGCGTGGCGGCAAGCCACCTGTAGCCCGAAAGCGACAAAGCCGGTGCGCGTGACCAACAGGCCACCGGCACCGGCTCCGCTTTCGCAAGGGGCGTGCTAACCTGGAGCACCTGGAGCACTGTCCAGGACGGAAACTTTTCCGCCGCGCACCTTCTTGAGGATCAGTCTTCGGATTCCGCGTCCGGGCCCGTCATCATCTCCTCGGCGACCTCGTCGGTCTTGCCGCGAATGGCGGCCTCCAACTTGGCGCAAACTTCGGGATTCTCTTTCAGGTAGTTCTTCGAGTTCTCGCGGCCCTGGCCGATCCGAACGCTGTCATAGCTGAACCAGCTGCCCGACTTTTCCACGATGCCGGCCTTCACGCCGAGATCGAGAATCTCGCCCAGCTTGGAAATGCCCTCGCCATACATGATGTCGAATTCGACCTGCTTGAACGGCGGAGCGACCTTGTTCTTCACCACCTTAACGCGGGTGGAGTTGCCGATCACTTCGTCGCGATCCTTGATCTGGCCGGTACGACGGATGTCGAGACGGACCGAAGCGTAGAACTTGAGCGCATTGCCGCCCGTGGTCGTTTCCGGGTTGCCGTACATCACGCCGATCTTCATGCGCAGCTGGTTGATGAAGATCACCATGCACTTGGAGCGGTTGATCGAGCCGGTCAGCTTGCGCAGCGATTGCGACATGAGGCGCGCCTGCAGGCCGACATGGCTATCGCCCATCTCGCCCTCGATCTCCGCACGCGGCACCAGTGCCGCAACGGAATCGACCACGAGGATATCGACCGCGTTGGAGCGGACCAGCGTGTCGGTGATTTCCAGCGCCTGCTCGCCCGTATCGGGCTGCGAAACGATCAGCTCTTCCACATCCACGCCCAGCTTCTTGGCATAGACCGGATCGAGCGCATGCTCCGCATCGATGAATGCCGCCGTGCCGCCCGCTTTCTGCGCTTCGGCAATGCAGTGCAGCGCAAGCGTGGTCTTGCCCGAGCTTTCCGGGCCATACACCTCGATCACGCGGCCTTTGGGCAGGCCGCCCACACCGAGCGCGATATCGAGGCCGAGCGAGCCGGTGGAAATCGATTCCACCTGCATAGCTTCCTTCTGGCCCAGCTTCATCGCCGAGCCTTTACCGAAGGCACGGTCGATCTGTGACAGGGCGGCATCGAGCGCCTTCTGACGGTCCACGTTGGATTCCTTTTCTACGAGCTTGAGATTTGCACTTGCCATGACATGGCCTCCGTCAGCTTTCTAGGGTCGTGTGAAACTCTTCAACACAAACCATGTACCCACTTTGTTCCATTAGAACAAGAGTGGAACAGAATTTTTTTGACAAAGTTTCGCCACGCCGCGCGCGAAGGCCCGGATCGGCTAGTCCTCGATATGCGGAAGCTTCACTTCCCACGCGAAGGCATGCGTGGAATTGGCGGGCACTTCCACCCGGGCAAATCGCCTGCCATCGCGAACCACGGTATCCAGCCCGCGCACATCCCACTCGGCGACCATGGCCACGGCAATCTCGATCGTCACCGGATGCGGGTTGGCGTTATGGACCTCTCCGTTCAGACCTGACCAATCCTGCTGCCAGTCATTCGTCGTCTGATCACGCAGCCAGCGACACGTGGTGAAAACCTGGCTGCTGGGGCCAAGCGGCATTTCGACATCCTGCCCCACGGCATAATCGCGCAAATTCGTCTCCGCCACCAGCAGGTCGCCGACCGAAGACCCTTCGAAAATAGCCACCTGCCCCGCCGGCAGAGGCGCGCCAAGGCCGTGATCCTCATCATTGACGGTATCGAGCCGCATCTGCGCGGGCACTGGTGCCCCGCGCGATTCCCATGGCGTGCAGCTCGCTTCGTAAAACAGCTCGCCCTCGATATCCTCCTCAAGCAGAAAGGCGACCTGCTTTAACCCTTGCGCGTTCACATCGGTGCGCATGGGGATGCGATAGAGCTTCAGGTCACCCAGATCTTCTTGCGCAGCCACGGGAGCCGGTGGCGGTGGGGGCGGAGGTGGCGGAGGCGGTGCACCCGGCGCGAAATCTTGCTCTACGCGCCTCGCGGTGACGACAATCTGTTCTCGTAATTCTTCCTCATAACTTTCATAAACCGGAACGGGCGACCCCGCCGCCGTGCTGCCGCGCGGCCAGCATGTAAGGCGCAAGGGCTCTGCATCGGGCGGATCGGCCAGACGCCGGAAGTCGCTGACGGTGTTTAGCCTGCCAGCAACCGCCATCAGTTCGGCGTTCTCGAAACTCTGGCCATTGTCGTTGAGGATGGTGAGCCACGCATTGAGGTCGAAGCGCACGTCTTCGCTGTCGCCGCCTTCGTCCACACTGGCGACGTAATTAGCCTGCCAGTCAAAACCCCAGGAAAGGTAGGAGAGCGTCACCTGATAGGTGCCGCCAGTATCGCTGCGCGTGTCGATGGAGAAAACGGGCTCTGCCGAAAGTCCTTCCGGTACGCCGTCGAATGTCAGCCTTTCGGGCAGACCGGAACATCGCACCGCCTCGAAGCCTTGCTCGGTTTGCAGCACCAAGCCTCCATCTGCTCGGGTGCGCACGATGGCATCGCTCGTCTCGGCTTCACCCGTCGCGGGATTGGTGCGAGTGATCTGCACACGGTTGCCCAGCGTGCCGTCCACCAAGGCTGCCGGGCTGAGAAGATCGGCATTGCGGTTTTTCTCGATCGTGCCGCCGGGCAGGCCGGTGACGATGGCGGATACAGCCACCATGCCTTCTGCCACGCCTTCGAACCGGATGCGCGATTCGCCCGGCGGCAGAGTGACGGTGCGCGTTTCGGAGATCATCGCGAAACCGCGCGGCCAACGCGGGTTGAGCTGCTGCCACGGCGCACGATTGGGATCGCGGTAGACGGTGACGGCGATGTCTTCCGGCTCGGAAGCGTCGACGGTTGCGCGGTCCTGCGCGGTGGCGGGGGAAACGCACACCATCGTCATTCCCGCGAAGGCGGGAATCCAGCCTAAAATCCAGCGACAAGCTGGATTCCCAACGTCGCGGGAATGACGAGTAAAAGCGAGAAGGCGCACCGCCCTTCCCCTCAATACCGCGTCTCATAGGTCACGCGCACCACGCGCTCGCCATTGGCGGGCACGCGCACGCGATAGAGGCGCTGGTCGGCATTGAGCTGCTCGCCTTCCACATCCTCCGCCGTCACGCGGAAATCACGGCCCCACCAATAGCGATCCAGCCCGGCCTGCGTCAGCAGCACTGTCACCGGCTCTGGCTTCGCATTGGTGAAGGTGTAGCGCATGGTGGTGCGATAATATTCCACCGCCCGCTCCTCTCGGATTTCGCGCACGGTTTCGCCATCCTCGATCACGCGAAAACGGCGGGAACGTTCATATTCATCGGCTGTAATGCGGCCGCGGTCTTCGACCTCTGCCTGCATGAAGATGTCAAACGCGTCGCCGGTGCGCAACGAAAGGACGCTGCCCATCGGCGTGTGGCCGATGCTGTTCTCACCGATGAACTGTGGATTGCCCTGTGCATCGTTCTGATAAAAGCGCACCGTGCCAGCGGGCAGCGCATCGCCCAGCCCGCCATCGGCGCTGGTGTTGAAAGCGATGGCCGAGGAGACAGGGCGGAAATCCTCGTCATTCGCCAGCCACCCCACGCCGATCTCGTAGATGCGGCTGGCGCGAACATCCTGCACGTCGAGGAAGCTCACCTGCTTCGTTTGCGCATTGGCGATCGTGGTGCGCTCTTCCAGCGGATAGAGATAGAAATCGCCAAGTCGCTCACGATCGGCGGTTTCCGTGCCGGGACGCACCATATCGGGGCGCATCTGGCCGTTCGCGCGCGAGGGATTGCCCGCGATCAGCAGCGTGTCGGCGGAATGAAATGTCGTGCCGGTATTGTTCGTCAGCGTGACCCAGCCCTGCATGTCGACCGTGCCGCGCCGCTCGTCAAACAGGGCAACGTAATCGCTCGTCCACCCCAGGCCGGGCGTGAGATAGCGCAAGCTGGCATCGCGCGTGCCGGAGCGGTTGCTGTCCAGCGTGACGGAGAGCGTCGGGCGGGCGCGCAGGTTTTGCGGCACTTCGTCGAAGACCACGCGCACGGGGAGGCCATCGTCGCGGAGCACTTCGATCCGGTCGCCGATGCGCACGACCACGCCTCCTGCAACGGAGAGGACTTCGGCGCGCTCGACCGTCTCTACGCCGGTGGCGGGGTTGGTGCGAATCAGCGTCACCGTTTCGCCGATGGCCTTTTCCATCAGCTTCGCCGGCGTAAGGATATCGAAGTCGAAATTCTGCTCCACGATGGCCGTGTTATCGGCATTGAAGCTGAGAGTTGCAGGCCGGATTTGCGCAGAGACGTCGGGAAATTCGATGCGGGTGCGGCCATTCGGAATGTTGAGCCGCCGCACATCCTGCACCAGCGCCTGACCGTTCTGGTAGATCGTCACGGAGAGGTCGCCTTGCGCCGTGCCTTCGGGCGTCGGGTCTGAGGGATCGCTGCCCTGCTGGGCGCTCGCTGGCAGAGCGAGTGCGCTTGCGGCAAGCAGCATGGCGGCGGTGCGATGCAAAGTTTTCATGATGGCAGTCCCTCCCGTTTGCTTGTGGCGATTGGATGCCAAATTGCCTGTATGGCGGCTGAATATTCCCCGTGCCGCCATGTCTGTGGCAGGAGCCAAAACCCCTATCCAACCTTTCCAGCGTTACGCAGCACGCCGCCTACCTTGTCGGCGATCTGGCGCACGCTGAAGGGTTTGGCGATGAAGTGCATCGCCTCGATATCGATCTCTGCGCGCAGCTGGCTCTCGGCATAGCCGGACATGAAGAGCACCGGCAGGCCGGGCTGCAGCTTGCGGATCTCGCGCGCCATGGCGGGGCCGTCCATGCTCGGCATCACCACATCGCTGACGACGAGGTCGAACTGGTGCTCGCCCGACTGGACGATATCGAGGCCTTCGTCGCCATCGCTGGCGGTGACGATATGATAGCCCTGGCGCGACAAGGCCCGCTCGGCGACCGCGCGCACCATGTCCTCGTCCTCTACCAGCAGGATGGTGCCACCGCCCGACCATTCGCGCGCCTGCTCTTCCACCTCGGCGCGTTTCATTTCCTCTTCGGTGACTTCGTGCACCGGCAGGTAGATGGTGAAGCGCGCGCCCTTTATGGAGCCGTCGGGCTTCTTGGCATTGCTGGCGAAGATGAAACCGCCCGATTGCTTGATGATGCCGTAGACGGTGGAAAGGCCGAGGCCCGTGCCCTTGCCCTGTTCCTTGGTGGTGAAGAACGGCTCGAAGATGTTGCCGATAACCTCCGCCGGGATGCCGCCCCCGGTGTCTTCGGCGATCAGTACGGTGTAGTCGCCCGCTGGGATGATCTCGCTGCCCATGCGGCGGATATCCTTCGCCTCGACGCGGCGGGTGGCGAAAGCCAGCGTGCCGGCCGCGCCCTCACCCCCGCCATGGCTCTGGATCGCATCACGGGCGTTTACCGCAAGGTTGATGATGACCTGTTCCAACTGGCGCGGATCGGCGCGCACGGGGCCAAGGCCGCGGTCATGGCGCACTTTAAGCGTGATCTTCGCGCCCAGCAGCCGCTTCAGCAGCTGGCTGACCTCGCTCAGCACGTCGGGCAATTGCAGCACTTCGGGTTGCAGCGTCTGCTGGCGGCTGAAGGCGAGCAACTGCCGCGTTAGGCTAGCAGCGCGGTTGGAATTGGCGCGGATCTGCTGGATGTCGTCATAATCGCTATCGCCCGGCGTGTGGCGCAGCAGCATGAGGTCGCAATAGCCGATGATCGCGGTGAGGACATTGTTGAAGTCATGCGCGACGCCGCCTGCCAGCTGGCCCACCGCCTGCATCTTGGTCGCCTGCGCCACTTGCCGCTTGAGCCGCGCTTCTTCCGTCGTATCCGCCAGGGATAGCAGCACCGCCGCATCGCCCAACCCGCGAACGCCGGCAAGGCCGAGACTGACAGGCTCATCCGGATCGGAGCGCAGCCGCACAGCCACGTCCCCACTGGAGGCCGGCCCCTGCCCGTAACGGCGCACAGCATCGGACATTGCCGTCTTGTCGCGCGGCACGACAAGGTCGGACGGATAGGGAACCATCTCGCCCTTCTCCAGCCCTGCGGCGCGGCGGAAAGCGGGGTTGGCGAAGAGGAACTTGCCCTCGCGGTCGGTCGTCGCAAGGCCCAGCGGCAATTGCTCCAGCAGGCCTTCCAGCTGCGCCGTGTTGCCCTTGCTCTCGCCGCCCCAGCCGCCGAGTCCGATCCCGCTATCGATCAGCAGCATCAGCGAAGGTGCTTCCGCCGCGGCGCGGCCCGGCACTTCCTCGCTGGCCGGGGCATCGGGATCGGCAAGCGGCACCTGCACCAGTGTTTGCGGAGAGCCCTTGCGTCCCTCGCGCGCGAAGAAGATGCGCTCGCGGTCGTCGGTGCGCAGCATCTGGACGAATTCCTGCCCCGCCATGCTCGCATTTTCGTCACCCAGCCCGCGCCGTTTGAGAGACGAATTTGCCGCGCGCACCATGCCATCGGGTGCCACCAGAGCGACAGAGATGCCCGCTGCGCCCAGGGTCCGGCCGAACAGCCCCGTAATGTGCTTGCCGATACCTGCGAGCGGTTCATGCCGCGTCACTGGCGAGAAGCGCCAGACGAGATATTCATCGCTGCGCCCGGCGCGGCTCGCCTCGGCTTCCCAGCTGCGTTCTTCATCGGCGATCGTGACGCCCGGCGCGTTGCCATCGCGCCATACGGCGCGCGCCATGCGGATCAGCTGGTCTGCGCTGGTGCCATCGACCGGCAGTCGCGGCGGCGCGTTGCTCGACCCGAACCACAGTTCGAACGCGGCATTGGCACAAACGAGGCGATTGGCACGGTCGGTAACGGCGATGGCAAGGTCCGTCCGCTCGATCGCCGCGACCGTGACGGACCAATCGGCGGTTTCAGGCTCGGCCTGCACCGTGCTGCCGCCCCGCGCGCGACCGGCGGCAAAGGCGATAAAGCCGAGCACGGTCAATCCGCCGGCATAGGCCAGCGTCACTGTGCTGTTATCGGTAGCAAACTGGATCAGCGCGATGCTGGCCAGCACCGCCGCTGCCACGGCGATGACATCGACCAGACGCCGCGATTCCTGCACTTGGCCCAAACTCATGGACGGATCCGTAGCATTTGCCGTGCCGCAGCCCTAGCGTTCACAGGCCATCGGTGTGTGAAAAACGGGGAAAGGTCACTCGGCTGGAGCCAGCGCCTTGTCTTTCAAACCGCGCCTGCCCCATTTCTTGGCGACGACGAAGCGCCAGGCGAAGCCCGCGATAAGATAACCGAGTGCCGCCCCGACGATGGCAAGGACTAGGAAGCCGAACGCCGTCACGCCCGCCAGCGACGCCCATTGTGCAAATTCCTGCAACCAGCCGCTGCGCATGCTCTCGCCCGCCATGCCGCCCGTTTCGGCGTCGATTTTCAGCACAAAATTGCCCACGCGGTTGGCGATCACCGCCCAGAAGGCGATGGTGAAGGGATTGGTGATGAGCGTGGTGACAGCCGCCAGCGGCAAATTCGCCCGCGACGGAAGCGCCAGCACGACCGCCAGCAAGGTCTGGCCCAGCGGAATTATGAAAGCGGCGAAAACGCCCAGCGCCACGCCGCGCGGCACGCTGCGGCGCGTGAAGCGCCACAGTTCGGAGCGGGCAATGGTTCCGGCGACAGGGGAGAGCCAGCGATTCTTCGCCATCTCCTCACGCTTGGGCAGCGCGGGAAGGCGTCGCTTAAGCCAGTCTGTCACCTTGCTTGCCATGGGGCGGCCAATACACCTTTTCTCGCTCGTTCCTAGGTGGGATTAGCCGAAAGGATAACAACCACCGCTTAACGGCTTTTGCAAAGGTTCCGGCCTCCAAATCCGGGGGTGCACGCTCAGCTATTCTCTTTCATGATGCGGGCCTTGTCGCGCTTCCAGTCGCGATCCTTGATGGTGGCGCGCTTGTCGTGCGCCTGCTTGCCCTTGGCCAGCGCCAGCTCCACCTTCGCGCGGCCCTTGCCGTTGAAATAAATGGACAGCGGCACCAGCGTCATGCCCTTCCGCTCCACCGCGCCCAGCATTTTGTCGATCTCGCGCGTGTGCAGCAACAGCTTGCGCGGGCGCTTTGGCTCGTGGTTCTGGCGGTTACCGTGGCTGTATTCGGGGATGGTCGCGTTGACGAGGAAGACCTGCCCGTCCTTCACCTCGGCGTAGCTTTCGGCGATGCTGCCCTCGCCCGCGCGCAATGCCTTCACCTCGGTGCCTTGCAGGGCGAGGCCCGCCTCGAACTTTTCTTCGATGAAGTAGTTGTGCCGCGCCTTGCGGTTTTCGGCGACGACTTTCTGCTTGTCGAATGTGGGGGGTTTGGGGCGAGCCATCAGGTGGGCGCATGTAGGCGCGCCGCCAGCAAAAGCAAAGCCCCGCCGCTACCCCTTCGTTCAGGCGTCGTCTTGCGGAAAGAGCGGTTCGCGCTCGCAGCTCTCCTGACGAAGTTCGATGGATGCGATGACGGCCGTGCCGCCGTCAATCTGCGGAGGCCCGCCGCTCGTCACGATGGCCACGCATTCACCGGGGCGCTGCATGGTCATGTCGCAAAAGCCCGCGCCGGTGCCCGAACAATTGTCGATCTCGGGAAAGTCATCGCAAGTCTGGATTCCGATACCGCTGCACTGCCCGATGCTGGGCCCGTAGCCCGCCGCAAGCAAAGCATCGCGCGCCTCATTATAGGGCGTGTCCACCGCCGGGAGCTGGAAGCGTGACGCCACGTCGTCGGCATCGAGCGCGCTTTCGTCCGGGCCGGTGATGGCCGGTTCAACCACTGCTTCCTCTTCCGCAGCCGGAGCGCTTTCAGCGTCCTGTTCTGGTGAACTGCACGCTGCCCCGAAGCTCAAAAGCACCAAGAGCGAAATCAATTTTTTCATGGTCACGGCGTCAAATCCTTTCCCGCTTCGTGGCGCGAATTTTGCAAAGCCAAATCCGCTTTCCGCACCGGCTAGCGGGCTGAAAGCCGACACAGTTATTGAGCGGGTAAAGTCTCCAAGCAGCTCTGCAATGTCCCGTCTGGCATAAGCGCGTTCGGAAAACCGCAGCCGGAACGGGCAATCGTTTATCCGATCCCGGCACCAGCCATGGCCTCGTCCACCTTCGCTTTGGCTGCATCGGAGCAGGGCGCGATGGGCAGGCGCACATCGGGGCTGAACCAGTCGAACAGCTTGCTCAGCGCATATTTTGCCGGCGCGGGGGAGGCATCGGCGAACATGGCGGCGTGAAGCGGATAGAGCTTTTCATTAAGCGTGCGCGCGGTTTCGAAATCGCCTTCGGCAGCGGCGGCGTGGAAATCCGCACATAGTCGCGGCGCGACGTTCGCCGTTACCGAGATGCAACCCACCTGACCCAGCGCATAACCTGCCAGAACGAGCGGATCATCGCCCGAAAGCTGGCAAAGCTCCGGTGCGCCCATTCGCTGGGTGACGACACGCGAGAGGTCTCCGCTCGCATCCTTCAGAGCCACGATCTTCTCCGGGAAGCGGCGGTGCAGCTCCACCACCGTTTCGGGCTTGATGTCGGTCACGGTGCGGCCCGGCACGTTGTATAGCACGATGGGCAGTTCGGCCCGCTCCGCCAGATAGCTGAAATGGGCCAGCAGCCCTTCCTGCGAGGGGCGGTTGTAATAGGGCGCGACCAGCAGCAGCGCGTCGGCCCCTGCCAGCTGCGCTTCCTTGATGTGCCACAGCGCGGTTTGCGTATCGTTGGAGCCTGCACCGGCGATCACCGGCACACGGCCGTTCGCCACCTCGGCGCAGATGGCGATGACTTTGTGATGCTCGTCATTATCGAGCGTAGCGCTCTCCCCCGTCGTGCCGCAGGGAACCAGGCCGGAGGACCCGTTCTCGATCTGCCATTCGATGAACTTGCGGTAGGCATCCTCATCCACTTCGGTGCCTGCAAAAGGCGTCGCCAGCGCCGGGATGGATCCTGAGAACATTTGTGCGCCTCTCGCATTGTATTGGTGGAGGGGGCCACAATCTTGGCCTTACCACCGCAATAAAGTTTTCTATTCAGCGCCTGATAAGGATGCCCGCCACACAATGTCCAGCATGGTTCGTCTTCCCCTGATCGCCCTCGCCGCCACTTTGACCCTGTCACCTGCCGCCTTCGCGCAGGATGCCAGCGAGTGGGACCGCAACCGCGCCATGCTGGTGGCCGATGGTCCGGGCCCGATGGCGCCGCAAATCGCGCGGTGGGAGCGGCTTTGGGAAGACCGGCAGGCACAGCTGCCGTTCACGACTTATGCCCGCTTCCTGCTCGCCAATCCCGGCTTTCCGGACGAGACGACCCTGCGTTCGCGCGCCGAGCAGCGTCTGCGCGAAGAGTTCACCGACCCCCAACTGCTTTTGCAGTTCTTCGAAAATGTCGATCCGGTCACGAACTATGCGAAGGCGCATTATGCGCTCGCGCTGATGGGCCCGCAGCGGGCCGAGGCGCAGCGCTGGGCGCTCGAGGCATGGCGCGGCGGCGAGATGTCGCCCACGGCGGAGGCCAGCATCTCGGCCAATTTCGGTAGCGAATTCTCACAGGACGATCACGATGCGCGCATGGATGCGCTGCTCTGGCAGCGTGACGGCGATGCTGCCGCCCGCCAGCTGGCGCGCACTTCGCCCGACCGGCGCGAAATTTTCGCCGCGCGTCTTGCCATCCTGCAGGGCGGCGACGGGGCGACAGATGCCGCGGGCGCGCTTAGCGATCCGGGCTATCTTTACAATCGCAGCCGCGAATTGCGGCAGGAAGGCCAGGTCGGCCGCGCTATCGCGATGATTGCCAACGGGCCGACGCTGTCGTCGGAGCCGCTTGATACGACAGCCTGGACGGGCGAACTGCTGGCGCTCGCCCGCGCTGCCGATCGCCGCAACACAGTGCGCATCGCCCAGCGCGGCGCTGAGTCTTTCGCCGAGGATTACGACATCTCTACCGGTCCCTTCCGCCTGCGGGACGATTACACATCGCTCATGTGGGCTGGCGGCACCAATGCGCTCTGGCACCTGCGCGATGCCGCCGCTGCTGCGCCGCTGTTCTACGAATACGGCGCCGCCGCCCGCACGCCGCAAACCCGGTCCAAGGGCTTCTTCTGGGCAGGCGAGGCCTACCGCGCCGCCGGTAATACTGCCGAGGCCATGCGCCATTACGATATGGCCGCGCAATATGGCGACCGTTTCTACGGCCTGCTGGCGCTCGACCGGCTTGGCCGCGACGTGCCGGAATATCCCGCCACGCCCAGCGTGACGATCAGCAACGACAGTCGCGCCGCCTTTATCGACCAACCTATCACGCGCGCCGTCGCTGAAGTTGCCCGCGACGCGCCCTGGAGCACGGGCATCCGCTTTTACCGCGCCATCGCCGATCAGGCCGAGACGGTAGAAGACCACGTGCTGGTCGGCGAACTGGCGCGCGAGATCGGTCGCCGCGACCTTGCCGTGAACCTCGCCGATTTTGCAGGTGCGGATGGCCATGACGGCTTTACCCGTATAGGCTATCCCACGCTCGACACCCCGCCGGGCACGAACTGGACGCTGATCCACGCCATTGCGCGGCAGGAAAGCCAGTTTGCCGAAAACGCCATCAGCCATGCGGGCGCGCGCGGCCTGATGCAGTTCATGCCCGCCACCGCGCGCGAGGAAGCGCGTCGCGCGGGCGTACCTTTCTCCGCCAGCCGCCTGATGGACGATCCGCAATATGCGATGCGCCTCGGCTCCAATCATATCGAGCGGCTGGTGCGCTATTACGATGGCAGCTACCCGCTGGCTTTCGCCGCCTACAATGCCGGCCCCGGCAATGTGAACCGCTGGCTGCGCGAAAATGGCGACCCGCGCCAGACCGGAGACTGGCTGCGCTGGATCGAGGAAATCGGCTTCTTCGAGACGAAGAATTACGTCCACCGCGTGATCGAGAATGCCGTGGTGTATGAGAACCTTTATCCCGAACGCGCCGGTCGCAGCCGCGATGTCGAGGATTTCCTGCGCTAGACTGCCATGGCCGCGGCATTGGCATGCAAGTGGGCGGAATGATATGGCGGCGGCATGAAAGTCGCTGCCACCGCCTTCGTTCCGGCAATCCTCGCTGCCTGCGCATCCGCCGTTCCGGCTGACGACAGCGCCCCGCTGCAGGCGTTTGTCGCGGCAAACTACGATGTCACGACGTTCGAATCCGCCGCCGTCGATCTGAATGGCGACGGATCGGATGAACATGTGGTTTTGCTGACTGAGCCGGGTCGATGCGGCACCGGCGGTTGCACCATGCTCGTGCTCCAGCGCACACCGGACGGCTTTCAGGAGATCGGTCGCAGCCCGACCACGCAAGGCCCCGTTCGCCTCTCGCCCGAAAGCCGAAATGGATGGCAGATCCTGCTGACTGTCGAGCGTTACGACGCGGCAACGCATTATCACGCTCTCCATGTCTATGAGGATGGCGAATACCGGGAGCAGGTCACCGATACGCGCATCGACTGGGACGAACCGCTTGATCAGGATGTGCTGATCGCGCGATAGAGCGGCGATGCCCTTAGCCGACAACAATAACCCGATCACGCCTGCCGGCCTTGCCGCATTGAAAGCGCGCTACGACCACCTGCTTGGCACCGAACGCCCGGAAATCGTCGAGATCGTCAGCTGGGCGGCGGGCAATGGCGACCGCAGCGAGAACGGCGATTACCTCTACGGTCGCAAGCGCATGCGCGAGATCGACCGCGAGCTGGCCTACCTCGCCAAGGTGATGAAATTCGCCAAGGTCGTTGACCCGGCGCAGCAGCCGGACAAGGCGCGCGTGTTCTTCGGCGCGACCGTCACCATTGCCGACGAGGACGATGACGAGCGCACCCTCATCATTGTCGGTGATAACGAGCAGGACGCGGGCGAAGGTCGTGTCGGCTGGTCCAGCCCGATTGCGCGCGCCTTGCGCGGTGCGGAAGTGGGCGATTTGCGCACCGTTCGCCTGCCAGCCGGCGTGAAGGAGTGGGAAGTGCTGGCGATCACCTATCCGGGCGATTGAGAAAAATCTCGCAAAGCCTGTAAGAAAGCCGGTGAGGGGCGGACTATCCCGGTATGACCCAAGCGAAAGACAGCGCATCCGCCGGATCGCAGGACGACGCCTATCGCGATGCCGCCGCACAGTTCGGCGATGCCATAGCCCGCCTGGCGCGCGGCTATGAAGCCGATCCCGACCTCGCGCGTGACCTGGTGCAGGACATCCACACCGAATTGTGGCGCAGCTTTGCCTATTTCGAAGGCCAATGCAGCTTGCGCAGCTGGGTCTACCGCATCGGCCATAATGTCGGTGTCAGCCATATCCAGAAAGCCATGCGGTCAAAGCCGTCGCAGGCACAATCCGGTCTGGACGAAATCGACGCGCTGGCCGCACCCGACAACCCCGAAGCCGAGGTCGGCGAGAACCAGGTAACGCGCCGCCTGATGGCGACCATCCACCGCCTCAAGCCCGCCGACCGCCAAGTGATGCTGCTCTATTTGGAGGACCTGTCCGCCGCCGAAATCGGTGACGTGACCGGGCTTTCATCCGGCGCGGTCGCCACCCGTATTCACCGCCTCAAGGCGCTGCTTGCCGAGGCCTTCCAGCCAGAGGACATTGACCGATGACACCGCAAGATTTCGCTCGCGCCAGCTGGCAGGCCAACGCACCCGAAAGCGCCCTGCCCCCCATCGCAGAACTGCGTCGACGCGCCGATGAATTTCGGCGCCAGATCAAATGGCGCAATGCTATCGAATATGCCGCCGGAGCACTGGTGGCAGCGGGCTGCATCGCGATCATCGCATTGATCCCGCTAGCCGTGATGAAGGCTGCCGCTGCTCTCCTTCTGGCAGGGATTGCGACAGTCCTATGGCAATTGCATCGCCGCGGTGCGCCGCTCACGCCTGCCAGCGATGGCGGCGCGGTCTCCGTCCTGGAATACCAGCGGCGCGAGCTGGTTCGCCAGCGCGACGCCATCGACAATGTGCTGTGGTGGTATTTGCTGCCGCTAGTGCCCGGCATGCTGGCCTTTCTCGCGGTGCCGTGGCTGGCGACGCCCATGGCTGATTGGCAGGCCCCGCCGCTTGCCGATTGGCCCGCTTTCGCTTTTCCCATCGTGGTCTTCGTGGGCGTCTACGCGCTCAACAAATGGGGCGCGCGCCGCTTGCAACGCGAGATCGACGCGATCGATGCGCTGCGCGAGGGCTGAAGGAAAAAAAAAGGGGCGCGGTGTTGCCACCGCGCCCCCTGTATTGCGCTGAAAGCGTTTATTCGGCGGCCTGCTGCGTCTCGCTATCGTCTGCCGCTTCACCGCTGGCGCGGTTCTCTGCCTCGTCGCTCGCTTCGGCGATGTCGCTCAGCAGGTCGACGATGGTGTCGTCTCCGCCCGCCTCGCCATTGCCGTTGAGCTTGGCAGCGCCTTCGGCCAGTTTGCCGAGCGAGGAGCCATCGAGGCCCAGCTCTTTCATCAGGCCGTCGAGCACCGGAGCCTGCGCGCGGTAGGCGAGAGCTGCCGATACCGCATCGTTGGCGAGATTGCCCGATCCGCCGCCGACGCTGGCCGCGCCGTTGGCGGAGCCGCCCGAACCGCCGCGCTGGGTCAGCCCGTCCACCTGCACGATCTTGATCGAGTCGATGGCTTCCATGGGCTTCGCGCTTTCGCGGATCACTTCCGGCAGCACCTTCAGCAGGGCCAACTTGGTCTGCAGGCTGATCTGGTCCATCGAGAGGATGTTCGCAGCCTCGTTGATGGCCTGCTGGCCAGCAGCTTCGACCTCGAAGCGAACGCGCGCAGCTTCTGCCCGCAGCTTCTCGGCTTCGGCTTCACCCTCGGCCTCGCGGCGCAGGGCTTCGGCGCGGTTGGCCGCAGCATCGCGTTCCGCTTCGGCTTCGACCTTGATGCCGATGGCTTCGCGCTCTGCCTGCTTGGCTGCCTCGATCAGTTCGATCTTCTTCTGGCGCTCGGCAATCTCGCTTTCACGGGCCGTGGCGACCTGTTCTTCGGCAGCGACAGCCTTGGCACGGGCCGCGTCAGCCTCTGCCTTGGCCTGGCTTTCCTCGCGCGACTTGTTCTGCACGGCGATCTGCTGTTCCTGCCGGGCGATTTCCAGCGCGCGCACCTGGTCGATGCGGGCTTCTTCCACCAGCCGGTCGGCCTCGATCTGCTGCGCGTCGACCAGCTTCTTGGCTTCGATCCGCGCGGCATCGGCTTCGCGCTGGCGCTCTGCCTGCTCGCGAGCGATCTCGGAGCTTTGCGCCGCACGCCGCACCTCGACTTCGCGCTCCTGCGAGAGGCGCGCATATTCGGTGTCGCGACTGATCTCGAAACTCCGGGCGTCGGCCTCGAGGTTCTTGGCCTCCATCTGCACGCGCGTGTCCTGCTCGATATCGTTGCGCAGCTTCTTGCGCGCTTCGATCTGTTCGGTCAGCTTCGTAAGACCTTCGGCGTCGAAGGCGTTATTAGCGTTGAAATGCTCGATGCTCGTCTGATCGAGACCGGTCAACGAGACCGACTCCAGCTCCAGGCCGTTCATGGCCAGATCGTTGGACGACACCTGCTGCACCTTCTGCACGAAGTCCGCACGCTGTTCGTGCAACTCGTTCATGGTCATGCCCGCTGCGACGGAGCGCAGCGCATCGACGAACTTGCCTTCGACAAGATCCTTCAGCATTTCGGGCTGCATGGTGCGCTGGCCCAGCGTCTGCGCGGCCATGGCGATGGCATCGCTATCGGGCTTCACGCGAACGTAGAACTCCGCCTTCACGTCGATCCGCAGCCGGTCGAGCGTGATCAGCGCCTCGCCATCGCGGCGCACGACGCTCAGCACCAGCGTGTTCATGTTGACGGGCATGGTTTCGTGGAAGATCGGGAAGACGAGCGCGCCCCCGTTCATCACGACCTTCTCGCCGCCGACGCCCGTCCGCACGAAGGCGATCTCTTTCGAGGCCCGGCGATAGAGCTTGGTGAGGAAGATGATGACCGCCAGAAAGGCGACAATCACCCCGACTATGCCGACAAGGCCTGCATCCATAAAGCTTTCCATATTCTCTCCTTATTGTTGAACTGTTGTCAGGGTGCGAGCTTGCGCTCTGCCAAGGGCACCCCGAAGAATGTCTGTCCCTCGCGGCGAACGAGCAGGACCTCGTCGCCTTCGTGGATTTCGCTGGCATCCTCGTGCGGCTCCAGCATGACGTGGTGGGCATGGCCGTGGCGGTCGCGCACCGTGGTGCGGGCGGGCGAGCCGCGCAGCGCCTTGCCGGTGGAGACCTTGCCGCGCCGCCCGACAAGGCTGTCCAGCCCGACGGCAGTGGTTTCGTCCTGCGGCATCAGTCGCGCCAGCGGGCGGGTTGCAATGGCCGTCGCGGGAAGGCTCGCGCCTCCTGCAAACAGTGCCGCCAGCCATGGATAGAGCGGGCCGCCGATCAGGTCTCCGGTCAGCGCCTGGATGCTCATTCCGATCACGGTAAAGAGCAGCAGGAAGACCATCAGCCACACCATCAGCGGCACCTTGCCCAGCCCCAGCAGGGTGAGCAGCGCGCCGCCGATACCGGTGGAGGTCGCATCCCCGACTTCCAAACCGGCATCGACATCGACATCGCCGCCGACATCGAAATCGCCGAGGCCAACCAGCTGCAAGACCAGCGCAAGGACCATCAGGCCCATGGCTATCACAAAGGGCAAATTATAGTCGGCAAGCAGGCTCATTCCATCGCGCACCAACCGGCTTGCGCCGCTGGCGTCCTCTCTTATGGGTCCTCAGTTTTCGGGGTCCCCTCCGTTGCCATTTATATGGCATAAATCCGCTTGAAACGCCAGAAAAACCGGACGGATCGCGTCCGATTTTGACGGCGCGCGATGGGGGGATTATCAGGGCCGCGATGCATGCTTTTTCCCTCCTCGCCGCGACGGCCATTCTCGCCACCGCTGCGGCGCCGACCAACATTCGCGACAGCCTTGGCGTGTTCGGCGACTGGGGCGCATTTCGCGATTCCCAAGTGCCGCGGTGCTATGCGATTGCCGCCGCGCAGCCCTCGCAAAGCCGCCGCGATCACCAGCCGTTCGCAACGGTAGGCACATGGCCGGATCGGCAGGTGCGCGGACAGGTGCATTTCAATCTCAGCCGCAACCTGTCCTCCAACCCGCGCCTGCGCCTCGCCATTGGCGGGCAGCGCTTCGATCTGACGGGCGGCGGCAATGATGCATGGGCGACAGGCCCGCAGGATGATGCCGCCATCGTCGCAGCCTTCAGGGCAGGCAGTAGGATGAGCATCTCCGCCACGGACAATCGCGGAAACCGCTTTACCGATCGCTACAGCCTGCAAGGCGCGGCCACTGCCATGGATGCCGCGAGCGTAGGCTGCGCACGGCAACGCTAGGCAAAGCGCCATTTGCGCCCTATATGCGCGCCTCCCATGGCCGATACGACACTGATGAGCATTCCCGGGCAGGTAGACCCGGTTCCCGTCGCGCGTGACATCACGCCGCGCGAGGATGGGCGCGTGGACCTGATCGGCCTACCCAAGAAGGATATCGCGACCCTGTTCGAAGGTGCCGGCCTCGACAATCGTCAGGCCAAGCTGCGTGCGAAGCAGGTGTTTCACTGGCTCTATCATCGGGGCGTGACGGATTTCGAGGCGATGACCGATATCGCCAAGACCATGCGACCGTGGCTGGCAGAGCGGTTCGTGATCGGTCGGCCCGACGTGGTCGAAGCGCAGCACAGCACTGACGGCACACGCAAATGGCTGCTGCGCACGGCGGACGGCCATGATTTCGAGATGGTCTTCATCCCCGATGCCGATCGCGGCACGCTGTGCGTATCCAGCCAGGTCGGCTGCACGCTCAATTGCCGCTTCTGCCACACCGGCACCATGCGCCTTGTGCGCAACCTCACCCCGGGCGAAATAGTCGGCCAGGTCATGCTGGCGCGCGATGCGCTGGGCGAATGGCCGAAAGGCAAGATGGATTTCGCCGAGGAAGAGAGCGAGGCGGAATATACCGCCGATGGCCGCCTGCTGACCAACATCGTGATGATGGGCATGGGCGAACCGCTCTACAACTTCGACAATGTCCGCGATGCGCTGCAGTTGGTGATGGATGGCGACGGACTGGCGCTCTCCAAGCGCCGTATCACACTTTCCACCAGCGGCGTGGTCCCGGCCATGGAGCGCTGCGGCGAGGAGATCGGCGTGAACCTTGCCGTATCGCTGCACGCCGTCACCAAGGACATCCGCGACGAAATCGTGCCGATCAACAAAAAGTACGGCATCGAGGAATTGCTGCAGGCCTGTGCCGATTATCCCGGTGCCAGCAATGCGCGGCGGATCACTTTCGAATACGTGATGCTGAAGGACAAGAACGACAGCGATGAACACGCGCGCGAACTCGTCCGCCTGCTGAAGGCCTACAAACTGCCCGCCAAGGTAAATCTGATCCCGTTCAACCCGTGGCCGGGTGCGGCTTACGAATGCTCGACGCCGGAGCGGATCAAAGCGTTTTCCGACATCGTGTTCGAAGGCGGCATCAGCGCGCCGGTGCGCACCCCGCGCGGCCGCGATATCGACGCGGCATGCGGCCAGCTGAAAACGGCCGCCGAAAAGAAAAGCCGCGCCCAGCTGGACCGCGAGGCGGCGGAAGCAGCCGAAAGCGCCTAGTTTTCGTCGTTATCCGAAAGTGCGAAAGCGGCAACGATGGCGGCCACGCCGGTGGCCACGGCCACGCCTGCGAACAAGGCACCGCGGGCGATGTGATCGACAGCATCGGGCTCATTCGGTTCATCGCCGCCATTGGGGCCGTCACCCGAACCGAGCGGTTCATCCTGGCTTGCGAGCACGGTTGACTGGGGCACGAGGCTGGTGCCGTTGATCAGGAAACGGGGATTGTCCTCGAAGGTCAGCGAGATGGTGCCCTGCCGGAGTTCTTGGCGATGATCGAGCAGCGGATTGGCCTGCGCCTGCGCGCGGCTGTGCCAATCGCTTTCACCGGTTTCGAACCGCAAATCGAAGCGCGGCTCGCTTTCGCCGTGCTGGGTGCGTCCGCCCAATGGAATGGTAACGCCGACCATGGCCCGCATGTCGCGCGATGCCTCATTGTCGAAGCCGGTAATATCCTGAGCCGCGGCCGGACTCGCCAGCAATGCGGCGCTCACGACGGCTGTAACAAGTCTCTTCATCTACGTCCCTCCTGTTCGATCTCTCTCCGACACTGGAGCACATAAGGCAGTGATCGCAAAGCGATGTTCGCCCTGCGATCCGTCAAAGCGCAAGAGCGTGATGAAACCGCAACATGCGCTTTGTCGCAGCAAGATAACGGCTCGTCCCTTTGAGTCGATTACAACCCGCCGTTCATCTGAGGTTGGGCGAAGCTGAACAATGTTGCGTGAACCGACCCAGCCGGTACTCGACTCGAAAGGTTCATAGCGATGAAAAAGACAATGCTTGCCCTCGCCGCCGCCAGCACCCTGGCGCTCCCTGCCGCTCCTGCCATGGCGCTGGATATGCCCATGTCGGCAGTGCCCTACGAAATGAGCGAGTATCATTTCGATGACTGGGACGACGATGATCGCCGGTATCGCCGCGGCGACCGTCGCTATCGCGAATATGACCGGTATGGCCGATATATCGAACCGCGCCGTGTGCATCGCGGAGATCGCGTGTGGCAGGGCCGTGACGGTCGCTATTATTGCGAGCGCGGCAATGGCACTACGGGCCTGATTATCGGCGCCGCCGGCGGCGCGCTGGTAGGTCGGGCCATCGACACTCGTGGTGACCGTACGGTCGGCACACTCCTCGGCGCTGCGCTAGGCGCCGTCTTGGGCCGCGAGATCGACCGCGGCTCTGCCCGTTGCCGGTAATCGCTGACGTCAGCTAAGGTTTCGAAGCGCCGTCGCTCATACTAAGCGGCGGCGCTTTTTCTTTGCGCGCATTGCACAGCGTATCCTTTCAGGATACCGGTTGTGTATGCATCGGGCCGGGCAGAAAATCCGCAAATGGCGAGAGGCGCATGATCCGCCGCTGAGCGCTGCGGAGTTCGGCGCGCAATATGGCAAGCCGGAACCGTGGCCCAGCCGGACGGTCTATGGCTGGGAAGCCAAGGGCAAGGTGCCCCGCGCCGCCACCCAGAAACGCCTTTCCGACCTTGGCATCTGCCAGCCTGCCGATTTCCTCGAACCTGCCGAAAGCCCATCCGATATGAGCGCAGCCGAATACGACTTTTTTGACATGCACAGCCACGGCTTCGTGCGGGTCGCGACCAGCACGCCGACCACCCGCACCGCCGATGTGGCCTACAATGCAAGGGGCATTATCGAGCAGGCGGAGATGGCGCATGAGGCGAATGTCGACCTGCTGCTTTACCCGGAATTATGCCTGTCATCCTACGCGATCGACGACCTGCACATTCAGGCCGCCTTGCTCGATGCTGTCGAGGCGCAGATCGAGGTGATCCGGCAAGGCACCGAAATGCTCGATCCTGTGCTCGTCATCGGAGCGCCGCTCCGCCGCAACGGGCGCATCTACAATTGCGCCGTGGTGATCGCCCATGGCGAAGTGCTTGGCGCCGTGCCCAAGAGCTACCTTCCCAATTACCGCGAATTCTACGAAAAGCGCTGGTTCGCCCGCGGCAATAATTGCCAGGATCTCTGGCTGCCCGTGAACGGCGCGGAAATCCCGTTCGGTACGGACCTGATCTTCTCCGCCACCAATCCGCCCGGCTTCACCTTCGGTATCGAGATTTGCGAGGACTTCTGGAGCCCGACCCAGCCTTCGACCATGGCGGCGCTTGCCGGTGCGACGATAATCCTCAACCTTTCCGCCAGCAATATCACTATCGGCAAATCGGATGAGCGGCATCTGCTCAGCCGCGCGACATCCAGCCGGTCGGTCTGCGCCTACGCCTATTCCGCCAGTGGCTTTGGCGAGAGCACCACCGATCTCAGCTGGGATGGCCAGGGCATGGTTTACGAACTGGGCGACCTGTTAATTGAAAGCGTGCGCTTCGACCTCGAGCCCGAATTGTGCGTGACCGATATCGATACGCGCCGCATCCTCAACGAGCGTATGCGGATGCAGACTTTCAACGATGCAGCGGAGGATGCCGGGCGGCCGGAAGACACATTCCGCACGATCGGCTTCGAGCATCACTATACGGCAGGCGATATCGGGCTACGCCGCCCCATCCGCCGCTTCCCCTTCGTACCGAACCGCGCCGACAAGCTGGACGAGGATTGCTACGAGGCGTTCAACATTCAGGTCGACGCGCTGATGCGCCGTATAAAGGCAACGGGCGCGAAGTCGCTTGTGATCGGCATTTCCGGCGGGCTGGATTCGACCCATGCCTTGATCGTGGCGGCAAAAGCTTGTGACCGGCTCGACCTGCCCCGCTCCACCATCCGCGCCTACACCATGCCGGGCTTCGCTACCTCGGACGATACCAAGTCCAATGCGTGGAAGCTGATGAAAGCGTTCAAAGTCACTGCGGAGGAGATCGACATCAAGCCCGCCGCGCGGCAGATGCTGCAGGATATGGGCCATCCCTTCGCCGACGGCGAGCCGCATTACGACGTGACATTCGAGAACGTGCAGGCGGGCCTACGCACCGATTACCTCTTCCGCCTTGCGGGCCATCACGATGGTTTCGTGATCGGCACGGGCGACCTCTCCGAACTGGCGCTGGGCTGGTGCACCTATGGCGTGGGCGACCAGATGAGCCATTACAGCGTCAATTCCGGTGTGCCCAAGACGCTGATCCAGTACCTGATCCGCTGGGCCGAGCGGACCGACCAACTCGACCCCGCCTGCGACGAGGCGCTGGATGCGGTGCTCGATACCGAAATCAGCCCCGAACTCGTTCCGGCGGACGATGCGGGCAATATCCAGTCGACGCAGAGCATTATCGGCCCCTACGAACTGAACGACTTTTTCCTGCACCACACGATCCGCTGGGGGCAAACGCCAAGCCACATTGCTTTCTTGTGTTGGCATGCGTGGAAGGATCGCGAGGCCGGTTCGTGGCCGCATGCCTTTCCCGACGAGCATATGAATGCCTACGGCCTACCTGAAATTCGCAAATGGCTGGAGAATTTCGTGCAGCGCTTCTTCGCTTTCAGCCAGTTCAAGCGCAGCGCCATGCCCAACGGTCCGAAAGTGAGCGCCGGCGGCGCGCTGTCCCCACGCGGAGACTGGCGCGCCCCCAGCGATGCGGTGGCCGACGTGTGGCTGGCGGATTTGCGCGAGAAGGTGCCTGAAACCGAGTGACGCTTGCCAGCCGCGTCCATAGTCTTAGGGTGCAGACATGAGCGGAAAGGCAGTTCTCGTTACAGGCGGCGCCAAGCGGCTAGGTGCGGCTTTCTCGCAGCGCTTTGCCGAGGCCGGATGGCACGTCGTCATCCACTATAATCGCTCGGCAGAGGCAGCAGAAGCGCTCGCCGCCGAGCTGCCCAGCGCCGAAACTGCGCAATGCGATCTTTCCGATCCGGATGCCGGGGCGGCGATGGTGCGCGATCTGGCCGGACGGCTGGATGACTGGCGCTGCCTCATCAATTCCGCCTCCATCTTTGCGCCCGACGATGTAACCGCACTCGATCCGCGCACGAATGCCCGTTCCATGCAGATAAACGCCGCCTCCCCCGCCCTCTTGGCGCAGACTTTTCTAGCCAACGCCCGCAGTAAAGCGGGGCGGCGGGTGATCCAAGTGACCGACCAGAAGCTAGCCAACCTCAATCCCGATTTCTTCAGCTACACGATGAGCAAGGCCGCCGCCGATATCGCCGCGCGGATGATGGCGATGGCGACCGAGACCGGAGACCGCGTCTACACCCTCGCGCCCGGTGCCATCCTTCCCAGCCACGACCAGACCGCCGAAGAGGCCGAACGCTCGCACCTCCTGAACTTGCTGGAACGCCGAACCTGCCCGGATGAAGTGGCGGATGCCGCGCTGTTCCTCGCCGAGGGTCCGCTCGCCGGCGGCCAGAGCATCTTTGTCGACAGCGGCCAGCACATTCTCGACCAAGATCGCGATGTGATATACCTCGAACGCAAAGGGGATCAGCCATGAGCAAGAGGGCAGCGAGGCCAGCGAAGCGCCACGCGCTTTCGACCCGCATATGGCACTGGATCAACGCGGTCAGCCTGATCGTGCTTTTCATGAGCGGGTTGAACATCTCCAACGCGCACCGCCGCCTCTATTGGGGCGATGACGGTTTCGCCCCCGCCGACGCTTGGCTGGAAGTGCCGCGCTTCCCCGGATGGGCGACCATCCCCGACTTCTACAGCCTGGCACAGGCGCGGGATTGGCATGTTGTCTTCAGCCTTGTCTTCGCCTTCACCTTGCTCGCCTTCATGGTGATCGCTCTCATCAACCGGCACATGCAGCGCGACATCTTCGCCTCGCGCCGCGAATGGAAGCTGTCGAACATCTGGACCGACATCAAGCAGCATGCCCGCCTGAACTTCGAGCACGGCGATGGGAAATACAACATCCTCCAGAAGATCGCCTATGCGGGCGTCATCCTCATCCTGTTGCCGTTGATGATCTTCACCGGCATGGTGATGAGCCCGGGTGCGGAAGCCGTGTTCCCATGGGTGACCGAACTGTTCGGCGGTCGCCAGAGTGCACGAAGCCTCCATTTCATCGCCTCTTGGCTGCTTTTCGGATTTTTCGTGCTGCATATCGTGCTGGTCCTGCTGGCGGGGCCGATCGGTCAGATCCGCGACATGATTACGGGCGGCAGGCTTGAAGGGCATTCTCCTGCGGCCGCTGAAGGAGGCGACAATGCAAAGGCGTAATTTCCTCGTCGCGGCAGGCGCTGCATTCCTCGCCGGCTGCAACGAGATCGGCAACTCGCGATGGTTCGGCAAGATCGTGGACGGCGCGCAAAGCTGGCACCGCGGGCTGCATCGCGGCCTCGCTTTCGGGCGCATTCCGATGGCGCCTGAATATAACCGCGCCGATATCTCGCCATTCTTCCGCGGCAATGGCAGCCAGGATGTCGACACCGATGCCTATCGCTCCGCCGAGGCGGAGGGGTTCGCCAATTGGCAATTCACGGTTACCGGCATGGTCGACAACGAATTGTCGCTTTCGATGGACCAGCTACGCGCCCTGCCCCAGCGCACCCAGATCACCCGGCACGATTGCGTGGAAGGCTGGAGCGCGATCGGCGAGTGGACCGGACCGCAGCTGTCCGACATCCTGGACGCTGCCGGTGTGCGGAAGGGCGCGAATTACGTCATCTTCCGCTGCGCCGACAATCTCAACGGACAGGACTATTACGAGAGCTGCGACATGGATGATGCGTATCATCCGCAGACCATCATCGCGCATGAACTCAATGGTGAACCGCTGCCCGTACGCAATGGCGCGCCGCTTCGCCTGCGCATCGAACGGCAGTTGGGGTACAAGCACGCCAAATACCTGACCGGTATAGAATTGGTGGCCGATTATCGGGATATCGCGGGCGGCGAAGGTGGCTACTGGGAAGATCGTTCCGGCTACCAATGGTATGCGGGGATCTGATCAGCCTTCCGGCGGATACACCCGGTTCATCGATTGCCAGTTGGTGCGCACCAGCTCTTCCAGAACGTCCAAATCAACGTCGGCCAGTTTGTTGATGTAGAGGCAGCTTTTACCGCGCGAATGCTTGCCCAGCTTCGCCAGCAATGCATCGTTCTTCTCGCCGGTCGCATCGTCGCAATAGCCACCCATCAGGTAGAGCGAGTGTTTCGCCTTGCGGGGGCTGAAACCGGTGCGCATCCAGTCGCCTTCGCGGCCGCTGTCATACTTGTAGTGATACTGGCCATAGCCGATCATGCTCGGTCCCCACATGCGCGGCTCCTCGCCCGTCACGCGGCGGAACATGGCATCGAGAACCTTCGCATCCGCGCGCTTGGCTTCGGGCTCGACAGTGTCGATGAAGTCTTGCGGGCTGGCGTCCGTCGGCGTGGTCTTGTTGGCGCTCATGGTGCTCAAGCCATAGCGCGGAATTGACTCACCGCCAAACCGCCCGCAAACCGCAGCACAAACGCGAAAACACCCGAGGGGACGCAAATCTATGTGGCTGCTGGACAAATTCCTTTCCAAGGCAATCAAGCGCGGGCGGATGGTCATCATCGACCATGACGGCAAAGAATACGAATACGGACCGGGCGTCGAAGAAGGCGTCCACGGCATGGATAAGGGGCCGATCCGGGTCCGCCTCACCGACCGAAAGGCCGCCAACCACATCGCCCGCTACCCGCAATGCGGCGCGGGCGAAGCCTTCATGTGGGGCTGGCTGGTCGTGGAAGAGCCGCATGATATCCGCGACATGATCCTGTTCGTGACCGAGAACGCGAAAACGCTGGGTGACGCACCGCTCAAACCCAAGGGTGCGATCCGTACCGCAGTGCAGAAGTCCATCGCCAGGATCGATAGCGTGAACCTGAAGGGCAAGGCGCGCAAGAATGCAGAGCACACCTACAACCTCACGCGCCGCCTGTATGAGCTGTTCCTCGACGAGGATCGGCAATACACAATGGCCTATTACCGCGACACGGATAACAGCCTGGAGAAAGCGCAGCTCGATAAAAAAGCGCACATCGCTGCCAAGCTAAACATCACACCCGAAACCGGGCCGAACATGCGCATCCTCGATATCGGCTGCGGCTGGGGCGGGCTCGCCATGTATCTGCACCGCACCTATGGCTGCGAAGTGCTGGGCGTGGCGCTGGCACCAGACCAGATCGCCTTCTGCAAGGAGCGCGCGGCAGAGGCGGGCGTTTCCGACAAGGTGAAGTTCGCGCTGATGGATTACCGCGACGTGCAGGGCAAGTTCGACCGCATCACCAGCGTCGGCCTGCTGGAACATGTCGGCACGCCGCATTACCCCCATTTCTTCGAGCATACGCACCGGCTGCTCAAAGCGGACGGCGTGATGTTCAGCCATTGCTGCGGGCGCGCCGGACCTCCCGGGTTCACCGATGCGTGGACGCGCAAATACATCTTCCCCGGCGGCTATATCCCCGCCCTCTCAGAACTGGTGACGCAGAGCGAAAAGTTTGGCTGGCAGGTGATGGATGTAGAGGCGATGCGCTTCCATTACAGCCACACGCTGGAGGAATGGTACAATCGCACCGTGATGCACAAGTACGAGATCGTCGAGATGTATGACGAGGTGTTCTACCGCATGTGGCTGTTCTACCTCGCCGGCGCGGAGCAGAGCTTCCGCAATGGTAACATGGTCAACTGGCAGCTGGTCTATGTAAAAGACCGCGCCGCCATCCCGATGACGCGCGAATTCATGCACCATGAAAGCGAACGCCTGCGCGGCCTCGAAGAACCGCCGCAATGGCACCTCGACCCGGCGCTGAAGGAAGCGGCGAAGTAATAAATGCTAGGCTGCCTAACCCAACTTGCTACGATTGCCGCGGCGATTGCCGCTGGCCTTGGGTATTTCTCATTTTGGTGGGTTTTGATACCGGCCTTCTTTGCGGGATCATTTGGCGTCTCCAACGGCCCCCATTATTCGAGAGTCATCGAGGCAAACGCTCGCGGCGATCTAGTGACCTTCCCGCTGACCCTTGCGACCTACATAGCTTCTACGCTCGTCGTAGCTGGCATCGCATATTGGATAACGGTCGCCGTCGCTTCATAAGATGGCAACTTATGGCCCCCTCACCCGCCGCGCGGTGTTCGCGCAGGCTTGGCCGATCATGCTGGGGCAGGCGTCGATCCCGTTGGTCGGCATTGTCGACACCGCAGTCATCGGGCGGACCGGCGACGCTGTAGCGCTCGCGGGCGTGGCGCTGGGCGCGACGATCATCGGTCTGATCTTCTGGACATTCGGCTTCCTGCGCATGGGGATGACCGGCCTCACCGCGCAGGCGGCAGGCTCTGACGACAAGCGCGAGGTCGAAGCGCTGCTCCTGCGCGCGCTGGCGCTCGGCGCGGTACTCGGCATGATCCTGCTGGCGCTCAGCTGGCCTCTACGCGAAGCCACCCTCGCCATCATGTCTGCCGAAGCGCAGGTGGACACCGAAGCGGCAGGCTACATGCAGGGCCGCTTCTACGGCGCGCCTGCCGCGCTGGCAGTCTATGCCATTACCGGTTGGCTGCTCGGGCTCGGCAAGACGCGACATGCGCTCACGCTGCAGATCACCATGAACCTTGCCAATATCGCGCTCGATATCTGGTTCGTGTGGGGTCTGGGCCTTGGCGCATTCGGGGTCGGTATCGGCACGGCCAGCGCAGAGGCGATCGCCCTCGTCATAGGGCTGCTGCTGGTCGGCCACGTAGCAGGCGTCGGGCTGCCCGCCATGATCTCCCGAACACCTCGCGCTCTGTTGACCGACCGGGCAAGGCTCGCCCGGCTGTTTGCCGTCAATCGCGACATCATGATCCGCACGGTCGCCCTGCTGATCTCCTTCGTCTGGTTCGCCAATGCCGGTGCGCGGCTGGGCGCGGAGACGCTGGCCGCCAACCACGTGCTGTTGCAATTCGTGACCTTCGCCGCCTTCATCCTCGATGCTTTCGCCTTTACGGCGGAGGAGCGGGTGGGCCACGCCATGGGCCAATCCTCGCGCGAGCAATTCCTGCGATCCATCCGCCTGACGGGAGAGTTCTCGCTCGTCAGCAGCGCAGCCATGGCGCTCGCGTTCTTCCTCGCGGGCAGTACGATCATCGACCTGCTGACGACCGACCAGGCAGTGCGCGATATCGCCCGCACTTACCTTCCCTTCGTCGCGCTCGTCCCGTTGATCGGCATGCCCAGCTGGATGCTGGACGGCATCTTCATCGGCGCAACGCGCGGCAAGGCGCTGCGCAATGCCGCAGTGGCCGCAACGATGCTGTACATCGCGCTCGACCTGCTGCTGCGTCCGAGCGGCAATCTCGGCGTCTGGCTCGCCATGCTCACCAGCTATCTGCTGCGCGCGGGCGGATTGATGTTGTATGTGCCCAGCCTGCTGCGCGACGTTTCGACGCCGCCTGCCGAAAGGAGACCAGCGCCATGACCCTCGGAAAGATCATCCGCACGCCGGACGAGCGGTTTACCGATTTGCCCGACTTTCCCTTCCAGCCGCAGTACCACGAACTCGGCGACGGGCTGCGGCTGCACTACCTCGACGAGGGTGACCGGGGCGCGCCAATCGTGCTGATGATGCATGGCGAGCCGAGCTGGTGCTATCTCTACCGTCACATGATCCCGCCGGTGGTAGAGGCTGGCTACCGTGTCATCGCGCCCGACCTGATCGGGTTCGGCCGCTCTGACAAGCCGACGCGCAAGGCGGCGTTTTCCTATGCCGGCCATGTCGCATGGATGCGCGAATGGATGGAAGCGCTGGATTTGCGCGATGTGCTGCTTGCCTGTCAGGATTGGGGCTCGTTGATCGGTCTGAGGCTGGTCGCCGCGATGCCGGATCGCTTCGCCAGCGTCGTCCTCTCCAACGGCGGCTTGCCTGAGGGCGGCGAGCCGCCCAAGGCTTTCACGGCGTGGCGTCGCTTCGCCCGATGGAGCCCCTTCTTCCCCATCGGCGGCATTCTGCAAAAAGCGACCAGCCGCGCGCTGACCGATGCCGAAGTCGCCGCCTACGATGCGCCGTTCCCAAGCCGCGCCAGCAAGGCCGCCGCGCGGATGTTTCCTGCCCTTGTGCCCTTCGGCGATGATGTCGCCGTACCGGACCAGAAGGCTGCATGGTCCTCGCTCGAGGCGTTCGACAAGCCCTTCACCTGCGCCTTCTCCAACCGCGATCCGATCACCCGTGGGGGCGACAAGCAATTCAAGGCGCGCGTACCCGGTGCTGCCAAAGGCGCGCATCGCACGCTGAACGGGCATCACTTCATCCAGGAAGACGATCCGCATGGCTTCGTCGATGCAATCCTAGAAACAGCAGCTATTGCCAGCCTTAAGCCCATTTGATTGCGGCCCTGTCGACGCGCTGCTAACCGCCGCGGCGCAACGACGAAGCAGGAAGCGCCCATGTCCGATATCAAACGTGTAGTCCTCGCCTATTCGGGCGGCCTCGATACCAGCGTGATCGCCAAATGGCTGGAGAGCGAGCGCGGGCTGGAGGTTGTTACCTTCACAGCCGATCTCGGCCAGGGCGAGGAGATAGAGCCGGCGCGTGAGAAGGCGCGGGCGATGGGCATCCCAGACAAGCACATCTACATCGAAGACCTGCGCGAGGAATTCGTGCGCGATTTCGTCTTCCCGATGATGCGCGCCAATGCCCGTTACGAAGGCGATTACCTGCTGGGCACCAGCATCGCCCGCCCGCTCATCTCCAAACGCCTTGTCGAGATCGCGCATGAAACGGGGGCCGATGCGATTGCCCACGGCGCCACCGGCAAAGGCAATGACCAGGTCCGCTTCGAACTCAGCGCCTATGCGCTCGATCCCGATATCAAGGTCATCGCCCCGTGGCGCGAATGGGATCTCACCAGCCGCACGGCGCTGATCGCATGGGCGGAAGCGCACCAGATCGCCGTGCCGAAGGACAAGCGCGGGGAAGCGCCCTTCTCCACCGATGCGAACCTGCTGCACACCTCGTCCGAGGGCAAGGTGCTGGAAGACCCGTGGGAAGAGACGCCCGATTACGTTTACTCGCGCACCGTCAATCCAGAAGATGCGCCCGATACGCCCGAATATGTCGAGATCGGCTTCGAGCGCGGCGATGGCGTATCGCTGAATGGCGAGGAGATGAGCCCCGCCACGCTGCTGACCGCGCTGAACGAACTGGGCCGCAAGCACGGCATCGGCCGGCTCGACCTCGTCGAGAATCGCTTCGTCGGCATGAAGAGCCGCGGCATGTACGAGACACCGGGCGGTGAGATCTACGCTGTCGCCCATCGCGGCATCGAGCAGATCACGCTGGATCGCGGCGCGGCGCATCTGAAGGACGAGCTGATGCCGCGCTATGCCGAGCTGATTTACAATGGCTTCTGGTTCTCGCCGGAGCGGGAGATGCTGCAGGCCGCTATCGACCTCAGCCAACAGAAGGTGAGCGGCACGGTGCGCCTGAAGCTGTACAAGGGCGGCGTGCACCTGGTGGGTCGCAAGTCGCTCAATTCGCTCTATTCCGAAGCGCATGTGACCTTCGAGGACGATGCCGGTGCTTACGACCAAGCCGATGCGGCAGGCTTCATCAAGCTGAATGCCCTGCGGCTGCGGTTGTTGGCGCAACGGGACCGCGACTGAAAGGCGTCGGATTTCCGCCTGTGCAGCGCAGCATTCGCGCGATATTTCTGCTGCGATTGCGAGAAAACCGGGGATAGTTTCAGCCGAAACGCCGAGACGTTGACTTATCCACCCTTGTCCACTGGCGTTTTGGCCGAAAGTGGATAAGTCGACGCTGGCGCCCTTGCCCGAATCGGCGAATCCCCACATCTTCAATTCATCGAGAGCGAAAACGGATCGCTTCTCTGGATCGCCTGCCGAGACAGGGAAACGGAAACCGAAACGCACTCGACGCGATGACAAAGTCTCGCGGTGGAGGAACGGCATGATGGAGCCCTCGTGGCGATGGATTGCCGGTCCGGTGAAACCGAAAGGCCTGTCATCGGATGGCCGAAGCGATGGACTTCGCTGTCGAGGCAAAGCTGGCCCCGTGCCAAGTGGAGCCGCTGGAGACATCGGAAAACCGGCATCGGCTGCGGACTGGAAAGCCAGTCGAGACGCGACATCCTCGGATGGCGCGACCTGACAGGGCACCAATCCGGCACCGGCGCGAGCGCCGGGCGACATATCCGGATGACCAACCGCCTTCGGGCGCGGCCATCTGGAGACACGCCGGGCGATAAGCGTTTTCTTCGGGAAACCCACCGCCGGTGAGAGTGGGGTCGGTAGCGATACCGGCCCCATTTCTGTTTGCCGTTCCGGATCCGCGCCGTGCCAATTGCCAATGCCGCGGAACATCCGAGTTTCCCTTGCCGACGCCAGCGACGGATGCCGCCTTACCGAGGCTGTAGGACAGCCATTACCGCTTTCGGTTCATCGCGATTTTGCTTCGACTCTCGCCAGTCCGGCCTGTTCTGGCGTCTGAATTGTGGCGCGAAAGTGGCAATCTGCGCGGATTGGCGCTATTGGCAGCCGCCATGGACGGGACCATTCCCTCTCGCGCCGGCATTCGCTGGCTGACGCCGGTGCTGGCGCTTGCGCTGTTGGGCACGACGGCATCCGGCCGCGCGCAGGATGCTGCGCAACTCTCTCCGGAAGCCGCAACTGCCGAAGCAACCGCAGAGGCTGACGCCGATTTCGACGCCGCTTTCGAAATCATCGACGAGCCTGTCGAACCAGAGCTGCCCGACCACGCTGTCGACATCACCACGATCGAGCCAGCTGAGCCCGAAGCGTCGCAACTCGGCCGCGGGATGGCCAGCTACTACGGGCGGCGCTTCCATGGCCGCCCCACGGCCAATGGCGAGCGGTTCGACATGCATGCCATGACCGCCGCGCATCGCACCCTACCCTTCGGTTCCATGGTGCGCGTGACCAACACGCGCAACGGCCAGTCCGTGGTGGTGCGCATCAACGATCGCGGGCCGTTCATCCGTGGCCGCACGATCGACCTGTCGCGCGGCGCGGCAGAGCAGATCGGCATGGTCAGCGCCGGCCATGCCAGCGTCGAGCTGGAGCTGCTGGAGAGCTAGCTCAGCCCCATTGCGCGCATTGCATCACGATGCGCTCATGCACATCGCGCGAGTAGTCGCCTCCCGGATTGGCCTCGTGCCAATCCGTCACCCGTCGTTCCAGGCAGTTGCACATGGCATCGCTATCGGCGGGTGCCTGCCCTGCCTCCAGCATCCGTTCGCGGCACAGGGCACCGACATCCTCCACGCTGCCACCCGAGCGGCCCGTAGCGACGTCATACAGGAGGTTGAGCCCCCACAACGCGCCCGCCATCAGGACGATCATCCATAGCTTCATGGCCTGTCCCCTCCTTTTTGCCCAGTGCCATAGCCCTCATCGGTTGACGAAGCGTCAATGCGGGCGTCTGCCGCTGCCTGTCCTGCGTCCCACTCAGGTTCCGCGTCGAGTTCGGGGATGACGAAGGGCTTACGCCAGTCGTCATCGTCGACCGCCAGCCACCACCGCTCCGCCCCGCTCTCGAACGCCGCCAGCCGCGCGGCTTCGGCGATGAACCAGGCCGTCGGTGTGAGCCCGCTACGCTCCTGCGCTCCGCGTGGCAGGGCCGCTTCCATCGCCTGCAAGCGCCGCTCCAGATCGGGCAGCCCGTCATCCGTATCCGCCGCCCCGGCCTCCGCCTCCCCGGCTAACCTGGAGCACCTGGAGCACTGTTCAGGCGCAAATTCCGCACCCTCGCGCAGAGCCTCCATCGCATGGTCGAAATCGCCCTCGTCCAGCACCGGCGCATCGCATGTGGCGCAGCGGCGCGCGGCGGCCTCCTTGCGGTCGAGCCGCGCAAGGTGGGCGAGCAGCAGGCGGCCGTCATAGCGCGTGCGCGTGGCGACCTCCTCGCCGTGGTAGAACACCGTCTCCTCCACGCCGTTCAAAGCCCGGTCGGCCAGCACCTGCTCGGCCTGCTGGCGCGCGAGGATGCACGCCGCCTCCCACCCGGTGCGAAACGCGGTGCACACCCGCCGCGCACGATAGGCCGTCTGCGAAGAGACCCCCACCGCGCGGCAGGCGAGCCGCACATTGCCATGATCGGCCAGCGCCGTGCAGAAGGCGGCCTGCATGTCGGCATTGAAGAGGGGCGCGGGGCCGGGCCTGCCGCGCTCATCCTCCCGCGCCTGCTCGCGCTGCGTGGCGATGCGCACGGCATCGGCGAGCGTCATCAGGTCCCCGCTCACTTGGCACCCCCTGCGATCGCGCGCGCATTGCGGATGTGGCGAGCGGTCTGGAGCGCGGTTTGGGTGTTGGACCCGGCCTCAAGTAGCGAAGCGGTAGGCCGACAAGAAGGGCCGATGCGGCCAGCGGTGACGTGGCTAAGCCAGCCATCGCCATGCTCTCGCGGGCGCGCGTCGAGATGCACGGGGAGGAGATCGGGGAGGTCGTGGTGGTGATCCGCGCTCTGCGCGGCAAGGCCGAACGGCCGCCCGAGCTTTTGCGAGGAAGCCAAGGGGCGCGGATGCGCCCCGCCCGGCGCTTGAGGGTCTAAACAAGAAGATGTCATGGTGGCACTCCGTACGCGGTCAATAGGACCGCGCAGGGAGGCATATTGGTGGGGGTGTAGGACAGGATAAGTTTGTGTCATGAAGCTGCATCCGCAGCTTGGTGGGCCTCCGGCCCGTCTGCGACTCCCTCGGTGCTATTCGCTCCGCCGGAACTGCGTTCCCGCTACGCGGCACCTGCGGGTCGCGCCTTGCGCTCCGTCGAGCGCTAGCCGCGCTCGATTGTCAGCCCTTACTGGCCGCACCAGCCCGTTCATCCTGAGCTTGTCGGACTCGTAGACGGCGCGGAGTGCCAACGGCGAAAAGCGCAGCGCCTGCCAACTCGTACTTCGACAGGCTCAGCACGAACGGATTTCCAAGAATGGCCACCCAAAAACCCACCCCTTTTCCGCCGCCACCCACTTCCATTTTGTTCGCGCTTTGTTCAATACGATTCGCATGGGGCACAAGCGACTGGACACGATCTCGGCTTACATGAGCTACGGCTCGAAACTGACGATCAAGTGCCTGTCCTGCGGCCACCGTATCGAGCTGGACCCGGCCAAGACCTACTGGTTCTTCATCAAGCGCCGCTGGTCCACGAAGATCCTGGACGCCAAACGCCGCTTCCGCTGCAGCGAATGCGACCAGAAGCGGATCGATATCTATCCCGGCGGGCTGGTGTGAGGGGGTTGGCGGCAGCGCGCCCCGCCCTCACGACGTCACCCCGGACTTGATCCGGGGTCCAGCTGCCTTCCAGCGCAGAGCCAGAATAAGCCCGGCCCCGGCTCGTAGGCCGGGGCGACGGGTGGAACTAGCGAACCGCCAAAACCGCCACCCGCGCCGCTTCTCTCCGCCGATGATCGGAAAACCGCTCGCCAAACGTCACCCCGGACTCGATCCGGGGTCGGAGCGCTCCGTGCGGACGCCGTTGACCTTCCACGGCTTGCACAATTTACACCCGGCACGAGCGTTGCGCGCACGGCCTCGCTTGTGATGCTTGGGACTCGGCCTTTCTCGCCGGCGGTCTTTGGCTGGGAGAATTGAAGAGACAAAACTTACAGGCCTCGGCATTCAATGCGAGATAGGAATGATCCACCCTACTCGAAATTTCTGTCCGCATCGCTAGGGGCGCGTTCTATGCAAACGATATGCAAAGAGAAATTGTGGATTTATTGATCTTCTTATTCGCTCTCAGTTCGATACACCGCTAGCTAATCGAATAGAAAGGTTTGCAAGATGAGTGAAGTCGAACAACAAACGCCCAAGTCGCGCCAACAGTCTATTCTGGACGATGCATCTGCCGAAATTGATGATGGTGCCTCAGGGGTGCCTGCAATACCGTATTATCTTGTTGAAAAGCAAGGAAATAAAACAACAAAGCTATTGTCAAATTCCGGCACCGACACCTCTATCCAAGCAAAAAATCGTTGGCACACCTACGAATTTAAAAACCCGCTATTTATCTGCTTCGTAGATATCGAAGGCGATGAAATCTCAGACGCTGACGAGTATCGATTTCGAGTCACTCTAGAGGATGGCTCGGAAAAAGAGCTGAAAGGGCGGCCAAAGTCCGGCAAGCTTCGAATTGATATAAACGAGTTTTGCGTGTCGATTGCGTTTAAACCACCAAGTATATTTTGGTCAGTATTTCGAAGAACGCCAGAGATTCAACGCGTATCACTCTGGGGCTTTTATAAAGAAAATCTTGGCGAGTTTCTCCACAAAATTTCTCGAATTAATTCGATAAAGTTAGAAGCAAAATCCGAAATTTCCGAGATTAAGGATGACACTGATGAGCGCATCTTAGTCTTAGCAAAAAAAGAGTCTGAATTAGAGGCGATCGATCAGGACATCGAGGATACGAGATCGAACCTTGAGAAGCTAAATGCGGCAATTGCTGAAAAGGAAAGTGTTGACAGCGAACTTCAAGCCAAACTTGATCGAACAGATGCACAGCTAGAGAAGCTTATCGAACAGGTATCCGAGCGTCGCGCCGAGCTCGATACTGTAACAAAAAGTCGAGAAAATGGAAAGCAGGAAGTTGAAGAGTCCAAAGCAGAACTAAAAAAGCTTCAGGATAATATAAATTTATTCCCAAGTGAAATTTCTGGATTTGTAGAACAAGCTAGCAATGATATTCGCACTTACAATCTTTATTATTCAGGGCTTGTTGCAATCATTTGTATATTATTTATTTGGATTCTGACTGGATCGTATGATCTTTCTGAGTGGGTTAAAGAAAATCCCGACAGATCAGTTTGGCCACTTTTACTAGCAAAACTGCCTCTGGCCATCGCAGTCTCAGCTTTGGTCACTGCGTGTTACAAGATAGCGAAGGTTTTTGTCGCTAAAATCTTGGATATCAACGATAAGAAGCTATCGCTCACTCAAATAAGTATTATTGCAAAGGATTTATCGCAATCAGCGGAGGCTGGGCTGCAACTGAGTGCCGAGAAGTCTTACGCGTTTAGGCTCAGAACAAAAATGGCCATGCTAGGTGATCACATAAATACCTTCGTTAAGAGTGAGCCAAATACATTGTTTCCAGACACCTTGTTTAGTGATGCGAGCGATCCGAATGAAACCCTAAGTCGTGAGCCCGAATCGGAAGCTGTGCGAGACGAGGTCGACAGCGAAGACGATAACATTACGTGAATTTCAAACGCTAGTCCAAGCGCGCGAATAAAGCACTACAACAACAATCTCCCACTCTTTCGGGATGGCCTGAGAGCTTAGATTAGGTCCGGAGCAGGCTTACCCCCGTGTCGCCCGCTCCAACATCGGCTTCAAATACTGCCCCGTATAACTTCCGCTCACAGCAGCCACCTCCTCCGGAGTACCCTCAGCCACCCTTTGACAAGCTCAGGGCAGGCATCATCGCCTAGCGTTCGAGCATATTCGCAAGGTATTGGCCAGTATAGGAACGTGGCTCTCTGGCGACCTCTTCGGGAGTGCCAGAGGCGATGATCTCGCCACCCCGGACACCGCCATCCGGGCCGAGGTCCAGCACGTGGTCGGCGGTCTTGATCACATCCAGATTGTGCTCGATCACCACGACCGAATTGCCCTGGTCCACCAGCCGATGCAGCACTTCCAGCAGTTTGCGCACGTCCTCGAAATGCAGGCCGGTGGTGGGCTCGTCGAGGATATAGAGCGTCTGGCCGGTGCTGCGTTTGCTCAGTTCCTTGGCGAGTTTCACGCGTTGCGCCTCGCCGCCTGACAGGGTCGTCGCCTGCTGGCCGACTTTCACGTAGCCCAGCCCCACTTCGTTCAGCATGTGCATCTTGTCGCGGATGGGGGGCACGGCCTTGAAGAAACCTTCCGCGTCCTCGATCGTCATGTCCAGCACGTCGGCGATGGAGTGGCCCTTGAACTTCACTTCCAGCGTCTCGCGATTGTAGCGTTTGCCGCCGCATTCCTCGCAGGTGACGTAGACATCGGGCAAGAAGTGCATCTCGATCTTGATCAGGCCGTCGCCCTGGCACGCCTCGCACCGGCCTCCCTTCACGTTGAACGAAAAGCGGCCCGGCTTGTAACCGCGCGCCTGGCTTTCGGGCAGGCCGGCAAACCAGTCGCGGATATTGGTGAAGGCGCCGGTATAGGTGGCGGGGTTGGATCGCGGGGTGCGGCCGATGGGGGACTGATCGATCTCGATGACCTTGTCGCAATATTCGAGCCCCGTCACCTTGTCATGCGCGCCTGCCACCACGCGGGCATTGTTGAGCGTGCGCGCGGCGGCGGCATAGAGCGTGTCGATGGTGAAGCTCGACTTGCCCGAGCCCGAGACGCCGGTGATGCAGGTGAAAGTGCCCAGCGGCAGGCTGGCGGTGACGTTGTTGAGGTTGTTCGCCCGCGCGCCATGCACGGTCAGCTTGTGCCCGTTGCCCTTGCGGCGGTTGGCGGGCACCTCGATCCGGCGGCGACCCGTGAGGTAATCGGCGGTGAGCGATTTCTTGGAGCGCAGCACCTGCTTGAGCGTGCCCTGCGCCACCACCTCGCCCCCGCGCACGCCGGCGCCCGGGCCAAGGTCCACCACATGGTCTGCCTGGCGGATGGCGTCCTCGTCATGCTCCACGACGATCACGGTGTTGCCGAGGTCGCGCAGGCGCTTCAATGTTTCCAGCAGCCGGTCATTGTCGCGCTGGTGGAGGCCGATGCTCGGCTCGTCGAGCACGTAGAGCACGCCCGACAGCCCGCTGCCGATCTGGCTGGCGAGGCGGATGCGCTGGCTCTCCCCGCCGCTGAGCGTGCCGCTGGTGCGGTCGAGATTGAGGTAGTCGAGGCCGACATTGTCGAGGAAGCCCAGCCTCTCGTTGATCTCTTTCAGGATGGCGCGGGCGATCTGCTGCTGCTGGTCGGTGAGGTGGCTGTCGAGGCCGAGGAACCAGTCCTTCGCGTCGGACACGCTCATCTTGGTCGGCGTGGCGATATCAGTGACACCCGTTGGCCCGGGGATCTTCACCGCCAGCGCCTTTTCGTTGAGGCGCTTGCCGCCGCATGTCTCGCAGGGCTGCGCGGTCTGGAATTTGCTCAGCTCCTCCTGCATCCACGCGCTTTCGGTTTGCGCCATACGGCGGTTGAGATTGCCGATCACGCCTTCGAACGGCTTGTGCACCGTGTATTGCTTGCGCCCGTCCTTGAAGGTGAGCGGCACGCGCTTGCCCTTGGTGCCGTGCAGGATGATGTCCTGATGCTCGGGAGAGAGATCGCTCCACTTGTCGTCCAGCCGGAAGCCGTATTCCTTGGCGAGGCTGCCGAGCACCTGCATGTAATAGGGCGATGGCGGGTTGGACTTCGCCCAAGGCACCACCGCGCCCTTCTTCAGCGTCAGTTCCTCGTTGGGCACGACCAGCTGCGGGTCGAACAGCTGCTTCTCGCCTATCCCGTCGCATGTCGGGCAGGCGCCCTGCGGCGCGTTGAACGAGAACAGGCGCGGCTCGACTTCCTCGATGGTGAAGCCGGAGACCGGGCAAGCGAATTTCTCGGAGAACACGATGCGGTTGGCGGGGAGGCCTGCGCCTTTCATCGCGCCGCCGCTGTCTGCTTCCTCTTCGCGCCCCGGCACGACGCCATCGGCCAGATCGACATAAGCCAGCCCCTCGGCCAGCTTGAGCGCGGTTTCGAAACTGTCGGCAAGGCGCGTTTCCAGCCCTTCCTTCACAGCGAGGCGATCCACCACCACTTCGATGTCGTGCTTGAACTTCTTGTCGAGCGCGGGCGCTTCTTCGATTGCATACATCTCGCCATCGATCCGCACGCGGGTGAAGCCGGCCTTCTGCCATTCGGCCAGCTCGCGCCGGTATTCGCCCTTGCGACCGCGCACCACGGGGGCGAGCAGGTACAGCCGCGTGCCTTCAGGCAGCGCCATCACCCGGTCGACCATGTTGGAGACGGTCTGCGCCTCGATCGGCTCACCGGTGGCGGGCGAGTACGGTACGCCCACCCTCGCCCACAAAAGGCGCATGTAATCGTAGATTTCCGTAACAGTCGCCACGGTCGAGCGTGGATTGCGGCTCGTCGTCTTTTGCTCGATGGAAATGGCAGGCGAAAGCCCGTCGATATGCTCGACATCGGGCTTCTGCATCATCTCGAGAAACTGGCGCGCATAGGCGGAAAGGCTCTCGACATAACGCCGCTGCCCCTCGGCATAGATTGTATCGAAAGCGAGGCTGGACTTGCCCGAGCCGGAAAGGCCGGTGATGACGATCAGCGCATCGCGCGGCAAGTCGATATCGACGCCTTTGAGATTGTGCTCGCGTGCGCCTTTGACGGAAATTTTGGTGAGAGCCATGGCGGTCCAAGTGGGGGCTGTTGCCCGATGAGTCCAGTGGGGCCGAATGCCGTAGCCTGCAGCTTTCGGGAAAGCGCAGCTTGTTCACCATACGTTCTCATTGGTCAAGCGCATTGCAGGATAACGATGCCCACCAGATCGTTGCCGCCTCATGACCCGCCGCCTTTTCGTCGCCCTCGGCCTGCCCGACCGCGTGAGCGAGCCGTTGCTCGACGCCATGGAAGGCGTGCCCGGGGCGCGGTGGCAGGATGCGGACAATCTGCACATCACGCTGCGCTTCATTGGAGAGGTTGACCGGCATCTGGAGGCCGATATCGTCGCCGCGCTTTCCAGCATCGCTTTTCTGCCGCTCGAGGTCAGGCTCTCCGGTGTCGGCCATTTCGAAGGCGCTAAACGCGCACGGGCGATCTGGGCGGCGGTGGAGCCCAATGGCGAACTGGACCTTTTGCAAATGCGCGTGGAGATGGCGTGTCGCCGCGCGGGATGCGCGCCGGTCACACGCAAATTCGTGCCGCATGTCACCCTGGCGCGCCTGTCGGCAGGCAGCGGGCCGCTGGAAAGCTGGCTGCATGCCAATGGGAAACTGGCCCCGCCAGCATGGACTGCGCGCTCTTTTTCGCTGTTCGAGAGCGATCTGACGCCTAACGGCCCGATCTACACCGAAATCCAGCAATTTCCGTAACTTGCGGACATTGCCGAAAAGTTCCGCGTCGACAGCAATCGTGCGAAGCGTTGGCGTGGCAGGACGAAGCGTGGACCATGCACGCCGTTGATCCGTTGAGTGGGTGAAGATGAACAAAAGTGAAGCAGCAATCGCTTCACCCATGAGGAAGTACAGGTTTTCAATGTCGGCATCGGCGCCCACTCCCATCACCCCGATCACGGGAAACGCACCCTATGACCCGAAGGAAGGCGCCAGCCATCCTCCACCGCCGCCATCCGGTAAGGATAGCAAGGCGGCGGACGAACTACGCCCGGCTATGCGTTGGATGCGCAGCCAGATGGTCAGTGAACTTATTGCGCGGATGCGCAGCAGAAGGCGGAAGAGCAGCGGACAGGGAATGCGTGGCAGAATGCGCAAGCGCAAGGCAGCCCTCGCCATGTCAGCCGCCGCTCTCACTCTCAGCACCGCAGCGGTAAGCCCGTATGATGCTGCGCAAGCAGGGCCGAAATATGCCAGCGCTCAGATGATGCTGGAAGACCAAATCGATGCGACGAAAGAGCGGGTCGATGTTGCTAACCTGAAGGTGAGTGACACGATGAAAGAGGCGCTGGCCGAAGAAGAAGGCGTGCGACTGACCGTATATCGCGATGTCGCCGGGTATCCCACTGTCGGTGTCGGTCATCTGGTCCTGCCGGAAGACGGATTGTCGGTCGGTGACCGCATTACCTACGAGCAAGCGCTGGAATTTCTCGAGCAGGACTTAGCCAAGGCCGAGGAAGGCGTGCGTAATCTCGTGAACGACCTGCCGCTATACCAGCATGAATTCGACGCTCTCGTCGATCTTGTGTACAATGTCGGCGAAGGCAATGTGTCGGAGCGCAAGAGTCCGCGCCTGAATGCCGCCATCCAGTCTGGCGATTACACTGCCATGGCCGATCAGTTGAACTACACGACAGCCGCTGGAAAGGTGGCGCGTGGCCTCGAATATCGTAGTGAACGTCGCCAGGCGATTTTCATGGAGGCAGCCTATGAAGATCCGCGCGCGGTGGAAGTGGACAGCGCGGGGCGCGCCAACCTATAATTTCCGGTCTTGCATGTCGCCAGACCCTAGAGCAAATCCGCCAATATGAGCCGTGATCCCGCATATAACGCCAAGCCCGCTATCGCTTCGATGGCGGGCGTGGCCGTGCTTGTGGCCTGTTCGCCGGAGCCGGGAATGCCAGTGGATTCAGGCGGCGAAATGACGAGCATGGAAGTGTCCGTCCCCGATGTCGCTGCCAGCGCCGTGGCGGAAGCGGAGCGCGATTGCCTGCTGGTCGTGTGGGAGCAGCAGGACGAGCCCAATCGCGATTTCGACCGTGCGCACGACATGGTAGAGGGCGGGCTCATATCCTGTGCTACCGGCACCAGCGCCAGCCAGTTCGACAGTGCGATCCGCGCGATCCGTGAGGCCGCCGATAGCGACGATCCTGCTTCCATGCTGTCGCAAATGGAAATCCCGCTGCTTTACATCGATGAGAACGGCGAGCGGCAGGAGCTGGCCGATACAGAGCTGTCGCAATCGGCATTCGCCGCCGTGCTGACGCCCGAAATGCGCGAGCAACTGCGCAATCTCGATCTGGAAGATATGACCGTCGTTCCAGAGCAAGGCGGCTTCTTCGCGCTGGGCGCAATCTGGCTGGGCACCAGCGAGCCGGGCGGGCGTCCACGCCTGCTGACGATCAATCGCCAGGCTTTGGCCGAGGCGACATCTGCCCGGCCCGAGACAACTGCGGCTGAATGAGCCGGGCGGCTTCGAGCATGTCGCATACAGCCTATTGGCAGGGGCGATGTGACATTCTACACAACAAGTTACAGAAGAAACCGCCCGTCCGCGCACTGCGCGCGGTAAGGGTCGTATGCAAAGGAAGAGATGTCGCATATGCTGAAATCCAAGCTCCTCGCCTCCACCATGATCGCCGCGCTAGCCAGCGCCTGCGCCACCGTGCCGGAGAGTGACATGGCCGCCACCGCCGGACTGCCGACTACCGTGGATTACGATCCCGATATTCCCGAAGCGACGAGCATCTTTGCCGAATTGTCGCCGCTCTACATGCATGCCCCGCAATTCGACGAGGTGGCCGATGGCGAGTGGCAGGGCATTATAGAGGAAGCGATCGCCATCAACCTGGCCGAAGTCGATGCCATTGCGAACAATCCCAACCCGCCGACTTTCGACAATACGCTTGTCGAAATGGAACGGTCGGGCCAGGTCTTCTCGCGCAGCTACGCCGCTTTCAGCCAGATCGTGGGCGCGAACATCAATCCCACCATTGCAGAGGCCGATGCCGCCCTCGCCCCGCAGATCGCGGCGATGAATGACAGCATCTACCTCAACGCCGACCTGTTTGCGCGCGTGCGCGCGATTTACGACAACCGCGCCGCCATGGCGATGACGGCGGAAGACGCGATGCTGCTGGAGAATTACTATCAGGAGTTCGTGCATCGCGGCGCACTGCTGGGTGACGAGGCGCAGGCCGAACTGCGCACGATCAACGGGCGTTTGTCGACGCTCTCCTCGCAAATTTCGCAGCTGATCACGCAGGGCCAGAACCAGGCCGCCATCGTGGTCGATACGCGCGAAGAACTGGCCGGTCTTTCCGATGGCCAGATTGCCGCAGCCGCCAACCTGGCGACCGAGCGCGGGCATGACGGCAAGTATATGCTCACCGTCAGCAATACGACCGGCGTACCGATCATCGGCCAGTTGCAAGATCGCGGCACGCGAGAGCGTATCTACCGCGCCAGCGTGGATCGCAACCAGACAGGCGAAACCTCCACCCTGCCGATGATCCGCGAGACCATCGCCTTGCGCAATCGCCGGGCCCAGCTGTTCGGCGAGCCGACGCACGCCAACTGGCAGATGTACGATCGCATGGTGTCCGACCCGGCCCGCGCCATCGGTTTCATGACTGACATGGTCCCCGCCCTGCGCGCCACGCAGGAGCGCGAAGCCGCCGTGCTGCAGGAACGGATTGCCGCCGATGGCGAGAGCTTCACGCTCGCGCCGTGGGACTGGGAATATTACGCCGGCCTCGTGCGGCAGGAGCGCTACGCCCTCGATAACGAAGAGATCAAACAATACTTCGTAGTCGATCGCGTGCTGGAAGACGGCATTTTCTACATGGCGGGCGAGCTTTACGGCCTGACCTTCGAACAGCGCGACGATATCCCGACCTATCACCCCGACGTGTCGGTCTACACCGTGTTCCAGGATGGCGAGCCGATTGCGCTGTTCTATTTCGATCCCATGCAGCGCGACAGCAAGCGCGGCGGTGCGTGGATGAGCAATTTCGTGGAGCAGAGCCACCTCCTGGGCCTGCGCCCGGTTGTCACCAACACGCAGAACATCGCCCCGCCCGCTCCGGGCGAACCGGCGCTGGCGACATGGGACGACGTGACGACCATGTTCCATGAATTCGGCCACGCGCTGCACGGCATTTTTGCCGACCAGCAGTACCCGTCTATTTCCGGCACGAACACGGCGCGCGACTGGGTAGAATTCCCCAGCCAGTTCCACGAGAATTTCGCCGCCGTGCCTGAGGTGCTGCAGCGTTATGCCCGCCACCATGAAACCGGCGAAGTCATCCCCGACGAGCTGGTGCAGGCGATCAACCGCTCCAGCCGCTTCAACCAGGGCCACAGCTTCGGCGAGATCATCGCCGCATCGCTGCTGGACATGGAATGGGCTTCGCTCGATCCGTCGGCCGCCACCCCGTCGGACGTGATGGCGTTCGAGGCCGAAGCATTGCAGCGGATCGGCCTGCGCAGCGATCTTGTGCCGCCGCGCTATCGCACTCCGTATTTCCGCCACATCTTCGAGCATGGCTATGATGCAGGCTATTACGCCTACACATGGACGGAAATGCTGCACCACGATGCCTACAGCTATGTGGTCGAGAATGGCGGCATGAACCGCGAAATGGGTGACCACATCGTCGAGACCTTCCTCGGCGCGGGCCACTCCAAGAGCTACGAGCAGATGTTCCGCGACTTCACGGGCCGCGACCCGCGCGTGGAGCCGCTGCTGGAAGCACGCGGCCTGATCCCCGACGATGACGGCGTGACAGGCGTCGACGGAGCCGAAGGCGCACTGTGACCGTCGCGAACTACAACTTAAAAGGGGCCGTCGGAGCGATCCGGCGGCCCTTTTGCTGTCAGGCGGCGGCCAGTTTCCCGCGCATTTGCAGAGACCGGTCGTTCAACCGGTGAAGGTCTGCCTTGCCCGCCAGCACCGCTTCGCCCAGTGTGAGGGCAGACTGCAAAAGGCTGTCGGGCGCATTGCGATAGGCAGGCGCCTCGATCACTTCGCGCCACGGCTGCCCGCAGGCATTGTCGAGCAATATCCGCTGGAAGCAGTGATCGAAACGCACCGGCCAGTCGCGCGATGTCGCAAGGGACGGCAAGGCATCGCGCGTTAGGGCAAACCACCGATTTTCAAGGATTTCTCTTTTGCTCACCTATGGGTGACGAGCGCGCGCGCTTTCGGTTCCCCGACCCAGTGGGCATCCACGCCCCAGACTTGTGCGATGACAGCCTCGCACAGCGCATCTTCAGGTGTTCGGTCAGCCGCAAGTTCACCGCCATGCAGTACTACCACGCGATCCGCATGGTTCATCGCGATGGCCAGATCGTGCACCACCAGTACCACGCCTACACCGCTATCCGCCTGAGACCGCAAGACCTTTAGCAGGCTGTGCTGGTGCGCAAGGTCCAGCGCGGCCAGCGGCTCGTCCGCCAGCAGCCATTGCGGTTGCCCTGCGAGGACACGGGCGAGCAATGCGCGCGCTTTCTCCCCGCCGGACAAGGTCGACACCGGGCGGTCGCCGAGATCGTCGAGATCGCAAGCAGCCAGTGCCGCAGCAATGGCGTCCGCGCCGCGGTCGCCATGCGGCAGGCGTCCCAGCGCCACGAGATTGGCAACGCTGACGTCCCACGCCACTTCGCCCGATTGCGGCAAATAGCCGATAGCCTGCGCACGGCGGCGCGGCGCGATGTCCGCGAGGGGCTCGTCACGAAGATGGACCTCGCCTTTGTCGGCCCCAGTCAGGCCGGCGAGCGCGGAAAGCAAGGTGGATTTGCCCGCGCCGTTCGGCCCGCAAATGGCGGTGATCTGGCCGGGATGCAGCGTCAGCGAGACATCGCGAAGGCGGCCTTGGATTATGAGGTTTGTGGCCGAGAGGGTCATGCCAGTCCCCTCCGCATCCGCAGCAGAAGCGCCAGGAAAAACGGCGCGCCGATCAGGCTGAGCGCAATACCGAGGCGCAGCTCGGTTACCAGCGGCAGGATCCGGCAAACGACGTCGGCCACCAGCACCAGCAGCGCTCCCGCCAATGCGCTCGGCACGATAAGGCTAGAAGGGCGCTTGTCGGTCAGCGGGCGCACCAGATGCGGTACGATCAGTCCGACGAAGCCGATAATGCCGGCAACTGCCACACCGCTGCCAACGGTCAGGCCGGTGCCGATTACCAGCAGCGCCATGACGCGGCCCGGCTGCACGCCCATCGATCGCGCGGCTTCCTCTCCCAATGTCAGCGCGTCGAGCGAGCGACCGGCGCCAAACAGCACGGCTATGCCTGTGAGGGACAATGGCGCGGCCAGCGCCACGTCTGCCCAGCTGCGATCGGTCAGAGCGCCCATCAGCCAGGTGACGATGCTACTCATGGCAAAGGCGTTGGGCGAGAGGCTGATAGCAAGGCTGGTGAGCGCGCCTGCGAGGCTGGCGATCATCATGCCCGCCAGCGTAAACAGCGCGATGCCGTGCGAGGGGTTGGCGGTGCGGCCGGCTATCAGCGCCAGCAGCGCCATTGCCCCGCCCGCGCCGACCAGCGCGAATAGTGGTAACAGCACCGCCGTCGCCGCGCCGATATACAGGGCAATCACCGCGCCCAGAGCCGCGCCGGGGGCGATGCCGAACAGGCCCGGGTCGGCCAAGGGATTGCGCAGATAGCCCTGCATCGCCGCACCCGCAGCGCCCAGCCCTCCGCCGACGATGAGCGCCAATATGGCGCGCGGCAGGCGCAATTCGGCCAGGATCGGGATGGCATTGGGCGTCGTCGCAGGGTCGATCCACACGCGCCCTGCGAGCAGGCTTAGCGGGACTGCGATGGCAAGGAGCGCGGCGAAGATGAGGGTTGCTCTGGTCATGGCACCACCCCCATGCCCCCTCCTCTGAAGAGGAGGGGGTTCTGGCCAGAAGCGACAGTCTCCCCCTCCTCTTCAGAGGAGGGGGTCGGGGGGTGGTGTATCAAAGCCCGTATCTCCCCCAAACGCGCCAATGCGCGCGGGATGGTCGGGCCGCCGCAATAGAGCAGCGTCGAATCCAGCTCGAAACGTTCTAGCCCGTCGAGCTGCGACAGCACCGGATGATCCAGCATCCTCCCGCTGCCCGCAGCAATCACCACATCGGGCGGATCGGCCAGCACGCGCTCCAGCGGCAGATGCGCGCCCTGCCCCAGCCCGCGCGCGGCGGAGAGGCTTACAAATCCGCTGCGCTCCATCATCGCATGAGCGAGCGAGGTCGCGCCGGGCACGATGTCACCTTCCTGTATCAGCAGCGCGGTGACGGGTTCGCCTTCGTATGAAGCGGAAGCCCATGCGCTCGCAATATCGGACGACAGGCGCGCAGCCTCCTGCGCATTGCCGGTCGCTTCCCCGAGTGCCGCGATCTGTCCGAGGCTCGCTTCGAGGTCTTGCGCAATGCCGATGCTGTGGATGGCGATACCCGCCTCCTCCAGCGCGGCGCGGGTCGCGGGCGCGAGGAACGTGTCCGCCACCACCATGTCGGGCGACAGCGCGAGCACTTCTTCCGCCGTGCCGCCGGTGGCCGCAAACCTGCGGGCCTCTTCCAACGGCATGGACGCGCTGCGCTCGGCATGGCTGTAATGCGAGATGGCGAGCAGCTGCCCCGGCGCGGCAATCTCGGCAAGGATGGCATCCGCGCACGGATTGAGACTGACGATGGTGGGCTGTTTAGGGAGCTCTCGGTTGGGCACGTCAACGGAACACCCGACCATCGTCATTCCCGCGAAGGCGGGAATCCAGCTTTGCGACAACCGCCGCGCCAGACTGAATCCGCGCCATCGCGAGGATGATGATATCTTGCGTCGGCGCATCACAGCGCCAGCCGCGCTCCGATATGGGCCGATACGCCCGCCGTGCCGTAGCCTGCCACCGTCTGGTAGTCGGCGTCGAACAGGTTCTCGACCCGTCCGAACACCTCGACCGTGTCGGTCACGGTCAGAGCCCCGCGCAAGGTGACGATCTCATACGGGTCGAGCCTTACGGTATTGAGGGCATCGTCGAAGCTCGCCCCCACGACGCGCACGTCGATGCCCAGCGAACCGCGCTCCAGTGCGGCGAACTCGGCCGTGAACAGCGCAGAATGCTTCGGCCGCCGCGCCAGTTGCAGGCCGGTATCGCGGCTCTCGGCGTCAGTGAAGGTGTAGACCGCGCCCAGCGTCACGCCCTCTCCCGGACTGCCCCAGATTTCCGCTTCCACGCCCTGCGCCCGCGCGCGGCTGACATTGTCGTATGTGCCGTCGGGCCGGTCGGTGCAGATCCCGCCGCTTACACCGAAACAGCTAACGAAATCGATGAGATTGTCCGTGTCGCGGCGATAGACAGTCGCCTCTGCATAAACACCGCTGTCACGCATGGCGCGCTCACCATAGGAGAGGCCAAGATCGAAGCTGGTGCTCTGCTCCGGCTCTAGCAGCAGATTGCCGAAATCGGAATGCAGCTGGAACAGGCTGGGCGCCTTGAACCCCTCCCCGATACTGGCGCGAAGGCGCAGATCGGCGGTAAGGTCGTAGCTCGCATCGGCGCCGAAACTGACTTCGGTCCCGAAATCGGCATGGTCGTCCACCCGGCCGCCGATATGCGCTGCAATGCCGCGCCATTCCACGCCGCCTTGCAGGTAAGCGCCCGCAATACGCGTGCTCTCGCCTGCGTCGAACAGCGTCTCGTAGCTGGTCCATTCATGCTCCCCGCCGAAATGGACGAGCGTGGGGCCGAATGGTCGCCACTCGCCCCGCAGCGCGATGCGGTCCGACCGGCCTTCGCTGGCGAAGGTCGTTACACCGCTGCCATCGAGATTGTCGCGCTCGGTATCGGCGAAGCTGTAGGCGGCGGACAGGAACAGCGGCCCGCTATCGTATGTGCCGCCCGCAGAGCCGGTCCATTGGCGCGTTTCCTGCGTGTCGAGCGTGTCGGCGAGCGTGAAAGAGGGCGCGGGAAAGCCGTCGATATCCAGATCGCCTTCGGCATAGCGGCTGCGCACGAAGACTTCGCTTCGCCCGTCGATGTAATAGCGCGCCGCGCCGTTGATCGCCCATTGCTCGAACCCGTCGGCCTCGCTGCCCGACGCGGCGGAGGAGAAGCCATCCGTGTTGAACCATGTGCCGCTGAGGCCGAGGAAACCGGTATCGGCATCGGCAAGGCTGGCGGCGAGGCGGGCATTGACGGTGTCGCGCGCGCCATATTCCGCGCTGGCCGACAGCCCATCGGCAAAGCGCGAAGTGGCGACAATTACGCCGCCGATCGCGTCCGATCCCCAGATGGTGGAGTTGGAGCCGCGCAAGATTTCGATCTTGGAAAGATCGGTGCTCAGCAGGTTGCCGAAGTCGAACCCGCCCGATGGCGCGGCGGGATCAGCCACGCGCACCCCGTCGAGAATGGCCAGCGTCTGCTCGCCCACAGCGCCGCGAATACGCACCGCCGTCTGCGCACCCACGCCGCCGGTCCGCGTGGCAGACACGCCCGGTGCACGCTCCAGCACGCGGGTGAGGTCCGCGCCTTGCATGGCGTCGATCTCTTCGGCGACAATGACGGTGACGGCCTGCCCCGTCGCATCGACATTGCCGCGCGTTCCGGTGGCGGTCACGGTGATGGTGTCTTCGCCATCCTGCGCCGCAGCAGGCAAAGCTATAGCAAGCAGAGAAACGCCTGAGATCAGATACTTAAGCACAATACCTCCTGTCATAAACGAACATTGCCGCTCACGACGGAAGGGAGCGCGAACACGCGCTCTCCCGCTGGCCATCGGTACACCCCGCCCGCAGCCGAACAGCCGTACACGGGCAGGTCTCCTGGCTCCCGGATCGCCGGGCCGCTTCCGCCTTCCCGCTGCGCCCGAAAGCGCGGCAGTGGCATAGTGGAAGCGCCCTCCCCGGTCACAGTTGCGGGGGCAGCGCAGGTGTCGCACCTGCTTCCCTCTTCGATCCGCCGTTACAGCGGATAACCCATGACGTGATGCGTCCATTATGCCCGCAGCAACGCTCTGACAAGGCTTGGCGAAACCGTCCCACCGCGGCACGCCGTAACGGGGCATATAGGTTTGGCTAACCCATTGCCGGTATCGGCTGGGCCGTGGAGCATGCGCGCATTCCGTCCCCCGGCGAAATCATTGCCGAGCGCCGCCGTGCGCGAAAGGCGCGGCGGGCTCTCGCCGTGCGACGCGTTCTGCTGGGCGGTGCGCTGATTGCAGCGCCGGTGATCGCGGCGGAGACCGCGCTCCAGCCAGTGATTGAGCAGGCACCGGCGCAAGCGATAGAGCCGATGCCGTTCGAGACCGCTGGCGGCAATTTTCCCGGTTCGGCCTTTTACTACCTCGAAGATACGCCGCCTGCCCTCGGCATATCGAGCGGCGACATTTCGCAGCCAGATACGGCGGAGCTCGCATTGCTGGAGTCGCCTGAGCTTGGTTCAGTAGCAGCCAGCTTCGTCGCGCGCGGCAGCGATCGCGACGTGGCGCGCGCGCAGGAATGCCTGACCATGGCAATCTATTACGAGGCCGCCAGCGAGTCCGATGCAGGCCAGCGCGCCGTAGCACAGGTTGTGCTCAACCGCGTGGCGCATAGCGCATGGCCTTCCACGGTATGCGGTGTCGTGTACCAGGGCTCGACGCGGCAAACGGGCTGCCAGTTCACCTTTACCTGTGATGGATCGCTGGCGCGTCGCCCCTCGCGCGGCGGGTGGGAGCGAGCAGGTCGCATCGCACGATCCGCCCTTGCCGGTTCGGTCTATGCGCCGGTCGGCCTTTCAACCCATTACCATACGCTCGCCGTCAGCCCTTATTGGGCGCCCAGCCTTGCGCGCACAACGGTGATCGGCGCGCACATCTTTTACCGCCTGCCGGGCGTTGCGGGCAGCGCGGGCGCGTTCGACACCGCTTACCGTGGCGGGGAACCGGCTGCGGCCAGCGCGCGCAGTGCGAGCATTGCCGCGCCCGACCCCGTTGCCATGGCCGAGGCCGACACGCTGGCCGAAGTGCCCGGTATTGCCGCGCCTCCCCCACCCAGCGCCGCGCCGAGTGCCGCGCCGGTGCAGGACCGCCTGCCGCAATCGGGCGATGTGCGCGAGGAATATCGCAATGCCGGTCGTTGGATCGAACGCGACTGAGCCTTGCAGCCCAACAGCACGTAAACGCTCGCAAAAGAATGATAACGGCTTGGAAACCAACTGTCCGAACGCTTGCTTAGCGCCCCGCCCTTAAAAGCGCTGGCACATCGTTTCCGGCGCCTCGCCGCGCCCATGCAATGGACAGTTCGCCCGATGCCCATCCGTTTCGCATCTCCTCCCAGCCCGACATCCTGTCGCATGCCGATGGGCTATGCGTCGGCCATGCATTTCCGTCCGGCGAACGACAATCGCGGCAAGGCCGTCGACAACACGCATCTGCGCGCGGCCCTTCGCCATTTCGCGCAGCACGGCCTTGCCGCGGCAGACCATGCGCGGCGACAGGCCGTGGCAGCAGCCGATGCAGGCGACCGGCCTACATTCGAATGGTGGCTGGAAATCTGCCGCGCGCTCGATCGCCGCATGGCCAGCCGGATCGACGCGCCCGTCAGCGCTTGACCTCTCTTACTGGCACCGCCGCACTGCCAACATTATCAAAACGCTAAAAAGCTATCCGTGCCAACACGGTAGCGGCCATTTTAACCAAAATTACAGGGCTCGGCGCTACGCCGCTTGCAGTCGCAAGCCGGAGCTGTCCCATAGCCAGTCTCGAAAATCTTATCGGTCGCTTTACATCGCTTGCCTATCCGGCAGACGAAGTGCGCGCGCGGCTATTTTCGACGCTGCACACACAGCCCTTCAGCCTGCTGGTCGCCAGCGCGTGCGGCATGGCGATGGCGTGGGTCTGCGCGATGAAAAGCGGAATTCCCGCGCTTGGCATTCTGGCAGTCGCGCTGACTGCGCTAAGCCTGGTGCTTATTAGTCTTGCCTTCTGGCTCCGCGCCAATCCGCAGCTCATCACGGCACGCTGGCTGCACGATTATTATCCGATCCTAGCTTTCATATACGCTTCCATGGTCGGCATCATCGCCGCCATTGCGCTGCAGCGCGCAGCGCCGCTGGATGTACAGGTGTTGGCCGTCGCCTATGCCGTTGCCTATTGCGGCGGCGTGTGTTTCCGCAGCGCAGGCCGCCCGCTGCTGGCGCTGGGGCAGATGGTTTGCGCGCTTCTGCCGATCGTTCTGGCCAGCGCCATGGCCGATACGGCGGGCTTCATCATGCTCGCCATCATGCTTTTCTGCTTCGCGGTCAGCATGGGATTCGTGACACTGTCGGTATTCCGCCAGCTGGCCGACCAGATCCTGGCGCTCGACACCAGCATGAAGCACGCTGCCGAAATGCGCGAACAATCGCGCACCGATGCAGTAACCGGACTGCTCAACCGCTCCGGCTTCAATCATGCGCTCGATACGCTGATTACGACCCTCCCGGAAGGCGAGAAGGTGGTGCTCATCTGGCTGGATCTGCACCGGTTCAAGGAAGTGAACGAGACGCTGGGTCATCGCACCGGCGACAAAATCCTGGCAGAAGCCGCGCGGCGAATGCGCGTCGCAGCCCCTGACACAGGTATCGTCGCCCGCTTCGGCAGCGACGAATTTCTGATGGCTGCGCGCATGCGATCGCGCGCCGAGTGCGAGACGCTGGCAAGCGCAGTGGTCGAGACGCTGATGCGCGCCCACCGGGTCGATGGCAAACGCATAGAAAGCGGCGCATCGGTGGGCGCGGCGCTGATGCCGGACGATGCCACCTCTGCCGACAGACTGATGCAGAGCGCCGACCTCGCCTTGTTCCATGCAAAGACAATGGGCCCGCACAAGGTCCGCTTTTTCGATACTGCCATGACCCGCGCGCTTGCCCGCAAGAAAGAGATCGAGGACGAATTGCGCAGTGCCATCCAGAAGGATGAGCTGTCCATTTTCTTCCAGCCGATCGTCGATCTGGAAACCGGCCGCATCCGCAGTTTCGAAGCGCTGCTGCGCTGGTTCCACCCCGAGAAAGGCGAGCTGTATCCCGACGAATTCATTCCCGTCGCGGAAGATACCGGCCTGATCGTCACGCTGGGCAACTGGATCACGGCGCAGGCGGCGCGCACGGCCATGGCGTGGCCGGAAGAGGTGACGCTGGCGGTCAATCTGTCGCCGGTGCAGATCAAGGCGCCGGGCGCGGCGCTGGGCATTCTCAGCGCGCTGCGCAATGCGGGCCTCGATCCGAAGCGGCTTGAGCTGGAAGTGACCGAAAGCCTGTTTATCGAGGACGATGCCAGCACCGCAGCCTTCATGGCGGATCTCGCCCGCGAAGGCGTGAAGTTCGCGCTGGACGATTTCGGCACGGGCTATTCCTCGCTGCACTATATCAATCGCTACCCCTTCCGCACGATCAAGGTGGACCGCAGCTTCGTATCCGGCCCGCATACGGGGCGTCGCAGCGATGCCATCATTCGAGCCGTGGCCGAAATGGGCAACACGCTCGAGATGGAGATTGTGGCGGAAGGGCTGGAAACGATCGACCAGGTGCAGGCCGTGCGAACCGCAGGCTGCACGCTGGGCCAGGGGTATTATTTCAGCCGCGCCGTGCCCGATTACCTTGCCGCCATGCTGCTGACGCAGGAAGCCAAGCGGCTGGGCGAGCACTTCACGCTGCCCCAAGAGCGCCTGGCCGGCTGAACGCGCATCGGGCTCCTGCGCTTGCGACCAAGGTCGCATTTCGATCCTTCCCGCCACACACTACGCCAAATCGGCACGCTATCGCTTGGAACCGGAACGTCTCTCGACCGTCGTGAATAAAGGCCATTTGGGCCTCTTATTGCTATTGCGAACTGATTGCAAAGACAGCGGGAATTGGCGGTTGCAATGGCTGCCACCGGAGCCTAGGGCGGCGTGGTCGAATTTCCGGTAGTGAGTCCCGCGTGGGCGCAAGGCCACTATCGCTGCGAAGCCGTTGCGCCCGACGAAGGACCAGCACGTAAAATGGCCAACACTGGACGCAAGAAGATCGCCCTTATCGGCTCCGGCATGATCGGCGGCACACTCGCCCATCTCGCCGCGAAAAAGGAAATGGGCGATATCGTCCTGTTCGACATCGCCGAAGGCATGCCACAGGGCAAGGCGCTGGACCTCAGCCAGTGCGGCCCGGTCGAAGGCTTCGACGCGAAGATCACCGGCTCCAACGATTACGCCGATATCGCCGGTGCCGATGTCGTGATCGTCACCGCAGGCGTGCCGCGCAAGCCCGGCATGAGCCGTGATGATCTGCTCGGCATTAACCTCAAGGTGATGAAGGCCGTCGGCGAAGGCATCAAGAACAATTGCCCCGATGCTTTTGTGATCTGCATCACCAACCCGCTGGATGCGATGGTGTGGGCGCTGCGCGAATTCTCCGGCCTGCAGCACAACAAGGTCGTCGGCATGGCGGGCGTGCTTGATAGCGCACGTTTCGCGACCTTCCTTGCGTGGGAATTCGATTGCTCGGTCAAGGACGTGAACGCCTTCGTCCTCGGCGGCCACGGCGACACGATGGTGCCGGTGAAGAGCTACACCACGATCAACGGTATTCCGGTTGATGATTACGCAAAGATCAAGGGCGTCCCGGCAGAGCGCCTCGACGAAATCGTCGACCGCACCCGCAAGGGCGGTGGCGAGATCGTCGGCCTGCTCGGCAACGGCTCGGCCTATTACGCACCCGCCACCAGCGCGATCGCCATGGCCGAGGCCTATCTCGGCGACCAGAAACGCATCCTGCCCTGCGCCAGCTATGTCGAAGGCAAGTATGGCCTCGATGGTCTCTATGTCGGCGTCCCCACCGTGATTGGCGCAGGCGGGACCGAGGACGTGATCGAGATCGAATTGTCGGACGAGGAAAAGAGCAACCTCAAGGTGAGTACCGATGCTGTCGAGGAACTGCTCGAAGCGTGCAAGGGGCTCGATAGCAGCCTTGCCTAAGGCGCTCACCTCCTACGCTCTGGCAGCGCTGGCAGGCATGGCGATCGTCGCCGCGCCTGCCTCCGCCATAGAGGTCGACCGGCAGGAAGTGGCCGAACGTTTCGCCGAGGGCGTGGAGCAGCAGCGCCGCGTCTATTGCCGCGACACCCGGCTTTTTACGCTGACGGACGGAACCGAACGTCGCGCCTGCATCGACTGGCGCGCGCAGAACCGGACGCGGCTGATCCGCACATACGCCTCGCTGGACGGGCCGGAGAACGATGCCGCTGCCAATCTCGACATTGCGCGGGATTGCTTCGACACTGCCGTGGCCAGCGCCAACGATCCCTATCGCGAGCGTTTCGACGAGAGCGCCTTTCTCGCCGCCGCCCGCACCGAATTTGCCCGCTGTGTGCGGACACGAAACCTGCAGCAGGCCGACCAGTACAGCCTTAGCGTCTACGAAACGGGCGTGTGGCTGGGCGGCAGCTGGGAAGACAACTGAGACGGAGCAGACTGAATGTCCATCCTCGTAAATAAAGACACCAAGGTCATCACTCAGGGGATGACCGGCAATACCGGCACGTTCCACACGCAGCAGGCGCTGGATTATGGCACCAAGATGGTGGCGGGCGTGACGCCGGGCAAAGGCGGCTCCGAGCATCTGGGCCTGCCGCAGTTCAACACCGTGCGCGAAGCAAAGGCTGCCACTGGCGCGACCGCCAGCGTCATCTACGTGCCGCCGCCATTCGCCGCCGACGCGATCTGCGAGGCGATCGAGGCCGAGGTCGAGCTTATCATTGCCATCACCGAAGGCATTCCGGTGCTCGACATGGTGCGCGCCAAGGCTGCGCTGACCGGCTCCAGGAGCCGCCTGATCGGCCCCAACTGCCCCGGCGTGCTGACGCCGGAAGAATGCAAGATCGGCATCATGCCGGGCAAGATCTTCCAGAAGGGCAGCGTCGGCGTCGTCTCGCGCTCCGGCACGCTCACTTACGAAGCCGTGCACCAGACCACCGCCGTGGGCCTCGGCCAGACGACCGCTGTCGGCATTGGCGGCGATCCTGTTAACGGCACCAATTTCATCGACGTGCTCGACCTGTTCCTGTCCGACGATGAGACCAAGTCCATCATCATGATCGGCGAGATCGGCGGCAGCGCGGAAGAAGAGGCAGCCGAATTCCTCAAGGCCGAAGCCGCCAAGGGCCGTTCCAAGCCCACCGTCGGCTTCATCGCGGGCCGCACCGCGCCTCCCGGGCGCCGCATGGGCCATGCTGGCGCCATCGTGTCCGGCGGCAAGGGCGGCGCGGACGACAAGATCGCGGCGATGGAAGATGCGGGCATCCGCGTTTCCCCCTCGCCTTCAGAGCTGGGCACCACGCTCGATGCCATGCTGAAAGAAATGGCCTGATCGCCGCGCATTCCTCTCATTCGAGGTCACGACATGGGTAAAGAGCCTACCGATTTCCCCGACATGCCGCATCAGGACGGCCCGCAGGAAGGCCCCAGCTGGGGCAATCCGCGCTGGCCGCTGAATGACGGGCATGGCGGCTTTGCCGATGCCATGGACCCGACCGACATGCTGGCCGCGGTCGCGGAGGCGTCTGCCAAGGCAGGCAAGCCGACCGATGCGGCCAGCGTCGAGGAAGCGTGCCGCAATTCGATCCAGGCCATGCTGCTGGTGCGGCTCTATCGCGTGCGCGGGCATCTGGCGGCGGAGCTCGATCCGCTGGGCCTTTCGCATCTGGAAGAGCCGGAAGACCTCAGCCTCGAATGGCACGGCTTTGCTGGTAAGGAAGACCTTGAGGTTTTCGTCGGCGGTGTGTTCGGCTTCGAATGGGCCAAGGTGGGCGAGCTCTATGCGGCCCTCCGCAGCACCTATTGCGGGCATGTCGGCCTGGAATACATGCACATCGCCGACACCGAAGAGCGGCGCTTCCTGCAGGACAAGTTCGAAAGCCCCGAAGAGACGATCCAGTTCACGCCCGAAGGCAAACGCGCCATCCTGCAGGCGGTGATCCGGGGCGAGGAATACGAGAAATTCCTCGGCAAGAAATATGTCGGCACCAAGCGTTTCGGCCTGGATGGCGGCGAAGCGATGATCCCGGCGCTGGAAGCGGTCATCAAATATGGCGGCTCCACCGGCGTGCGCGAGATCATCTACGGCATGGCCCACCGCGGCCGTTTGAACGTGCTCGCCAATGTGATGGCCAAGCCCTACCGCGTGATCTTCCACGAATTTTCCGGCGGCAGTGCCAATCCGGACGATGTCGGCGGATCGGGCGATGTGAAATATCACCTCGGCACCAGCACGGACCGCGAGTTCGATGGTATCAAGGTGCATATGAGCCTGGTGCCCAACCCCTCGCACCTCGAGGCGGTGAACCCCGTCGTGCTGGGCAAGACGCGCGCTCAGCAGGCTTTCCGCGACGATCTGGACAATCACGAACAGGTGCTGCCCGTGCTGATCCACGGCGATGCGGCATTTGCCGGCCAGGGCGTGGTGTGGGAATGCTTCGGCATGTCCGGCGTGCGCGGCTATTCCACCGGCGGGTGCATCCATTTCGTCATCAACAACCAGATCGGTTTCACCACCAGCCCCAAATTTGCGCGCTCCAGCCCCTATCCGTCTGACGTAGCCAAGGGTGTGCAGGCGCCCATCCTGCATGTGAATGGCGACGATCCGGAAGCGGTGACTTTCGCCTGCAAGCTCGCCATCGAATATCGCCAGCGGTTCAAGCGCGATATCGTGATCGACATGTGGTGCTATCGCCGCTTCGGCCACAATGAAGGTGACGAACCAAGCTTCACCCAGCCGCTGATGTATAAGGAAATCCGCAAGCATCCGCGCGTCAGCGAGCTGTATTCCGAGCGGCTGAAAGATGAAGGCGTGCTGGATGCGGGCACCGCTCCCGCCATGCGCGAGGAATTCATCAGCCTGCTGGACGAGGAGTTCGAGGCGGGCAAGAGCTACAAGCCCAACGAAGTGGACTGGTTCGCCGGTCGCTGGAGCGGTCTGCACAAGCCCGCCGACCCCGAAACCGCGCGCCGCAATGTCGATACCGCGATTCCGAAGAAGCTGTTCGACAGCCTTGGCCGCACGCTCACCACTGTTCCGGACGACCACACCGTCCACAAGACGCTGAACCGCGTGCTCGATGCCAAGCGCAACATGTTCGAAAGCGGCGAAGGCTTCGACTGGGCAACCGCCGAGGCGCTGGCTTTCGGCAGCCTCGTGACCGAAGGCTTCGGCGTGCGCCTGTCCGGCCAGGATTCGGGACGCGGCACCTTCAGCCAGCGCCACGCCATCTGGGTCGACCAGAATGACGAGGGCAAATACATCCCCCTCGCCACCCTGCCGCACGGCAAGTTCGAGGTATATGACAGCACGCTGAGCGAATTCGGGGTGCTCGGCTTCGAATACGGCTTCGCCCTCGCGGATCCCAAGACGCTAGTCCTCTGGGAAGCGCAGTTCGGCGATTTCGCCAATGGCGCGCAGATCATGATCGACCAGTTCATTGCCGCAGGCGAAGTGAAATGGCAGCGCGCCAACGGCCTCGTCATGCTGCTGCCGCATGGTTATGAAGGCCAGGGACCGGAACATAGCTCGGCCCGTCTTGAACGCTTCCTGCAGCTATGCGCGAACGACAATATCCAGGTGTGCAACATCACCAGCCCGGCGAATTACTTCCATGTGCTTCGCCGCCAGATGATGCGCCCCTTCCGCAAGCCGCTGGTTATCATGACGCCCAAGAGCCTTCTGCGCCATCCGTCCGCCAAGGATGACGCGGCCAAGTTCACCGGCGACAGCCATTTCATGCGCATCCTCTCCGACAAGACCGAGATCGCAGACGAGAAGGTGCGCCGCCTCGTGCTGTGCAGCGGCAAGGTCGCCTACGACCTGATGGAAAAGCGCGACGAGGAGCATGTCGACGATGTCTCCATCGTGCGGATCGAACAGCTCTACCCCTTCCCGGGTGAACCGCTGGCCGTCCGCCTGAAGCGCATGACCAATCTGGAAGAGGTCGTCTGGTGCCAGGAAGAACCGCATAATAATGGCGCGTGGTTTTTCGTGCAGAACCGTATCGAGGATGCGCTCACCGCTGCCGGTCACAAGGGCATGCGCCCGACCTATGCGGGCCGCGAGGAAGCAGCCTCCCCCGCCACCGGATTTGCCGCCCGTCACCAGGTGCAGCAGGAAGCGCTCGTTTCCGTGGCGCTCGGCCTCTCCGAACGCGGCAAGACCAACGCCAAGCGCAAGGCGCGCTCCAAGCCATCCAAAGCCTGAGGAACGATAGGCATGACCACCGAAGTCACAGTCCCCACACTTGGCGAATCCGTCACGGAAGCCACCGTCGGCGAATGGCTCAAGCAGCCCGGCGATGCCGTGGCCGCCGACGAGCCCATCGCCAGCCTCGAAACCGACAAGGTGGCCGTGGAAGTCCCCTCCCCCGTTGCAGGCGTGATCGGTGAGTTCACCGTGGAGCTGGGCGAGACGGTGGAAGTCGGCGCGGTGATCGCGAAGATCGAGGAAGGCGCGACCGTCGCCGCCACGGGTGAAGAACCCGCGCGCGCCAAGCAGATGCGCGAAGAGGGAAACGAAAAGCGCGAGGACGATGGTGGCAGCGCCTCTTCGGGTGATGGCTCTGTTTCCATGTCGCCCGCCGTGCGCCGCGTCGTGCTGGAGCATGGCCTCGACCCGACCACGATCAAGGGCACGGGCAAGGATGGCCGCCTGACCAAGGAAGACGTGCTGGCCGCCGCGAAGAACAAAGGAGCCGGTCCGGCAGATGCCAGCAAGCCCGCGCCTGCGGCAGCTTCCGTGCCTGCTGCTGCGAAGGGTGAGCGCCGCGAGGAACGCGTCAAGATGACGCGCATGCGCCAGACTATCGCCAAGCGCCTGAAAGCCGCGCAGGATAATGCCGCGCTGCTGACCACCTTCAACGATTGCGACATGACTGCCGTGATCGAGGCGCGGAACGCCTACAAGGATGTGTTTGCCAAGAAGCACGGCATCAAGCTCGGCTTCATGTCCTTCTTCGCCAAGGCCGCCTCGCTGGCGCTGAAGGATGTGCCCGCCGTTAACGCCTATATCGACGGTGATGAAATCGTTTATCACGACTATGTCGACATGTCGGTGGCGGTGTCCGCGCCCAATGGTCTCGTCGTGCCCGTCGTGCGCAGCGTGGATGCCATGAGCTTTGCCGAGATCGAGCTGGCCATCGCCGATTACGGCAAGCGCGCCAAGGAAGGCACGCTCACCATGGAGGATATGCAGGGCGGTACCTTCACAATCTCCAATGGCGGCGTGTTCGGATCGCTGATGTCGACGCCGATTATCAACCCGCCGCAAAGCGCTGTGCTGGGCCTGCACCGCATCGAGGAACGCCCCGTTGCCGTGAATGGCGAAGTTGTCATCCGCCCGATGATGTATCTGGCCCTGAGCTACGATCATCGCATTATCGACGGGCGCGAAGCCGTGACCGCGCTAAAGATCATGAAGGAAGCGATCGAGGATCCCATGCGGATGCTGATCGATCTGTAAACGCGGTAGGAGACTGTAAAATGATGAAGAAGCTATGCCTCGCCTCGCTGTTCGCAGTCTCTCTTGCAGGTTGCGATGCTGCCGGAGAAATCGCCGGTGAAGCAATCGACAACGAGATCCGCACGCAGGTCGCCAACCAGTGCGAAACGGTCGCCAGCAATGCAGGCGTCGTCGCGGAGCGGATCACCGCCGTGTGCGAATGCACCGCCGATACCTTTATCGACGACCCTGAGCTGACGGCGGACGATATTCGCCCTGCGCGGATCGAGGAAATCGTCAACGATTGCACCAGCTCGACCGCCGAAAGCGCGGCTGAGCCTGCGAATGAAACCCCTGCGGAGGACAGCAGTGTCTGACCATAATTACGATTACGACGTCCTTGTCATCGGCGCCGGTCCCGGCGGCTATGTCGCTGCCATCCGTGCTGCGCAACTTGGCCTGAAGACGGCCTGCGCCGAAAGCCGGGAGACGCTGGGCGGCACCTGCCTCAATGTCGGCTGCATCCCGTCCAAGGCGATGTTGCATGCGTCCGAATATTTCGATGCCGCCGCCAATGGCGCGATGGAAAGCATGGGCATCGATGTGAGCCCCAAGCTCAACCTGCCCAAGATGCACGACCAGCGCCTCGATGCGGTGAACGGCCTGACAAAGGGCATCGAGTTCCTATTCAAGAAAAACAAGGTCGACTGGAAGAAAGGCCGCGCGAGCTTCGTCGACGGTCACACGGTCGAAGTCGGCGGCGAGAAGGTGACGGCGAAGGACATCGTAATTGCCACCGGCTCCTCCGTCACGCAGCTGCCGGGGGTCGAGGTCGACAACGACAAGGGCGTGGTGGTCGATTCAACCGGCGCGCTGGAACTCGCCAAGGTGCCGGAGCACATGGTGGTGATCGGCGGCGGTGTCATCGGGCTTGAACTGGGCAGCGTATGGCGCCGTCTTGGCGCGAAAGTCACCTGTGTCGAGTTTCTCGATGAAATCCTGCCCGGCATGGATGGCGATATCCGCAAGGAATCGCGCAAGATCTTCAAGAAGCAGGGCATCGAATTCAAACTCGGCACCAAGGTCACCGGCGTGTCGGTGAAGGGCAAGAAAGCAACGCTGACGCTGGAACCAGCCAAGGGCGGCGATGCGGAAACGATGGAGGCGGACTGCGTGCTCGTGTCCATCGGTCGCAGGCCGAACACCGAAGGGCTGGGCTTGGACGCTATCGGCCTGGAAACGAACGAGCGCGGCCAAATCGAAACCGATCACAGCTTCCGCACCAAGGTCGACAGCGTATGGGCCATCGGCGACGTGATCCCCGGCCCCATGCTCGCCCACAAGGCCGAGGATGAAGGCATTGCGGTCGCCGAAAATATCGCTGGCGAGACGGGCATCGTGAACCACGATGTCATTCCCAGCGTCGTCTATACCCTGCCCGAAATCGCCGGTGTCGGCCTCACCACCGAACAGGCGATCGAGAAGGCTGGCGGCGACAAGAGCAAGGTGAAGGTCAGCAAATTCCCGATGATGGCGAACAGCCGCGCCAAGACCAATCACGAGCCTGACGGCCTGGTGAAAGTCATCGCCGATGCCGAAACGGATCGCGTGCTGGGTATCTGGGCGATTGCCAGTGTCGCGGGCACGATGATCGCGGAAGCCTGCATCGCGATGGAATTCGGCGCGACGAGCGAGGATATCGCTTACACTTGCCACGCGCACCCCACCCACGCCGAAGCCTTGAAAGAGGCCGCCATGAGCATCCAGGGCAAGCCGATCCACATCTGATGGGCGAATGGCGCGCCCGCCTGCCATCGGTGCTCGCTCTGGCGATACCGGTGGTGGCGGGCGCCCTGTGGATGGCGCTGAGCGGAGCGCCTTCTCATTACGCATGGGTGAACCTGGCGGCGCTGGCGCTTGCGAGCCTGTGGGCGCTGACGGGGCGCGGCCCGCATACGGCGCTCAGCCGCCACATGCTGGTGTTCTTCCTCGTCGTGTTCATGCTCACGCCGCTGGTGGTCGGCCCGGAACTCACTTCGATCACGGGAGACCGCGTGGTGCGCTGGTTTCCCGTCGGCGGACTGGCCATCCATACCGGTATGGTGGCCGTGCCAGCGCTCGTCGTGCTGGCGGCCCGCAACAGGCGGCAGGGCTTTGCCTTCCTGCTCGCTGGGCTCGGCGCGGCGCTGTTCCAGCCCGATGCCGCCACGGGCTTTGCCATTACCTTCGCTGCCATCGGCATCCATCATGTCACCCGCGACTGGAAAATGGGGATGGTTGCCATTCTCGGCTTCTTTGCCTCCATCGCCATGGCGCTCTCGGGCGAGATCCCGCCCCAGCCTTTCGTGGAGCGCGTGCTGATCGATGCGGCCGGGCAGAGCATCGTCATCGCCATTGCGCTTGCTGCCGGCCTGCTCGCGACTTTCGCGCTTATCCTCGCCGCCGTGCCGCTCAACCGCGAGAAACGCTTTGCGCTGGGCGGCGCGTTGTTCGGATTCTTCATCATGGCAATGATGTCGCATTACCCCATGCCGCTGATAGGATATGGCGCCGCGCCGATCATCGGTTTCGGCCTCGCCCTCGGCCTGCACAGGATACCTAAAAGATGAGCCTGCCTCCGTTCCACCTCGCTTTCCCCGTCGACAATTTGCCAGCCGCGCGGCAATTCTGGACCGAGGTGATGGGCTGCACTGAAGGCCGCTCGTCGGACGACTGGTGCGATTTCGCCTTTCACGGTCACCAGATCGTGGCTCATCAGGCGCCGTCAGTCGTCGCGCGCAATACCGGCGGCAGCAATCCGGTGGACGGGCATGACGTGCCCATCCCGCATTTCGGCCTCGTCCTGCCGATCGAAGAATGGGAGAAGCTCGCGGAGCGATTGAAAGCCGCCAATGTCCCGTTCGAAATCGAGCCGTATATCCGCTTCAAAGGAGAGCCGGGCGAGCAGGCGACCATGTTCTTCCGCGATCCCAGCGGCAATGCCATCGAGATGAAAGCATTCGGCGATCCGGAGGCGCTTTTCGCGAAAGACTAGGCGCGGGGCGGCAGCGGCTTTAATGCAGCGCGCATGAGCAAAGCTGCAACAATGCGATTCCTCGCCAAATGGCATATCTGGCTGGGATGGCTGGTGGGCTTGCCGATCCTGATGTGGACGGTAACCGGCCTTGTCATGGTGCTCACGCCGATCAACGAGGTACGCGGTAGCCACTTGCGCCTGCCGGTGGAGCAGGAGGCCCTTCCGCCAGGTAATCCAGCGGGGATCGCATTCCCCATCGGCAACTCCATCCAATACACGGAAAAGCGGGTCGTCATGCAGCGCGGCCGCCCGGTCTGGCTGCTGACCACCACCGACGGCAACATCGAACGCTACGCTGCGGATGGAAGCGGCGATCCACTCCCCAGCGTCGATGAAGACTATGTCCGCTCGCTGCTGGCGGAGCGCATAGTCGGCGGCGACGACCTTGCTTCACTGCGCCTGATGGACGCCGAGAGCCCCGCGTCCGATTTCCGCCGAGCCATCCCCGCCTGGCAAGCGGAGCTACAGGACGGGGCGCGGGTCTATGTCGATGCGCGCTCGGGCGAGATCGCCGCGATCCGCACCGATTTCTGGCGCGTGTTCGATTTTGCCTGGGGCCTGCATATCATGGACCTCGAAACGCGCTCGCTCGATGAACAAACACCGTTCAAACATCTGATGCTCGTGCTTTTCTCGGCGCTTGCCGTGATCGGTTCGCTGATCGGCTGCGTGCTCATGTTCCGGCGACGCAAGGCACGGGTGAAGGCGTGATCGACATCCCGACACAGGCTGCGCCGGTCCTGCCGCCATTCGTCGACCTTGGCGGCACGGCGGTTTTCGCGCTTTCCGGCGCCTTGCTGGCGGCGCGGCTGAACCAGACATTCGTCACTTGCGCCTTCTTCGCCCTGCTGACCGGCGTGGGCGGAGGCAGCGTGCGCGATGCCATGCTGGGCGTGCCGGCCTTCTGGCTGCGCGATTTCTGGGTGGCGCCTGTCATTCTTATCATGGCGCTGATCGCGTGGTTTACGCCGCGCAAATGGTGGGACGGGAAATGGCTGGAATGGGCGGACGCGGTCGGGCTCGCCATCTTCTGCGCGCTGGGCACAGCCAAGGCGCTGGCTTTCGACGTCGCACCGCTCGCCGCCATCGTGCTGGGTATCGTGACCGGGTGTGTGGGCGGCATCGTGCGCGATGTGATCGCGGGCGTGCCCTCGATCCTGATGCGCCCGGAGCTTTATGTGACCGCCGCCGCGCTTGCCGCATCTTTATGCGCGGTGCTGATATTGCTGGGCGTGCCGCAAGGCTGGTCCATGGGACTGGCCGCGCTGGCAGGCTTCGCGCTGCGCGGCGCGGCCATGCATTGGTCTATCGAATTGCCCGCCTATTCGCGCGAAGTGAAAGACTGACCGGGCAAAAGCGCTATTGCCGGAAGTCCGGCGCGCTGGCCGTGTCGTAACGACCGTCACCCTGCCACTCGGGCCGGTCATCGTCCTCGCCTTCCAGCGGGCCACCTGGATAGCTCGGCTGCGGGCCGTCGTCTTGCGGCATGTCGTAGCGTTCGTCGCGCGCGGCGTAGCCATCGTCACGATATCCGGCACCATCGCCATATTGATAAGGACCGTCGGCCGGTGTTCGCGTGGTGGCACGGGCACGGGCGTAATAATCCGCGCTATATTGCTCGCCGCGCGCGCCGAGGTCAGTTCCGGTCGCGCCGTTATAGGCGAAGTCATCCGTATCCACGTCGATGGAGCGGATGCGGCCATCATTGCCGATGCGGCAGGAGAAGCGGTCTCCGCTTTCCAGCGTGCCGCTGACATCCCAGCCGGAGGCGGACCGCCGGGCATTGTCGACCGCTTCCACGCGTCCGCTATCCCGATCCACGGCGTCTATGCACATATCGACCGCTCGCTCGATACCGCGCGTGTCGGCAACGCCGCGCCTGTCATCATAGCGGGCGCGGTCTCGGCGGGGATAGCGGTCCTCATAACGCTCGCGATCACGGTCACGACTGCGCGAGGTGCCGATGATGGCAGCCAGCGCGCCCAATACAGCGACACCGGCAATCACATCGCCAGCGTCCACCCCGCCGCGACGGTGGTGGCGATAATCGCGATAGCGGCGATGGCGATACTGATTGGCCTCGCCCTCGTCGTACAGCTCGTATTCCGCGCCGCCATAGGCGATGGCGGGCAGCTCCGCAGCCGCGGCGGGCGTGGCGGTGAGCGACAGCGCGGCAGCCATTGCGAAGGCGCTGGTGAATTTGGTCGGGCGCATGGCCATAATCGAAGTTCCCCGGTTCGGATATTGCAGATACGGCTAGGCGGTCCAGACTGTCATCAGCCTGAACCGCCCTTGCCTGTTATCGGTCGTCAGCGATCAGAGCCCGCGAATGCCGCGGAAGTCCAGATCGCGGATGCGGCCATTGCGCACATCGCATTCGAAGCGGCCTTCATCCCAGCCGGAGTTGCGATAGCCACGGCGGTAATCGCGATAACGATCCCTGCCCCAGCCGCGACGGTCGCGGTAGCGATAATCGTCGCGCACGGCGATCCGGCCCTTCACTTCGAAGCCGCGACGCTCGCGGTCGACATCGTAGATTTCGTACACTTCAGCACGCGTGCCGAGATAGCGCTGCGCCTGGCGTTCCGCTGCGCGGACGCACATTTCTACGGCGCGTTCGGCGTTACGATAGCCGCCGCGATAGGAACCGCGGTAGTCGCGATAATCGCGGTCGTAGCGGTAATCGCGGTCGTATCGGTCACGATTGCTCGAGGACAGGATCGCGGCCAGACCGCCGATAATCACGGCACCGGCAATCACTTCGCCGGCGGAAATGCCACGGTCACGGTCGCGATAGCGGTGATCGTCAGCCATGGCGGGAGAGGCCGAGGCCATCGCCATCGCACCGGCGGCGACAGTTCCGAGCGTGCCCTTGGCCAGAGCTTTGGTAATGGACTTCATAAGGCGTCTCCTTCTCGTCCCGGCGGCGGGATTGCCACCTGTGAGAAGGCTTTTACGCGAGCCAGCGTGAGATCACGCTGAACTCGCGTGTTAGCAGATATTCAGAAAAGTCGCCTACTACCTGAATATCTTAGTCCTGCGGGTTGAGGCCGGTCCAGTATGCCAGGAAGGCCGAGACATCGGCGGCTTCCTCGATCGCCTTGTCGGTCGGCTTGCCCGAGCCGTGCCCCGCGCGGGTCTCGATCCGGATCAGCTGCGGGCGCTCGCCGAGGTTCTCCGCCTGCAGGGCAGCGGTATATTTGAACGAGTGCCCCGGCACCACGCGGTCATCCGTGTCCGCCGTGGTCACCAGCAGTGCCGGATAGTCCGTATCGGGCTGGATATTGTGCAGCGGCGAATAGGCCCGCAGGATGCGCCAGTCTTCCTCGCGGTCGGGATAGCCGTAATCGTCCACCCAGTACCGGCCTGCGGTCCACTGGTCGAAACGCAGCATGTCCATCACGCCCACGGCAGCATTGCCCGCGGCAAACAGGTCTGGACGCTGGTTGGCGACCGCGCCCACCAGCAGACCGCCATTGGAGCCGCCCTGAATGGCGAGGCCGTCTTCCGGCGTGATACCTTCGCTGATGAGAAACTCACCGGCCGCGATGAAATCGTCGAACACGTTCTGCTTGTTCGCACGGCGACCGCCATCGTGCCAGGCGCGGCCATATTCGCCGCCGCCACGGATATTCGCGAGGGCGAAAGCGCCGCCCGCTTCCATCCACGCCAGTCGCGCGACGGAGAAGCCGGGAGTGAGCGAGATGTCGAAACCGCCATAGCCATAGAGCAACGTGGGCACCGCTTCGCCACTCTCGGCAATATCGGCGCGGCGCACGATGAACATGGGCACGCGCGTGCCGTCGCGGCTTTCGTAAAAGCGTTGCTCCACCACGAAATCGTCGGGGTCGAAGTCGACTTCAGGCTGCGCGAAGATGGTGCTCTCGCCCGATGCTACATCGTAGCGGTAGATGGTGTTCGGACGATTGAAGCTGCCGAAGCTGTAGAACGTCTCAGTGCTGTCCGCGCTGCCGCCGAAGCCGCCTGCCGTGCCCAGCCCGGCAAATTCGATTTCGCGCACCAGCTCTCCATCCAGCGTCATCACGTATGCGCTGGACGATGCGTCCTCCAGATATTCGACGATGAGATTGTCGCCTACCATGCTGGCGCCAGCGATAGGCTGGTCGCGCTCGGGCACGATCACCGTCCAGCCATCCTGCGGCGCATCCATGTCGATGGACACGATGCGGTAGAGCGGCGCATCGGCATTGGTGGTGAAATACAGCGTCGAGCCGACATTGCCGATCATCGACCAGCTGTAATCGAAGCCTTCGACCAGCGGGAGGACGCGCCAGCCATGCTCGTCGCGCGCTTCCAGATCAACAAGCCGCACTTCGTAGCGGCTATCCGTGCCGGTGGATGACTGGATGACCATCCAGCGGCCATCATCACTGGTGCCGGCGAAATTGTTCTGCTCGGGCGCATCCGGCGTTGCGAAAACCAGCTGGTCTTCCGACTGGTCTGTGCCGAGATCATGGAAATAGACCGACTGGTCGAGGTTCAATGCTTGGAAATCCTCGCCTTCCCCGGGTTCGGGGAAGCGCGAATAGATGAAACCTTCTTCGCCCACCCAGCTGAGGCCGGAGAACTTGACCCAGCGTACATCGCCGCCGATCTGCTCACCCGTTTCCACGTCGAGCACGCGCACGATGCGCCAGTCGCTGCCGCCATCCTGCACACTGTAAAGCAGCTTCGAGCCATCGGGAGACGGCACCCAGCCGGCTAGTGCGGTGGCACCATCGTCGGCCCATTCATTCGGGTCGATCAGAAGCTGCGGCTCGCCCGTCAAACCGTCGCGGTAATAGAGCGGGGACTGGTTCTGCAGGCCCGAATTGCCGGTGTAGAAATACCGGTCGCCGCGCGCCACGGGAATGCCGAACCGCTCGAAATTATACAGCTCGCTGATCCTCTCCTGAAACCAGCCGCGCGCGGGCAGTTCTTCCAGATAAGCGTCGGTCAGCTCATTCTGCGCCTCGACCCAGGCGGCAACCTCGGGATTGTTGCGCACATCGTCTTCCAGCCAGCGGAAGGGATCGGCAATTTCCTCACCGAAAATGGTTTCGACGACATCGCCCTCGCGGGTCTCGGGATAATCGGGTGCGGACATGTCCTGTGCTGCGATAGGAGTGACGACAAGGCCGGCGATACCGGCCATCAGGGCGAAGCGTTTCATGGTGTGAACCCTTTCAGATTTCATCGGAAACCACCTTAGCCGTTGCGCTTTCCAAGGCAATGCAAACTAGGGGCTATCCGCCTTCATTGTTCAGGGCGGAGAGGACATCGGCAGTGAACGCCACGATATCGAAGCCGGAACCGCCCGCCGGATCTTCTCCCCGTCGCACGATGATCAGATTTTCGCTTGGAATGACGACAAGATACTGTCCGCGATTGCCACGCGCGGCAAACATATCCGCAGGTACGCCCTGGAGGTTGCCATTTGCCAGCCACCAGCCCGCGCCATAGCCCCATGCCGTATTGCTCGGCTGCGGGCCGGAGGGGGTGGTGATGTAATCGACCCAGCCTTCGGGCAGGATGCGTTCGCCTCGCCACATGCCGTCCTGCAGATGCAGCTGGCCGAGATTGGCGAGATCGCGTGCGGTCGCCCAGACCTGACTGGAAAGGATGTAGTTCCCCTGCCAGTCCGTTTCGGCAATCGTCCGACCCATGTCCAAGGTTTCGAACAGATCGGCAGGAGGGTGATCTGCGAAGGTATGTTCGATAGCCTGCACTGCGGCCAGCGTGTCGTTATTGGCGTAGCGATACATTGTGCCGGGCGCGAAAAGCAGCGGCCAGTCGAGCGCTACTTCGTCCACCGTCGCGCCGCCATAATAGAGCGGATCGGTGCGGTTGCCCGGCGTATCGGAATAGCGCCCCGACGCCATGCGAAGGGCATGATCGATGGTGATCGCGCGGCGCGGATCGGTCTCATCGGCGCCCAGCCCGGCGCTCTCGTTCACATCGATATCGCCGCGCTGCACCGCCGCGCCCACAATTGTAGCAGCGATCGATTTGGCGACGGACCAGGTGCGCTGGGGCGAGTAGGGAGAATATGGCGCAGCGTAGCGTTCGTCATCGTGCTCGGCATGTCCGCGCACCAATACGGCTGTTGTACGGGCATCGGCCCCGTAATGGTCACTGAACGCCCGCTCGAATACCGGGCCGAGATCGGGATCGGCAAGCTCCCGCTGGGTCCAGACGATGGCAGCGTCAGAGAAGGATACGCTCGACCGATCGGGAAAGGTCGTCGCCCCTATTGGCAACAGGCTACATCCGCCCTCTTCCATATGGAAGGCAATGCGAGGCGGCATGTCTTCGGCCCATGCGACAGCCACGTGGGACAGCGGGTCTCCATCACGCTCGAAGCGGTAAATGGTATGCTCAAGCTCTGCCGCGATCATGTCGAGCGGAGGCTGGATACCGGACAATTCGGACGCAAGAATGTCCTCGTCACTCCGCCCGAGCCCGATTTCGGTATTTGCCAGAGCGCCGCACAGGAACAGCGCCTTATACCCTGCCGCCAGCGCGCGGTCGTAGCGATCGTCCAGCTCGGATTGCGGGATGCTCTGCGCGGTGGCGGGTGTGGCGAATAGCAGCGCGGCAGCTGCCAACATGGTCGTGCGGATCATGTGCGCGAGACTAGTGGCGCGCGCGCAAAAGAAAAGGGCCGGCAGATCGCTCCGCCAGCCCTTCACTTGTCTGTATTGGAAGCGCTTACGCGTCTTCGAATTCGTCCTCGGTCATCACCGGGCCGCTGTCCTGGCCCTTGGCGTCTTCGTCGCGGTCGACGAGTTCGATGATGGCGATGGCGGCCGCGTCGCTGTCGCGATAGCCGGCCTTGATCACGCGGGTATAACCGCCTTCGCGGTCGGCATAGCGCTCTGCCAGAACGTCGAACAGCTTCTTAAGCTGGGTTTCGTCCATCAGGCGCGACATGGCGAGACGACGGTTCGAAAGGCCGCCACGCTTTGCCAGCGTAATCAGCTTCTCTACATAGGGGCGCAATTCCTTGGCCTTTGCCGTGGTGGTAAGGATCTGCTCGTGCTTGATCAGGGCAGCAGCCATGTTGCGGAACATGGCGATGCGATGCTGGCTCTTGCGGCTGAGCTTACGGCCGGAAATTCCGTGACGCATAACTTTTACTCCAGTTCGATATGGGCCCGTACAAGGTTGCCCGTAGCAGGCCGGATGAAGGGGTCCGGCCCATGCCCCTTGCGGCAATTAGCCGAGCAGTTCCTGCTCCAGCTTCTTGGCCATTTCTTCGATGTTTTCGGGCGGCCATCCGGGGATGTCCATGCCGAGGCGCAGGCCCATGGACGACAGCACTTCCTTGATCTCGTTCAGAGATTTGCGGCCGAAATTCGGGGTGCGCAGCATCTCGGCTTCGGTCTTCTGGACCAGGTCGCCGATATAGATGATGTTGTCGTTCTTGAGGCAGTTGGCCGAACGCACGCTGAGCTCCAGCTCGTCCACCTTCTTAAGAAGGTAGCGGTTGAGCTGGTTGGTGTCGCTTTCCTGCGGCTCTGCAGCAACGCCGATCATGGCGCTGGAGGGCTGCGGAATACCGTCCTCGAAGTGGACGAACAGCGTCAGCTGGTCCTGCAGGATGCGCGCGGCATAGGCGATGGCATCCTCGGGCGTGACGGTGCCATCGGTTTCGATGGTCAGGCTCAGCTTGTCGAAGTCCAGTTCCTGGCCAACGCGGGCATTCTCGACCTTGTAGCTCACCTGTTTGATAGGTGAAAACAGGCTGTCGACCGGGATCAGGCCGATCGGCGCATCTGCCGGACGGTTCTGCACGGCGGGCTGGTAGCCCTTACCGGTGTCGGCGGTCAGCTCCATGTTGAGCGTAGCGCCTTCGTCCAGATGGCAGATCACCAGATCCTTGTTCAGCACTTCGATATCGCCCGAAACGGCAATGTCGCCAGCTTTCACTTCGGCCGGGCCGGTGGCGGAAAGCTGCAGGCGCTTGGGGCCTTCGCCTTCCATCTTCAGCGCGATCTGCTTCACGTTGAGGACGATATCGGTCACATCCTCGCGCACGCCGGCGAGCGAGGAGAATTCGTGCAGCACGTTCTCGATCTTGATCGAGGTGATGGCGGCACCCTGCAGGCTCGCAAGCAGCACGCGGCGCAGCGCATTGCCCAGCGTCAGGCCGTAGCCGCGTTCCAGCGGTTCGGCGACGAAGGTGGCCTTGCGCTTCTTGTCAGCACCTTCCTTGATGTCGAGAGTGTTGGGCTTCTTCAGTTCCTGCCAGTTCTTCGTATTGACGGACATGGACTTCCCCTAAAGGTGTTTTCTGGCGCAAAGACCGCGATGCTCAGGATGAGCGCCGCGGCCGATGCGAATGACTTGGTGCGGAAGTTGCCTTCCGCGAAAGGCTTCGATCAGACGCGGCGACGCTTGGACGGCCGCACGCCGTTATGCGGGATCGGCGTCACATCGCGGATGCTGGTGATGGTGAAACCCACCGCCTGCAGCGCGCGAAGGGCGCTTTCGCGGCCCGAACCCGGACCCTTGATTTCCACTTCCAACGTGCGCACGCCGTGCTCGGCAGCCTTCTTGCCGGCATCGTCGGCGGCGACCTGGGCAGCATAGGGAGTCGACTTGCGGCTGCCCTTGAAGCCCATCATGCCGGCGCTGGACCAGCTGATCGCATTGCCCTGCGCATCGGTGATGGTGATCATCGTGTTGTTGAAGCTCGCATTGACGTGTGCCACGCCGCTGGAGATGTTCTTCTTGTCGCGGCGCCGTACCCGGCCTGGTTCGCGTGCCATGTTCTAAATTCCTCGTATCTCGTCAGAAGGAAAAAGCGTTCGGGGAAAAACCCGATGCTTACTTCTTCTTGCCGGCGATGGGCTTCGCCTTGCCCTTGCGGGTGCGGGCGTTGGTGTGGGTGCGCTGGCCGCGGACCGGCAGGCCCTTGCGGTGACGCAGGCCGCGATAGCAGGCCAGGTCCATCAGACGCTTGATGTTCATCGCCGTGTCGCGACGCAGATCGCCTTCCACGGTATAATCGGCATCGATCGTTTCACGGATCTGCAGGACTTCGGCGTCCGTCAGGTCTTGCACGCGGGTTGCGTGGTCGATGCCGATCTTGTCGGCGATCTTGCGCGCAGTGGTGGGACCGATACCGTGAATGTAGGTGAGCGCGACGATCACGCGCTTGTTTGTGGGGATGTTTACCCCGGCAATACGAGCCACTTAATTCTCCATGCTCCACAGGGACTTGGCCAATTCGCCAATGCGAAGAGCGGTCCCCATCTCATCGCTCAAAAAACATCCGCCCGCTAAAACGAAAAACGCCCGAGTGGCACAGGCCAAACGGGAAACTTCGCGTAAGTGGACGAATGAAAGGCGCAGATAGTGTGATTCGGCCGCGGCGTCAACCGCCCGGCGCGCATTATTACGGGCCAGCGACCATATCGCTGCCCGGACGGCTGATGCCGCTGACCGATCCTATAACAGGCAAGTTTGTGCCGGTCAAAAATCCGTCATCCGGCAGGCGCGTTTTCCACTACCTGCGCCTCGGGATCGCCTGTGGACAGCAGGGCGTGGAGGCGGCGAAGCTGTTCGGATTGAACGGCGTCGACGGCAGGCGCGATCTGCTCCAGCGGAAAGCGCGAATAGCCGCCCACGACATAGGTCCAGCTAACGCGCGTCCCGTCGTCGGTTTCCTCGAGCTCGATAGTCAGCGAACCGCCAAGCGCTTCGGTTTGCAGCGGGCCGAGCGCGCCGGAGAGGCGCAGCATCCGGTCCGGCGCGGCATAAACCACGCGCATGTGCTCGACCGATCCACCGCCTGGCAAAGCTTCGCAAAAGCATCCGCCCGCTTCGGCAGTCACGGAAAAATTGCCCGCATCGCCCGACCAGCTATGCGCGCCGTTCCACCAGCGCCCGGGCTCCACGAGTGCTTGCCAGACTTCGGAGGGAGCAGCCTCGATAACCACCTCGTCCTGCGTAACGAAGCCGCTTGCGTTGCTCTCCACCACCTCGGCACGCGCGGATGACGCTGCGGCCAGGGCAGATATTGCAGCGATTGCATATTTCATCAGGCACCCCTCCTTTCGGGAGGAGATAGCGTGAGGGTCAGGCCGACGCCAACACCTTCTCGATCGCCGATGTCACTTCGTCGATCGCAGCCATGCCATCCACGCGGTGCACGATGCCGCGCTCTTCATAGAAGGGAAGGATCGGCGCTGTCTTGGCGCGATATTCCTTCATGCGGGTGCGTACCGTTTCTTCGGTATCGTCGGCACGGCGCTTGAATTCGGTGGAGCCGCATTTGTCGCACACGCCTTCCGTCTCGGGCTGCTTGTGGCGATCGTGATAGCCCGCGCCGCAATTGGCGCAGGTGAAGCGGCCGGTAACGCGGTCGACCAGAGCTTCTTCATCCACCACCAGTTCGATCACGAAGGCCAGTGTCCGGTCATGTCCGGCGAGGATGTCGTCCAGTGCGCGAGCCTGGGCCTCGGTGCGCGGAAAACCGTCGAAGATCGCACCGACATCGTCACCCATGTCGGAAAGCTTCGCATCGATCATGGCGGACACGATTTCGTCCGACACCAGTTCGCCTGCATCCATCACCGCAGCTACCCGGCGGCCCAGCTCCGTATCGGCCTTACGCGTCTCGCGCAGCATGTCGCCGGTGGAAAGCTGGAGCATGCCGTGATGCTCCACCAGGAGGTTAGCTTGCGTGCCCTTGCCTGCGCCCGGAGGGCCGAGAAGGATGATGTTCATCGGTGTCGCCGTTCCCCGTTGGATAAGAGCGCGGACGCTAGCCTAGCGCATCCGCCCCTTCAACTTAGCCTTTTTGATGAGGTCACCATACTGGTGCGCCAGCAAATGCGACTGGATCTGGCTGATCGTATCCACAGTCACGTTCACCACGATCAGCAGGCTGGTACCGCCCAGCAGGATCGGCAGGCCGGCCTGCGCGATGAAGTATTCCGGGATCACACAGACCGCGGTCAGGTAGATCGCGCCGACCACGGTGATGCGGGTGAGCACGTAATCCAGATACTCCGCCGTGCGCTTGCCGGGACGGATGCCTGGGATGAAGCCGCCATTCTTCTTCAGATTGTCGGCGGTATCTTCCGGATTGAACACCACGGCGGTGTAGAAGAAGGCGAAGAACATGATGCCCAGGCCGTACAGCGCCATATATAGCGGCTGGCCGTGGGCGAGGTACTGGCTCAGCTGCTGGATAAAGCTGCCCGAACCCGTGCTGGTGTCGATCGAGTTGCCGGCGAACTGCACGATGGTGAGCGGCAGCAACAATAGCGAGCTGGCGAAGATCGGCGGGATCACGCCTGCGGTGTTCAGCTTCAGCGGCAAGTGCGAACGGTCGGCTTGCATCCCGCCGCGCTGCATGGCGCGCTTAGGATACTGGATCAGCAAGCGACGCTGGGCGCGCTCGAAGAAGCAGATGACGAGGATGAGGATCACCACCATCACCACTACCCCGCCGATCAGCACGCCGCTGATCGAACCGGTGCGACCACCTTCGAAGAGGTTGGCCGTGAAGGTCGGGAACTGGGCGACGATGCCCGCCATGATGATGAGCGATACGCCATTGCCGATACCGCGCGAGGTAATCTGCTCGCCCAGCCACAGCAGGAACATGGTGCCGCCAACCAGGTTGATGACGGCGACGACGCGGAACAGCATGCCAGGATCAACCACCACTGGCAGCGCGCTCTGGGCCGCGTAGGATTCAAGGCCGACGGCAAGGAAGTAGCCTTGGATCGCGCACAGGAATACCGTACCGTAACGGGTGTACTGGTTCAGCTTCTTGCGCCCTGCCTCACCCTCTTTCTTGAGAGCGATCAAGCTGGGATGCAGGGCTGCCGCCATCTGGATGACGATCGAGGCCGTGATATAGGGCATCACGCCGAGCGCAATGAGGCTCATGCGCTCAAGACTGCCGCCCGAGAATGTGTTGAAGAGGCCAATAATGCCTTCACCCAGGTTCTGGCTCTCATAAAGAGCGGCCAGCGCAGACGGGTTTACACCCGGAAGCGGTACGAAGCTGAGGAAGCGGAAGACGATCAGCGCACCGATGGTGAACATGATGCGCTGCTTGAGTTCAGTGGCCTTGCTGAAATTGGAGAAGCTCAGCGAACTTGCGATATTGTCGGCGCGCGATGCCATGATACGTGTGTAATCCTGGTATTGTCGCCGGTCCCTCCCGGCTCAGGAGAGCTAGATAGGGGCGCACGCGTCCGATGTCGAACCCGTGCGCCCCTTTTCTTGTTTTAACCGGCCTTTTTGGCCTTGTTCGCTTCGCGACGCTCGGCCTTCTTCTCGTGCTCGGGCTTGCCCTTGTCGATGATGTCGACCTTGCCGCCAGCCTTCTCGACCGCCGCAACCGCACCCTTGGAGGCGCCAGCGACGTTGAAGGTCAGCTTGGCGGTTAGATCGCCCTTGGCAAGCAGGCGAACGCCATCCTTGCCGCCGCGTGCCACGCCGGCAGCCTTCAGCGCCTCGTGATCGACGGTCTTCTTGGCGTCCAGCTTCTTGTTGTCGACCAGCTTCTGCACCTGGCCGATATTCACTTCGGCATAGTCCTTGCCGAAGGGATTGTTGAAGCCGCGCTTGGGAAGACGCATGTGAAGGGGCATCTGGCCGCCTTCGAAGCCCTTGATCGCTACGCCCGAACGGCTCTTTTGGCCCTTCTGGCCGCGACCGGCAGTCTTGCCCTTGCCCGAGCCGATGCCACGTCCGACACGAATACGCTCCTTGCGGGCGCCTTCATTGTCCTTGATTTCGTTAAGTTTCATAGTGTGCACTCGCTTTCGCTGTTTTCGCGCTGATAAAATGGAAGCGGCCCGCTATCGCAGCGGGCCACATCCGTCAATGAGACGATCGCGGCCCGATCAGTCCTCGACGATCTGCACCAGGTGCGGCACCTTGGCGACCGCGCCGCGCACTTCAGGAGTGTCCTGACGTACGACGACCTTGTGCATCTTGTTGAGACCAAGACCGATCAGGATCTTGCGCTGGCCTTCGGGACGGCGGATCGGCGAACCGATCTGCTTGATCTTGATGGTTTTCTTGTCAGCCATCTGGATTACTCCGCAATCGCTTCAGCATCGGCCTGGGCCTCTGCTTCGCTTGCGCCACCACGGCCGAGAAGGTCTGCAACCTTCTTGCCGCGACGCTGGGCAACCGACTTCGGCGAAGACTGGTTGACAAGCGCGTCAAACGTGGCGCGGATCATGTTGTAGGGGTTGGACGTGCCGATCGACTTGGTCACCACGTCGGAAACACCCAGGCTTTCGAAAACGGCACGCATCGGGCCACCGGCGATGATGCCCGTACCAGCCGGAGCCGAACGCACATTCACCTTGCCGGCGCCGAAGTGACCGCGACCGTCATGGTGCAGCGTGCGGCCTTCCTTCAGCGGCACGCGGATCATCTTCTTCTTGGCGGCAGCGGTTGCCTTGTTGATCGCCTCGGGCACTTCGCGGGCCTTGCCGTGGCCAAAGCCCACGCGGCCCTTGCCGTCACCCACCACGACCAGCGCGGCGAAACCGAAGCGCTTACCGCCCTTCACCACCTTGGCGACGCGGTTGATGTGGACGAGCTTTTCGATCAGCTCCTCGCCATCATCGTCACCGCCACGGCCACCGCGACGATCGTCACGTCCGCCACGGCCACGACCGCGGCCACCGCCGCGATTGTCGTCACGGCCACGTCCGCCGCCACGGCCGCCACGACCACGCGGCTGACCTTCGGCACCCTGCGCAGCGGACTGGTTTTCAGCCGCTTCGGTAGGGGCGGTGGTCGGCGTGGGGGTGGAACCCTCGACGTTCTGCTCGACCTGCTCGGCCGGCTTGGTTTCTTCGTTCTTGGTTTCGTCAGCCATCTTAGAACTCCAGCCCGCCTTCACGGGCGGCATCGGCCAGCGCTTTCACGCGACCATGGAACAGGAACCCGCCGCGATCGAACACGACAGTGGTCACGCCGGCCTTCTTGGCGGCGGCGGCAATATCCTTGCCGACCTGCGCGGCAGCCTCGACATTGGCGCCCGAACCCTTGCCGCCCAGCGTATTGGCTGCGGCGACGGTACGTCCGTCCTTGTCGTCGATGATCTGCGCGTAAATGTGCTGGCCGGTGCGGTGCACCGACAGACGCGGCTTGTCACCGGCACGCTTGCGCAGCGCGGTGCGCACACGGCGGCGGCGACGCTCGAAAAGAGAAAGCTTTGCCATCTTACTTCTTCTTCCCTTCCTTGCGGAAGATATACTCGCCGCGATACTTCACGCCCTTGCCCTTGTAGGGCTCGGGCTTGCGCCATTCGCGGACCTCGGCAGCGAACTGCCCGACCTTCTGCTTGTCGATGCCCGAAATCTCGACCGTGGTCTGGTCGGGCGTCTTGACTTCGAGACCTTCCGGCACATCGAGATCGATGTCGTGCGAGAAGCCGAGCTGAAGCTTCAGCTTCTTGCCCTGCGCCTGTGCACGGTAACCCACGCCGTTGATTTCCAGCACCTTGGTGAACCCTTCGGTGACACCGTCGACCAGGTTCTGCACCAGCGTGCGCTGCATGCCCCAGAACTGGCGGGCCTGCTTGGTCTTGTTGGTCGGGTTGACCTGGATTTCGCCGTCTTCGATCTTGTAGTCGATGAGGTCGAACATGCTCATCGTCAATTCACCCTTGGGGCCCTTGACGGTCAGCGTGCCGTTTTCGGTCTTGGCGGTCACTCCGCTGGGAAGCGCCACCGGCTTTTTGCCAATGCGGCTCATCAGAACACCTCCGCGAGCACTTCACCGCCGACGTTTTCGGTGCGGGCTTCGTTATCCGAAAGCACACCCTTGGGCGTCGAGACGATGGTGATGCCGAGGCCGTTGCGCACCATCGGGAGTTCCTTGGAACCCGAATAGACACGGCGGCCAGGCTTGGAGACACGGGCGACATGCTTGATCGCAGGTTCGCCTTCGAAATACTTCAGTTCGATCCGCAGTGCCGGATGCGCGCCCGAAGAGTCTTCGCTGTAGCCACGGATGTAGCCTTCGCGCTGGAGCACTTCGAGGACGTTTGCACGCAGCTTGGAAGCGGGCGACAGGACGGAGTCCTTCTTCGCCTGCTGGCCGTTGCGGATGCGGGTGAGCATATCACCCAGGGGATCGGTCATAGCCATTGTCTAATTCCTCACCAGCTCGACTTGGTCACGCCCGGGATCAGGCCTTTATTGGCCAGATCGCGGAGTTCGATGCGGTTAAGCCCGAACTTGCGATAGTAGCCGCGCGGGCGGCCGGTGGTGGTGCAGCGGTTGCGCACACGGGTGGGGTTCGCATTGCGGGGCAGCTCGGCCATTTTCAGGCGTGCCATGAGGCGCGCGGTTTCATCGAGCGACTCATCGTCGGCAACTGCCTTCAGCTTTGCGTATTTCGCAGCGTACTTCTTGACGAGCTGCTTGCGCCGCTCGTTCTTGTTTATGGAACTCAGTTTCGCCATTGGACTTAAGCTCTCCTACGCGGCCTCAGGCCGCTTCCTTTTCTTCTTCCGACTGCTGAGCCGGGAACGGGAAACCGAAGAGACGCAGCAGCTCGCGCGCTTCCTCGTCGGTCTTCGCGGTGGTGGTGACGATGATATCCATGCCGCGCACCTTCTCGATCTGGTCGTAGCTGATCTCCGGGAAGATGATCTGCTCCTTGATGCCCATGGCGTAATTGCCATTGCCATCGAAGCTCTTCGGATTCAGGCCACGGAAGTCGCGAATGCGGGGCATGGCGATCGTCACCAGGCGGTCGAGAAATTCGTACATGCGGTCACGGCGCAGGTTTACCTTGCAACCGATCGGCATACCGTCGCGCAGCTTGAACTGGGCGATGGATTTCTTTGCCTTGGTGATAACCGGCTTCTGGCCGGCAATCGCCTGCATTTCGTCGGCTGCGGTCTGAACCTTCTTCTTGTCCTGGCTCGCCTCGCCCACGCCCATGTTGAGCGTGATCTTGGCAAGCTTGGGAACCTGCATCGGGTTCTCGTAGCCGAACTTCTCGGTCATCGCCTTGACGATTTCTTGGTTATACTTCGTCTTCAGGCGGGGGGTATAATCAGCCATCGATGGTCTCCCCGGACTTGACGGCAACGCGCACCTTCTTCCCGTCCTTTTCCTCGAAACGGACGCGGGTGGGCTTGCCATCCTTGGGATCGGCAATCGCAACCTTGGCGATATGCAACGGAGCGGGAACGCGGTCGATGCCGCCCTGCGGGTTGGCCTGCGACGGCTTGCGATGACGGGTCATCACATTCACGCCTTCGACCAGGATCTTGCCTTCTTTCGGCATGACCTGCTGGACGGTGCCGGTCTGGCCCTTGTCCTTGCCCGAGAGCACCACGACGGTGTCGCCCTTCTTGATCTTAGCAGAAGCCATTACAGCACCTCCGGCGCGAGCGAGATGATCTTCATGAAGCCCTTGCCGCGCAGTTCACGCACGACGGGGCCGAAGATACGCGTGCCGATCGGCTCTTCGGTCTTGTTGACCAGAACCGCGGCATTGCTGTCGAAACGGATCACGGTGCCATCGGGACGGCGAACGTCCTTCTTGGTACGCACGATCACCGCACGGTGCACGTCGCCCTTTTTCACGCGGGCGCGCGGCTGGGCTTCCTTCACGGAAACCACGATCACGTCGCCGACGGACGCCGTACGACGCTTAGACCCGCCCAGCACCTTGATGCACTGGACGCGCTTCGCGCCGCTATTGTCCGCGACTTCGAGATTGGATTGCATCTGGATCATTGATCCGGTTCCTTCTCATTGGCTTGCCGGAACCAGTCCGGCAGTTCCTAAAGTCTTTCCCCGTCCGAAAACGGGATCGAATGGCTTACGCCTCTTCCGCTGCCTCTTCCTTGGCAGCATCGTCTGCCTTGGTGTCGGCCTTCTTGGCGGGCTTCGCCTTCTTCTCTTCCGGGGCACCGGTGGGCATGGCTTCGGCCACATCCAGATCGGCTTCCACCTCGGTGCCGCGCGAGGCGACGAGACGGTCCTTCACCGTCCAGGTCTTCGTCTTGGAGATCGGCTTCGTCTCCTCGATGCGGACCTTGTCGCCCACGACATATTCGTTGGCTTCATCATGCGCGTGATACTTCTTCGAGCGCTTGATGATCTTGCCGTAAAGCGGGTGCTTCACGCGGCGTTCGACCTTTACGGTCACAGTCTTGTCGGTCTTGTCGGAGGTGACGGTCCCGATCAGAATACGTTTCGGCATTGTCTACTCCTTACGCTTTCGCCGCTTCGCGGGCACGTTCGCCCTGAAGCGTCTTGATGCGCGCGATCTGACGACGGACTTCCTTCACGCGGGCGGCACCTTCCAGCTGGTTGGTGGCGGCCTGGAAACGAAGGTTGAACTGCTCTTTCTTGAGCATCGTCAGCGCTTCCGACAGCTGATCGTCGGTCTTGGTGCGCAGGTCTTCCATGTTGTTCTTATCGGCCATTACTTGGTGCCTCCCAGGTGCGAGGTGTCACCCAGACGGGCCACGACCTTGGTCTTGATCGGCAGCTTCATTGCAGCGCGGCTGAAGGCTTCGGCGGCCAGCGGACCGGGAACGCCGTCGAGCTCGAACAGGATACGGCCCGGCTTCACGCGAGCAGCCCAGAATTCGACGGAGCCCTTGCCCTTACCCTGACGCACTTCTGCAGGCTTCTTCGAAACCGGCACATCGGGAAAGATGCGGATCCAGAGACGACCCTGGCGCTTGATGTGGCGCGTGATCGCACGACGTGCCGCCTCGATCTGGCGCGCGGTCACGCGTTCCGGCTCGAGAGCCTTGAGGCCGTAAGACCCGAAATTCAGGTCCGTACCGCCCTTGGCGTTGCCATGGATCTTGCCCTTGAACGCCTTGCGGAACTTGGTTTTCTTCGGTTGCAGCATTGTCTTTTACCTGTCCTGCAATCAGCGCGCCGGGCGAACGCCGGATGTCTGGGATTCCAGCATCAAGCGGTCCTGCGCGGTCGGATCGTGGCCGAGGATCTCGCCCTTGAAGACCCACACCTTGATGCCGATGATGCCATAAGCGGTCAGTGCTTCGGCTTCGGCGTAGTCGATATTTGCACGCAGCGTGTGCAGCGGCACACGGCCTTCGCGATACTGTTCGACACGGGCGATCTCCGCACCGCCCAGACGGCCGCCACACATGATCTTGATGCCTTCGGCACCCAGACGCATGGCAGACTGCATGGCGCGCTTCATCGCACGACGGAAAGCGACGCGGCGGATGAGCTGGTCGGCAATGCCCTGAGCAACGAGTTTCGCATCGACTTCCGGCTTGCGGATCTCGACGATGTTCAGCTTCACTTCGCTGCTGGTCATCGTGCTCAGCTTGGTGCGCAGCTTTTCGATATCCGCGCCCTTCTTGCCGATGATGACACCGGGACGAGCCGCGTAGATCGAGATGCGGCACAGCTTGGCCGGACGCTCGATCACCACCTTCGAAATCGCGGCCTGGGGCAGCGTGTCGATGATGTATTTGCGGATCTCGATATCTTCCTTGAGCAGCTTGGCATATTCGCCGCCTTCGGCGTACCACCGGCTGTCCCAGGTGCGGTTGATCTGCAGGCGCAGACCGATCGGATTGCTCTTATGGCCCATCTTACGCCTCTTCTGCTTCGCGAACGACGATCCGCAGCCGGCTGAACGGCTTGAGGATACGCGTGGACTTGCCACGGCCGCGCGTTGCGAACCGCTTCATGGTGATCGACTTGCCAACGCTGGCCTCGGCGACAACGAGAGCGTCGACGTCGAGATCGTGGTTGTTCTCGGCATTGGCGATGGCGGAAGCGAGCACCTTTTGTGCATCCTTCGCCATGGCGCGCTTGGAGAAAGAGAGAATGTTCATCGCCTCTTCCGCCTTCTTGCCGCGGATCAGAGCGGCCACGAGGTTCAGCTTCTGCGCGGAGCCACGGATGGTGGTGCCGACAGCAAGCGCCTCGTTTTCCGCAACGCGGCGGGGAGCTTTTGCCTTGCTCATTATCGCTTACCCTTCTTGTCGGCAGCGTGGCCGGGGAAGCTGCGCGTGGGCGCAAATTCACCGAGCTTGTGGCCGACCATTTCCTCGTTGACCGAGACGGGCACGAATTTCTGCCCGTTATAGACGTTGAAGGTCAGGCCGACGAAATCGGGCAGGATCGTAGAACGGCGCGACCAGGTCTTGATCGGCTTGGTGTTGCTTGCTTCCTGCGCTTCCTGCGCCTTCTTCAGAAGGTGCAGGTCGACAAACGGACCTTTCCAGACCGAACGTGCCATGTGCCTTACCTCTTCTTCTTCGCGTGACGCGAACGGATGATCATCTTGTCCGTCTGCTTGTTCTTGCGGGTGCGGGCGCCCTTGGTCGGCTTGCCCCACGGAGTCACCGGATGACGGCCACCGCTGGTGCGGCCCTCACCACCACCGTGCGGGTGGTCGACCGGGTTCTTGGCGACACCGCGCGTCAGCGGCTTGATGCCCATGTGACGGCGACGACCGGCCTTGCCCAGGCTCTGGTTCTGGTTGTCGGGGTTCGACACCGCACCAACCGTACCCATGCAATCGGCGCGCAGGTAACGCTGTTCGCCGCTGTTCAGGCGCACGATCACCATGCCGCGGTCACGACCGACCAGCTGCACATAGGTGCCTGCCGAACGGGCGATCTGGCCGCCCTTGCCCGGCTTCATCTCCACATTGTGGCAGATGGTGCCGACCGGCATCTGACCCAGAAGCATGGCGTTGCCCGGCTTCGTGTCGACCTTCTCGCCGGCCACGACCTTGTCGCCGGGTGCGAGACGGTTGGGCGCGATGATGTAGGACAGCTCGCCGTCCTCATACTTGATCAGCGCGATGAAAGCGGTGCGGTTGGGATCGTATTCGATCCGCTCCACGGTCGCTTCCATGTCCCACTTGCGACGCTTGAAGTCGATGAAGCGGTACTTCTGCTTGTTACCGCCGCCCTTGCCGCGCGAGGTGACATGGCCCTTATTGTTGCGGCCGCCGGTCTTGGTCATGCCCTTGGACAGCGACTTGACCGGGCCACCCTTGTGGAGGCCGGTCTTGTCGACCAGGACGAGACCACGGCGAGCCGGGCTTGTCGGGTTGTATGTTTTCAATGCCATCGGATCAGCCCACGCCTTCGGTGATGTCGATCGGATCCTGGCCCTCTGCGAGGGTCACGATCGCCTTCTTGATGTCGTTGCGCTTGTAGGGCTTGCCCTTCCAGCGCTTCGTCTTGCCCTTGGACACGATGGTGTTGACGCTCTTCACCTTGCGGTCGAACAGCGCCTCGATCGCTTCCTTGATCTGCGGCTTGGTTGCGTCGCCCGCCACCTTGAAGACCACAGCGTTGTTCTCGGAGAGCAACGTCGCCTTCTCGGTGATGTGCGGCGCAAGGATCACGTCGTAGTGACGTGCATCAACTGCTTCTTTCTTAGCCATTGAAGCGCGCCTCCAGCTTTTCGACAGCGTCCTTGGTGAGGACCAGCGTGTCGTGGTTGAGGATGTCGTAGACATTGGCGCCGACAGCCGGCAGCACGTCCACACCCGGAATGTTGCGAGCGGCCTTGGCGAAACCATCGTCGACATTCTCGCCGCCGATCACCAGCACCTTGCCGTTCCAGCCATTCTTGTCGAAGTGGCCTTTCAGCGCCTTCGTCTTGGCATCCTTGAGCTCGAGGCTGTCGACGACAACGAGGCCGTCTTTCGCCTTGCTCGACAGGGCCATCTTCAGGCCGAGAGCGCGCACTTTCTTGTTGAGCGACTGCTCGAAATCACGCTTGCGGGCACCGTGGGCCTTACCGCCGCCGATGAAGATAGGGGCACCGCGATCGCCGTGGCGTGCATTGCCCGAACCCTTCTGGCGGCCCCACTTCTTGCCCGTGCGGTTCACGTCGGAACGTTCGCGCGTCGGACGGGCGGTGGCGCGGCGGTTTTCCAGCTGCCACGTGACCACGCGGTGCAGGATGTCTGCGCGCGGCTCGACACCGAAGACAGCGTCATCCAGCGTGACGTCGCCCGCGGCCCCAGACACCTTCGTGCCGTCGATTTTCTGGACCTTCACCTTCATGGCTTCAGCCTTCCTTGTTCTTGTCATTGGCTTCGGCAGGCGGCGTACCGCTTTCCGTGCCAGCACCGGCGTCCTGCTGCTGCGCAAGCTTTTCCTGCGTAGCGACGTCGACTTCGGGGTTCGTTTCGACAGCTGCATCCGCTTCGATCATGCCGGGGGTGGCATCTTCGGTTGCGGTTTCATCGGCGTTGCGACGCATGGCGCCGGGGAACGGCACGCCTTCGGGAAGCGGAACCTTGACCGCATCCTTCACCAGCAGCCAGCCATTCTTGGCACCCGGCACACTGCCGCGCACGAAGATCAGGCCGCGCTCCGCATCGGTGCGAACCACTTCGAGGTTCTGCTGCGTGCGCTGGCGATCACCCATGTGGCCGGCCATCTTCTTGTTCTTGAAGACCTTGCCCGGATCCTGGCGGTTACCCGTCGAACCATGCGAACGGTGCGAGATGGAAACGCCGTGCGTCGCGCGAAGACCGCCGAAGCCCCAGCGCTTCATGGCGCCTGCGAAGCCTTTACCCACGGTGTGACCCGTGATGTCGACCTTCTGGCCGGCGATGAAGTGGTCGGCCGTGATGGTTGCGCCAACGGGCAGCAGGCCATCTTCGCCATCGACGCGGAATTCCGCGACCTTCTTCTTCAGGCCGACTTCAGCCTTTGCAAAAGCTTCACGCTGCGGCTTGGCAACGTTCTTCTGCTTGGCTTCGCCAGCACCGAGCTGGACCGAGAAATAGCCGTCGCGATCGGCTGTACGGTTTCCGGTGACCTGGCACCCTTCCAGCGAAAGGACGGTCACGGGAACGTGACGTCCATCCTCCTGAAACAGGCGGGTCATCCCGACTTTCTTCGCGATCACGCCACTGCGCATGACCTAAACTCCTTACAGAGGCACAAGGGGACCATCCCCAGATGCTTGCCAGCCCGTCGATTTCGAAACGTCGCCCCGTCCGGGCTGATTGCTCGCGCAGCCACTTGGCCGTTTGAGCGAGACGGGGGACGCGGCCCGGAGAAGCTCCGGCGGTATCCCTATGTCTTGCCGTATCTTGCGATCCGGCGGGGCCATATGGAGCCCCGTAATTCTCTGGTCGTTTACCGTCCTACCAGAAGGACCGGTCGAAAGTTCTCTCGACCACCCCGGATCAAGTCCGGGGCTAACAGCAAGCTCGCTTAAGCGAGCTTGATCTCGACGTTCACGCCAGCAGCAAGGTCCAGCTTCATCAGAGCGTCGACCGTCTGCGCATTGGGCTGAACGATGTCCAGCAGGCGCTTATAGGTGCGAACCTCGAACTGCTCACGCGACTTCTTGTCGATGTGCGGTCCGCGGTTCACCGTGAACTTCTCGATGCGCGTCGGAAGCGGAATGGGACCACGAATAAGCGCGCCGGTACGGCGAGCCGTGTCTGCGATTTCACCCGTTGCCTGATCGAGCACGCGGTGATCAAAAGCCTTCAGGCGAATACGAATATTCTGTGCGTCCATGTTCCACTACCGATGCGAAAGAGCCAAGCGCGCCGTTTCCAACACGCCAAAAAACAAAAAGGCCCGCCCCGCTTTTGCCCGGTAACCCGGAACGGGCGGCCTTCTCTAAAATTCGATGTCGAGCGAGACGAATCCCGTTCGGTTCGGCGCGCGTATACGGGTGACAGGCCTATCTGGCAACCCCCGAATTGCGCCATTTCCGAATGCTGCGTTCCCTGCCCGCGACGAAGCGTGATCCGCGGAATGCAGCTCTCATAAAAAGGGCCCGACTCTCACGATGAGAGCCGGGCCACTTTTATCCGTAAACGCCGTGTGGCGACCACGGAACCCTTTGGGGGTTACTTGGTGATCTTGGAGACCACGCCCGAGCCGACCGTACGGCCACCTTCGCGGATGGCGAAGCGCAGGCCTTCGTCCATGGCGATCGGGGCGATCAGCTTGACGCCGATGGTCACGTTGTCGCCAGGCATAACCATTTCCGTGCCTTCGGGCAGGATCACTTCACCGGTCACGTCGGTCGTGCGGAAGTAGAACTGCGGACGGTAGTTGGCGAAGAACGGCGTGTGACGGCCACCTTCGTCCTTGGACAGGACGTAGACTTCGGCGCTGAACTCGGTGTGCGGGTTCACGGTGCCGGGCTTGGCCAGAACCTGGCCACGCTCCACATCGTCACGGCCCACACCGCGGATCAGGGCACCGATGTTGTCGCCAGCCTGACCGGAGTCGAGCAGCTTGCGGAACATTTCCACGCCGGTCACGGTCGTCTTGGTGGTGTCCTTGATGCCGACGATTTCGACTTCGTCGCCAACGTTCACGACACCGGTTTCGACACGGCCGGTCACAACCGTACCACGACCCGAGATCGAGAACACGTCTTCGATCGGCATCAGGAATGCCTGGTCCACCGGACGGTCGGGCTGCGGGATGTGCTCGTCGACGGCAGCCATCAGTTCCTTGATGGAGTTTTCGCCGATTTCCGGATCACGATCTTCAAGAGCGGCCAGAGCCGAACCCTTGATGATCGGAATGTTGTCGCCGTCGAAATCGTAGCTGGACAGCAGCTCGCGCACTTCCAGTTCGACCAGCTCGAGGATTTCCTCGTCGTCGACCTGATCGACCTTGTTCATGTACACGACCAGAGCCGGCACACCGACCTGACGGGCCAGCAGGATGTGCTCGCGCGTCTGCGGCATCGGGCCGTCAGCGGCGTTCACGACCAGGATAGCGCCGTCCATCTGAGCGGCACCGGTGATCATGTTCTTCACGTAGTCGGCGTGGCCCGGGCAATCGACGTGTGCATAGTGGCGCGCGTCGGTTTCGTATTCCACGTGAGCGGTCGAGATGGTGATGCCACGCTCGCGCTCTTCGGGAGCCTTGTCGATGTTTGCGAAATCAACGGCCGAGCCCATCACCTTGGTGATGGCTGCAGTCAGCGTGGTTTTGCCGTGGTCGACGTGACCGATGGTGCCGATGTTGCAGTGCGGCTTGTTCCGCTCGAATTTTTCCTTCGCCATTTTCTCAATAACCTCTGTTAGTCTGAATTGATTTTCACGGGGATGGAAGCGGCACCCGTTGAATCAGGCGCCGCCCCTAGCTGTATCGCTCGCCTTAGGCAAGCTTCTCCTTGACCTCTGCCGCCACGCTGGCCGGAACTTCGTCATAGTGGCTGAACTGCATCGTGTACTGGGCGCGGCCCTGGGTAAACGAGCGCAGTTCGTTGACGTATCCGAACATGTTGGCGAGCGGCACGTGGGCATCGACAACCTGCGCGTTGCCGCGACTGTCCGTGCCCTGGATCTGGCCGCGGCGGGAGTTCAGGTCGCCGATAACGTCGCCCATGAATTCCTCGGGCGTCACGACTTCCACCTTCATCACGGGTTCCAGCAACTTGATGCCGGCACGATCTGCCGCTTCGCGCATGGCGCCGCGACCGGTGATTTCGAAAGCCACCGTGCTGGAGTCGACGTCGTGGTAAGCGCCGTCGATCAGGCGGATGGTGAAATCGATGATCGGGAAGCCGACGAGGTAGCCGCTCTCGGCCTGCTCGCGGACGCCCTTCTCGACCGACGGGATGTATTCGCGCGGGATGTTACCGCCCTTGATCTCGTCTTCGAAAATGATGCCCTGACCACGTTCACCCGGGGTCATGACCATCTTGGCGCGGCCAAACTGGCCCGAACCACCCGACTGCTTCTTGTGGGTGTAATCGACCTCGACCTCGCGGCCCAGAGATTCGCGATAAGCCACCTGCGGCGCGCCGACATTGGCTTCCACCTTGAACTCGCGCTTCATGCGATCGACGAGAATGTCGAGGTGAAGCTCACCCATGCCCTTGATGATCGTCTGGCCACTCTCGTGATCGGTCGACACGCGGAAGGACGGATCCTCGGCAGCCAGGCGGTTGAGGGCGACGCCCATCTTTTCCTGGTCGGCCTTGGTCTTCGGCTCGACGGACAGTTCGATCACCGGATCGGGGAACTCCATACGCTCCAGAATGATCGGAGCGCTGGTGGCACACAGCGTGTCACCCGTGGTGGTTTCCTTCAGGCCGGCGATGGCGACGATGTCGCCAGCAAATGCTTCTTCAATGTCTTCACGATCATTGGAGTGCATCAGCAACATACGGCCGATCTTTTCCTTCTTTTCCTTCACCGAGTTCAGGACGCTGCCCTTGGTAAGGTGACCGGAATAGATGCGCGTGAAGGTGAGCGAGCCCACGAACGGATCGTTCATGACCTTGAAGGCAAGCGCGGCAAACGGCTCGTCATCCGAAGACGGCCGGGTCGCTTCCTTGGCTTCCTCGCCCGGGAGCACGCCCTTGATGGCATCCACGTCGAGCGGCGAAGGCATGTAGTCGATCACAGCGTCGAGCAAGGGCTGCACGCCCTTGTTCTTGAACGCAGAGCCACAGAGCACGGGGACGAAGCTCTGGTTCAGCGTACCTTTACGGATCAGCTTCTTCAGCGTGATCGCGTCGGGCTCTTCGCCTTCCAGATACGCTTCCATCACATCGTCGTCCTGCTCGACGGCAAGCTCGATCAGCTTTTCGCGATATTCGGCGGCTTCGTCGGCCATATCGTCGGGGATCGGGCCGAAGGTATATTCGGCGCCCAAGTCCTCGTTCTTCCAGGTGATCGCGCGCTGGTTCACCAGGTCCACCAGACCGGTCAGGTCGGACTCAAGGCCGATCGGCAGATACAGCACGGCAGGCGTTGCGCCGAGACGGTCGATGATCGACTGCACGCAGTACTTAAAATCGGCGCCGGTGCGGTCGAGCTTGTTGATGAAGCACATCCGGGGAACGTTGTACTTGTCGGCCTGGCGCCACACGGTTTCGGACTGCGGCTCAACGCCGGCGACGCCATCGAAACAGGCGACCGCGCCATCGAGCACGCGCAGCGAGCGTTCGACTTCGATGGTGAAGTCGACGTGGCCGGGGGTGTCGATGATGTTGATGCGGTGCTTGGGCGTGTTGGCGCGCAGTTCCTTGGGATCGCCCATGGGATCCATGTCCGGATCTTCCGGGTTCCAGAAACACGTGGTCGCAGCCGACGTGATGGTGATGCCGCGCTCCTGCTCCTGCTCCATCCAGTCCATCGTCGCGGCACCATCGTGCACTTCGCCGATCTTGTAGGATTTGCCGGTGTAATAGAGGATGCGCTCTGTAGTCGTGGTCTTGCCGGCATCGATGTGCGCCATGATGCCGATATTGCGATAACGCTCCAGCGGATATTCGCGGGCCATATCTAATTCCTTAAGGGTCTTGCGGGGCGAGTGTAATCGCGCCCCATGTAGTGACTATTGTGACGAGATGAAGACCAGGGCGACGACAGCGATCGCGCCGCCGATCCAAATCCCGGCGGAAGCCGTTTTCGCCCGCTCCTGCGGGCTGGCACCACGCCAGCCCGACCGGAAGCCGCGGCGAAACATCTCCCACCGCCCCATCGATCTTACCAGCGGTAATGGCTGAAAGCACGGTTCGCATCCGCCATGCGGTGCGTGTCTTCGCGCTTCTTGACGGCGTTGCCACGGTTGTTGGCAGCATCCATCAGCTCTGCCGAGAGACGCGCGCTCATGGTGGTTTCCGCACGGCCGCGCGCGGCACCGATCAGCCAGCGGATGGCGAGAGCCTGCGCACGCTCGGGGCGAACCTCGACCGGCACCTGGTAGGTGGCACCACCCACACGGCGCGAACGCACTTCGACCTGCGGCTTCACATTGTCGAGCGCTGCGTGGAACAGCTCGACCGGATTGGCCTTGGCCTTGGCTTCCACCGTTTCCAGCGCGCTGTAAACGATGCCTTCTGCAACGGCCTTCTTACCGTCGAGCATCAGGTTGTTCATGAACTTCGAAAGCACCTGATCACCAAACTTGGGATCGGGCAGGATCACCCGCTTCTCGGGACGACGACGACGACTCATTTCAGTGTCTCCTGTCGGACTTCTCCTTCCCGTCACCCTGAACTCGTTTCAGGGTCCATCGAGAACCTTGGAGCAGCCCTTTCAAATAATCTGCAAACTCTGGCCCACGCGGAGAAATGGATCCTGAACCACGCTCGCTTGTGGCGAGCTATTCAGGATGACCCATCCCCCGGATGGATCACTTGGGCCGCTTGGCGCCGTACTTCGAACGGGACTGCCTGCGGTCCTTCACGCCCTGCGTGTCGAGCACGCCGCGCAGCACGTGGTAGCGCACGCCGGGAAGGTCGCGCACACGGCCGCCGCGGATCAGCACCACGGAGTGTTCCTGCAGGTTGTGGCCTTCGCCCGGGATGTAGGCGATGATCTCGCGCTGGTTGGTCAGACGGATCTTCGCAACCTTGCGCAGGGCCGAGTTCGGCTTTTTCGGGGTCGTCGTGTAGACGCGGGTACATACACCACGCTTCTGCGGGCTCGACTGCATGGCGGCAGACTTGCTCTTCTTCACGATCGGCTTGCGCGGCTTGCGCACCAGCTGGTTGATAGTCGGCATTTGTTCTCACTTCACCGTGTTTGCGGGTTGGGACTGACCTCCAGACTTTCCGAAGACCCTGAGCCTGTCGAAGGGCTGCCCTTTTTCTTTTGACCCCGCGCACGGGTCTGAAAAGAAGTGCAGCCCTTCGACAAGCTCAGGGCAATCGGTGGAGGGAATAGCCCTTCACCCAATGATGGCGCCCATGGCTGACCGGATGGAATGTATCGGGACCGTGCCGAACAGCCGTTCGTCCTGAGCCTGTCGAAGGATGAACCCAACGGACAAGAGACAAGCGACCAATCGCACGAGCCTGAAACGCTCCACCCGGACGCGGGAAGCACCGGGTTACTCTGACGGTCGCCCCGAGCCGAAGCTCCAATAGAAAAGGGCCCGCCTGAAAGGGAGCCCCGGGACATGACCGGCAATGTTCAGCTCTATCTGACCGGGGCTGATGCTACGGGAGCGGGCCTCGGATGGGGGCGCACTTAGTGGGGTTTGGGGGCGAGGTCAAGGGAATTAAGAATAGTCATCTGCAAACCCCGGCAGGACCCTAAAACTCACCTCATCTCGCAGTCTTGTGATCAAAGCCTCGCCTTCGACTGAAGAGTCACCTTCCGCAGATATTCCGTTTTTGCCAGTGCTGAGACGAATTTTCGCTGCCTTGTCGTAGAACTCCACCTTATCAGTAAACAACCCTCCGAAAAACGGATGATCAGAAACATAGTCGGTAGGCAGTTGCTGGTCCCACCACCCTTTGATTGCAGCCTCATATGATAGAAGCCACATCTCTGATTTGAGGCCGGATGCGTTAGCAAATTCTCTCCAGAAGGAGAAATCGACTGCTCCTTTTATTCGGCCTAAATGCCACAAATCATATATAATCAGCGCAACTACGGAACTCCTGAGTTTCACAACTCTATCCAACGTGTCTGCCGGAACCACCATCTCAAGTTCTCTAGCAGCGAACAAAAGCCAAGCTAACTCGTGGGTGTGGTTGTATGTTGCAGCGACTTTGATTTGCTCGAGAATGAAATTTCTCACGTCGCTGGATGGAAAGTTTTTCCCTTCTTTACGAGAGACGAGGAATTGAGCCACGAACGCAAGCGCCCCTGCGTGACGCCGCGCTATGTACATCATCCAATAAATTCTATGAAGTTCTCCGGCATCGGTCAGATTGAAAGTGGAGGCCTTCTTCGCAGCGTAGAGCGCAACATTTGACTTCCGGTTGTCGTAGGCTTTTTGAAGGGAAGATTCAAAAAAGGAGTCTAAATCGTCTCTCACTGAGGCATTGTTTTGCCCAATCTCAAAAGTCCGAATATCATGTATCCATTCATGGCCATGATCATACCCCATGCCCACGGTTTGCGTTTTTTCAGCATTGAGCTCTAGCTCGAACTCATAGAGAGCGGATGAAAGCGCTGACAGAACGTTTGTCGGAGTTTCATCTCTGGAGATTCCGATAATCAGATCATCGACATATCGGATGCCTCTATCCGCTAGATCGCTGATGATCGACTTAACAGCCGCCTCGACGCCGACCATGATTGTCTCAGCTAATATTCGTGACGTGTCAGGACCGATTGGTATACCGATCGTCTGACGATCCTGCCCGTCTCGCACCGCTTTGTCTAAAAGGTTTGCATAAGACGTTTTGAACTCTTGCGAATCCTTGTTGTCTTTACAATATGCTTTACCAAGCAAAGCCCATGGCACGGCGTGGGTGTAGATTGAAGGATAAAAGCGAACAACGTCGGTTTTAATATACCTCCCATACATGGCCATTATTCGGATTTTTTCACGGCCTACTCTATCAAAGTTGACTGGTCTGACGGGCCTTAGATCTTTTTTCGTCCTTATCACTGGATCAAATTCAGATATTTGAGAATCGTTGATCTTCTCTTTTATTTGGCTCCAATTGTCGGCAATCAATTTGGCGACCCTATATTGGTTGATAGGGTTTACGACTGACAGTTTCCGCCGGATATCAGAATGACGAGGAATGCTGTATGCCTCCGGGAAGGAGGTGAATTGGTGGACTTTTCTCTTCTGCCACTCCTCTTGTCGTTTGACGGCGCTGCTGGCGAAGCTGTTTGTATGGAAAGGAGGGGGCAACTCGTTCGGAAAGAATCCGCGCGAAAGCAGGGCTTTCAAGCGCTTCGTGCTATCTGTCATAAATTAGCAAACCCCCACGGAAACTCGTATTCAACGCAGCATAGAATATTGAAATCTACAAATGATTTCTACTGGTTCTTCGCATGAACTTTTCGCACATGTCGAAAATCCCACTTATCTAAATCGTCGGCAGACATGCAGTATTTTTTGAACATCAGTAAAAGTACTCTGCCAGATAGATTCCCCTTTCCTACACCCCCACCGCCCTGCTCCACCGCCGGGCATGACTCGCAAACTTGCCCGCCAGGCCACCTCTCGCACCGCCTTGCCCGCCGCGCAGCCGCTCGACGACGACGATCCGCTGCTCGATTTCGAGCCCGTCCCCCACACCGCGCCGCGCCGCAACTCCATCACGCCCGATCGCCAGCGCAAGTTCATCGCGCATCTGGCGGCGACCGGCATCGTCACGCAGGCGGCGAAGCATATCGGGGCCTCGCTGGAGGCGCTGTACAAGCTGCGCAAGCGTGCAGGCGCGCAAGGGTTTGCACAGGCGTGGGACCGGGCGGTGGATGCAGGCGTCTCGCGGCTGGAGGACGGCGCGCTCGCCCGCGCGATCCAGGGGGAGGAGCGGATGGTCGTCTCTGCCGGAAAGGTCGTCGGCACCGAGATCCGCCATAACGAGGCGCTGGTGATGTTCTTCCTCAAGAACCGCCGCAAGGAGCGGTATGGCAATACCGGCGCGCTCGCCCATGTCGTGCCGGGCCATCCGCTTTACGAGAAGATCGCCGGGGAGGTACGGGAGCAGATCCGCGAAGAGGCCCGCGCGCGGCGGCCGCAAGTGCTCGCCAGCCTCAACGCAAAGCTCGACCGGATGCGCGAAAGGCGCGAGGCGGCGTCGCGCCTGCTCTCCGGCGATACCGCGCCCGAGGAACCGCGGGACGAATAAAAAGGGCGGGGCTGTCTTTTGTGTTCCGGACCGCATCCGCGGCCCGGTCCTCGTGGCTATTCGCTCCGCTCCGCTGCGCGGCCCCCTTCGACAAGCTCAGGACAGGACTGCGGGCGGCCGTTCGGCCTATGCGAAGCTTCGCTTCGGACAAGCGAAAGGGCGGGAAGCTCGTGCCTCCCGCCCTCGTAATAGCATCACTGCAATTCGACCGCAGGTCGACAGAGGGCGACCGCCCGACCGGACCTGCCCCGCAGCGCAGCGGAGGGAATAGCAGGGAGGAGGAGCCTGCGGATGCAGGCTCCCCACAAAACCTCACCCACCCATGCCTTCGACAGCCTTGCTGACGAGGATGTTGACCGAGACGCGGCGGTTCTGCGCGCGGCCCGCTTCGGTGGAATTGTCCGCTGCCGGATCGGCCTCGGCCATGCCGGTGGGCGTCATCATGCGCCATGGCTCCCACCCGCACTGCTGCTGCAGGTAGTTGACCACCCGGGTGGCGCGGCGTTCGGACAGTTCCTGGTTGTAGTCGTAATCGCCCACATCGTCGGTATAGCCCACCACCAGGATCAGCGCGTTGTCAGTCGCTTCGGCCTGTGCGGCGGCGTTGCAAAGGTTGCGCTCGGCTTGCGGCGAGAGGTTGTGGCGGCCGGTGTCGAAATAGACGTTGGTGGCCTCCATCACATTGTAATTGTCGATATTGGCGACGCGGCCGCGCAGGGCCTCGGTCGCTTCCTCGTTGGCCACGAAGCGCTGGTTGGTGCCGGTGGCGATCATCTGGGCGGTTTCGAGGTCGTTATCGGAAAAGCGCACCTGGCTGGCGATGAGGCCGCCTGCCCACTGCACCGTCTCGACGCTGACCGGCAGGCCGTTCATCAGCGCGGACGCCGTCAGCGTGGTACGGCCGAGGCCGAGGAAGCCGCCGCGCGCGCGGATATCGGTGGTGGGGGCGACGAGGAACAGCTGCTCGCCGCTTTCGGTGGTCACCTGCACATTGTTGCCGCTGCGCGCGGAGATGAAGCCTTCCAGCTCCGGCCCGTCGGGCAGCGCGTCGAGATCGGCGGGCAGCTGGCCATAGACATTGATGTCGCCATCCGCGGCAACGTCGGTTTGCGGCAGTTCCTGCGCGGCGACGGCAGTGGCCGGCAGAGCCATGGCGGCCAGCAGCGCGAGCGGCGCGGACTTGTATGCGAGGGTTTTCATAGAGGTCTCCTTCGAGTGGACAGCATCTGCACGGGTGACACCCGTTGGGGTGCCAGGGGGAACCCGTCCGCTGTGAAAAATCCGGCGGCGCGCTTGCGGACCAGGCACGCCGGAAGGAGCGGGATGTCAGCCCCGCCTTTCGCGCAGATGAACAAATATGGCAGAAATGCGGCTTTTGCGGCCCGCGCGAGCAGCCGGTGCGGCGAACCGTTATACTCGGCAACCGCCGTTAACCAAGAAAAAGGGCGGAAAGCCGCGCTTCCCGCCCTTTGCCTGTAAACGTCAGGTCAGTTACTTGGACGCGGCGGCGCGGGCGGCCCCGGCGGCGGAATGCGGATGGGCGGCGGCGCTGCCGCCTCCAGCATGATCTCCGCATCCGCAGGCTCGATCCGCTCTTCCATGCCCGGCGTGATGGTGAGCGTATAGGCGCCCGACGATCCGCCCAGCCCCTGCGCGCGGATGCGCAGCATGTCCAGCAGGCCGGGATTGTCCGCGATCAGGCCGAGATCGACGGGCAACATGGAATTCAGACCCTCGCCACCGTCATCGTCCCTGTCAGCTACGGCGAAGCCGTATGGCGTTTCGAAGCCCAGCTCCAGGAGCGGATCGATCGAGCCGCCGAAATCGGCATCGCCGCCCTCGCCCGCATTCATGCGGATGGTGACCTGGCCATTGCCCGCGAGCACGGCGGCCAGCGCCTCTTCGCTCAGCTGGTAGTCGATATGCGTCGGCATCATACTGTCGCTGTTCCAGCTGGAGGTTACCTCGCCGCTGGCGGTATCGTTGAAGCCGATCACCTGCAGCGGCAGCTGTGCGCTCGCTTCGCGCCGATCGCGCACGCGCAGCGTGTAATCGCCCGTGCTGCTGCCGAAGCCGCTGGCGACGATCGTATAGGTGCCCGCGTCCTCGAACGTATGGCGCAGGTAGGAATTGAAGCCCTGCCCGCCATCGTCATCGGTCAGGATGTCTCCGCCGGAGGCATCGCGCAGCGTCAGATACGGGTCCAGCTCCCCCTCGCTCAAGAGGGCGACTTCGATCATGTCGCCCGCGGCGGCGCGGAAGGTGAAAAGGTTCTCATCGCCGGAATCGAGAATCGTGCCGGTTTCGCGCGCACCATAGGTCACCGCCCGCGTGCCGACCGCGGCGCCGGTGCGGCTGGTCAGCTGCAGGTTGAACCGCCCACCATAGCTTTCGCCTTCCTCGACCCATTCGGAATCGAAACTGTCGACCTCGATACGGACGCGGCGACCATTCTCGCCCGACACGTTCACGCGGGAATTGAGCCCGTCGCCGCCATCATCGTCTTCCGCGATCAGATCGCCCGAGCGCGCATCCAGCACGCGCACGACCGGATCGAAATCACCCGTGGCCAGCACGTCGATCCGCATGGACGTGTCCGCAGGAATCGTGACGGTGAACACGGAAGGCGCGTTTTCCACGCGGCCGGAGAAGGTGCGGATGTCGCTCGTCTCGCGGTCCAGATTGCGCTCTTGCGCGATGGCCGCGGGTGCCAGCAGTGCGGATGCACCGGCCAGCAGCGCGGAATAACGGATAGTCTTCAGCATAAATGCCCCCATGTCAGGCCCATTCGGACCGGATGAATTGCGCCCCCTTGGCAGCACATTGCAGCTATCGCGTCAAAGATTAATCGCCGATGGCCACAGCTATGGCGACAGGCCAGCGCGACCTAGCCCGCCCATTCCTCTGCGAGCAGCCCCCACAGCCACGTGTCCGCGCAACCGATATGCGTCTTCATCGCTTGGCGCAGATGCGCCTCGCGCGTGAAGCCGAGCCGTTCCAGCAAGCGATTGGAACGGTGGTTGCGCGGATCGACATCGGCAAAGATGCGGTGATAGCCCTCTTCGCGAAACAAATGCGTGATGAGCGCCGTCAGGCATTCGCGCGCAATGCCGCGCCCTTCATTGCCCGGCACCATGATATAGCCGATTTCGGCCACCTGCTCTGTATCGCTACTGGCGACCATGCGGAAAACAGGAGCGCCGCCATCCATGGGTTCGGCTATCCATGTGCGGCCGCCCCATTCGGTGTCGTGCAGATACTCGGCAAACTCGCCCTTGTCCTCGAAAGCCGCGCGCGACCAGTAACGCATGTGATCGTCGTTGGAGAAAGCCGGCCACATGGCCGCTTCGTCGCCTTGTTTAAGCGGGCGGCAGCTGAAGCGCGGCGTGGTGAGGGTGGGTGTGGTCATCGAGAACCACGAATAGCTCAGGCAAAGCGGATGGACTACAGCAAAGCGGTCGCAACGTGAGGCGTCCGCTTGCGACCTCATTGCGGAAATTCATGAGCGGGTACGCAAGTCCAAGAGCCGCCGTTCCGAGCGTATCGCTCGTCATGCTACCAAAATTTTTCAGATTGTCCGACGTTTCCAGCCTAAATATTTCGGTTAGTCACGGCGTTCTCCAAGATCGCCCTACGTTTGGAACGACTTCAACTTTAAACTCTCGGCTGAAAAGAAGCATTGCTGTACGAAGAGCTAACATCGGCTCATCGAGCCCAAAATCTGTGTTTGCTTTGTGGGCGATAGCATTCCGACTCTTCCTTACCGTGTCGATATCTTTCAAATCACCATGCTTAAGCAGACCAATTAATTCCAGATTCTGAGAGATTATCGAGGCGGTATAGTCTCGACCAGTCAGAAGCTGCTTACGGCTGGAGTTAATTCTCATAATCTCCTCACCGTCGGATGTTACGTCCACCACGTTATTGTTGCTCTCCAGCCACCGATTCCATTCAATGTTGAGAAGGCTTTCGATCACAAACCAAGCAAGGACCACGGAGGGGTTGTGCTTGCCTGAATGAAAATCGCTTTGCGCAATCGCAAGCATGTCGAGCAACCTTAGCGCTGTCGGATCCTCAACCGTCGATACATAAGCGTTGATTGCATTGGCCACGGTCTCATGAGACCGCTCGCTTCTCATCAATAAAAGCCCCGCATTTCGGGGGTCGCTACCCAGGTCACGCCTCATTCTCCATTGGTTGTGGGCAGTCTGATTCATCCTGAAAGCTGGATAGTCTTCACCGTTTGCGCCCCTCGTAACGACGATTTCCTGATGGTCGAGATACCTGAATGAAACGCTAGCTTCATTTCCTGCCTTGTCACTTTCCGAGGCAAGGAGAAGACTGAAGGCATTGAGCCGCGCGCAAACATCCCGCCACCTCTTTACGTCGACATCAACACGCTCCTGACTAATTGGCTGATCCACCTCACTATCCTGCGGCGGCGTGAGCACCATGCAGCCATCTCGCTCCACCCGCAGTTGCCAACCGTCAACTTCAACATCTCCTACGACCTCCTTCATAAGCGCGCCCCAGCCACCCGTGCCGAGCGGTGTGTCGCCGGAAACGCGGGGTCCGATCCAGATCGCCTCAAGCGGATAAGCGAAATAATATTTATACTGGGCCATTTCTTACCGTTGCTTCGGGATGCTAAAATTAGATGCCGTTCTCGCCAATCGCAGAAGGCAACCGAGATACAATAGTTCATTTTATCGCTGAGCTTGCGAGGCGCAAGAAAGTAAGGCCTTCGAGTAAAGGCTTCTTCTTGGTTGGGAGATTAATAACCCGACAGTCCGCCTTCCGCCCAAAAAACGGACCTGCCGGCAGTAGGTGTGCCATGCGCAGACTTACCACCGGCGCTTGGCCCGCTCTTTATAGACCTCAACCCCACCCAGCCGGATCGAGCGCGTAAAGCTGCGCCAGTTGCTCATACAGCCGCGGTTCCTCGCGGCGCATGTCGCGGGGCTTCTCGAAGAAGGTCACTGTCGCTTCCGCAAAGAATTCCTGGTGGTTGGTCGCGCCATAGGGGTCGATGAGCGTGCTCTGGCCGCGCTCCACGCTTTCGAGATGACTGTTATAGGCATCGAGCATTGCCTTCTCCCACTTCTCATAACGCTGGCCTTTGCGCAGGATGGGAATGCCGTTCGTGCTGCCGGTCAGCGCGTCGAGCTGGTGGGCGAATTCGTGGATGACGACATTATGCCCGTCGGCAGGGTCCAGACCGCCATGCAAAGCGTGGTCCCATGACAGGATCACCGGCCCGCGATCCCAGCTTTCGCCAGCCGTGCCGCTGTCGCGCTCATGCACGAGGAAGCCATCGTGGTCGCCGCGCCCCGTGCTGAAGGCGGACGGATAGACGAGGATCGTGCGCAGCGTGTCGAACCATACGGGGCTGTTCACCACCAGCAGGCAAGCCTGCGCAGCGATGGAAAGGCGCATCTCGTCGCGCATTTCGATGCCGTTATTGCCGTGGAATGTCACCTGATCGAGGAACAGGTTGATCTTGCCTTCCAGTTTGGGGCGCAATTCATCGGGCAGGCGGCGTGTGATCGGCACCAGCCGTGCGAGGACCTGCCTCTGTTCACGCGTGAGCGGTGTTGCCAACAGGCGCTTGCGCTTCGCCCGCTTCGCATAGCTGCGCGCGGCAAAGGCCAGGACAACAATGGCGATGAGAAGGATCGGCCAATAATCTAGCATGAAGGGCCAGCTTTCACCGCCACCGCATCACCCGCCGAGAAACTCGACCAGCGCCTTCACCTTCTTCTGGCGCCATTGCGGGCGCGGGGCGACGAGCCAGTAGGCGCGGCGGCAATCCTCGGGCTCGCCGATCTGTTCCAGCCGGCCATTGGCGAGATGCTCTTCCACCAGCGGCATGGGCAGCCATGCGCGGCCTATGCCCGCCAGCGCCGATGACAGCACCTGTCCGGCATTGCCCACTTGCAGCACCACCCGCGCCTTTTCGGGCGCTTCATAGGTCGGCCAGCTGATCCAGCTTTCGGGCGCGCCAGGCGCAGCCACGCAGACCTTGCAGCCGCCCACCAGCTTGGTGCCTTCCAGATTCTCCGGCCCGTCGATCAGGCGCACGGCGAGGTCGAGATTGGCTTCGGTGAAGTCCGCATTCTCGTCTGCCGTCAGCTGCACGGTGATATCGGGATTGGCACGCTGGAATTCCGCAAGGCGCGGCGCGAGCCACTGGGCGTAGAATTCGCGCGGCGCGGCAATGGCGTAATTGCTGCTCGCCTGCCCGGCCTGCATTGCCTGCACGCTTTCCTCGAACCGCAGGAAGCCTTCGCGCAGCAGGTCCAGCCCGGCCTCGCCTTCGTCAGTCAGTTGCAGACCTTTGGAAGTGCGGCGGAACAGCACCACGCCAAGCACATCTTCCAGCGCGCGGATCTGCTGCCCGACGGCGGCCGGCGTCACCGCCAGCTCGTCTGCCGCGCGGGTGAAGGACAGGTGCCGCGCGGCGGCATCGTATACGCGCAGGGCGTTGAGGGGCAGGTGGGTGCGTTTCATCGTGTCTCGTCCGGCTGGGGCATTTATGCATTGCGCGGCGGCGCGGCAACCCGCTTGACCATACGCGCGGCCCGCGACATGCAGGCGTCAAGCATCCATTCCGGGAGATCCTATGCTTCGCCTGCTGTCCGGCGCCCTTGCCGCCATCTTCGCCGCAACGCTTGTGCCGGTTACGCCGGTGGCGGCGCAAAGCTTCCTGGAAGGCGAGTTCGACGCGGAGATTCCGACGCTGGAAGCCGTGGCAGGCCATCGCTCGGGTGAACAGATCACCCGGCCCGATATGGTCATCGCCTATATGCAGGCGCTGGCGCAAGCCGCGCCCGAGCGGATGCGGCTGGTGGAATATGCCCGCAGCTGGGAAGGCCGCCCGCTGGTCTACGCCGTCATCACCTCGCGCGACAATATGGCGCGGATCGACGACATCCAAGCCGATGTACAGCGCATCGGCAATGGCGGGGAGCCGGTGGCGGGATCGGTGCCGGTCACATGGCTGGCCTATAGCGTGCACGGCAACGAGATCAGCGGCGTGGATGCGGGCCTTGCGCTTGCCTACCACCTGCTCGCCGCGGAGGGAGACGAGCTGGTCGACACGATCCTGCGCGATAGCGTGGTGGTGATCGACCCGATGCAGAACCCGGACGGGCGCGCGCGCTTCACTTCATCCTATTATCAGCAGCTGGGTATCGAGCCTTCGGGCAATCGCTACACCGCCGGGCATGACGAGCCGTGGCCCAACGGACGCACCAACCATTACCTGTTCGATCTCAACCGCGACTGGTTCGCCCTCACCCAGCCCGAAACGCGCGGCAAGGTAGCCGCCATTGCGGCATGGCAGCCGGTCGTGCTGGCGGACGTGCATGAAATGGGCGGCGACCAGACCTATTTCTTCCCGCCCAGCGCAGACCCGTTCAACCCCTACATTACCGATGACCAGCGCCGTAAGCAGGAACTGCTGGGCCAGAATATGGGCCAGTGGATGGACCGGATCGGGGAGCCCTATTACACGCGCGAAATCTTCGACGCCTTCTATCCCGGTTATGGCGACACCTGGCCCACGCTGAACGGCGCGATCGGCATGACCTTCGAGCAGGGCTCTGCCCGGGGCCTTGTCTGGAACCGCAGCAATGGCGAAGTGCTGACCTATGGCGAGGGCGTGCGCAACCAGTTCGTCACTTCGCTGGCAACGGCGGAAACCGTGGCGCGTAATGCGGGCCTGTTCCTGCGCGATTACGCGGCTTACCGCCGCGAGGGCGCGCAGGGCGGCGTCGGCACCGGCTGGTTCGTGATCGACCTGGCGGACAGGCGCTACAATGCCGAAAGCCTTGCCCGCCGCCTCGCCCATCAGGGCATTGCCGTGGGCCGCGTGTCAGGCAGCGCGTCGGCTTGCGGGCGAACCTATCCGCAAGGCTATCTCTCCGTCTCCATGCGCCAGCCCAATGCGCGCCTGATCCGCAGCCTGCTGGACCGCGATGTGGAATTGCCTGCCGATTTCATCGCCAGCCAGGAAGACCGCCGCGCGGTCGACCTGCCGCACGAAATCTACGACACCACCGCATGGTCGGTCGGGCAGATGAGCGGGCTGGATGTGACCGAATGCGCCAGCGCCTCTGCCGGAACGCCCATCGCTGCAGACGAGCCGATTGCAGCCGAAATGCGCGGCGCGGGAGCTTTCGGCCTTGCCGTGCCGTGGACCGATAGCGGGCAGATCAGGCTGGTGGCGCAGGCTATGCGTGCAGGCCTCGTAGGCCGCGCCACCGACACCGCCTTCACTGCCGAGGGCCGCCGCTTCCCGCGCGGCACGGTGGTCTATACCCTGTCCGAGAACGATGGCTCGCTCAGCGAGCTTGAAAGCCTTGCGCGGCAGATCGGCGCAGAAACCGTGCCGCTATCCTCCAGCTGGGTGCAGGACGGGCCGAACCTTGGCTCGAACAGCTTCGTGCGCGTGTCCGAGCCGCGCATCGCTATCTTGTGGGAAGATGGCATCTCGCCGCTTTCCGCCGGCGCCACGCGCTATGTGATCGAGCAGCGCTTCGGCCTGCCCGTCGCCCCGATCCGCACCGGCACCGTGGCGCGCGCCGACCTTGGCGAGTGGGACGTCATCATCGCGCCCGACAGCTTCAGCCTCTCCTCCGGCGTGCAATCCGCACTGCGCAGCTATGTGCGCGGCGGCGGTGTGCTGGTGGCCTATGGTAATGCGGTGAGCAGTTTTGCCAGCGGCGACGATGCGCTGTTCTCCACCAATGCGGAAACCGTGCTGGACGGCGAGCCGGGCGAGGATGGGGATAGCGACGGCGATACGTCCGCCGGCACCGCCATCGAAAGCCTGGAAGACTACCGCGAGGCCATCGTCGATCGCTCGCGCCGCCCGGACACGCTGCCCGGCGCGCTGCTGAATACGGTAGTGGACGAGGAAAACTTCCTCGCCTCCGGCTATGACGATGCGCCGCCCGTGGTATTCGCCGACGGATCGCTGATCCTGACGCCGCTCTCGCTATCGGCAGGCACCAATGTCGTGCGCTTTGCCGAGCCGGACAATCTCATCGCATCGGGCTATGTCTGGGAAGAAAATCGCCGCCAAATGGCATTCAAGCCCTACCTCATCGCAGAGCGGACCGGGCGCGGCATGGCCATCGGCTTCGTGCACGACCCGACCGTGCGCGGTTATCTCGACGGCCTGGACCTGCTCCTTGCCAATGCGGTGATGATTGCGCCTTCACGAGTGCGATAGTTGGTTTTGCGATCCGGCATCCGCCGGATCGTCCGGATGGGCGTGCGAAAAATCAAACACTACTATTTTCAGGCGCCGCCAGTTCGAAACGCGGGATTGCCACCTGGAACGGCTCGCCATCGGCGTGGACGAAGCCGTAATGGCCTTCCATCGCCCCCTGGTTGGTCGTCAGCTCGCAGCCGGACACGTAATCGTGCGTTTCGCCCGGCTGGAGTACCGGCATCTCGCCCACCACGCCTTCACCGTCCACGACATTCACCATGCCGCTGCTATCGGTGATGCGCCAGTGGCGGCTTTTCAGCTGCACGCGCTCGTCACGCCCGTTCTCGATGCGGATGTGATACACCCAGAACCAGCGCCCCGCGCCGACGCGCGATTGCTCGGGCATGAAATTGACCGACACGCGCACCGTCACCCCTGCGGTGATGGCGACATGCTGGAACAGCGAATTGAGCGCGGCGCGAGTCATCCCCGCTAACCTAGCGATGCATCCCGGCCCCACAAGTAGGCTTTTGCGCTAATCCGCCGGATTGTGCCGCGCGAGGAAGGCCAGCAGCGTATCGTAATAGCGCTGTTCGTCTTCCGGCGTATCGAAACCGTGCCCTGCATCGGGGAAGCTGAGCGTTTCGATTTCGACCCCTGCGCTTTCCGCCCGGCTGACCATTAGGCGATACTGGTCGTGCGGCACGATATCGTCTTCCTCTCCATGCACCAGCAGCAGCGGACGGGTGAGGCGCGCCACCTGCACGGCGGGCGAGACATCGTCGAGGTCGAAATTGCTCTGGTTGCCGTCGACACGGTTCCACCAGCGACCGCGATTGCGCCCGAACAGGTAATCGCGATCATGCGCTAGCTGCCGTTCGAAATGGCTGACGCCGGCAAAGCTGGCGGCGCAGCGATAGATTTCCGGATTGCGGATCGCGCCCCACATCGCTGCATAGCCGCCATAGCTGGAGCCGAGGATGCACACCCGTTCCGGGTCGACAATGCCCTCGGCGACCAGATGCGCCACGGCATCGTCGAGATCGTCCTGCATGGCGCGGCCGATCTGGCCGTTGCCCATCAGCTCGAACGCCTCGCCATAGCCGCCCGAGCCGCGATAATTGGGCTGGATCACGGCGTAGCCGCGATTGGCCAGCAGCTGCACCATGTCGTTGTAGCGGTCCGTATCGCGCACGCCGTAAGGCCCGCCATGCGGATAGACGATCAGCGGAAGGTCTTCCTCGCCGCGCCCCTTGGGCAGGGTGAGATAGGCATGGATGGACAGGCCATCTCGCGCTTCGTAGCGGATGGAGCGCGGCTCCGTCAGCAGCCCGGCAGGCACGCGCGGGCGGTATTCGCCGAACAAATCTAGTGCAGACGTGCTCGGCGTGAAGACATAGAGCGCACCGGGATCGGCAGGGCCCGATTGCAGGATCAGCATCCGGTCTTCGTCGTCCGAAACGTCAAGAATGGTCACCCGGCTGCCCGGCAGCGCATCGCCCAGCATGTCGCGCCAGCGGCGCAAATCCGGATCGATCCATTCGCGGCGGAAAGAGTCGCCCGAATAGCCGACAGCAATCGGATCGCCCTCATCGTTGAAATAGACCTCCGAGACATCCTCCGTTTCCGAGGCGTAAACCACCTCGCCCAGCTCGCCGGTGGACAGGTCGATTTCCATCAGCGCATCGCGGTCCGCGCCTTCGGGCTTGGTGATGACATAGGCCGTGTCACGCCCGGCGCGCAGGCCGCGAATGTCCCAATTGTCGAAAGCGTCTTCGCTATCCAGCCGCGTTCGGGCGACGGTATCCCAGCGATCGTCCTCGCTGCTGCGATAGCGCAGGTGCACGCGCCCGCCGCGATTGAAGCCCACCCCCATGCGGATGACGCCCTCGTTATCTGTAATCCATTGCACGATGGATTCGTCGCGATTGTGCACACGGCGCGCCTCTGGCGGGTCTTCGTCCGCGCCCATGTTGGCAAGGTCGAACCGGTAGACATCGGGGAAAGTGAACACGTCGAACTGCATCGCCACCAGGATGGCGGCGTTGTCGTGATCGTAATGGATGATGCTGTCGCCATCATAGGCAAGGTTGCGGCGCACCAGCGGCTGCATCGTTTGCGTGCTCAGCTCGAAAGCGAGCAGCCGCGAATAGGTGTAATCCCGGCGCGTATCCTCCAGCCGCACGGAGAAAACGAGGTGGTTGTTGCCCACCCAGTTGAACCAGTTGAATTCGTCCTGGTCGCCCAGCTTCACGCCGTTGACCAGCTGGCGCGTTTCGGCATCCATCACCAGCGCATACAGTTCCCCGCCCTGCATGCTGGTGAGCGCGAACATGGTGCCATCGGGCGAAAGCTGCGCCCCGCGCAGCTGCGATTGCGCAGCGAAGGCGCTGGTGGGAATTTCCGCTGGAATGGCGCTGGCGGCCTCCGCCTCCTGCGCGTGTGTGGTAATGCTGAATGGTCCGGCGATTGCCAAGGCGGCACACGCCGCGACCCATGCGAACTTCATGTCAGGACCCCTTTTCCCGTCCGTCGGCGAATTCACCCGGACGCGCGGCGCCTGTCAAGGTCGCTTCGCGCTATATCACAAGCCCGTCTTTTTCAGCGCCCGGTCCAGATCGTCGATCAGGTCGGCGGGGTCTTCCAGCCCGACATTCAGGCGCAGCATGCCATCTGCAATGCCCGCCGCCGCACGGCCTTCCGCGCCCATATTGTAATGTGTGGTGCTGGCCGGATGGCACATCAGCGTCTTTGAGTCGCCGATATTGTTGGAGATGTCGATCAGATCCAGCGCGTTGCACAGCGCCATGGCCTGTTCCTGTCCGTCGGGAGCGAAGAAGGCGAAGATCGGCCCTGCGGCTTTCATCTGGCGTTGGCAGAGATCGTGCTGCGGATGGCTCGGCAAGCCGGGATGGAGCACGCGCAGGCCACGCTCTTCGAGGAAGGCGGCAACCTTGAGGGCACTCTCGCTCTGGTGCGGGGCGCGCAGGGGCAGCGTTTCCAGCCCCTTCATCACCACCCATGCGTTGAAGGGCGCGCAGATCGGACCGGTATTGCGCTGGAAGGGGCTGAGATATTCCTCGATCCATTCGCGGCTGGCGCACACCGCGCCCGCCATCACGCGGCCCTGCCCGTCCATTAATTTGGTGGCAGAATAGGCGACCACATCGGCGCCGAAATCCATCGGCCGCTGGAAAACCGGCGTGGCAAAGGCGTTGTCGACGACGGTCGTGATGCCTTTGCTGCGTGCGAGAGAGCACACGAATTCGAGGTCGACCAAATCCATCGTCGGGTTGGCGGGCGTTTCGAAGAAGAACGCCTTGGTATTGTCCTGCACCGCCGCTTCCCATGCAGCGTTATCCGTTCCGTCGATCGCCGTGTGTGTGATGCCGAAGCGGTTGAGGACATTGTCCAATATCCAGCGGCAGGACCCGAACGCCGCACGGCCAGCAACCACGTGGTCGCCCGCGCTCAGCATGCACAGCAGCGAACTCGTCATCGCCGCCATACCGCTCGCCTGCATCAGGCACGCTTCTGCCCCTTCCATCGCGGCGATGCGCGCCTGCGCCATTTCGACGGTCGGGTTCTTGAAGCGGGAATATTGCATTCCCTCGGCCTCGCCCGCGAAGCGCGCGGCCACTTCCTCCGCGCTGTCATAGGTGAAGCCACTGGTGAGGTAGAGCGCCTCGCTCGTCTCGCCATGCTCGCTGCGCCATGTGCCTGCGCGCACGGCCTGCGTCGCGGCGCGCCATTTACCCGTTTGGGCACGGTCCATTCCGGAAAATTTCTTCATCGGCGACCCGTTTAGGCACGCTGCCACGATTTGCCAATTGCCCTTGCGGCCCGGCCCCCTTAACGAATGCGCCGCATGAGCGCCGCGCCCGACCATCCCCGCGATCCGATTGTGTGGACCTTCGCGATAGCGCTGGGCTTTCTTGCGCTGTGCCTCGTCCGGCTCACCGTGCCAAGCCAGCCTTTCTTCGACGAGATCCATTACCTGCCCGCCGCCCGCGCCGTGCTGGAACTGGATGTAGCGGTCAATGTGGAGCACCCGCCCTTTGGCAAGCAGCTGATCGCGCTGGGCATTGCGTGGTTCGGTGACGGGCCGCTGGGCTGGCGCATCATGTCGGCGCTGTTCGGCACGCTGGCGCTATTCGCCTCCATGCGCGCCATGTGGTTCACCAGTCTGAGCCAAGCCGGAGCGCGCGCCATCAGCCTGCTTACCGGCCTCTTCGTGGCGACGAACTACCTGCTCTTCATCCATGCCCGCATCGCCATGCTGGATGTGTTCATGGTCGCTTTCACCATGCTGGCGCTCTGGATGTGCGCCGCCGCCATCCGGCAGAACGAGCAGGCGCGCTGGCGGCTGGCAATTGCCGGGATTGCGCTGGGCCTGGCCATGGCGAGCAAGTGGAACGCGATCCCGCTTGCCATGCTGCCCGGCCTCACATTCCTTGCTGCGCGACTATACGCAGGCCGCCGTCGTCCGGTGCGCAGCGTGCGCGGCTGGCCGGTGGGCGGCATGAGCCTGTGGGAAGCAGCGATCTGGCTCGGTGTGGTGCCGCTAGCGGTCTATGCCCTCACCTATTGGCCGTTCCTCTATTGGGATGTTGCATCGGGCCAGCCGACGGGCCTGATCGACCTGCACCGGCAGATGCTCGGCCTTCAGACGCAGGTGCCGGTTGCGCACCCCTATCAGAGCAATTGGTGGGACTGGCTGATCAATCGCCGCGCGATCTGGTATCTTTACGAGCAGGCCGACGGGGCGCAGCGCGGCGTGATGCTGATAGGCAATCCGGTGACCATGTGGTTCGGCCTCATCGCCATGGGTTGGTGCGCGTGGATGGGCTGGAAAGAGCGCCGCCGCGACTGCATTGCGCTGTGCGTATTGTTCCTCGCCAGCATCGGCCTGTGGGTCGTCGCGCCCAAGGCGGTGCAGTTCTACTTCCATTATTTCCTCGCGGCGATGTTCATCAGCGCGGCACTGGCGCTGGCGGTGGATTGGCTGTGGCAGCGGGGCGAGCGCTTCATGCCGTGGGCGCTGAGCCTCGGCGCGCTGGGCTTTTTCATTTACTGGTTTCCGATCCTCACCGCCGCTCCGCTGGATGGCGAGCAGGATTTCCTGCGCTGGGCGTGGACAGAAGGCTGGCGGTAGGGGGCTGGCGGTAGGGTCGCTCGCGTTAGCGGCGCTTGAAACGCTTGAACTGGAAGGAGAGCAGCCGCTTCACCATGCCGCCATCCCATGGCGGACTGATCAGCGAGGTCGCGTGGATGCGCCCTTTTCGCACTACCGCCTTGGCATGGCTGAAAGTGCGATAGCCCTCTTCGCCGTGATAATGGCCGATGCCCGACGGGCCGATACCGCCGAAAGGCAAATCGTCGCAGGTCACGTGGCTGAGCGTATCGTTGATGCACGCCCCGCCCGAATGGGTGCGCGCCAGCACGCGGTCGGCGCGGGATTTGTCCCAGTCGAAGTAATACAGCGCCAGCGGGCGTTCGCGCTCGTTCACATAGGCCAGCGCCTCATCCAGCGTGTCGTAGGGCACGATGGGCAGGATGGGGCCGAAAATCTCGTCCTGCATGATCGTCATGTCGTCCGACACGTCCAGCGCGATGGTGACGGGCAGCTTGCGCGTGCCGCTCAGGTCTTCATCCGCCGGGTTGACGCGCATGAGCCGCGCGCCCTTGGCTTCGGCATCGGCCAGCCAATCGGTCAGCCGGTCTCGCTGCGCCTCGGTGATGATGGCGGTGTAATCGGGATTGTCGCGATAGGTCGGATAGTTCTCGCGCACCTCGTTTGCGAAAGCATCAGCGAAGGCATCCACCTGGCTGCGTGGACACAGGATGTAATCGGGCGCGATGCAGATCTGCCCGGCATTGATGACCTTGCCGAATGCGATGCGCTTCGCCGCCTCTTCCATCGGGAAATCCGGGTGGATGATCGCAGGCGACTTGCCGCCAAGTTCCAGCGTGACGGGCACAAGGTTTTCCGCCGCCGCCGCCATAACCTTGCGCCCCACCGCGGTGGAGCCGGTGAAGACGAGGTGGTCGAACGGCAGCTTCGTGAACGCCGTGGCGACCTCCACATCGCCGTTTACCAGCACCACCTCGTCGTCAGAGAACTTTTCAGCCAGCAACCCGCCCAGCAATTCTCCGGTGCGCGGCGTGAATTCCGACATTTTCAGCATGGCGCGATTGCCCGCGGCCAGCACACCGATAAGGGGCGAGAGCGCGAGGAAGACCGGGAAGTTCCACGGAACGACGATGCCGACCACGCCCTTGGGCTGGTAGCGCACCTCGGCGCGCGCGGGCATGACCGTGAGCGAAGCGTGGCGCTTCTCCGGCTTCATCAGCTTTTTCAGCCGCTTGCGGTAATATTTGATGCCTTCGAGCAGCGGAATGATCTCCGCCAGATCGGTCTCGACCGGGGAGCGTCCGCAGAAATCCGCGCTGATCGCGTCGGCCAAAGCCTGCCGATTGTCGAGAAGCAGGTTTTGCAACCGGTCGAGCCGGTCCAGCCGCACCTCGCGCGATGGCATGCGGTCTGCAGCGAAAGCCGCCTTTTGTGCAGCCAGCAGGCTGTCGAGGTCCGGCATGGCAGACGTGGTCATATCGTTGGAATGGGCATTCATGGATCTAGGCTCTCGCTTTCGTGAGCGTAGTAGCAGATCAACGCTTGCGACCGAAACCCGTGCCCTTGCCCGGAGGCATTGCCAGTTTGTCGATGGCCGTGAACTGCCTATTGTGCCGCGATCGCACCAGCCATGCCAGGGCGAACAGCAGCACGAGCATGGCCGGAACCCCGACATGATCGCTCCAGAACTGATGGCGCGGCCCTTCGTATAGCAATCCCAGTATTACCATCACGCACAGGCTCGACGCGAAGCCGAGCCCCAGCAGTGGCAGGAACAGACCGCGAAAGTGGAGGCCTCTTGCTTCGACTTCGGGATTGGTCCGCAGCGCGCGTGTTGCCGCGCGGATGTGCCGGTTCACGCGCCAAGCCGCTCGCCAGGAGGATTGCCAGCCCAACCAGCAGAACCACGCCGCGGCGACGCCGGCGGCGATTGCGGAGAGAAGCCAGCTCTGTGCGATGACAGCGTAGGGCAGTACCAGCACGGCGGCGAAGGCACCGGGATAGAACGGCCAGAAACTGTGCCAAGGCTCGGGGCGCAGCTGTTCTTCATCGACGATGCCCTTGGCACCGAAATAGATGTCGCCCGCCGTTTCGGTAGGCACCGCATACACCCGCCCGTCAGGCGCCTTGAACCGCCACCCGTCGGCATCGCGCGAGAACCGGTCTGCCAGCAGGTATAGCAGCGCGCGGCGACGCTCGACGGCGTCGAAATGGCGATGGCTCCAGCTCACATCGCGACCAGTCGCTCGAGCGGTAGCGCCTCGCCGCCGTGAAGGCGCGTTTCTGTGAAGCAGATGTCCGGCGTCCAGACATCGCCGCAACTGGGCGCAAGGATCATGGGGATGGTCGGGGCAATGGTCTCGGCCTTGTAGGTCAGCGCACGAAGCGTCCCGCCCTGCCTTATCAGGCTGAGGCTGCCCCAGGCATTGGTCGATGTGCCGAGGATACCGCTGCCCTCGCGATGCTCGCCGCCCATCCGGATCAGCGTGTCGACGTTTGCCGTCACCGGCCTTTCCACCACGCAAGGATCATTTCCGTAGCGCGGCGCCTCACTGCCCATGCGGCATGCCGGAGTGGATCGCAGCATCCAGCTGGTCGTGAAAACATCGCGAAAGGCGAGCTCTCCCTCGATAAGCTCGTGCATCGGCACGGAATCGTATCGCGCCACTGTCACGCTGCGCACGCCAGGCTGCCGCAGCAATCGGCGGCAGGTGAAGTGACACACCGTGCCGCCACCGGAATCCTCGATGCGCACATCTCCGGTCGGTTCAACCGGTGTCTCGGGAATAAGCTCGTCGACAGAAAGGCTGTAGAGCCGCCATTGCGCCAGGCCCTGCAATGCAAGCGGCGTGGCTGTAATCAACAGCGCGATTGACGCCCAGGCGAAGATGGCGCGGCCTCGACCGCTCATCCGCTCGGTGAAGGCTAATCGCGGGGCGATCCAATAGGCGAAGACACCGTAAAGCGCGCAGAAATAGAAAACTGTCACACAAGCTGAAAGGATCAAGCCGGGTATGATCAGCACATTGCTAAAGCCGAACACGTCCGGCAGCGCGACGACGATGAATGTGCCCGCCGCCGACAGGATCAGGACCGTGACAAATAGCGGTGGCGCGCCTCTGAACAGCCCTCCGACCAATGTCCGCGCGGCCTCCATTTACCGGAAGCGGCCCCATACGAATTTGCTCGAAAGCGCGTAATTCCAAACAGACGCAATGGCGACGCCGATCAGCGCGGCGGCCCACCAGGCGAGGCCTTCGCTTTCCAGCACGGTGGCGACGGCGACATTGGCGAAAGCGCCGATGGAGCACGCACCGCAGAATTTCAGCCAGCCCCAGAACATGCTGTCAGGCCCCTTCAGCTTCTGGTCACGGTAGGTGAGCAGGTTGTTGAGCCAGAAATTGAAGCTCATCGCCACGACGGTTGCGATGGCCTGCGCCCAGCCGAAACCGATGCTGTCGGGCCAGTAGATCGCGGCCAGCACCGCCATGTGCACGAACACGCCCAGCCCACCGACAAAGCCGAAGAGTACGAAGCGCGTGGGGATCCAGCGCCCGAAATAGCGTTCTGCCAGCCCTGCCACGAAATCCAGCGCGACGCCGTGATCCAGCTTGCTTTCGCCCGACAGGCGCTCGGCGAATTTCAAGGGGAATTCCTTCACTTTGAGTTGGGGCCGCGCGGTGGCGAGAATGTCCAGCATGATCTTGAAACCGATGCCTGAAAGGCCATCCGCCTGCTTGCGGAGCTGTTCGGTGCGCAGCAGGAAAAAGCCGCTCATCGCGTCGGTCAGCTCGGTGCCGGTCAGCTTGCGGGCCAGCGCATTGGCAAGGCGGCTGCCCTGCTCGCGGCCCTTGCTGGAAAGGCCATCGGCATTGCCGCCCTCGGCAAAGCGGCTGGCATAGGCGAGATCGTATTCGCCCGATTTCACCGCGGCCAGCATGTCGTTGAGCAGCGCCGGATCGTGCTGGTGGTCCGCATCCATCACGGCGACGAAGGGCGCTGCGGTAGCGCACATGCCTTCGATGGCGGCGCTGGCAAGGCCGCGACGCCCGATGCGCTGGATCACGCGGATGCGCGGATCGGTCTGCCCGATGCGGCGCGCTTCCTCGGCGGTGCCGTCATGCGAATTGTCGTCGACGAAGACCGCTTCCCAGCCCGACGGGCCGAGCGCCTTTTCCAGCCGCTCTACCATCGGCGCGATATTGCCGCGCTCGTTCAGTGTGGGCAGCACCACGGCCAGTTCCAGCGGGCGCGAAGCCGCCGCCTTGGCCAGCGCTGCCGCGCCATTGATCTGCTGCTGCAATTGACCCGTCACCATGTCCATGTGCCCCGATTACGGGCAAATGTTAACCATAAGGTTACTGCGTCGTAATCCTCCCCGCATTCGGGGAGGATCACAGGGCAGCCAGCACCGCATCTCCAATTGCCTCGGTGCCAGCACTGCCGCCAAGGTCGTGCCCCAGCACACCGTCTTCCAGTGCCGTCGCGACGGCAGCCTCCACCCGCTCCGCCGCTTCTTCGCGCCCCAGCGAGTGGCGTAGCAGCATGGCGAGGCTGAGGATCATAGCCATGGGGTTGGCCCTGCCCTGCCCGGCAATATCGGGCGCGCTGCCATGGATCGGCTCGTACATGCCGAAGGTCCCGAAATCGGTCTGCCGTTCGCCCAGCGCGGCGCTGGCCAGCAGGCCGATGGACCCGACGCACATGCTCGCCTGGTCGGAAAGGATATCGCCGAAAAGATTGCCGGTCACGATCACATCGAACTGCCCGGGGTTCTTCACCAGCTGCATGGCGGCATTATCAACATACATGTGGGTGAGCTCGACATCGGGATAGTCCGCTGCCGTCTCCACCATCACATCGCGCCAGAGCTGGCTCGTTTCCAGCACATTGGCCTTGTCCACGCTGGTGAGGCGGCCCTTGCGGCCCTGCGCGGCGCGGAAGGCGACATGGGCGATGCGGCGCACCTCGTCCTCGGCATAGGACATGATGTCATAGCCTTCGCGCCGACCATCGTCGGTGGCGCGCATGCCCTTTTCGCCGAAATACACGTCGCCATTCAGCTCACGCACAATGAGCACGTCGATGGCGCGGGCAATTTCGGGGCGAAGCGCGGACATGCCTTCCAGTCCGGCAAAGGTGGTCGCAGGGCGTAGATTGGCGAACAGGCCCAGCTCGCTGCGAAGGCCGAGGATTGCCTGTTCGGGCCGCAAGTGCCGTTCCAGTCCGTCGCAATCGGGATCGCCCACCGCGCCGAACAGCACCGCATCGGCCTCGCGCGCCATGGCCAACGTTTCGGGCGGCAGAGGATGGCCGTGGCGTTTATAGGCGATGCCGCCGACATCGCCTTCGGTAACGACCATGTCCGGCAGGTCGAGCGCATCCAGCACCCGGCGCGCCTGCGCCATGATTTCGGGGCCGATCCCGTCACCGGCCAGAAGAGCGATTTTCATGTCCGCCACCTCCTGGTTGCGCGCTAGGAAATGCGCCCGAGCAACTGCCTGAGCCTCGCCCTCGCCGCCATAACGTCTGCGCGGCGGTCGGCAAGCAGGTAGTGGTCGATGGCGGGGCCGAGCCTGTCCATCGCGGCGAGCACTTGCGCCATGTCCCCCTCGGGCCGCGCGTCGGCGCCGCCATAGCCCAGCTCTCTCAGCAGCAAGACTTCATAGCCGACCAGCGCGCTCGCCCAGCCCCGCGCAGAGGGTGCGTGGCAAATTGCGGATAGCGCGCCTTGCAGAGCCTCGAACAGGGTCGGATAGGGCTGGCGTTCCGGCAAGGCGCTGGCGGTGAGCGCGGTGATCCAGCCGATGGCGGCAGCGGGCAGAGGTTCCGCCAGCCACGGTCCGCGGCTTTCGGTCAGTTCGATCTTGGCGAAAGGCAACTGGCTTTCGGATCGGGCGGAAAGTTGCAGGTCCACCAGATTGCCGGGAATAACGACGGGCCGCAGCTGTCGCCCTCGCCCGCCCGCAACATAGCCCGCGACCAAGCCGAACTCGCCGGTCAGGAAACGTGCGACCACCGCCGTCTCGCCATGATGGCGCGCGGCAACGAGGATGGCAGGAGCGCGGGCATGCATCGGAAGGCTTTAGCTTTTCCTCCCCCACCGGGGGAGGGGGACCATCCGCAGGATGGTGGAGGGGTACGGAAGCAATTCGAAACCAAGGCCCGGAACGGAACGGTGCCCCTCCACCCCGCTTCGCGCGGTCCCCCTCCCCATTTTGGGGAGGATCAATCGGCCGATTTCGCTTCGAGCGCTGCGATACGGGCTTCGAGGATATCGACCTTTTCGCGGGCGAGCCCGGCCATGTCCTTCACCGCGTCGAATTCCTCGCGGCTGACGAAATCCATGCCGCCCAGCGCCTCCTTCATACGCTCACGCGCATTGTCGCGCGCCTCGCGGCTCATCCCCGCCAGCGTACCGGCGGCGGAATTGGCAATCTTGACGAAGTCGGCGATGATCTTGTTTTCGCTTTGCATGGAAAATATGTGGGCGCTTGGCGGTGAAAGCTCAAGTGATAAACGGCGCGCAGCGACGCATAGGGCGAACGCCCGCCCCCTTCGGCTGGCTGGCAAGCCAGCCGCTCAGGATATACTACGCGGGCACGCAGCGAAGCGAAGTGCGTCTAGCGAGGACGAAGCCGCGGATGCGGCTTCGCACAACTTAGGCCCTACAATTCAATCCGCTGCTGTGCGCCGCTGCGGTCCATTCCGTCGGCATCCGGATTGAGCTGCAGGAATTGCCAGTTGAGCACCGCGGCGAACAGCACCCATGCGAGATAGGGCAGCATCAGGATGCCGGCCCATTTGCGCACGCGAAAGAAGAGGTACGTCGTCACCACCAGCGCAAGCGCCAGGCCGATGATCACATACAGCGCATTCTCGATCATCTGCGCGCCGAAGAAGACAGGCGTCCAAGCGAGATTCATCAGGAATTGCGTGACGAAAACGATGATGGCGAGCCCGCGATAAGGAGATCCCCAGGCCGCGCAGACCATCGCGAAGGCCAGGCCCATCATGAAATAAAGGATGCTCCACACGATGCCGAATGTCGCGGGTGGCGGATAGATGGCGGGCTTTTCCAGCGACTGGAACCACGCGCTATTCGCATCGCCGCCCACCGTGCCCGACAGGAAGCCCAGCAGCATCACCGCGGGTATGATGAAGAGCGACCAGCGCAGCAGGCTCGCGCGCAATTGTCCGGGGCTGGCAAGGCGGTTCATGAAAATCTGGTCTCCTGCAAAACGCGCGACGCTTATTGGCGCGGTGGCTCGCCAAGGGCAAGCGTGCGCGCCGAACCTGTCCGCAATCAGGCCATGCCGCGCGTCGCGTGGACGAGGAATTCGACATTGCCTTCCGTGCCGGTAATCGGGCTTTCGGTAAGGCCGTCGACCCGCCAGCCGCTTTCGTCCAGCCAGCCGGTCACCTCATCGCATACGCGGCGGCGCAGTGTCTCGTCGCGCACGATGCCGCCCTTGCCCACCTCGTGCTTGGCGACTTCGAATTGCGGCTTGATCAGCGCCACCACTCGCGCCTGCGGGGCGGCTAGCGCCAGCGGCACTTCCAGCACCTTGGCAAGGCCGATGAAGCTCGCATCGCACACCACCCAATCGCATGGCCGGTCGATCAGCGCAGGCGTGAGAGCGCGGGCATTGGTCTGCTCAAGCACGGTGATGCGGTCGTCCTGCCGCAGCTTCCACGCCAGCTGGTTGGTGCCGACATCCACTGCGAAGACATGCGCAGCGCCGTGATGCAGCAGCACTTCAGTAAAGCCGCCTGTCGAGCTGCCGATATCCATCGCCACCGCGCCGCTCGCATCCAGGCCGAAATGCCTGATTGCATGGTCCAGCTTCACGCCGCCGCGCCCCACCCAGGGATGGTCGCGCCCGCGCACTTCTATCGCCCAGTTCTCAGCAATTTGCTGGCCGGACTTGCCGATGCGTTGCAGCTTGCCCGGCGGCCCTGCAAACACTACCCCCGCCATCACCAGCGCCTGCGCGCGCGTGCGGCTTTCCGCCTCGCCGCGTTCGACAAGCAATTGGTCGATCCGTCTACGAGATGGCTTGCGCTCCGACATGCGGATGGCGATAGAGCGGTGAGGGGTAAACCGTCCAGAAGGATCGACCAGAATGCGTTTGAAAGCCACGCTTTTCGTCTCGCTCGCCGCGCTGGCCGTCGCCGCCTGCGGGGATACGCAGGAAAGCGAAACCATGACGGAAACCGCGCAGCCCGCGCCCGTGCTCACGCCTGCGCCCATACCCACCGTTGCCGCCGATGGCACGGCGCTGGTGCCCGGTGCCTGGACGGTCAACGAAAACGCATCCGGCGGCTTTGCGACCTATGGCGTGGAAGGCGAAGATCCCAGCCTCACGTTCGATTGCGAGACCGCGACCGGCACCGTCACCATGACACTGTCGCGCCAGGCCTCCGCCATGGAAGCGTGGCGACTGGACGCCGGCGGCGAAGCGGCGCGGATCGACATGATGCCCGTCGACGGGCCGTTCCCGCTGGTCGCCGCGTCGATCGAGCCTTCGCTCGCCATTTTCCATGCCTTCAGCGAGCCGGGCCAGACGGTCACGCTGACCTCCCCCGAAGGCGCGCCGATGCAATTCCCGACTCATCCCGGCATCAGCCGCATCATGCAGGCATGCAGCTAAGGATTTCCATGACCCGTATCGCTTCCGTTTCCCTCCTGCTCGGCGCTGCCGCGCTTTCCGCCTGCGTGCCGCCCGCGCCGGAGCCGACGCCCGTTCCCTCCCCCACTCCGACGCCTGTCGCCGCGCCCGAGCCGCAGGCTGCACCGCCGCAGGTCGTGACGCCCACTTACGACAACTGGATGGACGCCCCGGCCACGCCGGGCGACTGGAGCTATGTCAGCGAGCCGGGCGAAACGCTGGCCGTGTTCGGCACCTCGCGCACGCCGGAAGGGGTATCGCTGATCATCGCATGCCGCCGCGATACGGGCCGCGTTTCGATCGCCCGCAGCTTTGCGCCGGAGGGACAGGTGGAGATGCTGATCCGCACCGAAACGCAGGATCGCACGCTCACTGCCAGCCCTTTCAGCGGTGTGACGCAACTGGCCGTGGCCGAACTGGTGGCGACCGACAGCCTGCTGGATGCCATGGCCTTTTCGCGCGGTCGCTTTGCGGTGGATGTGGCCGGGGCCGAACCGATTTTCGCTCCCGCCTATCCCGAAGTCACCCGCGTGATCGAGGACTGCCGCCGCTAGGCGCGAATTGGCCGGTGGATTACCGGAAAAAAATGCGAATCGCGTCTTGCAAACGCAACAAATGCGATTCAAATTGTCAGCAAGACCAGCGGCGAACGCGGGTCTTGAATGCCGGTGAAACGGCAATTCTGGCTTCTACAGCGCGAAAGGAGGTGATCCGATGTCTCATGGTTCAGCAGGGAGGTCGGTAACGACCCGTGCGGAGCATATTCGGTAGGCTTTCTTTTGCCGAGTAAGGCTTCGTTGGCGGTGTAACGACCGCTGACCATGCGAAGGCCAGTTCCACCGAGGTGGAGCTGGCCTTCTCATTTTTAGACGGGTGCCGACACTTACTGCCCTTCCGGCTCCCAGTGCATCAGGCCGCTTTCCCAGATGCGGATGCGCTCCGGGTCCAGACCTTCGGCATCCGACGATACGATGACCTCGCCGAGAAATTGCGAAGGCGGCTCGTAGCCGCGACCATCATCGGCATATTCGGGGGCAAAGCTGAACATCGGGTGGCACCGCTCCAACTGGTCGAAACCGGCATTGCCGGCGCCAAAAATGTCGCCGCCGTAATCCCAGCCGAAACCTCGAAATTCGAACGGTTCGCCCGCCGCCGCCTGCGCTTCGGCCATGGTGGACCCGATCCCGAGACCGGCAATGCGCCATTGGGAATCGTCGCGGATTCGGATGAAGGCGATGCGGTCCCGGCGCTCGTCATCGAAGAAAACATGGACGGTCTTCGACGGGTCGTCGGGCCAGAGGATAACGCCCGGCCATTCCTCACCCTCGCGCCCTAACACGGTGCCGACCTGCGCCGCATCGCCATAGCGTTCCACGAGCGTATCGGCCGTATCGACATCGCGCACCGGATGGGTGCACGTCATCTCCAGCGCTCGCTCCTCGCTACCGGCGTCTCTCGCAATGGCCCGCTCCGGCAAGGCCGATCCTGCGCTTTGGGTCACACCGGCAGGACCGGCGGTTTCGTCATCGGCGATAACAGCCTGCTGCTGTCCGGCGAAAAAAGCATCGCATCCGCCCAGCAAAACGAACGGTGCGAAAGTGGCGAGTTTCCAATGGCGCATCGTGCCCTCCTCCTGCGCGTTTCGCGGACCAGTTTACCCGCCGCGCTGTGAAAAGCGATGCCATTGCCATGGCCCCCTTGCACAGCGCTGGCGCGGACACTAATCGCGCATGCCAGAGGAGACCCCATAGCCATGGCCGACGCGCCCGCCTTCGATATCGAAAAAATCCCGCACCCCGCGCCTGTCCCGGGCGCCACGCGAGACCAGGCCATCGCCGATCCGGGCTTCGGCACGGTCTTCACCGATCACATGGTTTCCATCGATTACGATGAAGGAAAAGGCTGGCATTCGGCAACGCTCGGCCCGCGACAGCCCATCGCGCTCGATCCCGCTGCATCGGTGCTGCACTATGCGCAAGAGATCTTCGAGGGGATGAAAGCCTACAGGCTCGAAGACGGCTCGATGGCGCTGTTCCGCCCAGAGCAGAACGCGCGCCGCTTCAACCGCTCCGCCGCGCGGCTTGCCATGCCGAGCCTGCCCGAAGAGATGTTTCTCGCCAGCGTGAAAGCGGCGGTAGAGGCGGACCGCGACTGGTTCCCCGCCGTCAATGGCGGCGCGCTGTATATCCGGCCCTTCATGTTTGCGAACGAGCATTTTCTCGGCGTGCGTCCGGCGAAGAAGTACAAGTTCCTCGTCATTCTCTCGCCGGTCGGGAATTACTTCAAATCGGGCGTTCCCGCGGTCAGCATCTGGGTCAGCTCGGATTACACCCGCGCGGCGCCGGGCGGCACGGGCGATGCCAAATGCGGCGGCAATTACGCCGCCAGCCTCGTGCCGCAGGCCGAAGCGATCGCCAAGGGCCACGACCAGGTCGTGTTCCTCGACGCGGTGGAGCGCAAATGGATCGAGGAATTGGGCGGCATGAACCTGTTCTTCGTGTTCGACGACGGCTCCATCATCACACCGCCGCTGGGCGGCACGATCCTGCCCGGCATCACCCGCGACAGCCTGCTGACGCTGGCGCGCGAGGAAGGCCTCACCGTGCGCGAGGAGAAATACTCCATCGACCAGTGGCGCGATGACGCGGGTTCGGGCCGACTTGTCGAAACCATGGCTTGCGGCACCGCCGCCGTGGTCACGCCGGTAGGCCGCGTCGCCAGCCGCGATGGTGAGTTCACCATCGGCAGCGGCGGCCCGGGCCAGCTCACCACCAAGCTGCGCGAAAAGCTCGTCGGCATCCAGCGCGGCACGGTGGAAGACACCCACGGCTGGGTGACGCGGATTTAAGGTTCGAGAGGGGGCGCTCAGCCGTCCAGATCGCGCCAGCGCCAGCTGACGGCTTCGCCGGTTTCCTCGTTCGCGGCGACTTCGCGGGCCTCGTCCCAGGCCCGTGCGGCAAGCGTTTCCAACAGCATGGCTTCGACCGGGTTCATGCCCGTTTCGGCCACGGCGACGCTGCGGGCGCTGTAGAGAAAGAAGTTGCGCGTGGCCTCACCTTCGGCAGGCACGCTAGCGCTGGCGAACTGGCGGTTGCCCTCGCCCAGTTCCACGCCCACGCGATGCTCGCCCTCGACCACATCGTCGAAACGATAGGTGCCATCCTCCGCCGTCGTGGTGGCGAGACCCAGCCCCGGAATGACGACTTGCGCCCCGGCAACGGGCCGCGCGCTCGCATCGCGCACGGTGCCGGATAGCTCGCCTGCATGGGCGGCAGTCGGAACAAGGGCAGCGGCGGCAAGGATAAGAGCGAGGCGCGTGGTCATGCGACTTGCTCAAGACGAGTTTTGTGACTCTGTCGGGACTCGCGTTACACTTGCGTGACGCTGGTGTGACACGCAGCTCTTACGCGGCCAGCAATTCCTGCGCAGCCGGGGCCGTTTCCAGATGTTCCAGCAGCCCGCGCTCCCACTGATTGGCATAGGCCGTGGCGCGCGGCAGGCGCAGGGTTGCGCGCCATTCTTCCTGCCGGCCGATCAGGTCGATCACCGCCGGGTGGACATAGCTTTTGCGCGTTACCGCCATGGTGTTGCCCAGATGCTCCGCCACCTGGCTGAGCACCGCCTTGATGGAGAGCTTTTCGGTCGCCTCGCCCAGCAGGCGAAAGGCCATGACACTGGCATGCCAGGTGCGGAAATTCTTGGCGCTGAAATTCTCGCCCATTACTTCGCGCAGATATTCGTTCACATGGCCGGAGTTGACATCGCATGGCTCGCCGTCGTCACCCGCCCAGGCGAACAGTTCCTGTCCGTTGAGATCCTGCATCCGGCGCACCACGCGCGCCAGCGAGCTGTCGGAGAGTTTCACGTCGCGCTTCTTGCCGCCCTTCGCGGTGTAGCGCAGGCGCAGCGTCTTGCCCGTCACCTCGGCATGGCGATGCTGCAGCGTGGTGGCGCCATAGCTGCGGTTCTTCTTCGCATATTGCGTATTACCCACGCGCACCGCGCCAAGGTCCAGCAGCTTGACGACCGCCGCCACCGCGCGATCGCGGCCCAGCTTGGGCGATCGCATGTCCTGCTGGTAACGCTTACGCACCAGCGGCAGCATCTTGCCGAAGGCCACGCAGCCATCGAACTTCTCGCTCTCGCGCCAGGCGCGAAATTCGGGATGGTAGCGATATTGCTTGCGGCCCGCCGCGTCATAGCCGGTGGCGAGGATATGGCCGTTATGCGCAGGGCAGAACCACGCATCGGTATAGGCGGGCGGCAAGGCAATCGCGTTGAGCCGCTTCTTCTCCGCCCTGTCGGTGATGAGCGCGCCTTGCGCATCGTAATAAGCCCAGCCCTTGCCTGCACGCTTGCGAGTGATGCCGGGCAGGTCATCATCGACATAAATCAGCTGGGAGGGACGCGACGCCATGCGGGGTAAACATTGAATGGGCACACGCGGTTCCACGGCAGCCCAGCAATTCCGCTTGCGGGCGGCATGGTGCGCGCTAGAATTGCGCCAACGGGACAATACGGGGTTTCCATGCTTATCGGTATCGATCTCGGCACGACGAACAGTGCCGTGGCAATCTGGCGCGAGGGTGAAGCGCAGCTTATCGAAAACGCGCTGGGCAAGGTGCTGACGCCATCTGCCGTTAGCGTGGACGAAAGCGGCCAAAGCTGGGTCGGCGCGGCCGCGCTGGACCGGCTGGCTACACATCCGGCGCAAACCGCCACCAGCTTCAAGCGGTTTATCGGTACGGAGCGCAGCACGGCGCTGGGGGCGAAACGCTCCAGCTGGAAGGCGGAAGACCTCTCCGCCATGGTGCTGCGGGCGCTGGCAGACGATATCGAGGCGCGCTTCGGTGAGCGTCCGACCGAAGCGGTCATCACCGTGCCAGCCTATTTCAACGACAAGCAGCGCAAGGCCACGCGCCGCGCGGGCGAGCTGGCGGGGCTGGATGTGCGCCGCCTCATCAACGAACCCACCGCTGCCGCGCTGGCGTTTGGCCTGCAGGATCGCGGCGACCGCGAGCCGTTCCTGGTGTTCGACCTGGGCGGCGGCACCTTCGATGTCTCCATCGTGGAGATGTTCGACGGCATCGTGGAGGTGCGCGCCAGTGCGGGCGACAACCGGCTGGGCGGTGACGATTTCAACGCTGCGCTGGTCAAGCTCGCCCGGCCCAAGCTGGGCGACGATGCCAATGACGCGCTCGAGGCCCTGCCGAGCGATCGCCGCAATGCGCTGCTGGAACTGGCTGCCGAGAAAACGCGGCGCGCGCTGTCCGAAAGCGGCGAGGTCGAATTCAGCGTGATGGTGAACGGCAAAGCGTTCACCGCGCCGATCACCGCCGAGGAATTCGAGACCGCCTGCGACCCGCTCATCAAGCGGCTGCGCGAACCTGTGGTGCGCGCCATGCGCGATTGCGGCATTGCCTCGGACGAGCTGAGCGACATCGTGCTGGTGGGCGGGGCCACGCGCATGCCGGTGGTGAAGAAAGCCATCACCCGCATGTTCGGCCGCTTCCCCAACGCCAATATCCATCCCGATCATGCCGTGGCACTGGGCGCGGCGGTGCAGGCCGGCCTGCTGTCGAAGGGCGAGGGGCTGGAGGAAATCCGCATTTCCGATGTCGCCCCTTTCACCATGGGCATCGCCGCTGCCGACCGGGACCGCACGGGCCGTATCCATGACGGGCTGTTCTCGCCAATCATTCAGCGCAACACGCCCGTGCCGGTCAGCCGCGAGCATTCCTATTCCACCATGCATGCCGGCCAGCGCCATGTGGACCTGAAAGTCTATCAGGGCGAAGCGCGGCTGGTGAAGGACAATGTCCTGCTGGGCGAGCTTTCCATTCCTATGCCGAAGGGGCCGGAAGGCATGGAAGTGCGCGTACGATTCACTTACGATTCCAGCGGCCTGCTGGAAGTGGACGCTTTCGTGCCCGAGAGCGGGCTGACCAAGAACCTCGTCATCGCCGATGAAGAGGACCGCCGCGACAGCAAGGAGTTCGCCAAGCGCCGCAAGGAGCTGGAGAAGCTCAAGGTCCACCCGCGAGAAGATCAGGAGAATATCGCCCTGATGGCGAGGGCGGAGCGCATGTATGAAAGCCATAGCGGCATGATGCGCGATCATATCGGGCAGCTGATCCTGCAATTCGAAAGCGTGATCGAGGCGCAGGACCAGCGCGCTATCGCCGAAGCGCGCGAGCAGTTTTCCGCCGCGCTGGACCAGCTGGACGGCGCCAGCCCGCTATGATTGCAGGCTTTCCGTGGAGCGTCCTCGGCATAGAGCCGACCGAGGATCGCAAGGCCATCCGCAGCGCCTATGCCGCCAGGCTGAAAGCCATCGATCCCGATGCGGACGTGCAAGGCTTCTCGACCCTGCGCGAGGCGCGGCAGGAGGCGCTATGGCTGGCGAGGGAAGGTATCGCCGCGACCGATAGGGAAGCTCCGTTCGACGATTTCGCGCCGATGGACGATGCCTTTCCGGTCGCTGCCGATGATGAGCGCGATCCGCTAGGCGCCGGCTGGGATGCCCAGGCGCCGGAGCCTGCTGGCGACACCGGCCCGGTCGAGATCGCGCCTGTCGAAGCCGACAGGCTCACGCACGAGGCCGATATGCGCCGCCTGCTGGATATCCTGCAGCCGGGCGGCGAGCATTCGACCGAGCCTCTGACGGCCGAGGAATATGAGGAAGGCGCAGCGCTGATGCGCTCCATCATGGAGCATGTGCAGGATGCCGCCATCGACCGGCAGAGCGCGTTGGAAGGCTGGCTGGCGCACTGGCTCGCCAGCGGCTGGCCGCGCTCCGGCCCGCTGGTCGAAGATGCGGTGGAGACCTTCGAATGGGGCCGCGATGCCGGACTGATCGACGAACACCCCGCCGTCGCCTTCCTCAACGATCGCCTGCGCGCGCTGGCCTTTCTCGAAGCGGTGCAGCAGCCGGACCATGAATGGCACAAGGCCTATGTGGAGCTGCGCAAGCCCGGCAAGCGCTCGCGCCTGCCGTGGCAGGGCACCAATATCGCCAACGTCAACAACCTGCTGATCCACATCAACGAAAACTATCCCGAACTGCACGAATATCTCGATAGCGACCGGGTCGCCTCCTATGCCGAGCCGGACGAAGTCGGCTCTCCCTGGCGCTGGGTGCTGATCGTGATCGCTGTGCTTTGGTTCGGCGGCAGGTTGCTCTCGGCCATCGGACCCTCCGACAACGATCTTGGCGCGATGCCGCAAGTCGAATTGCCCAACCGCGTCATCAGCACGGAACAGCGGGACGAGCTGGCCCGTGAGCTGGTCGGCGAAGACTACGCTGCGGTCGATCTCGTCAACGCCTTCCCCGCGCTCTACTACAGCCTTAACGACCTGCACCCGGTCGAGATCGATAGCGAGGAAGCGCGCACCCGCACGCTCAACAACCAGCGGCAAGTCATCCGTCGCTCCCTTACCGTGGCCGCCACGACCGCCGGGTTCGAAGAGCTGGTGGCGATCAAACAGCACCGCCTCGACATGCTGCGCGCCACGCGCGAGCAGGAAGGCGGGAATGGCTGCCTTGTGCTGATACAGGGAGGCACCCCTCCCGTCTCCGTTTCTTTCGATGAGGAATTCCTCACCCGCGAGCGCGACCTCGCCGGACGGCTGGTTGCCAGCGGCACGCTGGCGCAGGCGGCAGGCGAGTTCCCGGAAAGCGCATCCATTCCCGGCGACATGGTGGACGAGGTGATGACGCGCATGGGCATATCGCGCGGCCGTTTCGAAGAATTGGCAAGCGGCGGCGGCGATGCAGCGGGCAAGTGCGACTATGCCATCGCCATGCTGGAGGCGATCCTGCGCCGGCCGGGCTCGGTCAGCGCAGACCTGCTGCGCATGAGCTGACGCGGTTACACCAGCTCTTATTGGAGCGGCAAAAGATCGCATTGCTTGTTGCCTCGGGGCCGCGCACCATTTGCTGGAACACGCCAAATAGGAGAACGCCCCATGTCCGATCCAACCTACACGCCGCCCAAGGTCTGGAAACCTACGGAAAGCGGCGGACAGTTCGCCAATATCAACCGCCCCACGGCGGGCGCGCGGTTCGAGAAAGACCTCCCCAGCGGCGAGCACGACTTCCAGCTCTATTCGCTCGCCACGCCCAATGGCGTGAAAGCCACCATCATGTTCGAGGAATTGCTCGACGCCGGGCACTCGGACGCCGAATACGATGCCTGGCTCATCAATATCGGCGAAGGGGACCAGTTCTCCAGCGGCTTCACTGCCATAAACCCGAACGGCAAGATCCCGGCCTTGCTCGACCGTAGTGGCGATGCGCCCGTCCGCATCTTCGAAAGCGGCGCGATCCTGCTGCACCTGGCCGAAAAGTTCAATGCCTTCCTGCCGAAAGATGGCAACCGCGCCGAAGTGTTGAGCTGGCTGTTCTGGCAGATCGGCAGCGCGCCATTCATCGGCGGCGGCTTCGGGCATTTCTACAATTACGCGCCGGAGAAATACGAATATCCCATCAACCGCTACGCCATGGAAACGAAGCGGTTATTCGATGTGGCCGACAGGCGGCTGGGCGAAGCGCAATATCTGGGCGGCGGCGATTACACCGTGGCCGATATCGCGGCCTTTCCGTGGCTCGCCCCGTTCGTGACCGGCGAGATCTACGGCGAAGCGAGCACATTTCTCTCGATCCACGAATACGAGAACGTCGCGCGCTGGGTGAACGAGATCCTCACCCGGCCTGCCGTGCAGCGCGGGCGCATCGTCAACCGGACGTGGGGCGACGAGGGCAAGCAGCTGCGCGAACGCCATTCCGCCGCCGATTTCGAAGGCAAAGTGTAGGGTAAGCAGGCGCGGGTGAATTCCCTGTATCCGCGCCCTGCAACCGAGCCTTGCGCCGCGTGGCAGGCGCGTTATATGCACGCGCACCTGCTGGGGTGTAGCCAAGTGGTAAGGCACCGGTTTTTGGTACCGGCATTCGCAGGTTCGATCCCTGCCACCCCAGCCAACTAGCCTTCCTCCGCTAACCTCGCTGCCGCCGCCCGCTCCGCGCAGCGCGAGGCTATGAGGAAGCCGGTCACACTAAGAATGCTCGTGCTCAGCACCACCAGCGCCGCGCCCGTCGCGCCGAACCAGTCGATCAGCCATGGCAGGGCGATGAGGCCCGCAGCCAGCGGGATGCCGCGCAGCAGGAAATTGGTGATCGCCTTGCCGCGCGCCACCAGCAAAGCCTCCAGGCTCGCGCCCACCAGTTCGATGGAAGCCGCTGCTGCCAGCACGATCATCGGGATGAACGCGGCGAGATATTCGCGCCCTGCGATAGCGGTGATGATCCATTGGCCCGCCACCAGGCCAGCGGCGACCACCACCAAGCCGGTGACGGCAGCGATGCGCATCAGCTTGGTCGTTAGCACTTTCGCCGCGTCGGGATTGCGCACCAGTTCGGGATAGACTGCTCTGAGCAGCGCCTGTGAAAGTTTCAGCAGCCCGTCACCCAGCTGGTTCGCCACGCGGTAGATACCCGCCAGCGCCGCCCCGCCCAGCACGCCTGTCAGCAGCACGAGCAGCTGTCGACTGGCGATGGAGAGCATTCCGGTCAGGCTGGTGCCGGCGACGAAGCTCCATGATTTCTCGCCCTTCGCCCTTAGGTCGCGCGGCAAGCGGGTGAGGCTGAAACGGCGCCAATGGATCGGCTCCGTCCGCGCGGCAAGCCACCAATAGAGGGCTGCCGTGGCTACCTCCGCCGTGCCCCAGACGATAAGGAAGCTCTGAATGCTGGGCTTTACGAAAATCACGACCACCGCGCCCACCACGCGCACGATGCTGGTCGTCGCATCGGCAATAGCCGCGCGGCCATACCTGTCGTGCAGACGCAGGAGGCCCGTCGGCGTCGAGCGGATTGCAAGCAACGAAGCGAGCGTAAAGAGATAGGTCGGCACGATCATCTTTTCGGGCAGCAGCAGAAGCTCGCCGAAATTGAACAGGATGAGCGCCGAAAGAATTGCGCCTGCCACTATGGTAAGACTGTCCAGCGCGAGCGCGAAGCCGGTCGCGGTCTTGCGGTCATCCTCGCCCTGCCCCCAGCGGATGATGGCCTGCCAGGTCTGGAAGCTGCAAAAGCCCACCACCAGCTGCGCAAAGGTGAAGGCGATTACGAATATGCCGAAGCGCTCCGGCCCCAATTCACGGGTCGCTAGCGCCAGATAGACGAGGCTGAGCACGGCATTGATGAGGCGCGCACCCATCAGCCATCCGGTATTGGTCAGCGCGCGCCTCAGCATGGGGCAGTGCCCTGCCCCGTTTGCGCGCGATTTGCAAAAGCTTACTCGGCGGGAGGCAGCGGCGGCTGGGGATTGTTGGGCACGAGGATCAGCTCGCCCTGCTCGATCCGCACCGAGGCAAGGCGGGACAGCAGGTTCATACCGATGACATTGGTGTCGCCCAGACCCGGCGCGATTACCGCGTCCAGCCCGCGCGCCGCGACATTGCCGAAGCGCAATTCATCGATGCTGGCGCTTTGGGCGCTAACCGTACCGTTTGCCGTGCGCAGCATGATCGGCAGGCCGCCGCTGCGCGCCTCCAGTCCCGCCGCTTCTGCCGTCGTTTGCGAAACGGCCGTCAGCGTCGCGCCGGTATCGACCATGAAATTGGCGCGGTGGCCGTTCACTTCGGCCTCCAGCCAGAAATGCCCGTCGCGCGCCATCTGCACCCGTGTCTCGCCGCCTTCCACCACCTGTTCGGGATAGCCCAGCGCAGGCACCGCCATGGAGAAGCGCGGATCATTGCGCGAGAGTTGCAGCACAATCAGCCCGAGCACGGCGACCAGCAGCAGGGTGCTGGCCACGCGCATGGTCTTCCCCAGGGCCGGTAAAGGACGCAGAAGCAGTGAACCAAACAGGCCCAGCACCATCGCGGCGATGGCGGCCATCAACAGGCCGGATTGCGGTATCTCGCTGACCGAATGGGCGAACTGGTCGAAGATGGGCGCGGCGTCCATGTCAGCGATATAGGCACACGCCGCGCAATTGGGAGAGGGCGCCGCGCATCGCGCTACCCCCGGTCAGACAATGCGTGCGGGCCTGCCGACGACCGGTTCGGGCGCGGTCAGCCCTTCGGGCCAGTCCAGCGCCTTGGCCGCGGCATCATAGGTCGACTGGAGAAACGCCATCAGCAGCGCATCGGGATCGTCGGCGCTGGCGACATCGGCATAGGTCAGCACCCATTCGCCCAGATCGCTGTGCCACCATGCGGCATCGGGCGAGATGGCTTGGTCGCGCAGCCCGTCCGGCGCGGGATAGGCGTAGGCGTAGAAGGCCGCCTCATCTACGCCGCCGCCGCCGGGCCACAAGCCCGCACTGATGACTTCGTGGCTATAGGCCTCGCGCGTCACGTAATCGGGCAGGTTGGGAATGCCGCCGGGATGGGTCGGTGCCTCGCGGCCCGAAAAGCGCGTTATGGCTAGGTCGAAGCTGCCCCAGAACAGATGGCTGGGCGAAGTCTTGCCGAAATAGAGCGAGCGGAAGCGGTTGAAGACCCTGTCCGCGCAGGTGAAGGCACCGTGCAGGCGGCACAGGGCATCGCCATCCCATTCGCGAGGGCGGTTATCCTCGGCAAAGGGAATGCGCTCGGCCATCTCGTTGGGCGCGCCATATAGCGGCGCGGGATGTCCCGCCTCTTCCAAAGCCGCTTTCAGATCGCGGTGCAGGTCCGCAATTGTCTTGCCCGCAAGCGCTACGTCCCATTGCCGGCCGCTGGCGCAGGTCACGCGGATGGCCATGTCGATCACATCGAGGCTGACATGGAAGCTGCGCGCCGAGCCGCCGGGCAGCATGTCGGTCGCATAACCGCGCGGGGTGACTTGCAGCGAAAGATGCCAGCCATGGTTGATCCACGGCACAAGGCGGGTGGGCAGCTTGCCGATCAGCTGCAGGGCGAAGTGGCAGCTTTCATAGCTGCCCTTGTCGGCGGCGTAATCGAGGCTGGGCCAGCTCTCCATCATGGCGCACTCCTCTTGCGGGCGGCACGCGCGAGGATCAGCGAGAAGCGCCCCTCCGCATCCGTCCAGCGCTCAATCGGCGTCCATTGCCCGGCCCGAAGCAGCATGTTGCTGCTGCGCTCGTCGAATTTATGGCTGTTCTCGGTATGGATGGTCTCGCCCTGCGCCATCGCGAAGTCGCGGCCCGCAACGGTAAAGCGCATGTCGCGCTGTGCCACGGCATGCATCTCGACGCGGGCGAACGTGTCGTTCCAGCGCGCTTCGTGTCGGAAATCCTCGACCGGGATGTTGCCATCCAGTTCGCGGTTGATGCGGCGCAGCAGGTTGAGATTGAATTCCGCCGTCACGCCAGCCGCATCGTCATAAGCGGCTTCCAGCACCGCGCGGTCCTTGATCAGGTCCATGCCGATCAACAGCAGTGCCTCGTCGCCCAGCGTTGCACGCATTTCGCGCAGCAGGTCCACCGCCGTGCGTGCGACCATGTTTCCGATGGTGGAGCCGGGGAAGAAGCCAAGCTTGGGCATGTCGGTTACGGCATCGGGCAGCTGGACGCGCTTCGTGAAATCGGCCTCCACCGGATGCACAGGCAGGCCGGGAAACTTGCCCGAAAGCTCGGCAGCGGATGCGCGCAGGAAGTCTCCGGCGATATCCAGCGGCACATAAGCGCCCGGTTCGATGGCGCGCAGCAGCAGCGGCGTCTTGACCGAAGAGCCCGAGCCGAATTCAACGACTGCACGACCCGGGCCGATCAGCTTGGCGAATTTCTCGCCGCGATCGGTGAGGATCTCGGTCTCCGCGCGTGTCGGGTAATATTCGGGGACCTTGGTGATATCCTCGAACAGCTGCGATCCGGCGTCGTCGTACAGCCAGCGCGCAGGGATCGCTTTCTGGTCCGCGTCGGATAGTCCGGCCATCACATCGGCGCGAAAGGCGCGGTCCACCCCGCTCTCGTCCAGATCGACGAGGCGGATGTTGGTTTCACTCGACATTACAGATCCTTTGCGAGGCGCAGTCCGGTGAACTGCCATCGCTGCTGGGGATAGAAGAAATTGCGATAGCTGGCGCGCGAATGGCCGCGCACCGTGGCGCAGCTGGCGCCTTTCAGCACCCACTGTCCGGCCATGAACTTGCCATTATATTCGCCCACCGCGCCCTCTGCCGGAGCGAAGCGCGGATAGGGCAGATAGGCGGAGCGGGTGAACTGCCAGCAATCGCCGAACAGCTCGCTTGTGCCGACTGGCTGGGGCGGAGCGGCGTGATCGAGCTGGTTGCCTGCGCTCGCATTGAAAGCGGCATCGCTGTCCGGCGTATCCTGCCCGCGGGCAATGGCTTCCCATTCGAACTCGGTCGGCAGGCGAGCGCCCGCCCAGCTAGCGAAGGCATCGGCTTCGTAATAAGATATGTGCGTCACGGGCGCATCGGGGTCGCGCTCCTGCCAGCCGCAATGGGTGAATTGTTCGCCATCGTGCCAGTAGAGCGGCTTGCGAATATTGCAGCGGTCGAGCCACGCCCATGCGTCGGAGAGCCACAGGCGGTGATCCTCATACCCGCCATCCGCTATGAAAGCATCCCACTCGCCATTCGTCACCAGCCGGCGCGACAGTGCGAACGGCTCCAATAAAGCGCGGTGGACCGGACCTTCATTGTCGAATGCGAATCCATCGCTCTGGTGGCCTATGCGCGCAATGCCGCCGGGATGGCTGATCCAGCCGTCCTCCTGCTGCGGTTTTGCCACTTGCGGCGTGTTCCACATGGCAGGGCCGATGGGGTTCTTCGAGAGCGCATGCTTGATGTCGGTCAGCAGCAATTCGATGTGCTGCTGCTCATGCGCGATGCCCAGCGTGACGAGATCGGCATGGGCCGGATCGTCCAGCAAGGGCAGCATCGCCTCGTTTACATGAGCGCGCCATTCCAGCACATCGGCCAGTGTCGGGCGCGTCACCAGGCCGCGATTGCGGCGCAGAAGGCGGTCGCCCTCGGCCTCGTAATAGGAATTGAAGAGGAACGGAAAATCCTCGTTGAACAGGCGATATTCCGGCGCGCGGTCACGCAGCAGGAACGTCTCCCAGAACCAAGTCGTATGCGCCGCATGCCATTTGGCGGGCGATGCATCGTCCATGGACTGGATCGTCGCATCCGCCTCGCTCAACGGTTCGAGCAGGGTTTCCAAAAGCTGCCGCGTCGCCATAAACTGCGCCGCGAGCGATACGCTGCCACCTGTGGCAGGCTGGCGGGTACTGGCCGTGGGCAACATGCCCTCCCCTTGTCAGTGTCCCTTCCGTCCGGGATGGGACCATGGGGCATCGCGTTTCGGAATGAAACCCCCGATATTGCTGATCTTTGTCAGGAATGCTGCGCACAAAGCGCCCGTCAGGCGGCGCGCTTCACCTGGTTGCGGCCGCTTTCCTTGGCTTCGTAAAGCGCGGCATCGGCACGCGCCAGCAGGCTTTCCCCGCTGTCGCCCTTGCGGAAATTGGCAATGCCGATGCTGACGGTGACATCGGGCAAGGTCGATCCCTCGATCCCGCTTTCCACCGAGCGGCGAAGGCGCTCGGCCAGCCGTGGCGAAGCGTCTTCGGAGATCCCCGGCAACAGCCAGACGAATTCCTCCCCGCCGATGCGCCCCACGAGGTCGCCGGAGCGCGCCTGCCTGCGCGCCAGTTCGGCGACCTGCACCAGCACTTCGTCGCCGGTCTGGTGGCCGTAGACATCGTTGACCTGCTTGAAATGGTCGACATCGAACATAATTGCCGCCAGCGCGCCGTCGCGGGTTTCGGCGACCTCAATCATCGATTCCAGCCGTCCGAATGTGCAGCGGCGATTGGGCAGGCTGGTGAGCGGATCGGTGTTGGCGAGCTTCTGAGCCTCTGCTGCCAGTCGCACGGCGCGGCTGCGGGCAAGGTCCAGCGCTTCCTCGCGGCGCACCTGCTCGGTCACATCCATCGCCACACCGAACACGCTGATGCGCTTTCCGGTCAAGTCGAATTCGTTGAGGATGGCGATGCGCAGGATGCGTTCGGTCTGGTTGGGCGGCTTCACGCGATACGAGAAACTGTAAGTGTCGCGGTTCTCACGGTTGTCGCGGATTGCGCCGTAAAACTCTTCCCCGCCATCGGGCATCATATCGCTGACATCGCCCGGATCGGGGCCGAGATTTTCGGGAATGCCCGTCAGCTCAAGCATCTTGGGAGACCAATCCTGCTCTCCGGTCACGAGGTTAAGCCGCCAGCGGCCGATACCCGCCGTTTCCTCCGCCAGATCGAACAGCATCAGGCTTTCATGCATCTGCGCATTGCGCTCCAGCAATTCCATTTGCAGGCCCTCGCTGCGCGCCATCATGGCGGCCAGCGGCAGGCGCGTGGCGAGCAGGATCATCATCCACGCCTGAAGCGTAAGCGTTGCCTCGCGCTGCGAGAGGTCTGCCGCAGGCGCGGCATTGCCGTGATGCATGCTGACCACAGTCGCCGCGACGGCAAAGGCCAGTACGGAAATGGCTGACGACTGGTGACCGTAGCGAAAGGTTATGAGCACCAGCGCCGTGACAACAAGCGGAGCCAAGGCCAGCGTCTGGTATTCCAGCACCAGGAAGCTGAGCAAGCCGAAGAGCGGTATAACCAGCGCCAGCTCGCGCACCGCCTCGCGGTTGATGCCGCGTCCGCGGGTCAGCAAGGCGCGGCGAATCTTCAAGTAGATCGGCGCCACCGTCATGATGCCGATGACATTGGCGAAGAACCACCAGCTGAATTCCGCCAGGGTCTGTTCGTCACGCATGCCGAAGGCAAGGCAGGTGCCCACCAGCGAGCCTATCATGGCCGCGCCGAACAGTCCTACAACCTGGCGAAACCTGCTGGGCTCATTGCGACGGCTTTCCAGCACGCGCACGCTGAGCCAGGCGGCGACGCTCGCCTGGGAAAGGGCAGCGAGCGAATAAAGCGCAGCCATTCCCGGTGCCGTGCCATTGAACGTGAAAACCGCGACCTGCACGGGGAAGAAGGTGCACAGGATAGTGGGCCAGCGACGCACCGGGGCGGCGAATAGCGCGCCAACGGTAATACCGGAAGGCATCCACAACAGCACAGTCGCGCCCGCCTCATCGCGCAGCGCCACGCTGGCGAGCGCCAGCACCGCCCAGACGAGGGCGTTCACGGCTGGAGCGGCCAGACGGCGGAGAAAGCGCAAGATGGTCTCCCGAAGCAGTGGCTACGGGATTAGCGCGTCGGTCTTAGGCAGTGTGCAGCGTGGCCCTAGGCATTTCTGCCTAGGGCGTGCGAGGAGCAGTTCAGGCAGCGTCCTTGCGGCTATCGGACAGCTCTGCATTCAGCATGTCGGCCAGCAGGAAGGCCAGCTCCAGCGACTGCGCGGCGTTGAGGCGCGGGTCGCAATGGGTGTGATAGCGATCGGCGAGCCCGGCATCGGTGATGGCCACCGATCCGCCCGTGCATTCCGTCACATCCTGCCCGGTCATTTCGATATGGATGCCACCGGCATGCGTTCCCTCGTCGCGGTGCACGGCGAAGAACCCGCGCACTTCGGACAGGATGCGATCGAAAGGCCGCGTCTTGAAGCCGCTTTCGGATTTTACGACATTGCCGTGCATCGGGTCGCAGCTCCACACCACCGGATGCCCTTCCCGGCTGACCGCCCGCACCAGGGGCGGCAGGCCATCCTCCACCTTGCCCGCGCCGAACCGGCTGATGAGGGTTATGCGCCCCGCCTCGCGCGCCGGATTCAGCACGTCGAGCATTTCCAGCAGCGCGTCCGGCTCTAGCGAGGGGCCGCATTTCACGCCGATGGGATTGCGCACGCCGCGCAGGAATTCGACATGCGCGCTATCGATGAAGCGGGTACGGTCCCCGATCCACAGGAAGTGGGCGGAGGTGTCGTACCAGTCGCCGGTCAGCGAATCCTGCCGCGTCATCGCCTGCTCGTAAGGCAACAGCAGCGCCTCGTGACTGGTATAGAAATTGGCGGTCTTGAGCTGCGGCTGGTCGTGGATGTCGATGCCGCACGCTTCCATGAAATCGAGCGCTTCGCCGATGCGGTCGGCGATCTGGCGGAATTGCTCCGCCCATTCGCTGCGGCCCATGAAATCGAGCGTCCACTGGTGAACTTGCCGCAGATTGGCGTAGCCGCCGCCCGCAAAGGCGCGCAGCAGGTTGAGCGTCGCGGCAGATTGTGAATAGGCGCGCACCATGCGCTGCGGATCGTTGCGCCTGCCCTCCGCCTCGAACTCGATGGCGTTTACGTTATCGCCGAAATAGCTGGGCAGCGTCACATCGCCGCGCGTTTCGGTATCCGAGCTGCGCGGCTTGGCGAACTGGCCTGCCATGCGGCCCACCTTCACCACCGGCATCTTGCCGGCAAACGTCATCACCACCGCCATTTGCAGGATGACGCGAAACGTATCGCGGATGGTGTTGGGGCTGAATTCGGCGAAACTTTCCGCACAATCCCCGCCTTGCAGCAGGAAGGCGTTGCCCTCCGCCACATCGGCAAGCGAGGCTTTCAGGTCGCGCGCTTCGCCTGCGAAAACGAGCGGCGGATAGCCGGCAAGCGTCTGTTCGGCCTCGACCAAGCCAGCAGCATCCTCATAGCGCGGCAGGTGCTTGGCGATGAAGCGGTCTGCTTTCCAGCTATCGGGAGTCCAGTTCTGTGCCACGTCGTCACTCTCGTCAAAGCGGGCCCGGTCCCCGCCGGGCCAATCGGTAATTCATGTCGGGGAAGCCCGACACCTACCGACCGACACCGCTGCGCGCAAAGGTTACTTGCGAAACGGGTCAGCGCGCGGTTGCCGCCCCTGCACCGCCAGCAGCGCCCGCTTCGGGCACCACGGCGATGCGGAACCCTTCGCGCGATGTCAGGTAGCGCTGCGCCAGGGCCTGCACTTCCTGCGGCGTCGCGTTCACATAATCGTTCAGCAGTGTGCGCAGATAGAGCGCGCGATTGGGATCGAAAGCACTGCCCTGCAGCTGGTTGAGCCAGAAGGTGTGACCGGTGCTGGCCCGCTCGATCCGCTGCCGCACAGGTTCCACCACCCGCTCCAGCTCGTCCGCCGTCGGACCATTGGCAGCAAGATCCTGCGCGATGGTTTCGGCCTCGTCGAAGAAGGCATCCATCAGCGACGGGTCGATCTGCACCAGCGCGAAGATCGTGCCGCCCGTGTCCAGATCCAGCGGCCAGTCCGACACCACGAAGGGCGAATAGGCCGCGCCGGCCCGCTCGCGCAGTCCGTCGATCAGGCGGTTGGAGAAGACCTGCGCCAGGATATCCAGCTTGCGGCTCTGGGTCAGTCCGTCGGACCCGCCCGCGGTCGGCCAAGCGATCACGGCGGCGGACTGGTCGGCATCGCCGGTATGGGTCAGCCGTACGGTGTCCGCTTCGGGGAAAGACATGCTGCGGTTTTCGACCTCGGGCGCCAGCGGCACGCGCGGCGGCAAGGCGCCGAAGGTGGCGGCCAGAGCATCGACGGTCGCCTGCCGGTCGATATCGCCGAAGACGGCTACCTCCACGGGACCCTGCGAGAGCAGGCGCGACCATGTGCGGCGAAACCCTTCGGGCGAGGCGGCATCCAGATCGGCAGGCGTAGGCGTGGCGAAACGCGGATCGCGATCCCGCAGCAACCAGTCGAGGTCGCGCGTCAGCACGCCATTGGGATCGCGGCCATAGCTGTCATAGGCCAGCCGCATGCTGGCGATCGCCCGCTCCACCGGAGCCGGATCCCAGCCCGGCTGCGCCAGCTTGGCAGCGAACAGGTAAAGCTGGTTGGCCAGGTCTTCCTGCCGGGTCAGCCCCTGGAACAGGAAATGCCCGTCATTGATCGCGAAATCGAAGCTCAGCAGGCTGCCCGCCGCCACGCGGTCCAGCTCGTTCTGGCGCAACGGGCCAACGCCCGAATTGACCAGCGCCATCGGGCCGAGTTCGGCATAGACCGCTTCATCTGCCTCGAAACCGCGCCAGCCTGCGCCGAAGCGCACGCGCACGGTCACTCGGCCCGGTTCGTTGGTGGTCGGATAGATCAGCGCTCGCACGCCATTGGGGAATGTCAGCCGCTCCACATTCAGCACGCCAAGCGGCTCGCTGACGCTGGGCGCGACGGGTGTTCCGACGGGCGGCAGGTCGGCGAAATTGATCGCCTCGGCGCTTTCCCGGCCGGAGGCATCGGCCACGGCAGGCATCTGCATCGCCGCGCGCAATTGTGCGCTGCTGACGAGCGGATCGGGCGAGAGCATGACGGTGCGGATCACATCGCCTGTAAACAAGGTCTGCGTCGCCTGCAGCACTTCTTCGGGCGTGAAGCGCGGGCTGACCGAGCGGAATACATCGAGGAATGTCTCGGGGCTGGCGATAGCCTCGCGAATGTCGACCGCGCCCACAACCGTATCGGCCAGTTGCGAACCTGCCTGGATGCGCGATTGCTCCACCCAGTTGGTGAAGGCGACATCGATGTTGGAGACCGCTTGGTCGATCTCGTCCTGGCTGGGAGGCGTTGCCATCGCGTCGGCAATCACGCCGCGCACATCGGCCAGCGCCGCTTCCCAATCGTCGCCAATGGGCGTGATAGACACGAAAGCGGCATCCACGCTGCGGCTCACCTTGTCGCGGCCCACCTGCGCAGCGAGGAAACTACCACCAGCGCGGGCGCGATTTTCCAGCCGCCGGTTGATCACGGCAGCGCCCACATCGAACAGCAGGTTGTAGCGGTTGTATTCGAGGTTATCGACGATCTCGACCCAAGGCCGCATCACGCCATAAGTGATGGAACGCGGCAGGCCCTGTTCGACGATCACCAGCGTCTCGCCCACCGGATTGGCCGGATCGGCCCCGGCAGGCGCCACCGGATCGCCGAAATCGGGCGCGGGAGTGACCGGCCCTTCGCCTTCCCAATCGGCGAAATGACGTTCAACCATGGCGGCCAGCACGTTCACATCTGCATCGGCCACCAGCACCACGACCGCGTTTTCTGGGCGATACCAGCGCGAATGGAAGGCGCGCACCGCCTCCTGCGTAGCGCCCTGCAGCGTCTCCACCGTGCCGATCGGGCTGCGATTGGCAAGGCGCTGTCCGGCAAAGAACGTCGCGGTGGTGCCTTCCTGGATACGCAGGGCAGGCCCCGCCCGCTCGCGCCGTTCGGACAGCACGATAGGCACGTCCATGGCGAGGTTCTCGCTCGAGAGCGCAGGCTCCAGCACCATGCCGGCAAACAGGTTCACGCTTTCATCCAGCGTGGTGCGGGTGGCATTGGGCAGGTCCAGCTTATAGACCGTCTGCGTCGGGCTGGTCGTAGCGTTGGTATCAGCGCCCAGCGATGCGCCCATACGCTGGAAATGCGGAATGGCCTCACCCGGGCCGAAATCGCGCGATTCGCGGAAGACGAGGTGTTCCACAAGGTGCGCAAAGCCGCGCTCCTCGTCCCGCTCATGCAAAGAGCCTGCATCGATGGCGATGCGCAAGCTCGCCTGGCACGGCGGCACGCCGTTTTCGCGCACGGCATAGCGCACGCCATTGGGCAGCTCACCGAACAGCCATTGCTCGTCCACCGGGATATCGGTGCCGCGATAGATCCAAGGATCGTCGGGCCGCGCATATTCTGGATTGTCGACCGCTTCGGTCGCCTGGATCGTACAGGGAGCCTGCGCCAGAGCCGGCACGGGAAGGACAATGGCGAGCGGAACTAGGACGCGAATTGCGCGCGAAAATAGGGTCATGGCGGCATTAGGCTCTCAAGTGATGAAGCAAGGGTGAATAGGGGCGCAGATTTGATTGTGCCAGCGATGCTTGCCCGTCGCAGGCCCCGCACCTACATCATGGCCATGTTCATCGAGACCGAAACCACGCCCAATCCCGCCACGCTCAAATTCATGCCGGGCCGCGCCGTCATGCCATCGGGCACGCGCGATTTCGCCTCGCCGGAAGAAGCGGAAGCCAGCCCGCTGGCACAGGCGCTGTTCGACACCGGCGAAGTGACCGGCGTTTTCTTCGGCGGCGATTTCGTGTCCGTCACTGCAGCGCCGGGCGTCAACTGGTCTGACCTGAAACCGCAAGTCGTCGCCGTTTTGCTCGACCATTTCGTCTCCGAAGCCCCGCTTTTCGCTGGCGGCGATGCAAGCGGTTTTACGGTCCCTCCCGAAGCCGACGACGCCGAAATGGGCGATGACGAGGGCACGGAAGATATCGTCGCGCAGATCAAGGAACTGATCGAAACGCGCGTGCGCCCTGCCGTGGCGAACGATGGCGGCGACATCCGCTATCGCGGCTTTCGCGATGGCGTGGTCTATCTGCAAATGCAGGGCGCGTGCTCCGGCTGTCCCAGCTCCACCGCCACCCTCAAGCATGGCATCGAAGGCCTGCTGAAGCATTACGTGCCCGAAGTGAGCGAAGTGCGCGCCGCGTGAACGAATTGGCCGGTCCTGCGTAGAGTCTCCCGAATACCAACAGGAGATTCCACCCGCATGACCGATACGCTTTCCGATTCCGCGCTCGACCTGATTTTCCGCGAGGCGCGCACCTATAATGGCTGGCACGACAAGGGTGTGTCGGACGAAGAAATCCACCAGATCTACGAATTGCTGAAAATGGGCCCGACCAGCGCCAACCAGCAGCCAGGGCGCTTTGTCTGGGTGCGTTCGGACGAGGCGAAGCAGAAGCTGGCCGATTGCGCGGATGAAGGGAACAAGGACAAGATCCTCGGCGCGCCCGTCACCGTCATCATCGGCTACGATATCGATTTCCATGAGCAGCTGCCTTGGCTGTTTCCGCATACCGATGCGAAAAGCTGGTTCGAAGGCGACGAGGAAGGCCGCAAAGAAAGCGCGTTTCGCAATTCCGCATTGCAGGGCGCGTATCTGATGATTGCCGCGCGCGCACTGGGCCTCGATTGCGCGCCCATGTCCGGCTTCGACCAGGACAAGACAACGCAAGCCTTCTTCTCCGACCAGCCGAAATACCGCGCCGACTGGCTGTGCTCCATCGGCCACGGCGACCGCACGACGATCTTCGAGCGCAGCCCGCGGCCCGAATTCGACACCTTCAACAAAGTGGTTTGATCGCAGCAGGGACTGGCCTTACAGGCCGGTCCCATGCCGACCCCGCTCCGCACTCTCGCCATCGAATGCGCGACCGAAGCGTGCTCTGCCGCGCTGTTCGAGGACGGTGCGCTGGTGGATGGGTTTTGCGAGGTGCTGGGCCGCGGCCATGCCGAGCGGTTGGTGCCGATGATCGCCGAATTGCCGGATAGGGGCCGCGCAGACCGCATTCTCGTATCGCTAGGCCCCGGCAGCTTTACCGGCGTGCGGATCGGCATCGCGGCAGCGCGCGCGCTAGGTCTTGCCTGGGGCGCGGAAGTGCTGGGTTATCCCACGCTGGAACTCGTCTGCGCGCGCAGTCGTCAACACACGCCGCGTGCCATTACCGTATGCATGAACGGCGGGCACGGCGAGTATTTCATGCAGAATTTCGATGCCGACGGGCAGGCAGAGGATGCCGTGCAATCGCTTTCGCCGGAGGATGCTGCGAAGCCCGCGCGACACGACGTTATCGCGGGCAACCGCGCCAAGGAACTGGCAGCGCTTCTCGGTGACGATCGCCTTGCCCTCGAATTGCTGCCGGATGCGAATTTCGCGAACCTCCTGCACGAAACCCGGCTCATTACCGATCTTTCCCCGATTTATGGCCGCGCGCCCGACGCCAAGCCGCAAGCGCCGCGCGCATGACCGACGCGCTCGATGCGATCATGCTCGTGATGGGCGAGGCGTTCGACAGCCGTTTTGGCGAAGCGTGGACGCGCAAGCAGGTGGCGGATTCGCTGGTCATGCCGGGCGTGCATTTCGTTCTCGCGGATAGGCACGGTGTCGACAATGTCGATATCGATACCGTCACCGGTTTCGCGCTCACCCGGCAGGCCGCCGACGAGGAAGAGATCCTGCTGATCGCCGTGCGCCCCGCCTCTCGCGGCACCGGCATTGCGCAGCGATTGCTGGAAGAGGTGATTGCGCGGGCAAAAATGCGCGACGTCCGGCACCTCTTTCTAGAAATGCGCGACGGCAATCCGGCGGAACATCTTTATCGCCGCTTCGGCTTTCAAAAGATCGGCCATCGCAAGGGTTATTATCGCGGCGCTGTCGGCGGGCCGCTGGACGCGATTACTTTCGCCCGGTCCATCGACTGACATCCGCCAGCCGGGCGATGCGACGAGACGCCCGCAATTTGCGGCGCGATCAAGTATCATATCGGGTCATACGGACTTTTACTTGCTATGCCGCTTGTCAATGCGGCTACGCTGCGCCATGGCCGGAGAGATCGCTTCTTGAAGAGAGCGACTATTTACGGTTCGCAATACAAAGGTTTTTACAATGGATACGAGCGATAACGGCACGAACGAGATGCTGATTACCCTCACCGCCGACATCGTGACTGCGCATGTCGCCAACAACAATGTCGAAGTCGATGCAGTGCCGTCACTGATCGAGAAAGTATACGGCGCGCTGTCCGGGCTCGGCGAAACGGTCAAAGAAGAAGAGCGTCCCGAACCGGCCGTGCCGATCCGCTCCTCGGTCAAGAAAGACCACATCGTCTGCCTCGAAGACGGCAAGAAGTTCAAGATGCTCAAGCGGCACCTGAAGACCGCCTATGACATGACGCCCGACGAATATCGCGAACGCTGGGGCCTGCCCGCCGATTACCCGATGGTCGCGCCCAACTATTCGGAACAGCGCCGCACGCTCGCCAAGGATATCGGCCTTGGTCGCAAGCCGGGCCAGAAGGTTGCACGCAAAGGCACGCGAAAGAAAAAGTAAACCGGCACCGGCATTTTTGCCGTGCTTGAGTGAAACGCCCCTTGGCCCTAAGGCTGCGGGGCGTTTTCTTTTTTTGCGGTACCGGGAAGAGCCTTGCACCAGCCCATCGATCTTGAAGCCCTGTGCGCCGAGCGCGGCCTGCGCATTACCGACCAGCGCCGCATCATCGCGAAAGTGTTGTCGGAAAGCACCGACCATCCCGATGTCGAGAAACTGCATGAACGTGCCTCTGCGGTCGATCCGAAGATTTCGATTGCGACCGTCTATCGCACCGTGCGGTTGTTCGAAGAGGCAGGCATTCTCGACCGCCACGATTTCGGCGATGGCCGCGCGCGTTACGAAGCCGCGCCCGAAGCGCATCACGATCACCTGATCGATGTGGAAACAGGCAAGGTCGTCGAATTCGTCGATCCAGAACTGGAAGCGCTGCAAAAGCAGATTGCCGAGAAACTGGGCTACCGCCTCGTCGACCACCGCATGGAACTATACGCCGTGCGTTTGGACCGCGACGAGAAAAACTGACCATGGCAGAGCCTGCGACGGAGCAGGACGCGGCTGGGCATCGGACGGTTCCCTGGTGGGGGTGGCCGCTCATCATTCTTCGCGTGCTCCTGATGCTCGCTCTCCTGATTTTCTGTGTGCCGCTACATTATCTGTGGCGACTGCTCGGCCTCGGCCGCACGTGGCCGCGCGTGTTCCTGACCGGCGTGGGTGTAGTCAGCGGCCTGCAAGTGCGCCGCCGCGGCAAGCGCGTGCCGGGTGCGCTTTTGCTGGCCAACCATGTCAGCTGGCTGGACATTCTCGCCCTCTCGCAGGCGGCCAACAGCGCCTTCGTCGCGCATGACGGCTTGGCGCAGTTTGGCTTCCTCAAATGGCTGTGCGAGATGAATGACACCATCTTCGTCGCGCGCCACCGCCGCTCCGATGTCGGCAACCAGAAGGAAGAAATCCGCGACGCATTGTCGCACGGCAAGACGCTGACGCTCTTCCCCGAAGGCACGACGAGTGATGGCACCGGTATCATCCCTTTCAAGTCGAGCCTGCTGGGCGCGCTGGAGCCGCTGCCCGAAGGCGCGGTCGTGCAGCCCGTGGCGCTGCTTTACGAAGATGCGCCCGAGGTGAGCTGGGTGGGCGAGGAGCCGGGCCTCGATAATTTCAAACGCATCCTTGCGCGCCTTCGTCCGATCCGGCTGGACGTGCATTTCCTGCCGCCCATCGCTGGCGACGATCTGGCGAACCGCAAGACGATTACGGCGGCTGCAAGCGAGGCGGTTGGCGGGGTGGTGAGCAGATCATAGCGCGTTGAACCGCGCGGCTCTTTCGCCTAAGGGCGCAGGTATCATGAAACCGACGAAATCCCCCAAGACCTACAGAGTCAAGAGCTTCGGCTGCCAGATGAACGTCTATGATGGCGACCGCATGGGCGAATTGCTGGAAGCCCGAGGCATCGCGCCTGCGTCCGAGGGCGAGGATGCTGACCTCGTGGTGCTCAACACCTGCCACATCCGCGAGAAAGCGACCGAGAAGGTCTATTCCGATATCGGCCGGGTGGAAAAAGCCGGTCGGCTCGCTCGCAAGAAGCCGATGATCGCGGTCGCGGGCTGCGTGGCGCAGGCCGAGGGCGAGGAAATCATGAAGCGCGCGCCTGCCGTCGGCATGGTGGTCGGTCCGCAGGCCTATCATCGCCTGCCCGACATGCTGGAGCGTGCGGTAAAGGGCGAACGGTCCACCGATACGGATATGCCGGAGGATGCGAAATTCGCAGCACTGCCGAAGCGGCGCAAGGTGGCCCCCACCGCTTTCCTCACTGTGCAGGAAGGGTGCGACAAGTTCTGCACCTATTGCGTAGTGCCCTATACGCGCGGCGCGGAAATATCGCGGCCTTACAGCGACCTGGTGGATGAAGCGGCGAAACTGGTCGATGCCGGTGCGCGCGAGATCACCTTGCTGGGCCAGAATGTGAACGCATGGAGCGGCGAAGATGACAAGGGCCGCGAAGTCGGGCTGGATGGGCTCGTTCGCGAGCTTGCGAAACTGCCCGATCTGGCGCGCATCCGCTACACGACCAGCCATCCGAACGACATGTCGGACGGGCTGATCGCTGCGCATGGCGAGGTCGACAAGCTGATGCCTTACCTGCATTTGCCGGTGCAGAGTGGTTCCGACAGGGTGCTGAAAGCCATGAACCGCAGTCACACCGCCGATAGCTATCTCAAGCTGCTCGACCGCTTCCGCGACGCCCGCCCCGATATCGCGCTGAGCGGCGATTTCATCGTCGGCTTCCCCGGCGAGACGGAAGCCGAATTCGAAGAAACTTTGGCGCTGGTCGACGCCGTGGGATACGCGGCAGCGTTCAGCTTCAAATACTCGCCCCGCCCCGGCACGCCCGCTGCCACCATGGCTGACCAGATCGCGCCCGACGTGATGGACGAGCGCCTGCAACGCCTCCAAGCCCGCCTCAACCGCGATCAGGCCGCGTTCAATGCCGCCAGCGTCGGCAGGGTCTGCGACGTTCTGGTGGAGCGCAAAGGCAAGCTGGAAGGCCAGTGGCTGGGCAAGTCGCCATGGCTGCAATCGGTGCATTTTACCGGCGATGCCGCCATCGGCGACATGGTTCGGGTCGAACTGACCGAGGCAGGGCCAAACTCGCTTGGCGCGCGGGTTTTGGAGAAAGTCGACGCTTAAGAGGGGCGCCGCTTATGTCCTTTTGGTAAACCGGAAGGAGGAACGGCGTGACAGTATCCCTTCCGCCAGTTGCACTGCAATTGTGACATCCTTGCTACTTTCCACCATCATCACTCCCTCCCCGGCTTGCCCTCGCGGGCTCTGCGCCTATCTTCCAGGGTGTTAGAGGAAAGGACTCGCCACAACCCGCATGGCTCGTAAACCCCATCGCGATGACGGCAACCACGCCGCCACGATCGCCCATCCCGAAGAACGCCGCGATGCCTCGCGCCGCGCCCGGGTAGAGGTCACTTTCGACGATCAGGCTGCCCTCGGTGCGCTGTTCGGCGAATTCGACGCCAATCTCGTACAGATCGAAAACCGGCTGGGCGTTTATATCGCGGCGCGCGGCGATACCGTCGCCATCGAAGGCCCGCAGGACGACGTGGCCCGCGCGCGCGATGTGCTCCTCAAATTGCATGAAAAGCTGCTGACGGGCGAGGAGATGGATGCAGGCGCCATCGAGGCGCTGATTGCCATGTCCAACGAGCCGACGCTGGACGGGATCATCACCGGCGATGCCAAAGTGCCGCCGATCATGATCCGCACGCGCAAGAAAACAATCACCCCGCGCAGCGCTACACAGGGCGATTACATGCGCCAGCTGGCCAGCCGCGATGTGATCTTTGCGCTCGGTCCGGCGGGCACCGGCAAGACTTATCTCGCTGTCGCGCAGGCGATCAGCCAGCTGATTACCGGCAGCGTGCAGCGCCTGATCCTCTCGCGACCCGCCGTCGAGGCAGGCGAGAAGCTGGGCTTCCTGCCCGGCGACATGAAGGAAAAGGTCGATCCTTACCTACGCCCGCTCTACGATGCGCTGTACGATTGCATGCCGCCGGAGCAGGTGGACCGCCGCATCGCCAGCGGCGAGATCGAGATCGCGCCGATTGCCTTCATGCGCGGGCGCACTCTGGCAGATGCCTTCGTGATCCTCGACGAGGCGCAGAACACCACGCGCGAACAGATGAAGATGTTTCTCACCCGCTTCGGCCAGAACAGCCGCATGGTCGTTTGCGGCGACCCGAAGCAGGTCGACATCCCGGGCGGCGACCGCATGAGCGGGCTGGCCGATGCGGTCGACCGATTGGAAGGCGTGGAAGGCATCGGCGTCACCCGCTTCACCAGGGCGGACGTCGTACGTCACCCCATCGTGGGCCGGATCGTGGAGGCGTATGAAGGCGAGGATGCTTGATACCTCGCCGCCCCATGCAGCTTGAAATCGACATCGAGGACTGGCCGGAAGGCGATTGGGAGGCGCTGGCCGAGCATGCCGCAGCCGCCGCTGGCGAGGTCGCGCCCGAGCTTGCCAATCCGCGCTTCGTAACCAGTATTCTTCTCACCTCGGACGCGCGGGTGCATGAGCTCAACCGCGAATGGCGCCAGCGCGACAAGCCCACCAATGTGCTGAGTTTTCCGATGCTCGCCCGTGAAGATGTGGTGCATCTCGATCCCGATGACGGGCCGCCGGAAATGCTTGGCGATATTGCCCTGGCCTATGAAACATGCGCGCAGGAAGCGAAGGCGAAAGGGATCGCCGTTGCAGACCATACCGCACATCTCATCATCCACGGCCTGCTGCACCTGGCGGGTCACAACCACGAGATTTCGGACGAGGAAGCCGACAAAATGGAGGCGCTGGAAGTGAAGGCGCTTGCACATTTGGGTATCGGCAACCCATATACCGGCACGATAAGCTGATTGGAGCATTGAGCAGGGCGATGCCCGACACAGACAGACCTGGCGATCCCCTCACCGGAGAATCGGAGAGTAGAAGCACCTCGGACAACGGCGGCAGCGGACTTTGGACGAAGATCCGCGGCCTGTTCGAGGAAACGCCCGACACCTCGCTGCGCGCGCAGCTGGAAGAGGCGATCGACGAGCACGAGGATGTATCGTCGAACGGCGATGCAAGCGATGCGACCGGCAACGACCTGTCATCCACCGAGCTCACCATGTTGCGCAACCTCTTGCATTTCAGCGAGAAGGATGCCGACGACGTGGCAATCCCGCGCAGCGAAATCATCGGCATTTCTGCCGAAATGCCGTGGGACGACATGGTCGCCCTGTTCGCCGATAACGGCCATTCGCGCATGCCCGTCTATCGCGACCAGCTGGATGACGTCATCGGCATGATGCATATCAAGGATGTGTTCGCCTATGTCGCCGGCGGCAAGACGCCGCCTGCCGACTGGACCGTGCTGATGCGCCAGCCGCTCTACGTGCCGCAGGCGCGCGGCGCGCTGGATGTGCTGGCCGACATGCGCGCGCGCCGGACTCACCTCGCCATCGTGGTGGACGAGTTTTCCGGCACGGATGGCATCATCACCATCGAGGATCTGGTAGAGGAAATCGTCGGCGACATCGAGGACGAGCATGACGAGGCGCCGCAACAGCTGATCGTGCCCATCGATGACGGCGTTTGGGATGCCGATGCGCGTGCCGAGCTGGAAGATGTCGCCGATATCGTCGGCGCACCCGACTTGGCCGAGGTCGAGGAAGCGGTCGATACGCTTGGCGGTCTTGCGTTTGTGCTTGCCGAAGAGGTTCCGCAGCCCGGGACGGTGCTGACACATCCCAGCGGCTGGACGATCGAAGTGACGGCGGGCGACGAGACCCATGTCACGCGGTTACGCCTGCACCGTCCCGCAAAGGTGGACGCTCCGGAAGGCGAGTAGGCGAAGCAAAAGCCTTTCTTTGCTGCGTTGCAGCAGAAAAATGGCGGGCCTTGCCGTTTTGCTCTCGACAGTCGGAGCGATAGTCTCGACAAAAGGGCTATGCGCCGCCTCCCTCCGCTACGGGCTCTCGAAGCCTTTATCCGCGTGGTGCGATTAGGGTCGGCGCGCGCGGCGGCCAATGAGCTGGGGCTCAGCCCCTCGGCCCTGTCGCGGCGGATCAGCAATCTGGAAAACTTCACCGGCCGCAAGCTCTTCTCCCGCTCGGGCCAGTCCATGCGGCTGACCGACGAAGGGCGACACTTCTACGATGCTGTCGCCCCGCATCTGGAATCGCTGGCGGCCGCGGTCGAATCGGAAAGCGAGAACCTGCAGGTGCAGCGCCTGCGCCTTGGCGTGATGCCGTTATTCGGCACGCAGCGCCTGTTCCCGCGGCTGGGCGAACTGCGCGCCACCCATCCGCGCCTGCATCTCGATATCGATACCGGCCCGCATCTGATCGACCGCGTGGGCGATACGCTCGATGCTGCAATCACGCTGACGCAAACGCCCGATCCCTCGCTCTATTCGGTGCAGCTCGATCATAATACGGTACACGCTATCGCCAGCACCAAGCTGGTGGAGGAGCTGGGCGACAAGCCAGATGCGAAGGCGCTGTCGAAGCAAACCTTCCTGCTGCACACCGATATGGTTGCCAGCTTCGATGCGTGGAAAGGCGCGATGGGGCTTGAACGGATGCAGCCTGCCGCCATCGACCATTACGATTCCGGACAGTTGATCCTCGAGGCCGCGGCGCAAGGCATGGGCATCGCCATGATGCATGACGACCATTTGGCGCGGAACAACGATCCGCGCCTGACGAAGCTCTACGACGTTGCCGTGGAAAGCCCCTATTCCTACTGGTTCGTATGCCGCCCGGCGGACCTGGAAGCTCGGCCGGTGCGCATCTTCCACGATTGGCTGGTGAAAGCGGGCCTCTAGATCGCTTCGCGCAGATGCGCAGGCAACGCATCTTCGACCACATCGACCACAGCACGCGCGCATTCTTGCAGCGGCACACCGGCGCAGTCGAGCCCTTCGCGCAATACCGACACGCCATTGCGTTGCAGGACGACATCTACCCGGTCCGCCTCTTTCCAAACAAACAGGTGCAGGCCCGCCTGCCGGTCGTAATCGGCGCGCAGCAGCCGCGACTGGCGTACCGCATCGTTGACCGCGCGGCGCATGGCGATGTCGGCGATGTAGAGGTTGATTGGCAGGGCGCGAGACACCGCTTCACCCTCTCGCGGGTCGGCCGGATCGTTCTGCGCCGGGGGCCGGCGGATGTCGGGGTTCTGCTGGAGCGAGGCGAGCGCATCCGGCTCATCGAAAGCGGCGATCCAAGTGAGGCAGTCGGCCAGGTGATGAACCGAATGGTCCTCCGCAGATCGGCAGTCGATCGGGCGGTAGATCTCGACAGGCTCACGCCCGAAATAGCGCCCGAAGCGCAGGAAGTCGCCGCGCTCGATAATCGCTGTGCGGTTGCCTGCGCGGTCATAAGCGGATCGGCGCGGCGCGTTATTGAAGACGACCGAGCGGGTTACGCTGCCGCCATTTTCGGCCACTGGGCTCAGCGACACGTAATGCGCGATGCCGCCGCCCAGAGAGTGGCCGGTGACGGTGATGACCTGCCGGCCTGCCCCGCGCCCATCGACCTGCGCTGCCACGGCGCGCGCGGTCTCCAGCCCGCGCATATCGTGGCGGGCGAGGATGTTGCCATTGACGGCATCGTCCCACAGCAGGTCCAGCCGCTGGGCCTCCGTGCCGCGATAGGCGATGATGGTTTCGGCCAGCCGGTCATCCTCGAACCGGTCGAAAATGGCATAGGCATAGCCGATACCGTCATTGCCATAGGTTTCACGCGCGACGATAGTGCCGGGCAGCAGGTACTCCTCCGGCGGGTCGGCATAGGCGTTGCTGGCAAGCTGGGCGTAGAGCCAGCTATGCTGCGCCAGCTCGCGCTCTTCGGAGGACCAGCCCCACTGCACATCGCTGCGCGGCAGGTCGGGCACGCTGCCGGTGATGGCGCAGCCGCCAAGCATGGCGGCCAGCCCCGTCAGCAGAGCGGCCCGACCGCTTCGCATCAGCCGACTGTGGCTTTTACGATCTTGCCCGGGCTCGCAGGCGGCTCACCCTTGGGCAGCGCGTCGACATGTTCCATGCCGCTCTCGACCTGGCCCCAGACGGTGTACTGGTTGTCGAGGAAGCGGGCATCGTCGAAGCAGATGAAGAACTGCGAATTGGCGCTGTTCGGATCCTGCGTGCGCGCCATGGAGCAAGTGCCGCGCACATGCGCTTCATTGCTGAATTCCTGCGCCAGGTTCGGCTTGTCGCTGCCGCTCATGCCGGTACCGGTGGGATCGCCGCCCTGGGCCATGAAGCCGGGGATCACGCGGTGGAAGACCACGCCATCGTAGAAGCCTTCCTTCGCCAGCTCGGTGATGCGCTCCACATGCTTGGGGGCCAGGTCGCTGCGCAGCTTGATGACGACGTCCTTGCCCTCGCCATCGCCTGTATCGAGGGTGAAGGTCAGCTTTTCATCGGCCATTCTATCGGTCTCCATTGCGTTGTTTGCCAGATTTGTTCGAGGCCACACATAGGGACCGTGGCGGCAATGTCACCCGCCCATGGCCGAGCGCGCTTGCTTTTGCGGTGCATCGCAATAGACACCGCGCCATGGCCGACACCGACCTTCAGGACCGCGACACAGCGCATGACGGCGAAGAACGCGTGGAGGAGCGCGTGCAGGGCGAAGGCGTGCAGTTCGACGAGGAGAACCGGCTGCGGCCCGAATTCGTCCGCGCGGTGCGCGAAAGCCTGCGCGACGACAACGAGGACAGCACCTACGACCTCGTAGAGCCGCTGCACCCGGCCGACATTGCCGACCTGTTCGAGCTGTTCGACCGGGAGGACCGCGCCTACCTCGCCAATGCCATCACCGACCTGATGAGCAGCGAGGTGGTGGCCGAGCTGAACGACTATGTGCGCGAGGACATGGTCGAGGCACTGCCCGCCGCCGCCGTGGCCGAGATCGTGGAACAGCTGGAGACGGACGATGCCGTCCAGCTGATCGAGGATCTCGACGAAGGCGATCAGCGCGCCATCCTGGCCGAGGTGGAGCCGGAAGACCGCGCCGCCATCGAAAGCGCCCTTACCTATCCGGAAGAGAGCGCCGGACGCCTGATGCAGCGTGAACTGGTCGCCGTGCCCGAGAGCATGACGGTGGGCGACCTCATCGATTACCTGCGCGCTGCCGATGACCTCACCACCGAATTCTGGGAGGTGTTCGTCGTCGATCACCGCTTCCACCCGGTCGGCACCTGCCAGCTGAGCTGGGTGCTGCGCTGCCCGCGCGACGTGGCGCTGACCGATGTGATGAAGCGCGACCAGACCCTGATCCCCACCGACATGGACCAGGAGGAGGTGGCGCTCCGCTTCCAGAAATACGCCCTCATCTCCGCCGCCGTGGTGGACGATAGCGGGCGGTTGGTCGGCCAGCTGACGGTGGACGACATCACCCACATCATCGCCGAGGAAGCCGGTGAGGATGCGCTGCTGCTGAGCGGTGCGGGCGAAGGCGATATCAACGAGCCGCTGCGCGATGCCTATTCCAGCCGCGTGCGCTGGCTGATCGCCAATCTCGGCACCGCCGTGGTCGCCAGCGCCATCATCGCCTATTTCGGCGCCGCTATCGAGAAGCTGGTGGCCCTCGCCGTGCTGATGCCGATCGTTGCCAGCATCGGCGGCAATGCCGGCACGCAGACCATGGCGGTGACCGTGCGCGCCATCGCCATGAACCAGCTGACCCGGTCCAACACCAAGCGCCTGGTTCTGCGCGAGCTGAAGGTGGCGCTGATGAACGGCGCGACCATCGCCGTGCTGATCGGCGCGGCCACCGCGGTGCTGTTCACCCCCGAACTGGGCGCGGTGATCGCGGCGGCCATGGTCATCAACATCATCATCTCGGGCATGGCAGGCGTGCTGGTGCCCGTCGCCTTCGACCGGATGAACCAGGACCCGGCGGTGGCCAGCAGCGTGTTCGTGACCATGATCACCGACTCGATGGGCTTCTTCGCCTTCCTCGGCCTCGCCGTAGCGAGCGGGCTGGTGAGCCTGTAGCACCGCTAACCTGGAGCACTTGGAGCACTGTCCTGGCGGAGAAAAGCTGGGTGGGCGCAGACGCGGTGTTTGGCTCGGAATTGCTGGGGTGGCGAGACAGGTAGACATGATCCGGCAAGGAACACGCCGTGGCATCTGTAGGACAGACCACGAGCCTCGCAAGATGCGAAGGGCATCGGTTGCTTCGCCCGATCGGGTTAAAAGAGTAGCGATCGTCGATCTGAAACGAGCCACTCGAAAGAGCACTTGCAGTACAAACTCTACATATGTAGATTGCGTGCATGCCAAGACGCTCCAATATCTCAAAACAAACGCGAGTCGCTTTGCTGGCGTTGCTCGAACGGCCGCAGGATTGGTGGCACGGATACGAATTGATGGAACGGACCGGAATCGCCTCGGGCACTCTCTATCCCATGCTGATCCGCCTGTGTGATCAGGATCATCTCGAAGCGCGATGGGTGCCGTCGCCACATAAGGGCCGGCCGCCTCGTCATGCCTATCGGCTTACACCGCGAGGCCTGGCGCTCGCCCGTTCCATTCCGACCGACATAGTTCCCCTTGCCAAGCTCGGGAAAGGATATGCACAATGACTGGGATAAAGAAATCCGGGGCGCGACGCTTGCTTGCTCTTGCTTTCCGGATCGCGCCGCCAGAGCGGAGACATTGGATCGAGGCGATGAACGCCGAAATCGATCATGTGCCAGATACGCAGCGTCTGCATTTCGCCGTCGGCTGTCTGCTTGCTGCCTGCAAAGTGCGCTTGGCTTCGCCGCTTGTCCTGCAAGCCGCCGCACGGAACGTCTTGATTGGCGGAGCGATGCTTTGGGCTGCCATGAACATCCGTTTCGCCGGGCGCATGTCTGTGTCTGATGCCGCGCTGCTGGAAACTTACGGATACTGTACAGCATCGCTGTTTCTTGTCGGAGCGATTGCTACGGCCAGGTTCGGTAATCGCGCCACAATCGGTCTCGCCACCCCCTTGATTGCCGCTATGATGGCAGCGGCGGCTTTTATCTATCTCGGCCTTGCATCGACGGCGACGTCGAAGCTCTATCTCGCGCTGATCGCGGAAAATCTCGGAGTTCTTCTCATCGCAGTGGCGATCGCAGGAGCCGCGGCCCGTTTCGCTCTCGCACGGACGGAGTTCAATTGATGCGCTTGCAAACCTTGGCTTTGGCGTTAGCCGTGATCGTTGGACTGCTTGGGGGCCTACACCTCGCGCTCACGCCCTTGGCTTATGCCGAGTGGACGATTGAGGCGCTTTGGTTTGTCGGCACAGGACTGGCCATCGTCGTAGCAGGCACTGCCAACTTCGTCGGATTTCGATCGTGGGGCTTGGGTGGCCAACGGATTTTGACGGCGATAAACATCGCCATGGGTTGCTACTTCGCGGCGGCCTGGCTGGTTCTGCCGGGGCCGCAGATTATCTTTGGCGTAATGCTGTTTGCTGGTTTGGCGACATGCTCATTGATCGCGGCGCGTTCCAAAGGGATTTCGAATCCGTCGTAATTTCCGATAGCTCCCATTAGGAGCACTAGCAGCCGCTCTTCACGAGCCCCACCCTTGCCCCGCCCCGCCTGCTTCCTATCTCGTCCCCCAATGTCGCTGCACCTGACCAAGATCGCTTTCGGCGCCAAGAGCTTTGCCGATATCGAGAGCTGGTATGCGCGGCGCAGCGGGCCGTTTCTCACCACGCGCTATCGCCCCGCATGGGAGGGAGCGCACAGAACGCCGTCTTGCCGGCTAAACTTTTCCGGAGCGCAGCACGGCTCCTATTCCGAAATATGATAGGGTGTTGCAGCCGATAGATATCGCTGGCGATGCGCCGGCTTCGCCTTCCATGTATCACAGGCACAACGCAAAACGGGGTTTTAGGCAAATGAAACGCAAGTTCCTGATCGTATTCGGCGTCCTGCTTGCCCTGCTGGCCGTCGCTGCCTTCACCATCTATTGGACATCGCCCAACAGGCATACCACCCCATCCCAGAGCGATGGTCTCGAATGGTCATATGCCGATGGCGTCCTGTCATCTCCGGCCCGTCCCTCGCTGGCGATGCGGATAGACCCCTCGCTGGACTATCTCGGCGGGCAGAAATTCGTGCTGTATGGCACCGCCAATGTCGAGCAGCATGTGTTCGCGCGCCGCTGGCCTGACGGTCGCGACCGTTCCATGCTGCTGATCCAGTTTGAAAGCGTGGTGGACGGTGTGGACTGGGCCTACGATTACTCGGCTGCCGAATATCGGACCGAGATCGACGGTGTGGACTTCTTTACCGATGCGGAGCCAGGGCAATTGCCGCCCATTTTCGCCAAGGGAGAGCCGGGCACCGACAGTTATCGCGCTGCCGTGCTGGCAGCGGATGCAGGCTTCGAGGCGCCGGAGGATTATGTCTGGCTGCGTTCCGTCCATATTCCCGATGCAGATGCCCGTTCCGAACTGCTCATCATCCTGCGCGACGATCTCTCGTCAGAGGGGGTGACGCGCGGCGAGCTGCTGCCTGGCGGCAGTGCGCATGATCGCTGGCAAGCCATTGCAGCGTCGCGGATGGCCGCGGTGGACGGGATGATAAGCTTTCCGGCTGAAGAGGGCGCGGCGTCAGAGCCTTGAGCCAGAGCGCCCTGCTTCCCATGTCATAGGCCACCATGCCGCTCCACCTCACCAAGATCGCTTTCGGCGCCAAGAGCTTTGCCGATATCGAGAGCTGGTATGCGCAGCGCAGCGGGCCGTTTCTCACCACGCGCTATCGCCCCACGCGGTGGCAGGAGTGCATCGGTGGGTCGCTGTTCTGGATACACGAGCATAACCTCGTCGCGCGCAGCCCCATCACCGGCTTTTCGGAAACCGACAATGGCCGTTGGCGGATCGAGCTTGAGCCGCGCCTCGTCAAGGTGCTGCCGCGCCCCAAGCGCGCGCATCAGGGTTGGCGTTACCTGAAGGGCGAACCGCCGCGCGATCTGGAGGATGGCGAGGATGTCGGCGATCTCATCCCGGGCAGACTGGCCGGAAAGTTGCAACGGCTCGGCCTGATCTGAAACGGGTTCAGCCATTGTGCACATAGGCTGTGCGAATGCGGCTCGCGATGGCGCGACATTCCGCGCCGACCGAAAGGATTTTTTCATGAAACTTGCCACCACTCTCGCCGCCGCTGCGGCGCTCGCTTTCCCCGCTGCCGCCATGGCGCAGGATTCCCACGCCGGTCATGGCGACCACGCGGGCCATGGCGAAGTCGCCAGCGCTACCGATGTCACCGAAGCGGAAATGACCGAATTCGTCGCCCTCGTGCTGCGCGGTCGCGGGGTGCAGAACGACGAAACGCTGAGCGAGACCGAACAGCAGGCTGCCTTCCTCGCGCTGATCAGCGAATCCGACATGGGCATGGCGCGCTTCATGGCGGTGTCGCAAGCCATCGGCGAGGACGAGGCGCTGCAGGCCGAAGTCCAGCAGCGCGTGATGAACGCTCTCGGCGCGCAATAGCTGCTCGACCGGAGCGCTATCCGGCCGCTCTTTATCGGAACTGCAAGGCGGGCTGCGCCGTTGATTGGCAAAGGAGAACACCAATGCCAGAACGCCAGTCCCGCCATCCCGATAACGAGCTGATCGACGATATCACGTCGGACATGTCGCCATCGCAAGGCAGCCGCTCGGGCGGCAATGTGTCGACCCGCGTCGGCACCCGCAGCGATGGCAAGCGCGCCAAGGATCCCGAAAATCGCGAACCGGTGGTCGGCAGCGACAATCCGGAACAGGATGCGATGAAGGGTCCGAAAACCCGCGCCGCGATCCAGGCTGAGGCCGAGAGCTAAGAGGCAGGCGCCTCTTCCATTTCGGCAATCTTGCGCAGGGCCGCCGCGAAATTCTCCGGCTCCTGCGCGCCCTGCAATCCATATTTGTGATTGACGACGAAGGTCGGGACGGCGGTGATACCGCCTTCCCGGCCTCTTTGTTCGTCCGCCCGCACCGCGAGCTGCATGTTCTCATTGTCGAGCGCAGCGGAGGCGGCCTCGCGGTCCAGTCCGCAATTCTCCACCAGTTCTAGCAGCACATCGCGGTCGCTTATCTTGCGGCGCCGCTGGAAATGCGCGGACAGCATGGCTTCCTTCAGCGCGGTCTGCTCGGCCGGGCCATGGGTGGCGAGCGCCCAGCGCAGCAGCACATGCGCGTTGAAGGTGTTCCACATCATGGCGGGCGGCGCTTCGCCTTCGCCTTGCCATTCCATCGGGAACCCGACCTCCTCGCCCGCGGCATTCATCTGCGCCTGCATGTCCTCGACCTGTTCGCGCGTGCGATCGTATTTGCGTGCCAGATAGGGCACGCGCTCCACACCTTCTGCGGGCATGTCGGGATTGAGCTCGAACGGCATCCAGCGCACGGTGACGTCGACCGCATCGCCGGCCAGCTTCGCGCCTTCCATAAAGCGGCGATAGCCAACCGCACACCACGGGCACATGACGTCCGACCAGATGTCGACGACGATGGGGAAGGGCTTGTTCATGCGGGTTTCTCCATCCACCATTTGACGAGGTGGTGCGCGATCGCTGCGGGATTGGCGGCGAGAAACAGGTCGGCATCGCGGCCTTTTGCCCACTCGCCGGCGATGTCCTCGCGGGTGAACCAGCGGGCATCCGCCAGCTCCGTTTCGTCCAGCCGACAATTGCGGCTATCGGCAAGGCTGTGGCAGCCGATCATCAGTTGCGAGGGGAACGGCCAGGGCTGGCTTGCAAGGTAGGAGGCATCGCGCACGGCAATGCCGGTCTCCTCCAGCACTTCGCGCGCGACGGCCTGCTCGACGGTTTCGCCCGGTTCGATAAAGCCGGCCAGCGCGGAATAGATACGGTCCGGCCAGCCTTTGCCGCGCGCCAGCAGCAGCGCGCCGTCATGCTCAACCAGCATGATGGCGACGGGATCGGTGCGGGGGAAATGCTGCGCCTCGCAAGCCGGGCAATCGCGCTGCCAGCCGCCCTTGGCGATCTGCGTCGGCGCGCCGCAATTGGCGCAGAAGCGGTGGCGGCCATGCCAGTCCACCAAAGCCCGCGCGGTGCCATAAATGGCGAGGTCTTGCCGCTCCATCCGTGACAGGGCGGCGATATCGACCTTTTGCGCGAAGGCAGGGCGATTGTCGCCCGCGCCCGTGACATGCGCGAACAGCGGACGGCACTGGCGCAGGCCGAGAAAGACCAGCTCCGCATCTTCGGGAAGGTCGGAAAGCGGCCGCATCGCCAGCCGCTCGCCATCCATCACCGGAGCCAGGCCATCCAGCCCAACGAGCAGCGCATCCGGACTGGCGCGCAGCGCTGCCAGCTGCTGCGGATCGGCGCGTATGTTGTCCGCGCGATCGAGCCCGTCCGCGGTGAAGGCAAGGGTCATCAGGTGGTGGCAGCAGCCATGGCATCGCGCAGGACGATGCGTGGGAAATCTGTCTGCACCGGCATGCTTTCGGCAGGCATGTATTGCGTCATCAAATTCATGCGCAGGCCGAGATTCATCTGCACGAGGCCGACCGTACCGGCCGCGCCTGCCCAGCCGAACACACCCTCGATCGGGCCGGAGCCGACCATGCCTGCAGCGCCGAAACCATATTCTTCCGTGCCCGTGCGGAAGCCGCCGCCACTGACAAGCGTATCGGGGAAGAGGTTGCTTGTGGCTGTGCGCACAGTGGCCTCCTCCATTACCCGCGTGCCCTCGATCAGCCCGTGGCCCGCCAGCATTTGCAGGAAGCGGTCGTAATCGCGCGGGGTAGAGACGAGGCCCGCCCCGCCAAAGGTCCAGGCAGGCTCATCCGCATAGATCGACATGGTTGGCGGATCGAGCGGCAGCGGGATGCCGCCCATGCGGAAATAGTTCGCCGTCAGCCGGTCAAGATCGCTGCGCGGCACGCGCCAGCCGGTATCTGTCATGCCGCACGGTTCGAAAATGCGCTGCTGCAGGAACTGCGTGAAAGGTTGCCCGCTCACCACCTCGATCACGTAGCCAAGCAGGTCGCAGCTGACCGAATAGAGCCAGCGCCTGCCCGGCTGGCTGACAAGCGGCAGCTCTGCCAGCCGGTCGGCGAATTCGGCCATGGTGGGCACCACTTCGCCGCTGAAGAATGCGCGCGCGGCGGGCAGCTTGCTCACCTGTCCGGGGATCAGACCTTCGCTGACGTAGGCCTGCTGGATCGGGCCGGACTGCACGATATTGTAGCCGAGCCCCGCCGTATGCGTGAGCAGGTGGCGGATCGTGATCGCGCGTTCTGCAGGCTCCAGATTATCCGCCGTGATCGCGCCGTCATACTGCTTTTGCACCTGCATGTTCGCGAAGGCGGGCAGGATGTCGGCCAGCGGCGTTTCCAGCGTGATGAGGCCGTCTTCCACCAGCATCATCGTGGCAATGCCGGTGACGGGCTTGGTCATCGAATAGATGCGATAGATACTGTCGGGCGTCACGCGGTCGCGGCCCTCGAAAGTGTGGGTGCCGCGCGCGTGGAACTGAGGCGCATCCTGCCGCCAGCCGAGAGTGGCGACCATATTGGCGACATGGCCGTCATCGACATACTCGTTCACCCAGGCCGCCGTCTGCGGCCAGCTGGCAGCAAACCCGCTTTGCGCGAAAGCGAGATTGCCGAAGGGCAGCGCCGTCGCCGCCGCGCCGCCGCCAAGCAGCGCTGCCCTGCGGATCAGGTCGCGGCGGCTGAGAGCGGGGTCGAAGGGCTTGGAAAAGTCCTGGAACATGGGTGGCGGCGTCCTTCGCGGCAGATGATGATTGCGGCGCAAGGCTTACGTTGCGATCTGCAACGCGGCAAGCTTGCAAGGCCTGGCTGTGTTACCTATCTATAACGCATGCTGAACATCATCTCGATCCTTATCGGACTGCTTTCGCTCATCATCGTCATTCCGGCGCAAATCCCGTTTCTGGGTTGGGCTAACTGGATTGCCCTGCCATTCGTAGTGGCGGGTGTCGTGATCGGGCAGCTTTCGCGAAGCAATAGCGGGCGCAATTTCTGCCTCATCGTGCTGCTGATCGCGGTTGTTCGCCTGATGCTGGGCGGCGGGCTGCTTTGATAGGCAGCGCCCCTCTTCTTCAGAGGAGGGGCAGCGAAACTTAGCAGCTTGCTGCCTAGTTGCAGCGGGGTGGTGCTGTCGCACCATCAACCACCCCCAATCCGCTGGCGCTACGCGCCGTCTTCGACTCCCCTTGAAAAGGAGGGCGGTTATTCGCGATCCGCCACCACCAGCCTTGCTGCCTTCGCGAAGAGCGTCGGCAGGCCGGCATCCTCGATCCTGTCGACCGGCCACCATTCGCCCTCGCCCACAGGCTTGGCGTTTTCGCCGGCATGGATGACCACGCCCATTTCGAGGTCGAAATGCGTGAAGCCGTGCCGCACGACCCCCGCCGCTTTCCACGCGCCCGGCACCGGCGCGTCCTCACTGCCATCTCCGCGCGAGGACCAGCCATCGTCGGGCAGAGCGCGCATGCCGCCCAGCATCCCCTTGCCGGGCCGTTTCACCAGCCAAACCTCGCGCGTGTCGCCTTCACCGCGTTGTATCCAGAACGCCGTGCCGGTGCGGCTGGGTTTCGCCTTTTTCTTCGCCTTGACGGGGAGCGCCACGGGGTCGCCCTCGGCGCGGCCCTTGCACTCGTCCATCAGCGGGCAGAGCAGGCATTTCGCATCGCGCGCGGTGCAGATGGTTGCGCCCAGGTCCATCATCGCCTGCGCGAAATCGCCCGCACGCTCATCCGGCGTGATGCCATCCGCCGCCGCGCGGATGGCCTTGCGCGCACCCGGCAATGGATCGCGAATGGCAAACAGCCGCGCGACCACCCGCTCCACATTGGCATCCACCACCACGGCGCGTTGGCCGAAGGCGATCGCGGCGACCGCTGCGGCGATATATTCGCCCAGCCCCGGCAGCTTGCGCAATTCGGCTTCGGTCTCAGGAAAGCCGCCCATCTCGGCCACCGCGCGCGCCGCCTTCACCAGATTGCGAGCGCGCGAATAATAGCCCAGCCCTGCCCATGCAGCCATCACGTCCTCGTCGGCAGCAGCGGCCAGCGCCTCTACCGTGGGCCACGTCTCGGTGAACTTGGCAAAATAGGGCGCGACCGCTGCGGTGGTCGTCTGCTGCAACATCACTTCGGACAGCCAGACGCGGTAGGGATCGGGCGCAGCCTCTCCCGGCCTCGCGCGCCAGGGCAGGCTGCGCGCATGGCCATCATACCAGTCGAGAAGCTTGGAAGAGACGGTGGCAGTCACGCCGCGCCTATGGCATGAGAGCCTCTCCCATGGAACGCGACGACACACCCAAACCGGGGAAGACCCGCAAGAAAAATCCTGCCAAAGGTGCCAGGCCTTACACCCGCCCGCGCGGCGGTCCGGCCAAGCCCGTGGCGGAACTGGTGCCGCAGATCGGGCGTGCGGCCTTTCGCCGCTTCGGCTTCGTGCAATCCAGCGTCGTCACCCGCTGGCCGGAGATCGTGGGAGAGCATCACGCCAAGGTGTGCTCGCCCGAAAGCATCCGTTTCCCACCCGGCGAAAAGAGCGACGGCATCATGCAACTGGTCGTGCTGCCCGCCCATGCGCCGCTGATCCAGCATGTGATCCCCGAAATCATAGAGCGCGTGAACCGCTTTTTCGGCTATCGCGCGGTCGCCAAGGTGAAGATGCGGCAAGGCGCGGTTAAGACGCACGATGGCAGTGGCAAACGCGCCGCGCCGCCCTCGCTCAAGCCCATACCTATGGAATTGGGCGACAGTCTGCGCGATATAGGGGATCCCGAATTGCGCGCCGTGCTGGAATCGCTGGCACAGAGCGTCGCCAATGCCGAGAAGGACGATACGGAATGATGCGCTGGGTTTTGGGGCTTGCCGCCCTTTTCCTGCTGCCCACCGCGCCTGCCATGGCGCAGAACTGGAATGCCGAGTTTGCTGATACCGGCCAGGGCATCCGTGTCGGTGATGCCGAAGCGCCGCTGCAGATCGTCAGCTACAGCAGCTATACCTGTCCGCATTGCGCCCAGTTCGAGCGGCAATCGGAAGCCGAGCTGCGCTATTTCTTCGTGCATGAAGGCTTTGCCGCGCTGGAAGTGCGCCACATGATCCGCAATCCGGTGGATCTTGCCGCCGCGCTGCTGACCGAATGTGGCGACACGGATCGCTTCTTCGACAATCACAAGGCCATCATGGCGAGCCAGCAGGATTGGCTGACGACCGCACAGGGCCTCACGCACGCCCAGATCCAGCGCTGGAATGCGGGCACCGTGCCTGCACGCATGCGGGCCATCGCCAGCGATCTGGGCTTTTACGACATCATGGAAGGGCGCGGCTATTCGCGCACCGAGATGGATCGCTGCCTGTCCGACCAGCCGAAAGCCGAAGCGATCAGCGCATTATCATCTGCCAATCTGGACGAATATCCGATCCAGGGCACGCCCAGCTTCGTGGTGAATGGAGAGCTGCTGGAAGGCGTGCACAGCTGGGAAGGCCTGCGCGCCGTGCTGCAAGCGATCCGCACCGGAGCCTCCGCGCCGCAGGAATAAGGGGAAAACCCTGTGCAAAAGCGCGCTTTCATCCGTAAAGGCGCTTTTCAAAGCCATTTCACGCAGGTCTAATTCGAAGCTCGCTTCCGATGGGACCGATCATGACAGGACGTTTACGCATGACCATTTCCCGCCAATTCGCTTTCGCCACGCTCGCCGCGCCACTGGCGCTGGGCCTTGCGGCCTGTTCGGGCGAGGCCGAGACCGAGCTGGAAGAGCGCGGCCCGATCGACGCCATCGAAGCGCCCGAAGGCACAAACTGGCTCGAAACGGTCGAGGTGACCGATTACGATGGCTACCTGCTGGGCAATCCCGACGCGCCGGTGAAAGTGGTCGAGTATGCGTCGCTCACATGTCCGGCCTGCGCGCAATTCTCCGCCAACGGCGCCAGCCAGCTGAAAGAGCAGTATGTCTCCACAGGCGTGGTGTCCTTCGAGTTGCGCAACCAGGTGCAGAATGCCTTCGACCTGACGCTGGCCGCGCTGGTGCGTTGCTCCGCGCCCGAAAGCTTCCACCCGCTGGCCGACCAGGTCTGGTCCAACCTACCGCAATTCTCATCCCAGTTTGGGGCTGCGCAGCAGGCCATCGTCGCCAATAATGTGCCCGAAGACCAGATCTACGTCGCCGCGGCGCAGGAAACCGGCATGCTCGATTTCTTTTCCGCCCGCGGAATCAGCCGTGACCAGGCCCGCGCCTGCCTTTCCGATGTCGAGAGCGTGCGCGCCATCGGCGATCGTTCGGACGAGCAGAGCGAGGAGCTCCAGGTGACCGGCACGCCCACCTTCTTCGTCAATGGCGCGCGGGTGGACGGCATTCGCTGGGCCGATCTCGAACCCGTCTTGCAGACCGCCGGCGCGCGGCCGGCGATGTAAGGCAAGCGGCCGGGCGTATGGAGTTTCGCAAGCTACGCCTCAGCGGCTTCAAGAGCTTCGTAGAGCCTGCCGAACTGCGCATCGAGCCCGGCCTCACGGGTGTCGTCGGCCCCAATGGCTGCGGCAAGTCCAACCTGCTGGAAGCCATTCGCTGGGTGATGGGCGAGAACAGCCCCAAATCCATGCGCGGCGGCGGGATGGAAGACGTGATCTTCGCCGGCACCGCCAACCGCCCGCCGCGCGATTTTGCCGAAGTGCAGCTTCATGCGGTGGATAGCGATGGCGAGCCGCTGGACGTCACCCGCCGGATCGAGCGCGGCGCGGGCAGCGCCTATCGCCTGAATGGCGACGATGTACGCGCCAAGGATGTCTCGCTGATCCTCGCCGATGCGGCGACCGGCGCGCACTCGCCTGCTCTCGTGAGCCAAGGCAAAATCGCACAGGTCATCGCCGCCAAGCCGACAGAGCGGCGCATGATGCTTGAAGAAGCTGCCGGAATCGCGGGGCTTCACGTGCGCCGCCGCGATGCCGAGAGCAAGCTGCGCTCCACCGAGAAGAACCTCGAACGGCTGGAAGACCTGATGGCGGGTCTCGATTCGCAGATCGCCTCGCTGCGTCGGCAGGCCAAACAGGCCGAGCGATACAAGGCGCTTTCCGACAAGATCCGCGTGGCCGAAGCGCGCACCGTTTTCGCCCGCTGGCGCGATGCTGCGGCCGCTGCCGAGGCGGCGCGCGAACAGGCAAAGGGCGCGGACGACAAGGTGGCCGAGGCGCAAGCCGCCGCCAAGGAAGCGCAGGCCGCGCAGCACAAGCTGGCCGAAACGCTGGCCGAATTGCGCGATGAACTCGCCGATCGCCGCGACGATGCCAGCGCGCATGGTCACCGCATGGCAGCACTTGCCAGCCAGCTGGAGGCCGCGGAACAGCGGCTGCGCGATCTCGACCGGCAGAAGTCTCGTCTTGAGGAAGACCGCGTCGATGCCGACCGCATGACGCGCGATGCCGCCAAGGCCTTGCAGGATCTGGAAAAGGCGCTGGATGCAGGCGCAAAGGCGCTGGTGGCGGATGAGGCCAAGCGGCCCGATCTCGCCAATTCAGTGGAAAAGGCTGAAAGCGCGGGCCGCAAGGCCGAACTGGCGCTGGCCAAGGCGACGGCGGACCATGCCGGTGTCGAAGCCGAATGGCGCGTGGCCGAGGCCGAGATATCGCAGGCCCGCTCGCGGCTCGAACGGCTGGAGGCCGATGCGAAACGGCTGGAAGACCAGCGCGCGGCGCTGCTCGGCGAAAGCGATCCCGAAGAGGACATGGCCGCGGCGCAATCAGCGCTAGAAGCGGCGCAAGCGCAGGTGGGGACCCTGCGCGAGGAATTGGAAAGCGCCCGCGCCCGCAAGGACGAGCTTGTCGGCAAGCGCGACGAAGCCGCATCGACGCTCTCCACCGCGCGCGCTGAACTGGCCGGTGTCGAACGCGAGTGGCAGGCGCTGAAGCGCGACCGCGAAGCGCGCGAACGCCAGAAGAAGGGCGGCCATGGCCTGCCTGCCGCGCTGGACCGCGTGGCGGCAGAACCGGGCTATGAACGCGCGCTCGCCGCCGTGCTGGGGCGCGATGCGAAATCGCCATTGGGCTCGCCCGAAAGCGGCAAGGATGGCCGCTATTGGACCGGCTCCAAGGCACCCGCCAAAGTGGCTGACAGCCTTGCCGACCATCTGCGCGATTGCCCGCAGGAACTCGCCGCCCGCCTCGCGCTGGTCCATGTTGCCGATGCCGATGATGACCGCGATCTTGGCCCGGGCGAATGGCTGGTGACGAAAGATGGCGCATTGCGCCGCTGGGACGGATTCGTCGCGCGCGGTGAAGGGGCTGCGGAAGCGGCGCGACTGGAAGCGGACAATCGCTACGCCGCGCTGGAAAGCGAGTTGCCCGCGCTGCGCGAAGCCGTAGAAGCCGCCACCTCTGCGCAGGAAAGCGCGCAGTCCGAACTTTCCGATCTACAGCAAGGCCTCGTCGCGCAGGATCGTGCGCTGTCCGAAGCCATCGAAGCCGAGCGTCAGGCGCTGCGTTCGCTCGATCAGGCCGAGGCCCGTCGCGAACGCCTCGCCGCCCGGCGCGAAGAGCTGGCGGAAAGCGATGAAGCTATCGCTGCGCAGAAGAACCAAGCCGAGCAGGAACTCGCCGCCGCCGAAGCGCGCAAGGCGGACCTGCCCGATCCCGAAGCGGGCCGCGCGTCGCTCGACGCCGCACGCGCAAAGAACGAAGCCGCCCGCGAAAGCGCACAAGCCGCTACCGCCGCGCTCGCCGCGCATGACCAGGCACTGGCCGTCGCGCGCGAGCGCGTCGCCACACAGCGCGCCGACGCCAAGGGCTGGGAAGCGCGCGCGGGCGATGCCGCACAGCGCCTTGCTGGCATGGAAACGCGCTTCGAGGAAATCGCGCAGGAACGCGCCGTCATCGCCGCCAAGCCCGAAGGCCTGATGAAGGAGATCGAAGGCGGCGAAGCGGTACGCGCGCGTCTGGGCGAGGAACTGGCGAAAGCCGAAGAGGCGATGCGCGAAGCGGAGCAGCAAGCCCGCTCTGCCGAAAACCGCCTTGGCGACGTCAACGAAGCGCTCTCCGCCGCGCGCGAGGCCCGCGCCACGCTGGCCACCCGTGCCGAGAACGAGGAACAGCGCCGCGAGGAAATGGCGCGGCTGTCGGGCGAACGCTTCCAGTCACCCCCGCCTCTGCTGCCGGACAAGTTCGACTTCGCCGAAGACGCTGTGCAGGCCGCGCCTACCGAGCAGGAGGAGATGGACCGCCTTACCGCCAGCCGCGAGCGGATCGGCCCGGTCAATCTCGTCGCCGCCGAGGAGCTTGAGCGGATCGAGGCCGAGCACGGCACCAGTGCCGCAGAGCAAGCCGAACTGGCCGAAGCCGTCTCGCGCCTGCGCGGCTCCATCGGCAATCTCAACCGCGAAGGACGTGAGCGCCTGCGCGCGGCCTTCGAGGAAGTGGACGGCCATTTCCGCCAGCTATTCAGCCGCCTGTTCGAAGGCGGACAAGCTCATTTGGCGCTGGTCGATAGCGACGACGTGCTGGAGGCAGGCCTCGAAATCTACGCACAACCGCCGGGCAAGCGTCTGCAATCGCTAAGCCTGCTATCGGGCGGCGAACAGGCGCTGACTGCCACCGCACTGATTTTCGCCTTGTTCCTCACCAACCCCGCCCCGATCTGCGTGCTCGACGAAGTCGATGCCCCGCTCGATGATGCTAATATCGAGCGCTTCTGCGACCTGCTCGATTCGATGAACCGCGAAACGACCACGCGCTACCTCATCGTCACCCACAACGCCGTAACCATGAGCCGCATGCACCGCCTGTTCGGTGTGACAATGGTCGAACGCGGCATCTCGCGCCTCGTCAGCGTGGACCTCGGCGAAGCCGAGGCGCTGGCAGCCGAATAAGCCTGCAGCGGCAGAATTACGGAACGACCGCGAAATCAGGTTGAGCGCACCCACGCCCAATGCTAGTGTGATGTTACAACATAGCATTGTTCAGGGTTTGTAGTGTCCGATCTTCTCACTTCCGTTGCGTGTATGTCTGCCGATCGCAGCATCCTTTCGGCCATCCGTTCGCCCGAATGCAGCTTGGCAGTTTGGCAACGCACGCCGCTGGCAAAGGCACGAGAGCTCCCGCTGGAGGCGCTGGAGAACATCCGGTTCAATGCTCCGTTATTCGATTACCGCAGGTACCTATCGCGTGCCGTCGGGGATTCCGAATGGCCTGCTGGCACAGATTGGCTCGTGGACGACGTTGCCGATCTGGCAGCGACTTTTGCCGAGATCATGCAAGTGGACGCCTTGGAAACGCGGCTGGAGATCGTCGTCACCAATGCATGCCGCCGGTTTCATGCTGACTATGTCAGTGCTCGGCTTATCACGACCTATGCCGGTCAAGGCACGCAATGGTTAGAGCGTGATGAGGCCGCGCGCGTCGCAGGCGGGTTGGAACCGGCGCGTGTGGATCAGCTTTCTGCCGGCGATGTAGGTGTATTCAAGGGTAAGCTGGGCGATGGCGCGCCGGCCATTCACCGCTCTCCGCCGATCGCCGGCACTGGGGAGCGCCGTCTGCTGCTCGTGATAAATCCCGTCGATATCGATGTTTAGGCCGGTGATGAGACGGCGCGCACGGGCGAAAGCGGACTGGGTGGCAATCGGCGCCAGCCTTCTATGCGCGGTGCATTGTGCGTTGCTGCCGGTCTCGGCGCTGGCGGCCGGTTTTCTCCCGCTCGCCTTGCAAAGCGAAGCAGTGCACATCGCTCTGGCGGTAATCGCTATCGCGGCATGCGGCGCCGTCATCGCACTGCACCGCACTGCCCGCCGCCTGCGCTTTCTTGTGCCCGCAATAGGCGGGAGCATTTTGCTTCTCCTCGGACTGGCGGCAGAGACGATCGGCATATCCGAACAGCTACCGACGTTGGCGGGAAGCCTCTTGCTGATCCTTGCCCACATCTGGCGCGTTCGAGCAGGCGCGCTCTCCTGAAGGTCCGCAAGTGGGCGGAACCCTTCCTCCGCCTTCGCCATTGTTCTGGCGCGGGAAGAAGGAGAGCCAGATGACCAACTATTACGTGAAATCGGAAGCGAATGATCGCGGCGACCATGTGGTCCACAGCGAGGAGTGCCAGTTCCTGCCGAACGAGGACAACCGCAAGGCGCTGGGCGACTACGCCAAATGCGAGACCGCTATGGACTACGCCAAGGACGAATTCGACCAGGTGGAAGGCTGCCAAACCTGCTGCCCGGATTGCCATGATGGCTAGGCAGCAGTAAAACGCGTATATGCGGAATCGGCGCAATCGCGCTGTCGCAACCTGTGGGAGTCCGGCCTATGCGCCTATCCGTTTCAGCCCTCGCCCTTTCTCTCGTTTCGGTACCTGCGCAAGCATGCCTTCCTCCACCCCTGGGCACGACGGAAGAAGAGCGGCTGGGAGAAGCTGTCGGACGGACGACGGATATCGTCTACGGTGTGGTCGAGCGCGGGGCGCGCGGAGACGGGTCTGCGCGCTTCCGCGTCATCCACGTTTATCGCGGCGATCTGGCCGCAGGCGATATTATTGTTGCACCCGCCAGCCTGGGCTTCGATCCTCCACTCTGTATGGGCTTTACGATACACGCGCCCGAGCCGGCCGCAACACGCGGGCAATATGGCGTGGTTGCATTCCACGATGGCGCACCGGCCTTGCATTTCATCAATCCGGTCACGTTAGAGCGCATGTTCGAATTCGGCCTGATCGAGCGCGCGACTCCGGTGGAGTAAGTTGAAGATTTAATCCAGCACAGCGCGCGGCCCCGGCCCCTTCAGGCCCAGCTTGTCATCCTTGTTGTAAAGCTGGCATTTCTGCAGGCTCAGGCAACCGCAGCCGATGCATTGGTCGAGCTGCCCGCGGGTGCGGGTGAGGAGGTTTATCTTCGCGTCGATCTGGCTGCGCATGGCGCGGCTGATCTTCTGCCAGTCGGTAACGGTCGGGTTGCGACCATCGGGTAGTTTGGAAAGCTGCTCCTCGATTTCGGCGAGCCCCAGCCCCAGCTTTTGCGCGATCAGAATGAAACTGACGCGGCGAATGTCGCTGCGCAGGAAGCGGCGCTGGTTGCCCCCGCTGCGTAAGGGTGCCAGCAGGCCCTTCTCCTCGTAAAAGCGCAGCGCCGATACGGCGACCCCGGTGCGTTTGGCCAGATGGCCGATGGAAATGAATTGCGCCTGCACCCCTCGCTCCCCGGACGATCTTTTCAACAAAGGCTTGACCTCAACTTAGCTTGAGATTGCAGAATTATCAAATCGCGATTCGCAAGGGCGCTTTTCGGTTGCCGGATAAGCGCTGAGAAACAGCTATTTGGAAAGGATTTCTACCATGCCGTCACAAGCCCGTATCGAGCATATCAATATCACCGTCAGCGACATGGACCGGTCCATCGCCCTGCTGGAAAGCGCCTTCGGATGGCATGTGCGCATCCGCGCGCCGCATGCCGTACGCGGCGAGTTCGCGCATGTCGGCAGCGAGGATAACTACGTTGCGCTATGGGCCGATGGCGGGGATCATTCGGGCCAGCGCAAGGGCAAGCCACTCAACCATATCGGGGTGCAGGTGGACGATCTCGACGCCGCCGAACACGCTGTCATTGCATCCGGACTGGAGCCCAACACCCACGGCACATACGATCCGGGACCGAGTAGTTTCTACTTCTTCGACTGGGACGGGATCGAGTTCGAGGTCGTCAGCTACGCGTAATGCTGACAGTCGGCTTTAGAACGCTTGCTCATAAACCCGCGAGATGTCGCCTTCCCAATCGCCGTGATAGCGATCGAGCAGCACTTGCGCAGGCACTTTACCGCTCTCGACGATGGCCTTGAGCGGCCGCAGGAAGCCGGTTTCATTGTCGCCCATGGAATTGAGCTGCGCGCGTGACGCCAGCCCGGCATGGGCGATGTCGAGCACTTCGCGCGCCAGGTCACGCAACGTGCGGCCGCCCCGGATCGGGGCGTCGAGTGCCAACTTCGGCACCGCATTGCGCAGAGCCTCGCGCTCTTCCATCGACCAGTCCCTGACCAGATCCCACGCCGAATCCAGCGCATCCTGGTCGTAGAGCAGGCCGACCCACAGCGCGGGCAATGCGCAGATGCGGTTCCACGGACCGCCATCGGCTCCGCGCATTTCGAGGAAGCTTTTCAGGCGCACTTCGGGGAAGGCGGTGGAAAGGTGGTCCCACCAGTCGCTTTCCGTCGGCAGTTCTCCCGGCAGTGCGGGTAGCTCGCCTTTCAGGAAATCGCGGAAGCTCTGCCCTGCGGCGTCGATATATTTGCCGTCGCGGAAGACGAAATACATCGGCACATCGAGCATGTAATCGACATAGCGTTCATAGCCGAAATCGCCCTCGAACACGAAAGGCAGCATGCCCGTGCGATGCGGATCGGTGTCGGACCAAATGTGGCTGCGATACGAAAGATAACCGTTGGGCTTGCCCTCGGTGAAAGGCGAGTTGGCGAACAGCGCCGTGGCCAGCGGTTGCAGGGCGAGGCCGGTGCGAAACTTCTTCGCCATGTCCGCCTCGCTCGAATAGTCGAGATTGACCTGAATGGTGCAGGTGCGCAGCATCATGTCGAGGCCCAGCGTGCCGACCGTGGGCATGTGGCGCATCATGATCTCATAGCGCTGCTTGGGCATGATGGGCAGGTCGGCACGCGCCTTGTCGGGCCACATGCCAAGACCGAGAAAGCCGACACCGCAATTCTCTCCGACGACCTTGCACTGGTGAAGGTGGCGGCCCGTTTCGGCGCATGTCTGGTGTATCGTTTCCACCGGCGCGCCCGATAGTTCCAGCTGGCCCGCAGGCTCGAGGCTGATCGTGCCATCCTCGCCCGCCATGGCGATGATATCGGGCGTGCCGTCCGGCCCGTCTTCTATCACAGGCTGCCAGCCGAAACGCTCCATCGAGGTGAGGATGTCGCGGATACCGCCATCCTCGCCATAGCTCGGCGCGCGAAAATCGTCGGTCTTGAAAACGAGCTTTTCGTGCTCTGTACCGATGCGCCAACGCTCCTTGGGCTTCTCGCCCGCTTGCATCGGGGCGACCAACTGGTCGCGGCTTTCGATCCGTGGCTCTTCGGCTTCAGACGTCTTGCGCGTGCTCATGGGCGCAAGTCTCTAGCCGATTGCATGGGATTGACCATGCCCTTTTGCCTTTACCCCGCCGCTAGCCGTGCTTGTGCCAATCGCCTGCCACGCCCATCCATAGGGAGAGTGCGGCAATAGCCGCCGTTTCGGCGCGCAATATGCGCGGACCGAGCGATACCGGGCGGGCCTGCGGGTGGGCACGGATGGCAGCGCGTTCGGCGTCGTCGAACCCGCCTTCGGGTCCGATGAGGATCGCGGCCTTCTGCCCGCCTTCCGCGCGCTGCGGCTGGCGGGCAAAAACGAAGGCATCGGCGGCAGGCTCCCCGCCATCCTCGTCGGCGAAGAAGAGCAGGCGGTCCTCCGGCCATTCGCGCAGCAGGGCGTCGAGCTTTTGCGGCGCTTCCAGTTCGGGCAGTGCAGTGCGCGCGCATTGCTCGGCGGCCTCGGTCACGATGGCGCGGGCGCGGTCGGGGTTGAGCTTGTCGGCGACGCAGCGTCGCATGATGACGGGCTGGATGCGCGCCGCGCCCAGCTCCGTCGCCTTCTCGAGAAGCAGGTCGAACCGGTCTTTCTTGAGCAGCGCGGCGCACAGCCAGATATCGGGCACATCATCGCGCGGGCGGAGGCGTTCCTCGACAGCAAGGTCGACGCGCCGCTTGCCGGCTTGAGTCACCCGGCTGAGCCACTCGCCCGTGATATCGTCGCACAGGATGACCGCGTCGCCCTCTTGCACGCGCATCACGCGGGCGAGGTAATTCGCCTGATTGCCTTCCATCGCGAAGGTGCGCCCAGCCCCGAGTTCGCTGTCAATGAACAGGCGCGGGGCGGATTTGGGTGGCCATGCGGGCGTTGCGGGCATGGCTAGGCAGGTGGACCAAGCGCAGCTAACAGGCAAGTGCGATGAGCCAGCCGCCGCAATCTCCGACCGTCACGCCCGACAGCCAGCATCGCTCGCTGGCAGAGCGCCTGCCGCAGCCTTTGCGCGATTACGCGCTGCTCGCGCGCTTCGACCGGCCCATCGGCTGGTGGCTGTTGTTCTGGCCTTGTGTGTTCGGGGTGTGGCTGACGGGCGCGGGCTTTCAATGGCAGCTGCTCGGCTGGCTGCTGCTGGGCAGCATCGCCATGCGCGGGGCGGGCTGCGTGTTCAACGATATCGTCGATGCAGATCTCGACAGGCAGGTGGCGCGTACCGCCGCGCGCCCCGTCGCCAGCGGGCGGGTGAGCAAGCGGGCGGCGTGGATCTGGCTGGTGGCGCTCTCGCTGGTCGGGCTGATCGTGTTGCTTATGCTGCCGCGCTGGGAAGCACAGACGGTGGCGCTCGCCAGTCTGGCGCTGGTGGCGGCCTATCCGTTCATGAAGCGCATCACGTGGTGGCCGCAGGTCTGGCTCGGCATGGTGTTCAACTGGGGCGTGCTCGTGGGCTGGCTGGCGCTGCGTGGCGACCATCTGGACGTGATGCTGGCGCTGTATGCGGGCAGCGCGCTGTGGTGCATCGGCTATGACACGATCTATGCCCTGCAAGACCGTGAGGACGACGCACTGGTGGGCATCAAATCCTCCGCCTTGCGGCTCGGCGGGCGCGTGAAAAGCGGCGTGGCGCTATTCTATGCAGGCGCGCTGGCGCTGTGGGCGCTCGCCTTCTGGCTGCTGCGCGCAGACTGGATTGCGCTCTTGGCGCTGCTACCGGTGGCGGGGCATTTGCTGTGGCAGGTGGCGACGCTGGATGTGGATGATCCGGGCAATCCGCTGGAGCGGTTTCGCAGCAACGCTGTGGCGGGCGCGCTGATGGCGGCGGCATGTTTCGTGGTTGGGAATAGCGGGGTGACTTGAGCCCCATCCTTTTCAAAGGAGGGGGTTGGGGGCGGTTGATGGTGCGACAGCACCACCCCGCGGCAACTAGGCAGCCCTTCGACAAGCTCAGGACTATCAAGTTTCGCTGCCCCTCCTCTGAAGAGGATGGGCGCGCCTGTCACTCCGCCGGCTGCACCAAGGGCTGGCCCTTGCGCGGGTTCGCCCAGCGCACCACTCGCGCCAATCGCGCGGTAATGACGCCGTTTTCCGCCATCCAGTCGTAATATTGGCGATATTTCGGGTCTTCGGCGAGCAGGTGCGCCTCTTCGGTGCGCGCGCGCCAGTAATAGATCGCGCTGACGGCGGCGATGAAGACGGTGTTGCGCACCGCGTCCAGCGTGGAATCGCTGGTGACGAGAAAAGGCATGTAGCAGCACCACCAGAAGATGTTCTTTGACAGGTACGCCGGGTGGCGCGTGTAGCGGTAGGGCCCGTGGGTGATGACACCGCGATAGGTGAGGTTGGAGAAGCGGATGCCGAAGGCAACCGTCGCCCAGGCGTAGATCGCGGTCAGGAATACGAGCCATGCCGCCCACAGATACAGCAGCGGATCGTTGCCAGCGAACCAGTAGGCCCAGTCGGCCGTGTCATACTCATATTGCAGCACGCCGCCCTGCCCCATGATGGCATAGGCAAAGGGCGGATAGCACAGCAGCGCCGCGACCCATCCGGCCAGGAACGGGTTGCCGCTGCGAATGTGCGCGTCGAGCGGACGCAGGGTGAGGAGGTAACCCACCGTGCCGATCTGCACGTCGATCACGAACAATATCTCGAACAGGAAAACGCCCAGGCGCACCGGATTGCCGAGGATATCGGCAATGTCGGTCTCGACCACGGCAGCAAAGCCTGCCGGGATGATGGAGATCATGAAGGCGCTGAAAAAGCCCTTGATGATCCAGGCGCGCCAGTGCTTTTTCACCTGCTCAGCGTCCCACGCCTCTCGCCCCACAAGCATGGCGCCGAAATGCCAGCAATGGTCGCGCGGGTTCACCATGACGCGGTCCAGCCAGACGACATAGGGCACGGATAGCAGGAACATCGGGATCGCCGCCGCGCCGATCACGCGCATCGCGAAGACGTAGTTGCCCTCCCAATACCAGCGCGCGAGGATGTAGATGCCGCCGATGATGAACCATGTCGCCCACAGCCCGGCGAGCTTGGTGATGGAAATGTCCAGCACGTCGGACACCGCGCGGCGGCGGGTCCAGTCGATACCGGTGCTGGTGCTGCGGTGGACCTTGTCCACCAGCACGCTCCATGCGGCCATCGCAAGGCCTGTCACCGCCATGGCGGCGAGCGCGGCGTGCGGGCCGGAAAGCCGTCCGCGTGAGGTATCCCAGCCCAGGATTTGCGAGATATCGGGCCAGCTGCGCGCGAACAGGATGCAGACAAGCAGCGTGACAAGGCCGACAAGGCCCACCCACGCGGAAACGTCGCTGGCGGGCGGCTTCTCGGCCGCCACGGGCGCGTCGATCTGGCTATGCGCATTCATCGCGCCTGCACTAGGCGCGAAGGGTTAAAGCGTCGGTAATCGCCGGCGGCGCTGTCCCGTTATCGGACAATCTATCGGAGAAGGCGACCCGTGCTTAACGGAAGGCGTGAATCTGGCCCGAATCGTCGAAGATGTAGAGCGTATTGTTGGCCACGATCGGCGGCAGCGACACGCCATCGTCAAGACGGGTAAAATCGCTCACCGTGCCGGTCATCACGTCGACCGACTTCACGTAGCCGCGGCTGCTGGCGATCCACAGGCGACCATTGGCGAGCACCGGGCCGGTCCAGAAAATCGGGCCTTCACGGTCCTCGGCATCGCGCCAGCGCTCCAGCTGGGTCATCCAGCGGATGCGCCCGGTATTGCGCTGGATGGCGAGGATCTGCGCCTCATCGGTGAGGGTAAAGACCCACTCGCCAACCACGGTGGGGGTGGAAATGCCCGCCAGCGTCAATTCCCAGATGCGCTGTCCGGTGAGCAACTCATAGGCAGCCATGCGCCCGCCCTGCCCCAGCGCGTAGACGCGGCCCTGGTCGATGATCGGATCGGCATCCACATCGGTCAGCGTGCCGACCGATGTGCTGATGGAGGTGCGCGCCAGCGCATCGGACCACAATTCGCGGCCGTTTTCGTAGCGATAGGCCACCAGCTCGCCCGAGCTGAAGCCCGCGATCACCGTACCCTGGCCTGCGGCGGGGGCGGCAACGCCGAACACGCCTGCCTGCCCGCTGGCTGCACTGCGCTGCCAGTTGACCGAACCATCTTCCGCATTGAGCGCGTAGATCTGGTTGTTCTGCGTCATCACGAACACGGCGTTGAAAGCCACGGTCGGCGAACCGCGCAGCGGGCCTGCGGGCTTCACACGCCACAGCTGCGCGCCAGTCGCGGCATCCAGCGCCACCACGTCGCCCACGCCATTGGTGGCGTAGATGCGGCCGTTGGAATAGGTCGAACCGCCGCCGAATGTCGCATCTTCGAGATCGCCCGACACGTCGATCTGGTGACGCCAACGCCGCGCGCCGGTATTGGCGTCGAAGGCGTGGATCACGGCGTCGCTATCGGTCACGAACAGCGTATTGTCGGCCACCACCGGCGCGGCGGCCAGGCGGCGCGTATTGGTGGTGCCTGCGACCGATGCGGTCCAGATGCGGCTGGGCGCTGCAGCCAGCGTCACATGCCCTGCCACCTTCGCCGCGTTGCCACCGGCTTGCGGCCAACTGGTGTTGGTCTGCGCAGTCGGAACGATCACGGCGGTGTCCGCCAGCAGCGGATCGGCGGTGATCTCGGTCGCGATGCGCGAGAGGATTGGCACGCGGTTGCCGACTGTCGGCGTATCGTCGTCATCGTCGCCGCCACCGCCGAAAAGTCCGCCAGCACAGCCTGCAAGGGCGAGGGCGAGCGCGGGAAGGGCGCAGATTTTCGCAACTCGGCGAAGATTGGTCATGGTGTTCATTCTCTTATCCTATTCGACCAGCTCGACCGAGGGTTCTTCCAGCTCTTCGCCGGTAATTTCCGCAAGGGCGGCGTCGACATCGTCGATGGCGTCCACGCCCAGCACACCGGCCTGCGCACGGGCACGGTCGCGAATGGGGAGCGGGACTTCATCGTTGCGGGCGATTTCACCGAACATGGCACCTGCCTGATCGGTCTCGCCCTGGGTGAGATAGGCATGGGCGACGAGTTCGGCCGCGCTGCCGTAAAAGGCGTTGTCCGCCACCGCGATCGGCCCGAGGCGCGCGATTACATCGGCAGGCGTCATATTGTCGTAATTGGCGGAAACGCTGCGAATGGCAGCGATATCGCGCAATTCGGCCGGCAGTTCGCCATCGTTTGCCACCTCGTCATACAGCGCGACGGCGTCTGCCGTGCGGCCCTGTTCCAAGGCGATACCAGCGCGCTGCATCCGCGCCATGGCAGCAACGCCGCCTTCGCCTTCCATCAGGGCGGCGAGCTGCGAGTCGGCCTGGTCGATATTGCCGGCTTCCAATTGGTCCATCGCCTGCACCAGCTCTACCGAGCGGTCTTCCAGTTCAGCTTCGCTCCGACCATCGAAGAACAGGTATGCGCCGAAGGCTGCGATTATCAGGAACACGCCGATGCCGAGCGGCAGGCCATATTTCTTGGCGAAGCCGCTGACATCGTCCTGCCGCACGGCCTCGTCCACTTCGCGCATAAGCATTTCCTGCTCCACATCGCGCTCTTTGGATTTCGGCTTGTTGGAATTGACGACGATGTCGGGGAGTTTGGCCACGTATCTGTTTCGCTGTGTATGGAACGGTCGGACTGCGCTTTAGCAAGGCTTGGGCGCATTTCAATCAGGGGTTGGAGCCTGTCCCCGTAAGGGTGAACGGCCCATGAAGCCAAGGCGCTGCCGCCTGCGCGGCGCCTCAACCCTTTTTCGGGTATTTCTGCATCAATCCCCAATACAGGGCGCGGTATCGCTCTATCATCTTGCGCTCGTCGAATTCGTCGCGCGCCTTCTGCCGGTTGGCCTGCCCGATGCGTTTGCGCCCCGCGGGGTCTGCGGCAAGCTTCGCAAGCGATGCAGCAAGCGCCTTCTCATCGCCCGCATCCACCAAAAACGGCCCGTTTTCGCTGGAGACCATGGAGCCGATATCGCCCACGCGCGGCGCTGCGACGGGCAGGCCGGCAGACATCGCTTCCACCACGGAAATGGGGAATTGCTCCGACTGGCTCGAAAGCGCGAATATATCGAACAGGCCGACCAGCTTTTGCGGCTGCGGCACGAAGCCGGGCAGGTGCACCCTGTCTTCCACGCCGATCTTTTCCGCCTCGGCCAGCAGCCTGTCGCGCTCCGGCCCCTCGCCCGCGATTACCAGCTGCCATTCGGCAGGCAGGCTCTCCATAGCGCGCACCAGCTGTTCCAGCTGCTTGACCGGGCGCAGGCCCGCCAGCGAGCCGATCCAGAACTCGTCCTTGTGCTTGATGAGGCGGGGCAGGATGTCGCGCTTGGGCGGCGCGGCATAGGCGCGCGTGTCGATGCCATTGGGAATATGTCGCACGCGGGTGCGCGGCTGGTCCCACACATTGAGCGCGATATCCTCCAGCTTGGCCGACGGCACGACCAGTGCCGCCGTGCGGCCAAGCGCGATCTTGCGATACCAGTTGCGCCGCTTCTTCAGGCGCGTCGCCTCGTCCTCGTTGAAGCCATCCTCGTGATGCACCAGCGGCGGCAGCTTGTAGGTATCGGCAAAGATCGTGTGCGCCATCACTGCGTCGATTGCGCCCCAATTATAGGTGCAGATCAGGTTGTAGCCCGCCATCGCCTTTCCCAGCTTGGCGAGGCGCCCCGGCGTGGGCTTGCCCTGCAGCGACGGGAATTTCGGCCAGCTGACTTTCGCCTTCTTGCCCAGCATGGCCGCCGCGCCGCGCTTTTCGAGGTCGCCCGACACGATGGCGTGGTCGACTTCCTTACCCCACTCATTGATGAGGCGGACGGTGCGAAGCTCCTTGCCGCCGGGATCGAAAGTGGAATGCAGGTGGAGGATTTTTGGCGTCGCGCTCATGCGGCAACCTTCCCGCTGACCTTGCCCAGCAGGCGCGCAATGGCTTCAAGCGCGACCGGTTCTTCCAGCGTGGGTGCGTGGCCGACGCCCGGCACGGTCACGGTTTCCAGCCCCTCGACCTCGCGCTCCATCCGGTGGAAGGTAACGTCCGACAGGATATCGGACAGCTCCCCGCGCAGCGCCAGCAGCGGACGGCCTTCTAGCGATTTGAGCGCGGCCCACATATCGACCGAAGGCTGCGGTGGCGGCGCAGCGAAGGGCTCTGCGATTTTCATGTCGTAATCCAGCGTGATGCGCCCGCTGCCCGATACGCACATCACTTTCTTGGCAAAGCCCAGCCAGTCCGCCGTTTGATAGTCCGGATAGATATCGGCAGAGCTTTCCTTCATCGCCCATGCGGCATGCATCCACGTGGGATAGGACCGGCCCTGCCCGACATAATCCATAATGCGCGAAAGGCCCGCATCGTCGATATGCGGACCGATATCGTTGATGATCGCGCCCGCCAGGCGGTCTGCATGGCTCATGGAAAGCAGCATGGTGACGATGCCGCCAAGCGACGTGCCAAGAGCCACCACCCTGTCGAGCTGCGCCTGATCCAGCAAGGCGATAATGTCCTGCACATATTGCGTTGGGGTGTAGCTGGCCGAATCCTTGGCATAATCGCTCTCGCCCCGGCCCCGGAGGTCCACGCATATCACGCGCCATTCGCCGGCAAAGGCCTCCGCCACAGGCTCGAAATCGCGGGCATTGCGGGTGAGGCCGGGGATGCACAGGATGGGCGGACGGTCGTCTCGCCCTGCATAATCGCGATAATGCAGGCGCAGCCCGTCATCGCTCTGCCAGTATCCGTCAGTAAAAGCTGCGTCGCTCAAGATCCGGTATGCCCCTTGGCCCTATGCCCGCCTTGAAGCGGGCCGGTGGAGGGGCCACTAATGGCTATATGCGCGCCGAACCGCAATCCCATGAATACACGCCCGATCCGCAGATCGAGGCGGTGACCGATTTCCTCGCCGATCCGGTGGAAGCGGCAGACTTCCCCGAGACGCGGTTGCGCTTTCGCAATGACCGGTGGGACAAGACCGTCGGCCTCGACATGCTGGGCGATGATGACTGGGTGCGCCATTTCGGGCGCTTCGCACCTCTGCCCGACAACCTGCCGCAGCCGTTGGCGCTGCGCTATCATGGCCACCAGTTCCGCGTGTACAACCCGGACCTCGGCGACGGGCGGGGTTTCCTGTTTGCGCAGATGCGGGATGGCGATGGCCGCCTGCTCGATTGCGGCACCAAAGGAAGCGGCACGACGCCTTGGAGCCGCGCGGGCGACGGGCGGCTGACGCTGAAAGGCGCGGTGCGCGAGATCCTCGCCACCGAGATGCTGGAAGCCTTGGGTGTGAATACCAGCAAGACGCTGTCCGTGATCGAAACGGGCGAAGCGCTGGAGCGCGGGGACGAGCCTTCCCCCACCCGATCCGCCGTGATGGTGCGCCTCAGCCATGGCCATATCCGCATCGGCAGTTTCCAGCGGCTCATGGCGCTGGAGCAGGAGGCCGAGCTTGCGCGGTTGGTCGAGTATGCGCTGCGCGTCTATCCCGGTCCTCCGCCGCCGGAAGATGCGCCGGGGCGTGATGAGCCTGCCGTGCAATTGATGCATCAGGTGACGGAGCGCCTTGCCGAGCTTGCCGCCAGCTACATGGTCGCAGGCTTCGTCCACGGCGTGCTCAATACCGACAATATGAACATCACCGGCGAGAGCTTCGATTACGGGCCGTGGCGCTGGCTGCCGCAATGGCAGCCCGGCTTCACCGCCGCCTATTTCGACCATCAGGGGTTATACGCCTTCGGCCGCCAGCCAGAGGCGATCCGCTGGAACCTCGGCCAGTTCGCCATCGCCCTTCGCCCGCTGGTTGAGGCCCCGCCGCTGATCGCTGCGCTGGAGCGTTTTCCCGACCTCTACGAGCAGGCCATGGCGCGGCACTTTTGCTGGCGGCTGGGCGTCGAGCAGCAGGGGCAGGAGCGCGACGTGGCGCTCATCAATGCGGCAGAGCGGACCATGACCAGCCAGCGCATCGGGCCGGACGAATTCTTCTACCGGCACCGCGGCGGGCGCGCGGCGGAGGGCAATCTGGCAGAAGCGCTGGGAGGTTATGCACCGACGGGCAGCAGCCACGATTACTGGGCGGAAGGGCACGCCGAATCCATGCTGATCGACGAGGTGGAAACCATCTGGTCCGCCATCGACCAGCGCGATGACTGGGAGCCGCTTTACGACAAGGTCGCAAGGCTTCGCCGCTTGGGCGATGCACTGGGCGAGCCGCCCGTCTTTCCGGCAACTTAACCACAAGATTTAGCCATCGCTTTGCGCTGCGGGACTAGAGCCACTAAGTAGCGCTCAAAATGAACATTAACGCGGATCGGGACGCCTTGTCAGACACAGCCGAACTCATCTCCTACGAACCTGCAACGGGCGCGGAATTGTGGCGCCAGCGGCATGGAAACGTCGATGAATACGTCGCCCGGGCGCGCAAGGCCTGGCCCGGCTGGGCCGCCGAACCGCTGGCCAAGCGCATCGAGCTGGTGCGCCGTTTCGTCAATGAAGTGAGGGCCGAGCAGGACGAGTTCGCGCAGCTGATCTCGCGCGAGACGGGCAAGCCGCTATGGGAAGCGCGCACCGAGGTCGAGGCCGTGATGGCCAAAGTCGACATCAGCATCACCGCCTATGCGGAGCGCACCGGCCAGCGCAAGCTCGACAGCGCGCTGCAAGGCTCTGCCGCATTGCGCCACAAACCGCATGGCGTAATGGCCGTTCTCGGCCCCTACAATTTCCCCGCGCACCTGCCCAATGGCCACATCGTGCCCGCGCTGATTGCGGGCAATGCGATCATCCTGAAGCCTTCCGAGAAGACGCCCGCCGTCGGCGAGAGGCTGCTGAGCTTCTTCCACAAGGCCGGCATCCCGCAGGATGTGGTGCAGTGCCTGATCGGCGGGCCTGACGAAGGCAAGGCGCTGGTCGCCCATGCGGATGTGGACGGCGTGCTGTTTACCGGGAGTGCGCAGGTCGGCATCGCCATCAACCGCAAGCTCGCCAGCAATCCGGGCAAGATGGTCGCGCTGGAAATGGGCGGCAACAACCCCATCGTGCTGTGGGATACGCCCAAGCTGGAGGATGCCGCCGCGCTCATCATCCAGTCGGCCTTCACCACCGCGGGCCAGCGCTGCACCGCGGGTCGCCGCCTGATCGTGAAATCCAGCATGTACGATGCGGCGCTGGAAGCGGTGACCAAGCTGACGGACCGCCTGCTGGTGGACGAGCCCTTTGCCGACCCTGCGCCCTTCATGGGCCCGGTAATCGACAACCAGACCGCCGACCAGCTGACCGAGAGCTTCCTGTATCTGCTTTCCAATGGCGGCAAGGCGATCAAGCATTTGCGCCGCCCGCATGGCGACCTGCCTTTCCTCTCGCCCTCCATCATCGACACGACCAATATGGCAGAGCGCCCCGATGTGGAGCTCTTCGGGCCGATCCTGCAGGTGGTGCGGGTGGACGACTTCGATGCCGCCATCGCAGAGGCGAACAATACGCGCTTCGGCCTGTCTGCCTCGCTGATCGGCGGCGATCCCAAGCAGTATAACCGCTTCTGGGCGAATATCCGCGCAGGCATCGTCAACTGGAACCGCCCGACCAATGGCGCCAGCAGCGCCGCGCCGTTCGGCGGCATCGGCCTCTCCGGCAATCATCGCCCAGCCGCTTTCTACGCAGCGGATTACTGCGCCTACCCCGTCACCAGCACGGAATTGGAGCAGCCGCGCGCCAGCGTGGGCGTCGGGTTCAAGGATCGCTAGGGCCATAGAAGTTCAAGGCGTCCGAACCGCTAAGTCCGGACGCCTTGGCGCGACCCCCATAACACGACCCAGAGAGCCGCGCATCCGGTGCATCCAACAGGGAAGATGGCACCGATCTCGTAAATTCAAGAATACGCTATGTTTCAAGCGTGAGGAGCTTATAGCGCGGCATTCCTGAACGCGCAGCAACTATGCTTGCTGCCTGTCATTCATTGAGCCGCTGTCGCCCGCACACAATGCCCACCCGCACCCTTACGACGCGCCAAGCGCTTGCCTGCGGCCTAGCGACCCATGCGATCTGGGGCACGCTGCCGCTCTACCTGATCCTGGTCGACGATGTGCCGCCGCTGGAATTCGTGGCGTGGCGTACGCTTTTCACCCTGCCGATCTGCCTCGCGCTGGTTGCCATGCTGAAGCAGTCGGCAGAGCTGCGCGCCATCCTGTCCAACGGCAAGGCGATGGTGACGCTTTTCGCCACATCGGCGCTGATCGGGCTGAACTGGTGGATCTATATCTGGGCGATCCAGGAGAACTACATCTACGCCGCCAGCCTCGGCTATTACATCCTGCCGCTGCTGATGATGGTAATGGGGCTGGTCTTTCTGAAAGAGCGGCTATCGCGCGCACAGACCGTGGCCGTCGTGCTGGCAGGCATCGGCGTGGGCGTGCTGTCGACCGGTGCACTCACCACCCTTTGGGTCTCACTCAGCCTTGCGCTGACTTTCGGCTTTTACGGTTTGCTGCGAAAGACGGTCGCCGCCGGTCCGTTGACCGGGTTGACGATCGAGGCGACCATCCTGCTGCCGCTGGTCGCAGGCTATCTCGGCTGGGTCGCGGCAACCGATGGCGTCGCCTTCGGGCGCGACACGGTCGAAACGCTGGCGATTATCGGCGCAGGCTTCGTGACCGCCACGCCGCTGTTGCTCTTCGCCAATGCCGCGCGCAACCTGCCCTATACGGTGTCGGGCGTGCTGCAATTCCTCGCGCCCAGCATGATTTTCGTGCTCGGCCTCACCGTGTTCGGCGAGGAATTGCAGAGGGTGCAGCTGGTCTGCTTCATCCTGATCTGGGCAGGCATCGCGCTGTTCAGCTGGGACATGATCCGCAATGCGCGGCGCAAACCGGCCTAACCGGCAAAACGCCAATCGAGCGATTGCCCCGCGTGGAAAGGCACCAGCTCTGTGTCGGCGATCTCGATCCGGTCCATCACATCATGGGCGCGCCGTTCCAGCGTCACGGTCTCTTCATTCACCGGCAGATTGTAGAAAGCGGGACCGTGGAGCGAGGCGAAGCCCTCGAAATGCTCCAGAGCGCCCTCTTCCTCGAACACCGCGAGGTAGCTCTCCAGCGCGAAGGGCGCGTTGAAAATGCCCGCGCAGCCGCAGGCGCTTTCCTTGGCGTGGCGCTCATGCGGGGCGCTATCGGTGCCGAGGAAGAATTTGGGCGATCCGCTCGTCGCGGCGCGGCGCAGTTCCAGCCGGTGCGCCTCGCGCTTGGCGACGGGCAAGCAATAGGCATGCGGACGTATGCCGCCCACCAGCATGGCATTGCGGTTGATATGCAGGTGCTGCGGCGTGATCGTGGCAGCGACGCGCTCTCCCGCGCGCTCGACGAAAGCCACCGCTTCGCTGGTGGTGATATGCTCGAATATCACCTTGAGCTGCGGCAGATCGTCCAGCAGCGGCGCGAGGATGTGCTCGATGAACACGGCCTCGCGGTCGAAAATATCGATGTCGTCGCTCGTCACTTCGCCATGCACGCATAGCGGCATGCCGATCCCGGCCATCGCCTCCAGGGCCTGGCGAATATTCGTGACATCGGTCACGCCGCTATCGGAATTGGTCGTCGCGCCTGCGGGATAGAGCTTGGCCGCGGTAAACACGCCCTGCTCGAAGCCGCGCCGCAATTCTTCCGGGTCGGTGTTGTCGGTGAGGTAGCATGTCATCAGCGGTTCGAAGGTCATACCGTCGGGCACGGCCGCCCTGATCCGCTCGCGATAGGCCTGCGCCGCAGCCACCGTCGTGACGGGCGGGGTGAGATTGGGCATCACGATCGCACGGGCGAACTGGCGCGCGGTGTAAGGCACGACCGCTTCCAGCATGGCCCCGTCACGCAGGTGGACATGCCAGTCATCAGGGCGGCGGATGGTGATGGATTCGCTCATGCCGAGCGCCCTAGCCCGCCAGCCCGCGCCTTTCCAGCCAGCTTCGCGCGTCGCGCTCGCCCTGGTCCCAAGTCTCATCGACCTTGGACCGTTCGCTGAAATCGATCTTGTCTGCAGGCACTTCTTCGCTGGGCTGAATGTAGAAGCGTCGATCGTTCTGCGGCAGGTCGTCATATAGGCTGGTCATCAGGAAGAGCGTGCGGCCTTCATCGGGCTCTGGCGGCGGCGCCTTGTCACACATGCCGCCATCCAGCACACGCTTGCCGTTCCATTCAGGAACATCGAACACCGGCGGGATCGTGGCCGCTGCGCAGATCAGATCCACCAGCGTGCCGTCGCGCGCCGCCTGCCGCGCATCGACGCGCAAGGGTTGCAGCCCGACAGCGCGCGGCCAGCGCAGATGTGGATGAGAGTGGACCTTCTTCTCGGCAAAATAGGCCGCGCCCGACAGCATCACATAGATGCGCGGCGGCACCCATTGCGGCGGCAGACCCAGCACGACCTGAAAATCCGGACCGTCTGCAATAGCGTCTATCGCTTCGGCATCGAGCGTTTCCTCCACCACCGCCCGGTACATCTCCTGATGCGGCGTGAAGTTGGATTTATCGGCATCGACATTCGAATCGTTGCCCGCAAAGGCTTCGCCCATCACGCGGCGTAGCTTATGGTCGCGCCGTGCGATCCATGCAGCGGAAGACAGCGCACCGCCCGATACGCAGCTGATGCGTTTCGGTTGCATTTGCAGCGCATTGCCCGCCACGGCCAGAAAGCCGCCATGCCAGAAACAGCGAATGCCGCCGCCTGCGAAAACCAGCTGCTCGAAGTGGAAGGGCGGTGCCCAATCGTCTGACATGTCTTTCCTTACGGGCGGCGGTGACTATCTGTCACCCATGGTTTCAGGACAACTCACCAATCGCGCCGTGGTTCGCGTATCTCCCCGCGACGAACAAGAGGATGCCGCCGCCTTCCTGCAAGGCCTGCTGACCAACGATGTGGCGGGCGAGACACCCTTCTATGCCGCGTTGCTGACGGCGCAGGGCAAGACCATGTTCGACATGCTGGTGTGGCATGACGGCCGCGACGTGCTGCTGGATTGCGAGGCCGAGCTGGCGGAGGAGCTGGCCAAGCGCCTCTCGCTCTACCGTCTGCGCCGCGCCATCGATATCGGCGTGGACGAAAGGCGTTGCGTTTTTTGGAGTCGGGAGGCGTTACCAAACGGATATTTGCCGAACAGATGGGTGCCTTTGACGCCCGCAACGCTTGTATCTCTAGACCCCCGCCTGAAGGACTTAGGGCATCGTTGGATCGACATTCCCCAGTCAGACGACATCTCCATCGACGATGCCTACCGCGCGCATCGTCTTTCGCTCGGCGTGCCTGAGGGGCGCAACGAGCTGGGCGACATCCTCTGGCTGGAAACCAATGCGGTGGAGCTGAACGGCGTCAGCTTCACCAAAGGGTGCTATATCGGGCAGGAGAATACGGCGCGGATGAATTGGCGGCAGAAGGTCAATCGCCGGCTCATCGTCGTGCCAATGGACCGATCGGAAGAAAAGCGCCGCAAGGCTGCGCATGACGATCTCGGCCTGGCCATCGATCACCTGCGCGTGGCGGATATTCCGGACGAGCTCGCGCCGGACTGGCTGGACCTTTCCGAGAGCGGTTAAACCGCGAAGCCGTGCGCCTCAAAGGCTGCGCGCATCATCGCCTCGGCCCGGTCGCGCGCAACGGAGCGGCGCACTTGTAGCGAATCGGCCAGCTGCTCGCCCAGCAGGGCATCGCCCATGGCCAGCAGCACAAGCGTAAACGTGGTTTCGTGCATGCGCGGATTGTCGCCATGCGCGGCCTCTTCAGGCGCAAGATCGTGCACCACGCGGTGCACCGCTTCCACGATGGGATCGAGCGCATCCTCATTGCCCGAGGCGAGCATCCAGCTCGCCAGCGCGCCGCCGCCTTCGGGGCCGAAAGCATCGAATGTCAGGTCCACCACTTCGCGTACGCTGCCGATTCCCGCCCGCGTTGCGCGCACGGCATCGGCGATGGTATCGCACACGGTCTGGCCGAGGTGCTTGCCCAGCTCTTTCTGCAGGCCCGCGGCGCTACCGAAATGATGCAGCAGATTTGCATGAGTGCGCCCGATGCGCCCGGCCACGGCTTTCAACGTGACAGCCTGCGGCCCCGCCTCGATCAGCAATTGGCGCGCGGCTTCCAGCGCCTGTGCGCGGCTTTCTTCGGGACTGAGACGTTTTCTCGTGGCCACCTGTCACGGTTTCCTTATTGACAGTGATGTAAGTTTCATTCACATACGCTTCGACAAAGACGGTCTATTGGGACGTTCTATTCGGAAAGCGATCATGTCTGCAAACAGCCATCGCAAAGCAAGCCCGCACGACGTGCCTATCACCGTGCGCGACTATCGCTTCGGTCGCGACACCACGCGGCAAAAGGGTCACGATCCGGTGGCCGCCGCCTGGTTTCTCGCACTGTCCTCCTCTTTCCCGCGCGGCGAAGCGATGTTCATCGCCGCGGTGAAGCATTTCCGCGACGATGCGCCTGCCCGCTTGCAGCGGGAAATCCGCGCTTTCATCCAGCAGGAAGTCAACCACAGCCGCGAGCACCTTGCTTTCAACAAGCTGGCGCGCGAGGCTGGCTATGACACGCGCATCGTCGATGCCCGCATCGCCGCCCTCGTGGACGAGGCGCTGGCAAAGCCGCCAATGGTGCAGCTGGCCGTCACCATGGCGCTGGAGCATTTCACCGCCATTATCGCGCATCGTTTCCTGTCCGAGCCCGACAGTCTTACCTCCGATGGCATTGGCGATCCGGAATTGTGGCGCTGGCATGCCGTGGAAGAGATCGAGCACAAAGGCGTCGCTTTCGACACCTGGCTGCACGCGACGCGCAACTGGTCGGACCGCAAGCGATACCTCGTGCGCTGCCTCGTCATGCTGCGCACCAGCAAGCGGTTTATCAGCAACCGCGTGCGCGATTCGCTGGAACTGATGGCGCAGGACGGGCTGACCGGCTGGCGCGCGCGCTGGCAGCTATTCGCGTATCTCACGGGCAAACCGGGCCTGCTGCGGCGAATCTTTCCGGCATGGCTCAGCTATTTCCGGCCCGGCTTCCACCCTTGGGACCATGACGACCGCGCGCTGATCGCCAAATACGATAGCCCCTTTCAGGATGCCAACCTGGCGGCCATACCTGCCGAATAGGCGCTATTCGCATCGCCTTCTGAGAGAAATGGCGCGCCACCCGTATCAGGCGGCGCACGACAGCTCGAAAGATCAGCGTTCCTCTGTCAGAGAGCAGGCATACTGCACCAGCGGAGCGTCACCTCCACGCGCGAGGCTGTGGCGCATCACGACCGAGCCCGTGGCGCGAAAACCCAGTTTTCGCAAGACCGCGCCCGATGCAGGATTGTCCGCGAAATGGCCGGCGACGAGGCGGGTGTGGCCGAGCATGCGCCCGATGGCGAGCAGGCCGCGCCCCGCTTCGGTTGCAATACCCTGCCCCCAATAGGCACGGGCGATCCAGTATCCGATCTCCACATCCTCGCCATCCAAGCCGAAGCCGACCGAGCCGATAACGCCCGCATCGGGAAGATGGATGAGGAAATGCGGCACGCGCGGGTCCTGTGCGATACTTGCGAAGGCACGCGCATCGTCCATTTCGTAGGGCCACGGTGCGCGGGCCAGGTTGCGAACGATTTCGCGCTCGGCAATGCCGTCCAGTATCGCTGCAGCATCCTCGCTCCAGGCAGGCCGCAGGAACAGCCGATCGGTACGTATGAACATCGTCTCTCTCCCCTTCGAACGGGAGCCCGCCTCCAGTGGGCCGCCGAACAGAACAGAAGGAGAATCAAAAAAGGAGACGGGGCGGCCCCATCTCCTTCCAATTTTCCGGTTCTCTTGTGAGGTCCGGAAGGGGCCATCCCGGTGGATGAGCCCCTTTATCGGTTCATCCGGTTATTCGGCTGCTTCTGCCATGGCATCGACTGACACATATTTGCGGCCAAGCTTGCCATCGTGAAAGCGCACGACGCCTTCGACGAGCGAGAACAGCGTGTGGTCCTTGCCAATGCCGACATTGACGCCTGGATAGACCTTCGTGCCACGCTGACGCATGATAATGTTGCCGCCGATCACGTGCTGACCGCCGAACTTCTTCACACCAAGGCGACGACCGGCTGAGTCGCGACCGTTACGCGATGAACCACCAGCTTTTTTATGTGCCATTGTGTCTTGCTCCGTATTCGTGCCGCAATTGCGGTCTTACTTCTTGTCAGCCGACTTCTTGGTGGCAGCGACCTTCTTGGGCGCGGCCTTCTTGGCGGCGGGTTTCTTCTCAGCAGCTTCCTTCTTGGGAGCGGCCTTCTTTTCGGCAGGCTTTTTGGCCGGAGCCTTCTTCTCGGCAGCTTCCTTCTTGGGAGCAGCCTTGGCTTCGGTCTCGTCCTTCTTGGCAGCAGCCTTCTTGGCCGGCGCCTTCTTGCCTTCGCCCACGGCCGTGATGCGCAGCAGGGTCATCTGCTGGCGGTGGCCGTTCTTGCGGCGATAATTATGACGGCGACGCTTCTTGAAAACCGTCACCTTCTCGCTCTTCGCCTGCGCGATGATCTCGGCCGAAACCGTTACCTTGGCGGCATCGGCCATGTCGCCGCCGTCACCGGCCAGCAAAACATCGCCCAGCGTGACCGAGTCACCGGCTTCACCCGCCAGCTTCTCGACTGCGATCTTGTCTCCTTCGGCGACGCGATACTGCTTGCCGCCCGTGCGCACTACTGCGAACATGGTGCTCAAATCCGTTTCTTCTGGTGTCTTTACCCCTCGTCCCGACAGCAGCCGATTCGAGGCAACGACAAAAAAGGCGCCCACAGGGCACCGGAAAGAGCGCTGCCGTTAGGCCAAGCTCTTGGGGCTGTCAACCGCAAGCTTGGCGAAATCGCGACCAAAAAGCACTCTGGAAAGCCCTGCTGGGCAAAGGTAGGGAAGAGGCACGATGATGCAAGCCAATCGCCTCGCTCCACTCGCGCTGATCGCCATGCTGGGCGCGTGCGCTGCGCCTGAGGGAGAGTACCCCTCTCTTGCCATTCGCGATGTGGAGCGGCTTAACGGCACGTTTGAACCGGCCCCGCCGCCCGAACCGCCTGCTCTTACGCCCGAAGCAGTCGCCGATATCGACAGCCTGCTGGCCCGTGCGCGGGCCGCCCATGCCGAATTTACCGAAGCCGTCCCCGCCGCCCGCACCCGCGCCCAGCGCGCATCGGGCGCAGCGCGCGGCAGCGAGGCGTGGAGCGTCGCGCAAGTCGCCATTGCCGGGCTGGAAAGCAGCCGCAGCGAAGCGATGATCGCGCTGGCCGATCTCGACCGGCTGTATGTCGCCGCCATGACCGACGCAGTGGCCGTGGCGCCGATCGATGCGGCTCGCAACGAAGTGGATGCACAGGTGGTCGAGCAGAACGCCGTAATCGAAGCTCTGCTCGCCAATCTGGCGCAATGACGCTGGAATGCGCCACCTGCCCGGTGCGCGACAGCGCGGCCTGCGCCGTGCTTTCCGAAGAAGACCGCGAAAAGCTGGCGCGCGCGGGACGCACACGAGAACTCTCCCGCGGTGAGGTGCTTTTCGCGGCTGGCGAGGCCGATACTGTGTGCGCCACGCTGCTGACGGGCGCGCTGAAAGTCACCAGTCACGATGCCGACGGGCATGAACGCATTCTCGCGCTGATTCATCCCTCGGGCTTTATCGGCGAAATGTTCTCGCCCTTCACTTCGCACGATGTCGTGGCCCTCACCAAGTCCCGCCTATGCATATTCGCAAAGGCCGATATGGAAGCCGCGCTGGAACGGCATCCCGAACTCTTGCGCGCTTTGCTCCGCCGTTCGCAGGAAGACCTGCACCGCTCGCGCATGCTGCTCAGCCTCGGCTCGGGCCGCAGCGCGCAAGACCAGGTAGGCGGCCTGTTGCTGGCATTGGCGCAGGCTGCCAGCACATCGCCCTGCCATCCGGCGCGGACTTTCGAGCTGCCGATCACGCGCGGCGAGATGGCCAGCATGCTCGGCCTCACCATCGAAACCGTCAGCCGCGCCATCACCACGCTGGAACGCGAGGGCACGATCAGGCGCAACGGAACGCGCGGGATCGAACTGGTCGACCCCGCGCGTCTGGAGGATCTGGTCTGATCCGTTGTTCGGTTTTCAGACCAGTGCGGCGATGGTGACCACCGCCACTCCCCACAGGAAGATAAGGATAGGCAGGATCAGCACCTGCACCGTGGCGGCACCTGCCGTGCTGTGGCCGCTGCCGGTCATGATGCCATCCTGCCGGAAGCGGCCCCATGTGATCGCCTTGCTGCGCGTGGCCGGGTTGAGCCGCGTCCAGATGGCAGGGACGCCGAAGCCGGCGACCACGAACAGCACGAAGATGGCGGTCGGCAGAATCATTTCCGGGTGGCTGAAGCCGGTCGCCATCAGGGCGATATAGGCGAGAAAAATCCCGACGGTCGCGGCGTAGAGGCCGGTCGGCAATTCGAACGTGCGGTCCACCTCATGCGCGGGGCGCGGAGCCTCCACAACATCGGCGAATTCGATAATCTGCTCTTTGGTAATACGCTCGGCCATGGCCGGTCTCCTTCTTCCTGTGAGAGAAGGATTAGGCCGAATCGCGCGATGCCGCCTTGATCTGGATCAAACGTCCCAATTTTCCATATGCGCGTAATCGTCGGCGTGCGGTTCGATCCAGTGCCAGCCATCGGAGCGCTTCTCGCGTTTCCAGAACCAGCTGCGCGCCTTGAGGTGGTCCATGCAGAAATCGACCGCATCGAAGGCGGCGCGGCGGTGCGCGGCGGCAGCAGCGACCAGGACGATGGGCGCCCCAGGGCGCATATGGCCGATGCGGTGATGCATTAGCAGGCCATCGAGCGGCCAGCGCTCGCTCGCCGCCTCGGCAAGGGTTTCCATGCCAGGCAGTGTGAGCGGTGCGTAATGGGTGAGGTGGAGGACTTTCACGTCGCCATCGGGCCGCACCTTGCCGACGAAACTGGCAATCGCGCCCGCCTCCGGATGCGCCTTGGCGAACAGGCCCAGCGTCTTTCCGGCTGAGAAGCCTTTCTCCAACAGGGCAATGTCGCGCGCCATGTCAGCCGCCGCTGACGGGCGGCAGCAGCGCGATCTCCGCACCGTCTTTCGCGTCGAGGGCGGTTTTGTCGGCCAGCAAGGTGCCGTTCACAGCAATCCGCACCGTATCGGCAGTCACGGCCTGGGCCAGATCGGGTTCGAGACTGGCAAGCAGTTGTGCCCAATCGAGCGGAGCGGGCACTTCGCGCGATGGCTCGCCCGCATGGTCCGCAAGTTTGCCGAGAAAGACGATGGTAATCGCCATCATCCGCCCGTCATCGACATATGCCGCGGCTGCGCCGGTGCTTCGCCGGGCGCGATGCGGAAAGTGTGGCGTTCGGGCTTGATCCGCATCGCCTCGTCCAGCGCGGCGGCGAGGTTCTCCTCCGGCGCATCGGAGCGCATGGCGGCGCGCAGGTCCACCTTTTCCGCGCCGCCGAGGCAGGCATAAAGCTGGCCCGTCGCGGTCACGCGGATGCGGTTGCAGCTGGCGCAGAAATTGTTGGTTAGCGGGGTAATGAAGCCCAGCCGCCCGCCCGTTTCCTCCACGCGCACATAGCGCGCAGGCCCGCCGGTACGATATGTGCTGTCAGTCAGGGTGAAGCGCTGCTCCAGCTGCTCTCGCACCTCGGTCAGCGGCAGATAGTGGTCCACGCGCTCGCCATCCACTTCACCCAGCGGCATGACCTCGATCAGCGTCATGTCGTGGCCCGCACCGTGCGCCCACTCGACGAGTGCCGGAATTTCGACATCGTTGATGCCCTTCAATCCGACAGTGTTGATTTTGACAGAAAGCCCCACGCGCTGCGCCTCCGCGATGCCATGCATCACATCGTCCAGCCGGTCGCGCCGCGAAAGCGTTTCGAACCGTTCACTGTCGAGCGTATCCAGACTGACATTCACGCGCCGCACGCCTGCTTCGAACAGCGGCCCGGCAAACTCCGCCAGCCGGGTGCCGTTGGTCGTAAGAGTCAGCTCGTCCAGACCGTCTCCCAGCCTGCGGCCCAGCGCGCGTACCAGATCGATCATGTCGCGGCGCACCAGCGGCTCGCCGCCGGTCAGGCGGATTTTGGTCACGCCCCGCTCGACGAAGGCAAGCGAGAGACGATACAGCTCTTCGAGGCTCAGGACCTCTTTCTTCGGCAAGAACTGCATGCGCTCGGGCATGCAATAGGCGCATCGCAGGTCGCAGCGATCCGTCACTGAAAGGCGCAGATAGGTGATGCGGCGATCAAAGGCGTCGATCAGGGGGCGCTGGCAGCTCATGCCGCGTCATCCGTCGTAAAGAGCTGCGCGGTTACACCGGGCGCGCTATCGAGGAAGGCGCATACCGCATCGCAAGCCTCGCCATCGGGCCCTATCACGGCGTTGAGGCGGCACGGCGCAGCCTCGCGCGCAAGCTCCTCGATGGCGGCTTTGCGCCAGCTGTCATGAGCATGGTCTGCATGGTCGAGCAGCACGGCTATATCGGCGCCGGACTGGCGGCGCACTTGCGGCACGATGCGCGAATGGAAAGCGGCGGCGGCATCGAGCGGCGTATCGGGCAGGTCGCGGGCTACGATGCGCACCAGCGCCATCAGCGCCGTTCCCTCACCAGCGTGATGCCGATCTGCTCATCCGCCTCTGACAGAGCCAGCTTCACGATCTTGACGCTGATCTCTTCCAGCCGCTCGTCCTGCAGGAACAGCGTCTCGCAAACATGGTCCGCCACCGCTTCTATCAGCTTGTAATGCCGCGTGCCGAGCGCTTCGGAGCAAGCGAATTTCAAATCCATGTAATTCTTGGACTGCTCCAGCGGCGTATCGGGATCGTAGCGATCTAGCGCCTTCAGTTTCGCCCGCACGGTGAAGCGCAGCGGCTGCGGCTTGCCGGTTTCTTCCGAATAGATGCCGGTGTGCACGTCATGCACGAAATCGGCGAGTTCGAGATGGAGGCTGTCGGCCATGGTGCATGCAATACCGCGCTCGCTCCGCATGGCAAGCCAAGCCGCGCCTCGCCTTGCGCCATTGACCGGATAGCCGCCCGCCGCCATGGCTGGCACAGCGAATTTCACAGGAGAGCCGCGATGAGCGAGCCGACGACGACCGAGACCACCGCAACCCCGACTGCGACCGCGACTGGCGACACGGCTGCGAAAAAGCGCACCGCCAGCTTCTATATCGGCGCCTTTGCACTGGGCGGAGCGCTTCTGGCCGTCGCCATCGCGCTCATCATGCTGACCCTCGCGCGCTACGGCGTGATCGGCAAGCTGACCGGCTTCCAATGGTATGTCTACGCGACTTACATCGCCGGGGCATCGGCGGTGATAGGCCTGGTCGGCTTGTTGCTGGCATACATCCTGAAAAGCCGCGGCCGTCGCCGCTCCGCAGGCGCGCTGGTGGTGGGCCTCGCGATGGTCGGCATTTTCTACGTCATGGTGCTGCGCCCTGCGCAGAGCGCGCCTTTCCTGCATGATGTGACCACCGATATCGACGATCCGCCGCAATTCAGCGCCATCACGCTGCGCGAGGACAATCTCGACCAGTTCGAAGGCAGCGAGGAAGCTTGGAAATCCGCGCACCGCGAGGGCTATCCGACGCTCGGCCCGGTCATCATCGACAAGCTGCCCGAACTGGTGATCGCCGATGCCCGCGCCATCGCCGAAGAGCGAGGCTGGGACATTGTCGAATTCGATCCCGAAGCGGGCCGTCTGGAAGCCGTCGCCTATGCAGGCTTCATCCGCTTCAAGGACGATGTGCTGGTGGAAGCGACCGCCATCGCCGATGGCAGCACGCGGGTGGACATGCGCTCGGTCAGCCAGGTGGGCGGCAGCGATCTGGGCTATAATGCCGACCGCATCCGTAGCTTCATGGCGGAGTTGCAGACGGCCGAATAGGAGGCGTCAGGCAGCCGGGCAGGCTTCCCTTACCGCCGGCAGCAAGCGCTCCATCGTTTCGATTTCTGTGCCCCAAACCTGCAACTCGCCTCCAAGTATCGGCTCGTAGACCCTCGGTTCGGAAATGATTTCGTCGGCCAAGCGCAGAACAATAACGTCTCCGATGGCCGCTGTGGTCATCTCGGCAACTTTCGCCGCCGCTTCGGGCGAGAATGTCAGCAGCAGGAGCATCTGACCGGAAGCTTCGTCCTGTTCGATACGCGCATCAGTCACGGTATCGGCGCACAGGCGAAGCGAGCCGAAGCGCGCATCTTGGTCTGACTCCTGCCCGTGAGTCGGCGTTGCGAGTGGCAGGCTCAGCAATGCTGCTGCAATGACGCGCATCATCCCTTAGCACTCCACCGCGCGAAAATCGCCGTGGGGAGAAGGCGGCCGTTTTCGCCTTCTTCGCGGATGGCGAGATCGCCATGTTCGATGGTGCCAGGCAGGTCGGCGAACACTTCCTCCACCAGTCCGGCGATGGCGAGGCTGCTCATGCGCACGGCGTAGACGGTGAGGAACAGGAAGCGGCTGTTGCCATCGAGCAGTTGGCGGCAATCGCGGATGAGGTCGGGCAGACCTTCCTCCAGCCGCCACGTCTCGTTTTTGGGGCCGCGACCGAATTTCGGCGGATCGAGGATGATGCCGTCATAGCGATTGCCACGTCGCACCTCACGCGCGGTGAACTTGGCGGCATCGTCCACCAGCCAGCGAATGGGGCGGTCCTCCATTCCGGAAAGCACGGCGTTCTCCCGCGCCTGCGCAACCGATTTCTTGCTCGCATCGACATGCGTCACGCGGCCGTGGCGCGACAGGGCGAGCGAGCCGACGCCGGTATAGCCGAAGAGGTTCAGCGTCTCCGCATCCTCGCGGCCTGCCAACTGCTCGCGCATCCAGTTCCACACCGGCGCCATGTCGGGGAAGAAGGCGAGGTGACGAAACGGCGTAGGCTGCGCGGTGAAGCTCACATCGTCCCAGCTTACGGGCCAGCCGCCTTCGGGCAAATGCGGGGCGGGCGTCCAGCGACCGCCGCCATCCTCGTCCGAGCCCGGAATGAATTCGCTATCGGCCTGCCAGCCATCGCCGCCGTGGCGCGGGGTCCACATGGCCTGCGGTTCGGGACGGATGAAGCGATGCGGACCGAAGCTTTCAAGCTTGCGACCATGGCCGCTATCCAGCAGGCGATAGCCGTCCCAGCCCTCGCCTTCCATCACCACGGGTTCGCGCACCAGTTTCGCCATCAGGCGCTCCGCGTAGCATGCTCGCGGATGAAGTCACGCACGGCCTCGTAATCCCCCGGCAAAGCCGTGTAGCGCTCCTCCCGCTCGAACAGGTCGCCCACCCTCTCCGGCAGCTCTGGCCGGATCCCGGTTGCCGCTTCTACCGCATCGGGAAACTTCGCGGGATGCGCCGTCGCCAGCGTCACCACCGGGATGCCCGGCCCCACGCCCGCCTTGCGCGCTGCGGCAAGGCCGATGGCGGTGTGCGGATCGAGCACTTCGCCGCATTCCGCCTTCGCCCACGCCATTGCCTCGGCAGTCGCGTCTTCGTCCACCCTTTCCGAAGCGAAGAGTGCGCTCGCTCCCTCCCGCTGCGCGTTGGTGAGATGCATGCTCCGCTCCGCTTCGAAGCCTCGCATCTGCGCGGCGATGGCAGCACCATCGCGTCCGCCCAGATCGAAGAGCAGTCGCTCGAAATTGGAGCTGACCTGGATATCCATGCTGGGTGATTGCGTCGGCGTGACATCGCCCGCCGAATAGTCGCCGGTCGAGAGCGCGCGGTGGATAATATCGTTGACATTCGTCGCCACGATCAGCCGCTCTATCGGCAGGCCCATTTTCGCCGCGACATAGCCTGCAAACACGTCGCCGAAATTGCCCGTCGGTACGCTGAAGGCGACCTTGCGGCTGGGCGCGCCCAATTGCAGCGCGGCGGCAAAGTAATACACGACCTGCGCCATCAGCCGGGCCCAGTTGATCGAATTGACCGCGCCGATGCGATAATCGCCGGTCATATCGGGATCGACGAACATGCGCTTCACCATGGCCTGCGCGTCGTCGAAGCTGCCCTTGATCGCGATGTTGTGCACATTGTCCGCGTGGACCGTGGTCATCTGGCGTCGCTGCACCTCACTGACGCGGCCCTCTGGGTGCAGCATGAAAATATCGATCCGCTCGCGCCCCGCCACGCCGTCGATCGCGGCGCTGCCGGTATCGCCGCTGGTCGCGCCGACGATGGTCAGGTGGTCATCGGTTTTAGAAAGGAAATGCTCGAACAGGCCGCCGAGCAATTGCAGCGCCACGTCCTTGAAGGCGAGCGTCGGACCATGAAACAGCTCCAGCAGGTGATGCTGGTGGTCGAGCTGCACAAGCGGGGTAACGGCGCGGTGGGCGAAACGACCATAGGCTTTCTCGCACAGGTCGTGCAGTTCGCTCTCGGACAGGCTGCCCTCGACGAAAGGTGTCATCACCCGCACTGCCAGCTCGACATAGGTCAGGCCGGACATTTGCTGGATCTCGAACCCGGAAAAACTTGGCCATTCTTCGGGCAGATACAGTCCGCCATCGCTGGCAAGGCCTGCCAGCGTTACGCCTTCAAAATCGAGTTGCGGTGCATCGGCGCGGGTGGAGATGTATCGCATAGCATTCCGGCGGGTAGCTTGGCGCGCCGGACCTCGCAAGAAAGCAGTGTTTCGCGAGCGCGCAGTCAGCCTTGGTCGCGCCAGCGGCGGCGCAGGGCGAGCCAGTAGATGACAAGCGATGTCAGCGCGAAGAAGAACCACTGCCCGGCATAGGCGAGATGGTTATTAGGCAGGTCGCCCGGATCGGGGCGAGCCAGCGCCTCCAACCCAGCTTGCGGCTGGGTCAGAACCACCTCGTAATCATCGCCCGCAGGGGCGAGAACGCCGATCACGACGTCGCCCGACCATTCGGGCTCCTGCGGCCCGCGCGACCAGCCTATAGTGGCATGGATATCGGGGCTGTCCGGGTCGGGCTCGCCATTCATGCCGAAGGGCGATTGCTGGCAGAGGTATCTGTGCGCATAACCGGAATGGCCATTTTCGCTGCGCCCCGCCACGCCGCGCCATCGCCGCGCATTGCTGCAGTCCATCCGCACGGTCCGGAAAAGCAGGCTCTCGAAACGCGAAGGATCGCGAAACAGCGCCGCATCGGGAAAACGCTCTATCGTCGGCAGGTCCGCTGCGACGGCGTATTGCGCGATCTGCGCCGCCTTCTCTTCCCGGCGATCCAGCTGCCAGAAGCCAAGAACCACCATGACCGCCGCCGCGGCGACCACGATGATCGTGGCGATAATCGGGATGCGGCGCGCGCTCATGACCTATCCTCGACAAAGGAAAGGGCGACCGCGCTGAGTGCGGGCCGCCCCTTCGAAAAATCTGCGATTTTCGTCACGAACCTAGTGAACGGTCGCGCCCCAGCCGCCCCAGACGTAAACGGTCACGAAGAGGAACAGCCACACCACGTCGACGAAGTGCCAGTACCAAGCCGCCGCTTCGAAGCCGAAGTGCTGGCGCGGTGTGAAGTGGCCCTTATAGGTGCGCGCGAGGCACACGATCAGGAAGATCGTGCCGACCAGGACGTGGAAGCCGTGGAAACCGGTCGCCATATAAAAGGCGCTGGAATAGGTGTTGCCGCCGAAGCCGAAGGCCGCGTGGCTGTATTCGTAAGCCTGGATGGCGGTAAACAGCACGCCAAGCGCGATGGTGTACCACAGGCCCTTCTTCAGACCTTCACGGTCGCCATTGATCAGGGAGTGGTGCGCATAGGTCACCGTAGTGCCGGAGCACAGCAGGATCAGCGTATTGAGCAGGGGAAGCTCAAAAGCCGGCAGCACTTCGATGCCGTCCGGCGGGAACTGCACCAGCGCAGCCGCGCCTTCCTGGCCGATCAGGTTCTGCCAGATGCCTTCGTCCACCATTTCCAGCGGCGCGGGGAACAGCGCGAAATCGAACCAAGCCCAGAACCAGCCGACGAAGAACATGACTTCGGACGCGATGAACAGGATCATGCCGTAACGCATGTGCAGCTGCACGACGGGTGTATGATCGCCGCCTTCGGCCTCGTTCACGACCTTGGCGAACCAGCCCCAGAAGGTGGCGATCAGGCCGGCAATTCCCAGACCCAGCACGATGCGCCAGGCATCGCCGAAATAGTCATCGTGCATCATCAGCACCATGCCGCTGGTGAAGATCAGCGCGGAGAACGCACCGACGATCGGCCAGATGTCGGGGGCTAGGATGTGAAAGTCGTGGTTCTTGGCACCTGCCATGATTCTCGTCCTGATCCTTGGTATTGATGGGCCTGTTAACGCCCGGCGCCCGCTTGGTCCAGAGGCTTAGAGGCCTGTTTCGGTGGGTTCGTCTATGCGGTGGAAGGTGTAGGAGAGGGTGATCTGCTCCACCCCTTGCATGTTCCGATCGTCCAGCGCCGCCGGATCGACATAATAAAGCACGGGCATGCGGATCTCTTCGCCCGGCTGCAGCGTCTGCTCGATGAAGCAGAAGCACTGGATCTTGTGGAAATAGCGGCCTGCCTGTTCGGGCTCCACATTGAAAGTGGCCGTGCCGGTGATCGGCTCGTCCGACGTGTTGCGCGCCATGTAGAACGCCATGTCGCGCTGGCCGATGGCGACGGTATCGGTCCGCTGCACTGGCGTGAAATCCCACGGCATGTCGCGCGCCGTATTGCTGTCGAACCGGATGGAATAGGTCGCCCCGCCCGCGCTTGCTGCCATGCGCGCGGCAAGGTCTGCATCGGCTTCGCTAGCGACCTGCGTTGTGCCGCCAAAGCCCGTCACGCGGCAGAACAGATCGTAAAGCGGCACGGCAGCATAGCCCATGCCCAGCATGCCCGCCGCGATGCCGAAGGCGATCAGCATCGTCTTGCGGTTTTGCGCTTCGAGAGGTTGGCTGGCCATCAGTCGCCGATCCTCACAATGGTGATCGCATACAGCAACACCACGAAGCCAAGCAGCAGCAGGCCGAAGACGGCATTGCGGGCCTTGCGGCGGCGTTCGATTTCTTTCTGGTCGTCAGGGGTCATGCCAGCACCATACGGTCGATCACAAGGGCAGTGAACAGGGCAAAAAGGTACAGTATGGAAAAAGCGAAGAGCCGCTTTTCGGGTTTCATGCCGTCCTCGGGCTGGCTGGAGCGCAAGCCGACCGGCACCGAAAGCGCGACGAAGATGGCGGAAAGGACAAGCGCGCTGATGCCATAAATCGGGCCGGTTTCACCGATGGCCCACGGCACCATGGCTGTGGCGAGAAGCAGGACGGAATAGGCCAACACTTGTCGGCGCGTGGACTTCTCGCCCGCGACCACCGGCATCATCGGAATGCCGGCCTCGGCGTAATCGGTCTTCACGAACAGGGCGAGCGCCCAGAAATGCGGCGGCGTCCAGATAAAGATGATCGCGAACAGCAGCACCGGCATCAGCGTGATTTCGCCGGTGACGGCGATCCAGCCAATCAGCGGCGGAAAGGCCCCTGCCCCGCCGCCGATGACGATGTTCTGCGGCGTGCGCGGCTTGAGCCACATAGTGTAGATGACGGCGTAATAGACAATGCTGATCGCCAGGATAATCGCGGCAAGCCAGTGAATGGCGAGCCCCATGATCATCACCGAAAAGCCCGACAGTACCAGCCCGAAATCGCGCGCATCGCCGCGATCCATCCGCCCTGCGGGCAGCGGGCGCTGGTGGGTGCGCTTCATCTTCGCGTCGAGATCGGCTTCCCACCACTGGTTGAGCGCCGCCGCGCCGCCTGCGCCCATCGCGATACACAGCACGGCGGTGAAGCCGAGCACCGGATGGATGCTACCGGGAGCCGCCAGCAATCCGGCAAGCCCCGTGAAGACCACAAGGCTCATCACCCGCGGCTTCGTCAGCGCGAAGAAATCGCGCCACTCGGCGGGCAATGGGGTGGTGGTGGGGGCAGCGGTGGACACGGGCGGTTACGGTTTCCTGTTTGACGAAGGGGGCGACGCCATTTCTGGCGCGCCCCCTCCCGGTTTTTGTCAGGCGAGAGCCGCGCTGCTTATGCAGTCGCAGGCTTGTCGCTGATGTGATCGTCCGGCGTGTGGTGTTCTTCGATCACCGGCAGCGTTTCGAACTGGTGGAACGGCGGCGGGCTGGAAAGGCTCCATTCCAGCGTCGTCGCGCCCTCGCCCCAGTAGTTGGCGGCTGCACGCTTGCCCACGGTAAAGGCGTAGATGATGTTCGCGAAGAAGATCAGCATCGAGCCTGCCATGATGGCGTAGCCGAAGGTCGCGATCTCATTCCAGTAAGCATACGCCGGTGTGAAATCGGGATAGCGGCGCGGCATGCCCTGCAGGCCGAGGAAGTGCATCGGGAAGAAGATGATGTTCACGCCCACGAAGAACGTCCAGAAATGCAGGTGGCTTAGGAATTCCGAGTGCCAGCGGCCGGACATTTTGGGGAACCAGTAATACCAGCCCGCGAACATCGAGAAGACTGCACCCATCGACAGCACGTAGTGGAAGTGCGCCACCACGTAATAGGTGTCGTGGAGGTTGTCGTCGATGCCGCCATTGGCGAGCACCACGCCGGTCACGCCGCCGACGGTGAACAGGAAGATGAAGCCCATGGCCCAAACCATCGGGGATTTGAACTCGATGGAGCCGCCCCACATGGTGGCGATCCAGCTGAAGATCTTGATACCCGTCGGCACGGCGATCACCATTGTCGCGGCAGTGAAATACATCTTCGTGTTCACGTCGAGGCCGACCGTATACATGTGGTGCGCCCACACGATAAAGCCGACAACACCGATCGCGACCATGGCATAGGCCATGCCGAGATAGCCGAACACCGGCTTGCGGCTGAAGGTCGCGACGATCTGGCTGATCATGCCGAAGCCCGGCAGGATCATGATGTACACTTCGGGGTGGCCGAAGAACCAGAACAGGTGCTGGTAGAGAACCGGGTCACCACCGCCATCGGGGTTGAAGAAGGTCGTGCCGAAATTGCGGTCCGTCAACAGCATGGTGATGGCCGCGGCCAGCACCGGCAGAGCCAGCAGCAGCAGGAAGGCGGTCACCAACACCGACCATACGAACAACGGCATCTTGTGCAGCGTCATGCCGGGGGCACGCATGTTGAAGATGGTGGTAATGAAGTTGGTCGCACCGAGGATCGAGCCGGCACCTGCAAGGTGCAGCGAGAAGATCGCGAAATCGACTGCCGGACCCACGGAGCCCGTCGTTGAAAGCGGTGCATAGACCGTCCAGCCGACACCCGCGCCATAGCCCGTGCCGCCGGGCACGAAGAGCGAGAACAACAGCGAGAGGAAGCCCACCACCGTCAGCCAGAAGCTGATATTGTTCATGCGCGGGAAGGCCATGTCCGGCGCGCCGATCATCAGCGGCACGAACCAGTTTCCGAAACCGCCGATCATGGCAGGCATGACCATGAAGAACACCATGATAAGGCCGTGCGCCGTAATCAGCACGTTCCACATATGGCCCTGCTGGTCGAAGCTTGCGCCGTCGCCGCCCAGGAAATTGACGACATCGCCCATCACCTGCAGGCCGGGAGCGCCAAGCTCCGCACGCATCAGGCCGGAAATGGCACCGCCGATCACACCCGCAATGATCGAGAAGATCAGGTAGAGCGTGCCGATGTCCTTGTGGTTCGTCGACATGAACCAGCGGGCGAAAAAGCCTGGCTTGTGGTCGGCATCGTGGTGATGTCCGCCATGCGCCGTCTTGTCGCCGTCGTGAGCCGGGAAGCCTTCAGCTGTGGTAGCCATGATCGTCAGTACCCTAGTCTAAACGTATTCGTAAAAATCAGGCGGCGTCGGCTTCGGCGGTATCCGCCTCTGCTTCTGCTTCGCCTTCAGCCTCGTCTTCTGCGTCGGCAGCATCTTCTGCTTCGGCAGAGGCAGAGGCAGCATCTTCGGCAGCCGCTTCGGATGCAGCCTGCGCCTCGATCTGCGCGCGGGTCATGCCGCCGGGCTGGGTCTGCACCCATTCGTTGAATTCGGCCAACGGACGCGCCTCGATGGCGATGGGCATATAGCCGTGACGCGCACCGCAAAGCTCCATGCACTGGCCGTAATAGATGCCAGGCTCGTTGATGGTCAGCATCTTTTCGTTGATGCGGCCGGGCACGGCGTCGAGCTTGAACCACAGCGACGGGATACCGAAAGCGTGGATCACGTCGGCGCCGAATGTCTGGATACGCAGCGGCACGCCGACCGGCACGACCATACGGTTGTCCACGGCCAGCTGCGGCGGCAGACCGGCTGCGATGGCATCTTCTTCCGGCATCATGTTGGAGATGACTTCGAACCCGCCATTGTCGGGATATTCATAGCCCCAATACCACTGGTAGCCATTGGCCTTGATCGTGATCGCATCCTCTGGCGGCGACTGGTACTGGCGTGCCAGCAGCGTGATCGAAGGCACGGCAATCACCACGAGGATGATGACCGGAACGACCGTCCAGATCACTTCGATCAGCGTATTGTGGCTGGTCTTGGAAGGCACCGGATTGGCCTTACGGCGATATTTTGCGATCACCCACAGCAGCAGGCCCAGTACAAACAGGCTGATGACCGTGATGATCGGCAGAAGCAGCGCATCGTGCATCCACAATGCGTATTCGCCATTGTCGGTATATTGCGGCTGGAACGTCATCGAGGCCCAGATGTCCTCGTCCGACGCGGTCGGCTCTCCCAGGATCATTTCGGGGCCGTAATAGTCGAAGCCGGATGTGTCAGTTACGGTCTCTTCAGCAGTCAGGCTGGTATCTTCGCCCACGGCTGCGGCAGCATCCTGCGCGGCCGGGTTCGTCTCGACATCGGAAAGATTGTCGCGGAAATCCTGCGCGCTGGCAGGCTGCACCGCCAAGCCCAATGCCGCAATCGCGGCGAGGACCAGGGTGTTGAACTTCTTGCGGGCGAATGCGCCGAAAATCATGTCGTCGATGCTTTCCATTTCTTTCGCGGGCATGAGGTGCCCATCGGGCCGCTTCAGGGCCGCCTCGGCGCGCCTATACGCGCGCTTGCCCCATGCCTCAAGCGCAACTAGGGACTTTTTTCACGCCTGCCCATGCCGCCTTTGGTCCGATATGGAAATCGCGCGGCATCGCAATGACATGAAAGGCTTAGCCAGACCGGATGACACAGGACGAAGTGCTCGACGAATTTCGCACCAGCGGCGCCCTGCTGGAAGGCCATTTCAAACTGTCCTCCGGTCGCCATTCCGGGCACTATCTACAATGCGCGCGCGTGCTGATGAACCCGCATCGCGCCGCCCGATTGGCAGAGGCGCTGGCAGCAAAACTGCCTGCCGACATTCGCGATTCGCTCGATGCCGTAGTGTCGCCGGCCATGGGCGGCATCATCATCGGGCATGAAATGGGCCGCGCGCTTTCGCTCGATGCCATGTTCCTCGAACGACCCGAGGGCGAATTCCACCTGCGCCGCGGTTTCGCGCTGGAACCGGGTGCGAAAGTGCTGATGGTGGAAGATGTCGTGACGACCGGGCTTTCCAGCCGCGAAGCTATCGCCGCCGTAGTGCGCGAGGGTGGCAAAGTGCTGGCCGAAGTATCGCTGGTCGACCGCAGCAGCGGCTCGGTCGATCTGGGCGTGCCCTTCTTCCCGCTGATCGACATCGACTTCCCGACCTATGCGGAGAACGATGTGCCCAGCGAACTGGCCGCCATTCCAATCACAAAGCCCGGAAGCCGCGCCGCATGACAAAAGGCTCGGCCGCGGTCTGCGCGCTTCTCGCCGTGTTGTCCGGCGCGTTTGGCGCGGCAACGCCAGCGCAGGCCTGTGCGATCAATCCTGTGCATGTGCTCGGCGACGAGGAGCGGGTCGATGAACCGCCGCCTTTCATGTCCGAAGCGATCGCAGCCCTTGGTGAGGACTTTCCCGGCGAGGCCATGCTCTATCGCGAGGGCATGAATTACTGGCTTCGCACTGCCGAGAGTTGCGGTGACGGCCACGCCCAAGGCAACATTTGGCCATGGGCTTCGGTCACCAAGCAGGTGATCGCCACGCTGGTCATGCAGGAAGTGGAGCGCGGCAGGGTTGCGCTTGATGCACTGGCGGTGTCCTATCTACCTTTTCCTGCCTCTCCCGATGCCGGTTCGCCGACCGTCCGGCAGTTGCTGCGGCACCAGTCCGGCTTGCGCAATCCGGACGATACACCCGATGACGCCAACGGCATCCCCGATTTCTACTCCACCGGAGACCACGGCGTGGATTGGTGTCTGGCCGATCGCGGTGAAGCGGTGGCGGAGGGATGGACGTACAATAATTGCGATTACATCGTTCTGGGCGCGCTGCTGGAGGCGGTGACCGGTCAACCCCTTGCAGGGCTCGTGAACGCACGTTTCCGCGAAGCGGGACTTCCGCAAATGCAATTGCCTGCGCGGCGCCCGCGCGGCGTGCGGCATTACGCGCCCGATTTCCCCATCGACATCTCCCGCTTCGGTGCTTCTGGCGCACTCCTGGGTTCGCTTCACGACATGATCGCTTTCGACCGCGCGCTGCTCGACGGTCGCCTGCTGTCCGGTGAAAGCCGCGAGCTAATGTGGGATAGCGATCCGCAAATGGGGTATATGGCGTTGGGCCAGTGGGTGTACGAGCTTCCGCTGGATGGCTGCGATACCCCCACGCGGATCGTCGAACGTCGCGGCGACATAGGGGCTTACGAAGTGCGCAATTTCATCGTTCCGGAACGCGACATCGCGCTTGCCATGGTCGTCCATGATGCGGATTTCTCTTTTGGTGAGCCGTGGGACACCGGCGGGATGAGCCATTCGGTATTGTCCGCAGCAGTTTGCGGAGCGCGCGCATGACCCACCAGCTCCGCCTCGGTGTAAATATCGATCACGTCGCCACCATCCGCAATGCGCGCGGCGGCGACCACCCCGATCCAGTGCGCGCTGCCGAGATCGTGGCGCGTTGTGGCGGTGATGGCATCACTGCCCACCTGCGAGAGGACCGCCGCCATATCCGCGATGAGGATCTGCGCCGCATCCAGGAAGCGACCGACCTGCCGCTCAACCTGGAAATGGCGGCGACCGATGAAATGCTCGACATCGCGCTCGCGCATAAGCCGCATGCTGCCTGCATCGTGCCCGAAAAGCGAGAGGAGCGCACGACCGAAGGCGGGCTGGATGCGGCGGGCCTGCACAACACCATCGCGCCGATTGTCGGCAAATTACAGGATGCCGGCATTCGTGTGTCGCTCTTCATCGAAGCGAGCGAACGGCAGCTCGACGCCGCGCTACGGCTGAACGCGCCCGTCGTGGAATTCCATACCGGTGAATACGCGCACGCCCATCTCGATGGCGACAGCGAGCGCGTGTCGAGCGAATTGAAGCGCATCGCCGATATGGCGGCGCTGGCAGCGAAGAACGGCATCGAGCCGCATGCAGGCCACGGCCTCACCTACGAAAATGTCCAGCCCATCGCCGCCATCCCGCAACTGGCTGAACTGAATATCGGCCATTACCTGATCGGCGAAGCGGTGTTCACCGGGCTGGAGCCAGCCGTGCTGAAAATGCGTGAGTTGATGGACGACGCGCGGTGATCATCGGCCTTGGTTCCGACCTCTGTAACATCGAGCGAATCCAGAATTCGCTGGATCGCTACGGCGACCGTTTCCGCAATCGCGTCTTCACCGATGTGGAGAACGCCAAGGCAGCGCGGCGCCCGCATACGCAGGCGGGTACCTATGCCAAGCGGTTCGCGGCCAAGGAGGCGTTCTCCAAGGCTGTCGGCACGGGCTTCAAGCGCGGTGTATTCATGAAGGATATCGGCGTGGTGAACGCCCCCAGCGGCGCACCGACGCTTGCGCTGACCGGCGGCGCGGCCGAGCGATTGGCAGCGCTGACGCCGGAAGGATACGAAGTCACCGTTCACCTCACCCTCACCGACGATCATCCATGGGCGCAGGCCTTCGTCATCCTCGAAGCGCTGCCGAAAGCCGACATGCGATGAGCCAAGACAAGGCCGGGGAAAAGGCCGACACGAACATCAACTGGTGGGCCGAGGCACGCGGACTTGCGCTCATGCTGCTGGCCGTGCTTGCCTTTCACACCTTCATCGCCAAGCCGTTCTACATCCCTTCCATCAGCATGGCGCCGAACATGATGGTGGGCGACCGCCTGATCGTGAGCAAATATCCCTATGGCTGGAGCTGGGTGTCGGCCAGCTTCCATGTGCTGCCGCGCGACGATTGGCGCGTTGCGCCCGGCACGCCCGAATATGGCGACATCGTTATCGTGGTGCCGCCGAACCGCGCGGAAGATTACATCAAGCGCGTCGTCGCCCTGCCCGGCGATACCATCGCGCTGGTGGATGGGCGCATCATCCTCAACGGCGAGCCCGTGCCGCGCGAGTTCGAGCCGCCGGTGCGCTTGCCCGCCGAGAACGACAATCTGTGCGGCTTTCGCGAATGCCTCGCCGTGTTCGAACCCTATCGCGTGACGCTGGAAGACGGCAGCGACGTGTATGAACCGCCCACTTTCCGCGAAACGTTACCGAACGGGGCAAGCTATCTCATTATCGACCATGAAAAAACGCGGCTCGACCAGATGGCAGAAGTGACCGTGCCCGATGGTCATGTCTTCCTGATGGGTGACAATCGCGACCATTCGGCAGACAGCCGCGCGCCTCTGTCTTCCGATGGGCTTGGCGGACCGGTGCCGCTCGAAGATGTCGGTGGGCGCGCCGAATTCATTACCTTCTCCGTCGACGGACAGGCCAGCTTGAACCCGCTGACATGGTGGCAGGCCTTGCGCGGAGACCGCGCATGGCGCAGCCTGCGTCCGGAGATCAGGGGAGAGACCGAGCAGTGAGCCATCCGGACCTCGAGAACATGGGTGCAAGCCCGACGCGCATCTCCACGCCGGAGCTGCGCTTCGAGGCGTGGAAGGCGCTGGTCTGGACGGTAATCGTCGGCTTGGTGATGCTCGCGGTCTATATCTCGCACAGCCTGCTGGTGATTTTCGGCGCGATGGTCTTCGCCTCGATCATCGATGGCGGCTCGCGTCTGCTAAGCCGCGTGTTGCCCATAGGGCGCGGCTGGCGGATCGGCATCGTGATCGCGGCAGGTATCGGCTTTATCGGATGGCTTTCCATTTTTGCCGGCTCGCAGATTTCGCAGCAAGCTGCGGAATTCCCGTCGATCGTGGAGAACCAGACGCGCCAGCTCTTCGCGTGGCTGCGTGAGCAGGGCTTCCAGATCAGCATCGATTCGGTGCAGTCGATGGCCAGCCAGGCCGTCAGCGGCATGGGTTCCATCACGCGCGCGCTCGGCGGCCTGCTCGGCGGGCTCGCCACGCTGGCCCTGATCGTCATCATCGGGATTTATGTGGTCGCCGAACCGCGCCTGTACGAGCGCGGTGTGGCCTGGATGCTGCCAAAGGGCCGCCGCGACGGGTTTTACGATACGGCCAGCCGCATGGGCTACACCATGCGCCGCCTGATGTTCGGCCGTATCGTCGGCATGGTCGTGGAAGGCATATTCACCTATGTCATGCTGATCGGATACGGACTGGTGACCGGCGATACCATTCCGATGGCCGCGCTGCTCGCCATACTTACCGGCTTGCTTGCCTTCGTGCCCAATATCGGTGCTGTGATTTCCGGCGTTCTGATGGTGCTGGTGGGCTTTTCCGGCGGCGCGCAGATGGGCATCTATACCATCTTCGTTTATTTCCTCGTCCAGAACATCGATGGCTATTTAGTCATCCCGATGATTGCCAAGAAGACGGTCGATCTCGCACCCGCGCTGGTGTTGGCGATGCAGCTGATCATGGGCATATTGTTTGGCATACTCGGCCTGTTCCTCGCCGATCCGCTTCTCGCCATGATCAAGGTGATCCTGGAACAGCGGGCGAAGGAGAAGGACGAGGAAGATGCAGCGGAAATCGATGCGGCGGCAGCCAATGCACCGTCCGCCCATTCTTTGAACGACACCTCTCGGGAGACCGACCCTGCGTAAGTTCCTTTATACGATTACCGTTCTCATCGTCATCGTGGCGGCCGGCCTGTTCGCCTTGCGCGTGTGGGGTGACGAGCTGACCGAAGTGGCGATGGTGCCCGACACCGAATTCGTCGAGCAGGACCCGCTGGAGCTGAACGCCTACCAGGATCCGGATATGTGGTTCAGCCGCCCCGGCAAGGGCGCGGCCAACGATCCGGCGCGCTGGGAGCCGCAATTCGCTGAAGGCGATGCAACGAACCCTGCTGCCCCGCCTGAGGAGCCCACCGCGTCGGCAACGCCCAATGGAGAAGTAGTGCAGTCGGACGCGAGCGCCCCTGACGTAAGCGAAGCGCGCGAAGAAGTGCCGTCTTTCGCCGTCTTTTTCGTCCACCCCACCAGCTACTTCAACCGTAGCGCATGGAATGCAACCATAGACGAAGCGGAATCGCAGAACCGCGCGCGCATCATGGTGCGCGGGCTCGCCAGCGCTTTCAACCAGGCGAGCGAGATCTGGGTGCCACGCTACCGGCAGGCGACGTTCGGCGCTTTTCTGACCGATGCGCCCGAAGCCACTAGCGCCATCGACGCGGCCTATCGCGATGTCGAACAGGCCTTCGATTTCTTCCTTGATTCGGTCCCGGCAGACAGGCCTATCGTGCTCGCCGGGCACAGCCAGGGCGCCTATCACATCACACGCCTGCTGCAGGAGCGTGGCGGCGACCCCGCGCTCGAGGGCCGCATTGCGATGGCCTACCCCATCGGCTGGCCGATCTCGCTGGAAAACGACCTGCCCGAATTGCGCCTGCCGGCCTGTGCCAGCGCAAGCCAGTCTGGGTGCATCGTCAGCTGGGCCAGTTTTGCAGAGCCTGCCGATCCGGGCCTGTTTTTCCGACGCTATTCCAGCACGCCGGGCTTCAACGGCCAGCCACGAGGCGATAGCCCGATCCTGTGCGTCAACCCGATCACTGGCACGCTGAACGGCGAAGCTCCAATGAGCGAGAACCTCGGCACGCTGGTGCCGGAAGAGGATTTCTCGACCGGCGAGCTATTGCCGGGCGCGGTTCCTGCGCGCTGCAACGAACAGGGCCTGTTGTTGATCGGCGATCCGCCGGAAATGGGCAATCAGCGTTTTCCCGGTAACAATTACCACCTCGTCGACATCCCGCTGTTCTGGAAGAATTTGCAGCAGGATGTCGTCACGCGAATGCGGTCATGGCAGCAGACGTCCTGATTACCGAGGACGCGGCTTCCTTTCGCGATGCATTGCCGGATGGCGGTGTGCTGCTGGGGCTGGATCTTGGCACCAAGACCATCGGCACGGCCCTGTGCGATGCGCGATGGAGTTTTGCGACCGCAGGCAAGACGCTGCCCAAAGGCAAGTTCGGACGAGATAAGGCGGCGCTGGAGGCGATCTGCCGAGAGCGTGGCGTCGCCGGCATCGTCATCGGCCTGCCGCTGAACATGGATGGCAGCGCCGGGCCGCGCGCGCAGGCCAGCCGCGCCTTTGCGCGCAACCTGTCGGTGCTGGGCCTCCCCCTCCTGCTGTGGGACGAACGCTGGTCCACCGCGAGCGCAGAGCGCGACATGATCGCGCAGGACATGAGCCGCGGCAAGCGCGCCGAGCGGATCGACAGCCATGCCGCCGCAGTCATCCTGCAAGGCGCGATCGACCGGCTGGCTGGCGGCATCCTTTAGGCTAGGCTCAACTCGCGCCGCCGACGCGACGCTTCCAGCGCAATCAGCCTGCTGCCCGAATTTTCTGCGTTTCGCCACAGATCGTCGCGTCCGGCAACGTTCAGCAGGCCCGCCTGCGCTTCCAGCGCCACCAGCCGCATCCTGTCCGACTTGTGATTTGCAGCGAAGTTTTCTGCGAGGTCCAGTGCTTCGACATGCTCAAGGCCGACAGCCACGCGCAGGAACACCTCGCTGCCACCGGGGCTGACGACGCTCGATATCTCGTCCTTTTCGACATCGAAGCAGTATTGATCCAGCCACCCCTGCGCGCCGCCTGCATGCATGATGTTGATCGAAATCGAGAGGCTTTCGGGCGGCAACTGCGAATGCACATCGCGATGCGCGCGGTAATGCATCAGCTTGCCCGGCGAGAGAGTGCTGCGCTCTACGAAACGCAAACCCGCTTTCTCACCGATCGCGCCCGCCACCGCCTCGTAGTCATATTCGTAGTAATCACTTTCATAACCCGGCCCGAAATAGCCGACGGTCAGGAAATCGAAATTGTGATCGTGCGGAAGCTCATAGCTGAAAGTGCCCTTCCCGCTGGCGCGGAACATGTGATCCTGCCGACCGGGCCAGAAATTGGCGCGCATGAAAAACTCCTGCCCCAGCGGGCACAGCATCATGACTTGCGGGCCATAGCTGCTCGCATCCTCCGCCGCTTTCACGCCCTGCTTCAATTCTTCCAGCATCATGTCGGCGAGGAAGGTGCGATTGTTGTTCAGCCGACGCAGCCAGCCCGCCGCATGTTGCAGGCTTTCTTCCTCGAACGGTCGGAAGCCTTCGGCGGATAGCGCATCCAGCACATCCCCGAGCGCGCAGCTGGCGTCGTCATGACAGTCGATTATGCGGGGCATTGTCGGGCCTCCCATTGGGCAAATTGCGGATAGGTTTCACAAAGTTGCGCGCGCAGGGCGCCGGCATTGGCGGCCAAGGGGTCGCCAGCGCGTGCGGCGATTTCGGCAAGCGCGGCGAAACCGGTTTTACTGTCGAGCGACAGCGCCTCGCGCACAGCCTGCCAGCGCAGCGAGCTATCGCCTTCGTCGAGCGCGATGGCAGCGATGGCGGGCGCGGCATCTTCGCGGCCCATTCTTCCGAGCGTGGCGATGAGAGCTTCCAGCCTGCTGGTCGCGATGTTTCCGGCACATTGATGCAGGAACGCGCCCGTCTCTGCGCAATATTCGCGTGCTGGGGCAGGGTTCTCCGCCGTGCGCATCAGCCGCAGCACAACAAAGCGGGTGTCCACGACGTCAATCATCAGGCTTTCGCTCGATAGGTCGAACGCATAGCGCCCTCCCGCTCGCAAGGCGACCACTTCTTCGTCGAAACGGCAGGCAGTCTCGCCGCGAACGACGCGGCGAACGATACGACCCTGCGCTTCTCCTGCGAGCACGGCATCGAGGCGCGTCGCATCGGGCAGGATATAGCTGGGGTTGTCGAAGGTGCCCGGCTCGCGCGCCTGCAGCATCATTTGCGCCCGGCCGGAACGCCCGAGCAGGATCGATGTCGACACCCCATTGAAGCCGATGCGGAAGGGTGGATGGCCAAGCGGATTTTCGGCGATAGCCTTGCAATAGTGCTTCACCAGCGCATGCATCAGCCGCTCTGCCTCGCCCTGCCCTGTGAATACCGCCTCCAGAACAGGGCACGCTTCCAGCGGCGCGCCCTCGCCATAAGCCTCAAGCTCGGCCAGCAACTCCGACGCTCCTTCCTCGGCCGCCCAGGCATTGCGGGCGGCGAGGATCAGCGTCTGGGCCTCGCGTTGCGGAGCGCGATCGCTCCGCAACGCGGCGATGTCGGGATGGACCTGCATCGCTTTGGACCGACCCCTAAAGGCCCGGAGTGGGCGAGCCACTCTCATAGACGATGGTGGCAATCACGATGATCGTGTCGTCATGGCCGGGCGTGCCGGTGGGCGAGCCGAACATGCCGGTCAGCGTGCCGAGATCCGGCAGGTTCGAAAGATCGATCTTGGGTAGTTTCATTGACAGTCTCCTGACAGGCCCGACCCCGTGTCGGCCCGTGCGATGAAGACTGCCTGCGAGTACGGCCTCGCTACAGTTAAATGCTTGTAATCAGGGGAACTCACCCCGTTCGAGAATGATGACCAGACCGCTTGGCAAATCGCCATCATGCGGCAGGATCAGGCGCTCGGCGTCGGCACGTGCGCGGTCGAGGATTGTGGCGGGAATGGCCGGATCGGCGATGACGGCATCGGCGCTGCCCAGCAGACGGGCCTGCCTTAGCGTGAGGTCTTCGGGATCATCGCTGCTAATCGTAAAGCGGTGCACCGCCTCGGCACCCGGCGTCTCGGCATTCTCAAGCCATATCTGGACCCGATCGGCGCTGCCCTCAGCGAGGACATCGAGGTAACCGCCCTCGCCGAGCGCATCGTCCAGCGCGCGTCGGCGTACCGGCATGCTGGGAAAACGCGCCTTGATCGCTCCGCGCATCGCGGAAAGCTTCTCTGCAAGCTCGCCGAGATTGGCGGGCAAGAGCTTCTCCAGCCGAAGGCGCAATTGCTTGGCCAGCCCGGCAGAAGCGCCGCTCGTGCTGACAGCGATCAGTACCGGGTCGCGCTCCAGCAGGCTGGGCGTCGTGAAATCGCAGAGGTCCGGCCTGTCAACGACATTCACCAGCAGGCCAGCGCAGCGCAGGCGGATGGCATCGCCTTCGCACATTTTCTCATCGTCATGCGCGACGAAAGCGAGGCGCGCGCCTTCGTCGATCCCGGCCTGCATAACCGAGACGACGCGGCCGCCCGCCCGTTCGATCAGGCGGCGCTTCGGTTCCGCCATTTCGCCTTCGCCCAGAACGATCACCGGCTGCCCGGCGATCCGATGGAAAAGCGGCAGCGAGCGCATCAGGCTTTCAGGAAGTCCGGCACCCGCTCGGCATCGGCGATGTCGCCGGGCGGGATGCGGTCGGCGACGGTGGCGAATTGCGATCCGTCGACCATAACCTCGGCCACGAAGCCGCGCGAATTGTAGCTGCTGGCCATGGTCGCACCGTAGGCGCCCGCGGTGCGGAAGATGGCGAGGTCGCCCGCTACCAGAGCATCGGTTTCGCGGTCGGTAGCGAAAGTATCCCCCGTCTCGCAGATCGGTCCCACGATATTGGCGAGCATGCGCTCACCTGAGGGCGCGACGGCGGCAAAGTCATGATACGCCCCGTAAAGAGCTGGCCTAGCAAGGTCGTTCATCGCCGCATCGACGATGACGAAAGGATGCTTCAGGCCCCGCTTCACCCGGATAACACGGGTCAGCAGCACGCCGGCATTGCCCGCGATCACGCGGCCCGGCTCGAACATCAGCGTTACATCCCAGCCTGCGGTCACCCGCTTCACCATCTCGCCATATTCGAATGGAGAGGGCAGTTGCTCGCCTGCTCGGTACGGCACGCCCAGCCCGCCGCCGAGGTCCATATGGGTAATGGCATGCCCCGCCTCGCGTAGCGTTGCGAGCATGTCGCCCAGCTTGGTGAAAGCGGTTTCGAGCGGAGTCAGCTCTGATAATTGGCTACCGATATGCACGGCGAGACCGCGCAGGTTCAGCCCCGGCAATTGCGAGAGTTTGGCGAACAGCTGCGGCGCGTGGCCGATGGGCACGCCGAATTTGTTGTCCGCCTTGCCGGTAGAAATCTTGTCATGCGTGCCTGCGTCGACATCTGGATTCACCCGCAAGGCGCAATCGGCAACCACGCCGCGCGCCGCGGCGATCTCCGCCAGTTCGCGGCCTTCCTCGCCGCTTTCGATGTTGAATTGTCCGATCCCGGCATCGAGCGCGTCGGCCAGTTCGCGGTGTGTCTTGCCGACCCCGGAAAATACGATGTCCGTCGCAGGCATCCCGGCCGCCAGCGCGCGCGCCATTTCCCCGCCGGAGACGACATCGGCGCCCAGCCCCTCGCGACTCAGCAGGCTGAGCACGGCGAGGTTCGGATTGGCCTTCACGGCAAAAGCGATATGCGGCTTCTTCGGCAATCCCGAAAGCGCTTCTACGAATACGCGCGCATGCCGCTCGAACGTGGCGCGCGAATAGACATAGACCGGCGTGCCGACCTCGTCAGCAATCCGCGCCAGCGGCACATCCTCGGCGTAGAGCTCGCCGTTCCTCAGCTGGAAATGGTCCACTCAGTTGTCGTCCGGGTCTTCGGGCGGGAGATCGAAGGGATCGTCCTCCCGTTCCTCGCTCTCGCGGCGCAATTCGATGCTGCGTTCCGGGGCGGCCTGCGGATCGAGCTCCAGCAATTGGTCGGCATCAAGCGGCTGGGTCGCACCATAAGGCGGCGGCGGCAGGGTTTCGCCCGGCGCAGGCTCCAGCGCAGCCTTCTGCGCGCAGCCTGCAATCAGCAAAGCCGATAACGTCAGACAGGTCGCCTTCTTCATATATCCATCCCCAGTCTCTCGCGCGCTTCGGCCACCCGTTTGCGGACTTCGGCAGGCGCGGTGCCGCCATGGCTGGCCCGCGCGGCAACCGACGCTTCCACCGAAAGCGCGCCATACACCCGCTCGTCGATACGCGTGTCGATCGCTTGCAGTTCCTCCAGCGAGAGCGCTTCCAAGGCCACGCCCTTGCTCTCGGCAAGTTTCACTGCCGCGCCTGTAATGTGGTGCGCTTCGCGGAAAGGAATGTCCGCCTCGCGCACCAGCCAGTCGGCAAGGTCGGTCGCGGTGGCATAGCCCAGCTCTGCCGCTTGCCGCATCCGGCCTGTATTGAAGGCAGCGCCTTCCACCATGCCGGTCATCGCGGCGATGGAGAGGCCGAGCAGGCCAGCCGCTTCGAACACGGGCGGCTTGTCGTCCTGCATGTCCTTCGAATAGGCGAGCGGCAGGCCCTTCATCGTCACCATCAGGCTGGTGAGGCAGCCGATAATCCGCCCCGCGTGACCGCGCACCAGTTCGGCGGCATCGGGGTTCTTCTTCTGCGGCATGATCGAGCTGCCAGTGCTGAGCGCATCGGGCATGCGAACGAAGCCGAAAGGCTGGCTTGCCCAGATCACGAATTCCTCCGCCAGACGCGACAGGTGCAGGCTGCACTGCGCGGCGGCCTGCAAGTAATCGAGCGCGAAATCGCGGTCGGATACGGCATCGAGGCTGTTGGCGGTCGGCGCATCGAAGCCCAGCGCCTGCGTGGTCATCTCGCGGTCGATGGGAAAGCCCGTGCCCGCCAGCGCGGCGCTGCCGAGCGGACACTGGTTGAGGCGATGCCGCGCATCCGCAAAGCGCGAAATGTCGCGCTGCGCCATCTCGTAATAGGCCATCAGGTGATGGCCCAGCGTCACCGGCTGCGCGGTCTGCAAATGCGTGAAGCCTGGCATGATGCTGTCCGCATGCTCGTCCGCGCGCGTCACCAGGGCGCGCTGCAATGCTTCCACCGCGGCCACCGCCTGATCGATGGCATCGCGTACCCACAAGCGGAAATCGGTTGCAACTTGGTCGTTGCGGCTGCGCGCCGTGTGCAGTCGCCCTGCGGCTGGGCCGATCAGTTCCGCCAACCGCGATTCGGTCGTCATGTGGATGTCTTCAAGGTCCCAATCTTCGGGAACGCCATCGGCCTCGTATTCGCTCGCAATCGTGTCGAGCCCGCCGATAATCGCTTCGGCATCGCCATCGGAAACGATATCGCAAGCCGCCAGCATCGCGACATGGGCCTTGCTTGCAGCGATGTCCTGTCGCCACAAAGCCTTGTCGAACGGGATACTCGCATTGATCTCGCGCATTATGGCAGAGGGGCCATCTGCAAACCTGCCGCCCCACATCTGATTGGAGGAGTTATCCTTGGCCAAAGCCCGTCTCATCCTTGCCTGCTGCGCCGCGCTGGCGGCCTTGCCATTGGGTGGCTGCGATAGAGAGGCAGACGAGGAGGTGCAAGAAACCGTCGCTGTCGAGCCGCATAGCCAAACCACGGCGTTGACCGGCGTAATGGACGACGCCTTTACCGGCGAAAGCGTGCCCGAGGTGACGGTGACCGACCCCGATGGCGACACCTTGGCTCTGCATGAGGTGGGCGAACCCATGCTGCTCAATGTCTGGGCGACATGGTGCGCGCCCTGCGTCGTCGAAATGCCCTTGCTGGACGAACTTGCCGCCGAACTGGAAGGCCAGGTACGCGTCGTGACGGTCAGCGAAGACATGCGCGGCGCCGAAGTGGTACAGCCATTCTTCGAGGAGAACGACCTGCCCAACCTGCCGCAATGGCTCGATCCGGAGAACGACCTCGCTTTCGCATTCGGCGGTGGCCCGGTATTACCGCTGACCGTGCTCTACGATGCCGAGGGCCGCGAGATCTGGCGCGTGATCGGCGCCTATGACTGGGCCAGCGAGGAAGCGCGCGCCCAGGTATTGGAAGCGCTGGCCGCCAGCGACGGATAGTCCGGCACGTCAAGGCCGAGCGTCTCCAGCGGCGCACCCAGTAGCCCGGAAAGGGTGATCGCTTTCAGGCGCGGGAAAGGTCCGATGCGCGATCCCGGCGCCATGAAGAGGTCGCGGAACAGCGCCGGCCATATCGACGACGACTGGAAGGGCGGCGTAAAGCCCCAGGTCAAGGCCTGATAAAGCTTCACATGGCTCTGCCGCAGCTCGAGCAACTGGCCGAGCGCCGCAGCAATTGTGTCGGAACTCTCGATCGCTTTGGCGAGTGCATAAGCATCCAGCAGGGCCATGTTCGCGCCCTGCCCCAATTGCGGGCTGGCCGCGTGCCACGCATCACCGATATGCGCGATCCTCTCGCCCACCGGCGCGCGGGTGGTACGATGGGCATAGCGCGCGAAAGTCAACTGGTCGTGGGTGTGGAGCTGCGCGGTGATAGCCTCGCATTCCGGCCAGAGCGCGCAGACCTGCGCTTTCCACAGGTCGAGCGGCGCGGCCTGCCACGCATCGTATTCGTCTGCCCGCAGCGACCAGAAAAAAGCCGCCTTGCCTTGCCCTGTCGCCAACACGCCCACCATCTGGTCGGCCCGCGCATAGCGCTGCTCCAAGATGCGCGGCTGGAACGGCTCGCCCGGCCAATCCACCGTCGCCCACAGCGCGCCAAACGGCAGGTGCGCGGCGGGCTTCGGGACCAGCATGGAGCCGAGACCGGCGGCGTCGATGACGAGATCGTGCGGGCGCGATGCGCTGCCATTGGCGAAATGCAGGATGCGGCCATCGCCTGCAATGTCAGTATCTTGCACATCGCGCCCGGTCTGGATGGTCGCGCCCGCTTCTCGCGCAGATTTGTAGAGGATGCCGAAAAGGTTGGAGCGGTGGATACCAAGACCGACGGCCTCCGGCATGCCGAGGTCACCATACGATGCCTCGAGCACCGGTTCGCCTTCGGTATTGAGCCCCAACAGCGCATCGACGGGCGCGCCTCTTTCCGCCGCTTCCTGCGCGAGACCCATGGATTGCAGGACGGCCAAGCCGGTCGGCTGGATCATCAGGCCGGAGCCAATCGGCTTGGGCTCGGCGAAGCGCTCGTACAGCGTGACGGTGTGCCTCTGCCGCCGCAGCAGGATGGCGCTCGCAAGGCCGGCAATGCCGCAACCGGTAATGGCGATGTCGAGCGGCTTCATGGCGAAGGGGCTAATAGCTGCGTGACGATCGCGCTAGCTGCCGACGCCGGTTTTGCAGAAATTGGCGTATTGCCGTTCGCTTGCGCTCGGGAGTTTCAACGGAATTTCATCCCCCGGATGAAATTCTCTAGTCAAAACTGGTGGGCGATGACAGGCTCGAACTGCCGACCCTCTCGGTGTAAACGAGATGCTCTACCAACTGAGCTAATCGCCCTGCTCAGGTCTTGCCGCCCTGTGCGAGAGCGCGCCCTCTAACGCAAAGCCGGCGGCGGGGAAAGGGTGTTTTGTATCGCTGGGCAATATGCGCGGCCCGATGTAGAGGCGGGCGCCATGAACGATGCATCCATCCTCGTGCTGGCGACCGGCGGGACCATTGCCGGACAGGCAGGCTCGGCGACGCGGCGCGACTATCGCCCGGGCCAGATCGACATTGCCGATTTCCTTGCCGATTTCGCGGAACTCGGCCTGCCCGCGCGGCTGACCGGGCGGCAGGTGGCGAATATCGACTCGGCCAATATCGGGCCGGACATCTGGCGCGAGCTGCACACGCAGATCACGCGAGCGATGGATGATCCGGCGGTCGACGGCATCATCATCACGCACGGCACCGACACGGCGGAAGAAACCGCCTTCCTGCTCGACCTGACGCTGCCGACCACCAAGCCCGTCGTGCTGGTCGGCGCGATGCGACCGGCCGATGCGGTAGGGGCGGACGGACTGCGCAATTTCGCGAACGCAGTGAACGCAGTGGCAGATAAGGATGCGGGCGGGCGCGGTGTCTTGCTTGTGATGGGAGACCAGGTGCTGGCGGCGCGCGATGCGCGCAAGGCGCAGACGACGGGGTCGGGCGCGTTCGTGGGCTTCCCCCGCGGCGCGGTGGCGCTGGCCAATCCGGCGTCGCTCGACTGGTTGCAACCCGCCTGGCGCACCGGCGAGAAAGCGCGCTTCGCCTTTCCGGCGAACTTTCCCTACGTGCCGATCGTGCATGGCTATGCCGGACAGGAGGCGGGCGATATCACCCGCGCATTGGATGGCGGTGCGAAAGGCATCGTTCTCGCGGGTGTCGGTTCCGGGAATGCGCCGGACTGCGTGCGAGAGGCGCTGGCCGACGCGGCGAGAAGCGGCGTTGTGGTCGTGCGCGCCTCGCGGGTGGACGAAGGACTGGTAGACCGCGAACCGGAGGACGATGCCAACGGCTTCGTCGCCGCTCGCGCACTTGGCCCGGCGAAAGCGCGCATATTGCTGCAGCTGCTGATCGCCAGCGGCACCACGGACCCTGAACACGTGCAAGAAGCTTTCAACCGCCGCTGAACCCGCTCAGGCGAATGCCACTGCGTCCTGCCCGACTTCAGCGAAATAGCGCGCCATGGCGTCGGCGGCTTTGTCTGTCAGGCGGATGAAGGCGCGGCGGCGGTCTAGCTCATCATCGACGCGTTCGAACAATCCGGCATCCACCATCTGCCCGATCCAGCGCAGCGCCGTGGTCGGCGGGACGCCGGAAGCGATGCAGAGTGAAGTCACTGAGACGCGCTGATGCTCCACCCGCGCGGCTGTCAGGTCCAGCAGCATGTCCCATGCCGGATCGGCGAACAAATTCGGATCGACGAAGCGGGCGCGCGCCTTTCGTGCGGCGATGATCTTGCGCACCAGCCGTGCGCTGGGCAGCGGCGTTTTCGAGCGGCGCAGCGGCTCTGCCTGTCTGGCATTGTAGCCGTCCACCGGGCTTTCGAAGCGGAAGGCGCTGCGGCTCTCTGGCCCCGCCCCGTTGTCCTGCCCCCAGCCATTGCGATCAAGCCCGTCGAGCCGCTCGGCAATTTTGCCGACCTGTTCGGTCAGGCGCAGCAAAGCCAGCCTGTCCGTCTCCGACAATTCGCGCAGACGCAGCTTGGGCTGTTCGGCCAGCATCCGCCCGATGGCGATCACCCGCTCCGCCCGAAGCGGATCGACAAGGATTTGCGGACGGCTTTCCACACAGGCGCCGAACACATCTTCCAGCCCTGCAGCAGAGGTCGCCACGATCATCCGCGCGCCGGACCGCGCGACGCGCGTGTCCATGCGCATCAAGCCCGCCAAAGCTGCGGCATCGGGCACCGGACAATCGAGCAGCACCAGTTCGCCCAACGCCTGCGGACCACCATCGCCGAGCGCCGAAAGCCCGCGTGCCTCGCGCAGCGTAAATCCGGCGGCCGACACATCTTCGCGCATGGCATCGCGCACATCGTCATCATCGGCGAAGATCGACACGGCCATCGGAAAGCCTGCCGAATCCGCCGCTACCTCATACGCAAAGTCGATATCCGCCACGCATTTGTCCTTCCTGATTCGATGGGAACAGGATGAGAACAAATGCGGATCATGTCAAGAAACAGCGGATCAAATCTCCGCAAACGGATTACGCACCAGGATAGTGTCGTCCCGTTCGGGACTGGTAGAGACACTGGCCACCGGGCACTCGATCAGCTCCTCGATGCGGCGGATATACTTGATCGCCTGCGCGGGCAGTTCGGCCCAGGTGCGCGCACCTTCGGTGCTTTCGCTCCAGCCTTCCATTTCCTCGTAGACCGGTTCCAGAGCGGCCTGCTCCACGGCGCTGGAAGGGAGGTAGTCGAGCATGCGATCGCCCAGCTTGTAGCCCGTGCAGATCTTGATCGTCTCGAACCCGTCCAGCACGTCCAGCTTGGTGAGCGCGATGCCGGTCACGCCGGAAATGGCGCAGCTCTGGCGCACCAGTGCCGCATCGAACCAGCCGCAACGCCGCTTGCGCGCGGTGACGGTGCCGAACTCGTGGCCGCGCTCGCCCAAGCGCTGGCCGATCTCGTCGTCCAATTCGGTGGGGAAAGGGCCGCTGCCCACGCGGGTGGTATAGGCCTTGACGATGCCGAGCACGAAGCCCGCCGCGCCCGGGCCAAGGCCGCTGCCCGATGCCACGCTGCCCGATACGGTATTGGAGCTGGTGACGAAGGGATAGGTGCCGTGGTCCACATCCAGCAGCACGCCCTGCGCGCCTTCGAAAAGGATGCGCGCGCCATCGGCCCGCACGTCGCGCAGCCGTTTCCAGATGGGCTGGGCGAACTGGGTGACGAAAGGCGCGATGTCCTTCAGCTGCGCCAGCAGGGCAGCGCGGTCCACAGCCGCTTCCCCGAAGCCGGCACGGAGCGCATCGTGATGCGCGCACAGACGGTCGAGCAGCGGCTCAAGCTCGTCGAGATGCGAGAGGTCGCACACACGGATGGCGCGGCGGCCCACCTTATCTTCGTAAGCAGGGCCGATACCGCGCTTGGTGGTGCCGATCTTGCCCTTGCCCGCCGCGGCCTCGCGCAGCCCGTCCAGCTCGCCATGCAGCGGCAGGATGAGCGGGCAATTGTCGGCAATGCCGAAATTGTCGGGCGTAATGGACACGCCCTGCCCTTCCAGCCGCGCGATCTCGTCACGCAAGGCCCACGGGTCCAGCACCACGCCATTGCCAATGAGGCTGAGCGTGCCGGTGACGATACCGCTGGGCAGCAGGCTGAGCTTGTAGGTCGTGCCATCGACCACCAGCGTGTGGCCGGCATTGTGCCCGCCCTGGAAGCGCACGACGGCATCGGCGCGGGTCGCCAGCCAGTCGACGATCTTGCCCTTGCCTTCATCGCCCCACTGGGCGCCGATCACGGTGACGTTCGGCACTGCACGAATCCTTTTCAGCTAGTAGCCCGCCGCGCCGTAGAAGAGCGGGCTATCAAGGGCAATCGGCTTGACAAAGTTGACACGGTGGCGGCCCCGCAATTCGGGCGCAATCCCGCGCTGGCCGGAGCTTTGCGCCCGATTTTGCGAAATTGACACTTTGCGGGAGAAATTCACAGGCGCCTCCAAACCATCTGGAGCGGCAATCCCTGCCGTTCCGCCCGCCTGTAGGAAAGCCTGACACCCCGAAAGCGACATTTTGCGACATATTACCGCTGGCCGCGCGCTCTCTCGCTTGGCAGGTTGGCAACAGGAGAACCCCGATGCGCAAAACCATTACCGCAATGATCGCCCTGCTTGCCCTGCTCGGCATCGCCCTGCCGTCCATGGCGCAGCAGCGCCTGTCGCGCGATTGCCGCGTAGAACTGCGCGAATTATGCGGGACGGACCGGTCGGCCATGCGCGCCTGCCTGCGCGAGAACTGGCGCGAACTGTCCAGCACATGCCGGGCCGAATTGCGTGAGCGGATGGGCAATCGCGGCGGCGGTGAGCGCCGGGATGCCGCATCGCGGGAAAACGCGCCGCTCGCCAGCCTGGCTTATGGCGATCATGCAAGGCAGGCGGTCGATTTCTACACCGGGCCGGTCGCTGCCGAAGCACCGCCGCTGGTGCTGTTCGTGCATGGCGGGGCCTGGAGCTTTGGTGAGCGCAGCCACGTGCAGACCAAGCCGTCGCATTTTGCGGGGCAAGGCTATGCCTTTGCCTCAGCCGGATACCGCGTACTGCCCGATGTCAGCGTGGAGGAACAGGCGAGCGACCTTGCCGCTGCCCTTTCTGCCATACGGGCCGATGCGCCGCGGCTTGGCTTCGATCCGGATCGCATCGTGCTGATGGGCCATAGCGCCGGTGCGCATCTGGCGGCGCTGGTCGCCACCGATCCCGCATATGCGGGCGAGGACATGGCAGCCATTTCCGGTGTCGTGCTGCTGGATGGCGGCGGCTACGACGTGCCACTGCGCATGAGCGCCGCGTCAGGCCCTACGCTCTATGCCTATCGCAATGCTTTCAGCGAGGATGCCGCACAGCAAACGCGCCTTTCGCCCGTCACCCATGTCGGCGGCCCCGATGCGCCGCAATGGCTGATCCTTCATGTGGATGGGCGCGCTGAAACGACCCAGCAGGCCCGCGCGCTGGGAGATGCTCTGCAGGCGGCAGGAGCGAGCGTGGAAGTGGTCCCCATCGCAGGCACCGATCATGGCGGGATGAACCGCAATATCGGCACGCCCGGCGATGCCACCACGGCATCCATCGATGCCTTCCTCAGCGCTCTCTTCGAGTAAGCATGCGGCCCCGAAATCGGAAAAGCCGCACGCTCTGCCGCACAGGTTTAACACCCGTTCATAGGCCGTTTTAACGCGGCCTTAGGGATAGGGATCGCATGGATCGTGGCGATCGTAGAGGGAGCCATGGGGTCTCATGCTGGACGAAACTAGCGGCTTGCAGCCGCCCGACACTGCTGTCGACAACGATAGCGGCGACACGAAACCGGGCACGGCGCACGCGCTGGGCCGTGTCAGTGCCATCGCGCTGGCTGCTGGCAGTGTCGCTGCCTGCGGCGGCGGCGATGGCGGCACTGCGCCTCCGCCCATCGGCAGCCCCGGGCCGACACCGACCCCCACGCCCCCGCCGCCCGTCGTCCTGAAGCCGGAAAGCGATGCGCAGGCTGCACGCTTTGCGCTGCATGCCTCGCTCTCCGTGTCGCCCGCCGATATCGAGACGCTGCGTGAAGACGGCTATCTCGCCTGGCTCGACGCCAAGATGGCGCGCGACAACGACCAGAGCGGCGCGCAATTCCTGAAAGCGCGCGGCTTCGAGAAAGTCGACACCAGACGCTGGTACAACAGCGCCAGTCCGGGCGATGCCATGATCTGGTCGCAGCTGATGCAGGGCGGCAGCGGCGTGCGCAAACGCGCGGCGCTGGCAATGTCGGAATTCTTCGTCGTCTCGCTCAACTCGATCAACATGGCGTGGCGATCGAGCGCGATCACCGCCTATTGGGACACGCTGAACGAGCACGCTTTCGGCAATTTCCGCGACCTGATCGAGGATATCAGCCTGAACCCCGCAATGGGCGTGTTCCTCAACACGCGCGGCAATCGCAAGGCGGATGACAAGGGCCGCGTGCCGGACGAGAATTATGGCCGCGAGATCATGCAGCTCTTTTCCATCGGGCTGGTGGAGCTCAATCGTGACGGCACGGTAAAGACGGGCAGCGATGGCAAGCCCATCGAGACCTACACCAATAACGATGTGACGGGTATCGCCAAGGCCTTCACCGGCTACGATTTCGATTTCAAGGATATCGGTTTCACCACCGAAGTGGGCGGCACGCGGCAGGTGGAAGATGCCGAATATGCCTATGCCTCGATGACGGCGGATTCTTCGCGCTGGCGCTACAACAAAGGCCGCGACTTCCACTCCGGCGAGGAGAAGAAATTCCTCGGCGTCACGATTCCCGCAGGCACCGGCCCTGTCGAAACGCTGCGCATCACGCACGATACGCTGTTCAACCACCCCAACGTCGCGCCGTTCTTCAGCAAGCAGATGATCCAGCGCCTCGTCACCAGCAATCCCAGCCCCGCCTATGTGGACCGCGTGGCTGCCGTGTTCGAGAACAATGGCAGCGGCACGCGCGGTGATCTGGGCGCAGTGTTCCGGGCAATCTGGATGGACGAGGAAGCACGCTCCGAAACCACGCTGAACGACCCGACCTTCGGCAAGATCCGCGAACCCATCGTGCGCCTCGCGCAATGGGGGCGGACCTTCGGCGCGGCCTCTGCCGGTGGCAATTGGGAATTGGGCGATATGTCCAATGCCGTAGACCGGCTGGGCCAATCCCCGCTGCGTTCACCCTCGGTCTTCAACTTCTTCCGCCCGGGCTATGTGCCGCAGAAGACGGAAACCTCGGCGCGCGGCCTGGTCGCTCCCGAAATGCAGATCGTCAACGAAACGAGCGTTGCCGGATACGTCAATTTCATGGAGCGGATGGTGGAAGGTCGCGGCTATTTCGCCCGCGACGTGAAAGCTGCCTACACGCAGGAACTGGCCATCGCGCACGATGCGCAGGCCCTGCTCGACCGGCTCGACTTGCTGCTGACCGGCATGCAGCTGGCCGACGATACGCGCAGCGCCATCCTTTCGGCGCTGGAGGCACGGCCCGCAGCGCAAGGCGATGCCGACGATGTAAAGCTGCGCCGCATTCACACAGGCGTGTTCCTGGTGATGATCTCCAACGACTACACGGTTCAGCGATAGGAGCCGCGACGATGTTCATCGGAAAAAGCCACGAACTTTCCCGCCGCGCCTTCATGCGCCGCACCAGCCAGCTGGCCGTGGCGGGCGCCGCATCCAGCTATGCCCTTGGCCTGGCAGGCATGGGCGAAGCTGCCGCCTTCAGCTCTGCGGGCGGATACAAGGCGCTGGTCTGCGTATTCCTGTATGGCGGTAACGACCATGCCAACACGGTGATCCCATACGATGCGACCAATTACGGGCGTTACCAGGCCATTCGCGGCACGCCGGGGGGCGGCGGCATCGCCCTGCCCCGCGCCAGCCTTGCGGGCACCGTGCTGAACCCTGCGGGCGGCCAGACGCTGACCGACGACATGACGCTGGCCCTCGCGCCGACCATGCCGAAAATGGCACAGCGCTTTGGCCAGGGCCGCATGGCTCCGCTGCTGAATGTCGGCCCGCTGATCGTGCCGCTGACCAAGGCGCAATATGACAGCAACAGCAATGCAAGCTATCCGCGTCCGCCCAAGCTGTTCAGCCACAACGACCAGCAGAGCACATGGCAGAGCTCGCAGCCCGAAGGATCGACCACGGGCTGGGGCGGTCGCATGGGCGATCTGGCGCAGAGCGGAAACACCAATGCGATGTTCACCGCGATCAACGCATCGGGCAACGCCGTCTTCCTTTCGGGTGAAAACGCCGTGCCCTACCAGCTGGCGGGCAGCGGCGCGGTGACGATGAAATCGCTGACCAACCGCGTATACGGCGCCAGCGACCTGGGCGACACGGTGCGCCAGCTGACGACGACGCATCACGGCCATGTGTTGCAGGCCGACTATGCCACCACCACAGCGCGCTCCGTCACCTATGCGGGCTTTGTCAACGATGCGCTCGCGACGGCCAATCTCTCGACCGACTTCGGCAGCGGCAACTCGCTTGCATCCCAGCTGAACCTCGTCGCCCGGTTGATCGCCGCGCGCGGATCGCTGGGGGTGAAGCGGCAGGTCTTCCTCGTCGGCATGGGCGGGTTCGACCACCATGACGGCCTGATCGGATCGCATGAAGCGCTGCTAGGTAAGGTGGATAGCGCGATGGACGCCTTCTACCGCGCGACCGTGGAAATGGGCGTTTCCGAGCAGGTGACGACCTTCACCGCATCCGATTTCGGCCGCACGCTCGCCAGCAATGGCGACGGGTCCGACCATGGCTGGGGCAGCCATCACTTCGTGATGGGCGGCGCGGTCAATGGCGGGCGCTTCTACGGCAGGGCGCCGGAAATCAGCGTCGAAGGCAATGACCAGGTCGGCCGCGGCCGCCTGCTGCCGACCGTATCGGTGGACGAATATTCGGCAACGCTGGCCAAATGGTTCGGCGTGTCTGGCAGCGAAATGCCCAGCATCGCGCCCAATATCGGCCGGTTCGCGAGCCCCGACCTCGGCTTCATGAAAAACGCAGTGTAACCCGCTGCTTACCGGAGACGAATGAACTCCCGACCATCAGGGGGAGTCTGTTCCGATCACCATCGTTCTGCTGCTCGGCTTCGCCGCGCTGTTCCTTGCGTTCAGCAACGGCGCCAATGATAATTTCAAGGGCTTCGCCACGATCTGGGGTGCCGATGCCCTGCCCTATCGCCGTGCGCTGATCCTGGCGACTGTTGCTACTGTCCTTGGCGGGCTGGCTTCGGTCGTGCTTGCCGAAGGTCTTGCCTCGCAGTTCTCCGGAAAGGGTTTGGTAGGCGACGACCTGGCAAGCCAGCCGCGCTTCGCACTCGCCGTGGCGACCGGCGCGGCGGCAACCGTCATCCTCGCTACGCGCCTTGGCTTCCCGATCTCGACCACCCATGCGCTGGTCGGCGGGCTGGTGGGGGCGGGCGTCGCGCTGAGTGAGGAGAGCATCGACCTTGCCAATCTCGGCAGCGGCTTCGTCACGCCTTTATTGGTGAGCCCGTTCATGTCTGCCGGGCTCGGTGTGTCGTTTTACGCACTCTTTCGGTTCTTCAAGCGCCGCCATCCGGGCGATATACCTGCGGAAACGCCACTAGCCCGCGGAATGCACCTGCTTTCTGCCAGCAGTATTTGCTTCGCCCGCGGTGTGAACGATGCGCCGAAACTTGCTGCACTGCTGATCGGCACGCAATTGCTCGACGGGGCGCAGGCGGCGCTCGGCGTGACCGTGGCGATGGGGATTGGCGGCTGGCTGCTATCGCGCCGTGTGGCCGAGACGATGAGCTACAAGATCAATCGCCTCGATCACGTACAGGGGATCACCGCCAATCTGGTCACGGCCGCATTGGTGCTGGGCGCCAGCCGGATCGGTCTGCCGGTATCGACGACGCATGTTTCCGTAGGCTCGATTATCGGGACAGGCGCGGGCGCTGGAACGCTCGACAAACAGGTGGTCGCGAGCGTTCTGGGAAGCTGGGTCCTGACCCTGCCGATTTCGGCGGCCATCGCCCTGGTTATTGGCTTGATGCTCTAGGCGGAGCGGATAGCGCCGCCATCAAGCCGGTGGCTGCATCCCATGCCTGCCGCATCGTCGGCATCGGTCAGCGCGGCGACGGTGCGCCAGCCTTCGCTGCGCGCCTCGGCGGCGGCATCGCGGTCGTGCCCCAATGGGAGGAACAGGCGCTTGCCGGTGTCTTCGTGCCCTTTCACCGCCTCAATCAGGTTTTCAGGGTAAAGCGAGAAACCCGTTGCCGCTTCATCGGTCCCGGCGATGCAATAGGTGCCGCCGCGCCCCATCGCGCCGCGCACATTCTCGGCATAGAGCGTGAAACCGAACCAACTCTGATATTCGAAGCCGTGCCGCTCGCTGGGATCGAGCGTAATGCGCGCCTTGTCACCGATGCGCGCGGCAATGTCGCGAAGCCCGGCGATACGGGTTTCCAGCACGCCGGAGGTGTCGAGCGCTTCCAGTTTCGTGGCGGCGTCCTCGAATGCGCCGGTGGCATGGATCAGCGGGAGGTAATCGCGTCCGCCCGCCTCGACCAGCCCGCCTGCATCCTTTGTATCGAGCTCGCGCCGCACATTCTCGCGCTGCGCATCGTCCAGCGGCAGCGGACCGTCGGCCAGCGTATCGACGAGATCCGGCAAGGTGAAATCGACCGAAATGCCGGTCGCGCCTGCCGCTTCCAGCGCGGCGATGGCGAGTTCCACCACCTCGCTGGCGGCGGCGACGCTGTCCGCACCAATCAGTTCGGCACCCACCTGCAATTCCTCGCGCCGTGGTTCCAGCTTGCTGCCGGTGATGCGCGCCACTTGCCCTGCATAGCACAGGCGCAGCGGGCGCGCTGCGTCGGCAAGGCCGGTCGAAGCGATCCGGCCCAGCTGCGGCGTGATGTCGGACCGGAGCGCCAGCGTCCGCAGCGATACCGGATCGACGAAGCGGAACATCTCGCGCGTGGAAACGCCGTCCATCCGCCCGGCCATGGACCGTTCGAATTCGATCAGTGGCGGGCGTACACGATCATAGCCATGGCCGCGCATCGCCTCCAGCATGGCGCGCTCGATACGCGTGGCAGCGGCGGCGGACTGCACAAGGCGGTCTTCCAGCCCCTCGGGCAGCAGGTCTTGAGTCGGGTCTGTCATCTATCTCTCTCGACCCAACATTCCGCTCACCCTGAGCCTGTCGAAGGGTCGTATTTCACTTCGCGCGCTGCGCTATAAGAAAAAGCAGCCCTTCGACAAGCTCAGGACGAGCGGTGGGCTATTTTTGCAATCCTCAAAACGATAGCGACCGCACCTTCCGCACGCCTTCAAGAGCGCAAACCGCATCCTGCACCGCGTCCGAGGGCTGCTGATCCAGCGTCAGCATCAGCACGGCATCGCCGCCCTTGTGCTTGTCCGGCAGGCGGCGACCCAAGTGGAAGTTGCCGATATTCACGCCCGCATCGCCCAGCGTCAGGCCGAGCCTTCCGATGAAGCCCGGCGCATCTTCATTGACGATATAGAGCATGTGTCCCTCGAGCTCTGTCTCGATGCGCGTGCCTGCAATCTCCACCAGCCGCGCCTGGTTATTGCCGAACAGACTGCCTGCCACTTCGCGGCGGCGATCGGGCGTGTTGGCGACGACGCGCAGCAGCGTGTGATAATCGCCCTCCTTCGCCGTGCGCGTTTCGCTGACTTTCAGGCCGCGTTCCTTGGCGAGGATCGGCGCATTGACCATGTTGATGGTGTCCGACCAGCTGCGCATCATGCCTGCCAGCACGGCGGCGACGATGGGCTTGAGGTTCAGCTCCGCCGCCGCGCCTTCGACTTCCACCGAAAGCGATTGCACGTCCGGCCCCTCCAGCTGCCCTACCAGCGAACCCAGCTTTTCACCAAGCGTGATATACGGCTTGAGGCGCGGTGCCTCCTCTGCGCTGAGGCTGGGCACGTTGAGCGCATTGGTCACGCCGCCATCGACGAGGTAATCAGCCATCTGCTCGGCCACCTGCAGCGCGACATTGACCTGCGCTTCGGTCGTCGAGGCGCCGAGATGCGGCGTGCAGATAAAGTTGGGCGCGTCGAATAGCGGGTTCTCTTTCGCGGGTTCTTCGAGGAACACGTCCAGCGCCGCACCTGCGACATGGCCGCTTTCCAGCGCATCCTTCAGCGCCGCCTCGTCGATCAGCCCGCCGCGCGCGCAATTGACGATGCGCACGCCGGGCTTGGCCGCCTCGATCCGCTCGCGGCTGAGGATGTTGCGCGTCTCATCAGTCAGCGGTGTGTGCAGGGTGATGAAATCGGCCCGCTCCAGCAGCGTGCCGAGGTCCACCTTCTCCACGCCCATTTCCAATGCGCGTTCGGGCGTGAGAAACGGATCGTAAGCCATCACTTTCATCTTCAGCCCCCGCGCGCGGCTGGCGACGATCGCGCCGATATTGCCCGCGCCGATGAGGCCCAGCGTCTTGCCGGTGACTTCCACGCCCATGAAATCCTTCTTCGGCCATTCGCCAGCCTTGGTGCGGGCATTGGCCTCCGGGATCTGGCGGGCGAGCGCCAGCAGCATGGAAATGGCGTGCTCCGCCGTGGTGATGGAATTGCCGAAAGGCGTATTCATCACCACCACGCCCTTGGCACTGGCGGCGGGGATATCGACATTGTCGACGCCGATGCCGGCACGGCCGATGACTTTCAGATTGTCCGCTGCGTCGAGGATATCCTTCGTCACCTTTGTGGAGGAGCGGATGGCAAGGCCATCATATTCGCCGATGCGGGCTTTTAGTTCTTCGGGCGTCTCGCCGGTGATGACATCGACCTCGCAGCCGCGCTCCTCGAAAATGCGCGCGGCGTTGGGGTCCATCTTGTCGGAGATGAGAACTTTGGGTTTGGTCATGATGAAATACCTTGGTTGGCCCACCCCGTTCGTGCTGAGCATGTCGAAGCACGAATTGGCGAGGCGGTGCAGTTTCGTCCTTCGACAGGCTCAGAACGAACGGAAACGGATTACAGATTGCCCGCCTGGAGCTCGGCAAAGGCCCACTCGATCCACGGCAGCAGGCGGCGGATGTCTTCGGCTTCCACCGATCCACCGCACCAGATGCGCAAAGATGGCGGGGCGTCGCGATAGCCGTTGAAGTCGTAGCCGACGTGCAGCTCTTCCAGCTTGGCGGCGATTGTCTTGGGCACATTTGCCTTGCCCTCGTCGGACAGGCTTTCATACCAATCGCCCTGGAACAGCATGCACACGCCGGTATTGGTCTGCTGCGCCGGGTCCGAAGCCATGTTGCGCAGCCAGGGCGTCGCCTCGATCCAGTTTTTGACGATTGCGGCATTGGTATCGGCTCGCGCGATCATGGCGGACAGGCCGCCGATCGACTTCGCCCACTCCAACGACCAGATGTAATCTTCGACTGCCAGCATCGAAGGCGTGTTGATCGTCGCCCCTTCGAAGATGGCGCGGTTCAGCTTGTCGCCCTTTTTCAGGCGGAACAGCTTGGGCAGCGGCCATGCGGGATCGTAGCTTTCGATCCGCGCCACGGCCTTGGGGCTGAGGATCAGCATGCCGTGCTGCGCTTCGGACCCCATGATCTTCTGCCAGCTGAAGGTGGTGGCATCGAGCTTGGGCCAATCCATCTCCTGCGCGAAGACGGCGCTGGTCGCATCGTTGATGGTGATGCCCTTGCGGTCCGGAGCCAGCCAATCCGTATCGGCGATGCGTGCGCCCGAGGTCGTGCCGTTCCAGGTAAACACCACATCATGATCCTGCGGGATCTGCGACAGGTCGGGGATTTCGCCGTAATCGGCGGTCAGCGTGGTGAGGTCGGCCAGCTTCAGCTGCTTGACCGCATCCTGTATCCACACATTGCCGAAGCTCTCCCACGCGGCGACCGTGGCAGGGCCTGCGCCCAGCATGGTCCACATCGCGCATTCCAGCGCGCCCGTATCGGAGCCGGGCATGATGCCGACGAGGTAATCGTCCGGCACGCCCAGCAATTCGCGCGTCAGGTCGATGGCGTGTTTCAGCCGCGCCTTGCCAAGCTTGCTCCGATGCGATCGCCCGAGGCTTTCGGTCTGTAGTTTGGAAGCATCCCACCCCGGCGGCTTGGCCGTGGGTCCGGACGAGAAGAAAGGACGCTGAGGCTTCAGCGCCGGTTGGTCAGTCATGTATTCTCTCCTTGCAGAGAGCACGCGCGGCGTTGGGACCGCGTGGCCCGTCGGCGGAAGTAAATTGTGCAGCGCACAAGTCAAAGGAAATTGCGGTTTCTTTCGTTACCGGATTGACGGGCCAGCGCCGTGCCGGTTCCAAATCTCTTTCGCGCGTGTTAACCATGACCTTGCGGCAGGGGTTAACCACATGTGGGGCATGGGGAGTAACCATGAACCGTATGCTCCTGATCTCGCTGGGTGCGCCGCTCTTTTCGCTGGCGCTGACAGGCTGCCAGCTGGTGCCGCAGGCTTCCGGCCCGCGCTATTCCGCCAGTGCAAGCGCCGATATTCCGGCGCGCGCCACCTCCCGCCCGGTGGCTCGCCCGACAGCGCAGCGCTTACCAGCGCCCCGCCCTGCTCTTGCGACTGCCGGTGGGCAATGCATGGCGCAGCTGGACCAAGCGGGCGTGACTTTCGATGCAGTGGCCAATCAGGATTTCGGCAGCGGCTGCAGCACGCTGGGTACCGTGCAGATGCATGCGCTCAGCAGTGACAATGGTATGCTGGGCGTTGCCAATCTGGGGCCGGTTACCTGCCCCGTCAGCGCGGCGTTCGCGGCGTGGGCGCGTTTCGGCGTGGACCGCGCAGCGCAGCAGATCTTCGGACAGGGCGTCGCCAGTATCGAGACGATGGGCAGCTATGCCTGCCGCAATGTGGCAGGCAGCAATCGCCGATCGGGCCATGCCAGCGCCAATGCCATCGATGTCGCAGGCTTCGTGCTGGAGGACGGCACGCGCATCACGGTGACCGATGGCTGGAACGGCAACGCGCGGGAACGCCAGTTCCTGCGGACGGTGCAACGCAGCGCCTGCCGCCGCTTCGGAACCGTGCTGGGGCCGGAATACAATGCCGCGCACGAGGATCACTTTCACCTCGAAGGCGTGATCGACGGCACATCCTATTGCCGCTGAGCCAAGGCCGTCGTCCCTTCGCCGTTAACCGGCGAGCTTAGGGATTATCAACTCCTGGATCAGCATGGCGTCCGCGCCGGACGCTTCAGGCTTTTTTACCCGGCCTTCGCGGGTCGCCTCCTCATAACCGGCTTCCAGCCGCAGCCGCACGGCCTCTGCCGCGTGGCCTGCGCCCAGCTTGTCCATCATGTTGGCGCGGTGGATTTCCACCGTGCGCGGGCTGATTTCCAGATTGCGGGCGATGGCCTTGTTGGAGCAGCCCTCGCTCAGCCAGTCGAGCACTTCGCGCTCGCGCTTCGATAATGCGCCGATGCGTTTGCGCGCATCGATCAGCCGGCGGCGTGCCTCGGCGTGGCGACCGGCATCGGTGTGGACGTGGGCAATCATGCGCCGCAACTCGTCTTCACTCAGCGGCAATTGCAGGTAATCGAGCGCGCCCGCCTGGATCGCTTCGACCACTTCCTCGACTGTTGGTTCGACCTTGGCGGCCACCAGCGGCACCCAGATGCCCGCATCGGCCAGCTCTTCCAGCAGATCCTCGATCCCGTCATCCAGCACATCGTTCGATGCGATGATGACGCCGGAGCGCGGTGGGCGGTCCATCAGCTCGACAAGGTCCGAATACACTTCCGCATGGTGGCCCATGGAAAGGATTAGGCGGGATTGCTCTGCCCGGGAGCGGCTGTTGCCGCCGACGATGTGGATCGAGATACGCTGTTCCATGGCACTGATCTTGCGCAGGAAACACGATCAGAAACATTCCGTATTACCACGGATTTGCACCTATAAGTAAGGCTACTAGGGTGCCTCGCCACGCCGTATTAAGGACGGGCGGATTTATCTCCGAAATGGAGCTGTTAACCCCGTTCCTTGACCCAGAAATCTATTCGGCGGCGTCTTCGGATTCGAAAGTGTAGCTGGGCAGCGAGTGGAACGCGCTGCGCAATTCCCGCCCCCAGCCATCGCTGATCGCACTGAAATAGGGGTCTGTCGCTTCGATGCGGCGTTCATGCGCAGGGGCGAAACCGTCACGGTCGATCACCATCAGGTCTAGCGGCAGGCCGACCGAAAGGTTCGCCTTGAGCGTGGAATCGAAGCTGACCATCAGCAATTTCACCGCGTCCTCGAAGCTCATGTCGCGGTCGTAGCCGCGGATCAGGATGGGGCGGCCATACTTCGTCTCGCCGATCTGGAAGAAGGGCGTGTCGTAGCTCGCTTCGATGAAATTGCCTTCGGGATAGACCATGAAGAGGCGCGGTTCCATGCCGCGGATCTGGCCTGCGAGGATGATGGATGCGGTGAAACGCCCCTTGCCGCGCACGCCGTTGCTCTCTTGCGTTTCGCGGATAGTCTCGCGCAGAAGCTTGCCCGTTTCGCTGGCCACCTGGAACATCGTAGGCAATTCCATCAGCGAATTGCTGCGTTCCGACGGTGCCTTGGTGCGTTCTTCCAGCCGGCTGATCACGGCCTGCGTCGTAGCAAGATTGCCCGCCGTCACCAGCGTGATGATCCGTTCGCCCGGTACGCTCCACGTGAACATCTTGCGGAACACGGAGATGTTATCGACACCGGAATTGGTGCGCGTATCGCTCATCAGGACAAGGCCTTTTTCGAGCATGAGGCCGACACAATAGGTCATTGTTGCTGCTGTTCTTCCATTTGCTGTTCTACGGCGACATCGACGGTCAAGTCTTCGGTCACGGCCCCGAAACTGATGCCGGTTATCGGAGCTGCATCGGTGTAATCGCGCCCTGTTGCCACGCGCACATAGCGCGGATCGGGGCTGATGCCGTTGGAGATGTCGAAACCGACCCAGCCCAACCCCTGCACCCATGCCTCCGCCCAGGCGTGGGTCGCTTCCTGATCGATGCGGTCGTTCATCATCAGATAGCCTGAGACATAGCGTGCCGGAATTTCCAGCATCCGGGCAGCGGCAATAAAGATATGCGCGTGGTCCTGGCAGACCCCCTGCCCTTCCGCTGCCGCTTCTTCGCCGGTCGTCGTTACAACAGTTACGCCGGTGCCATAGGTGACGCGATCGCGGATAGCGGCCGAGAGATTGTGCAGGGTTTGCACCATGCCGCCCTCGCTGCGCTCAACATCGGCGATGATGGAGCGGATGGCCGGGCCGGGCTTGGTCAGCGGCGTGCGGCCGAGAAAGGCCCAGAGCGGCAAGTGCCCGGCATGCTGGCCGATCACGCCGGCGTTATCTTCTGTATCGACATGGCCCGCGCAGCTCACGACCACCTGCTGCGTGCCGGGATCGACGGCTACGAGCGACACGTGATTGAAGTTCTGGTCGTCATAAGAAAGCTGCTCATGCGCGCCTTCGAATTCCATGGTCCAGTCGAGAATGCGCTGGCCCTGCGTTTCCTTGGGCGTCAGGCGCAAGCGCTGGATGCCGTGGGCAACCGGTTCTGCAAAGCGATAGCGGGTGGTGTGGCGGATCGAGAGGCGCATGGTCTATTCTCCCATCAGCCCAGAAAACGATAATCGTCGGCAATGGCGCTGGCCAGTTGCTGGTTGCCGCTGAGAAATTCCTGGATGAACTGGTGCAGGCCCTGGTCGAAAATATCGTCCACGCTTTTGCCCGTCAGCCGCATGTCCAGCTCCCGCATGCATTCATGCGCGCTGCCTTCGAAACCGTGGATCTGCGCCAGCTCGCCCATCTGTTCGCGCATCGCGGAATAGCAGAAGACGAGGCTGCGCGGAAAACGGTCATCCAGGATTAGGAAATCGGCGATGGAGCGGGCATCCATCCGGCCGGAATTGAGCCAGCGATAGGCGCGCTCTGCCGACAGCGAGCGCAGCACATTGTCCCACTGCCCGGTATCCAGCGGCGTGCCGACATAGGATAGCGACGGCAGCAGCAGGTAATACTTCACATCGAGGATACGCGCGGTGTTGTCCGCCCGTTCGAGGAAGGTGCCGAGCCGCGCGAAGCTGTAGGTCTCGTTGCGCAGCATGGAGCCATGCGTCGCCCCGCGCGCCAGCGTGCTTTCGCGGCGGACGGCGGCCAGCACCACGCCCAAGCTGCCATCGCTGACAGGGCTTGCCAGCATGTCGCGCATGGTCATCCACCCTTCATTCACCGCTTCCCAAACCTCTGCCGTGATGGCGGATCGGCAGGCCCGCGCATTGGTGCGCGCGCGTTCTGCCATGGAAAAGACGCTTTCGGGATTGTCCTTCGATCGCAGCACGAAGTCGCACACATGCGCGCCTTCGTAATCGTCATATTGCGCTTCATAGGCCTGCCGCAGGCCGAGCGTCGTCAGAACCGATTTCCATTCGGCATCGGCCAGATCCTGCCCGCGCGTAAGCGCCATGCGCTGCCCCGCTGCAAGCAGGCGGGCGGTATTCTCCGCACGCTCCAGATAGCGATACATCCAGAAGATGCCGTGAGCGACGCGGCCCAACATGGCGAAAGCTCCACTCATCTAATCGTCCAGCACCCAGCTATCCTTGGTGCCGCCACCCTGACTGGAATTGACGACGAGCGAGCCTTTTTTCAGCGCCACGCGGGTGAGGCCGCCGGGCGTGATATCGACGCCTTGCGGCGAGCACAGCACAAAGGGGCGAAGGTCCACATGGCGCGGCGCGAGGCCCTGCTTGGTGTAGATTGGGCAGGAGGAGAGCGACAGGGTAGGCTGGGCGATATAATTGTCGGGATCGTCCTTCAGCTTGGCGCGGAAGGTCTCGATTTCCTTCTTCGACGAAGTGGGGCCGATCAGCATGCCGTAGCCGCCCGATCCGTGCACCTCCTTCACGACGAGTTCGGCAAGATTGTCGAGCACATATTTCAAACTATCCGGATCGGAACAGCGCCACGTATCGACATTGGGCAGCAGGGGCCGCTCACCGGTATAGAATTGCACGATCTCCGGCATGAAGGAATAGATCGCCTTGTCGTCTGCCACGCCGGTGCCGGGCGCATTGGCGATGGTGATGCCGCCTGCCCGGTACACGTCCATGATGCCGGGCACGCCCAGCATGCTGGACGGGTTGAACGTCAGCGGGTCGAGATATTCATCATCGACGCGGCGATACAGCACATCCACTTGGGTGAAGCCCGTGGTGGTGCGCATCTGTACCTTGCCATCGACTACGCGAAGGTCGCTGCCTTCCACCAGCTCTGCGCCCATCTGGTCGGCGAGGAAGGCATGCTCGTAATAAGCGGAATTGTAGATGCCCGGCGTCAGCACGGCGATATTGGGATTGGCTCCGGCCCCCGGCGGTGCGCAGGCAGCAAGGCTTTTCGCCAAGCGCCGCGGATAGTCCGAAACCTCGCGCACCTTCACCTTGCTGAACAGCTCGGGGAACATGGCCATCATCGTTTCGCGGTTCTCCAGCATGTAGGAGACGCCGCTGGGCGTGCGGGCATTATCTTCCAGCACCAGGAAATCGTCAGGCCCGGTACGCACCAGATCAATGCCGGTGATATGTGTGTAGACGCCGCCCGGCGGGGTGAAGCCGACCATTTGCGGCAGCCATGCGGTATTGTTGCGAAACAGGCGTTCTGGCAGGCGGCCGGAACGGATGATTTCCTGCCGGTGATAGAGATCGTGCATAAAGGCATTGAGCGCCCGCACGCGCTGCTCAATGCCTTTCGAGAGACGTCGCCATTCTGCCCCGGTAATGATGCGCGGCACCATGTCGAAGGGGATCAGCCGCTCCTCGGCATCGTCCTCCCCATAGACGTTGAAAGTGATACCGGTGCGGCGGAAAAAGCCCTCCGCCTCAAAATCCTTGCGCTTCAGCCAAGAGGCGTTCTGCTGGCCGAACCATTCATTATAGCCGCGATAGGCATCGCGCACCGAACCATCGGGGGCATACATCTCATTGAAGTTGGCCTGCTCGGAAGCGGTCACGCAAGTCCCCTGATGCGCTGGATGGGTTCAGCTGATGCCACGCCGCTGCAAAGCGGATGCGGCCCGTCGAATTAACAAGCGTTGATCAGCGCTTGAGTTCCGCATCAAGCGCCAGAATGACCTCGGGCGAGTTGCAAAAGCCCATATGCGTGCAGCGCAAGGCTACTGCGCGGTCGCGCTCTCCCGGCAGGCCGCAGGCGCTGCGGCGCGAAATAGCACCGTCGCGCGGGCTCCAGAAAGCCACCGTTTCCACCGGCGGTTTTTCCGGCAGGTTCGCCTCGACGGGCGGATTGTCCACCCGGTGGCCGGTGATCGCCTGATAGATGCGCCACAGATTGTTGGAATAGGGCGTGTGGCTGAAAGGCGTGCCCATGGTCACCACCTTTTCCACGCAGTCGGGATGTCGCTTGGCGACCTCGCGCGCAAAAATGCCGCCGAGGCTCCAGCCGATCAGCACTACCTCCTTGCCGTAGCGCGCTTTCACATCGCAAACGCGCTTTGCCACAATGTCGAAATTCTCCGGCGTCGGCCCGAAATTATAGCCATAGCCCCATTTTTTGACCTTGTGGCCGGCGCGCTCCAACTGCTCCGCCATATAGCGCATGCGCCAGGGGTGGGTGGCGAAGCCGGGCAGCAGGATCACGACCTTCGGGGCGTCCGCAGGCGCGATATCCAGCGGCGCGCGGAACTTGCGCTTGATGGGTTCGAGAAAGTTCAGGACTTCTGCCGGGAACAGCCGCAGGGGCGGCTTGTGCGCTTCGGGAGGCTCCTCGCCTTGCAACAGCTCCAACCGACGGGAAATTTGCGCACCCAGCCCGCTGCCGCTCGCAGCATCAGCGCCATCGACGGGCGTGCGTGAAGTTGGCTGGCTATCCATGCTGTCGATCGTTCAATCCTGGCGATTGTAACAAAACCGCCTTGTGCGCAGGTGAACGAGCCGGCGAAGCTATGTTTCCGAAGCCTCGCTTAGCGCATCAGTCGCAATCGCCGGTTCGGTTGGACGCGATCCGCATCTTGAGGGAAACCGGCCCCGTATCGTCCGGGTTCATATCAACCTGCACATCCATACGGGCGCGGTCGTCGTACACATCACCATCTATCGCAAGTGTGATTTCGGTTCCGTCGTCTTCCGTGCATTGCAGGACATGGGTGAAGCTGTTTCCGTCAACCGTCGTCTCAAGGGCGCTGCAATCGTCGTCGCTCAAATCACCGAGCCATCTTTCGCTGCGCTGCGAGCCGGGAGCGACACAATATGTTTCGGTTTCAGCAAAATTTTCAGCCAGCATTTCCGGCGTGGTCAGCGCAGCAGCGAGAGAATTGTCGGACAAATCGACATCGACCAGAGAGATCTTCATTTTGTAGCGGCCGGGTATCGGCGTCACGTTCATGAAGTCCGGCCAGGGATATGGTTCGTTGGAAGACAGCTCTCCGTCAGCCACCGAGCCGCTGCGCTCGTTCGCAGCTACATCGCTCTCGTCGGTTTCCATCTCGCCCACAGCCCCGGCGATCCGCTCTTCCGCAGCACGGACGTCATCGGGATCAGCGTCCTGCCATGCGGCAGCAGCGGGCGTGATGGCGAGTAAGGCAGCAATGCCGCCTGCTAGAATGTCTTTGTTCATAAGCGCCAGCTTTAGCGGTGCTTATGAACAATCTCCAGTGCGTCGTGCCGAAATGCGCGCGGTGACATCGGCATCGCCGATACCTTCGATGGGCTGGGAGAACTGCATTTCCAGATCGGCGCTGGTCTCTTCCATCGTGCCCGCCAGCGTAATGCGCCCTTGGGGCCCGTCTTCGGCGTCGCACGTCATGGCGAGGTCGAGGTCGTTACCCTCTGCCGTGATGCGGGTGATGTCGCAGCTATTGTCGGTCATGGCGGAGATCAGGCTTTCCCGGTCCATCGCCTCGGTCGCGCAGAAGCTCGCCTGATTGGCGGCGCCTTCTTCGAAAGCTGCCTGCAAGGCTTCCATGTCGATGCTCGAAGCAGTCGGCATCTCGAACGATACCAGCTCCATGCTGGTCGTATATTCGCCCGGCTGCAACATGGTGCCGTTGTCGTTCATCGCCGCGCCCACTTCCTCGGCGGACAGCGCCTCGTCGGTCAGTTCCTCGTCGGCATTGTTGCCGCAGGCTGCCAGCGCAAAGGCCGCTGCAAGCGAAAGGCTGTGGATCAGGCGCATCGAATTTCCCCGTATCAATGGCAGGCGGCAATACCCGCCAGTGTTATGCCACCAGCGGATACCAGCGGGCCTTTGTCCTGCCAATCGGGAGGGGAGAAGCGCCTCGGCCCCGTCCCATTTCGGGCCAGAGCGAGGCGCTTGCCATCAGGCTCAACAGTCGCCCACGCGCTCCTGCGTCATGTTCAGCGTCATGTCGAAGCCCTGGCCTTCGGCGGTCATATCCATCGCCAGCGTGATGTTCTGCGAGGTTTCCGTCACCGTACCGTCGAACTCCATCGTGCCCGATGTGCCGTTGGTGTCGTTGCACTGCATGGTGGCGTCGATCGTGTTGCCGCTGACCGCATAGGCGGTGTATTCGCAGCCCTCGCCCGTATTGGTCAGGCCTTCCAGCAGCTGTTGGTGCCCTTCATCGATATCGTCCTGCGACAGGCACTGCGTGCGCTCTTGCGCGAACATGCCTTCGAACATGGTGCGCATCATCTGCGCTTCCTGATCGCTCACGCCTTCCACCTGCAGATCGACGAGATCTCCGGTGATGCGATACTCACCGGCCTGCGGGGTGGGCAGGTTGGCCGTCGCCGCGGCGATCTGTTCGGGATCGCTGGGGTCTTCCACCACGCCGCTATCGCCGCATGCGGCCAGAGCGAGGGTAGAGATGGCGACGAATGCAAGCCTGGTATTCATGCGGAAAATCCCCTTCCGTTCAACGTGGCCGGGATGCTGGCGGTTTGTTGGAGCTTGAGCAAGGGCCAATCCCCTCCCATATGCCGGGCATGGCAGAATTGGTAATCAGGCGCGGGCTGGAAGAGCCGGATACGACCGGCGAGTTCACCCCGCACAAACCCGCGCGCCCGGAAAAGTCGCAAGGCGGCAGGCCGTTCAAGCTGGTTTCCGATTACGAACCGGCGGGCGACCAGCCGACTGCCATCGAAGAGCTGGTGCGCGAGGCCGAGGGCGGCGAGAAAACGCAGGTGCTGCTGGGCGTTACCGGCAGCGGCAAGACCTTCACCATGGCCAAGGTGGTGGAACAGTTGCAGCGCCCTGCCTTGGTGCTGGCGCCGAACAAGATCCTCGCCGCGCAGCTATATGGCGAGTTCAAGAGCTTCTTCCCCGAGAACGCCGTCGAATATTTCGTCAGCTACTACGACTACTACCAGCCCGAAGCCTATGTGCCGCGCTCCGACACCTATATCGAGAAGGAGTCGAGCGTAAACGAGGCCATCGACCGGATGCGCCACTCCGCCACGCGCGCCCTGCTGGAACGCGACGATGTGCTGATCGTGGCGTCGGTGTCCTGCCTCTACGGCATCGGTTCGGTCGAAACCTATTCGGCCATGATCTTCGATATCAAGAAAGGCGAGACGGTCGACCAGCGCGAGCTGATCCGCAAGCTTGTCGCGCTGCAGTACAAGCGAAACGACACAGCCTTTGCCCGGGGCAATTTCCGCGTGCGCGGCGACAATCTGGAGCTGTTTCCCAGTCACCTCGAAGACACCGCATGGCGCATCAGCTTTTTCGGCGACGAGATTGAGGAGATTGCCGAGTTCGACCCGCTGACCGGCAAGAAGGGGCAGGCGCTCGACAAGGTGCGCGTCTATGCCAATTCGCACTACGTCACCCCCGGCCCGACGATGAAACAGGCGGCCGAAGCCATCAAGTTCGAGCTGGAAGAGCGGCTGAAGGAACTGCACGAGGAAGGCCGCCTGCTCGAAGCGCAGCGGCTGGAGCAGCGCACCAATTTCGACCTCGAGATGATTGCCGCCACCGGCAGCTGCAATGGTATCGAGAACTACTCGCGCTTCCTCACAGGCCGCCTGCCCGGCGAACCGCCGCCCACCCTGTTCGAATACCTGCCCGAAAATGCCCTGCTGTTCGTCGATGAGAGCCACCAGACCATCCCGCAGATCGGCGCGATGGCGCGCGGCGACCATCGGCGCAAGCTGACGCTGGCGGAATACGGCTTCCGCCTGCCCAGCTGTATCGACAACCGCCCCCTTCGCTTCAACGAATGGGACGCCATGCGCCCGCAAACCTTTGCCGTCTCCGCCACGCCTGGCGGCTGGGAGATGGAGCAGACGGGCGGCGTGTTCGCAGAGCAAGTCATCCGCCCCACCGGCCTCATCGATCCGCCGGTCGAGATCAAGCCGGTGGAAGACCAGGTGCAGGATTGCATTGCAGAGGCCAAGGCCACTGCGGCCAATGGCTATCGCACGCTGGTGACGACGCTCACCAAGCGCATGGCCGAGGACCTTACCGAATTCATGCACGAACAGGGCGTGCGCGTGCGCTACATGCATTCCGATGTCGAGACGCTGGAGCGTATCGAGCTGATCCGCGACCTGCGCCTGGGCGTCTATGACGTGCTGATCGGCATCAACCTGCTGCGCGAAGGGCTCGACATTCCCGAATGCGGGCTCGTCGCCATTCTCGATGCCGACAAGGAAGGCTTCCTGCGCTCAGAGACATCGCTCATCCAGACAATCGGGCGCGCGGCGCGCAACGTGGATGGGCGCGTTATCCTCTATGCCGACCGGGTCACCGGCAGCATGGAACGCGCCATGGCGGAAACCGAACGCCGCCGCGAGAAGCAGCGCGCGTTCAACGAAAAGCACGGCATCACCCCCACCACGATCAAGCGCGACATTGCCGATATAGTCGCCCATTCGGCTGCCGCCGATGGCGTGACCGTGGGCACCGGTGATAACGAGGTGAACAATCTCGTCGGCCACAATCTGCGCGCATATATCGAAGACCTCGAAAAACGCATGCGCGCCGCTGCCGCAGACCTCGAATTCGAGGAAGCCGGCCGCCTGCGCGACGAAATCCGCCGCCTGGAGAAGGACGAGCTGGGCCTGCCGGACGAGGCCAAGAAAGCGCCGGTCGTGGGCCGCAGCAATGAAGGCCGCCCCGGCACGCGCAAGCTGCGATACGGCCGAACGCAGCGGAAATTCGGGAAGTAGGGAGCGCGCTCCGCTCGTCGCCAAACCCTTGACGCGACGCTATTTTCCGACAGGCTGGCACGCGGGACCATGCCGAGTCGCTCGGCATGGCGGGGTCAGTGCGAGGGCGCTTCGATGTCCAGATTGTCTATCGCCGCAGCCTGCGTGGCTGCTTGCACGATTGTTACAGGATGTGGTGGGGAAGATCCTCCGGACCCGCCTCCACCCGAGCTCAACCGGGCCCCGCAAATCACCTCGCCAGCCAATCTCGATCTGGAAGAAGGCAATGCCTTCGGTCTGGAAATTTCCGCGACGGATGCGGACGGCGACGCGCTGACGTTTTCCATCGTGGGCGGTGCCGATGCCGACGCATTCGAATTTTTCAGGAACACGCTCCTGACGCGTGGCAATCTCGATTTCGAGCTCCCGCTCGATGCCGATGGCAATAATATCTTCGAAGTCGTCATCGAGGTGAGCGATGGCGAGGCTACCGCGCAGCGCGCCTTGCGCATCACGGTCGTTAACAGCCGCGAAGGGTTCGAATTGCGACGGATCAGGAGCGGGCTGGGCACTGTCGCCGCTGCCTCAACAGTCGACCGCAATCGTATCTGGGTGGTGGGCACGGACGGATCGTTCTGGGAAGAGGCAATCGATGTCCGCGATACCAGCGCCGAACTCGGACGGATACCCGGCTTCGGTGGGGCGATAGACAGCCAAATCCTGTCGGTCGGTTCGATAACCGATCTTTCCGGACAGCTTAACGCGCTTGTCCTTTCCCGGCACGGCGCGGAAGTCCGGCTGACCGAATATCTTCGAGCGCAGATTGCCAGCGGGATGCCAGGAACCGTGCGCTGGTCGGTGACCTTCGCCGATGCAAGCAGCGTCTCGGCAAGCCTGTTTGCCGAAGGCGGCCAGATGATGCTGGCGCTTGGCGACAATGGAACCCCGGCGACGGCGCAGGATATCGCGACACCGTTTGGCGGCCTGTTTCGCATCAGCGGCAGCGCCAATACGGGCCTGACCTTCAACCGCGTGGGCAACGGGCTGCGCGATCCGCGGCTGGGATACATGACCGATGACGGCATCCGCATCATCGATCGCGGTCTGTTGCAGGACGAGATCAACGAACGTCCCTCCGGCAACAACTTCGAGTGGCCCTTGCGCGATGGCGAGCGCGATGGACCGGTCACCTCGGTCCCCTCGACACCGGGCAATTTTGCTTCCCCCACCTTCGTCTGGCCGGCGGATGAGAGCGGCACCTTCGTCGATTTCGTCGAGAATGCCCGCTACTGTACGCTCGATGGACTTTCCATGGTCGTCGGCACCAGCGATGGCCGCTTTTTCTCCGGCAGCACCCTGATAGGCCGATTTGAAGAACGCACGCAGGATTTCATCCCTGATGCCGGTACGATCGATGAGGTGATCGCGGTCGAGCTTTATGACGACATCTACTGGGAACTGACGCGGGTCGCGGTGGTCGATCGTGATGGCGAAATCTTCATCCTCGACCAGACAATTCCCTGCGACAAGTTCTGACGCACAGACCCGCGAGGCCTAGCGCACCGGTTCCACCTCGCGATATTGTTCGAGCACCGCCAGCATTGCGTCGAAATTGCCATCCGAGCGGTTCAATTCGATATTGATGTCGCCGTAATCTCCCGATGTCTTGTTCATCTGCGCCACCTTTCGCGCCAGCGGCTTGATCGGAAAGCTGCCTGCATCGCTGATGAAAACGGCAAGCACGCGGTAGGTCATCATCTTGCGGATGGCGAGGCGCTCTACCCGGTTCCATGGCAGCGTTTCCTTCAGCGCGGGCGGACAGCTGATGCCTTCCGGCGTGATTTCCACTTCGGTGCTTTTCCGCACCGAAAGCGGGATGGCAACCAGGCCGGCGGCCACGGCGAACCAGCCCATGTAAGGCAGCACCTCGACCAGCATCGCACCGGTGCGGGCGCGGCGGGCCGAGCGACCGGAAAGCTGGTCGGGATCGGACAGCAGGAAGGACAGGTCGACCAGCGCCACAACGAGGCCGAAAGCAATGAGAAATGCGATGATCGCCAGCATACGGACAGGCGATCGGCGGGCGGTGTAAGTGGCGTTGGTTGTCATGGCAGTTCCCCCATTCCAGGCGAATGTGATCGCCCGGAAACAGCCGCCGCGCCATGACATGGGTATGGGAGAGGATTGCGGACAAACGCGCCCCGCGCCTTGAGCGATGCGGCACGGCGTTGCAGGTGCGGATCATGCGCCGCGCCCCCCTTCTTCTCCTGCCTCTACTGGCCGCTTGCGGGCAGGCGGCAGAGGCGCCGGTCGCCGAAACGCAGCGCGTGTCGCTGGACGAAAGCGCCGAGCGCGAAGCGATGGCCGAGGACTCTCCCGACACGAGCGAGGCGGGATGGACCGTGGAGGAAGACGGGCAGGCGATCAGCTTCGGCAACGGCGAAGCGGAACCGTTCCTGACACTCGATTGCCAGCTCGATACAGCCGAGCCGGAATTGCGCATCATCCGCCATGCGACCGCGTTGCCGGGGCAGGAAGCGCTGTTTCCGATCATCGGCAACGGCATCAATGCCCGCTTCCTCGCCGATGCGACATTCGCGGAGGATCGCTGGCAATGGGAAGCGCGCCTTCTGGCCAGCGATGCACGGCTCGACGTGTTCGGCGGCACGCGCGACCTGATTGCCACGCTGCCGGGGCGCGGAACGCTGGAGATTGCGGGCGACAGGCTGCCCGGCGAATTCGTGGAATGGTGCCGTGCGGGCGGCACGCCGCCCGAACTGGCGGAAAGCGAAGCGACAGAGGTCAGTCTGGCGGCGAAGCATGAGTAATGTCAGGTGGATCGGGCTGCGCCATAGCACGATTGACCAGCATGTCCGACGTAAGGATTTGCGGGAGCTGCTCCATGGACCCGTCTGCTGCATACCATAGATAAAGCGGCACGCCTGCCATCTCGCGCTCTGCCAGGAAGCGGGAGATTTCCGGATCGCGGCGCGTCCAATCCCCGCGCATGGTTGCGACGCCTTTTTCCCTAAACGCCCTGAGGACAACTTCGCGCTCTATGGCAACGCGTTCGTTCACCTTGCACGTCAGACACCAATCCGCCGTGAACCACACGAATATCGGGGTTCCGTGCGTTCTGATGCGTTGCAGTCTCGTCTCGTCGAAAGACGAAAAAGAATGAATCGAGGTTTCCGCCGCATCGTCAGCTTTCGGCGGTTCGTAGTTATAAAGAGCGAATGGTATGGTCACAAGTGCCAGCACCACGCCCTGTAGCATGGCTAGCTTGTGGCGCATCAGCAAACCGCCGAAAAACAGCGCCGTAAAACCAGCGAGGAATACCGTCGCAACGGCGAATGGCGTTCCGCCCAACTGCGATAGCAGCCAGACAAGCGCCAGAGCCGTGAGCCCCATGGGCACGGCCATCACCTTGCGGAATGTCTCCATCCACGGCCCCGGCTTTGGTAGCAGTCGCCGTAATGCGGGAACGAAGCCGAGCAGCAGGAACGGCAGGGCAAGGCCAAGCCCTAGCGTGGCGAACAGCAGCAGCGCCAGCCACCAGTCCAGCAACAGCGCCGCACCCAGCGCCGCCGCCATGAACGGTCCGGTGCACGGCGTCGCGACTACCGCGGCCAGCAGGCCGGTGGCAAACGCGCCGCCCTCCCCACGCGAGCGGATCGGCAGCGAGGGTATCTCGTACAGCCCTGCAAGGTTCGCGGTGATCCACATGGCGAGCGCCAGCAGTCCTGCCACCACCAGCGGCTGTTGCAGCTGGAACGCCCAGCCCACCTGCTCCCCGCCCGCTCGCAGTGCCAGCAAAAGCCCGCCCAGCGCGAGGCAGGCGATGACGACACCAGCGGTGTAAGCCAGACCCTCGCACCGGGCCTGCCGCCCGTCCCCACCCGCCCGCGCAAGCGTCAGCGCTTTCAGGCTGAGGATCGGGAAAACGCAGGGCATGAGGTTCAGGATCAACCCGCCCAGCAGCGCGCCGCCAAGCAACAGGACTAGCGGCGTGTCGAGCGCAGGGTTGCCGATCCGCGCGCCGCCGGTCGGAACGTCTCCCGGCAATGCAGTGAAACGCACACCGTTGCCCTCGTCGTCGAAGGCGAGGATGCCGGAAATGGCATCCGGCGTCGGGCGCAATCCGCCCCGGTCGATCTCTACCACCAGCATGTCGCCATCGCGATAGAAACGCTGCGGCGCGCTGTAATCGACCGTGTCCAGCGTTCCGAGGAAGAGGTGCGGCTGCGGCAGCTCGGTGGCTTGCGGCAGCGGAATAGCCACGCGCAGCGCAGTATCGGACAACGCGAAGTCGCCTTCTTGATCGATCATCGGCGGAATGGCGGCGCGATACTCGTCGAACTGCGCGCGCAAAGCTTCACCAGCTGTCGGATAGCGCACCTCCAGCCTCGCCTGCTCCGGCACGCACAACTCGTCCGAACAGGCCAGCCAGCGCGCACTTACGGTCGCTGGCAAGAGTGTCGGCGGAACGTCCGCTCGACCCACTTCGACCGGGATCAGGACGGCGTAATCGTCCTTGTAGGCGTGGTTGGCGATGCCGAAAAAGGTCAGCACATGCGGCACAGGATATTGCGGTTCGCCCACGCTCCAATGCGGCGGAACGTCCCAGTCCAGCTCCATGCCCAGCCCCGCCTCGCCGGGGTTCGACCAGTATCCGTGCCAGCCGTCACGCGGAGAAAAGCGCAGCGCCAGCCACATCGTTTCGCCTTGCACCGGGCGGCTGTCGGCAATCAGGCTCGCATCGATATAATTGTCCTGCTGCGCCACCTGCGCCGCGGAAGGCGTGGCCGCAGCCAGGCAGAGCATGGCGAACAGCGTGGCCAGATACCGGAAAAGGTTCAGGGAGCTTGCCTGCATGGTGGGAAGCCATCTAGTGCTGCGGGCTATGGCGAACAAGCGTGAACTCCTGATCCTCGGCGGCGGTCTCGTCGGCATGACACTGGCGCTGGCGGCGGCGCGCAAGGGCATTTCGAGCCATGTGGTCGACCGGGCCGATCCGGCAGACCTTCTGGCGGAAGGTTTCGATGGCCGCGCCACGGCGGTTTCCACCGCCAGCTGGAACCTGTTCAAGAATATCGGCCTCGCCGAAGGGCTGGAAAAGCACGGCTGCCGTATCGAGAGCATCGCCGTGACCGATGCGATGCGCCCCGGCCGCATCGATTTCACGCCCGAAGAGCATGAAGGCACGCTGGGCCGCATGTTCGCCAATCGGCAGCTGCGCCTCGCCTTGTTCGAGGCCGCAAAGAACGAGCCGCTGATCGACTGGCACCCCAAGGCCGAACTGACCTCTCGCGAAATCGGCGAGCATGGCGTGAGCGCGACGTTGGCCGACGGCACGGTGCTTGAAGCCAGCCTGCTGGTCGGCGCGGAAGGGCGCGGATCGCCCACGCGCGACGATGCCGGTATCTCGATTGCCAAATGGGATTACAGCCACCGCGCGATCATAGCCGGGCTGATCCATGAAAAACCGCATGACGGCGTGGCGTGGGAAATCTTCTACCCCGCCGGTCCGTTCGCCCTGCTGCCGCTGCTGGATGACGAGCAGGGCCGCCATCGCTCGGCGCTGGTCTGGACCGTGTCCGAGGATGATGCGGTCGGCGTGCTGATGCTGCCGGACCGCGCTTTCCAGGCCGAGGTCGAGAAAGCGATGCACGGCATCTATGGCGCGGTCGAGGTCGAGGGGGCGCGCTCATCCTATCCGCTCGGCTTTCATCACACCGCCAAGATCACCGCCCCGCGCACCGTGCTGGTGGGCGATGCAGCGCATGGCATTCACCCCATCGCCGGACAGGGCCTCAATCTCGGCCTGCGCGATGTGGGCGCGCTGGTCGAAGTGCTGAGCGACGGGATGAAGATCGGGCTGGAGCCGGGCGACGCGCAATTGCTGGCGCGCTATGAAAACTGGCGTGGGCTCGATGCGTTCAGCGTGGCGCTGGCCACCGACGGGCTCACCCGCCTGTTCGGCATTCCCGGCAAGGCGGCGAGCGCCATTCGTCGCATCGGCATGGCCGGCGTGCAGCGTGCGCCCGCGCTCAAACGCTGGTTCATGGATGAAGCCCGCGGCATGAGCGGCGACCTGCCCGAATTGCTGAAGGGCTGAAAATTGCTCGAGTCCCAGCGCAGGCTGGGACCTCTGGCGGCTTCTCACAAGGTCCCAGCCTTCGCTGGGTCTCCAGTAGACCCTAATTCACCCTGTCGCCACCTGCCTGCGCAGGGCTGAGCTGTTCGACCCGGCCGCCGCCGCCATCGCGCAAGCCGCGCGGATCGAGCACGGCGGCGGTTTCCAGCGTTTCCAGCGCGCGCTGGGCGGCAGCGAAACGCTCGGCATCGCGGATCCATTCCTCGGCTTCTCCGGCATTGGGCAATTGGCGGATTTCGGACACAGCCGCTTCGATCCGCCCGGTTTCGAGGAACAGTCGCGCGCGTTCCAGCCGCCGCTCCGCTACCGGCGACGGCGTATCCTCGCGCCGCACTACGAAGAGCGAAGACATCTCGCGGCCCAGACGCGTAAACACGCTCTCGCCCGAGGGGGCATCGTCCAGCATCGGCGCCAGCCCTTCCAGCCGGGCCACGAGGCGGTCCAGCGTGACGGGATCCTGTGCTGCATCGATGATGGTCTGCACCGCATTGGGCCGCGCATCGCCGAAGCGCAGGCGCAGCTGGTCGGCGAGATAGCCAAGCGGCGCGCCGCGTTCGATCGCGCGGCGGCTGGCGAAAGCAATCAGCAGACCCTCGGCGCGCGCGGCATTGCCCGCTGCCGCCTGCGACTGGATATCGAGGCGCGTCAGGCGTTGTTCCATCGCGGCGACGCGGCTATCGATGCCGCCCGCCTGCTCCACCGCCTGTTCGACGCGCTGGACGGTTTGCAAGGTTTCTTCCGCGACAGCGGCGGACTGCGACGCGCTTGGCGTGGGTGTCGGCGCGGCGATGGCGTCCGTTTCGCGGTCGTCCTCCGCCATGGCGCCGGACGCGGCTTCATCGCTGCGAACGCTGAACAGATTGCCGAGCCCCCCACCGCCGCGCGTCAGATAAAGCGTCAGCGACATGCCCAGCACGAAAGCCAGCGCCACGCCCAGGAGAACAGGGCGCAGCGCCACCGTGCGCGCGCGCATCTCGGGTGGGCGATAATCGTAACTTGTATTCATACAATCCCTTGGCGACCCGTGGCGGGCTCAGCCTGCCTGTTCGCTGGCCCAAACCTATCAGGTAAGCCAGCTTAATGACACATGTCGCGCGCCAATTCCAACAGCGCGGTGTCATTGGGCTGCAGGGCGCTTTGCAGGGCGCGCCAGCCCGCGCCTGCGTCGGCAGCGACACGCGGCCCGATGCAGGCCAGGCCAATCGCCGCGCGGTCGATGCCGACGCGATCCACCTCGGCCGCGAAATGCCGCGCGGCCGCCGCGCTATGGAGCAGGACCATTGGCGACGCTGCGCGCAGCCCCACCTGCGCGCTGCCGGTGATCGGCAGGGCGCGCACTTCGTAAAGCTCGCGCGTGTCCATGCTTGAACCTTCGGGCAGTGTCAGCGGAACGCGCTCTTTGCCGGCAAGACGCAGGAAGCGCGTCGGGCTGTCGTTGGCGTCGAGCACCGCCTGCAAGCCTCCCTCGCCCGTCTGCGTGACGGTGAAGCCAGCGTCTCGCGCCGCTTGCGCCGTCGCTTCACCCACGGCGTGAACCGGAAGGGAGGCCAGCTTCTCCAGCTGCGGCCCGCCATAGCGGATGGCGTTGGCGCTCCCGACCAGCAGCGCGTCGTAATCGCCGCGGTCTGGCACGCTCCAGGGCAGCGGGAAGACTTCGAATAGCGGCAGGCCGACAGCGGGCAGGCCCATGTCGCGCGCGGATTGCAGCGTCGATTGCAGGCCGGGTTCGGGGCGGATGACGAAGATCATGCCGGCCCGTCGAACACGGCGCGCACCGCGTCAGGCGCATCGGCCAGCAGCTTTCTCGCTAGCACGGCGGCGCCTTCCAGTTCGTCGACCGGGAAATTGCCGTCTGCCTCCACCCGCTCCTTACCGTCGGGGCTGAAAATCGCTGCGCGCATGGCAAGCAGCCCGTGCGAATAGTCGCACAGTACCGCGATAGGGGAATGGCAATTGCCGCCCAGCGCGGCCAGCAGCGCCCGTTCAGCCATCACTTCGCCGCGGCTCGGCGGATGATCGAGGACCGAAAGCAGTTCGCGCGTGGCAGCATCATCGGTGCGGCATTCCACGGCGATCGCGCCCTGCGCCGGGGCGGGAAGCCAGTCTTGCGGATCGAGCGCAATGCCGACGCTATCCTGCCCCAGCCGTTCCAGCCCCGCAGCGGCGAGGAAAGTCGCATCCGCTTCGCCCGCTTCCAGCTTGGCGAGCCGCGTCGCGACATTGCCGCGGAAAGTCACCACCTTGCAATCGGGCCGGCGATGCAGCGCCTGCGCCGCGCGGCGCGGGGCGCTGGTGCCGATCACCGCGCCTTCGGGCAGGTCCGCTAGGCTGGCCGCGCCAATCAGGCGATCCCGCTTGTCTGCGCGCGGCAGGATGGCGGCCAGCGTCAGCGCTTCGGGCCGGATCGTCTCCACATCCTTCAGCGAATGGACGCTGGCATGAATGCGACCCTCGCCCAGCCACCGGTCCAGCTCCTTGGTCCACAGCGCCTTGCCGCCGATCTCTGCAAGCGGGCGATCCTGCACCTTGTCGCCGCTCGCCACCACCGGCACCAGCTCGACCGCGTTGCTGTCCCACCCGTGCGCCTTGCACAGCCTTGCGCGCGCTTCTTCCGCCTGCGCGAGGGCGAGCGGGGAGCGGCGGGTTCCGAGCTTCAGGAGAGGGCCGTTCGACATGCGTGCGCTTGCCCTAGACACGGCATCGTCTAATGGGAAGCGGCATGACACTGGTTCTGGGCATAGAAAGCAGCTGCGACGAAACCGCCGCCGCGCTGGTAACGGGCGACCGGGTGATCGTGTCCCAAGCCATCGCCAGCCAGGAAGCAGAACATGCTCCCTATGGCGGCGTGGTCCCCGAAATCGCCGCCCGCGCCCATGCTGAGCGGCTCGCCCCGCTCATCGAGCGGGTGCTGGCAGAGGGCAAGGCTACGCTGAAGGATTGCGATGCCATTGCCGCGACGGCCGGACCGGGCCTGATCGGCGGCGTGATGGTCGGCCTCGTCACCGCCAAGGCGCTGGCCATGGCGAGCGACACGCCGCTGATGGCGATCAACCACTTGGAAGGCCACGCGCTCAGCCCTCGGCTAGCGGATGCTTCGCTGCAATTTCCCTACGCGCTGCTGCTGGTGAGCGGCGGGCATTGCCAGATCCTGCGCGTGGAAGGGCCGGGCAGATACCAGCGCCTCGCCACCACGATCGACGATGCGCTGGGCGAGGCGTTCGACAAGACCGCCAAGATTCTCGGCCTAGGCTATCCCGGCGGCCCTGCGGTGGAGCGGCTTGCGAAAGAAGGCGATCCGGACGCCGTGCCCCTGCCCCGCCCGCTCGTCGGCAGCGGGGAGCCGCATTTCTCCTTTGCCGGACTGAAAAGCGCCGTGTTGCGAGCGAAGGAGGCCGACACTCACAGGGATGCCGACATCGCTGCCAGTTTCCAACGAGCCGCGTTGGACTGCATTCTCGACCGCACACAAATCGCGCTGGCAAATATGCCCCCTGTCACTGCGCTGGTGGTAGCAGGCGGCGTCGCTGCCAACCGCACCATTCGCGCGGGGTTGGAAGGACTGGCAAGCGACCAAGATCTCGCCTTCACCGCGCCGCCTTTGCCGCTGTGCACGGATAATGCCGCGATGATCGCGTGGGCGGGCATCGAGCGCATGCAGGCCGGCTTCCCCGCCGATCCGCTCGATCTGAAAGCGCGGCCGCGCTGGCCGCTCGATCCCGATGCGGCGCCCGCCAGAGGCGCAGGAGTGAAAGCATGAGTGAGGCGAAAATCGGCGTCGTCGGAGCGGGCGCATGGGGCACGGCGCTGGCGCAAATGCTGGCGAGCGACGGGCGCGATGTGCTGCTCTGGGCGCTGGAAGACGGGCTGGCGGAGACGATCAACACACAGCATCGCAACGATCTCTATTTGCCGTCCGCCAAGCTGCACACTTCTATCCAAGCGACGCAGAGCCTGTCGGATATGCAGGCCTGCAAGGCTTTGCTGATGGTGACGCCCGCCCAGCATATGGGCAGTGTGCTCGGCCAGATGGAGAGCCTGCCGCACGACCTCGTGCTCTGCTCGAAGGGAATCGAGGCGAGCACGGGCCGCATGATGCATCAGGTCGCGCATGAAGCCGCGCCCGGTGCCGAGATCGCCGTGCTTTCCGGCCCGACCTTTGCGCATGAAGTCGCGGACGGCCTGCCCGCTGCCGTCACGCTCGCTTGCGGTGGCGGTGAAGCGCAATGGCAGCGGCTGTCGCCCGCCATCGCCCGGCCCGCTTTCCGGCCCTATTACTCGGACGATGAGGCAGGCGCGGAGATCGGCGGCGCGGTGAAGAACGTGCTCGCCATCGCCTGCGGCGTGGTGGATGGGCTCGGCCTCGGCCAGAATGCGCGCAACGCACTTATCACGCGCGGCTTTGCCGAGATGCTGCGCTTCGGTGTGGCGCTGGGCGGCAAGGCCGAAACGCTGAACGGGCTATGCGGGTTAGGCGACCTAGTGCTTACATGCTCCTCGACCTCCAGTCGCAATTTCTCGCTCGGCAAGGCGCTGGGCGAAGGCATGAGCGCCGCAGAAGCGCTGGCCGATAAGCGCACAGTCGCAGAAGGCGCGCACACCGCACCGGTCCTGAAAACCATCGCCGACGAGCATGGCGTTTCCGTGCCGATTACCGATGCCGTCAACGCGCTGCTCGGCGGTGAAAGCGCGCGCGATGTCGTGCAGGGTCTGCTCGCCCGCCCGCTCAAGGCAGAGGGTCACGCCGCTTGACCAAAGCGGGCGAAGCCGAAGGGGACGCGCCCGACGCAGATATGGCCGCCATCGCCAAGGGCGGTCGGACCAATGTCTTCGGTTTCGTCTTGCGGCTGGTCGCGCGCATGCCGTTCCTGTTTATTGCCGGGCGGCTCTACGGCCTCGACGCGGTGGGCCGCTATGCGTCCGCGCTGATCGTGGTGGAGCTGATCGCACTGCTCTGCTCGCTGGGCGAAAAGCGCGGTCTGGCGCAGCGGCTGACCGAAGGCGAAGGGCCAAAGGTCAATCTGGTGTTCGACGGGCTGCTGGCTGCGCTCATCCTGTCGCTGGTGGCGGCGGGCCTGTTGTGGCTGTTCCCTGCCCCGATGTTCCCCAACGGGATGAACAGCGAGTGGGACCTGCTGCTGATCGTCGCCATTCCCGGCTTCGCGCTCACAGAAATCCTGCTGGCCGCCCAGGCCTATCGCTACGACATCGCCACCACCGTGCGCGCCCGCGCCATCGTGGAGCCGTGGACGATTTCCATCATGGTGGGCGTCTTCTACCTTATCCCGCAGACGCGCGATTATGGGCTGACACTGGCTTTCATCACCTCGATCTATGCGGCCTTGCTGACGGCGGCGTGGTCGTTCTTCCGCACCTATGGCCTGCCCACGGCATGGCGCCCGCACCCGGTATATATGGCCAAGATGACATGGCGCGCCCTACCGCTGGTGGGGGCCGACGGAATCGAGTGGAGCACGCGGCGTGTCGACATCTTCATCCTCGGCTTCTTCGCCTCGCCCGCGGCGGTCGCCTTTTATTACATGGCGCAGCAAATTGCCTCGCTGCCGCAAAAGCTGAAGACCAGCTTCGAGCCGATCCTCGGCCCGGTCATCACGAAGAACCTGAAGGAAAAGAATTACGGCGCCATCGCGCAGGCCGTGCGGCAAGTGGGCTTCTGGATCATCGCCGTGCAATTGGGGATCGCGCTGGCGCTGGGCATTCCGGGCGAGGCGTTCATGGGCCTGATCGGCCCGGAATATGTGGCCGGCACGGGCGCGCTTGCCTTCCTGCTTGCGGCAGAAGTGGTCGCGTCCATGGCCGTCGTGTCGGAAAGCGTGCTCGTGTATATCGCGCGCAAGCGGAACCTTGCCATATCGGTCGGCATCATCGCGCTGCAGGCGGGGCTCACCATCGGCATCGTGATGTGGGCGGAACATCTTGCGCTCAGCGAACAGTACAAGGCGGCAGGCGCTGCGATGGCGCTGATGCTGGCGCTGGGCGTGTCGAGCCTCATCAAGGCGCTGGTGCTCAAACGCATGCTGAATGCGCCGGTGGGCAATCTGCGCGGCGCGCTCTTCTGGGCGGCGGGCGCTGCGGTGCTGGTGGGGCAGGTCGCCATCTGGCTGCCCGAATGGCTGGAACTGGCGCTGGGCGTACCCACGATTGTGGCCGTCTATGGCTGGGTCGTATGGACTCGCGGCTTCGGGCCGGAAGACCGCATTCTCTTCAGCAAGAAACCTGAAAAGCCAGCGCCGCATTCGGCGTAGAATGAGGCAAGTTCCGTCCAAATAAGGCAATGAAGGCAGAATGTGCCTTATTTTCGCCACAATTCATCTGCCGTTCACCTGATCGCGCGTCTTTTCTCCTGTGCCGGAACGCCTTTCCGGCAGAAAAAGGGGAGATGACAGATGCGATACTCCAAGAATACCACCCGCCTGATGGGCAGCGTTTGCGCGGCCACGATGCTTGCCGCTCTCTCGGCTTGCGCCAGTGAAGAAGGCACGTCGGGCGCAGCGGTGGAATATGCCAGCGAGGATATGGAGGCAGGCGCCGATTACGTTCTGGCCGAAGAGGCAGTGACCGATCTCAGCATCGCGCCATATGAGCCTGCCCTGCTGCCCCAGTTCGAAAATCGCGAACGCTACGATGGCGAGGAAGTCTCGCCCGTGCGCCTCGTGGCCGCAGAGCCGGTCAGCACCTTTTCGGTCGATGTCGATACCGGTGCCTATGCCAATGTTCGCCGGATGCTGAATGAAGGCACTCTGCCACCGCAGGCCGCAGTGCGGACCGAGGAAATGATCAACTATTTCCGTTACGATTATCCCGCGCCCGAAAGCCGCTCCCAGCCCTTCTCCGTCACCACCGACATGGCAATCACCCCGTGGAATCCCGATACGCGCCTGCTGCGCATTGGCCTTCGCGGATACGACCTGCCGCGCGCGGAGCGTCCGCCTGCCAACCTTGTCTTCCTGATGGATGTGTCGGGCAGCATGGACGATCCGGACAAGCTGCCGCTGGTGAAGACCGCGCTGGGTCAGCTTGCAGGCGAACTGGGCGCGCGGGACCGCGTTTCCATCGTCGTCTATGCAGGCGCGGCGGGCGTCGTGCTGGAGCCGACCAATAGCGAGCGGGCCATCCGCCGCGCGCTGCGCTCGCTTTCTGCTGGCGGTTCCACGGCGGGCGGTGAAGGCATCCAGCTTGCCTACGACATGGCGCGCGAGCATTTCATAGAGGGCGGCGTGAACCGCGTCATCCTGGCGACCGACGGCGATTTCAATGTCGGCATTTCCGACCGCGATGCGCTGGTCGACATGGTGGAACGCGAGCGCGACAGCGGTATCACGCTCACCACGCTGGGCTTCGGCACCGGCAATTACAATGAAGCGCTGATGGAACAGATCGCCGATCACGGTAACGGCAATTACGCTTATATCGACAGCGCGATGGAAGCGCGCAAAGTGCTCTCCGACGAGATGCAGTCCACCCTCTTCACCATCGCGCAGGACGTGAAAATCCAGGTGGAATTCAATCCTGACCACATCAGCCAGTATCGCTTGATCGGTTACGAGAACCGCGCGCTGCGGGAGGAGGATTTCGCCAACGATAGCGTGGATGCAGGCGATATCGGAGCAGGTCACCAGGTGTCGGCGCTGTATGAAGTCGTCCCGGCGGGCGAGCAAGGCTGGCTGCAACCGCGCCGATACGACGCCAACAATGCGCCAGCCCGTGCGAGCGGAACAGGCAATGAAGCGGCCTTCGTCCAGCTGCGCTACAAGCTGCCGGGGCAGGACCGCTCGCGCCTGATCCAGCGGCCTGTTTCGACTCGCATGCTTGCGCAGGCACGCCCGGCGCGTGGCGATATGGCGTTCGCTGCCTCGGTCGCGGCCTATGGCCAGCTGCTGCGCGGCGATACGCTGCTGCGCGACTTCGATTATGACGATGCGGCCGAGCTCGCAGGTCGCCAGCGCGGCTATTGGCGCGAGGAATTCCTCCAGCTCGTCGCCATGGCGGAAGGTATGCAGCGACGCTGACTTTCGGCGCGCCCGGCATCGCCAACAGGCGAGCCGGGCGCTGCCATATCGCTGTTATTCATTGCCATTCAGAAAGCGTTCACGGCTGGAAGGCGAGCCTTCGCATTGCTGAAGTTTGGGGGACTGACATGCGCAATACAGCCAATTTCTTCGCCACGCTGGCCCTGGTGGCCAGTTGCACGACCTCGTCGATTTCGACCAGCACGCCCGTGCTGGCGAACGCCGTTCCGCAACGCGTGACGATGCCGCCCGTACCGCCACTGCCCGAAGGCTGCGAATTTCCCGGTCCGCAATACGCCGACTTTGAGAACGGCGAAATAATGGTGACCGGCTCGCGTATAAATGGGGGTGTGCAGTCCTCCCCCTCGGCGGTAACCACCATATCGAGTGAAAACAGGGTCCTCGCACCTCCTCCACCCCCTCCGCCTCCCCCGGCGCCCAGCATGGCAGCGCCGCCTCCGCCCGTCGCTCCCGCGCCGGCAGAGCAGGATGGCGAACGGATGTCGCCGCCCGTTCCCCAAGCAGGCCGCTATCATCACATCCCGGCCGTCCATGTGCCGGTGCAGCCCAGCCACGAGCAGTATCTGGGCGAGGATATCTCGCCCGTCCGCATGGCCTTGCAGGAGCCTGTCTCCACCTTCTCCGTCGATGTGGACACCGGCGCCTATGCTAATGCGCGCCGTTTTCTCAGCATGGGGCAGATGCCGCCTGCCGATGCCGTGCGCACGGAAGAGATGATCAACTATTTTCGCTACGATTACCCCGCACCCACCGATCGCAGCGTGCCCTTTACCGTCAGTACCGATATGGCTGTAACACCGTGGAACGCGGACACCCGCCTGCTCCGCGTAGGCCTGCGCGGTTACGATCTCGATGCCGCCGAGCGCCCGGCGGCCAACCTCGTCTTCCTGCTGGACGTGTCGGGCAGCATGCGCAGCCCCGACAAGCTGCCGCTGGTGCAGACCGCGATGCGCATGCTGGCGAGCGAACTGTCCGAAGACGACCGGGTATCCATCGTGGTTTACGCAGGCGCAGCGGGCGTCGTGCTGGAGCCGACCAATGACGAATGCGATATCCGCATCGCCATCGACACGCTGCGCGCGGGCGGATCGACCGCTGGCGGCGCTGGCATCCAGCTGGCCTACAATGTCGCGCGTGGCAGCTTTATCGAAGGCGGCATCAATCGTGTGATCCTGGCGACCGATGGCGATTTCAATGTCGGCGTGTCGGATCGCAATGCGCTGGTCGACCTGATCGAGGAACAGCGCGATAGCGGCGTGACGCTGACGACGCTGGGCTTTGGCACGGGAAATCTCAACGAAGCCATGATGGAGCAGATCGCCAATCACGGGAACGGCAATTACGCCTATATCGACAGCGCGATGGAAGCGCGCAAAGTCCTCTCCGAAGAGATGGAATCGACGCTGTTCACCATCGCCCACGATGTGAAGATACAGGTCGAGTTCAATCCGGCGCTCGTCAGCCAGTATCGCCTGATCGGATACGAGAACCGCGCTCTGCGCGAAGAGGATTTCGACAATGATGCGGTCGATGCCGGTGAAATAGGCGCAGGCCATCAGGTCACCGCCCTTTACGAGATCGTGCCTGTGGGCGGCGAAGGCTGGATCCGGCCGCGCCGCTATGAAACGCCGCCCGACGTGCCGCAGAACCGCACCGAGGAAATGGCCTTCCTGCAATTGCGCTACAAATTGCCGGGCGAAGGGAATTCCCGCCTGATCCAGCGCCCGCTGCCCTCAGCCATGCTGGCCGAAGCCGGCACGGCGCGCGGGGATCTGGCCTTTGTCGCCTCTGTCGCTGCCTATGGCCAGCTGATGCGCGGCGACAGCCTGCTGAACGGCTTCGACTATGACGATGCCGTTGCCTTGGCGGGCGATCAGGATGGCTATTGGCGCGAGGAATTCCTGCAACTTGCCGGACTTGCGGATTCTCTCGACGCGCGGTGATCGATGCCGCTAAGGCGGCGGCGATGACCCTGCTTCGCAAACCGCAATTCGCCCTGACCATGGGCCTGCTGGCCTGCCTTGCGCTTGCCTATGTTATCGGCGGGGCAAGTGCGCCGGGCTTGGCGGACCGGCTGGCGGCGCAGGCGCCCGCCGTTATTGCCGAGGCAGGCGGCGGCGAGCAGGTGCGCGCGCGCTTCGTATCTCCCAATGGCTGGCCCAGCCGCCACCCCGTGCTGAGCGGGGCGGAAGCGCTGGACGAACGCACGCGGGCGCGCATCGCCCGCGCCGTCGCCGATATTCCGGGGGTCGGCGGCATTCGCTGGTCCGATGGCGACATGATGGCGGAGGACTATGTCAGCCCGCTCCATTGCCAGGAGGATGTGCAGGGCTTGCTGCGCGCCCGCACGATCCGCTTCGAGGAAGGCTCATCGCGCATCGATCCTTCCAGCCGGCCGCTGATCGACGAGGTGGCTACTGCGCTCAGGCCCTGCCTCGGGGCGCGGATCCGCATTACCGGTCACACCGATTCCTCGGGTGCGGAAGCCACCAATATCGCCTTGTCCGCCGAGCGTGCCGAAGCCGTGCGCGATGCGCTCATCCGGCGCGGTATCCCGGCAAACGGCATCCGTGCATTGGGTGAGGGGTCTGCACGTCCCGTGGCGGGCCTCGATGTGTCCGACCCCGCCAATCGCCGTATCGAATTCGAGGTCATCTCCACCCAGCCGCTGGTCCCCACGCCCGTCGACACGCCCGCGCCGCGTTAATTCCGGCCCGCATCCTTGCCTTGCCGCATCTTTTGAACGAAAGACGCCGCGCGACATTGAACGAAGGTAACTATGCCGATCTGGATGGAAGTGCTGGTTGTGATGCTGCTCGCCTACGGGGTCGGCATCGGCATCGGCTGGGCCGTCTGGGGACGCTCGCGATAGACTCTTCGAGAGGATGACAATGGACCAATTGCTGCAGGAAAACTGGATACTGGTGGTCGCCGCGCTGCTGATCGGCATCGTGGTGGCGTATTGGATCTTCGTCGCCTCTCGCCGGACGAAAGTAGAAGCGGACGAAACGGCCACGGATGATGCGGGCACGGCACGTCGCAACCAGGCATTGATCGATGCACCGCCCGCTGCACGCAAGGATGATCTCGAGCGCCCCTCCGCACCCACTGCAGGGGCCGATCCCGCTTTCACGCACGATCACCAGCAGGAAAAGATCGCCGACACCGCCACCGCGCCGGGTGAGCTTTCGGCATCAGCCAACACCGCGCAAGTCGCCGCCTCGCCCTTGGGCACCGATGCCGAGACCGGCGACGGCGTACCCATGCGCGAGGCGATGAAGGCAACGCAGGATGTCCCCGCCCCGCCCCCACCTGCATCGCCAGCCACGGGTGACGATCTCGGTCGCATTAAGGGCGTCGGCCCCAAGCTGGTTGCAATTCTGCGCGAGCAGGGCGTCAACAGCTTCTCGCAAATCGCCGAATGGGACGACGCCGATATTGACCGCGTCGATGCCAAGCTCGGTCGTTTCCAAGGCCGCATCCGCCGCGATAACTGGGTGGAACAGGCCCGGCTGCTTTCGGCCGATGACATCACTGCCTACGAAGCGAAATTCGGTCGGACTTCCTGACCGGGAACTCTCCCCCGCCGCGCGCGTATTCGTTTATTACGAGCGAATGACAAGCAAGTGGGGGTTACCCGATGGCCAGCCAAGCAATATCCAACCAGCCCCGGGTGCTGGTTGTAGAGGATGAATTCATTGTCGCCCTCGACCTGAGCGAAACCGTGCGTGACATGGGTTTTCGCGTGGAAGGCCCTTACGCCAACACCGATCACGCGCTGATCTCGGTCGATCAGGAACTGCCCGACTTTGCCATTCTCGACGTACAGACCGCCGATGGCGAGGTTTTCCCGCTGGCCGACGCACTGACCGATGCGGGCGTGCCGATCATCTTCCATTCCGGCCATGCGACGCCGAAGGAGCTGCGCGAACGCTATCCGGAAGCGATGGCGGCTTCCAAGCCGTGCCCGCCTTCCGACCTGATCGCGATGATAACCAAGGCGGAAGAAAGGGCGCATTGATCGCCTTTGGCCGAGCCAGGCGGCAAACTTTTCGTTAGCCGCTTGCCGCCTTTGAACGCCTCACCTAGGGGCGGTTTCAAAGGAGACTTTTCGCAATGGCCGACATCATGCCCTTCGACTGGGCTGACCCATTCAACATCGATGCGCAGCTGAGCGAAGACGAGCGGATGATCCGCGACGCCGCGCATGGCTTTGCGCAGGACACGTTGCAGCCGCGCGTCATCCAGGATTTCGCGACCGAGGCCGATGCGCGCGAGCTTTTCCCGCAGATGGGCGAAGCCGGCCTGCTGGGCGTGACCATCCCCGAAGAATTCGGCGGCGCGGGCGCAAGCTATGTCGCCTATGGCCTTGTCGCGCGAGAGATCGAGCGGGTCGATAGCGGCTACCGCTCCATGGCCAGCGTGCAGTCGAGCCTCGTCATGCATCCGATCAATGCCTACGGCTCGGATGAGCAGCGCGCGAAATACCTGCCCGGCCTTGCTTCCGGCGAGCTGATCGGTTGTTTCGGCCTGACTGAACCCGATGCAGGCTCCGATCCCGGCGGCATGCGCACAGTGGCGAAGAAGGATGGCGATGGCTATTCGCTGTCGGGCGCGAAAACGTGGATTTCCAATTCGCCCTTCGCCGATGTCTTCGTCGTCTGGGCGAAGTCCGAAGCGCATGATGGCAAGGTGCGCGGTTTCGTGCTGGAAAAAGGCATGAAGGGGCTCGAAGCACCGAAAATCGGCGGCAAGCTCTCCCTGCGCGCCAGCACCACCGGCATGATCCAGATGGACGAGGTGAAGCTGCCCGCCGATGCGCTGCTGCCGAAAGTCTCGGGCATGAAAGGCCCGTTCGGCTGCCTCAATCGCGCGCGTTACGGCATTAGCTGGGGCAGCATGGGCGCGGCGGAATTCTGCTACCACGCCGCTCGGCAATATGGCCTCGATCGCAAGCAGTTCGGCGTGCCGCTGGCATCGAAGCAGCTCTTCCAGCTGAAACTGGCCGACATGGTCACCGAGATCGCGCTGGGGCTGCAGGCATCGCTACGCGTCGGCAGGGTGCTGGACGAAGGTGCCTTCGCGCCCGAGATGATTTCCATCGTGAAGCGCAACAATGTCGGCAAGGCGCTGAACATAGCGCGTCTTGCCCGCGACATGCACGGCGGCAACGGAATTTCCGAGGAATATCAGGTGATGCGCCACATGGTGAACCTCGAAACCGTCAATACATATGAGGGCACGCACGATGTCCATGCGTTGATATTGGGCCGCGCCATCACCGGACTATCGGCTTTCTGAAACGTCTCGTCTGCCGCAATGCAGGAAACCGTTGGAGCGCCTGTGTTTTTTTGGCAACACCGTCGAGAGGTTTCAGGCTTCTGTTTCGATTTATGGAACATTAGTGTATTGGCTCCATTTGAGGAAGGAATGCGGGAGTGTCTCTCGCAGTCGAAATGAGGACGAACATGAAGAAACTATTGCTTAGTGCTTCCATGGCCGCGCTCGTCGTTCCTACCGCTGCCAGTGCCCAGGCTTATATCGGCCTGAGTGGTGGTGTGGTGACGAACGAAGATGCGGACAATGAGGGTGAATTTACCGCACAGATCGATCGCGTCGCGGCGCAGTTCCCGGATATTCCGGCCGGCACGCCCTACGCTTTCGAAACCAATGTGGACCTCGGTTGGACCGTGGGTGGCCAGATCGGCTACGCCTTCGACAACGGTTTCCGTCTTGAACTGGACGGCAGCTACCAGTCGATGGATATCGAACAGCACAAGAACCTGGAACTGGGTGCACCGGCTCTCGCCACGCGCAACCTGCTCCAGTTCCTGCCCGGCCAGGACACCACCCTGGGTGAGCAGTTCGCCGATGCACGCGGCGATGTCGAAACCTACGGCGTGTTCCTGAACGCCCTGTACGACTTCGACCTCGGCGCTATCGAGCCGTATCTCGGCGTCGGTGCCGGCGTGTTCGTGGTCGACCTCGACTACCTGCCCAGCGGCGTGCGCCTCGTAAATGACGGCGACACCACCTTTGCCTATCAGGGTATCGCCGGTGTTTCGGGCGTCCTTTCCGACGGTGTGGAGCTCTTCGCAGAGTACAAGTATCGTCGCATGTTTGACGAGCCGAACTTCGAAGTCCTGAACCTGCCGCTGACGCTGCAGACCGACTTCGCGCAGCACTCGGCTGTGCTGGGCCTGCGCTTCAGCCTGGGTCGTGATGAAGTAATCCTTCCTCCGCCCCCGCCGCCGCCGCCCCCGCCGCCGCCTCCTCCGCCCCCGCCGCCTCCGCCCCCGCCTCCCCCGCCGGAAGCAGTGTGTGAAAGCGGTCCGTACATCGTGTTCTTCGACTGGGATCAGTCGGACATCACGCCGGAAGCTGCTTCGGTGCTGAACAGCGCGATCACCGCTTACGGCGATTGCGGCACGGCTTCGATCATGCTGGCCGGTCACACCGATACCTCGGGTACGATGGCCTACAATGAAGGCCTCGCCATGCGCCGTAACGAATCGGTGTATGACTACCTGACCGCTCGCGGTATTCCGGGTGGCCGCATTTCCAGCGAAGCCTTCGGCGAAACGGACCTGCGCGTCCCGACTGCCGACGGTGTACGCGAACTGCAGAACCGCCGCGTGGAAGTCACCTACGGCCCCAATGCGGGCATGTAAGCGACTGCCGCGATGGCAAAACAAATCGGGCCGGAGCAGCAATGCTCCGGCCCTTTTTGTTTGCCCTGACGCCATGACCGGTTGCCATGCGTGGGGGCATGCCTAAAGCTTCCAGCGATGAAATACGTCCTCGCTACCGTCGGCGTTGCCACCCTCGCGCTCGGCATCTCCTACTGGATCTCTCCGCTCCATACGTTCAACACGCTGGTGCCCAAGGATGGCGGCAGTGCCAAAGTGGCTTCAGACATCGGCTATGGCGATCATCCGCGCCAGCAGCTCGACATCTACGCGCCGGAGACAGATGGCGATCTCTCCGGCGCGCCGGTCATCGTGTTCTTCTACGGCGGCAGCTGGAACAGCGGCACGCGCAGCGGCTATGATTTCGCAGGGCGGGCGCTGGCTGCGGAAGGCTTCGTCACCGTTGTGCCAGACTACAGGCTCGTGCCAGAAGTGCGCTATCCCGCCTTCCTCGAGGATGCCGCAGCCGCCATTCGCTGGGTGCGCCGGAACATTGCAGAACATGGCGGCGACCCTGACCGCATCGTGGTGGTGGGCCACTCGGCAGGCGCCTACAACGCCGCGATGATGGCGCTGGACGAGCGCTGGCTCGGCGAAGACCGCAGAGCTATTCGCGGGCTGGTTGGCCTTGCAGGTCCGTACGATTTCCTGCCGCTCGACACCGATTCCACCCGTGCCGCATTCGGCGAGTGGCCGGATCTTCCGGAAACGCAGCCCGTGAGCTGGGCCGATGGAGGCGATCCGCCTGCGCTCCTGCTGACGGGCGATCTCGACACGACGGTCAAGCCGCGCAATTCGCGTGCGCTCGCCGCGGCACTCGATGATGCAGGCGTGGCTGCTGAAATGCGGGCTTATGAAGGCGTCGACCACATCGACATCGTCGTCGCGCTGGCCCGCACCTTGCGCGGCCGTGCGCCCGTACTGGCCGACACGGTCGCCTTCGCCCGCCGTGTGACCGGAGAGCCGGCGCGTTGAGCGCGCGGCTGGGCTTCAGCGTCAATGCATTGCTGCCGCGCGCACGCACGGGCGGTGCGCTGAAGATGGGCCTCTACGCACTCCCCGAAGAAGAATGGCTGCAGGCCGATGCCGACCTCGCCATGCGGGCAGCGGCGTTCGATGCGCACCCAGACAGCGTACAGATGACCGATGCGACACGACCGGCTGGCGATGAACTCGCCACCATGATGGGCGTGGCCGGCGGGCTGGAAGGCGCTGCGCGCTCGGCGTGGGAGGACATGTGCCTGCTCGCTCCATCGGCGGGGCAGGATGTCTACCGCCTTATCGGCGCCGCCGTGGCATTTCCCACGGACTGGCATCCGGGGGACAAGATCGGACTGCCGCTCACCGCTTTGCATGCACCGATCCATGGATACGAGCAACAGCTCGCGAGCGGCGTCGACCACTTCATGGCGAAGCTGAAACCGGGCCGCATCTTCGGGCGCTGCAACTGGTTCGTCGCGCCTACGCCGGCCTTTCGTTGGATCGAGGCCGAGCCACCGGACCTCGCCTTTGCGCATGTCACACCCGAAAATGCGGGCGACACGCTCTTCATCCGCTGCGAGCGCCAGACGCTGCGCCGCCTGCCGGCGACGGGCGCTATTCTCTTCACCATCGGCGTGCATGTCTGCGCGCTGGGCGAGCTGACAGGCGACAACCTGCAGCGCATGGCGCACGCGGTTTCAACGATTCCCGCCGAGGAAGCGCGGCGGCGCGGCGCTGCGTATTTCGCGCCCCAACTGGCATCCTACGCAGAGCGGCACGGCTGAATTTCCGCGCCCGGTGTATCATTGAATTAATACACACTCGTCGGATCGTATAGGCCGTTCCTCGAATGCAGATTCCGCGCGGGCCGGCTCGCGTGCACAGAGACGCCATGGGAAAGGGGCTCCACGACATTGTTGCGCACAGCGCACAGAAGGCGCGGCATCCACGCCTTCGGCATGTCTCGCGCTTGGAACAGTCTGCCCCACGCGCTACACCGCAAAAAGGATCGAATTGGGTGACGGGACGGACCATCGCATGACACGGCTTGACGCCACTCGCGCGCTGCTTGGCGCGGCATCGCTGCTGGCGCTGGGCGCCTGCACCACGGCGCAAGTCGATGTCGCCCAACCGACGGTGGAAGTGCCTGCTGATTGGCAGGTCGTCGGACCGCCGCCCATCAGCGTCGATGTCACCGAATACTGGACCCTGCTGGACGACCCGCTTTTGACGCAATTCGTCGAGCAGGCGATCGAAGAGAATCGCGATCTGGCGACCAGCGCCGCGCGCTTGGACCAGGCACGGGCATCGCTGCGGCAGGCACGCGCCGGGTATTTGCCAAGCGTAACCGGCAGCGCAGGAGCCAATCGCGCGGTCGGCAGCGGCACGAGCGACGACTTTTTCTTCGACATTGGCGCCGACGCGCAGTGGGAGCTGGACCTCTTCGGCCAGATTTCCGGCAATGTACTGGCATCTGAAGCGGATCTCGCCGCACAGGGATTCTCTTTGGCAGACCTGCAGCGCCTGATTGTCGGGCAGGTAGCCATCGCCACGATCAATGCCCGCGCCACGGCAGAACAGCTCGCCATCGCCGAGGCGACGCTGGTGATCCAGGACGACAACCTGCAGATCGCCCGCTGGCGCAACGAGGCGGGGCTCGTCTCCAGCCTCGATGTGGAACAAGCCCGCACCCAGCGTGCGCAGACCGCGGCCACCATTCCGCAGCTGGAAAGCAGCCTTGTCGCCACTGCCAATTCCATTTCCACACTGATCGGAGAGCCGCCCGGCCGCGTGCTGGCTTTGCTGACCTTGCAGGCTGCGCCCGTGCCTGGCCCGCCCGAGCTCGACGGGTTCGAAGCGCCTGCCGAAGTGCTGCGCCGCCGCCCCGACGTGCGCGCGGCAGAAGCGAGCCTCGTATCCAGCACGGCACGCATCGGCGTGGCGCGGGCGCAATTGCTGCCGCTGGTCCGCCTCTCCGGCTCGATAGGCACCGGCCCGACGACAGCTGGAAACCTGTTCGACCTAGTGACGGGCGGCCTGTTCGCTGGCGTCAGCCAGCTGCTATTCGATGGCGGGCGCACCCGCGCGCAGGTCGATAGCGCCGAAGCTGGCGCGCGCGCTGCGCTTGCCCAGTGGGAGCAAACGATCCTCGGCGCGCTGGAAGACGTCGAGACGTCCGCAGTCGACCGCCAGACCGCTACCGAACGCGTCATCCTGACCGACGAAGTGCTGGATGCGGCCAACACCACCGCCCTCCTTGCGCGCAGCCAGTATGAGGCCGGCCTTACCGACTTCCAGACGCTGCTGGTGGCGGAGAACAACCTGCTCTCCGCGCGCAACCAGCTGGTATCGGCCGAGGCGGCGCGGGCCAATGCCTTCGTCCGCCTGACCCAAGCGCTGGGCGGTGGATGGACGGAACTCGATCTCGATATCCCGCAGGTCGTCGAAGCCGATTTCGACACCGATCCCGACGACGCTGCCACTGACAGGACCGAATGATGAGCGACACCCAAGCCACTGACGACATTGGCGAATATCTCGATTCCGGCAAAAAGCCGAAATGGTACAAGCGCAAGCGCGTGTGGATTGGCGTCGTGCTGCTGGTGTTGCTGGTGTTGGGAATCTCCACCTGCGGCGGCGGGGACGAACAGCCCAATTACATCACCGCCGATGTGGAAGAGCGTTCGCTCGATCTTACCGTCACCGCCACGGGCAGCTTGCGGCCCACCAACCAGGTGGAAGTCGGCTCCGAAGTGTCGGGCCGGATCGATCGCGTGCTCGTGGATGTGAACGACCAGGTCGCGCGCGGGCAGGTGCTGGCCATCATCAACACCGATGTGATTCAGGACCAGATCACGCAGGGCCGCGCTAACCTCAATGCCGCCCGCGCCCGCGTTGCCGAAGCGCAGGCGACCATGCAATTCGATACCGCGCAGCTGCAACGCTTGCGCAATGTCTATGAAGCGTCCGATGGCCGCGTACCCAGCCGTGCAGAACTGGAACAGGCCGAAGCCTCGCTCGCACGCAGTCAGGCGGCGGTCGCCAGCGCTCGCGCCAACGTCGCCAGCGCGCAGGCCAGCCTCTCCACCGCGCTTACAAGCCAGGATCGCGCTGTGATCCGCTCGCCCGTTTCAGGCGTCGTGCTCGCGCGTCAGGTGGAGCCGGGACAGACCGTGGTCGCCAGCTTCAACACGCCGACGCTGTTCGTGCTGGCCGAAAGCCTCGACCAGATGCAGCTGCGCGTCGACCTTGACGAGGCCGATGTCGGCCAGGTGGAAGTAGGGCAGGAAGCGACCTTCACCGTCGATGCTTATCCCGGCCGCCGTTTCCCCGCGACGGTGGAGCGGGTAGATCTGGCCAGCAACAATATCGCCCAAAACCAGCAGCAACAGCAGGGGCAGCAGGTCGTCAGCTACGAAGCGCGCCTGCTGGTGGGCAATGACGAGGGCCTGCTTCGCCCGGGCATGACGGCAACGGCGACCGTAGCCACAGCCAGCACCGGGGCCAGCCTGCTGGTGCCCAATGCCGCGCTGCGTTTCGATCCCGGCGAGGAAGACGAGAGCGGTGGGATCTTTGGCGACGGAAATTTCGGCCTCGAGCGCAATGAGGAAGCGAGCATCGGCATCGGCAGCCGCCAAAACGTCTATGTCGTCGAAGAGGATGGGTCCCTGCGAGCGATCGAGGTCATCACAGGACAGAGCGATGGTCGTTTTACGGTGGTTTCGTCCGAAGATTTGACAGCCGAAATGCAAGTTGTCACCGGCGAGCAGGCTGGGGGCCAGTAGGGCGTCCCATGAACACACAGCCGCTTACTCCTGAGGCCAGTGCCGATAGGGGACGCTCCGACAGCGCCCTTATCGAGCTGCGCGACATTACCAAAACATTCGGCACGGGCGCGGCGGCTTTCCAGGCACTGAAAGGCGTCGACATGACGATCGAGCGCGGCGATTTCGTCGCCGTGATGGGTCCGTCCGGTTCGGGCAAGTCGACCACCATGAACATCCTCGGCTGCCTCGACGTGCCGACCAGTGGCACCTTCCGCTTCCGCGGCGTCGAGGTGCAGGACTTAAGCCGCGACCAGCGAAGCCTGCTGCGCCGCCGCTATCTCGGCTTCGTATTCCAGGGCTTCAATCTGCTGGCCCGCACCAGCGCGCTTGAGAATGTCGAACTGCCGCTGCTCTATCGCGGCGAGACAAAGAAGCAGCGGCGCGAGGCGGCGGAACGTTCGCTCGACCTTGTCGGCCTCCTGCCATGGGCCGACCATACGCCCGCCGAGTTGTCGGGCGGCCAGCAACAACGCGTCGCCATTGCCCGCGCGCTTGTCACCGATCCCGACGTGCTGCTGGCGGACGAGCCGACGGGCAACCTCGATACCGAACGCTCGGTAGAGATCATGGAATTGCTGACCGAACTCAACCAGCGCGGCATCACCGTGTTGATGGTGACGCATGAGGACGAGATGGCGCAATTCGCCAAAACCATCGTGCATTTCCGAGACGGGCTGGTGGAGCGCGTGGATCGCGGAATGCGTAGCGCTGCGGCGATGACGGAGACAGTGTAATGCGCGGCTGGTTTTCCCGCTTCGGCCTCAGCCTGCGCATGGTCGGCGCGACCGTGCTGCTAGCCCTGCGCGAAATCAAGCGCCACCTGCTGCGCAGCTTCCTGACCACGCTCGGCATCATCATCGGCGTTGCCGCCGTGATTACCATGGTGACGCTCGGTCAGGGCCTTACCGCCGATGTGCAAGAGGATATTTCCGGTCTTGGTTCCGATGTATTCATCGTGTTCCCCAGCCAAGTCAGTCCGAACACCCCGCCTCCACCTTTCGAACGGGCTGATATTTTGGCTGTCCAGAACCAGATTGCTGGAGTGGAATACGCTGCGGGATCGGTGTCGCGCTCCGCCACCGCGTTTCATAATGGCCAAGACTGGCAAACGAGCGTGCAAGGCGCCGAGCGTGCTTTCTTTGATGCACAGAATATTGAGGTAGTCGAAGGTCGCCGCTTCAATGATGAGGAGGAGACGCGCGGCGAAAGCGTCTGCATCATCGGCCCGACTGTCGCCGAAAAAATCTTCATCGAAGGTCAGATCGTGGGTGAGGAGATGCGGATCGGCAATGTGGCTTGCCGCGTCATCGGCGTGACCGAAGAGCGCTCGAGCTCCGGTGGTGGCGATGCAAACGATGTCGTCTTTATGCCGCTGACAGCAGTCCAGCGCCGATTTACCGGTAATAACAACCTGCAATACTTCGTTGTGAAGTACGATCCGGATTTCAATGCGCAAACGCTGCAAGATCAACTCGTTGCGCTGCTACGGGAGAGGCGCGTTATCCAAGAAGGCGAGGAAAACAATTTCAATCTCGTCGACACCGCCGAGATCAGCGATACCGTCAACCAGATCACCGGCACGATGACGCTGGTCGTTACCGTGATTGCGGGTATCAGCCTGCTTGTGGGCGGTATCGGGATCATGAACATCATGCTCGTTTCCGTCACGGAGCGAACGCGCGAGATCGGTATCCGCCTCGCCATCGGGGCCCTGGCCAAGGAGGTGCGTCTGCAATTCCTGACAGAAGCCGTGGTGCTGTGCTGCTTCGGCGGCCTCATCGGCATATTGTTGGCGCTCGGCCTGTCAGTCATGCTGGCAGGCGCGATCGACCTGCCCTTCATCTTCAACCCGGCGGTGAATGTGATGAGCTTCGTGTTCAGCGCGGTGATGGGCATTATCTTCGGCTATTACCCAGCCCACCGCGCCAGCAAGCTCGACCCGATCGACGCGCTGCGGCACGAGTAGCGCTGCGCTTTCCAGCAGTCGTCATCGCGAGCGAAGCGCGGCGATCCATGGGGCAAAGCGTGCGGGGACTCTCTCTTTCCATGGATTGTCCGTTGTACGCCTTCGGCTCGCCACGGCGCTGCGCGCCTCGCAATGACGAGGCTGATAGGCAGCGCTTAGGACTGCTTTGACGTAAGAGTTTCCTACAGCGGCCAACCGGGTCCATGGCACCTGCCATGATCCACCTGACGGACAAAAAGAAAGGGCGCGCCAACCAGCCGGTTTGCGCGCCCCGTGTTTTTAGCACCAGGACAGTGCTCCAAGTGCTCCAGGTTAGCCCATCAGCGGGTGATGACCGCGCGGCATTCGCCAAGGCCGATACGGGCGAAGCCGTCCTTCTCGGCATAGGCCACCATCACCACCTCGTCGCCATCCTCAAGGAAGGTGCGCGTCTCGCCATTGGGGAGAGTGATGGCCTTCTTGCCGCCTTCGGTCAGCTCGATCAGGCTGCCCTCGCCGCCTTCCTCGCCGCTGGTAAGCGTGCCGGTGCCCAGCAGGTCGCCCGGCTGCATGTTGCATCCGCCCACGCTGTGATGCGCGACGAGCTGCGCGGCCGTCCAGTACATCGCCGTCATCGGGCCCTTTGACAGTCGGAACGGCGCATCGCCATCCTGCCGCATTTTGGGCGTGGTGAGGTGAACCTCCATCGTCACGCCAAAGGCGGCAGCGCTGGTATCGTGCTGCAGGTAGGGCAGCGGCTCGGGATCGCCCTCGGCACGCGCGGGCTGCGCGGTGCGGTAGGGCGCGAGCGCATCCATCGTCACCACCCAGGGCGACACGGTGGAGGCGAAGTTCTTGGCAAGAAACGGCCCCAGCGGCTGGTACTCCCAAGCCTGGATGTCCCGCGCGGACCAGTCGTTGAGGATGGAGATGCCGGCAATGTGCTCTTCGGCCTCACCCACAGGGATTGGATCGCCCAGCTCGTTGCCCTGCCCGATCCAGATCGCCATCTCAAGCTCGTAATCGAGGCGCTTGGACGGGCCGAATTCGGGCATGCCGCCTTCCTCGGCAGGCTTCTGCTGTCCGCTGGGGCGCTTCACATCCGTGCCCGACACGCGGATGGAGGAGGCGCGGCCGTGGTAGCCGATGGGCACGTGCTTGTAGTTGGGCAACAGCGGGTTGTCCGGGCGGAACAGGCTGCCGATGTTCACAGCATGATGGATGCCGGTGTAGAAATCGGTGTAATCGCGGATCTCGAACGGCAGGTGCATATGCGCCTGCTCCATCGGCACGAGGCAGGGCTCCATCGCGCTCTTATAGCCGTCATCCGTCAGCGCGGCGAACAGCTTGGCGCGCAGTTGCGAGGGGCCGTTCGGCATGGCGAAGAAGTCGTTCAGCGTGGCAAGGCTTGCATAGTGCAGCAGGTCGTCGCCGTCCTCCATCAGGTCCGCATCGTAGACGTTGCGCAGGTCGAGCACAAAGTCGCTGATCGCCACACAACCGCGCGCATCCTCGCCATCGGTGGAGAAGACGCCGAAGGGCAGGTTTTGCACCGGAAAGTCGGGGTGGCCGTTGGCACCCTCCACCCAGCTGGTGGCGGCGGCATTATGCGTATGGTCGATGGTGGGGCGTGTCATTTAGGGGAGTCTCGCTTTCGTAAATCCGTTCCAGCAGGCGTCGTAATCGCTCTGCAGAAGGCCGCCATTCATGGCGAAATCGGTGGTGTGGATGACGGCGCGGCTTTCGAACATGAAGGCCAGCGTATCCTCGATCTTATGGGGCTTGACGCTGGCTTCCATCGCCCGCTTCGTGCTCTCTGCATCGGGGCCGTGGCCGTTGAACTGGTTGTGCAGGCTTGCACCGCCCGGCACGAAGCCGCCGCCTTCCTTGGCATCGTATTCACCATGGATCAGGCCCATGAACTCGCTCATCACATTGCGGTGGAACCATGGCGGGCGGAAGGTGTCTTCCGCCACCATCCAGCGGGGCGGGAAGATCACGAAGTCGCAATTCGCCGTGCCCGGTATCGCGCTGGGGCTGGTGAGCACGGTGAAGATGGAAGGGTCGGGGTGGTCGAAACTGACCGTGCCGATGGTGTTAAAGCGCGCGAGATCATACCGGCACGGCGCGCTGTTGCCATGCCATGCGACCACATCGAAGGGCGAGTGGTCGATGGTGGTCGTCCAGAGTTTGCCGTTGAACTTCTGGACAATCTCGAATTCTTCGTCCCGGTCCTCGAACCAAGCAACGGGGGTCTCGAAATCGCGTGGATTGGCAAGGCCGTTGGCGCCTATGGGGCCGAGATCGGGCAGGCGGAAGGGCTCACCGAAATTCTCGCAGACGTAGCCGCGCGCTCCTCCATCGATTAGCTCGACGCGAGAGCGCATGCCGCGCGGGACAAGGCCGATATGGCCGGGCGCTATGTCGATCCGGCCAAGCTCGGTCACGATGCGAAGCGCGCCGGTCTGCGGCACGATCAGCATCTCGCCATCGCTGTTCTGCAAAGCGCGGCGATCCATGCTGGCGCTCGTCGCGTAGAGATGGATGCCGATGCCGCCCTCGGCAGGGGAGCCATTACCGCCATAAGTCACCATGCCGTCCACAAAATCGACTTCGCCATCGGGCATGGTCAGTGGATCCCAGCGCAGGCGATTGGGCGTGGTGTGTGTGCCGTCAGGCGCGGCGAATCTCGGCGCGCCAGAGTATGGCTGGAATGCGCCATGGGCCGTCGTCGGGCGCATGCGGTAAAGCCAGCTGCGGCGGTTCTCCACGCGCGGCGCGGTAAAGGCACTGGTGCTGAACTGCTCGGCATAGAGGCCGAAAGCCGGGCGTTGCGGGGAATTGCGATCTTCGGGCAGAGCGCCCTCCACCGCCTCGGTCGCGAAATGATTGAGAAATCCCGTCTGGTAGCTCATGTCGATTTGGTATCACCTGAAACCATATTGCACAATGGCCGTTGCTGCAGCATCGTGTAGGGCATGAACGACCCAGCGAGCAGGAGGTGCCGATGAAACTCTATGGCTATTGGAGAAGCTCGACCAGCTATCGGCTGCGTTGCGCGCTGGAGCTGAAAGGCATCGCCTATGAGCAGGAACCGGTGAACCTGCTGGAATCCGCGCAGCGCGGAGAGCCGTATGTCGCGCGTAACCCCTTCGCTACCGTGCCGATGCTGGAAGCAGAGGGCCGTGACCGCGCCCAGAGCATGGCAATCATCGAATGGCTGGACGAGAAATACCCCGACAAGCCGCTGCTGCCTGCCGACGTGGAATACCGCTACCTCGCCCGCGAGCTGGGTTATGCTATCGCCACAGAGCTGCATGCCCCGCTCAACCTGCCGGTGCTAAAATATCTCAAGAACGAATTCGGGCAGGACCAGGATGCCATCGACTCGTGGTATCGCCACTGGCTCGCCAAGACGCTGGTGCCGGTCGAGAAGCGGCTGGAAGCGCTGGATACGGGCGATTTCTTGTTCGACAAACCCGGCCTGTTCGAGGCCGTGCTGATCCCGCAGCTCTATAATGCGCGCCGCTTCGGCTACAGCCTGTCGGACCATCCGCGCATGACGCAGATCGAGCGCGCATGCATGCGCTTGCCGGAATTCGAGCGCGCCCATCCCGGCAATCAGCCGGACGCGCATTGAACGCGGTGAAGCGCTAGCAGATTACGCCTCTAGCCGTGCGAATTCAGCGAAAGCATTGCCCGTGCGAAGAAGATCGACGGTGCGGTCGTGCAGCTTTTGCGGATCGGAGAGGGAACGCTTTTCGGGTGGCAAACGCGGATCGTTGGCGGCGAAATGCCACGCCTCGACCAGATGGGCTCCGCTCTTGCGCGGCGTGAGGTCGGGCAGATCCGATAGCGGTTCGAACGGTCGTCCGGAGCCGCCCAGCAGCGCCGCAACCTTGCCGCCCAGTCCCACGCCGCTGAACTCGACTCCTTCAAGATCGCGAACCGCGCCGCGCACGGCGTCGCCCAGCTTCTCGATAGTCGGTTCGTAGATGGCCGGACTGTGACCGTGACCCGGCAAATCCAGTGCAATCCACGAACGATCCGACGGCGGTTGTGGGAGCTCGCGTCCCCAGCTGGCCGAGGACTGGCCCGCGCCGTGAAGCAGGACAATGGGCGAGCCATCGCCAGTCCCCCCGCAGCGCGCGTGGAGTAGGCCCAGCCAGCGGCGATGCTCTCCAGACGTCGTCACTGTGTCCGGCGCCCGACAATCGGCCAATTGCACTCTATCCTGCACGTCCCGCAATGCCGCGAGCTGCACGCCGTATCGCTGGTCCAGCCCCTGGCCCGCGCGCAGTACGCGGACATTGTCCGGCAGGCCCTCGGCGATCATCGCATCGGCCAGCTTCAGCACGACGCTGCCTTCCCACCGCGTCATCACGGCATCGGCTGCAAAGCCATCGAGATGGGCGATATCTTCCTTCTCGAACGCCGGGCGATAGGCGCGCGCATAGCCCTCGCCTGCATCGAGATAGCGCAGCAGGATCGCCTGTACCGCGTCTACCGGCAATGGCGGAAGGTCCAGCGCATCCGCAGGGTCGGAGCTGTTCCAGGGAAAGGCGCGGAAAAGGCCGGTGCACATGTCCCAATAGGTGAGGAGGTGCCCGCCATCGCGGCGCGGACTCACATCGGGGAAGTAGCCGCGCATCATCCGCTCGCGTTCGGGCGCATCGATATGGCCGTTGGAATCGAGCAGGACGAGCGGCATGCGACCGGCGTGGTGCTTGCCCATCTCGATGGCGATCTGCGCGCCGGTGGCTGCGCCGTAAAGGTAGAACCTGTCCATCCCCAGCGCATCGGCGACATCCAGCACCACATCGGCATAATCGCGAATGGTAGGCGCGTCGCCCAGCCAGTCATCGGAGAGGCCGTAACCCGGCGTATCCAGCGCGATACAGGTGGAAGCTTCGGCAAATGCCGCGATGGCGGGAAGCAGCGTTGCAGAATGCTGCGGCGAAGGATGAAGCATCAGCAGCGGCGGTCCGCTGCCTGCGCGCCGGTAATGCACCTGCCGCCCCTCTCCCAGCGAGAGATAGTGGCAGGTGACCTCTGCGCTCATGCGCGCTCTTCCGGCACCAGCTGCACCACGGTCTTGCCGATATTGCTGCCCTGTCCCAGCTTTTCAAAGAGGGCAGGCGCGGCGTCGAGACCGTCTGCCCGGTCCTCGACATAGGATAGCTTGCCATCGGCGATCCAAGCGGCAGCTTTCGCCGCGTAATCGTCGATCTCATGCATGAAATCATATACGACCAACCCCAGAAGCTGCGCGCGCTTGCCGATATAGATGCCGGGGTTGGGCCCGGCGGGGCGATGGTCGAGGCTGTATTGCGAGGCGAGCCCGCACAGCACGACGCGGCCATAGAGCGATAGGTTCGCCAGCGCCGTTTCCAGCAACTCGCCGCCGACATTGTCGTGATAATAGCTGATGCCATCGGGAAGGGCTGCGGCCACGCGGTCTTGCCAGCCATCGGCCTTGTAATCCACGCAATCGTCGAAGCCGTAGTCGCTTTTCACGAGCGCGCATTTCTCCGGCCCGCCGGCAATGCCGACGACCTTGTCCGCTCCCATGATGCGCGCCAGCTGGCCTACCGTGCCGCCCACCGGGCCCGCTGCGGAAGAGACCAGCACGCGGTCGCCATCGGTCGCCTTGGCAAGGTGATGCGCGCTGGCATAGGCGGTGAGGCCGGGCATGCCGCACACGCCCAAGTGCAGCGACAGCGGGCGGATCGAGGCATCGATCTTGCGCGCCACTTTGCCATCCAGCACGGCGTGCTCCTGCCAGCCGACAACGCCCAGCACGAAATCGCCGGGTACAAAGCCATCGGCGCGCGATTCGAGCACTTCGCCCACGCCCTCGCTCGGCACCGTCTCGCCGATGTCAGGCGCGTCGCCCGACATGTGGCGGCCCCTGATGCGCGAGAGCAGATAGGGATCGAGCGACAGCACATGCACCCGCACCAGCAGCTCGCCATCCGCGAGAGGCGGCAGCTCTGCCTCCGCCATCGTGAAATCGCTGGCGAGCGGCGCTGCCTGCGGCTGGCTGGCAAGCACGATCTGGCGCGTAGTGGTCATGGCGACATCCCTGTTGGCGATTTGTCCGGACAACTCTTTCCAACCATGGGCTGACGGGTTACGCAAGGCAAATGAAGAAAACCGCCACGCTGATTGCCGCCATGGCCTTGAGCCTCGCAGTCCCGGCCGCTGCACACGACATGCCGGAGCCCGGCATCTGGACCAATACCGAAGACGCCTATTTCGCCGAGGAAGAAGGGCGCGAGCCGGTCGAATGGCTAGGCATCGAGATCGGCGAGAACGGCAGCTGGCGCTATATCGACGCCTTTGGCAACGCGCAGTTCGACTGGTCCGATACGCCCATTCCCGGCCTTGCCTGGAGTGAGGAGCATGGCTGGGAGATTGGCGGTAGTGAAATCCGCATGGCCAGCCGCTTCGCCTGCTGGTTTGCCGTTCGCAAGCACGAGCCGGACGAGAACGGCGAGGAAGACTGGACCTTCCAGCGCGGCCTACCGATCTTCGACCAAGGCGGCCGCATCTTCCTCGATGGCGGGGACGAGGCGCCGGATGTCACTATGCGGCTGCGCAATGTAACCTGGGCCGAGGGCAGCACGAACAATCCAGTATTGGTGTTATACGTCCACCGTGACGATTCGGTGCGGGCGGAAAGCTATAGCTGGGCGGCGCCAGACAGCGATATCGTCGGCATCAATTTGCGCTGGGTCCAGGGCGGCTGCAACCGCGTGGCGTCCGAAGAGCCCGCCGGGTGAGCCGCATCGCGCCTCTCTCGCCCGAGGAGCTGCCGGAAGAAACACGCGCTGCCCTCGCCTTCGCGCAAGAGACGATGGGCTTTACCGCAAACGACACGCTGACCATGGCGCGCTGGCCGGAATTGCTGGGTGCGATGGAGCAACTGGTAGCCACGATATACGGCAACAGCGAGGTCGATTTGAAGCTTAAGCGGCTGGTGGCGCTCGTCACGAGTTCTGCGGCCGGGTGCCGATATTGCGAGGCGCACACCGCCCATGGCGCGGCGCGGCAATCGGGCGCGGATGCCGAGAAAGTGGCAGCGGTGTGGGACTATGCCAGCAGTCCCCTCTTCTCCGATGCGGAACGCGCGGCGCTCGACCTGGCGCTGGCGGCCGGGCAATCGCCCAATGCCGCAACGGACGCGCATTTTGCTGCGATGCGCGCGCATTTCAGCGAACGCCAGATCGTCGAAATCGTCGCCATGATATCGCTGTTCGGATTCCTCAATCGCTGGAACACCACGCTCGCGACCGAGCTGGAAGATGCGCCGCTGTCCTTCGCGCGAGAGAGCTTGGGGAGGAGCGGATGGGAAGCGGACCCGCATGCTCTCGCAGTCAACGCTAGCCGGACCTAGCGCCCTTCCACGCCGCGCCTCCGACCCAGTCCCCCGCAACGGCGCAAAACGGTTCGATCGCTATTGTCGGCCAGATGCCCGCATGGAAATAGGGGTCGGCCTCCAAGAAAGCGCGCGCGTCCTCGCGGCTGGTCGCTTTTACAATCAGCAACGAACCGTTGGTGCCGCCCTCGTCTTTCAAAGGCCCTGCTACGGCGTAGCGGTCCAGATTGGCTTCAATGTGCGCAAGATGGGCGGCAAGGTGCTCGTCACGAAGGCGGGCCGCGTCTGCGCCATCGCGGCACCAGCAGGCATAAAGCGTGTTCACTCCGCCTCTTCTGGGGCAGGCGGCGTAAAGATCCCGGGGTCGATCGTTTCTCCGACGCTCACCTCTTCCCAGAATACCTGGTTCGCGACGATCCCGTCATATACGAGCACGACGCGCTGGGCCTGCACCCAGCCATTATCAAGCTGGCGAAAGTCGCTGTAGAAACGCTCATGCCAGCCGCGCGGGGAGCGAAAGGCCATGTAGGTGATGAAGGCGGTGTCGACGTCGATACCGAACAGCGTTTCCTGCCCCCGCGGATCGACAATCCTCACAATCACCGTCTCGCCATCCTGCAGATAACGTCCCGGCGCGAATGACAGGGTAAAGCCTGCGTCCAGCGCAGAGCGGATGATGCCGAAGCCGAAATTGCTCGCCCAATAGGCATCGGCCAGATCGCGCGGCATGATACCGTCCTGAGTCCAGGTGGTCTCGCCATCATAGCCGACTTCGAAAATCGTCCCGCCCGCCTCGTCATGCGCGAGGATGCGGACCTTGCCGTCGGCGCCATGCGACACGGTGCGCCCGCGGGTAAACTCGCGCCACATGCGGTAATCGGGCGACCAGACCCTGACCGTGCTGTCGGAATTGAAAAAATGCGCCTGTCCACTCAGCGCCAGAGTGCCGGGATCGCGGAAGAACTCTCCGCCGTGGGCCTCGATGGCAGCGGCGATGACATCTTGCGGTGTCGGCGCCGGCTCGGCGGTGAGGTCGATGGCCTGCGCCTGTGCCATCGCGGCGGGGACAGCAAGCATCAGCAGCAGGAAAGACAGCAGGCTGCGCATCATCCGGTCTCCACCAGTTCCAGCAATTCGCCTGCCGGCCCCATAGTGGTGACCGCGCGGCGTCCGTCATACAGCGCGCCCTCGCGTGCCGTCGGGGCAGACAGCCACGCGGCCTTGCATGTGTCGAGATCATCGACCGCCAGCGTCACCAGCGCATTGCCGGGCGGCAGGCGGCCTTCGTAGCGCGGGCGCACGGTGGCGGCAGGCGGATAATCATCCACCTCGATGATCGGCATCTTGCCTTTCTGCAGCATGGTGAGTGTCGTCTGCGTGCCCGCGGGCAAGTCGAACGCCTTGTTTATCATCGTGTAGGGGATGGTGTAATCGGTGCCGCGCTCCAGCCCCAGCGCGTCGATATACCAGCCAAGCGAGGCTTCACGGTCCGGCGTTGCCAGCACACAGATGAAGATGCGGTCAACGTCGCTCCTGGCGGCGGGCAGGAACAGATCGCTTTCCGGCACCAGCACTTCATTCAAGTAGACCATCTCCCGCCCCGGCCCCAGCGCCTGCATGGGGATGAAGGTGAGCTGCATATTCTCGATATTTTTGGGCATGCCGACAATCGTGAAGAGCTCTGCCGGAAGCTCTTTCGGCCAGCGCCACACGTCCTGAACCGTGCATTCAAAGGCGGCCCAGCCATAGGTCCGGGTCGGGCGAAAATCGGGATGCTCCGGCTGCTCCACGAGACGGAACCAGCAAGGTTCGCCGCTCTCCGGTTGCAGCACAGCATAGGGCGATCCGGCACTGGCAGGGCAACCCCAACTGGTGGCGAGGTCGGCATCGAGCTGGCCCTGCTCGACGAGGCTAAGGCCCAGCACATCGTGATAGGCCTTGAGGCCTGCATCGAGATCCGGGACGGTCGACAGGCCGCCAAGGATGGTGCCGTGGGTGATGGTCATTTCCCGAACTCCGGCTTGCGTTTCTCTACGAAGGCGGCGGTGCCTTCTGCAAAGTCTGCGCCGTCGAATGCGGCGGCGAAGATGGCACGCGTTTCGGCGTCGTCCTCCGCCTGCCCGTCGAGGACGCGGCGCACGATCCGCTTGATCTCACGGATGGAATGCGGGCTGGCGGCCATTATGGCATCGGCCAGCGCGGCAGGGCTATCGGCAATCGTCTCGACAAGCCCGATACGCTGCGCTTCCTCCGCCGACAGCAGCGCGCCGGTATAGAGCATGCGCCTGGCCTGCCCCGGCCCGACCAGATCGACCAGCAGCTTCACATCGTGCAGCGGATAGACAAGGCCCAGCTTGGCCGGCGTGATGCCGAAACGCGCGGCTGGCGTGGCCACACGCAGGTCGCAGGCAAGCGCGAGACCGCAGCCGCCGCCAATGGCGTCCCCTTCCACAAAGGCCATGGTCGGCAGGTCGAAGCGCGCCAGGTCGTGCTGCACGCGGTTGATTGCCGCCTGATTGGCCGCGCGCCAGTCGGCATCGTCCTTATTCGCCAGCAATTCGCGGATATCCGCGCCCGCGCAAAACGTGCCGCCATCCGCCGCGCGCAGGATGAGCAAGCGAATGTCTCCCTTGTCGCGCACCTGTTCGAGCAGGCCGGGCAGCGCCTCCCACATCGCCATCGTGAAGGCGTTGCGCTTGTCCGCGCGGTCGATCAGCAGGTGCGCGGTCTGCCCGTCATAATCGAGGCGGAGACTCATGCCGGATGCGCCGCCGTGAAATGATCGGCGATGGCCTTGCGCGTCGTCACCCACACACCGTCATGCTCGCGAACATGGCAGAAGAACTCTTCCAGCGCCCAGATCCGGCCCGGACGCCCGATGATCCGCAGGTGCAGGCCAAGGCTCATCATTTTCGGATTGCCCTCCTCGCCCTCGCGATAAAGCTGGTCGAAATTGGCCTTCGCGTAATCGAGCCATTGATGCGGGGTTAGTGCGGGATCGGTCCACATTTTCATGTCATTGCTGTCGACCTGGTAGGGCACGATGCACATGGGTTTGCCGGTCGTCTCGCGATCCCAGAAGGGCACATCGCCGCTGTAATCGTCCATGTGGTAGGTGAAGCCCTCCTCCTGCAGCAGGCGGCGGGTATTGTCGGTGAGGAGGTAGCGGCTCAGCCAGCCATAGGGGCGGACACCGCAAGTCTTTTCGATGCTGGCCACGGCCTTGCGGATGAAGTCGCGCTCCGCATCCTCGTCCATCTTGAACTGGTGGACCCAGCGCCAGCCGTGGCTCACGGGCTCATGCCCCAGCTCGACAATGGCCTCGGCAATCTCGGGATGGTTTTCCAGCGCCATGGCGGCAACGGTCCAGCTGGCCATGATGTCATAGCGTTTCAGCAGCTTGACGATACGCGGTGCGCCCGCCTTGATGCCGTAGAGATAATTGCTTTCATTGGAATAATTGCGGATCGGCGATTTGACGAAGACCCCAAGCTCGTCCACCGGCTCCATGCCCCTGTCGCCGCGCGCGACGGTCATCTCGCTGCCTTCCTCGACATTGACGACGACGCTGAGCGCCAGCTTCGCACCGCCGGGCCAATCCATGCGTTCTTCGCGCATCAGTGCATTTCCTCCCCACCGCTGATATTCAGCGCTTCGCCGGTCACATAGACCGCCTCGTCACTCGCCAGCCAGAGGCAGGCGGCTGCCGTATCGGAAGGCAGGCCGGGCCGCCCCATCGGGTTCTTCGCGGCCATGTTGGCGAGGTAATCCTCGACCTTCGCAAAGCCGAGCAATTTGCTGAAATATTCGTTCTGCTGCGCTCCGAGGCCGGTGGTCACATGATTGGGGCAGATGGCATTCACCGTGATGCCATGAGCGCCCAGTTCCACGGCAGAGGCGCGGGTCAGGCCGACCATACCATGCTTGCTGGAGACATAAGCGGGCAGATGCGGGAAGCCGGTTTTCGCCGCCTGGCTGGCGATATTAATGATTCGTCCGCCCTTGCCCGCATCCACCATCGCACGCGCTGCTGCCTGTGTGCAGTAAAAGGCGCCGGAGAGGTTTACGGCCAGTACCTGATCCCACTCGTCGGCAGTATCGACGTCCAACAGCGGCTTCATCTTGAACCCGATCCCGGCATTGTTGACGAACACATCGACGCTACCAAAATGATCGAGCGCCTGCGCCACCAGCGCCTGACAGCTTGCTGCATCGGAAACATCGCACTGCACCGTCGCCACCTTGGCGCCGCGCTGCCGAAGCTCGTCTGCCACGCCATCCACCTCGTCATCCAGCCGCACATCGGAAACAACGCAATTCGCGCCTTCGTCGGCAAAGGCTTGCAAGATGCCCTGCCCTAACCCCTTCTCCTTCCCAGAGCCGGTGACGACGATGGTCTTGCCGGTGAAACGGCCCATCCTACAGGTCCTCTGTGAGGATGAATTGCGGCGCGTCCGCATAGCCCTGGAACGGTGCCGCGGCGGCTTGGAAACCTTCTGTCGAGATATCGGCAATAAAAGCGTCCATGCCGGTGATGTCGATGATCTCGACATAATCGAAATGCGGTTTTGCCGTGTCGTCACCGAACACACCTGTCGACTTATGAACCGAGAAATTCGTCACCGAGGCGAGGTCATTGACGCCCGGAATATCGCGTGTTTTCGCCCATTCCTCATATTCGGCAACGTCCACGCCATCCTTCAGGTTGAATAGGCAGATTATACGCATGGGGTCTCTCCTTACAGATTGGCAGGCGGGCGATAGGCATCGAGGCGCAGGTCCAGATAGCGGGCCATGGCGAACAGGCCCGCCTCGTAATCGGTCCGCCCGACCAGTTGCACGCCGATGGGCAGGCCATTCTCGGTCCACCCCGCGGGCAGGGTCAGGGCGGGCAGGCCGGCGATGTTGGCGAGGCACGTGAAGTCGGCTTGAGCCGCCGGTTCTGGCTCGTCATGCGAAAACGCCGGATTGGGCACGGTCGGCATGATGAGAAACCCGTGTTCCTCCACGATCCGGCGCACCTTGGCGTGGGTATCGTTGAGGATTTGCGTGTCCTGCGCCAGCTTCTCCTGCGCGCGGCCCGGCCCATAGGTCAGCAGCTTTTGCAGATGCGGCGATAGGCCTTTCACGCCCTGCAAATGGGCGGCCATGCGGTGCGATACATGGATGAAGCCGGCAAAGCGAATGCGCGAATTGGGATGGTCGAGACTGACGTTCGCTGGCGATGCTTTCATCGTGCCGAGCACGCGGTCGAACACAGCCAAGACATCTTCGTGCACCTCCACGCCATGGTCCACGAGGATCGCTCCGCGGCAATCCTCCATCTGCGCGCCGGTATCCGACATTTCCCAAGCGACGCGCTGCAGCATGTCGAGACTACGCGCCATCGGCCCGATGGCATCGAGCGCGCGGTCGGCAGGCTCCAGTCCGTCCTGGCTCACTGCCTTGGTGGCCGGTTTGAAGCCGTAAATGCCGCAATGCGCGGCGGGGATGCGGACGGACCCCATCGTATCGGTACCAAGCGCCGCATCGCACAGCCCCGCCGCAACCGCTGCGGCGCTGCCGCCCGATGATCCACCCGGCGAGAAGCCGTTCCGGTGCGGGTTCTGCACCGCACCGTAGAACGGGTTGTCGGACTTGGAGCCGAGCGCCCCTTCTTCCATATTCTGCGTGCCGATGATGATCGCACCCGCATCGCGCAGGCATGCGACCGTCTTGGCGTCTTTCTCGGCGATGCGACCCCGGTAAGCTTCCAGCCCCGCAGTCCAGGGCAAGCCCTGCACCGCCACATTCGCCTTCACCCCCACGGTGACGCCCGCCAGCGGCCCCTCGCCGCCCTGCGCGCTTTCGTCGAAATCAGCGAAGGCGTTCAACGGTTCGTTGCGCGCTATCAGGTCAGCGAAATCGACCAAGTCAGAGGTTCCTCTCGTCGATCAGGCGCAGCGGCTTCTGGCGCTTGTCGATCTCCGTGGCCGTCGCCGTGCCGCCGGGACCGGTCAGTTCCACATCCACCTCCACACCAAGGCCGCGTTTGAGCAGTTCGGCCAGTTCGCCTGCATCGCTACCACCATGGCTCTCCAGCGTCACCACCATCGCGTCGCGGCTAGAGACATCGCGGCGCAAATGGCAGACATATTCGCCCGTAAGCTCGGGGCGGTTCTCGATGATTGCGCCGATGGCGTGGGGGAATACGTTGATGCCGCGCAGCTTCACCATGTTGTCGCTGCGGCCCTTGAAGCCGGCGATCCGCTTGAAAGCGATCTCGCCGCGGCCATCCAGCTCATGCGTGATGTCATGTGTGTTGAAGCGGATGCATGGGGCGATGTCGTCCTTGTAAAGGCAGGTCACGACCATGTCGCCCGTCCCGCCGCGCTCGACCTGCGCGCCGCTATCGACATCGAGCAGTTCAAGATATTGCGCGTCTTCCCAGACATACAGGCCGTCGCGGTCAGGCCCCTCGCCCGCGATGCATCCGGTGTCGCCAACGCCGTACCAGTCATAGGCCTGTGCGCCGTGCCACGCCTGTTCAGTCGCGCTGCGATCTTCGGTGCCCAGATGGCCGATGATCATGCGGATATTGATGCGGTCGAACAACTCTTCCGCTTCAGCAGTCGCCGCCAGCTTGCGGACATAATCGACGAAGCCGACAATGCAGGTCACCCCGAAATCGGCCATCAGCTGCACCTGGTTGACGCTGCGCGTTTCGATGCCTGTGCCTGCGCTCAGGAACACGGAATTGGTGAACTTCGTCACTGCCTCGCGGATGTAGTGCCCGCCATTGATCATGCCGTGGCCGTAGACGGAGTGGACCACATCGTCGCCGGTCAGTCCCATCCAGCGATACATGCGCCCCACCAGCAGATTGCCGACTTCGCGCCCCTTAGGTCCGAACATCAGCACTTGCGGCTTGCCGGTCGTGCCGCTGGTGGTGTGGAAGACGGTTGGCGGACGTGTCGCCGGATCGCCCATGCCGTGAAAGTCGCCGTAGGGCGGGTGCTCGGCGATGGAAGCCATCAGGTCGCTCTTGTCGTAGACGGGCAGCTTGCCGATATCACGCAGCCCGTCGATATCGCCCGCCTCGATACCCTGCGCGCCCCACAGGCGCTGATAGAAGGGGATTTCCCAACCGCGCTGCATCAGTCTGCGGAATTGCGCGTCCTGCAGGGCGAAAAGCTCGTCCGCGCTCATGCTGCGATAGCGCGCGGTGAAGTCGTCACCGACGGGATAATCGGCCAGCATCTGCTTGTGGTCGAGCGCTTCGAAATAGGTCGGGTAGGTCATAAGGCTTTCGTAAAATAGGCGAGCGGATCGTCAAAAATGCGCGGGTCTGCGTCAGCAGGGGCGAGTTCGCGCGCGAGATCGTATTTCGCAGAGGCCTGCGCTGCGGTGAGTAGATTTTCCGGACTGCCCAGCGTGTGCGCGATAGCGTGGGCTTTGGTCTCGCCGTTTTCAAAGGTGATGCGCAATTCCTGCGGGAAAAGCGCATTGGGATCGTCATTTCCATCCGCCACCAGTGTGACGTTCGCTGCTAGCGCCGCGAGCTTGGGATCGGCCATGTGCTCGGCGGAAAAACGGCGCGGATCGATGCGGCCATCGGTCAGCATCAGGGCGGCGAGCCATGGCAGGCAAAGCCGCGCATAAGCGGGCGTCATGTGCGGCTTGTAGGGGCGACCGACCAGGCGGCGTATGAGTGGCGGGCAGGCGAGTTCGATGCGTTTTCTCTGCGTGCCAGCGGTGATGCCCTGCAATGCACCCAGCGCAGCGTGGCTCGCCCTGCCGCTGGGGAAGGGTTTCACGCTCAATTCGGCAATCAGCCACCGCTCGCCCAGCGTAGTGGTGTAGCGCGACAAATCGCCCTGATCAAACAGCGTCATATAGCCGAACTGGCCTTCCAGCGCGTCCTTCGGCCCGGCGAAGCCAGCCTTTGCGAGATCGCTCGCCACGACGGCGGCGCGGGCGGCATTGGCGATCTGGAAGGGGAGCGTTTCCAGCCCCTCGACATGCGCCTGCATTGTGCCGGCGGCGGAGGAGTAGGCGATGCCCAGCGCATCGGCCATCGGAGCCCCGTCGATCCGCGCGATCGCCAGCGCCGCACCGATCACGCCTGCGGTCGCGGGACGAAAAAAGGTGAGCGCGCTGTCGGCCGCAACGCCCAGCCCCGCGGCGACATCCACGCCGATGGCGAGCGCTGTCAGAGCCTCTTGCGCGTCACATCCGCCGCGCCGGTCGATGGCTGCGCCCAGCGCCGCGGTGACAACGCTCATGGCGTGCACCACGGCGGGCTCATGCACCGCGTCCCATTCCAGGCAATGGATGCGATAGCCGTTTACGAAGGCAGCGCTTGCAGCCGGCAGCATCGCGTCGGAGCCGATCAGACGCGCATCAAAGCCGGAGCCGAAGGCGCGCGCCGTAGCGAGGATGGGCGCCTCCCCCGGCGCGCCAACGCCTGCCGCGCCGACGGCCAGCGTATCGCCGAGAAGCCGTTCCGCATGGCGGCGGACCTCGGGCGGAAGGGTATGCGAGCCACCTGCAAAATCGAGGATTTGGCTGGTCGCGCTCATGCCAGCCAGTCCTCCAGCATGGAGTCGATGGCAGCGGCATCGTGGCCTTCGAGCGCTAGCGATATGGCGCGGTCCGCATCCTTCACGCCGCCGAGCTTCGCCAGCGTTTGCATTTTCTCGGCAATCCGGTCCTGCGATACCGGCCGTTCCGGATCGCCCAGCGTATCGACCAGTTCCAGGCCGTTCACCCGCGCCCCGAAATGGGCAGGGTATCGCGCCGTGATCGCCGGGTCTTCCGCAACGCTGACCTGCGCGCGAAGGTCTGCCAGTTCGCCCACGACATCCATGGTGAAATCCTGCGGCTCCGCATCGCGGCCCGCTGCCACGACGGCCACGGCATGCTGGATCGAGAACTTCGCTTCCAGCTCTGTTTGCGGGTCGGGCCTGTCGCAAAAAGCCAGCGCGTCTGCGAAAGTCTCGACCTGAAAAGGTGCTTCCAGCTTGCCCGCTTTCCGCAGCTCCATCGCCGCATCTATAGCCGGATGCGCATGGCGGCATGCGGCAAAAGGCTTGAAGCTGACCTGGTGGATCAGCCATCCTTCGCCCGCATCCGCCAATTGCCCCGGCTCGCGCGTCATCGCAGCGAACAGCCCCTGCGGACCTTCCAGAATGCCTTTCGGCCCGGTTGCGCCGTAATGCACGTGCAGCGCCGCATCGCGCCCCGTGCGCACCGCGTGATAGATGTGCCATTGCTTCGTCAGGACATCGTCGTGCCGCATATGCCATAGCCCGCCTGCAACGCTGGCGGAATTGGCCATGGCCTGCGCATGTTCGACAGGCGCGAAGCCGATCAGCGAGCCGAAAGCCGCCGCCGCACCGATCACGCCTGCCGTCGCCGTGGGATGCCAATGGGCGTAATGATGCGCGTCAAGCGCGGCGCCTACAGCGATCATCGCCTCATAGCCGCGCACGGCTCCATCGAGGCGCTGTTCCATAGCCGCGCTGCCCATGCTCATGGCGACAGGCCAGATCACCGGGCCGGGATGCAACAGCGCGGTGCGGTGGACATCGTCCATTTCCAGCGCATTGCCGGCATAGGTTGCCCGCTCCCATCCGGCGCGCGAAATCTCACCACCCAGATGTCCCGCTTCTGTATCGCGAGCGCCCGCCACGCAGGCCAGCCAGTCGAGCAGATGCAGCCGCGCGCGCTGGCGATCCTCGGCGGAAACCGGGCGCGACAGCCTTTGGGCCAGTTGCGAAAGCAGCGCTTCGCTCATAGAACCGCCTTGCGGCCCCGCCGCATGTTCTGGAGAATGCCTTGGCCGAGGCCACCGCAAAATCGCCGAAAGCGCGTGTGCCGCGTTACCTGCAGCTGGCGGGAGAATTGCGCGACGCGATCCTGGCGGGCGACTTTTCCGATGCGACGCCATTCCCCACCGAAACGGCCCTGTGCAAGGAGCATAATGTCAGCCGCTTCACCGTGCGAGAGGCGCTGAAACGCCTGCAATCGGAAGGGCTTATCGAGAGGAAGCGCGGCAGCGGCACGACGGTGCAACCCGCGGCGGCACGCGGCGGCGCGCTGCACCAGCCGCTCTCCAATGTGGGCGAAATCCTGCAGTATGCGCGCGATTCCCAGGTTGCTTACGAAGCTGGCGGGAGCGGCTCGATCCCGGATGAGGTCGCGGGCCATATCGACGGTGACGTGTCGGGCAGCTGGACCTGTTTTCGCGGGCTTCGCCGTTCGCCCCAGCGCCGTCGCCCCATCGCGCTGACCCATGCCTATTTCCACGAATTGCTGGGCGAAGCCGTGGCCTCGCTGGACCTGTCGGCAGGCACGCTGTTCAGCCAGATCGAGAAGATGTCCGGCATTCGTGTGGGCAAGGTTACGCAGGATATCCAGGCGGTCGCGGCCGATACCGATACTGCGCGCGCGCTGGAGATCGAGGAGGGCGATCCGGTGCTGCGGATCATACGATGCTATGTCGATCCCAAGGGCCGCATTTTCGAGATTTCGGTCAGCCATCACCCCGGCGAACGCTTCGCCTATTCGATGCACATCGACGTCGAGAGCTGAAACGGCGCTCATTCGCCAAGCTCCGGTACATTCCCCGGTGTCCAGTCCTCGCTGGCGAAGCGTATGGGCGGCGCGATCTGGTGGCCGCCTTCCGGGCCTTTCACCAGCAATTCGCGCTCGGCGATATGTGGCTGGTCCAGCGCCTCGCGGAAATCGAGCACGGGGGCAAAGGCGACATCCTTGTCCGCGAACCATTCCACCCAATCGTCCCGCGTGCGCGTAGCGAAAGTCTCCTTGAGGAACGCGATCAGCTCGCCCTGATCACCAGCAGGCCTTGCAGCGTGCGCAATCAGGTCTTCGCGACCCAGCGCCGTCAGCAGGTTCGCGGCAAATTTCGGTTCGCGCCCGGCAAGCGTCACATGCTTGCCATCCGACGTGGCATAGACCTGGTACATCGCCGCGCCACCGGTGGAGCGCTGCTCGCTGCTTTTCGGGCTATCCCCGCCTGCAATGGCATCCCCTGCAACGTGGGTGATCCATGGCAGCAGGCTGTCGAACATGGCGCAATCGATATAGTCGCCCTCGCCCGTCCGCTCGCGCCCGATCAGCGCCATCAGCACGGCCGAGAGCGCGGTGAGGCTGGCTGCGAGATCGGCCGAGGGTACGCCGGGCACCACGGGCGTGCCGTCGGGCCCATCGTTCAGCGACATGTGCCCCGTCAGCGCCTGTACTGCCATGTCATGCGCGGGATGATGCGCCAGCGCGCCATCCTGCCCGAAAGCCGATATCGAACAATAGATGATGGCCGGATTGATCGCGCGCACATTGTCGTAACCGAAGCCCAGCCGCTTCATCACGCCGGGCCGAAAACCTTCGACGAAGACATCGGCCTCGGCAATCAGCGCGGTGAGCGCGAGACGGCCTTCGTCCGATTTGAGGTCCAGCGCGCGGCTTTGCTTGCCGCGATTGCAATTGGCAAACCATACCGAGTGGCCGCCTTCGAAGGGCTCCATCGCCCGCGCCGGATCGCCGGTGGGCGGTTCGATCTTTATGACCCGCGCGCCTTGGTCGGCCATCAGCCGCGTCATCATCGGCCCCGGCAGGAACAGCGTCAGGTCGAGGACGGTGATGCCCGATAGTTTGCCCATGATGCCTAGACGATACCGCCTTCGCGCAGCGCCGCAATGGCATCCTCGTCATAGCCGACTTCGGCCAGGATCGCGTCGGTATCGGCGCCAAGCAGCGGCGCGGCGCGGTTTTCGAGGCGCTGGCCGTCCAGCCGGATCGGGCTGGCGAGCGTGTGCATCGCCGCCTTGTCGGGATGGGCTATGGTCTGCCGCATGCCCACCTCGTGCGCCCACGGATTGTCGAGCGCGTCGCTGAGCTCGTAGACCGGCGCGACCGGCACATGGCCGCCGAGCAGCTCCTGCCAATGCGCCATGGGCTGCGTTTCGAAATGCGCGTCGAGCAGTTCGGTCAACGCGTCGCGGTTGGCGAGGCGATCGGCATTGGTCGTAAAGCGCTTGTCCGCCAGCAGGTCTTCACGCCCGATTCGCTCGCACAAAATGTCCCAGAACTTGGGGAGCTGGCACATCACGAACATCCAGCCGTCCTTGGCCTTGAACATCTGGCTGGGAGTCGCGGTGGGATGCGCGCTGCGCGGTGTGCGCTGGGTTTCGTCGCCTTCGTTTATGTACCAGAGCGCAGGGTAGCTGGTCTGGTGCAGGCCGGCGGAGTAGAGATCGGTATCGACATCGCGCCCCCTGCCGCTGCGCTGCGCATCGAGCAGGGCTGCAAGCAGGCCGATGGTGAAGATGCAGCCGGTCATGAAATCGACCATGGAAAGCCCCATGCGCTGCGGCTCTCCGCCGGGTTCGCCGGTCATCTGGCAATAGCCCGCCTCGGCTTGCACCAGGTAATCATAACCCGGCCATTTGGCGCGCGCATTGTCGCGGCCATAGGCGGACAGATGTGCGCAGACCACGGCGGGATTGATGTCGCGCAGGGACGCGTAATCGAGACCCAGCTTCGCCGGAAGGTCGCCTCGCATATTGTTCGCGACCGCATGGCTCTCTGCCACAAGGCTGTGCAGCACCGCCTGCCCCTGTTCCGTTCGCAGGTCGAGGGTGAGCGAACGCTTGTTGTAATTGAAGCTCTGGAAATAGAGGCTTTCGCCGTCGCGCAGGAAATGCGGCCCGACCGCGCGCGCCGTATCGCCCCCGCCCTTCCCGTTCCGCCGGGGCGGTTCGATCTTGATGACGTCGGCGCCCATCTGCGCCAGGTGCATCGTGCCGTAAGGCCCTGCGCCATATTGCTCGGCGCTCAGGATGCGGAAGCCTTTGAGGGGCAGGTCAGCCGTCACGGAGCCGGTCAGATCGCGTTTTTCTTGAGATGCTGCTTGGCGATAATCATGCGCTGCACTTCATTCGTGCCCTCGCCGATGCACATAAGCAGGCTGTCGCGGTAATAGCGTTCGATGTCGTATTCCTTGGAATAGGAATAGCCGCCGTAGATACGCATGGCTTCCTGGCTGTTTTCGGTAGCGGCTTCTGACGCGAAATACTTCGCCATGCCGGCTTCCATGTCGCAGCGCTCGCCCTTGTCGTAGGCTTCGGCGGCATCCATCGTCAGCAGGCGGGCAGCGCGGGCGCGGGTGGCCATGTCGCCGATTTTCAGCTGGATCGCCTGGTGCTGGGCGATAGGCTTACCCATCGTCTCGCGCTCCTGCGCATATTGCGTGGCATGGCGCAGCGCGCCCTCTGCCAGACCGACCCCGCGCGCGGCGACATTGATGCGGCCCAGTTCCAGCCCGCCGGTTGCCTGGAAAAAGCCCTGCCCTTCCACGCCGCCGATCAGCTGGTCTGCGGGCACGCGATAATCTTCCATCACAAGCTCGGCGGAATCGATGGCCTTGTAGCCGAGCTTGTCGAACTTCTTGCCGACCGAGAGGCCGCTGCCTTCCCTTTTGTCGACGATGAACAGGCTCATCCCTTTGTAACGCGGATCGGCATCAGGATCGGTCTTTGCGATCAGCGCAAAACAGTCGCCGTTCACCGCGTTCGAAATCCACGTCTTCGTGCCGTTTATGATGTAGTCGTCGCCGTCGCGGCGCGCCGTGGTGCGGATGGCCTGCAGATCCGTGCCGGCATTGGGTTCGGTCAGAGCGAGACCGCCGCGCAGTTCGCCGGTCGCAAATTTTGGCAGCCATTTCGCCTTCTGCTCTTCGGTGCCGAACCGCTCGACCGCGGCGGCCATGATAAGGTGCGAGTTAAAGATGCCGGTGATCGCCATCCAGTGGCTGGAGATTTTCATCACGATCTTGGCATAGGTCGTCGCCGGCAGGCCCAGCCCGCCATAGTCCTGGCCGATCGTGGCCCCGAACAGGCCCATGTCGGCCATTTCGTGCACCAGCGCCTCGGGCCAGATATCGTTATGGTCGTGGTGCTTGATGACCGGGATGACCGACCGCTCCAGCCAGCGGTCGATGGCGTCCATGAACGCCTCTTCCTCTTGCGGGTCGATCGTGCGGGTGGGCGCGTCCATCAAGGGGGCGGTGGCCATATCGGTTTCCTTAATTGTCCAGATTGCCATGGCCGCGCTTCCAAACCAGCACGGTGCGCTTGTAATGCGCGCACACATCGCCGTTCTGGTTCTTCGCGGTGGTCTTGAACGTCACGATGCCCTGGTTGGGGCGGCTCTTGCTTTCGCGCTTTTCCAGCACTTCGCTTTCGCAATACAGCGTATCGCCCACGAAAAGCGGATGCGTCATGCGCACCTCGTCCCAGCCGAGATTGGCGATGGCCTTGCCGCTGGTGTCGGAAACACTCATGCCCGTCATCAGCGCGATGGTGAACGGGCTGACAACCAGCGGCTTGCCGAATTCGGTGTCCTTGGAAAGTTCGTAGTCGAAATGCGCGGGGTGCGTGTTCATCGTCAACAGCGTGAACCACACATTGTCGGCATCGGTGATGGTCCGTCCGGGGCGATGTTCGTAGACATGCCCTTCGACGAAATCCTCGAAATAGCGGCCCTGCACTTCGCGAAAGCGGCCGGGGGAAACTTCGATAACGCCGTCACGCATGGATCTGTCCTTGTGAGCGCGCGATGATCGCGCGGTAATGTTTGACGAGCGGCGCTTCCAGCATCCGCCCCTGATGGCGGATGGCGCGGCCCCCGGCCTGTTCGAAGGCGGCGAGCGCTTCTGCCGCTTCCACGATCTCTTCTTGCGTTGGCGAGAAGACCGCCTCGATGGCCTCGACCTGAGCGGGATGGATGGCCGCTTTGGCAGCGAAGCCCAGCGCGCGGGCGCGGCGGCATTCTTCTGCCAGACCGTCCACATCGTCGAGATGGATGAAGGGCACATCTATCGCGGGCACGCGCGCTTCGGCGCAGGCGAGGATGATCTGCTGGCGGGCAAGCAAAAGCGGCTCCCAAGACAGCGCGACGCCCAGTTCTCCGGCAAAATCGCCGCCGCCGAAGAACACGGCGTCGATTTTGTCCGCGCTGGCAATGGTGAGCGCATGGCGCAGGCCGCGCGGCGTCTCGATCAGCGGAATCAGGCGCGGGCAGCGTTCGCCCAGCGTATTGCGGATTTCCGTCAGCTCTTCGGCGCTTTCCACCATGGGGACAAGCATCGTAGCGGGCAGCGTACCGGTCGCGGACAGTTCGGCAAGGTCTGCCTGCCCCGCATCGGTGGCCACACCGTTCATGCGCAGCGCGAAGCCCTCACGGTCCCCGGCAATCGCTTCCAGCGCGGCGCGGCGCGCGGCATCTTTCTCGCCCGCAGGCACGGCATCTTCGCAATCGATCACGGTCAAACCCGCGCCCGCAGCGCGCGCTTTTGCGAAACGATCCGGCCTGCCGCCGGGCACAAAAAGAAGGCTGCTGGCGGCAAACACGTCCGTCGATTCTCTCCGCAAATTTCTTATCCTGTTTCAGCTTCACAATTTGTCCGGACAAATCTAAAGTCAAGACAGAATCGCAGAATTTGTCCGGACAAATTTGCACATCGGGAGGTATGATGATGGGAATTCGCAAGTCACTCGCCGCGCTCGCCGCAGCCACGGTCCTTTCGGGAATGGCGGCAGCGCCAGCCACCGCGCAAATGCTGGATCCCAACGATCCGGACGATTTCAACCGTATCAGCGCCCGCGTGCAGTGCGGAGCAGAACATGGCGACGAGGTTGTCTACCACTTCTCCGGCAACATCTATTCGCGCGTGCCGGGAGAGCGGGACCGTCTGCTGTTCCGTGGCGAAGGCATGAATGTGCGCGCCTGCCTGTTCTATGACGATCCCGTGCGCGGCCCCGGCTATCGCATCGTCAGCCGCGAGGTGCTGTTTTACATCGACCCGCAGACCGGCGAGATCGTGGATACGTGGGAAAATCCGTGGAGCGGCGAGACGGTGGACGTCATGCAGATCCACAACGATCCGGTGAATAACGGCCCAAGCTGGGCGCGTGACGAGGAAGGCAATCCCAGCCGCCGCTTCGGCGATTTCCGCGTGGAGGGCCCCTACGTCTTCATGCCGTTCGAAGTGCCGCTCTTCTATCGCAACCCGCTGGCTGGCGATTACCAGGACTATGTCGGCAACATGTATCACGCGATGGAGATTTTCGACTTCGCCGCCAATGCCGACGAGCTGTTCGATCCGGTGAACCATCCGGTGGCCTACCCGATGGTCAGCTGGGTGCGCATTTCGCAATTCATGCCTTGGATGGAAATGGGCGGACGGCCCGGCCTGATGGTGTTCAACTTCATGGGTCGCAAGCTGCCCGGCGGGTTCGAGGAATTGCCGCAGATAATGATCGACGAGATCCGCGAGAACTACCCCGAATACGAAACCGCGCCGCCGCTGGACGATACTCGTCCCAATGAAACGACGTGGACCAAGTTCAAGCTGCTGACCGACCGTGCCCGCGCCGAGGCTGCGGCGAATGGCGAAACGGGCGAAAGCCATTCCGGTCACTGATTTACCGAAGCGCCTCCGCTGCCGATAGCTCGGTAGTGGGGGGCGCTTCGCAGGTCTTGCGAAGAAAAAGGGCGGCAACCGAAGTTGCCGCCCTTTCTTGCGAACGCTCTGTTGGCGCTCTTAGAATCCTGCCGAGAGGATCACCCCGAAGCGGCGTCCCGGGCGTAGGCCCGCGACGAAGCTGCGGCGGAAATTGTTGTCGGCATCCGCATAGCGAAGGATCTGACCGACAGCGTCTTCATCGAAGGCATTATCGACGTAGAAATGCAGGCGATAGCGCCCGTTCTCCACCCCGGCGCGGAAATCCACGACGGTCGAATCTCCCGTTTCTGCAAGGTTGTGGACCTGCGCGAAGCTGCTGGATGTGTAGGTCACATTGCCGCCGGCAAACAGGTTCCAGTCGCTGGCGCCCAGCGGCATGGTGAAAGCGGCATCGGCGAAAATCCGATGCACCGGCGCGCGCGGAATGCGGCGCCCCTCGATGCTGCCGAACAGGCTCTGGCAGTCCGGCACATCGGGGAACTCGTCACCGATGGAGCAATCGACAAGGCCATTGTCGCGCACATCGTTGAGCACGCCTTCGTTCTCGTCGAAGCCGGAGGTGAACTCGCTGTCGGCGAGCGCATAGTTGGCCGTGAGCGTGATGTTGTCCCCTAGGCGCGCAATCGTTTCGACCTCCAGGCCGAGGATTTCGGCATCGCCCGCATTGACGATCGTGCTGACCTGATTCGGCGGAACGGAAATGTTCTGCGTCAGCTGGTAGCCTTCGATGTCGGTGTAGAACCCGGCAATGTTGAAGATCACATTGTCATTGAACAGCGCGTTCTTGCTGCCGATTTCCCAACTCGTGTTGTTTTCCTCGTCATATGTCGGGACGCCCGCGGCGATGGCCAACGCGCCATTGAAGCCGCCCGGCTTCTGCCCCTCAGCATAGATGCCATAAAGCAGGTGATCGGGCGTCACCGCCCAGTCGAGCGTCACGCGCGGCGTGAACGAGCGGTAGACCTGCTGCGCGACGATAGGGACAGGACGCGGATCGCCTTCATCGAAATCGTAGATTTCCTCTTCGATCGTCTCTTCGGAATAGCGACCCTCAAGGCCGATATTGAAAGTCGGCGTCACATGGATGGTGAGCGCCGCGAAGCTGGCGATGTTGCGGATGTCGAACAGGTTCTCGCTGCGGTCCTCCGGCGTGGAGGGGCCGAAGAACGGAACTACCGACCCGCAGATCGGATTGGCAGCGCAAATCGCCTGCTCGTTCGCGAAGGCTGCGCCGAAGCTGGCCCCTGCACGCGCCGCTGCATCTGCTGGCACTTCGCGGATCGAGAAGTTGTCATCGCTCTGGTCGAAATAATATCCGCCGAGGATGAAATCGAACAGGTCGCCCTGATATTCCAGCCGCAGCTCCTGCGAAAAATCGCTGACTTCACGGCGATTGGCGAAGCTGAAGTCGACCGTCGTTCCTACGAACGCAAATGGGAAAACCGGACGACCGCTGGAAAAATCAGGCGGACCGGCAGGAAAGCGCGCGAAAACAGCCGTCTGGAAGCTGTTCGGGCCGTAATCGCCATCGGTCAGCGTCGTTTGGGTGCGGTCGTTATAGCCCGACAGCGAGACCAGCGTGAGGTCCGGCGTCAGGTCGTATTCCATGCGCAGGCTGACATTGTACGTGTCCGCTTCGATGCCGACATCTTCGGGATTGGCGAACTGGCGTGTGTAATCGGTGTTGATCTCGCCCGGCTCGATCACGCCGCAGAAATAGCGGCCACCGCCGCCATACAGCGCGCCATCATCGAAGATGCAGTTGTTCTCCGTGGTCGGCTGCGAGAAGATCGCGGGCTGGCCATCATCGGTACGGTTGTAATAGCCGCGCAGCTGGGCGCGGAAATCGCCGCCATTGTCCCAGCGCAGGATGCTGGAAAGCGAATAGCTTTCCTGCTGGCCCACCGTCTCGCCATCGAACTGGTTCACGAACTCGCCGCCATTGGTGAAATAGCGGCCGTTGATGCCCAGCGAGAGGCCGTCCGACACCGGGCCGCGAAGGCCGGCGGTCAGCTCGTACCGGTCATTTTCGGAGATATCGGCGGTAACGCGGCCTTCCCAGAAATCGGTGGGCGCGCGCGAAATGATGTTGATCGCGCCGGAATAGGTGTTGCGACCATACAGCGCGCTTTGCGGGCCTTTGACCACTTCGATCCGTTCAATCGTATCGACATCGTAATCGGCAAGGCTGCCCGTGTAATAGATGCCGTCGATGAAATAGGCGACGCCTGAGTCGCCGAGGATGTTGGCCTGCCCGCGGATCACCGGGCGATTGCCGTCGCGGCCCAGGCTGTCATCGAAAATCAGGCCGGGCGTGGTGCGGGCGATATCCTGAAGATTGTCGAGGCCCAACGCCTCGATCGTCTCCGCAGTGGTAACGGCGACCGTGGTCGGCACTTCCTGCACCGTCTCCTCACGCTTACGCGCGGTCACGATGATCTGGTTGCCGGTGCGATCGTCGTCCGCGCTCTCTTCGGTGACGCCGGTTTCCTGCGCAAACGCCGTGGTAGAGCTCATCACCGTGGCGGCAAGCAGAGCGGTTTTCAGGTATGTTTTCATGTCATCCTCCCATTTCCCCGAAGGGCCCACACGCCAATTGATATTTGTCCGGACAAATTGGTCAAGTCCGAAATACGTTCGGCGGTGGATATCGGGCCGGAAGCTGCCAGCGCGTGTCAGAAAGGCTTCACATTGCCGAGAAATGCGGTGACCAGCAGCAGTAGGTAAACCGTCCACACCCAGATGCGCGTGCGGTTCATCGTGCGCAGCAACGGCAGTTCGGTCTCGTCGCTCGACCCCTGTTCCAGCACGGCGGTCAACTGCTTGCCGACCGGCTTGAACGTCACATCGATCATGATCGCGGCGACGAAGATGAAACCGAACAGCAGCGCTTTCCACGCCAGCCAGTCCATCGCCAGCGGTGCGCCGGTTAGCAGGCTTTGTCCGCCCAGCCAGAGATAGAACCCGCCCACGATCCAGCGCAGCCAGCCTTCGATGCTGCGATTGCGCGCGGCGCGCGGCGTCATGTCGTGATTATGCGCATCCCACACCAGCCACAGCCAGAACAGGCCGACCACCCAGGCGCCGATATGCAGCCAGCCCGGCACATCCCAATACATGCCCGCATCCACCACGCTGAGCGAGAGCGGCACCATCAGCGCCCATGCGCTGCGTGGCACCATGTCGACCAGCACCAGCAGCTTCAGCAGCGCGATGCGCTGGTCGAGCGTGTACTGGTTGCGCTTGCGAAAATGCTGCCCCAGCAGGAACACGCCGACATCCGCGCCCAGCCACAGCACGAACAGCAGCAAATGCGCATAGACGAGGATCTGATAAGTCACGCGGCAGGCACTCCCCACAATTTGTCCGGACAAATCACAGGTCCGTTGCGTCCGGACAAACAACATGATTGTCCTTCACTACAACTCGTGTTTGTGACAGGAACGGCACATGGCCAAGCCGGACCTCCGCACCGCCGTCAGCCGCGCGACGCTCGATCCGCAGAAGCTGGCGCATTTTATTGCCGTCTACGACCACGGCACGTTTTCGGGCGCGGCAAGCGCCAATGGTGTGAGCCAGCAGGCCGTCTCCAAGAGTATCGCACGGCTGGAGGAAGAACTGGGCGTGCCCTTGTTCGAACGGAGCAGTTTCGGTGCAACGCCCACGCGCTTCGGCGAAGTGCTGGCACGCCGTGCGCATGCCATCGTCGCCGAAAGCCGCATGGCTGCTGCCGAGCTCGAAGCGATGCGCGGGGCCGGGCGCGGCTATTTGCGCGTCGGCCTAGGCTGGTCGCTACTTGTTCGGATCGGACCGGAAGCGGTGCGCCGCTTCAAAGAGCGCCATCCGCAGGTCACAGTATCCATCGCCAGCGGCCAATCGGGCGAGCTTTATCGCCAGCTGGCAGCCGGCGATCTGGAACTCGTCATCAGCGCGCCGCCCACTGCCCTTCCCGCCGATAGCGTGATCGAGCGCACTCCGCTTTTCATAGAGCGCGATGTGCTGACCGTGCGCAGGGATCATCCGATCACACGCAAGGCATCGCTCGATCTGGAAGATCTCACCGATTACAGTTGGTGCATCTCGATGCAGCTGATCGAGCAATGGGAGCGCGTATGCCAGACCTTCCTGTCGCGCGGTATCGCGCCGCCCACCAATATCATCGACCTGAATTCGATCCTGCTGGTCAAGTCGCTTATCGCCTCCAGTAACGGGATCGGATTGCTGTCGCCCGAGCTGTTCTCGCAAGAGAACGAGACCGGGCTTTTCACACTGATCGAGGATACCCCCTTCACGTCGGAGCGCGTTGCCTATCTGGCCGTGCGCAAGGAAACCGAGCAGCAGAGCTTTGCCCGTTATTTCCGCGAATTGGTGCATCAGGTGTGGCGCGAACTGGTGCCCGAAGAACAGCATGTCGCCTGACAGGGGTGTGGCAGTGACGTCACCACAACCATAAATTGTGCCTAGGGCCGCGCGAGTTGTTGGCGCAATTTTCGCGTCCGCCATAGTTGTCCGGACAAATATTGTTGCACCAGAACCTTAGAACGCGACAACTTAGGGAGTGAGCGTATGTTGAAGGTCCGCCTGCTGACGAGCACAGCAAAGCCGATGATGCTGGCCATTGCCGGAACCGCACTGATGGCGGGTGTGCCTGCCCTCGCGCAGGACACCGTCGGCCAGCCCGAGCAGACCGAAGAGGACGACGAGCTCGTCGATAACGCGATCATCGTGACCGCACAGCGCCGCGAGCAGGACTTGCAGGATGTGCCCGCCGCCGTGACCGCCCTTGGCGGCGACGCGCTGCAGGATTTGCAGATTGCCGATGCCAACGACCTGCAGAACCAGATCCCCAGCGCAGTGATCTCCACCGGCACGGGCACCGCCAACTCGGCCCGCATCTTCTTCCGCGGTATCGGCGAGGACGAATCGCGCGGCGGGATCGACCCGGCCGTCGGCATCTATATCGATAATGTCTATCTCGGCCGCACCGTCGGCTCGCTGGTGGACCTGCTGGACATCGACCAGGTCGAAGTGCTGCGCGGCCCGCAGGGCACGCTCTATGGTCGCAACACCACTGGCGGCGCGATCAAGGTCAGCTCGGTGCGCCCGCAGCTCGACGAGAACACCTTCGAGGCGGAACTTGGCTACGGCAATTACGACCGCTTCCAGGGCCGCGTGATCGGCAATGTCGCCATCGGTGACAGCACGGCATTGCGCTTTGCCGCTTTGCGCCGTGAACGCGACGGCTATTTCACGCTCAACCCCAATGGCGACTTCGCCAATCTTGCCGGCACCACGGTGGGTGACGAGGAAGTGACCTCGCTGCGCGCCAGCCTTTATAGCGAGCTGACCGAAAACTTCAGCTTCCTTGCCATCGTCGACTATACCGATGACAATTCCGATCCCGTGCCCAGCTCGATCCTAGACGAGACGGATTTCGCAGGCATTGTGACCGACCGCGATGGCGACATCTTCACAGTGGAGCCGGCTCCCGGCGTGACCTGTTCGCAATTCACGCCAGCCGGTTTCCAGCCCGTAGGCTGCTTCACGGATTTCCGCAGCGATGTGGAAGCTTTCGGCGTGTCTTTCCAAGCCATGCTGGAATATGACAATTTCTCGATCACCTCGATCACCGCCTACCGCACGCTGGAGGACGAGCTGTCGACGCACATCTCCTTCCCCTTCTTCCAGCAGACGGACCAGGACCAGTTCAGCCAGGAATTGCTGATCAACGCCGAAATCGGCGACATCTTCAACCTGACGACGGGTGCTTATTACTACACCGAAGACGCCTTTATCGCCTTCGATTTCATCTTCCCCTTCGATATCGACGTGCAGACGGAAAGCTTCGCGCTCTTCGGGCAGGGAACGGTGGAACTCGGCGCGCTCAACCTGACGGGCGGCCTGCGCTGGACGACGGAAGACCGCACCGTGCTGAGCAATGCGGGCGGCCCGCTGGCAGGCTTCGGCACAGGGATCGAGAACGATTTCGATACCGATAACATCACCTGGACGGCCAAGGTCGACTATTCGCTGACCGACGACCTGTTGCTTTATGCTTCCTATTCCACCGGCTTCAAGACGCCGGGCGGATCGCCGGACTGCTTCAGCCCGCTGGCCTGTTTCGCGCCGGTGGATGAAGAAAGCCTCGACAGCATTGAGGGCGGCGTGCGCGCGCAGTTCTTCGACGGGCGCGGTACGTTCAACGCCACCTATTTCTACAACGATTACTCCGGCCTGCAGATTGGCGGCACCCTGCCCAATGGCGCTTTCACCCGTATCAATGCGGGCGAGGCCGAAATCCAGGGCGTGGAAATCGAGGCGAGCATTCGCCCCGTTTCCGGCCTGACCATCTACGGCAATGCCAGCTGGATCGACGGCGAATATACCGAGGTCAATTTCAACCAGGCCGGCCTTTTGACCAACTCCACCGCCACCGCTGCAGGGCCGACCTGCGGCGGGGCAACGCCGGGCTCCGCCAATTACGAACAGCAGATCGTGGATTGCGCGCTCGATCTGTCGCTCAAAAACGCGCCCGAATGGAAGGGCCTGATCGGCTTCAATTACGACATTTTCACCGGCCCCGGCGATGTCTTTTTCGGCGCGGATTTTGCCTGGGAAGACGAGAGCTTCGCCCTCGTCTCCAATACGCCGGGCTCGCTGGTCGATCCGGGGCTGCGCATCGATGCACGCATCGGTTTCGAAACGGCGAATGAGCGCTGGCGCTTCACCCTTTGGGGCAAGAACCTGACCGACCGCGATTACTGGCGCGCAACCACCAGCGTAAACCAGGTCTATGCCGCACCGCCGCTGACCTTCGGCGTCGATGTGGGCTTCCGCTTCAACTGAGATCGTGAATAGATCCTCCATCTCCGGCCGGTCCCTGTCATGCGCAGGGGCCGGCTTCCTTTTGGCCGCCTTCATGTCTGCGCCTGCCGCGGCACAGGATGCGGCGGATTACGGGGTGGAGCCTTGGACCGATGCTGTCGTCTCGGTGGCCGAGTTCGAACCTGCCACCGTGCTGTTCCGCGAGGCGGGGAATTGGCGGCTGGTGGTATCGGGCGAGGTCGACCGCACAGAGCTGGATTATTGGGAACTGGGCTCTGAAGCATCCGCCCGCTTCGAGCGCTGGTGTGCCCCGCAAGCCGATATTGGGTGCATCCGTTTCGTGCGCTTTTCCGGCGTCGATCAGGAACCCATCCGGCCTGCCGCACGGGCGTGGGACACGGGCGGCATCTATTCCATGATGGTCCGCAGCGACGATGTGCCCTCGCTTTACGAAGCGGCGCTCGATCTCGGCTGGTGGGCGGAAAGCCCGCCGATCCGCTTCCAATTCGGCGCATCCGACCTGCGCAACGTGGTGCTGCAAGGCCCGCATGGCCTCAACATTGCTGTCTATGAGCGGATCACGCCCGAGTTCACCGGCTTTCCGCTGGGCGCAATCAGCCAAGGCTTCAATTCCATGCGCATGGTCCGCGACCGGGAAGCATCGCGCGCTTTCTACGCAGACAGCCTCGGCTTCGGCGTGCTGTTCGACGCGACCAGCGAACCGGACGAGCCCGCCTTTTCCAATTTCGGCATTCCGCTCAACCTGACGCCGGATGTCATTCGCGCCGCCACCGCATTGCACCCCCAGCCCGGCGAGACGGGCCGAGTAGAGGTGATGCAGATTACAGGTTTCACCGGCCATAATCACTCCGAACGCGCCAGCCAGCCCAATCTCGGCCATCTCTCCGTGCGATACCCCGTGCGCGACCTCGCCGGCTACCGCGCCATGCTGGAGGCGAATGGGATTGCCATTGCCTATGAAGGCACAGACGTGACAATCTCCGGCCTCGGCACGGTCGACATCATGGCCGTGCGCGATCCCGACGGCAGCCTGACAGAATTCTTCTCACACCCGGAAAGCGAATAAGACCATGGCGACAGCTCCAAAGCAGCGCAGCGAATTCGGCCTCGGCTGGAAAGTGCTGCTCGTATCCGTGCTGGGCGTGGCCTTCGGCGCATCGCCCATCCCCTTCAACGTGGTCGGCTTCACTGTCGAGCCGCTGATGGAGGAGTTCGGCTGGTCGCGCACGCAGATCTTCTTGCCCATCACGATTTTCGGCATCATCGCATCGCTGCTGGCCCCCGCCTTCGGCTGGATGGCGGACCGTTACGGCGTGCGCAAAGTGGCACTGGCATCGCTGGCCGCCTTCGGTGTAGCCTTCGCTGCTGTGGCGCTGACGCCGACAGAACGCAGCGCCACGACTCTCTACATTTACTACGGCCTTTGGGTGGTGATCGGCCTGGTCGGCATCGGCTCCACACCCGTCACCTGGAGCCGCGCGATCAATATGTGGTTCTTCAAGAACAAGGGGCTCGCGCTGGGCATCCTGCTGATGGGCACCAGCATCGCCGCCATGGTCATCCCGCAGATCGCATCGTGGGCCATCGGGAATTACGGTTGGCGCGGCATGTTCCTGATTATCGCAGGCCTGCCTTTGCTCGTCGCCCTGCCCCTGGGCATCATCTTTTTCCGCGAGCCGTTGCCAGAGGAGCGGCCTGACGCGGTGGGCGGCAAGGCCGGTACGGTCACAGGCGTCGACCTGAAAACCGCACTGCGCGACTATCGCTTCTGGCTGATCTGGTTCTCCATCCTCACCATTGCCTTTGCTTTTGGCGGCGCATTCATCAACATGGTGCCGATCCTGGCGGACCATTCCTTCGATACCGCAGCTGCGGCCAATGTGATGACGATCCTGGGCATCGGCATCCTGTCGGGGCGGATCATCACCGGCATGCTGCTCGACAGGTTCTGGGCAGGCTATGTCGCTTTCCCGCTGCTATGCCTGCCCGCCATTTCTAGCTACCTGCTTCTCGGCACCGATACCGCCTTCCTGCCGCTGGCCATCGGTGGTTTCCTGCTGGGCTTTGCCGCGGGTGCGGAAAGCGATCTTATCGCCTATCTCGCCAGCCGCTATTTCGGGATGCTGCATTACGGCAAGATCTACGGCATGCTGTACATGCCCTTCGGCCTTGCCAGCGCATTTTCGCCCATCGTCTATGCCTGGGTCCGCGACACTTACGGCACGTACGACCCCATGCTGACGGTGGCCATTTTCATGTATGTGGCAGGCGGCGCGATGCTGCTATTCCTCGGGCGCTATCCGGACAATTTCCCCGCGCCGGGAGCGGAACCGACACGAGCCGTAACAGGAGCGGCATGATGGCGACGCTAGCCCACCAATCCATTGCAGAAGCGCTGGCGGCCACCGGCGCCGAAGTGCTGAGCGATGCGGACAGTCTCGACTTCTACGCGCACGATATCTTCTCGCGCGGGGCGGACCTTGCCGCGGTCGTGCGCCCGCATACAAAGCAGCAACTGGCCGACGCGGTGGGCGCTGCCACCCGCGCGGGCCACGCTGTCGCTCCGCGCGGCGGGGGCATGAGCTATACCGGCGGCTACACACAGACCGAACCGGGTACCGTGCTGGTCGATACAGGCGCGCTCGACCGGATCGTCGAGGTGAATGAGGAAGACACGTACGTCACCGTGGAGGCGGGATGCACATGGGCGAAACTCTACGAACACTTGCAACCGCTGGGCCTGCGCACGCCGATGTGGGGCACGCTTTCCGGCCTGAAAGCCGTGATCGGCGGCGGCATGAGCCAGAATGCGATTTTCTGGGGCACAGGCCGCCACGGCACTGCCGTAGAGAGCTGCCTCGCGCTGGAAGTGGTGCTGGCGGACGGCACGCTGATGGATGTCGGCGCGCCTTTCGCCCGCCCCTACGGCCCCGATATGGTCGGCCTCTTCCTCGCCGATACCGGCGCGCTGGGCATCAAGGCGGAAATAACGCTGAAACTGGTGCGCGAGGCCGAAGCGAATGCTTATGCCAGCTTTGCCTTCGACAGCCGCGACCAGCTGCTCGCCACCGCCTCCCAGATCGAGCGGATGGGACTGGCGAGCGAAGTCTTCGGCTTCGATCCGCACCTCAATGCCATCCGCATGAAGCGCGATAGCCTGGCCAGCGATGCGAAGCAGCTTGTCGGCATGATGCGCAAGCAGGGCGGAATCCTGAAAGGCCTGAAGGAAGGCGCGCGTGTGGCGCTTGCGGGGCGCGACTTCCTGAAGGATGCGAATTATTCGCTGCATGTGCTGGCGGAAGGGCGCAGCCAGAATGCGGCGGATACCGATATCAAGGCTGCACGGCAGATCGCGCTGGCCGAAGGCGGGCGGGAGGTCGAAAACACCATCCCCAAGATCATACGCGCCAACCCGTTTGGACCGCTCAACTCCATCCTCGGCCCCGGTGGCGAGCGCTGGGGGCCTATCCACGGCCTTCTGCCGCACAGCAAGGCTGCGACCTTCTGCAACGCGCTGGACGAGCTTTTTGCTGACGAGGCCGAGCGCATGAACACGCATGGCATCCATTACGGCATCCTTTTCGCCGCAGTCGGCGGCGCGGGCATGGTCGTGGAGCCGTGCCTTTACTGGCCCGATGCCGCCAATCCGCTGATCGAGCAGACGATGGAGGCAGGTCACCGTGCGCGGGTGCCGGTGCTCGATAGCAACGCGCCAGCGTGGAAAGCCGTGCAGGCTATCAAGCTGCGCATCGTGAACCTGTTCTACGAGCATGGCGCCAGCCATTTCCAGATCGGGCGCACCTATCGCTATCGCGACAGCCTGGACCCGCGCGCCGACGCGCTGTTGCTGGCGATCAAGCGCGAGCTCGATCCCGATGGACGGATGAATCCCGGCTCGTTAGGCCTTGACTAAGATGACAACACCAGCCCCATACGCAGCCGTCGCCATGCAGCTGACGGCCCGCAATATCAGCCACTTGCCCGATGACGAGGCGCGCGCCGCCATGCTGGCGCATATCGACAGTGTCGAAATGCAAATCCGCACATCGTCGATATTCATTACGCAATATGGCGGGGAGCCGGTGAAGCTGGCCGTGCTGCCGGAATATCTGTTTACCTCCTACCCGGGGCGCATTTCGCTGGCCGACTTCGCAGCCAAGGTGGGCTGGAATTCGGACGGGCCGGAATACGATGCGCTGGGCGCGATGGCGCAGCGGCTGGGCATGCACATCGCGGGCAATGCCTATGAGCGCGACCCGCATTTCCCTGATTTCTATTTCCAGACCAGCTTCCTCGTCGGCCCTTCTGGCAATACCGTGCTGCGCTATCGACGCCTGATTTCCATGTTCGCGCCGAGCCCGCACGATGTGTGGGACGCCTATCTCGACCATTACGGCGCGGATGCGATCTTCCCCGTCGCCGATACGGAGATCGGACGCATCGGTGCGGTGGCATCGGAGGAAATCCTCTATCCCGAAATCGCTCGCATCCTGGCCTTGCGCGGTGCGGAAGTGCTGGTGCATTCCTCTTCCGAAGTCGGGTCGCCCCTGTCCACCCCGAAAGACATCGCGAAGCAGGCGCGCGCATTCGAGAACATGGCCTATGTCGTTTCCGCCAACACAGCCGGGATCGAGGGCGGCGGGCTGCCGCTCGCCTCGGCGGACGGAAACAGCCGCGTCGTGGATTATCGCGGCAAGCTGATGTCGCAGGCGCTTTCGGGCGAGACGTTCACAGCCTTCGCCACGCTGGACATTGCGGCCCTTCGCAAGGCGCGGCGCACGCCTGCGATGATCAACAGCCTCGCCCGCCAGCGGCCCGGCCTCTTCGCCGATGCCTATGCTGCGAGCGCCGAGGCATTCCACCGCGCAAACGGCATGATGGGCGATGGCACGCCGCAACTGCCTGATCGCGACTATTTTCGCCGCGCGCAGGAAGAGGTGATCGCGCGGCTCGACAAGGCCGGCCTGATCTGATGCAGCACCGCACCGTCTCGGGCAAAATCCTCTACACCTCGCAGAAGCCGGGGATGGAGGGAGCCGAGCGGGGGCGTGAGTGGTTCACGTTCACCCATCACGGCGATGGCAGCACCATCTTGCGGGCCCGCTGCGAGATCGAGGAGCCGGACCCTGCCGTGCTGCGCGACATCACCCTGCATATCGGCCCCGACCGCATGCCGCAAAACCTTCTCGTACACCTGACGCTGGGCGACGAATTTCTCGGCTCCGGCTGGATGCATTACGACCCTACTGAAGGGATGGTGGAATGCGAGAGCCATGGCCCCGCCATCGGACGGCATTCGGAAAAACGCGATGCGGGCACGTTCGACGCATTCGGCACGCATCCGGTGGCGGGCGACGGGTTCACCACAAGGCTGATGGATGTGCGACAGGGCCCGCACCGGCGCAGATTGCGCTTCTGGCTGCCCTCCCCCGACCATCGCGGTGCCACCCCGCCGCAGCTCGCCGAAGTCGAGATGGTGATGGAATACGTCGGCGAGGAGCAAAAGACGGTGGCTGCCGGCACCTTCGCCTGTCGCCGCTACCGCTATGTGGACGAGAGCGATGCCGGCATGGGCGGGGAGCGCCATCCCGACTTCGACATGTGGGTGACGGCGGATGAGGACAGCATCCTCGTTTACGGTGCGATCGACGGCTACATGATGAACCGCTACGAGCTGGTCGAGCTGGAGCGCTAAGGCGCCTCTATCTTCCATTCATCGCACAGCGTGCGCTTCCACGGACCATCGGCGTTGAACCACTGCCAGGTTCGCGCGCGTTTCTGGCCGCCCGGCGCGACATTGATGCTCTCGATGTAATAAGCGCCCGGCACATCCAGCCGGTCGAGCCGCAGCATGATCGTATCCTCATGCGTCTGCCAACCATATCCGTCGAAACGGTCGGTCTTCCAGCGCAGTCGTTCGCCATCCAGCCGCCCGCCGAATTCGTAAGTCGCTTCGCGCCCGTCGGCCCAGCTAAGCCAGTTGTGCTGGATGTAGTGCCACTCGCCCGCATCGGGGAACTCGCAATGCGTCTTCACGCGGCGTTCGTCGATCAGCTTTCCGCCCGTGTCGACGTCGCGATACCACCCATCCCACCAGCCTTCATGCGCGAACATGGCCGGCATGGCAGCGCGCAGGGCGGCGCGGTTGCTCATTGCGGCGGGCCTTCGGCAAAGGCATCGATAGGCGCCGCCTGCCCGGTCTGCCGGATCAGTGCCTTGCGGCGCAAGAATCGCAGGAAACCTTCATCGCCCATGCGGCTCGGCCCGAGCCCGGATTTCCCGCGAGAGTGGTTCGTCGCATCGCCCACCATGCTGGTAAGCGCGCCGTCCTGCAGCGAAATCGCACCCGCCTCCAGCTGCGAGCCGATGGCCGCCGCTTCCTCCATGCTGCCCGCCAGCACGGCGGCGGAAAGGCCATAAGTGCTGTCGTTTGCCATGGCGATGGCATCGTCCAGCGTGTCGAACACCGTCACCGGCAAAACCGGACCGAACGTCTCTTCGCGTATGACGGCCATGTCAGGCGTCACATCGGTGAGGATCGTCGGGCGCAGGTAAGCGCCGCCACCCAGCCGCTCAACCTCCCCGCCAGTCAGCACCTTGGCTCCGCCCGCTCTAGCGTCGGCAATCTGCGCGGCAATCTTCTCCGCCTGCGCGGGAAAAATGAACGGCCCCAGATGGCCGCTTCCGGGATCGGGATGGGTGAGCGTCACCGTCTCCGCCCCTGCGACCAGCGCATCGAGGAACGGGTCCGCTACCTCGCGCGCAACATAGATGCGTTCGATGGACTGGCAGGCCTGCCCAGTCGCCACGACGCTGGATCGCAGCGCCACATTCGCCGCCCATGCCGGGTCCGCGCTGGCGGTCACGATCATCGGGTCCTTGCCGCCCAGTTCGAGATTGGCCGGGATCAGCGCGCGCGCCGCGGCCTCCGCCACCTTGCGGCCTGTCTCCGTGCTGCCGGTGAAACAGACATAATCGACATGGGCGATCAGCGCCTGCCCCACCTCCGGACCGCCCATCACGTAGCGCAGCGGCAGCTCGGGAAGCTGTGCCAGCACATCGCGCATCGGCTCGACGAAGCGCGGGGTGACTTCGCTCGGCTTCACCAGCGCGGCGCAGCCCGCCATCAGCGCGGGCACGGCGTCGATATGGCTCAGCAGGATCGGAAAGTTCCAAGGCGCGATGGCGCCGAATAGCGGAAAAGCGGAGAACTCCGGCACGATCTCGACGCCCGGCGTCAGCGATGGCGTTGCATCGCGCGGCAGACCGTCCATCAGCTCCGGCGCGCGCGCTGCCCAGCGGCGGCAATTGCGCGCCAACCCCTGCACTTCCATACGCGCGATGGCGCGGCGGCCCGTATCGATGGCAAGCGCATCGAAAATGGCCTGCTCGTTTGCCTCGACAAGATCGGCCAACCGCAACAGAACTTTGGCACGGGCGGAAACGCCCATCGCTTCCCACGCGCCCTGCCTGTCGCGCAGCTCTCGCGCCGCTTCCGCCACGCTATCGGGAGTGTCCGTGGCAAACTCGTAATCCGCCTTGCCGGTGCGCGGGTTTGTGGCCTTCATTGCTGCGCCTCCCAGCTTTCCACCACGGCGCTGCCACTGCCAAACCACGCCTCGCTGCGCGCGGTGAGGTCTGCCAGCAAATCCTCCAGCGCGGCGATGCGGAAGGGCTGGCCCATGATGTAAGGCGTCAGCTGCATCGGCAGCAGGCGCGCGCTCGATTGCCTGGCGGCCTCCTGCGCCAGGAATGCGAAAGCATCGCGCATCATACGCGCCCAGGCTTCCGCCGAATGTTGCTGTACTGCCACGATCTGCCGATCCGACAAGTCCACGCTCAGCGGCAGGTTGATGAGCCCGTTGTTAAAGCGCCAGGGCAGCTCGTCATTCACCCAGTCGCAGCAATAGGTGAGGCCATGCTCTTTCAGCAGGTCCACAGTGCGCCAGCTTTGAGAGCGGGCGATAGAAAGCCAGCCTTTCGGCGTCGTGCCGGTGGCGGCTTCAAGTCGCGCAAGGCTCTCCGCGATCAGCGCACGTTCCTCCGCTTCGGACAGGGTGGAAGCGATGGTGCCGTTCATATCGGTGGAATGCGCGATGATCTCGTGCCCGCCCGCTTTCACGGCGTCGATCAGTTCCGGATAACGCTCCGCCACAGCGGCATTCGTCGCGAAGCTGGCCGTGACGCCTGCCTTGGCAAACGCATCGAGCAGGCGAAACACCGCCACCCGGTTGCCGTAATCGCGCACGGTGTAGTGTCGGTAATCGGGATAGGGCGTGACCATGTGCCCAGGCGCACGGAACGGCTCGTCTTCCGGTAGAATCGGGAAATATTCGAGGCTGACGCAGAGGACGATTGCGACGGACTTGCCGCCCGGCCAGCGGACTGGCGCGCGGGCGTGGAGGTTGGACCATTGGTAAAGGTCGTGATCATAGCCCTCGCGGCGGTGGGGGTAGCGGGTGTATTCGGGATCGAGAGTCACACCTGCGCCCTCCACGCATCCACAATCTCGCCAGCCCGCGCTTTCCAGCAGCGCGGGTCTGCGGCGATGCGGCGCAGCGCCTCTTCGAACGGGCCGATGCGGTGGGGCTGGCCTATCAAATAGGCGTGGATCGGGATGCACATGACCGTGCCTGAACGCTCACCTTCGGCGGCCAGCCGCTCGAACTGGCGCAGCAGGCTGTCGGCATATTCGCGGCCCGACATGCCATAGACATTGAAACCGTAATGGTCGTTCACTTCCAGGCTGTAGGGGATGGAGGCTAGCTGGCCGCTGGCCACCTTCACCTCCTGCACCTGGTCGTCGTGATAAAGGTCGCAGGTGAAATCCATCCCGTATTCGGCGATCAGGTCCAGCGTGCGCGGCGTGTGGGTCAGCGCGGGCGCCAGCCAGCCGCGAATGCGCTGGCCGGTGGCGCGCTGCACGGTTTCAATGGAGTCCTCGATAATCGCGCGTTCTTGCGCCTCATCCATGCCGTAGGAATAGCGGGTGTTGTAAATGCCGTGGCTGAAGAACTCCCACCCGCGCGCGGCGCCGTCGGCCACGACTTCGGGATGGTGATCGCACAGGGCGACCGACAGGCTGACGCTGCCGGGAAAGCCGTGCCGTCCCATCGCATCGGCCATGCGCCAGTGGCTCACCCGGTTGGAATGGTCGCGATAGGAATAGCCCACCACATCGGGATGCGGCTTGCTCCACGCCTTGCGGTGCGGATTGGCAGGCGGGTCGATCTCGTAATATTCGAGGTTGGGCGCGACCCAAACGGCGCAGGTTTTGCCCTCCGGCCACTCGATTTTCGGACGGTTATTATACGGATGGTAATCGTAGAGGCCGGGGTCGGCGGCGTTTTCCTGCATCGCAAATTACCGCGCCTCGAACCAGTCGATGACCGTCTGCACCGGCTCCACATCGGCATATTTCAGTTGCAGATCGGTGAGGTTGGCGAAGTGGAAGCTGGCATGCTTGTCGGAGCAGGTTTCGATCGGCACGATGGTGCGATAGCCATGGCTCAGCGCGTCCACCGCCGTCGCGCGCACACAGCCGCTGGTGCTTCCGCCTGTCACCACCACCGTATCCACCTTGTTCCACACCAGATAGCTGGCGAGCGGCGTCTCGAAGAAGGCAGACGGCATGCGCTTGGTGAACTGCATGTCATCGTCGTGGATATCGCAGCGCGGATCGAAAGCATGCCTGTCGGACCCGTATTTGATGTTCTGCAGGCTGTCCTCCGTATCGGTGCGCGTACCCCATACGCCTGCATCGCCGGCATCGTTCTTATAGGCGACATGGCTCCAGATCACCGGCATGCCGCGTTCACGCGCCAAGCGGCTGATCGTATTGATATATTCGATCTGGCGCGGGTCCGTTTCGTAGGACGTCTTGAACATATCCAGGCGCGTATAGGCCTGCTGCGGATCGACATTCACGATCGCCAGCTTCTCGCCAAAGCCGAACTTCTTGCGGGCCGGATTTGCCATCACTTCCTCGAAGATTTCGCGGGCCGTGCGCCCGTCATCTACCATCTTCGTCCCTACCTGTTCGGCCATCGGGTTCCTCATCCCAGATTTGTCTTTGACATGGGAGAATAGCCGCGCCTAAGGAGATGTCGAGCAGAATTTGTCCGGACAAATTTTTTGACGACGATCACGCGCCACATGCTGACGATACCTGGCACCTCTCGCAAGGTGCATTATCGCCGCTGTGGCAGCGGGCCTGCGCTGCTGATGGTGCATCAGAGCCCGCGATCCTCAGCCGAATATGAAGAGCTGATGCGCAAATGGGCGCCGCATTTCACCTGCATCGCGCCCGATACGCCGGGTTTTGGGCAGTCCGATCCGCTCGAAGACGAGCCGGAGATCGGCGATTTCGCAGCCGCTCTTGGGCAATTTTGCGATGCGCTCGGGATCGGGCGCTGCGCTGCCTACGGCTTCCATTCGGGCGGCGTCATCCTCGTCGCCGCGATCAAGCAGCGGCCCGAACTTTTCAGCTGCATGGCCATTGGCGGCTATGCCGTCTGGACCGCCGAAGAGATGACGATCTTCGGCGAGAGTTACCTCCCCCAATGGCACCCCAGCGCCTATGGCGAGCACCTGACATGGCTGTGGAACCGCATGCTGGAACAGAGCTGGTTCTTCCCGTGGTTCGACATCCGCGACGAAGCGCGCCTCGGTGTCGCCCATGCCGACCCGCAGCGCGTGCACCGCGCGATCATGGAAATGATGGATAGCGGTAATGCCTATCGCGCCGGATATGGCGCAGTCCTGCGCGCGCCGAGGGACTTGCCGGGTAACGATGCGCCGGTGCCGCCGGCGCTTATCACGGCATTCGAAGGCGACCCGCTGCTGCCCCATCTCGGCCGTTTGGGCGATCTGCCCGCAAACTGGTCCGCCCATCCGGTTGCCACGCCGGAAGAGCATCACGCGCAGTCGCTGGCCTTCCTGCAACAACTTGGAGGCGGAGCGCCATGCCCCGACCTCGCAGAGGATAGCGACGAAGGCTGGTTGGCGCTGGAACACGGCCTCGTCCACTGGCGCGGCCATCGCGGAGCGGAGGCCCTATCGCTCCACCGGCCCGCCGCGGAAATGGATCTAAGCGAAAATTTGGCCATCGACGTGCCCGGTCACGGTCTCTCGGGCAAGGCCGACGATATCGGCGCCGCTATCGAGGCCGCTGCCAAAGCGCTCGGCGCGCAGCGGATCGACTGGTCCACGCCGCCCGATGGCGACCCGGACCTGCTCTATCCAGACCTCACAACGGACCGCTTCGGCAATTACCTGCACCGCGCATGGAGCGCCTCGCGCGCCGAGGCGATGTTCGCGCCGTGGTATGCCGCGAGCCCCGACAATGTGATCGAAATCAATGCGGCCGCGCTGGAGCCTGCGGCAATACACCGCCGCGCCCGCGCCCGCCTTCGGGCGGGAAGCGAAGCGCGCCGCTATCATCATCTGCTACAAGAGATACACGGAGGATAATCATGGTCGATCTTGCAAAGGAAATGCCGCTGCTGGCCCGCCACGAAGGCGTGTGGGACGGGGTCTATTCCTACTTCAACGCTGCCAACGAAAAGATCGACGAGCATGCCAGCCGCCTGCTCTGCCGCATGACGGGCGACGACGAGACGCCCTACCACCAGACCAATCACTATCGCTGGCCCGACGGCAAGACCGAAATCCGCGACTTTCCCGCCACTTATCGCGATGGCCGCGTGTGGTGGGACAACGACCTGATCCAGGGCTGGGCGGCCGAGGTTCCGCTGGATGAATACAACCGCACCGTCATGCTCTACTGGCAGCGCACGGGCGACCCCTCGCTCTACCTCTACGAACAGATCCAGATCTCCGATGACGGCCAGAACCGCTGCCGCACCTGGCACTGGATTCGCAACGGCCTGCTGGAAACGCGCACGGCGATACAGGAACACCTCGTGACCCGTGACTGGAAAGCCATGGATGCCGAGATGAAGGAAGCGGCCGAGAAAGGCATTCACGTCGAATTCGGCGGCGGACCGGGCTTCGGAGGATAACGCACGCCGATGGGAAAGACGCTGTTCGACAAGATCTGGGATGCGCATCTGGTGGCCGATACGCCATCGGGCGCGCAGCTGATCGCGATCGACCGCGTCTTCCTGCATGAGCGCACCGGAGCTGCCGCCCTCGGTCGCATGGCAGAGATGGGCCGCAAGGTGCACGATCCGGCGCGCGTCTTCGCGGTGATGGACCATATCGTCGACACGCGTATCGGTCGCGGGGACGGCACGCTTATGGTGGGCGGCGAGGCGTTCATCACCGAGACGCGCGCGGCTTGCAAGGCGGCGGGCATCACGCTTTTCGATGTGAACGACCGCGACCAGGGCATCGTGCACGTAATCTCGCCGGAACTCGGCGTGGTGCTACCCGGCGTCACGCTCGTGGCGCCCGACAGCCATACCTGCACGCAAGGCGCATTCGGCGCGCTGGCTTGGGGCATCGGTTCTTCCGAAGCCGAACATGCCATGGCCACCGGCACGCTGCGCCTCTCTCGCCCGAAAACCATGCGGGTCACGTTCAAGGGCGCACTCGCCCGCGGCGTCACGGCAAAGGACATGGCGCTGCATATGATCGCCGCGCATTCCGCGGGCGGCGGTGCTGGCCATGCGGTTGAGTTTGCAGGCGACGCAGTGAGCGCGCTCGACATGGAAGGGCGCATGACGCTGTGCAACATGGCGACCGAATTCAGCGCCATGGCAGGCTTCGTCGCGCCCGACGCGAAGACATTCGAATATCTCGCAGGCCGCCGCTACGCCCCCGCCGATTTCGCCGATCCCTATTGGCAGACGCTGCACAGCGATGCCGACGCGGCGTTCGATGCCGAGATCGTGATCGATGCAGGCGACATCGCGCCCATGGTCAGTTGGGGCACCTCTCCCGAAGAGGCGATTGCCGTCACCGCCAAGGTGCCGCAGGGCCATGCCAAGGTGCACGACTATATCGGCCTTGCCGCGGGAGCGCCGCTCGCCGGGACGCCGTTGGATGTCGCCTTTATCGGCAGCTGCACCAACAGCCGTATTTCCGACCTGCGCCGCGCCGCCGCCATCCTCGACGGCCACCGCATCGCCCCTTCCGTAAAGACTGCCATGGTGGTCCCCGGTTCGTTGGGCGTGAAACGACAGGCCGAGGCAGAAGGGTTGGACAAAATCTTTGTGGCCGCGGGCTTCGAATGGCGGATGTCGGGCTGCTCTCTCTGCTTCTATGCAGGTGGCGAAGGCTTCGCGCCCGGCAGCCGCGTCATCTCCAGCACGAACCGCAATTTCGAGGGGCGGCAAGGCCCGGGCATCCGCACCCACATTGCCTCGCCCGAAACGGTGGCCGCCAGCGCGATCGCCGGTGCGATTGCCGATCCGCGCGATTATGCGCGAGAGGCGGTGGCGGCGTGATCAAGGCTTTTCCTTTTCTCGTTATGCTGAACTTGTTTCAGCATCCATCGTCCTTTTCAGAGCCGAAGCTGCGAGAGGAGAAATGGATCCTGAAACGAGTTCAGGATGACCGGATGGAAGGAGCATAGGCGTGACACCCTTCCCCCAACCTCTCACGGGCATCGTAGCGCCCTTGCTTGTCGACAATGTCGATACCGACACCATCATCCCCAGCCGCGAGATGCGAACCACCGGGCGGACGGGGCTGGCGGACGGGCTCTTTGCGCCGTGGCGCTACGCCGATGCCGACAGCCGCACCGAGAACCCAGACTTCGTGCTCAACCAGCCGCCATATCGCCATGCGCGCATCCTGGCGGGCGGCGCGAATTTCGGCGCAGGCTCAAGCCGCGAACATGCCGTCTGGGCGCTGGCCGAATGGGGCATCCGCGCCATCATCGCAGAAAGCTTTGCGCCGATATTTCGCGCGAACTGTATGCGCAACGGCATCCTGCCCGTAGAGCTGGAGTCCACCGCCATCGCGGCGCTGGCAGGCGCTGAAGTCACCGTAGACCTGGCTGGCCAGCAGGTGCGCCACGGCGATGCGACGCATGCCTTCGCCATCGATCCGGAGGCCAAGCTGATGCTGGCAGGCGGTCTCGACGCCATCGACCTGACGCTTACGCAGAAAAGCGATATCGCCGACTGGACCGCCGCCGACCGCAAGGCGCGGCCATGGGTGTATCTGGGGATTACGGCGTGACTGTCCTACAGCTATCCTGCGCTGCCAAGGCTACGCGACGACGCTGGCGCGATTTTCCGCCGCATAGTGTCAATTTCGCAGCTTTCGAAAATCGGCTTGAAAACCAGTTCGTTACAGTATTTTTTGACCGCCGACAGGGTGTAAACTTTGTCAACTTCGCGAGAACACCAGCATAGCATGACCCATATCCTCGTTTCCGAAGTCGGCCCGCGCGATGGCTTGCAGAGCATCGATCGCGTCATGGACCTCGAAGCCAAGAAGCGCTGGATCGCGGCAGAGGCGGCGGCAGGGGTGCAGGAGATCGAAGTCGGCAGCTTCGTGCCACCCAAGCTGCTGCCGCAAATGGCGGATACCGCAGAGATGGTGCGGTTTGCGAAGGGCATCGATGGCCTCACCGTGGTGGCATTGGTTCCCAATGCGAAGGGCGCGCAGCGCGCTGTGGATGCAGGAGTGGACGGGATGAGCCTGCCCTTCTCCATGAGCGAGACGCACTCGCGCAAGAACCTGCGCAAGGACCATGCCGAGATGGTCGTCGAAATTCGCGAAGCTGCTGCCATCGCCAGAGAGGGCGGCGCGCATTTCGCGGTCGGCCTCGCCACCGCGTTCGGCTGCACGCTGGAAGGCGCGGTGGCGGAAGACCAGGTGGTGCGGCTAGCGGAGCAGGCAGTCGAGGCAGGCGCGCAGGAGCTGGGGCTGTCCGACACGACGGGTTATGCCGACCCCGCGCAGGTGCGGCGGCTGGTGCGGCGTGTAAAAGCGGCAGTGGGCGACGACATGCTGACCACGCTCCACCTCCACAATACGCGCGGCCTCGGTCTCGCCAATGTGGTGGCAGGGTTGGAGGAAGGGATTACCACCTTCGATGCCTCGCTCGGCGGCCTTGGCGGTTGCCCTTTTGCACCGGGGGCCAGTGGCAATATCGTGACAGAAGACCTTGTCCTCATGCTCAACAGCATGGGCCTCGACACCGGCATCGACCTCGACAAGCTGCTGCAAGTGCGCGCCATCGTGGAGGAGGCGCTGCCGGGCGAACCGCTTTACGGTTTCACGCCCGATGCAGGGCCGATGCTGGATTACAAGAAAAGGATCGCGCGATGACCGGACCGCAGCCGCTCCAAGGCATCAAGGTCGTCGAGTTTACCCACATGGTGATGGGGCCAACCGTGGGCCACATCCTTGCAGGGCTAGGCGCTGAACTCGTGCGGATTGAGCCCATCGGCGGCGATCGCACGCGCACCCTTCGCGGATCGGGCGCGGGCTATTTCCCGATGTATAATCGCGGCAAGCAGTCCATCTGCCTTGACCTCAAAAGCGAGGACGGCATCGCCGTGGCGAAGGACTTGCTGGCCGATGCCGATGTCCTCGTCGAAAACTTCAGGCCTGGCGCGCTCGACCGGCTGGGGCTGAGCTATGAAGCGCTCTCCAAAGCAAACCCGCGCCTCATCTATTGCAGCGAAAAGGGCTTCCTGCCCGGCCCTTATGAAAACCGCACCGCGCTGGACGAAGTGGCGCAGATGATGGGCGGCCTTGCCTATATGACCGGCCAGCCGGGCCATCCCACGCGCGCAGGCGCCAGCGTGATCGACGTGACGGGCGGCATGTTCGGCGTGATCGGCATTCTCGCCGCGCTGGAAGAGCGGCATCGCACCGGCAGGGGGCAGAAGGTCGTCGCCAGCCTGTTCGAGACCACCATCTATCTCGTCGGCCAGCACATGGCGCAATATGCCGTGACCGGCAGCCCCGCCGCCCCCATGCCCGCGCGCGTTTCGGCTTGGGCGATCTACGATGTGTTCCAAACCAAAGACGAGCCGGTCTTCATCGGCGTCGTCACCGATGCGCTGTGGAAGAAGTTCTGCGATGTGTTCGGCCTCGATGAGCTATGGGCGCGAGAGGATTTGCGCGAGAACAATGCCCGCGTCGCCGCGCGCGACGAGATCATGCCGCAAATCCGCGAACTGATGGCCACCATGACCCGTGACGAAGTGGTGGCGAAGCTCGATGGCACCGGACTGCCTTTCGCACCTATCGGCAAGCCGGAAGACATGTTCGACGATCCGCATCTCGCGCAAGGCGGGCTGGAGGATGTGACGCTGGACAACGGCACCGATGTGCGCCTGCCCACCATTCCCTTGGAAATGGCCGGGCAACGTATTGGCAGCCCGCAAACTCTGCCTTCCCCCGGCGCGGACGCGCGCGCCGTGCTGGAAGCGCTGGGCTATGACGAAGACCGTATCGCACAATTGCAGCGCAGCGGCGCAGTAGGAGAACCGCAATGAAGACCATCCCCGTCCTTGCCGCCGCGTGCGCGCTGTCCGCCTGCACTGTGAACAATTACACCCAAGCAGCCGACGGTTCGGTCGCCACTTCCGCCTCGCAGGCCGAGCTCCGCGCAATGGACGGGGTGGCGGCCACCGACGCTATCCCCACCGATGTGCGCCGCGCGACCTTCATCGTGCGCGATTTGGAGCGCAGCCTCGCCTTCTGGCAGGGCGCGCTGGGGCTGGAACTGAATTACGATATCGAAACGCAGCTGTCGGGCGTGAACTTGCCGGTCGGCGAACCGGGAGCCGAGGCGCGGCTGGTGCTGTTGAACGGCAATGATCCCTATATCGGCTGGATCGGCCTAATGCAGATCACCGATCCCGTCTTGCCGGAGGCGGCAGAGCCCTATCCGCAACGCCTGAGCCCGGGCAGCACGGTCATCGTGCTGGCGGTGGACGATGCGGAGCGGCGCTGCGCCGATGCGGCGGCGGTCGAGGGCGCGCTGATGACCGGACCCACGCGCTTGCAGGTCTATCCCGGCAGGGGCGAGAACGCGCCCGATATCCGCGTGCGCGGCTGTAACGTGTTCGACCCCGATGGCATTGCGGTAGAGATCAACCAACTGCTGGACTGATCGAGCGGCTGGGCGTCAGATCACATAGTCCCAGCCGGTAGGCGTGCGGCTGCGATGGGACACCATGCTCTTGTGCAGACCCTCGATCTGCCTGCTGCCGGTCTTGATGAACATGAACGGGAAGATTGCATGGACGAGGCAGGCCAGCCCCGCCGCGATTAGCCGGAAGGCAAAGCGCGATGCCGTTACCAGATGCTCGCCATAGCTCTCGCCGACAGATGCGGGGTGGGCGGTAAAGGCGTTGCGGAGCATGGTAAGCGGTCCTTCTCGGTTCGGGTCTGGTGGTGATCGGTCTGTCACTGGCCCACCAATAGCACGGTGGCGGCTGTGGCGAGCGCAAAGGCGGTAAGGCTGGCAGCGGCGACCGGGGCGAGCGTGCGCCAACCGGCCTCCAGCAGCATTTGCGGGCGAGAGCGCATGGCGATGGCAACGACCGCCAGCAGCAGCAGCGCCTTCGACAGATCCAGCGCGTGGTCTGCAATCTGCGCCGGGATGTCCAGCGCGCTATTGGCAATTGCCAGCAGCAGGAAAGCGGCCACGAACCAAGGCATGGGCAAGCGGCGTCCCCGCGCATCCGCTGCCGTGGCATCGCGCTTGTCCGCCAGCCAGATTGCCGTGAGTGCCACCAGCGGGCCCAGCATGGCCACGCGCGCCAGCTTCGTCACCGTGGCATTGGCCCCCGCTTCGTCGGAAAAGGCGAACCCGCCGCCAATGGCCTGCGCGGCATCGTGCACGCTCGCCCCGATCAGAAAGCCGGCTTGCGTGTCTGTCAGGCCGATTGCCCCGGCAAAGCTGGGGTAGAGCGTCATCGCGATGGCACTGGCCACGGCCACGCCGACCAGGGTGAGCGTGAAGCGCGCCTTGTCGACCTTGTTCCGCCCCATCGCGCCGTAGAGCGCGACGGCAGCAGATGCGCCGCAGATCGCCGTCGCGCCGCCCGCCAAAAGGCCAAAGGCGCGGCTTTCTCCTACGAGGCGGGCCGTCAGCAAAGCCACGACGATCGTCCCGGCCATCACCACCAGCAAGCCTGCCAAGGCGCCCCAGCCTAGCGCCGTCACCTGCGCCGCGCTGACTTGCAGGCCGAGCAGCGCGATGCCGACCTGCGCCAGCCGCGTGGCCGCCAGGTCGAGCCCCGGTGCAACGGTTTCTTCCTGGCCTGCAAAGCTGAGCGCGAGCCCGATCAGCAGTCCCAGCACCATGACCGGAAACGCATATTGCCCGGCGAGGAAGGCCGCAGCCAGCGCGGCCGTGCCGCACAGCAAGATGCCTGGTACGAAATGCCGCAATCCGCGCTGGGGAACAGGCGCTTCAGCGATATAATATTCGCAATAGAGATCGCCCGCATAGATGGCGGGCGACGGTGCGTTTCCGGTCTGTCCCCTCCCCATACCGGCGCTACCTGTAGGCGTCGGCGAGGCTGGGCGCTTCGATCACCAGCACCTGACAGTCGGCAATCCCTTCACGCAGCTTCTTTGCCTCGGTATATTCCGGGCTGCTCCAGAAGCGGTGAACTGCCGCCTTGTCCGGCCATTCCGAGATCACCATGCTAGCTCCATCGCCGAAATCGCCTTCCAGCGCCTCGGCCCCCGGTGCGCGCAGAAGGTAGCGTCCGCCGAATTGCTCGACCAGCGCGGCGGCGCGCTTGCCATAGCCTTCGATAAAGGCTTCGCGGTCGGCTATCTTGGCCGTGACGATCATGTAAGCAGGCATGGCGCGCTATTCCCTAGAGAGCTTCTCGACCAAGTCCATGATCGGCGGATCGTCCTCTTCCATGGCCTCGACCGCCTGCTGGAAGCCGCGCATCACGCGGTTGACATAGGCGCGGGTCGCTTCGCCGCGTTCCTCGGCCTGCTGGCGATCGGGCACGAAGGTCTCGATCGCCTCGCGCTTCAGCACGCCCTTCTCCTCCAGCAACCGCTCCAGCGTGTCGTTGCGCTCACGCAGGGCAGAGACTTCCGCTGCCAGCGCCAACACGGTGGAATAGAGCCGGTCAACTGCCGGATCGTCGAAATATTCAGGTCGACGCCCCTTCGCGCGGCGGGCCGACGCACCGATCCAATCCAGTTCCTCGCTCATGCAGCAGCCGCCGGGTCTGCGGCAGGCTTCCACGCGCCATAGGCGTTCCAAATCGCGGCGCGGCCGAAGTCCTCCTCCCCGTCATCGGGCGATGGCGGGAAGATTTCCGGATCGACCACGGCACGCACGCCGGCGGTAAATTGGCTCTCACGCGGGAACCCGGCATCCGCCATCACCTGCTTCAGATCCTGCCCGTGCATGGCCGACCAGAAAGGCTCGTTATTGTTGAAGGCATCCCAGTCGCGCATGAATTGCTCGAACAACGGCATTTCCTCGGAATATTGGGGCTGTTCGATATGGAAGATGAGACCGCCCGGCGCGAGCACACGGTTCGCCTCTGCCAGCAGACGCGGCATGGCCTTGCTGGACAGCTCGTGCAGGAACATGGTGGTCTGCACCCAGTCAAAATAGCCGTCCGCCCACCGCGACAGGTCTTCACCTGATGCCTGCACGAATGTGATGTTGCGCACGCCCATGGCTGCCGCACGCGCCGCGCCGTAGCGCAGGGAGGCGGCAGCTGTGTCGATTGCGATCACTTCCGTGTCGGGAAAAGCCTGCGCAATTGGCACGGCATTGTGGCCCACGGTCGCGCCGATATCGAGGATGCGTCTGGGTTGCCAGTCGGGCCGCTCCTTCTTCACCCATTCGACCACGGCCTGCCCGCCGCCATCGTTAAGCCCGCCCAGCGCGCCCCCCGTGGTCGCAAACAGCCCGACATCGTAATTCGCGCCCACGGTTACATCGCCGGGTCGCTCCTCGGTGTGATAGCCGCCGGGCTGGCAATGAATATCGACCGCGGTCTGGTAATGCGGCTGCTCGACCGACGGGTCGAGCTCCAGCATGCCGGATTGCTCGTTATACTGGCGCGCCATTGCATCCAGCTCGTCGAGCTGGCGCAGCACGACCTGCCGCCCGAAATGCTGGCGCATCTCCATCGAATTACGCTTCAGCGCCGACCAGACACGATGCCAGTCATCCTTGTTCATGGCGTCGCGAATTTCGTAGCGATGTTCCGGATCACGCCCATGCTCTGCACGAAACTGCGGCAGCACGCGATTTTCATAGGCGAGCTTGTTACCCTTGCCGACCGTGCCCGACAGGTAGCGGTTGAAATGGGTGAGGAAATTGAACCGCGCCGCCTCGTCATGCCGGGTGCGCGGCATCATTTCGTGGCGGGTAAGCGCTGTATAGGCTGGTGGCAGGTCGGAAGCCATGATCGTCCTCTCGAATTTGTCCGGACAAATTTCCATGCCCGGAGCAGGCTGTCAATGCCTATACCAGTTCGCTCCGCTTCACGCGACGGCCATCAGGCTCGCATTGCCCCCCGCTGCCGTCGTGTCGATGGATACGGAAAGCTCCTCCAGCATCCAGTCCGTGCGATAGGCGGTGCGCTCACTGGCTGCCTGGATGATCGGGATCGGGCCATCCTTGGCAGCGATGGCTTTCTGTATGGCGACGATATCCTGCCCGCCATCTTCCACCAGCACATGCGCGAAAGGCGGCTCGGCCTGCCAATCATCGACCCATTCGATAAGCTCGAGCCGGTCGAGCTGCATGTCGGCCACCAGATGCTCGCAGGATCGCGGCAGCACGGCACGGTTGAGCGTGGCTGTCACAGCACCGAGCTGCTGCTGAAGCCCTTCCACGGTTTGCGGCAACATTAAAACGCGCCCGCGCGGGTGCACGCCATAGAGATTACGCTCGCCCACCGGTCCGGGCAGCTCGGTCATTTCGCCGATCTGCGGCGCGCCGTCATCATAGCGCTCGATATCGTCGACCGGATCGACCTTGCGCGCCAGCCGGCCGATATAGAGCGGTCCACCGGCCTTGGGTCCGGTGCCAGACAAGCCTTGCCCGCCGAACGGCTGCACGCCGACGATTGCACCGATCACGTTGCGATTGACGTAGATATTTCCGACCTCGGCCTGCGCCGTGACCTGCGCGATAGTCTCGTCGATGCGCGTATGCAGGCCGAAGGTGAGGCCATAGCCGGTCGCGTTGATCGCCTGCATCAGTTGCGGCAGGTCCTTGCGGGCATAGCGCACCACATGCAGCACCGGGCCGAAGACCTCGCGGCCAAGCTGGTCCACGCTGTCGATCTCGATGATAGTGGGCGCGACGAAGGTGCCGTAACCGGTCGCCTCGTCCAGCTCAAGCTGCTCGACCTTGAACCCGCGCGACCGCATATCTTCGATATGGGTTTCGATCGTTTCCTTCGCCTCGGCGGTGATGACGGGGCCGACATCGACGCTGAGCCGGTCGGTCGCGCCGACGCGCAATTCCGCCATCGCCCCGCGCAGCATGTCCAGCATGTCGTCCGCCACATCCGCTTGCAGGCAGAGCACGCGCAGGGCGGAGCAGCGCTGGCCGGCACTGTCGAAAGCCGAGGCGACCACATCGCGCACCACCTGTTCGGGCAGGGCCGATGAATCCACGACCATGGCGTTCTGCCCGCCCGTCTCCGCGATAAACGGTAGCGGAGAGCCGCCCGGCAGAAGGCGCTCGGCAAGCTGGCGCTGGATGATCTTGGCCACTTCGGTAGAGCCGGTGAACGTCACGCCGCAAATGTCCGGCGAGCCTACCAGCGCGGCCCCGATCCGGCCGTCTCCGGGCACAAGCTGCACCACGTCCTCGGGCACGCCCGCCTCGTGCATGATACCGATTGCCTGCGCGGCAATCAGCGGGGTTTCCTCGGCGGGCTTGGCGAGCACGGTATTGCCTGCTGCAAGCGCGGCCGAGACTTCGCCCACGAAAATGGCGAGCGGGAAATTCCACGGGCTGATGCATACGACCGGGCCGAGCGCATCTGCTCCGTCCAAGCTGTCGCGCGCCTGCTGCGCATAATAGCGCAGGAAATCGACCGCCTCGCGCACTTCGGCAATCGCGTTGGGCGCGCTCTTGCCCGCCTCGCGCATGATCAGGCCGAGAAGGTTCTCCATCCGGTCTTCCAGCAGGTCCGCCGCCTTTTCCAGGCATTCGGCGCGCTCATGGACCGACGTGGACGACCAGCCGGGAAAGGCTTCCGCCGCGCGCTTGACCGATTCCAGCGCGCCTTCCTCATGCGCCCAGCTGACATGACCCACCACGTCGCGCTGGTCGGCAGGATTGGTGATGGCGATGAAGTCGCGCCGCGCGGCATCGCCCCATGTCGGCATCGCCTTCCAGTCCACCTGCACGCTGCGGCGCAAGGCGGCGGACAAGCCCGCCAGCACGCGCTCATCCGTCAGGTCCAGCCCGCGTGAATTGTGCCGGTCGGGAAACAGCTCGCGCGGCAGTTTGATCAGCGGATGGCGGGAGCCGACGGGTTGGATATCTTCCGCCTCGTCCACCGGATCGCGCGAAAGATCTTCCGGCGCGACATCTTCGTCCCAGATGCGGTTGACGAAGCTGGAATTCGCGCCGTTCTCCAGCAAGCGACGCACAAGGTATGCAAGCAACGTCTCATGCGTACCGACAGGCGCGTAAATGCGGCAAGGCCGCGCAAGGTCGCGCTTCCCGACCACTTCTTCATACAACGCTTCGCCCATGCCGTGCAGGCACTGGAACTCGTAATCGCCGATGCTGAAATCGTCGCCCGCCAGCGTGTAGATCGTCGCCAGCGTCTGCGCGTTATGCGTGGCGAATTGCGGGAAGACGGCATCCCGCGCCGCCAGCAGCTTGCGAGCGCAGGCGAGATAGCTGACATCGGTATGCACCTTGCGGGTGAAGACCGGGAAGCTGGGCAGGCCGTCGACCTGCGCGCGCTTGATCTCGCTGTCCCAGTAAGCACCCTTCACCAGCCGCACCATGATGCGGTGGTCGGAGCGCTTTGCGAGATCGATCAGCCAGTCGATGACGAAGGGGCAGCGCTTGCCATAGGCCTGCACCACGAACCCGAGGCCATGCCAGCCGGAAAGGTCCGGATCGAGTGCGAGCGCTTCAAGGATATCGAGGGAGATTTCCAGCCGGTCGGCTTCCTCCGCATCGATATTAAGGCCGATATCGTATCGCTTTGCCAAGAGAGCGAGCTGCTTCACACGCGGCAGCAGCTCGGCCATCACGCGGTCCATCTGCGCGCGGACGTAGCGCGGATGCAAGGCCGACAACTTGATGGAAATGCCCGGGCCATCGTAGACGCCGCGCCCCGCGCTTGCCTTACCGATGGCGTGAATGGCGCGCTCGTAATCGTCGTAATAGCGATCCGCATCGCGCATCGTCATCGCCGCTTCGCCCAGCATGTCATAGCTGTAGGAGAAGCCGCGCTCCTCCTGTTTGCGCGCGCGCTTCAGCGCCTCGCCGATGGTCTCTCCGGTGACGAATTGCTCGCCCATCATTTCCATCGCCATGTTCACGCCGCTGCGGACCACCGGCTCGCCCGCACGCTGGATTAGGCCGGATAGCGCCGCTCCGAGGCTGTCCTCTTCAACGGGAGCGACCAACTTGCCGGAGACGACCAGCCCCCACGTCGCGGCGTTGACGAAGACGGAGCGCTCGCGTCCCAGATGCGCGATCCAGTCACCCCGCGCGATCTTGTCGCGGATCAGCGCGTCGCGCGTCTTGTTGTCGGGAATGCGCAGCAGAGCTTCGGCGAGGCACATCAGCGCCACGCCTTCCTGGCTGGAGAGCGAATACTCTTTCACCAGCCCTTCGACGCCGCCGGACTGGCCCTTCCGGCGCAGGCGCGTGACGAGATCGCTGGCCAGCGCCGCGATCACGCGCTTATCCGCCGGATCGACCCGCGCCGCCTCGATTAGCGGACGCACGGCATCGGGCTCCCGCATGCGATAGGCGGCCGTGATTGCCTGGCGCAATGGCGTCGCCTCGCTGGCCGCGGGTGCGAAATTCTCGAACGGACGAGGGGCGCGGGATTGGGACAGCGAAGGGTCTCCTGAGTCGCAGAGTGGTTTGGATGCGGCGCAGATAGGCGCAACGCGAAACGGTTTCCACTGAAACCAGCAGGGCGAGAAATCGTGCCGGAGGCGGGAGCCTTAGCGCTGCCCGATATCCTCCAATAGCTGCGTGAACCACGGCAGGCTGGTGTCGAATGTCTTGCCGCCTTTGATCCGTTCGAACTCGATAGCGCGAAGCTCGTCTCCGCGCTCCTCATCCTCGCCTACCACGCCGGATTCGCCGCGCAGCGCTGCGTCAACGGCGTGAGTGGTGCAGGCATAGATAAGGTTGCGATCGGCATCGTTGGCAGGTGCCGAGCGCGAGAAGTAGCCGCTCTTTTGCACCAGCACCTTTTCCGCGCCCAATGCCTCGGCAAACTGGCCAGCGAACCATTGCCCGACATTGACCTTGTCCAGTTTCACATGACCGAAGGGATCGCGCGGCACCTCCTCGCCGGCAGCTTCCATGGCGGCGACGATTTCGCTGACGCCCGCGCCTTCCGAGATGAACAGGTTCACCCCGCCCTGCGCATCCATGATCGCGCGCAGCCGCTTTGCCTCCTCGTCGATATCGAAGCCCAGTTCGGGCACGTAAACGCCATGCACATCCCAGCGCGCAGCGGCGTTTTCCATCCATTCGGCAAAGGGCGCATCGGTCACCCAGCGGTGATGCTCCAGCGCGGTCGCTGCCGTCAGCCAGCCGCAATGCCGGCCCATGACCTCGTGCACTATGAGCATGCGCGGATTGGCGGTGTGTTCGGCAATGACATTGCGCGCAAACACCGCGCCCTGCTCCGCCGCCGTCCACGCGCCCAGCGACTGCCGGATGGGGATTACGTCGTTGTCAATGGTCTTGGGCAGGCCGACGACGGTCAGGTCATAGTCGTTCTCTGCCAGATAGGCGGCGAGGTCGGCGGCGGTGCCATTGGTGTCGTCCCCGCCGATCGTGTGCAGGATATTGACTCCGTCGCGCGTCAACTGCTCGGCAGCGACATGCAGCGGATCCTGCCCTTCCCTCACCAGACCGCGCTTCACGCAATCGGCGACATTGGTGAGCTTTACGCGGCTATTGCCGATGGGGCTGCCGCCGAAAGCATGCAGCCTGCCTGCCGCTTCGCGCACTTCCGGCGTCGCTTCAACATAGTCGCCAGTCAGTAGGCCAGCATAGCCATTGCGGTAGGCGATGATGCGGATGTCCGGCGCGACTTGCGAATAGCGCTGGATCAGCCCGCCGACAGCGGAAGAGAGGCAGGGCGCGAGACCGCCAGCGGTCAACATTGCAACGGTTTTCGTGGCCATAGTGCGATGTCTGCCAAGTCGAGCCGAACAGCGCTAGTGCGAAATGCAAAGCGCGCCAGCAAGCAGCGGAGCTCGTCGGCGCGCCAGCATTTGGGCTTTCTGACTTACCGGGCGTCGAGAGCGAGGCGTCCCGGGCCAAAAGCGACGACCTGGAGCATCCCGCCTGCAATGGCGAGATTTTTCAGGAAGGCCGTCAGCTGGTTCTGGTCGGCAAAATCGAAGTGGAAAATGAGAGCGGTCGCTACGCTGAAGGCGGCCAGCGCACCGGCAACCCATCGGGTCTTGAAACCGGCCAGCAGCAGCAGGCCGCCGACGATCTCCAGTCCCACCGTTCCGGCATAGGCAAACTGCGGCAGGGGCAGTCCGACGAATTCGATGAAGCCGATCGTGCCGGCCGGATCCATCAGTTTGTTCACGCCGGCCAGGATGAAAAGAAGCGCCAGCAGCGCGCGCCCTGCTAGGGCCGCCATGTCGGCGCGGCTTGCACCATCTGCGGCGGGAATATCGGCGATATTATCTGCAATCGTATTCATGTCGTGTCTCCTGAACCTTGTGGGACGATCAATCAGGCAGCCAGTGCTGCCGCTTTCTCATGGGCCTCCGCAATGATGGCATCGGCATCGCCCGCCATCAGGGCGTCGGCGGCGACTACGCTCACATCGGTGATACCGAGGAAGCCGAGGAAGAATTTGAGCCACGGCGTCATGAAATCAGCCTCGCTATCCGTTTTGACCCCGCCCGAAGCGACGGCGATGTAAGCGCGCTTGCCCTGCAGCAGGCCAACCGGACCTTCGGGCGTGTATTTGAACGTCGTGCCAGCGCGGGCGACGAGATCGGCCCACGCTTTCACAGTGGCGGGTACGGCGAAATTGTAGATCGGCACGCCCAGTACGATGGTGTCGGCATCCTGCAATTCGCCGATGAGCGTATCGGCGATGGCGGCCAGCTCGTGCTGCTCTGGCGAACGCTCTGCGTAAGGCGCCAGATTGGCGGCGAAGCGGCCTGAGTCGATGAAGGGCAGGTCGTTTGCGCTCAAATCGCGCTCGACGATGTAAGCGCCATCACGCTTCGCAAGTTCGCTCACGAGCTTAGTGCTGAGCTGGCGGGAGACCGACTCCTCACCATTGATGCTGGCGGTGATGTGAAGGATCTTGGACATTGTTCATTTCCTTGCATTAGGACGAGAGGGAGGGTGCAGTGAGAGGCTATCCCCTCCCCGCCATTGGTGGTTTTTTGCGCCTGTCAGGCTGCGTCGACGAGGACGAGTTCGGCATCCTCCAGCGCGGTGATGGTCACGCTTTCGCGCTGGGTGATTGCCACGCCATCACGCGCATTCGCTTCCTCGTCTTCCACGCGCACTTTGCCCGTGGCGGTAACGAGATAGAGATGGCGTGAAGCATCGCGCGGCCGATAGGTTACGCTCTCGCCCGCTTTCAGCGACGCGCCCAGCACGCTGGCATCGGTGCGGATCGGCAGCGCGCCATCGTCGTTGGCAGCCTGCTGGCCGCCTGCCGCGAGCGGCACGAACTTGCCGGAGCGGTCGCCTTTCGGAAATTCGCGCGCTCCCCAGGTGGGCTGACCGCCGCGCTCGTCCGGAATGATCCAGATCTGGAAGATTTTGGTATCCTCATCCTCCAGATTGTATTCCGAATGCTGCACGCCGCTGCCGGCGCTCATCACTTGCACATCGCCCGCTTCGGTGCGGCCTTCATTGCCCATGCTGTCACGGTGCGTAATGGCGCCTTTGCGGACATAGGTGATGATCTCCATGTCGCTGTGCGGATGGGTCGGGAAGCCGGTGCCTGCTGCAATCGTATCATCGTTCCAGACCCGCAGAGCGCCCCAATGCACGCGAGCCGGATCGTGATAACTCGCAAACGAGAAATGGTGATGGGCATCGAGCCAACCGTGATTGGCGGAACCCAGGCTGTCGAATGGACGGACTTCGATCATGGCAAATCTCCTTCGGGAGGGACTGTGTGAAAGCGAGATAGTCCTTGCTGGATGAAATGATAACTGCGATAAAACAATCAAAGATGTTCGGATATTTAGAACAGTGAAATTGGGCGAGCCATCGCTGGACCAGTTGCGCATCTTCCTCGCTGTAGAAGGGGAAGGCAGCTTTGGCGCGGCGGCGCGGCGGCTGGGTCGCGCGGTTTCGGCTGTCAGCTATGGCATAGCCCAAATGGAAGCGCAGCTGGGCGTCACCCTGTTCGAGCGCGAGGGATCGCGCCGTCCCATCCTGACCGATGCCGGCAAAGGCCTGCTGGCCGAAGCGCGCGCCATCGCCGATGCCAGTGATGCGCTGCTTGCCAAGACGCAGAGCCTGCATGCCGGGATGGAAAGCGATGTTTCGCTGGTGCTCGACGTGATGGTGCCGGGCGATGCGACCGCCAAGGTGCTGCGCGAATTCCGGCGCATGTTCCCGACCGTTGCGCTCAAACTGAATGTCGAGGCGTTGGGCGCTGTCACCGCCTGCCTGCTGGAAAACGAAGCGCAACTTGCCATTGCCGGGCCGGTCATCAGCGATCATCCCGAGCTGGAGCGGCAGGCTATCGGCGAGGTCGACCTCGTGCCAGTGGCGGCCCCGGACCACGCGCTGGCGAAGACAGGTGTCGCTGCCGGAGAAAGCCGCAAGCACCTGCAACTCGTTCTCTCCGACCGGTCACGCCTTACCGAGGGACGCGAATTCTCTGTAATGAGCCCGAAGACATGGCGGCTGGCCGATCTGGGCGCGAAGCATACTCTGCTGAAGGAAGGGATCGGCTGGGGCAATATGCCCGCCCACGCCGTGCGCGACGATATTGCCGAAGGGCGGCTCGTGCTGCTCGACCTGCCGGAAAAGCCGGGCGACAGCTACACGCTCAGCGCAACATGGCGACGCGATGCACGTCCCGGTCCCGCGACGAGCTGGTTGGTGGACGCCATGCGCGATGCCCTCGCCGAGTGCCCGTCCAGCCACTGATAAGGCCATGGCGCTCGCACCGTTGGTTGTGATAACGGCGCGCCATGTCCGAGGCTGCCGCTCCCATACAAGTCGCCGCGCTATATAAATTCACCCGGTTCGACGAGCCCGCCGCGCTGAAGCCGGCGCTGGAATCGGTATGCCGGGCGAATGGTGTCAAAGGCACGTTGTTGCTCGCTCCGGAAGGCATCAACGGCACGATTGCTGCCGCGCCAGAAGCTATTGCCAGCGTTCTGCGCCACATCCGCACCCTGCCAGGCTGTGCCGACATCGAGGTCAAGTTCTCGGAGGCCGAAGCCATGCCTTTCCTGCGCATGAAAGTCCGCCTGAAGCGCGAGATCGTGACGATGGGCCAGCCCGATATCGATCCGCTCACAGGCGTCGGTCACTACGTTGCGCCGGAAGACTGGAATGCGCTGATCGCCGATCCCGACACTGTCGTTATCGATACCCGCAATGATTACGAAGTCGCCACCGGCACCTTCAAAGGCGCAATCAATCCCGAAACCGAAAGCTTTCGCGATTTCCCCGAATGGTTCCGCGCCAATCGCGAGGCGCTGCTCGGCGAAGGCAAGGCCCGCCGGGTCGCCATGTTTTGCACCGGCGGCATTCGCTGCGAAAAGTCGACGGCTTTCTTGAAGTCCGAAGGGGTGGAAGAGGTTTATCACCTCAAGGGCGGCATCCTCAAATATCTCGAATCCGTGTCCGAGGCAGAGAGTAGCTGGAACGGCGAGTGTTTCGTGTTCGACCAGCGCGTAACGGTCGGCCACGGCCTAGCGCCGGGAAGCTACGCGCTCTGCCATGCCTGCCGCTTGCCGGTTGCGCCCAGCGATATGCAATCGCCCCGCTATGAGGAAGGGGTGAGCTGCCCCGCCTGCTTCGACACGCGAACCGACGAGCAGCGCGCCGGCTACCGCACACGCCACCGACAGGAAATGCTGGCCCGCGAGCGCGGAACGAAGCATCTGGGCGCCGAGTTCGCGGACCAGAGCGATGACTGAGTTACCGACCCTCTACAGCTTCCGCCGCTGCCCGTACGCCATGCGAGCACGCATGGCATTGCTGGTGAGCGGCACACGCTGCGAGCTGCGCGAGGTGAAGCTGTCGGACAAGCCGGGTGCCATGTTGGAGGCTTCGCCCAAAGGCACGGTGCCCGTCCTCAAACTCAGTGATGGCGCGGTGCTGGAAGAAAGCCTCGCCATCATGGACTGGGCACTGGCGCGACGCGACCCGGAGAATTGGCTGGCGCGTAAGGATGACGACCTGATCGCCCGGAATGACGGTCCTTTCAAACACGCGCTCGATCGCTACAAATACCCCAATCGCTACGACAGCGATCCCGAAGAGTATCGCTCCGATGGGCTTGCAATCCTGCGCGATCTGGAAGCGCGTCTGTCCGGTGCTCGGCAATTATCGGGCGAACGCGCCGGATATACCGACACAGCGATCATGCCGTTCGTCCGTCAATTCGCAGCGACGGACCGCGAATGGTGGGATGCGCAGGACCTGCCTAAGCTGCAAAACTGGCTTGCCGATCATCTGGAGAGCGCGCTTTTCCGCCGCTGCATGGTCAAGCACAAACCATGGCAACCCGGCAATGAACCTGTGCTGTTTCCGCAGGACTAGCCGCGCCCAGGCAGGTTACTTCTGAAGCACCCGCCCCCCATCTGAATTCGTTAAATAATCCACTGGCAAATTAACGTTTTGCAGGAACCAGACTCCTGCCGGGGAATTACGTCGGCATGAAGGTCGCCAATCCATCCGTGCTCGTCGTAGAGGACGAGGTCTTTGTCGCTTGGGACGAAGCGCAGGCATTGCAGGATGCCGGCTACGACGTTGTGGGCCCGGCGCACGACCTTTTTAACGCGATGAACATGGCGAAGGCTGAAGAGCCCGTAGCCGCTGTGCTCGATATCAATCTGGGCGATAAGACCGTCTGGCCGCTGGCCGAACAGCTTACCCAGGCCGGCGTGCCGTTTCTCTTCGTTTCGGCAGATTTGCAGCATCCGCAGCTGAAGACCGATTATGCCGCCGTGCCCAGGCTGACCAAGCCGGTCTGTGAGGCGGATCTGATTGGCGCAGTTAAGAAATTGCTAGCCGAACCGGCGGCTCTTCCAGCCTAAAAAATCAAAGTCCGCCGGTAGCCGTTCTCCAAAACCTCTGCCGTTTGCTTGCCAGAGATTTGACGCGCGCTCGCTTCGATTAGCTGCGTACCGAAACCCGCTTCCTTCTCATCCCCGCCGTTTCCGCCCTCTTCTTGCCAGTCGAGTGCAATTTCGCCGTCGCCTGTTTTTCTCCATGAAACGGACAACTTGCCATCAGACGCGCTGAGCGCACCATATTTGGTCGAATTGGTCGCCCACTCATGCAGGATCATGGCTAGCGGCGTGATGGCCCGGTTGGGCAACTTCACCTCGTCCCCAGAGAGGGCCACGGTTTGCCCGTTTACCGCCGGTCCGATTGCGGTTTCGATTACCTTGCGAAGATCGGCTTCGCCCTCGGCATTATCGACGGTCATGTTGTGCGATCGACCCAGCGCATGAATGCGGTCACACAGATCACTGGCGAATTCATCCACGTTGTCGGCATGTCGCGCGCTCATCTTGGTAATTCCGGTGATGACGGCGAACAGGTTTTTTACCCGGTGATTCATTTCGCGCAGCATGAGCTCGCGCTCGGCCAGCAGTTCCTTTTCCGAAGTGACATCGTAGGTCACGCCGATAAATTTGCGCGTATCTCCGACATCGACGACACGGCCAAGGCCATGAAGCCATCGCACGCCGCCATCGTCGAGATTGATGCGGAAGGTTTCATCATAGATGTGCTTGCCATCCATCGCACGGCGCAGGGCGCTGTTCACGCGGTCGCGATCCTCCACCGGCAAGCGAGAAAGGATTGGATCCATCTGCTGGCTATCCGTCTCGTCGGTAATACCGAGAAGCTCGCGCTCTTTTTCGTCGAGGGTCGTGCGTCCGGAGGATGGTTCGTATTCCCAGATCCCAATGCGCGCGACATCCAATGCCATGCGCAGGCGTGCACGCTCCTCGACAAGAGCCGTTTCCAGCTTCAGCGCCTCAGTCACATCAGTGAATATCAGCGTGGCGCCGGCGAGCGTGTCGTCCATCTGGCGGTAGGGCAAGACCCGCACAACATACTGCCGTTCTTCATCCAATGAAGATGTGCGATACTCTCCGGCATCGCCTGACTGCGCGGCCCTTGCCGCCATCTCGACGAAGGATTTATCCTTCAGGGGAATGTCGAGATTCCCGATGGTCCTGCCGACTTGCGCTCTGCCGATACCGAACAGGTCGTCGGCGACTTCGGTCGAATTGCGCAGCCGCGTCTCCTCATCCACTACCAGGACGACCAGCTCCGTGGAGTCGAGGAAATTCTTGAGGTCGGCATTCGCCATCGTGACCTGATCGACCTTCACTTTCAATTCGTCATTGACGGTCGTCAGCTCTTCATTCGTCGATTGAAGCTCCTCGTTCATCGACATCATTTCTTCATTGGAGCTCTTCAGTTCCTCATTGGTCGTTTCCAGCTCCTCGACCGTCGTGCGCAAGCTGAGCCGCGCAGACTGCAATTCATCCTGCAAATATTCGACTTCGCTGTCGCCGCGTTCGAACAGATCGAAATCGTCTGGGTCGCGCGGTTCGAGTTGTCCGGTCTCTCTAAAGACGACCAGATAGCCGCCCGAACCGACCGGATCGATCATGACCGCCAGCGGCTGCTCGCCGTAATCGGACTGCAATTTCACATCGCGCGCGACCTTCGGCTTCGATTGCTTCGCCACATCGCGCAGCAGCGGCCCGATGATTTCGGTCAGCCCGGACTTGGCCTGCCGGACGACGTTGAGCTGCGCTTCCCCGCGATCCGGGAAATCCAGATATTTGCCGACCGCGCCCCACTGATTTAGCAAGTTGCCTTCCGCATCGACCAGCAGGCTGACCGGTGCATGCCGCTCCGCCAGCTTCGTCAAGGCCGCAACGTCGAGCGACCGGTGACGCGGACGGCTTTGCGGTTCGGCCTCCACATCGCGCTTGCGCCGCTTCGGATTGGCGCTGAAATTCAGCGGGTAGCGCATTGGCGCATCGCGGCGCTCGAAAATCCGCGCGTTCTGGTCGATTGTGGCAAACAGATCTTCGAACCTGCCGACGCTTTCCGAAGAGCCGAGGAAAAGCTTGCCCTCTTCCACCAGCGAGAAATGGAAGGCTGGCAGCACTGCGCGTTGCAATTCCTCGCCGAAATAGATCAGCAAATTGCGGCAACACAACAGGTCGATCTTGGAATAGGGCGGATCGCGCACGAGGTTGTGCGAACTGAAGCGCACCATATCCCGCACGCGCGGTGCGATAGAGAACTGCTCCATCCCGATATCGAGGTAGTCCTGCTGGTATTTCTGCGGAATATCGGACAGCGCTGCCAGCGGATAGGTGCCGTTCCGCGCAATATCGATCATCTTGTCATCGATGTCGGTCGCGAAAATCTGCACATAGGGGCGACGGTCGTGCCGGCGCATGGCATCGGCGAAGAGGATCGCGATCGTGTATGCTTCCTCGCCCGAAGAGCAGCCTGCAACCCAGATGCGCAATTCGTTCGCGTCGCGGCTCTTGGCGATCATCGGATCGATAACCAGCCGATTGAGCGCCTCGAACTCCTCGCGATCGCGGAAAAAGCGCGTGACATTGATAAGAAGATCGCGAAACAGCGCCTGGCATTCCTCGGGGTCCGCTCTCAAACGAGCGAGATAATCCTCGCTGGACGACACGTCGATCACCTGCATTCGCCGGGCGATACGACGGGAGAGCGTGGACCGCTTGTAGCCGCTGAAATCGTGTCCGACGGCATCGCGCAGGGCAGCGCACATATCATCGACATGATCGGCCGCCTCTTCCGCCTCGTCGAGCTCGATCTTGTCGGCCCGGTCGAAGAAATTGCGCAGCGCCTCGATGATCTGGGCAGGCGGCGCAACGATATCCACCAGACCCGTGCTGATCGCCGATGTCGGCATGCCGTCATAGCGCGCCGTATCGGGTTCCTGCACCACGGCGAGGCCACCATATTCCTTTATCGCGCGCAATCCTCGGCTGCCATCACCGCCCGTCCCGGAAAGGATGACGCAGGCGGCCTCCGTCCCGTGCTCGACGGCGAGGCTTTCGAAGAAATCGTCGATCGGGCGGCGCAGGCCGCGCGGATCCTTGAACTCGGTAAGCCTTAGCTTACCGTCCTCGATAGCAAGGCCATGCCCGGGCGGGATAACATAGACGTGATCGCGCTCGATCTGCTCTCCGCCTTTGGCTTGCGTCACCGCCATTTCGGTATAGCGCTCGAGCAATTGCGCCATCAGCGATTCATGGTTCGGATCGAGATGCTGGACAACGACGAAGGCGATTCCGGGCTTTGAGTCGTAGCCTTGGAATACCTCGCGCAATGCTTCGAGACCGCCAGCAGAAGCGCCTATCCCGACAATCGGGACCCCGGTCTCTTGATGCTCGCCCATGCTTCCCCTCAATCCTTCAGGCTATGCCGCGCCAACAAGGCCGACGTATTGGCAATCGCGTCCATGCTTCCCATCAGCATCCAATCGCTTTCCGAAAATATGTCGGATAGCGTAGTCAAATCCCGGCGTAGAGCGGTTTCGTACGCTTCCGCGCGCTCGCCGCCGGTCCTGACTGCAAACTGCGAGCCTAGAACATATTCCGCCTGCGTACGATGACGAATTTTGGCCATATAACAAACGTTTAAAAAAGCTTCGCCGGTTCGGGTCTGGTTGGGAATGACGAACCGCCCGTCCTCGCGCGCATCATCGGCAAGAAAATCGCGGATACGCTCTCGCACAGGGCCGGCGCCGCCTTCGGGTTGCAGGAACCGGCAATTGCGCCCCAGCACCTCATCCGGCTCATAACCACTCAGATTGCAGAACGGTTCGTTGACCAGCACCAGCGGAATGTCCTCGCGCTGCGTGCTGGCAAGCGTCAGGGCTGTTTTGCTGCGCGCGAAAACGTCCAGCAAAGGCTGCGGACAATCCTCGTCTGGCAAGCAATAGCCCATTGATTTCCTATCCCTTCGAGCGAACCTGCATAATGTCTCGCCAGCCCATCAAACGCATCGACTTTTCGCCGCGCGCAGTCGTCTTGACCCTATGGCAAGGAGATAGCAAATTGTCCAAGTTTAGAGCACGCCAAGTTATGTCTCGAACGCGTGCAGGGTGGCGGAGCAGTCAGTCTGCTGCGAACCGCTCTCCGCCCCAAATTCCCTGCTCGCAGGGAATTAAACAGGGTAAAATTTCAGATCAGCGCCTTACTCACCTTTGCGAGGCGTGAAAACTAGCCAATTTCTGCGAGCCTTCCGGTCAATTTCCCTACTAACGATAGCAGGGAATGGTTGCACAAAGAGCAGGGAAACATGGATGCGTGTGCAGCGAATTCACATTCACGATGCAGGGAACGCTAGACGATTGCAGGGACCTGTTGGCTTTCCACCGCAGGTCACCAGGCAAATTTGACACGTGCCATTTGTATACGACGCAACCTGCCAAACAGCCCTGTCCCGCTAATTGGAAAATTTGCGGTTGCATTTCTTCAAATCGGCACGTTTCATAGGGTCAGCACATCAGCGGATGCCATAGAGTCTCAGGCCTGACAAAGGATCAGGTCACGACAATAGAACCCTGAGGTCAACAGGTTCGGCACAGGTCCGAACCGCGACACATTCCACATCGCGAATAATCGCTAGCTGAGCTGCCTTAGACAGACCTCAAGTGCTGTCTCACGTCAGCTAGCCTTCAAGACAGAACATCGGGGAATGATATGGGATATGCGATTAAGAAAGCTGGAGGCGCGAAAGCGATCCTCCTTACAAGGTCCGGCGCGAAGCGCGCTAGCGCCAAGGCGCGTACGCTGGCAGCCGGATCAAAACCGCCGCGCAATGATCTAGTGCCTCATCTCAAAACGGTGCTGATGCCGATTTGTGAGCTGACGATTGCGAAGACAAGCATTCGCAAGAAGGACGCGAAGCAGATCGCAAGGATTGCGAACTCAATCAAAACCTTTGGGCAGGTATATCCGGTGCTTCTCAACAAGGTGGGAGCGATTGTCGATGGCCACCTTGTCGTCGAGGCAGCGCGCGATCTGGGTCTCGAGAAGGTATACTGTGTTCGCCTTGAGCATCTCGATGAAGACGAAGCGCGTCTGCTGTCGATCGCGCTTAACCGCATTCAGGAATGCGGTGAGTGGGATGTCGAAGGTCTTGCGTTCGAGCTGGCAGAGCTCGAGCTTCTGGACTTGGACCTCACTGTCACTGGCTTCGAGATCCCCGAGCTCGACGCTATCATCGGGCCGCAGGAGATCACGGACCAAGCCGACAACGCTCCCGAGGTACAAGAACATTCGGTGTCGTGCCTTGGCGATGTCTGGTTGTGCGGTCCGCACCGGGTCGTATGTGGCAACTCGTTGGAGGCCGCATCGTATGAGCACGCTCTTGCGGGTACCAAGGCTGCAGCCATCATTGGTGATTGGCCCTACAATCTGAAAATCGAGGGCGTGGTCAGCGGGCTAGGCAAAACGAAGCACAAGGACTTCGTTATGGCTGCTGGCGAAATGTCGCAGTCCGAGTTTGAGCAGTTTTTGACGGCATCGCTTAAGCACTGCCTGACCAACTGCCAGAACGGCGGGGTAATCTATGCCTTCATGGACTGGCGCAATATCCACCTCGTAAGGATCGCCGCCGATAAGGTTGGGCTGCATCATCTCAATACCGTTGTCTGGGACAAGGGCGCAGGGGGTATGGGCGCGCTCTACCGGTCCGCTCATGAATTTATTGGTGTGCTGGGCACTGCCAAGACGCCTGTAATCAACAACGTGAAACTTGGGAAATACGGGCGCGACCGGACCAATGTTCAGCACTATCCTGGCGCAAACAAGCAGGGCAGCTCGGCTTCGAAGGCTCTCAAGCTTCACGCGACGCCGAAGCCCGTTGAACTCATTGGCGACCTCATGCTTGATGTGACCAATCCGGGCGACCTAGTGCTCGACCCGTTTCTAGGATCTGGAACGGCGCTCATTGCCGGTGAAGTACAGAACCGGATTGTTGCTGGCATCGAACTCGATCCTCGCTTTGTCGATGTCAGCGTGAGGCGCTGGGAAGAATGGACGGGCGAAACGGCGATTCACGAGGAAACCGTGAAGACGATGATTGAACTTGTAGAGCTTCGAGCGAAGGACTGATTACGAGCCTAAAGGGGGGGAATATGGCAAAGTTGTATACACGCGAAAGTGGGGAGCGGGTGGCGAAGGGCGAAATCGATGGCGCCACTCGGGAGGGTATTTATGAGGTTGGGTATGGCAAACCGCCCAAGGCACACCGATTTAAGAAGGGGCAGTCTGGCAACCCGGCTGGCAAAAGGAAGAGGAAGGCGCCGGTGCCCAAACCGGCGAGTGCTGAACTTGGCGGCTTGATAGCCGAAGAACTGCTCAAACCGCAGAAGGTTATCATCGATGGCAAGCAGGTCGAAAAGCCTCGGATCGAGCTTTTGGCGCAGAGGCTGACGATGCTGATTCTGAAATCTGATAGCCTTCCGCAGATCAAATCTGCCATGGACATGCTTCAAAGGCTCGGAGTGCCTGTGCAGATGCTCGAGAAAATCGAGAGTCTGGACAACGAGGACACTGGACCCTGGACGCCCGAGCTTGAGGCGAAGTTTCTCGAGCTTGAGCGGGAATTTTCGGAAGACGAAGAAATGGGCGACTTTTGAGGCGCCAGATAATTATGAGCCCTGCTTTGATGCAAGCTCGCTGCCTTATTGAGAATGGTGCGCAGCAGAGGTCGTTTCTATGCGGGGGTTTAGAAGCTGGCGGGCGATCTATGAGAAGCATCGGAACGCCCGCCGGACCGTCTTACCACTTAAATCCGAGATGCAGCCTCGTCGGCCTGCGCTTCTATGATTGCATCGTATTGCGATGCGAGCGCTTTGTGCTCGTAGGTCAAGCAATAGCGCTCGAGATGCCTGCATCGATCGGTCAAGGTAATGGTGCTCGACCCGTTGTCCCATATTGAGGTCACCGAGGTAAACTCACCCCCTGCCCTAGTAATGAACGGTTCGGCCTCGTCTTGTGGAGCGCCGTAGCCTCGACTGAGCGCATCCAGAATAGCGGGGTGATATTGGTTGTTTGCATAAAAAGTGATTTCGAACAGCCTCATGTTTCCGTCGCTCTCGATAAAGCGAAACAATGGCTGGCCCCTCCCTTGTCCTATGTTAATCCAATGCTCCGAGGCAGACATCATTGGAACCAACGAGTCCTTCGAGAACCATTGGCATTCGGCGATGCCAAGTGCCTGATCCGAAGAGCTACCCATGATCCTTCTCGCCAGCGGCATGTCATCGAGTGTACACGCCGCTTGTAGGTCGGTATATCGATCATCGTCATTTGGGATCGGTATTGTCCTGAATTCATCAAGCGTAATTCCAAGTTCCACGTCCCGCATAGCAAAAGGTGTTTCGCTTGTAACCTGGGCATGCGTGGTCGCACTTCCAGTCGTCAGCGCAAACGCTACTAAGGCGCATCGAACGGTATTCTTCGAACGTGTCATCGGCTTCCTCTTGTCGACTATGAGTCGACACGAATGGTCGAAGGACACGAATAGTCAACAAAAATGTCACTCATCGTCTGTAGACCGAGAGGCGACAATGGCCGCACATGCCTTACATGGACATTTGCTGTCGTCTCGGCGCCAACGTTCGTCGTTTGCGGACAAAGAGTGCATGGAGCCAGGAAGAGTATGCGGACCGGGCTGGCATCCATCGCACCTACGTCAGCGACATCGAACGCGGACGTCGCAACCCAACCGCTACGATCATTGAAAAGTTGGCGGAGCCATTCGGCATCGCACCTGGTCGCCTGCTCGACTGACGAAGCCCTCCATTAGCGTCGTCGAGAGATGCTCTACCCATGGAGCAACCACTGGCCCTTAGTTTCATAACTTCTAAAGACAATGCGCTGCAGCATGTCCGCTTTGCGCCCCAGTCCAAGACGCAGCCAACCGAGATCTTAGTTCCTGAAAGCGGACATTCTCTGCAGTCATCTCGGCCAAGGAGAACGATCAAGGGAATTTCATAGTATGATCCAGCAGAGAAGATACGGATTCCCTCGAACTGACTTCACAGAGGTCCCGAATGCCATCGCGTGGTGAGGGCGCAGCAGCGGAGTGTGATTGAGACTGGCATTTCGGGTTCGAGAACCTGCGCAATCATAGGGCAATTTTGAGCATGGCATCGTCATCGACAGGGCTTGACCGGAATTAAGAAACTACTTCAGCACCTTGATCGAGCCACGCGCGATACCCATATTGCCGGTTCCTCGGCATGAGGTTTTTCCACGTGACCATTTGGGAACTTCCTAAATGAGCCACTTCGGGACATTCGAGAATGTGTCCAATGGGCCATGCAGAATGTCGTTTGGTTGGTGATTCGCGCGCAAGCGCTAGGCCGCCGGGGATAAGTGGGAGAACCCGCGGTTATGACGAAACAGAAGATTTCTCATTACTGTGGCCTCGCCTTGGACTGGGGAACCCGCGTGTTTAAGTTCGCTTATCACGCTCTCAAGTTCATAGGCGAGGTCACCAACTATCGTGCGAAATCTTTTCGATTATCATTTCACGCTTAGGCCGGGAACCAAGGTTTACGTGCCAACTGAGCATGGCCGTGAGATTGGCGCTACGATCAAAAAGCGTGTCGAAGGACTCTGGAAGGGACCTCGCAACTATTTTCACCTGCGCAACGGAGGTCATGTCGCCGCAGCACGGCTCCATAAAGACCAGCCATGGATTGCGTCGATGGACCTCAAACGTTTCTTCGAGCAGATAAGCCGGAGCAGAGTGCAACGCTCGCTTCTTCGAATCGGCATGGCGCATGCGGATGCCTATGAGATGGCTTGTGACAGCGTGGTCGACAAAGCACCACCCAACCGAGAGTTCAGCATCCCATTTGGATTCGTTCAATCACCGATACTCGCATCTTTAGCCCTTGCTCATTCCGCGTTGGGAACAGAACTGGATCGGATTCGACGCTCAGGATTGCGCGTGTCTGTCTACGTTGATGACATTACCATTTCGGGCGACGATAATGCTTCGCTCGTCGAAAGTATGGCGGCACTTGATCACGCCGCCAGGACAAGCAATTTCGAGTTAAGCGACCAAAAGACACAAGGTCCGGCATCGGAAGTTACTAGCTTCAACATTAGGTTTGGGTCGGGTCGAATGGAAATCATCGAAGACCGAATGGCCGAGTTCGAAGCCGCGATCCGATATGGCTCTGAATGGGTCATTGGCGGCGTTCTCGGCTACGTCGGTGCCGTTAATGAAGGACAGGCGGACGCGCTGACCGGTTTGCTTGGTGCAAATCAGAAGGGCAGCCCAGCCTAGTCAAAGCGCCTCTTAAGGCTGGGCGACATTTGTTTGGTGAGTGGATAAGCGACCGCGACACTATTCCCACGAAAGCCGGTCAGTTAAGGTTCGGCAATGAAATGGAAGCCGAGAAACCTTAGAGCACTCGCAAACATCGTCTGCGGAAATGACGAGTATTTCCACTACAGGTCCAGCATGTACATAACCGAGTTCTTTGAGGACTGTGACCTCGAATATGAGCACGATGGTTCGACACGCTGGATGTGGGTCTCGGAACGTCTGGAGGAGGTGCTCGCGATGCCTCAACCTAGTCAAACTGTTCCTCCCGACGCATTCATTCGTGTAATTCAACGAGTGCTCGACAAAGCCGAGGCTGACGATGACGATCCAGATCGAAGCAAGGCGCTTGAAGCCATCAACGTCGTATTGGCGCGCGAGGGTTGGCAGGCCTTCTACGACGAGAACAAAACGGCCCAACTACGTCACATTGCAACGAATAGAATTGCCCAAGTAGCGAACCCTCACCGGCCCCTGACCCCGTCCGAACTGGAGCGTCGTGAACAACTTGTGTCATATGTCAACAAGTGCTCTGAGGACGAGCTTATCGAGGAAGTGCTTCTGCCACTTTTCCGCCAATTGGGCTTCCACCGGATCACTGCTGCTGGGCACAAAGACAAGGCTCTTGAATACGGCAAAGACATGTGGATGAAGTTTACGCTTCCCACGCAGCATATTCTCTACTTCGGAATTCAAGTAAAAAAGGGGAAGTTAGATGCGTCCGGTAAGAGCACCAGTAATGTTGCTGGGATACACAACCAGATAACTATGATGCTCGGACATGAGATCTTTGATCCGGAGATTAGTCGGCGAGTACTGGTTGACCACGCATTCATTGTTGCGGGTGGCGAGATCACAAAGCAAGCTCGCAATTGGATCGGCACAAAACTCGACGCAACGAAACGTTCGCAGGTAATGTTTATGGACAGAGACGATATTCTGAACCTGTTCGTAGTAACGAATTTGCCCTTACCGAATGGCGCACTACCTTCGCCTTCGTCTTACGATGATCTGGACGACGACATTCCGTTTTAGCTCGAAAGCCCTTTCATCGATGTCTGGATAGGTCGAACCTCGGCATGATCCATGCGGCAACATCCGAAGGTTTGTCGCCTGCTTTTGCAGGAAAAAGACAAGACCCGACAAGCAACATTGGATTTGGTCTCGCACGGTCAAATACAGGTAGTGTACCTCCTCCCCAAATCAGCCGCCACACGCTTGCTGGAGGCTGGCGAGGCTTGAATTTCAAGAAACCACCGACGAACTGCATGGCGGCCTGGAAACGGCCCGCGGCCAGGTCGGTCTGTTTGCAACATTCGGCGTACCGACCAGCATCAGGCCGACAACCGCACCACTCATTGTCCCTCAATTCTGTGAGGCGTTCATAGACGAACTCCGCCGTCTGCCTTCCTGGCCACCAACCAATGATTTCGAGGTGGAGATGACAAAAGACCCACATTGTGTATTGGTCTATCAACGCGACGAGATCGCCACCAATCTTCCACGTTCCCTCGGATGGGTTAAAGGCGCAGATTGAGCCATCGACTGCATTAGTGTGGCGGGGACCGATCCAAGTTCGGCTGACCGCAGTTGTCCAAAAAGCCCACGCCCGAATGGGCTGAAAATGTTGAAACGGGATAGCAATTAGGAATGTGGCATTGCGATCAAGCCCAGCTAGAACTGCGCTATCGACAGCAAGCCACATTCCCTCATTGCTCGTCCAGACAGCGGTACGCGGGTATGCCGCAAATATCGCATCTAGCTGGCCGAGATAGTTTTCACGTAGTCGCCCGCTGCCGGACGGCTTGGCGTCACCGGACGTCCGGGATCGACAGGACGACCCTTGCCATCCGGCGGCCCCTTGCCACGATCCGGCTGCGGATCCACCCGGTCCTTGTTGTTCATCATACTTCTCCGCGCCCAGTGTTTCTCGATCAACGATAGAGCCCTTGGGCGCCATGACCCCATCGTTGAATACATTCGGGTAGTCCTCCGCATCGACCTGCGATCCAATGGCTTGAAGCTGCCGATGGACCGTCGGAATCATCGCTTTGGAAGCCCCTCAAATTCTGCGCGCTCCTGTGAATAGGGGTCACCCACCTGAAAAATTCCTTGTGCTCTTGGCTGAGCTGTGATTCACAACTGCACCAGTTTCGTGGACACTTACCGCTTCGGCAGGTAGGTGTCCACCATATTGTTACAGTAATACCAAATCTGTGGACAGGAGAGGGAATGCAACTCGAAGACCTAGGACGGCTTGTCCTCCAAAAACGCGGGAGCATGGGAGTCAGAGCTGCTGCGCGCGAGATCGGAATTAGTCCCACAACGCTTTCAAAGATCGAGAGCGGCCATATTCCCGATCAGGTGACATTGAAGAAGGTCTGCGATTGGATCGGTGAAGAGGTCACAAAGTTCACTGCGATGGGTGGCCTCCAGATCGCCTTTAAGAAAGACCAAACCCTCGAGCCGAATACCGCACAGTCGCTTGCTCGGCTCATTGAGAGGGCGGAAGAACAATTCAAAGCCCAGGTGAGCGACGTAGCAGGACACTGATATGCTCAAGCGGGGCTTCAAGGCACAAAGCGAGCGACGATCTGTCGAGATTCGCAAGAAGTTCGGCCTCCAGCCCGACGCTCCCTTGAGTGCGCGCAAGGTCGCTGCTGCGTATGACATTCTGGTTTGGACCGAAGCAGACATCGCGGGAGTGAGTGGTGACGACTTGGTGCAGCTGACCGTCACAGACCCCGACAGTTGGTCAGCCTTCACAATGCGGGTTGGTGAGAAGCATCTGATAGTCGTCAATTCTAGCCAGTCCGAACCGCGCCAAAATAGCGTCATCATGCACGAGCTTTCCCATATCTTGCTCGGCCATGAGCTCACCTCGGCGGGATTGACCGCAGATGGTCATTTCGTCCCTACCTCCTACAACCAAGACCAAGAAGATGAGGCGGATTGGCTAGCGGGAACATTGCTTCTCCCGCGTCCAGCGCTTTTGAGAATTCGCCGGACGGGAATGACCGACCATCAAGCTATGAACAACTTTCAGGTGAGTAGTCAGATGCTAACATGGCGAATCCGCATGACCGGGGTTGATTACCAGCTTTCCAATGCGCGAAAGCGTAGGGCTCGCGGCTAACAAGCTCGCGCGTCGAGGCTCGCTCCCCAATTCCAGAAAATCGAGCTGATGTCGCAATGTCAGGTCTACGCGCTACAAACCGCAAAGCGGACGTTCTGCAATCGGCCCAGTTTCTGCCGCTAAGAACTACTTTCCTCTGGTTTCGAGATTCCGCGCAATTCCTTCATTTACGCTGAAAACTCCGCAATTATCCGTTCCTGTTTGCGCAAAGCCTTGTGGCCATTGTATTCTGTTGCATCTTCAGAAAGCTAGACATGTCAAAGGAAGATAGACGCTCACCTGATCGGTAACAGCCGCTCACACCATCAAAGATACCAGTCGTAAGTATCAGTCGGCGCAAGGCCAAAGCGGTTCGTCTCGTCTTGCTCTCGCACGCCGAACGTGGCCAGATCCTGACGGATCATCGCCAAGCGGTTTGCAATCTCAGGATCGGCTAAGTCTTCTGGCAGCGCCGCCGCAGCCGTTCCGTTGAATTCAATCGATTGCGCTCGTTCGTGTGGCAGATCCTGCGTGACCCGGTCGTCGTCATTGGCAGCGACCAGCGCATTGTCTGCCGCGTCAAGATCCTCAAGTCGGACACGTTCAAATGGCATTATCTGCGTGTGGGCTCCGTCTGACATTGCAACCGTCGATGCTGATGAGAATTCGGCGCGCTCAAGCGGGGCACGAAGGAAATCGTCGAGCCAGAACCGCGGTGCCTCTGCCATGGGGTAGTTGAAGACACTGTCCACCTTGCCGCTGCGCTCATTACGTACAGCAAGCTGCTCCAGAAATGCATTCAAGTTTCGGTCAAAACGCGCTCCCCACGTTGCTGAGGCCGCGCCTCCGCCAACCGACATTGCTTCGCTAAGGCCAGCATAATCGCGCCAGTCGACCAAGGACTGAATGGCCGTGGTGATAGCGCGCGACGGATCAGGTGCACCCACCGATACGGTGCCCCCGGCTGTCTGCGAAGGACGATAGGCCAGCGACACATCAGCCGCAGTAGATACTGAGCCATCAGCACGGGTGAAGGTGGCCGTGGAGACCACCGCATTGCGATCCAGTTTTGTGCGGAAATCGCTTCCCGTCGCTGTCAGCGAGATAGAAACAAAGCCTGCATCGGCAAGATTGCGCAATTCGCCAGTATCCGTGCGCCCGTCGCTGTTGTAATCCTGCCAGACGCGCAGTTCACCGAAGCGCGCATCATCAGCATCCACGCGTCCGTCACCATTGCTGTCGAGCCAGGCCAAGCCTTGGAGCCCACTGCGCGCGTCTTCATGTTCGGCGGCCAGCGAAAGCTCTGACGCTTCGGTAATAAGCCCGTCATTGTTGCGGTCGATGACAAGGAAGCCATCATCGCTTTTCACCCAGCCGGTATCGTCGGCTACGCCATCACCATTGTAGTCGAAGCTGGCATCGGATTTTTTGCGCTTCACCAGCTCAACGCCGTCGCCATCAAGATCAAGCACGACAGGCGCGAACATACCGTAGCTCTTGCCACGGAACGTCATGATCGTATTGGCACCCAGCTGCCCTGCCCCTGGATCGATTGCGTTCTTGGAAGACTTCGGCACAAGCGAAACCGAGCCGCCAGCGATTTCCAAACGGTACTTTTTCTTTTTGCGACTGTAATTGTAGCTCACTGTTGTGAGCTCCGGCAGATTGGTCGCTGCGGAGAAATAGGTCAGCGCGGCATCGGCGAATTCGCGTGTGACGCCGCTGGTCAGCGTGTAACTGCCGGTATTGATGACCGCGACTTCGCCAAATTCGGTCGTCCCGTCCACTGGCGTGCCTGTGAGATTGATTGAGGCAATGCCGACCTCAGCAAGGCCAGCTGTCTCACCGGTATCGATCGCGCCATCGCCATCGGCATCGCGCCAGACGCCGAATTCGCCGAACCGCTCGTCACTCGCATCGAGAACGCCGTCACCATTGCTGTCAAACGCGGCAAGGCCTTCAAGGTCAGTCGAAGCGTCCTCGACATCGTCGACGAAGCTGATTTCCTCGACCCCTGACATCGTGCCGTTTCCGTCCCGGTCAAGATAGAGAAATGCCTCGTCGCTGCTGATCCAGCTCGTATCATCAGCGAGCCCATCCTTGTCGAGATCGAAGCGCGCATCGCTCTCGGTGGCGCTGAGCGTCCGGATGCCGTCGCCGCCTAAATCCAGAATAATGGGTGAGACAACGGAGGCGGTATCGCCGTTCTTGAAAGACAGGAGTTCGATGCTGCCGATCGTATCGATACCGTCATCGCCATCAATTGTCGGTGCGGTATCCACAACCCGCACTTCGCCACTGACGGTGCGGATCACATAGGTGCTGCGCGAGCCGAAGTAGTAGGCGGTATCATAACCGCCATTACCGATCAGCTCGTCATTACCGGAATTGCCCCACAGCTGATCGTCGCCGGACAGACCCTGCAATTTGTCGTCGCCGTCGCCGCCTGCAAGACGATCATTCTCCTTGCCGCCCTTAAGGTGATCGTCGCCCGCACCGCCTGCGATGGCATTGGCCTCCTTGTTGTTGCCGAACAGCTTGTCATCGCCGCTCGTACCTTCAGAGAAGTCTTCGAACAGGCTGTCGATACGAACGGTAACGGTGCCGACCGCGCTCTCATCACCGTCGCTGATCGTATAGGAGAAAGTGTCGGTTCCTATGAACGTACTGTCGACCGTATAAACGACATTTCCGTCAGCATCGAAGCTGACTGCGCCGACGCCCGATGCTGTGAGGTTAGTGATGCTGATAGCGTCGTCATCGGGATCGCTGTCATTTGCGAGCAGATCAGATGCAAGGATTGTCAGATCTTGTGTCTGCAAGCCGACAAAAACGCCGTCGTCCATCGCAACCGGCGGATCATTGGGATCGATGATTGTCGCTGTAAAACTCGTCGACGCGGTATATTCGCCATCACTCGCAGAAACCGAGAAGGTGAACACGCCGTCGAAGTCGTCAGGCGCTGCGCCAGTAAAGCGGGTGCCGTCAAAATCGATCCAGTCAGGCAACGGGCTGCCATCGGCCAACGTGGCCGAGAGCGTGAGCACGTCGCCATCAACATCGCTGAACAGATCGGCCGGAAGCGGCCAGTCGATCGTTTCGCGGCCTAGGATTGTGACATCGGAAACGGTGCCCGCCAATATTGGGGCATCATTCACCGGCAGAATATCAAGCGTGATCGTGTCACTGGCGCTGAGCGTACCGTCGTTTGCCGTCACCAAGATTTGCAGCACCCCGTTGACGTCCTGCGGAGGCGTGCCTTCGAGCATAGCACCGTTCAGCGACAGCCACATTGGGAGAGGATCGCCATTAGCAAGCGTGACGCTAAAGCCTATGGCATCGCCATCGACGTCGCTGAAATTGCCAAGCGGAAGGATATGAGAGAGTGGGCTGTCCTCGCTGACGACAATCGCGCCCAACGGGCCATTGAGCACCGGCGCATCATTGACCGGGTCTATCGTTAGCGTGAACATATCACTGGCAGAAAGACCGGAGGCATCCGTCGCTGTCACACGAATTTCAAAGGTGCCGTTGTAATCTTGCGGCGGAGTACCGGAGAGACTTGCACCGTCAAATACCATCCAGTCAGGCAATGCATTACCGTCCGCGAGCGCGGCGGTAATTGTCAGTGTAGCGTCGTCCACATCGGTAAAAGTCGACGGGTCGATGCCGAAGCTGAACGACGTGTCCTCGTCCGAGGCGACATCAGCGTTGGCATTCGCCAGCACCGGCGCATCGTTCACAGGTAGAATATCGATGGAAATCGCATCGCTGACCGAAAGCTCTTCGTCGCTCGCTGTGACGAGAATTTCCAGCAAGCCGTTGAAGTCAAGCGGAGGATTTCCGGTGATGCTGCCTCCACTTAGCGTCAACCAAGCAGGCAGCGGATCGCCGTTGGCCAATGTGGCGCTGATCGACAGCGCGTCGCCATCCACGTCGGCAAAACGCTCGAGCGGCAGCATGATCGACACCGCTTGGTCCTCCACACCCACATAATGACCAATCGGCCCAGCCAGAGTCGGGGCGTCGTTTACAGGATCGATGATCAGCGCGAAGCTATCGCTGGCGTTGAACTCGCCATCGCTTGCAACCACTGTGATTTGCAGAACGCCATTGAAGTCTTGCGGCGGAATGCCAGTGAATGCCGCGCCATCGAAACTTATCCACTCGGGCAGAGCGGAACCATCCGCCAGTTTCGCGGTAAGGGCGAGCGTATCGCCATCCACATCGGCAAACGTGCCTGCGGGCAGCGAGATAACAAACGGGGTATCTTCGTCAGAATTGGTATCGGCGATAGCCAAAAGCAGCACAGGCGCATCGTTGGCGGGATCGATGGTCAGCACGAAGCTGGCATTCGCAGTCAGTTCACCGTCGCTCGCCGTGACGGTAAGCGCGATCGAGCCATTGAAGTCCTGCGGTGGGATGCCGGTGAAAGATAGTCCGTCGAAAGCCATCCACTCGGGCAGAGCGGAACCATCCGCCAGCGTGGCAGTGAGGGTCAGCGTGTCACCGTCAACATCGCTGAATACTCCGTGAGGTAGGTCGACTATAAACGCCGTATCTTCCGGCGAGCTGACATTGACCAGCTCTTGCGTGAGAACCGGCGCATCATTGGCCGGGTCGATGGTCAGCACGAAGCTATTCGCCGCTGTATATTCACCGTCGCTGGCCGTCACGGTAACGACAAGGCTGCCATTGAAATCCTGCGGGGGCGTGCCGGAGAAGGTCGCGCCGTCAAAGCCCAGCCAGTCGGGCAGCGGCGCACCATCGGCCAGCTTTGCGGACAGGGAAAGCGCATCGCCATCTACATCTGCGAATGTGCCGGTTGGAAGGGTGATGGCGAATGGCTCATCCTCGGCAGACGACTGGTCGGCCAGCGCCTGCACCAGCACCGGTGCATCGTTCACAGGATCGATAGCAAGAGTGAACTGCTGGCTTTTTGTCAGCTCACCATCGTTGGCGGCTATCTCGATGGCAAGCGCGCCGTTAAAGTCTGTCGGCGGGGTTCCGGTGAATGCGGAGCCGTCAAAGGCTAGCCATGCCGGCAGCGGATCACCGCCTGCAAGCGTGGCGATCAATGTCAAGGCATCGCCGTCGACATCGCTGAAGGCTGCCGTATCGATGGCCACGCTGATCGAGGTGTCCTCGTCAAAATTGGCATCGGAAATCAGTGCGTCCACGACAGGAGCATCGTTAATCGGCACAATATCGATGGCCAGAGACGAACTCGCCGTGCCGCCATTGCCGTCGCTGACCGTCAGGCCTACCGAAGCAGCGCCGTTACGATCGGCATCGGGCACGAAGCGCAGGAAGTCGCCATCAATGGTAGCTGTTCCGCCGACGACTGCCGCAACCGACAGGTTCAACGTATCACCGTCGGCATCGAAATCGTTGGCAAGCAGGTCCGACACGGCAACCAGCATCACCTGGTCCTCATCCACTTCCAACGGACCATCATTGTTGGCAATCGGTGCGTCGTTCACCGATGCGACGAACACGCTGATGCTGGTGGTCGATTCAGCTCCATTAATATCGGCGACGGTATAAGCAAACGTCACCAAGCCATGAACGTCCGCAGGCGGCGTTAGAGTGACGGAGCCGTCATCCTCCAGAACCGCCGTGGCGCCTTCGGTGATGGCCTGAACACCGACAATGCTGATTTCATCACCATCGGGATCCAAGTCATTGCCCAGCAGCGCCGATGGGACGAGGTGTAAAGCCACGTCCTCGTCAGTAGCAAGCACGTCGCTTTTGACGCGCGGTGCGTCGTTCACCGGAGCCACTGTAATGGTGACATGGCCGGTGGCCGGACCAGCATCATCGTCGGTCACGGTGTAATCAAAGGCTGCCGTGCCATAGAAATCTGGATCGGGCGTGAAGGTCACAACTCCGTCTTCCAGCGATACTGTGCCGTTCACGGCATTTCCTACCGCAGACACCCGTATCGCGCTGCCATCCGCGTCCGTATCGTTCGCCAGCAGTTCAGCGGCAGTAATGGCAAGCGGCACATCTTCATCGGTAACGAAGACATCGTCGCCCGCTTCCGGCTTGTCAGGCAGGTCGGTAACCTCCACCGTCACGCTCGCCCAGTTCTCGGAAATCAGGCCCTTCTCGTCCCGCGCGCGATAGCGGACAGTGATGGTGCCGTTAAAGTTGGCCGGCGGCGTCAGCAGCAGATTGATGCCATCGCGTTCCAGCGTGCCGATGTCGGTTTCGAACTCGGCAAACTCCAGCAGGTCGCCCTCCGGATCGCTGTCGTTGGCGAACATATCCGCCGCGCGCAACACGATGACGCTGTCTTCGTCACCCACGAACGGCCCTGGATCATCAGTCACCACTGGCGCATCATTCTGCGGTGCGATGGTGACGTTGACGGTCGCCTGACGCTCGAACTCGCCGTCGCTCATCCAATAGTAGAACGAAGCGGGACCATTGTAGTTTTCGGCCGGAGTGAACACCACGTTACCATTGTCGTCGAACGCGACCGATCCATGCTCGGGGAAGTCATCTAGGCGGGTCACCGTCAGTACATCACCGTTGGGATCACTGTCGTTAGCCAGCAACTGCGCCTGTGTCAGCACCAACGGGATATCCTCGATACCCTCGAAGCTGTCGTTGCGCGCGGTCGGCGGATCGTTGGGCGGCAGCACGGTCACGGCAACGCTGCCGCTGCCGGTGAGGCCGGTGCCATCCTCAACGATGGTGTAAGTGAAATCGGCCGGGCCGACATAGCCATCTGTCGGGGTGAAGCGCACCATCTGCTGCCCGTTCACCTCTTCCAGGACCACGGTGCCGTTGGCAGCCTCGCCCAGGCTGTCGAAAGCAAAGCCGTCGCCCTCAGGGTCGCTATCATTGGCAAGCAAACTGGCGACGCTGATCAGCACATCGCTGCCGCTGCGCACGCTAGCACTGTCGTTGCCAATACGCGGCGCATCATTGACGGGACGCACTTCCAGCGTGACATGTGCCCATGCTTCGCCGCCATTGCCGTCACTAACGCGGTAAGAGAAGCCCGCCGTACCGCTATAGTCTGCCTCCGGACGGAACGTGACGTAACCCGCCGCGATGCTTTCGGCAGAGCCATGATCTTCTTCCGTGCTCGAGAAGCCCACGACAGTCAGACTATCACCGTCGATATCGCCGTCGTTCTCCAGCAGCCAGCCCACCGGGATGTTGAAAAGCTCGTCTTCGTTGATGATGAAGGTGCCATCATCCTGGGCATAAGGATCGTCGTTGACCGGGCGGATATTCACTTCTACCCGCGCGGTAGACACTCGGCCGCTGCCGTCGGTCACCTTGTAGGCGAAGAAGGCATCGCCATTGAAGTCCTGCGCCCCGAGGAAGGTGATCGTGCCGTCATCGTTGAGAGTTGCCGATCCACCGGAAATATCGCTGACCTGGAACACCGTCAGCGTCCCGTCGGGATCGCCGCCATCGTTGACGGTAAGGATTGCCGAATCGAATGTGAACGGCGAATCCTCATCAGCCCAGAAGACCAGATCGTCTTCGGCCTGAAAGCGCGTGGCCGCCGCGTTCGCGTCAATCGTCGCACGGTCCCACACGGTGCCGTCGTCAAACACGATGCTTTCAATGCCGGAACCACCGCCGGTGAAGTGATCGACAATGCGGACAAGGTCGACGGTAAAGCCGTCACCTTGCTCCAGTTCCACGATCAGATCGTTGCCATCGTAGTACAGGCTAACGGATTCGGCAGCATAGCCGTCCACTATCCGCAACATATCTGTATCGGCATCAAGCGCGGCTTCGCGGATAACATCCTGCCCGGTGCCATTGCCGAGAATGTATGTATCGCTGCCGCCACCGCCGGACAGGTCATCGTCACCACGGTTGCCGTCGATCAGGTTGTCGCCCGCATCGCCCGTCATCACGTCGCTGTAGAGCGAGCCGCGCACATCCTCGATATTGGTGTAGGTATCGCCGTTAGCCTCGCCGCGCGAGCCGCTGCCCGCGCCAAGATCAATGGTCACGCCGCCGTCGGCATCGGAGAAGTCGAGCAGGTCATGCCCGCCACGCCCGTCGATTACATCCGCGCCGTCGCCACCGGCGATGACGTTTTCGCCATCGTCGCCCAGCAGCACATCGGCGTCGGCGGAACCGATCAAATTCTCGATGTTGGAAATGGTGTCGCCATCGGCATCACCACCGCTGGCAGTGTCTGTCGCCAAGTCGATAGACACACCGGTGGCGCTGATCGAATAATCGGCAGTGTCCACGCCCTCGCCGCCATCGAGAACGTCGCCGCCACGGCCGCCCACCAAATGGTCATCCCCGGCCCCGCCGATCAGGACGTCATCCGAACGCCCGCCGTCGAGGACATTGTCGTTATCATCACCTGTCAAATTGTCTTCGTGCAGTGTGCCGATCACGTTCTCAATGCTCGACAGCGTGTCGCCCTCAGCCGCGCCGCCAAAGCCGGTGCCATCCACCAGCGAGACTGTGACGCCTTCTGCTGAGTCGCTGTAATTGGCGGTGTCCACACCCTCGCCGCCGTCGACAATGTCTGCGCCAAGCCCGCCGTCGATGAAATCATCGCCCGCGCCGCCCAGCAACGCATCGTCGCCATCGCGACCATGGATGATGTCATCACCACCGCGCCCATCGAGCATATTGGTGCCCAGCGTGCCGTAAAGCTGGTCCCCGCGCTCGCTGCCGATCAGGCCCTCAATGCTTTCCAGTTCGTCGCCTTCGGCATAACCACCCTGCCCGATCCGGGCGAGGATATCCATGCGCAGTCCAACATTGGAGTCGCTGAAGTCAGCAATGTCGAAACCCTCACCGCCGTCCAGCAGGTCTGCCCCGTCGCCGCCGCGCAGAACGTCGTCGCCTTCGCGGCCATAGAGATCGTCCACGCCGCCAAGTCCGATCATCGTCTCGTCCAGCGCGGAACCGATCAGCAGGTCACGCCGGTCCGTGCCGGAAATGACAAGGTCTCGTTCGGCCCGAATGAAAGACTCGACATGGCCGACATCATAGAGCCCAGTCTGGTCGTCAATCAGGTAGTCAAAGTCGATACTGCCGGTGTACGCAGGATCGAATTCGATCACGATGAAATCGCTGTCGTAGATGGACCAGCTGCCCGTGCTGAGGTTCAGCAGACTGTCGAGCACGACCTCGGATTCGCCGTATTTATGCACCCAGCCGGCGCTGAGCGAATAGGTCGACTTATCGATATCGTAATCGTTGGCCAGCAGGTCTTCCACCCGAAGCACCAGCGGACGCTGTGCGCCGCTGGCGAAGCCGGTATCGTCGAGTGCGGTCGGCGCGTCGGGCGTCCCTTCAAACGTCACATCGATCAGACCGCCATCGCTGAACTCGCCGTCGCTGACGCGATAGCTGAAAGTGTGCGTGCCGGTGACATCATCCTTGGGCACAAGCACAAGATCACCGTTGTCGTTGTAATACCAATCTTTCAGCAGACCACCGGGACTGTTACTGGTGTCAGGGCCAATCACTGTCAGCGGATCGCCATTGGGATCGAAGTCGTTGGCCAGTATTTCGGCCATGGTGATGACGATTGGGGTATCTTCGATGCCAGTGAATTCGTCCCAGCCTGCAGTCGGGCCGACATTGCCGGTTGGTCGGAAATACAAGCTAACCGAGCCATCGGTCACCGCGTTCTGCGGATCGCTGATCACATAGCTGAACGTGGCCATGCCCCAATAGCCCTCGTCAGGCGTGAAGGTGATGAAACCGTCATCGCCCAGTTCCACCGTGCCGTGTCCGGCGTTGCTGACCGTGTTGAGAACGAGCGAGTTGTCAGGATCGTCTATGTCATAATCATTGCGCAGCAGGATGGAGGCATCGAAGCGCAGAGTCTGGTCTTGTGTACCGAAAAGCTCGGCAATGGGAGAGCGTCCCTGTGCGCTGTCTTCAACAGCCGTCGGCGCGTCGTTGACAGGTGTGACGTCCACGTCGACGCTCTGCGAGGTGATGCCGCCTTGGCCGTCATCCAAGGTATAGCGGAACGAGGCCGTGCCGTTGAAGTTGGCACCCGGATCGTAGAGGATAGTGTTGTTCTCGAACAGCTCCACCGTGCCACCACCCGACACGATCGAGACAGCGACGATGGTGAGCGGATCACCATCGACATCATAATCATTGGCGGTCAGAACGTCGCCGCTGAAGAACAGCAGCGTGTCTTCTGCCGTAGTCAGCATGTCGAGCGTGGCTACTGGAGCATCGTTGACTGGGCGTACTGTCACCGCCACCGATGCCGTGGCAAATCCGCCAGCGCCGTCGCTGACCTGATAAGTGAACGATGTGTCCCCGAAGAAATCGCCGACTGGAGAAAGCAGAAGACTGCCATCGGTGTCAATTTGCGCGGCAATATTGGCATTGCCCGAAACCGAAACGATAGTCAGCTGATCCCCGTCGATATCGCTGTCATTGGCAAGGACGCCCGCCAGCGTTGCGGCGCTGACGAACAGCGGTGTGCCTTCATCGGTGGCCAGGCCAAGGTTGTCACCCAGCGCCACCGGTGTGTCGTTCACCGGCAGCACGTCGATTTCCACCCGCGCCTCGTCGCGACCGCCTTCGGGCGTATTGGCGACGTAAGTGAAGTAACCCTTGCCGTTAAAATTGGCATCGGGCGTGAAAGTGATGTCGCCATTGCTGGACAGTGCCGCAATGCCGCCAACGACGTCCTTAACCTGGGCGATTTCCATGCGGTCGCCATCGGTGTCGTTCGCAAGCACGGTGCGCGAACGGATGACCAGCGTATCATCCTCGTTTACGTTAAGGCCGAAATCGTCTTTGGCCTCTGCCACGGGACGCACGCGCAGCGCGAGGGCAGTGTCGACAAAGCCCTGGCGCCCGTCGGTGACCACGTATTCGATGCGCGCAACCCCGGTGAAATCAGCATCTGCAGTGAAGTTGATCGAACCATCGGCATTGAGCACGGCACTGCCGCCGACCACTTCACCCAACGCGTGGATCGACACCGGATCGCCATCAGCATCGAAATCGTTGCCGAGGATGGAAGCGGCGGAGATTTCCAACGTGGTGCCCTGCACCAGGTCGCGGAAACCGTCCGGGTTGGCGACCGGCGCGTGGTTGCCAAGGATGGCGTCGACGGCGTTGCGGTCCCACACGGTGCCGTCGGCAAAGCTGATTTCCTCAATGGCATCATCGCCATCGGCAAGCATGTTGACGAGCGTAATGCTGTCAGTGTCGTTGCCGACAAAGGTCATCACCACCCCGGCAGAGCCGAAGTAGAGACGCGTCAACTGGACATCGGCAGCATTGTACCCGTCAACTACAAGGCGATCGAACCCGCCGCCATTGTCCTCAATCAGATCGTGCCCGTCGCCCGCGCGGAAGGTGTAGGTGTCGTCACCCGCCAGTCCGTGCAGTTCGTCATCACCAAGTCCGCCAGCGAGCTGGTCGTTGCCGGCGAAGCCCCAGATACGCGCGTCACCCGGCGCATCCAGCGCGGCGAGCAATGCCGGGCGCAAGGCGTCGGGCGACCAGGTTTCGCCATCGGCAAATTCGATAATGTCGACGCCGGTATCATCTTCCAGCAACGCATCGGCCAGCACCACGCGGTCACCATTCGTGAATGCGATGACAAGGTCATGCCCGGCAGGCGGGCTGCGGAACAGCTGGGTAACGTCGTCAGCGAAATAGTCGCTCAGCAGCAGACGATCCGCTGTGCCGCTAGTGTCGACGATGCGGTCCACCCCGTCGCCCGAGGCAAAAACATAGGTATCATCACCGCCAAGGCCAGCGAGGTTGTCATTGCCGGCGCCGCCTTGGATAAGCTCACCTTCGGCAGTGCCAACGATGTAGTTATTGCCGTCGTTGGCTAGATCGGCGATTGCCCGCGCGACCAATGCTGCATGATCAAGCGTGTTACCGGTGTCTGCAAACACTAGCGAAGCAATCGAGCTGGCTGCGTCGAGGCCGCCCAGCAGAAGGATCGAGGCGCCATTTCCGAAGTCGAGCAGCAGGTCGGAATTGCCCGCCTCGAACCGGCGAACGGTGAGGTCGCTAAGGGCAATGCCTTCCACTACCAACGTGTTGCTGCCCGCCGTGTCGCGCACAACGTCGCGCCCGTCGCCTGCCGCGAAGTAATAGGTGTCATCGCCGCCGGTCAGGTCGAACACGATGTCGTTACCGGTGCCGCCACGTATGCTGTCGTTGCCAAGGCCACCGGTCAGACGATCATCGCCCGCCTGCCCGCTGATAGCGACTCCATCATTGTCGGCTGTGATCCGGTCAGCGGCAGCGGTGCCGCCATAGGCAAGGTCGCGCAAATCCTGCGCTGTCCAGATCGTGCCGTCGGCGAATTCCAGGACATCGACCCCGCTATCGACAACGTGCAAGCCATCGCGCACGGTGATGCGATCATTGGTGCCAAGAATGGAGATGCGATAATCGGCGTTGTAGGCCGTCACCTGCACATCTGCAGGCGTGATCCCGGCATCGAGCAAGATACGGTCCGTACCGCCGGTACCGCCATCGATGATGGTGTCCGCTCCGCTGCCACGGGCGAAGAAATAGGTATCGTCGCCAAGCTGGCCCGAAAGCGTGTCTGCCCCTGCGCCGCCGTCGATGTAATCGTTGCCTTCGCCCGCGCTGACGCTGTCGATCCCGCCCAGCGCTAGGATTCGATCGTCCCCTGCGGTCCCGGTAAGGGTGTCGTCGCCCTCCGTCCCCGAGGGCCTTTGCTCGGCAATGTAAGCGGCATCCCATACGGTGCCATCGTCAAAGCTGATCGAGCCGATGCTCCAGCCCGTATACGAGAAGGCATTGGTGATGGTGACCCGCTGATTGCCGCCGTCGAGGTGTAGTTCCAGTGTGTTTCCATCGAACACCATACGCAGGTCATCAGGGGAAATGCCTGCGCCAAATACGATGGTATCCACGCCATCGGTGGAGCTGCCGCCAATGGTGTCCTGTCCATCACCCAGTTCGATGACATAGGTGTCGGCATCCGGCCCGCCATCCATGCTGTCGTTTCCGGCGCCACCGATCAGCGTGTCATCGCCGCTGTCGCCGCTGATGTAGTCGTTGCCCGAATCCCCCGACAGTATGTCATTGCCGTTGTCGCCGTAGAGATTGTCATCCCCGGCACCGCCTGATGCATTGTCATCGAAGGGGCTAGCCTGCAGGTAGTCATTGCCGCCAAGCATATCGATGGTGCGCGCAGTGCTGCTGTCGGAGAAATCGATATCGTCCGCGCCCTGTGTCGCGGCAAAGGCTAGCTCGTATAGCTGCGCGCTCGACACCACGGAGCCATCGGAGAAGTGGAAGTCGAAGCGGTCGAAACCGACCCAATCGAGTGCCTCAAGCGTCAAGCGGTCCGAGGTCCCAAGGATCGCCACGGTCAGATCACCCCAATCGTAGGTGACCACCAAATCGGCCAAAGTTATGCCCGCAGCCACTTGAACGATATCGTGATCGGTAGTCAGGTCATCCCATTCATAGGCCGTATCCTGCCCGGTGCCATTGCCGAACAGATAGGTGTCGATCCCATAATCACCCATAAGGTAGTCATTGCCACTGCCACCATCGAGAATATCCGCATGGATGGTGCCGACTAGGTTGTCGTTCCCGCCAAACCCCTGAATCAGGCCACCATCGACCCGGCCGAAGACAAAGTCGTCTCCATCGCCCCAGCCGATAAGGGCAATAACATCCTCTTCGGCAAGGACCGTGCCGTCGGCGAATTCAAAGGTCTCGATCCGCTGCTCGAAACGGCCGTGGCGGGAGATTGACACGGTCCCACCAGTTAGCAGGTTGGTGATATCGAGATCGCCATTGCTGCCGCCTGCAAAGACAATATCGTCTACCGTAATGCCTTCGGCAAACACGATCCGGTCAGTGCCACTGGTTTCGGATATGTGGACATGGCCCGCATAGTTACGGATCACATAAGTGTCGTCGCCAGTGCCGCCATAAAGGTAATCATTGCCGCTACCGCCTTCCAGGATGTCGTTCCCGGCGTAACCCCACAGACGATCATCTCCGGTGTCGCCATAGATCCAGTCGTCGAAGTCATCGCCATAGAGATAGTTGTCGCCACTATCGCCCAGCAGTTGCAGCCCGCTCGGCCCATCGGGGTCGTTGGTCGGCGGGACGTAAGACTGATATGAGAACAGATCGATAGCGTCAGTGTCAATCGCGCCCGGAGCGACGCCCAAAAGACGCAGGAAGGGAATATTGGTCGTCTCGTTTACGCGCAGCGAGATAACGGTATCCGCCCCGTCACCGTCGAACAGGAAAGAATTGATCTGAACGCTGCTGGATGTACCCCAGAGTTCGGTTCCGAAGAAGATGAATGGCACCTTTTCGACAAGCCCCATGTCGATACTGAAATCGAGCTTATCGATGCCCGGCGTGAAGTCGGTGATGACATCGACTTCATGCGGAAAGCCGAAGATAGCGATCGGCCGTGACCACAAGTCGATCTCGAACGTATCTGCACCAGCACCGCCAGTCAGGAAATCGACTTTTAAATCGGTGTAGTTGTAAATGGAATCGTCACCGCCTCCGGCATCAATAACATCCGCGCCCTCGGCGCCATCGAGATAGTTGCTGGTGTCGTCGCCAAGCAGCGTGTCATCGCCTCCTGCCGCCCAGTAATAATCTGGAATCTGGATATGCAGGATTTCGTCGAGACTGGTTGCGAGATAGGTGGACTGCGCGTCGATGGTAACTTCGACAGTGCCGCTGGAACCATCAGGCATAAAGCCTTGCCAGAACTGATCCGAAATAAGATCTGCGGGATCAACGCTTTCCAAAAGCGCCACCGGCTCTGCATCGGAACCATCGCCCAGGCGACTGACCACCAGCAGCGCGCCACCCGGATGCTCGCCCCACGAAAGGTGGCCGGTTGCGAATGGATCGTCGCCATATTCAAAATTGACGAAGCTACCGAAGGCTTCTTCCTCGATCCAGATTTCGGTCCCGCCAGCACCTACGACAAAGTTGGTGTAGGTGCGATTGGGTCGGTCAAGATTGATCGAAATGTTGGTACCGGAAGCAATCACTTCCGGCGGAAACTCCTCCCCGCCGCCGCCCAGCGAGCTAATGTATGGCTCACCAGCAAACGGATCGGTGGGGAACGCCCCATAAAGCTCGGCGTCACCTTCAGCGGCGCTGACGATATTGGCCAGCATAACCGAGTCCGCCAGGATCGTGCCGTCATCGAAGTGAAAAGCCTTGATGCCAATAGTGTTGAGCGTGTTGGTATAGCGCGTCTGATCGATGATCGTGACGGAATCGTTCGTACCACGGATCGCAAGCTGCACATCTCCGTCGCCGCGGTCGATGACCAGAATGTCGTCGGGCGTGATCCCGGGACCGAAATAAAGTCGGTTGAGATCATAGCTGCGGACCTCGTCGATGATGTCGTGCCCATCGCCAAGGTTGAAGTAGTAGCGGTCTCCACCGGAGCCAAGCTGGAGGACGTCGCGGCCCGGACCGCCAGTTGCTTCATCCTCCAGGTAGGAGCCGATTATATTGTCGTCGCCATCGGTAGATTGCAGTTTGGCCGCAACCATGTCCGCCCAGGTCAGCACAGTGCCGTTGGCGAACACGGATTCCTCAATCACATCGGTTTCGAATTGCAGACCATTGCCGATCTCGATCCGGTCATCACTGCCAATAATACGAAGAGCGAGCGATAGCCCCTCATCGATGAATTCGATGTCCTTCGGATCGATACCTTCGCCGAACACGATACGATCAAAGCCGCCCGCCTCGTCGATGAAGTCTTGGCCGTCGCCGAGATTGAAGTGATAAGTGTCGTCGGCGCTTGCACCGTTCAGTGTGTCGTCACCCGGTCCACCGGTGATGACATTATTGTCCCAAGTGCCATTGACGACATCATTGCCACCCAGCGCATCAATATCGGGATACGTAGTGCTGAGGTCGATTACGTCGTCCCCTGCAGTCGCCAAAGGCGGACGCTCGGTCATCGCTTCGACCATGGTGTTGGTCCAGGTGGTGCCATCAGCGAATTCGATGACATCAACGCGCCAGTTGGTTCGCGAATACCAATTTTTGAAAGTGACGCGATCGTCGTCCGGCAGGATGAGCACGATATCGTTGTTGATCCGCTCGACCGCAATCTCGTCAGGCAGAATACCCTCGCCAAAACGCAAAGTGTCGGTGCCATTCGACTCGTAGATCAAATCCTGTCCATCACCTTTGTCAAAAAGGTAAAGGTCATCACCGGACAGGTCATAGATTTTGTCGTCGCCCTTGCCACCAACGTAGATGTCGTTGCCGCCAATGCCTTCGATGACGTCATTGCCATCGCCGCCGTAGAACTGTTCTGCCGCGCTACCGCCTTCCAGCGTGTCGTCCCCGCCGAGACCGTACAGCGCGCCACCGAAATTGAGTGGCACGAACAGGGTATCGTCGCCTTCCGTCGCAGAACGCGCCTGCACCGCCATGTCGTCCTGCGTCCAAACGGTGCCGTCCTCGAAGACGAACTGTTCGATGCGGTAGGAGCCGTTAAACAACTCATCAATGAAAAGCCAGTCACCGTCGGCGCCGACATAAAGCAACGCGTCATTGGTGTTGCGCATCGTGAAACGGATGTCGGACGGCGCAATTCCGGCGCCGAAGACCAGCGTGTCAACGCCGCCGGTGTCGCGGATGGTGTCGTATTCGTCGCCGAGGTTGAAGACATAGGTATCGTTGCCGCCCGCCCCCTGAAGCGTGTCGCCCCCCGCGCCGCCGGTGATAAAATCCTCGCCACTGGTGCCGTTGATGGTGTCATCATCGTCGGTGAAGTTGAGGAAACCTTCCGTATCAGAGCGCAGACCACTGGCGATCTCGGCCCGGGTGATGACAGTATCATCGCCCAAGCGGATTTCCTCGATCCCCGCCAAGCCAGTATCCGCCTGTCCGCGAAGGATGATGCGATCATCGCTGTTGGCGAATTCCACCACCACGTCACTGCTGCCATCGTAGAGGTAGGCAAACGACAGGTCGGCAAAGGCATAGCCTTCCACTTGCAGCACGTCGGTGCCGCTCCCGGTGTCGATGATGGTGTCCGCGCCGTCGAACCGGTGGAAGATATAGGTATCGCTCCCGGACTGGCCGACGATGATATCGTCCCCGCGTCCGCCGTCGAAGGTGGCAGGCGGCGCTCCTGCATCGGGGAAGCCCTGGATCAGGTCATTGCCGCCGGTAGCGGCGCTTTCGATAATCAGCGCGCGGATGTCTTCTGCCGTCAACACATCGCCATTCGAGAATTCGTATTCCTCGATCCGCGAGTCGCCCGATATCGCGCCGCGCACGATAGTCTCGCCGTCGAGTCCAGCAAAGGATATGGCGATATCACCGCTCTCGGGATCAAGGCGGCGCACCTGCATCAGCGCGCGCGAACCAGCATCGAAGCGCACGCGGTCAATACCGCCGGTGTCTGAGATAATGTCAAGACCAGGGTTTTCGCCGATGACATAGAGATCGTCGCCGGTCAGGCCCTTCAGCTCGTCATTGCCAAGGCCACCTTCGATCCGGTCGGAGCGGTCGGCAAAACCCACCACGATATCGTCATTGTCGGTCACCTGGCCCGCTATCAGGGCGTTTCGCACGTCCTCGTATTCATAGGTGAAACCATCGACCAGGACGATGCTTTCGATCTTGCTGGCATCTAGCAATCCGCTGCGCACCAGCAGGCTGTCGCCAGTGGACGGTATTCGGATGACGAGATCGTCGCCATGGGCCTCGAAGGCCAACATGTCGGCGCTGACGCGTTCGCCCATTTCGATGCGGTCAATGCCGCCGGTATCCTCGATGGCATCCTGGCCATAGCCGACATCGAAGCGATAGGTGTCGCCGCCAGTGTAGCCGCGCAGGTCATCCGAACCAAGGCCTCCGTCGAGGACGTCGCCGCGATCCTCAAACCCGTGGATCAGGTCGTCGCCGTCAGTGCCACGCAGTAGCGCCTCGAAGATTTCTGTCTCGCCCCAGATCGTGCCGTCAGCGAAGTCGAAGATCTCGATACGGCGTTCACCCAGTCCGTCGATAATGCGCAGCTGTTCCAATGAATCCGCCAGCGTGATAACGATATCGGTGCCTTCGCGGCGCAAGATCACATCATCCGGGCTGACCAATTCACCGAAGACCACGCGGTCCTGCGCACCTTCCTGGGAACTTGCGTCTGTCTTTTCGGTAATGGTGTCGAAATCGTAATTCGTGCCGAAAAGATAGGTATCGCCGAAATAGCCCCCGAACAGCTGGTCATCACCTTCGCGACCATCAAGGATGTTTTCGCGATCCTCGAACCCTGTCAGCACATTGTCGCCGCGCGTGCCGCCGGAGATTTGCAGAATTTCCTCAACATCAGAGATGGTGATCTCCGAGCCGCCGAAGAACTCGAATATCTCGACACCTTTCAGCACCGAGCCGAACTGGCCCGAAACCCGCAGGGTATCGGTATAGCCGACGAAGCTGATCAGCAGGTCGTCACCTTCCTTGGAGAAGCGCACATCGTCATAAACCACATCGGCACCGAACCGAACGCGGTCATCCGCGCGCCAGTTGCCATGGTCGATCTTGTCGTCGATGATATCGTTGCCGTAACCGATATCGAACAGGTAGATATCGCCGTCCGACGAGCCGCGCAGGATATCGTCACCGCCACGCCCGTCGATGGTTTCGGCATAGTGTGTGCCGATCAGCACATCGTCGCCATCGGTACCGATCAGGTCGATATCGTCCGCACCGAGATCAGTCCAGGCCACTGCCAAGCCGTCGAACATTAGTTGCTCAATCACGGTGTCTGCAAGGCGGTTATACTGGCCCACCAGCGTCAGGCTGTCGCCCGTTTCGCGGATCGTCAGGGTCAGGTCATTGGCGGCGCGCGAAAAGTCGATGCCGAACAGGTCGGTATCGGTGATTTCAAGCACATCGAAACCAGCGGGCAGAAGCAGATGACGACCCTCTCCAGTATCGAAAATGCGATCGTGGCCATAGCCCTTGGAAAAAATGTAACGGTCGCTGAAGAGGCCGCCTTGCAGCAGGTCATCGCCCGCCCCTCCATCGAGCGTGTCGTTCCAGTCGAAGCCGATAATCGTGTCATCGCCGTCGGTGCTTTCTTGCGCCAAGATTTCTCGACCAAGACGATCCTGATCCCAGATAGTCCCATCGCCGAACTGGATATGGTCGACGTTGTCTTCCCAGATGATCCAGAATGCATAGGTTACCAGAAATTGGTTCTTTAGAGTGACGACTTCGCCGGTATCCTTCACGCGCAGCTGCACTGTTTGTGAGCCGGGTTCACGCAGTATTTCGATATCGTCTGCGCTTATCCCGTTCAGAACGAGTGTATTCTCGGTTTCCGAAACGCCGATGCCGACTTCAAATGAGCTATCTTGGATAACGTCGTTTCCGTATCCGCGCTCAAAGATGTATGTGTCGGAACCGTCACCGCCAGCAAGCAGATCATCGCCCGCACCGCCGTCTAGCGTTTCGGCCTCCCCGAATCCGAAGATTGCGTCCTCGCCATCGGTGCGCGCTTCTTCCAGTACGCGCTTGCGGATTTGTTCTTCGTCCAGGAAGCTTCCATCCTCGAACACCAGCAGTTCAATCTGGTTCGGGCGGAGTGTGGTAATAAAGGCGTTCTGCTGGAAGAACTGGCCCTGAATAGTCAGACTATCTCCGGTGCGCTCGCCGTTTTCGTCGAGCAGATAGATGGTAAAATCGTTGGAATCGCCGATGCGTTGCAGCGAGATGGAATCGGCGGAAATACCGTCTCCGAAGGAGACAATATCGATGCCGTTGCGGAAGGGGTTGTCCTCCGCGTCGATGATCGTGTCCTCGCCATAGCCTTGCTTGAACATGTACAGATCGCCATCACCGCCACCGCGCAGGATGTCGTTGCCTGCACCGCCATCCAGCACGTCGATCGAACTGGTACCGAACACCACATCATTGCTGTCGAGCGGATGGCTGGCCGCGTAGGCCATGTCGACGAAATCCCACACCGTGCCATCGGCGAAAACGATCTCGACGATCTCGGTGTTGTCCGAATAGTCGCCGCCAAATAAGCCCGGCCAGCGGCCATCGAACTGGTCGCGGATGGTCACCGTGTGACCGGTCGCAATCTCTTGGATCACCAGGTCTTCGCCGTCTTTGTAAAGATAGACGTCGGTCGGCGTCAGGTGGGCAAAGCGCAGGTAGTCGGAGGCGCGCGGTTGCAGAATGCCTTCGATATCTTGGATGGTGACATCGACGAAATCGCGTCCGATCACGTAGGTGTCGCTACCCAGCCCACCACGCGCGAGCGTTGCGCCTGCACCGACATAAATCAGATCATCTCCACGCGTCCCATCGAACTCAGGATTTGTCGCATCAACGAGTCCGATCCGCTCCTCGTCGACGGACAGCGCCTCTGCCACTTGCAGGAAGCTGGCGTCGACCGGTGCATTCTCGAACGCGGCAACGACCATATGGAACAGGAATTCCTGACTGTTGGGGCCTTTGCCGTGGCGCTTGAAATCGGGATAGACGGTATTCAGCACCTTGTCCCATTCGCGCAGGTAGTCGACCGTTTCCGTCGCCCCGGCGGGCGCTGCCTCCAAAACATTGGTAAAAAGCGGGATCAGCTCGCGGCCTGAGGTGGCTTGGAAGGTGTCGGTAGCGGGATCGTATTCCACGCCCTCGAAGAAGCTGGCGAGACCGCCCTGCGAAGCGATGCGCACGGCCATGGCACGCCCGACTGAGAGGAAGGCGTCGACCAGCGTGCGCGAGAAGTCGATGTTCTCCGAGATGCTGTAGTCGTAGACCAGCGAATTGTCGGCCGCGCTTTCGGCCACAAACAGCTCAGGCCGGAACTCGAACCCGGCAGACGCGAAGGCGAACTCTATTTCCTCCAGCGCCATGACTTCCACGCGCACGGCACTGTCGTCGCTGTTGTTGGCGTCGGGGAGATTCTCTAGATCGAGCTGGTACCCGCGCAGGCCGAACTGGCCTGGACCATAGGCGGCCTGATTATCCAGCGCACGTTGCAGATTGCTGGCCCAGACCGCGAACATGCCGTCCTCATCACGGATCCAGACCGAATAGTCCGTGACGATACCATCGCGAATGTAGAATGCCGCCTTGTCGTATGGCTGCTCCAGCATGGCAGGGGCAAAGACCTCGATCCGCCACTCCTGCCCGTCAGCCACAGTCTGATTGCGGATGTCGGAAAGGCTCGCGCGGTCGATGGATGCACCTGTGGCGTCAAGCACGGGATTGCCGCTCGCCAATGTCCAGTATTCGCCCTGCGCATCGGTGTGGCGCATGGCATAGTCGAGCACCGTGGCGACGCCGCCATCAAGCGAAACGAGATAGGCGGTTTCCTCACGCGCCTCAGGAACGAAACCGCGCCCGGCGGGAGTCCAACCCTGCACCAACTGCCAGCTGCCGCCACCGGAGTCGGATTGTGCCAGCACCTCTTCCAGCGTTGGCCGGTCAATGGACGCACCTGTGGCGTCAAGCACAGTATTGCCACTGGCAAGTTGCCAGTATCCGCCGCTGGCATCCTCGACATAGACGGCGTGATCAGCCAGTTCGCCGCCTGCATCCAGCAGCACGGCAGAAAGTTCGTGCGACGCCGGGTTGGAGCGCGCCCACGCGCCCAGCACTTCGCGTGCCTGATCACGCAGTTGGTCGAGATCGCCGGTCACCATTTGCGAGGCCGTGTCCGCCAGCAGGTCTGCCAGTGCCGCATCGTTGCTGCTCGCCACGGAAAGATCGGTCAGCACGCCATAGCCCTTGGCACCGATAGCCTCGCCCGAGGCCTCCTTGGGAGCAAAAGAGGCAGTGCCGTTGTCGCCAAGGTAGCGCGTTTCGCTGCGGTCGATGGGGAAGATCAGCTCGCCCATGGCCCCGGTGGAGCCGTCCGACCGGGCATAGAAGCCCTCTGCGCGGATCGTTGCCCCACTGGCGACTTCAATATCCACTTGTGTCGGGCGAACAGAGAACGCGGTGATGTCGAAAGCCGCCAGTTCGTGCAGTTCGCCCGCGTCGGTAATCCCGTTTTCGTTGGCATCGCGCCAGATCTGTAGGTCGGCAAAGTTCAGGTCGGAGGCATCGACGATTCCGTCGCCATTGCTGTCCCAATCCTCCAATTCAGTATAGCCCGAAAGGCCCGGCCCGCCGAACAGCTCTGTCGCAGTTATCAGCCCGTCGCCATCGGCATCGTGGACCAGGAATCCGTCATCGCCCGAAATCCAGCCCGACTTTTCGCCGAATAAGTCGCCGTCATTATCCCAATAGACCGCACCAAGTCCGGTGGACACGATCCCGTCACCGTTAAGGTCGAGCACGAGCGGATCGTCAGCAGGCAACCACAACAGATTCTTGGCAAAGCGACCCGCAGCCTGCGCAAAGGCACCGACATAGCTGAAGAGTGCGCGGAACAGCGAAATCTCGTTGTCCCCGCCAAAAATGAAGAACTCCATGCCGAGGTCGCCCTCGTCCCAGTCCTGCACCACCATCGTGTGCGAGAGCAGCTCTTCCTCGGTCTCCTGCGCCGACAGATTGGGCCCGAAAGACACCAGCAGCTGGTCGCTCTCCGTCCGGCCATAGGTTACCCAAGGCAGCAACCAATCGCGCGCCGTGCCCTTTTCCAGCGCGGCGCCCAGCCAGCCATTATTGGTCCCGCCCGTCAGCGGCGCGCCAAACAGCTGCAGCCGGTCGTTCTTGCCGGCATCCATGATGAAGCTGCCCGCACTCCACCAGAAGGTGTCATCGTTCCCCGCGCCCGTATACGAAACACCCTTCCCGTCCAGACCGTCACCCCACAGCTGACCTTTGTAGGACGAGTTGTAGAGAAAATCGCGACCTTCGCCGCCGACCACGATGGCGCCCTCACCGCCGCGCACCATAAGGCGGTCGTCATCTGAACCGCCATCAATCGTGAGGCGCAACTCTTCGCCGGCTTTCAGGGCAAATGGATCCGGCTCGGGTCCGGTATATTCCTCACCTGCAGCCATCGCCGCAGCCTTGGCATCGGCAAGTTCCTGCTGGGCAGGGTCGAAATACTTACCGGCAGTAAACGCTTTTGCGCCAACGTAGAGGACGACATCTTCGCCCGCCCCTGCGGTAATCGTACCGTACCCCGAATGGATAGAATAGTCTTGAGCTGTAAAGGCGAAGCTGTCGTCCTGATTAGTGAGAACGACATTCTCGAGACCTTTTGTCTTTACTGTATCGTCACCCGTCAAACCATCTTCGACGGCAAAGCTGGCACCGCTTAAATTCAGAAGGAGGGTCGGCACCGCTGAGAAAAATCCGAGCGCCGAATACTCCGAGTAGGACAAGTTGCCCAAAGCGCCTTGAGTGGTTCCGTTACGCCAGAAAATTCCCGTTTCGCCAGATTCCCCGCGCGTTGCATATTCTACGGTGTCGAAGCCTGATGTGCGGACGGTGCCCACAGTCGGAGCGCCCATATCAACCGTAAACGGCGTGCCGAATATGTCCACATAACCAGTGACGTATTCATTCATCGTCGCCGCGTCGAGCTTCAACTCATCGGCGTAGTCTGTCAAAATGAGCTGTTCGACATCCTGCATCCGGTTCACACTTGTATCGCCGGTAAGGAGACTATTAAGCGTGAACTCGATATCGGTCTTGCGATCATTGTCGGGGGACGCAACTGCGGTCAGGGTGACTTCATAACCCTCAAGCGGATTGGCTCGCGATAGGTCGACACGATCTTCGCCCCCGCCGCCCTGAAAAAAGTTGTTCCCATATATATCGGAGAGAACGTCATTGTCGGCACCGCCGAACAACATGTCGTTGCCGAGCCCGCCAACCAATGTGTCGCTGCCCGCCGAACCGATCAGAAAGTCATTATCGTCGGTACCTGTTACCTTGTCGTCTCCATCCCCCAGAACAAAGACTGCTATTTCATCATCCGACAAACGGTTTGCACTGCCCGGTGCTAGCCCATCGAATGTGTTGTCCGTGGTTTGGACAGAGAGACGCCCTACAATTGTGCCTGGATTTTCAACATCGTAAAGCCATTTCGCGCCGGCTCGTACCGGCGAAGCCCACTCTACGCCATCGGCTTGGCCTGGAACTGGGCCGTAAAAACGCAGGGGGAACTGCGTATCACCAGTGGCATTCCGAAGCATCGTAGAGATGCCAACGATTTCCATTTCCTGACGTTCTTGCCCCGCATCCCAAGTAACGTCCGAAAGATCGATTGAGAGGGCAGTGCGATCCCCATTCACATCGATCACACCTGCGGTAAATTGCTGGTCCTCCACGTCGGCAAAGGCCAGCCGTCCGGCATACTGCGTGATAATCCGCGCCAAATCGCCAGCTATGTTTCGAAAGCTATCGGAGATACCTTCATCAGCCAGCACTCTTCCAAGCTGGTTGGCATCATTGAACCAAGCCTTGATTGCCGTATCGCCAAATGGGCGTTCGCCTTCATCGATAGCGGAGTAGGCAATAGCTGCTCTTAGCTGATCGGTAGGCGCGTACTCACCCTGACCTCCGCTCTCGACTGAACCAGAAGAGCGCCCGAGCGCTTCCCCAATGTCATCATCGAAAAGAGAATCGATTAGGTCCGGTGCAGCGGTCTGCCAGTCTGTATCAATTGGCATCACCTCTGCATATTTCAGCATTACAAGCAGCGCTTGGCTGTGCCGCTTAACGATATCCAACGGCGAATCGATTGCGCCAAATACAGACAATTCTTCCTGCGGAACGGTCGATTCGGCGAGCGGCGTTCTGATCGCCTGGCTCCATCCCTCGATGGCCGCGGCCAACCCAACCCTACCCCCAGAAATGATGGCGGTCGCGGTAGCAATGAACGCCGCGATAAGTTGGACGTTGCCGTTGCGCACATAGGTAAGCAACTCGCCCTCGACAGCGATCGCGGTAAAGTTATCGACGGAAGGCGCACGCAGCCCAACGTTTTCAAAGTCTTCGACAGACGCGGAGTAGGCTTCCTGGAACTGCTCTATCTTTGTTTTTAAATCTCCGAATTCTTCCGGCGTCGCCTTTTCGGCAAGGAGATCGAGAAATTCAGAGCTTTCGCTGGCCTCCGCCAAAGCCGCGATGAAATTCAAAGCATAGGAGAAGGACCCTTGTACGAAGGGCATATGATCATAGCCGTAACCTTCCACGCCCGTAAGCGATGCGACCAGCCCTGCCAGGCCGCCACCTAGTGAATGGCCGACGACGACGACATCGCTGGGAACATCCGCCGACATCAGGTCGGTAATGGGCCGATCCGTTACTGCACTGTAAAATTCCAGCGCAAGATTGCTTTGCGATGTCTGGGTCTCGACACCCAAAGCATGAAAAATATCTGTGACCGCGCCGCCAAAATCGTCGCTGTAAATGTGGCCGAAAAGGGCTTCGAGAATCTGCTGGGAAACAACCACCCCAGGGTACCCGGCACCCAACCCATAGCCGGTGTTGGCATCTTCCAGCGGGTTGTCCGTCCCGCGATACGAGATGATCGTCTCGCCATTCCATTCGTAGGCGATGGCGTAGAAATCGGCGTCTTCACTAGGCGTGTCCGTCGCAGTGTCGAACTCAACCTGCGAGTCAGTCAAGATTCTGGCGTTCCCCAAGAATCCCTCGCTTAAGAGGCCTGCTAGTCGCTGACCGTACCCGCGGTTGTATGAGTCTAGGGCAAGTATGGCCAGAAAAAGGTCTCGATTCATTGCAACACCCCTTGGCTTAGAGATGATGGCCCAAGGCGCGCAACCGGCGACATTTCATCGAGGAATTGACCTTGCCGGCGCTTCACGAATGATCCGCGATGGGTATCAAGCCAAGCCAACCTTTCCTCAATCCCCGTCGTCACATCCTCATCGGTGATTTCGATGGTGATGCGCTCCACCCCCAGGCTTTCGGGCGTCACTTCGCGCACCGTGCGCGGGTCGGAAGGGTCTGAGAAGGTCACGAACATCGGCCAGGCGGGAAAGTCGGGATCGCCAGAGCCGCTATGGCGGCGCAGCTCATCCACCGGGATTGCGCGGCGCAGCTCCTGCGGGCCTTCGATCGCCACCATCGCCTGATGATCCTGAGCGCGAAGATCGAGGTCGCCCGACTGGTTCGCGCCCATCCAGTTATCGGTTTGCGACCGCTGTGCCCGCGTTACCAGCGGCATCAGCGCCAGTTCTGCTGCAAAGGCACCATATTGCGGGCTGCCGGGCTTGCTCAGCAACGCATAATAGGTGCGGCCATTGGGATGATCGATAATCACCGCCTCGCCCCGCATGGATGTTTCGACCCTGCTGCCTGTCGAGTCGACGATGCTGGTTACCTCGTCCTGATCCACCGCGCGCACCGAAGAATACTCCTGCCCGTCGACATAGATGGTCATCTTGTAATGATAGTCAGGGAAGCTGTCCCCGCAGGATGCGAGCGACAGGCCGAGCAGCGCCATTGCCAGAAATCGTTTCAGCATATGCCTACTCTCCCTTGACCCTCATCTGCTCCAGCACCTCACGGTCCACGCTGCGCGCCACAATCGGGTGGATGGAAACCGGCTTATCGCCTGCGATCTGTTTGAAATTCGCCAGCACTGCGGTTGCCAGCTGGCGGTTAGGCGCGATCAGGTCGAGCAGCCAGATATTCTCGCCGCTCGCCCAGTCCTCCGCCGACAGCCGGGTAGGGAACACGCCCCCTTTGATCTGGTCACGGACTTTCTCTGCCACCTCGTCCGACACGCTCGCCCAGATGGCGATACCGGCAGTGGCTTGCTGACCGGCGGCCGGAGAATCTGCACCCTCGTCACCTTCGCGCGGGCGGGCCTGCGCAATCGCCAGACGATCACGCAATAGCGGCTCAATCACCAGATGCTGCAAATCACCCAGCGTCTGACTGCGGTAGCGCGGCAGATTACCCATTGCGAGCACCACCTGACCAACAGTCAGCTGCACGCGCTCGCGGATTTCGGCCAGTTTGGCCTTCATTTCAGGCGAGACAGGCTTTGCCTCCGCCGACGCATCGTCGGGCGCAGCATTGGGCGTTTCCGCCGCCTTTTTCTGATGCGTCTTTACCGCCTTTGCTTTTGAAGGCCCCTTAGCGGCACCAGCGGCGCCATTCCCTTTGCGACTCATAATTCCCCCAGAGTATATACCCGCTCCAGCGATATGTATTTGTCATTCCGGGCAATCAGTCAACTGTATAAAGCCATCTTTTATCTTGGAAAATTGTCGGAAAGTCGGTTTCATCCGCGACCCATTTCGCATCATAATCCTTACCTCTCCCGCCCCGCTTCATCGAGCGCCTGACTGATCGGCGAGAGCAGATACTGTATAATCCGCCGCGTCCCGGTCTTGATCTCTGCCTGCACACTCATCCCTGGCTGCACCCTGTCACATAGGGGATGCGGATCAGCGATGTCCGGCCCGCAATCGAGGCTGATGCGCGCCGCGTAAACGAGGCCAGCCTGCACCGGCCTGCCGTTTGCGTCTCGCTGGCTGCCCAGCGGAGCATCGCTCTGATCAATCGCATCGCGGCTGATATTGGTGACGGTTCCTTCAATCAGGCCGTAATCGGTGAAGTTAAACGCCTCCAGCTTCACCGCCACACGCTGACCCACGGCAATGAAGCCGATATCCTTGTTCTGCACATAGGCTTCGACAGAGATGCCCGCATTGCAGGCTGCCGCAACGCTGGCATCGCCGGAGCTGCATGGGACGATGACCATCAGCTGCTGCGCGGGCTGCACCACCCCGCCCACTGTGGTCACCGACAGCTGTTGCACCACGCCATCGACCGGCGCGCGCAAATCCTGATATTGCCGTCGACGCTCCGATGCGCGCAATTCTTCCCCTGCCAAGCCTGCATTCTGGTTGGCCTGCGACAGGTCCGAGATAGCGGTGCGCCCGAAGGTGGAGCGCAGTGCTCGGCTTTGCGCATCGATCCTGCCCATTGCCGCCATGGCGGCGCGCGCGCTGGCGTTCTGGATATCGATATTGCGCACATGCTCTGCGCGCAGCTGTTCATATTCCAGCAGTTGCAGGCGCGAGTAGAAGCCCTGCTCAGCCAGCGTCGCACGTGCCTCAAGCTGCTGCTCAATGAAGGGAAGTGCCTCTTCCAGCTTTGCGACTTCCGCCTGCGCTGCCTCCAGCGCCGCGATCTGCTCTGCCCGTTGCTGTGAGAGGCTGGCACTTTCGGCCTCGTATTCAGCGATAGTTGCCTGGACCATCGCCTGTTCGGTAGCCGCAATATCGGGCGGCGTGCCTTCGGGTGCTATAAAACGCGGCTCGCCTCCATCCAGATAGGCCAGCAGGGCATCATTGCGGGCGCGCTGGATTTGTGCGGACTGCAAGGCTTGCCCGCTTTGTGCCTCTTCCGCGCTAGCCATTGTCGGATCGAGTTCAATCAACAGCTCGCCCGCTTCCACGAACTGGCCATTGCGTACATGGATGGCCCGCACTGCGCCAATCTCGATCGGTTGCACGACCTTCACATTGCCGTCGGGTACAGTCTTGCCCGACGCCACGGCTACCACATCAATCTTGCCGAATATCGCCCATAGCAAAGCCAGCACGAACAGCGCGCAGGTCAGCCAAAGAAGCCACCGCATGCCCGGACTGGGCGGCTTTTCCATGATCTCCAAGGCGGCGGGCAGAAACTCATGCTCGTCTTTCGGCCTGAAGGCGGCATCGGCTTCGTTCTGGTCGCGCCAGCTGTCGCGAAGGATCGTCGCATGTTTAGCCAGCGTGGGGAACCGATCCGATAGCCAGCTCATGCCACCACTCCTGCCATACCCGTCTGCTTGGCATGGAGCTGCGCGTAGCGTCCACCGGCCTTCAGAAGTTCCTCATGGCTTCCCATCTCGGTGATTTCGCCTGCTTCAACCGTGATGATACGGTGGCAGGGGCGCACAGCGGACAGGCGATGGGCGATGATCATCACCGTACGACCTTCGGCGATCTTGCTGAGATTGTTCTGTATGATCTCCTCACTCTCGGCATCCAGCGCGCTGGTCGCTTCGTCGAGAATGAGTATGCGCGGATCGCTAATCAGCGCGCGTGCGATGGCAAGGCGCTGGCGCTGGCCGCCAGACAGATTGCTACCGCGCTCTTCGATCACCGTATCATAGCCATGCGATAGGGTGAGAACGAACTCATGCGCGCCCGCCATTTCTGCAGCGGCAATGACGCGTTCCATCGGAATGGTCGGATTGCTCAGCGCGATATTCTCGCGCACCGAGCGGTTGAACAGGATGTTCTCCTGAAGCACCACGCCGACCTGTCGGCGAAGCCAGGCCGGATCGACCAGCGCAAGATCAGTGCCGTCCACCAGCACGCGCCCCTGCTCTGGCACATAAAGCCGTTGCACCAGCTTCGTAAGGGTCGACTTGCCACTTCCCGACGGGCCGACAATTCCCAGCATCTCACCCGCTTTCACGTCCAGACTGACGCCGCGCAAGGCTTCGGGCGCGTCGGGGCGATAGCGGAAACGCACCTTGTCGAACTCCACCTGCCCCTTGATCGGCGGCAGGGTTGCCCGGTTGGGATTGTGTTCAGGCTCGGCCGGAGAATTGAGAATATCGCCGAGCCGATCCACCGAGATACGCACCTGCTGGAAATCCTGCCACAGCTGTGACAGGCGCAGGATCGGCTGTGCCACGCGGCCTGCCAGCATGTTGAAAGCAACGAGGCTGCCGACGGTCAATTCGCCCGCGATTACAGCCCTCGCCCCGAAGAACAGGATGGCCACTGTCGTCAGCTTGCTCACCAGCTGGATCAGATGACTGCCCCATGTCGACAGCACCGTCACGTCCCAGCCAGTCTTGATATAGCCTGCGAACTGCTTCTCCCAGCGGTCACGCATACGCGGCTCCACCGCCATGCTTTTCAGCGTGCCGATACCGGTGACGGTTTCCACGAGAAACGCCTGGTTCTCCGCTCCACGCTTGAATTTCTCGTCCAATCGCGCACGCAGCGGCGGCGTGATGAAGACAGAGATCAGCACATAGACAGGGATCGTCAGCGCCACGATCAGGGTAAGCAACGGCGAATAGAGATACATCACTACGAAGAACACGATCGTGAAGAACAGATCGATCACGACCGTCACGGCATTGCTGGTGAGAAAGTTGCGGATATTCTCCAACTCGCGCACTCGCGCCACGCTGTCGCCCACGCGCCGCGCCTCGAAATACGAAAGCGGAAGCGCGACCAGATGACGGAACAATGCTGCGGACAATTCTGCATCGACACGGTTGGTGGTATGCGCAAACAGCCAGTTGCGCAGACCCGACAGCATCGTCTCGAACACCAGCACCGTGGCAAGCCCTATGGCCAACACTTCCAGCGTGGTCATGGACTGGTGGACCAATACCTTGTCGATCACGAGCTGAAAGAAGATCGGCGATGCAAGGCCCAATAGCTGCAGGAAGAAACTGCCCAGCAGAACATCGCGCATGGGTTTGCGATATTTGACGATGGCGGGGATGAACCAGCTAAAATCAAAGGCGCGCTTTTGTCCGGCAATGTGTTCGCGGCTCGTCATCAGCAGCAGATCGACCTTGCCGCCTTCGATCTGGAACCGCGTTTCGACATCTTCCTGCGACCAGATTTGTGGGCGCTGGTCGTCAGGCAGCATCACCATATACCGCGTACCCGCATCAATATCGTCATCGACTTTGAGCAGCATGGCCGTTCCACCGCCGGCCAATGCGATCAGTGACGGGGTCGGCAGTTTTGGCAGATTCTCAGGCGGCGCAGCCTTGCGCCGGGCAATCAGTTCCAGCTTTTTGGCGATGCGCACTAAATCATCAAAAGTGTAGGGGCGATCGCCCTGCCCGCGATCATGATGGATCTGCGATGGTTCAGCAGGCACGCCGAGAAACTGCGCGAGGAGGACAAAGCTCGCCAGCGCCGGATCGGCGGGCACTGCCGCCATATCGTTTTCCATATCTGCCATGATACTGTGACCCCGAAGGCTTATTTATCTGGCAAAGTCCACGATGCAATAGCTATAACGATAACAGCGGTTGGCAGAGCGAACAGATTGATGATGTGATGAACACTTTGCTTTAGACATTTCGACTGGAGTTGGGCCGGAAGCGGAATGTCTGGAATTCGGAGTTGAGCCTCTTAAAACTGCCAAGCTGTTGACGAGCCGTTGATGAACGTCGCATCACCCCTAGGCCAATGCCGCCCTTCCGCTCACTGGCGCGCTTGCCCTGACAGCGTTTTCCGCTGCCATTGCTACATCTCGCAGTTTATGTGAGGCTTTCTACGCAGATAAGGAGGGCGTGCTACGATGGTGGAGCGATACTGCGCGTTTATCAGTTACAGCCATGCAGATGCGACATTCGCAAAATGGCTACATTCACGCTTGCAGACCTATCGATTTCCTAAGCAAGTCACCCAGAGCGAAACGCCAGACGGCCAGCTCAACAAGAAGCTGCTGCCGGTATTTCTCGATCGCGAGGAACTTCCCGCAGCGACCAGTCTCACTGCTGAAGTCAAGGCTGCGTTGGAGCGCTCCGATGCTTTGGTCGTCATTTGCTCTCCAAATGCCGCCGCCTCGCAATGGGTCAATCGCGAGATTGAGGTTTTTCGCGAATTGCATCCTGGAAGGCCGATTTTACTGGCGCTCGCATCGGGCGAGCCAAAGAAAGCCTTTCCCCCAGCCCTTTCTAAGTTAGATAAGACAGCAGAGCCTCTTGCCGCCGATTTCCGCGCTAACAGCGACGGGCGTCGCCTTGGTCTTTTAAAACTCATCGCAGGCCTCGCCCACGTTCCGCTAACCGAGTTGTTGCAACGCGATGCGCAAAGAAAATTGCGCCGCGTGATGGCAGTCACGGCGCTCGCTTCGGTCGTGATGGTAGCCATGGCAATCATGACATATGTCGCAATCCAAGCTCGTGAAACCGCCGAACAGCAGCGCGCTGAAGCTGAAGGCTTGGTTGACTTCATGGTGACTGATCTGCGCGGCAAACTGACCGAAGTCGGACGAATCGATTTGATGAGTTCAGTCAATCAGCGCGTTCAGCAATATTATCAGCGACAGGGGGATGCTGCCCGCCTCGCCAATGACAGCCGCGACTTGAGGGCACTGTCGCTTATGCGGTTGGGGCAAGATGATCAGGCTCTCGGTGATTTCGACGCAGCGGAAGCACATTACCGTGATTCTTTAGCGGAAACGCAGGCGCTTCTCGAAGATGGCCCGGGGGATCCTTACAGAATGTTCCGTCATGCAGAAGGACAGAACCGCATTGCGCTTCTTGCTTTCGAACGGGGCGAATATTCGGACGCACTGATGGTCTGGGAGCCCGTGCTCGAACTGCTCGAAAGCAGTGCAGACTGGGGCAACGAGCGAGAAGAATGGGTTCGGCTTGCAGCCTACGCGCAAGGCAACATCTGCGCCGCGCAAGTAAGCCGCGACCGAGCGCCACTTTCAGACTTTTCCGCCTGCCGGAATGCGGTTGACCGAAATCTTGAGCTTATCGAAATGGTCGATCGGCGCCTTAACACTGTCAGCGAGGAACGTGATGATGGGCTGTATGACCTAGCCTATCATAATCTGTGGCTGGCGATGGCATCGCTGCGCGCAGGGGAGCCGGACATCTCCGAAACCGCACAGCAGCGTTATCTCCAGATTGCAGAGCAGCTGGTTGCCGACGATCCGCAAGATATGCTGCGGCGCGAGCTTTCGATGGAAATCCATGTGCGCCATGCAGCATTGCTTCGCAGCATAGGGCAGGAAGAAGCGGCAAACAGCTATTTCGAACGAGCACGGGCGACAAACGCCCTCTTGATCGAGCGCGACCCGGCCAACGCGCGGTGGCGCGAATATCGCAGACAGGTTTTCGAGTAGGAAGGAAAGACTTATGACGAATGACAAAATCAAATCAATTGTCGTTCACGAAGTGCAGACATCAGGAACATTCGATGCGTATTTTTCTCGTATAAAGCAGTTCAAAATCAAGCCGAATGAAGATGCTTACAAAGTGCTAGAGCAATTGATTGGCGGCAATTGGGAGAGGGACCCAACACCACAGCAACCTGTCGATCCTTTGGTACCGAATGACCGCCTGCTTGATATAAGTGTCGAGAAGGGCAGGCATCTTTATGCGATTTATCTCAACGCCGGGAAAAAGCCGGGGTCAGGCTACGACCACGGCCAAAGCTTGTTCTTCCACGACACCCGACCGCTGGAATCATTCGGATGCAACGGTACGATAATGGAGCCAATCATAGAAGATCCAAGGCAACATGCGCCGGCAGCGGGCGAACCGCGTTGGGCTTCCTTTGTCCTGGAGCATCAACGGGTGTTCTTGCCTGCAAACGGCCGTCCCGGACTGCCTCTAAAACGGAGCGGTCCCATCCGCTTACCCTTTTATTTTAACTTGCTTGATCCCGATGGTAATCTCCCATGGGTCTCGATGCCTTACAAACGCAATACGCCGCAGCTTGAGGAACTGCCTAACCACGGCGGGGCGCACCCACCCATCGGCAGTTTCTTGATGTTGCCATCCGACCCATAATCGGGTGAGCCGCTCTCGACGAAACAATTGTTGAAATATGATTTCATGAAAACGCATAGCATCCGCAACCGCGTCATTCGCCACGCCCGGTCGGGAAATCTCGACCGGGCATTTGGCTTGCTGGAGGACTTTGCAGCCAGCCAAGACGCGGAGGATCCGGCTGTTCTATTGCTGCGCGGGCGCCTGCTTAAAGAGCGCGCCAAACGGAGCGATGGCGATGAGGCCAGAGCCTTGTTTCGGCAATCATCCGACCTTTATGCAAGCGCCGTCGGCGCAGAGCATCTTTCCTATCCGCTGATCAATGCAGCGACCCTTGCCCTGCTAGCGGGCGAGGAGGAACAATCACGAGAGCTCGCGCAGCAAACACTGAACGCTCTGGACGCGAATCCGGACGAGGCGGAAACGCCATATTGGCGGCATGCAACATATGCCGAAGCCTTGCTCCTTCTCCGCAAGTCAAGCGAGGCGAGACAGGCACTGACCGGCGCAGTGGCGCTTGCCCCAAAGGCTTGGGAAGATCGTGCGGTTACGATCAGTCAGTTCGCCTTGATCAGCGACGCACTTGGTCTGCAAACAGATTGGCTATCGGATTTCCAACCGCCCCAATGCCTGCATTACACTGGCATTATGTCCGTTGCCCTAGACGATGAGGAACTGCGTCCCGCGATAACCCAGACCCTCGATCAACACTCTATAGGCTTTGCATACGGCGCGCTTGCTGCTGGCTCTGACATAATGGTTGCGGAGTGCCTCCTAGAACGCGGCGGCGCTTTGCATGTCATTTTGCCTTGCCCGCGCGCACTCTTCCGCGAGCACTCAGTGCTGGCAGTCGATCATGCTTGGGGTGACAGGTTCGATGCCGTGCTGGAGGCAGCTGAAACTGTCGATTGCCTTGCCAATAGCGATGGGCCAAATCCAGCGGCAGTTTCGCTTGCCGAAAGTCTTGCTGAAGGTTTGGCAGTTTACGATGCCAAAGCAATGCAGACCGTTATGTGTAGCTTGAGAATAAAAGATCGTGCCAGCCCAAATGCCGCTCAAACGCGTGCAGACGGCGCGCGTATAATCCTGACAACAGATCGCGCGCCCGGCATGGCGCGTCAGATAGTAAATCCGGGCAGTAATCTTGTTGTTCTCGCCACACAGGCTGTGAAACAGCCGCCCAAAACTCAGATCTGTAGGGATGTTTCGTCTGCATTGGCTTTGGCGGCTCAGCATATCGCCCGGGGAGACGCAGTTGCCGCTGATCATCGTCACGTTCCGCACAAAGGCGATCCGGATCAGCCACACCAGCGCGTGATCGCACTGTTGGCTGTAACAAATGCTGGAGAATTTTGCGCGACCAAAGCCTTTGCGTTTTCGGCTCTTGCACAAACACCGGACCTTGTGCTCGATCCTTTGGGCGAAGTGAAGGCAGCCAACGGCACCTTCGACGTCTATCAGATATTTGACAGCTGATCAGACCAACGCATCTTCCAAAGTTCTGGGAGCTACTATCAGCCAGTGGTCGGCATGCCGTGTTAGAATGCCCCGCCTTTCCAGATTGCTGATTGTGCGCGAGGCGGTTTCACGGGTCGTTTGCGCAAGGATTGCAAGTGCTGAAATGACAGGCACCGGTGTAACCCGTCTGTCTTCGTCCATCGCCAGCAGCAATTGCTCACACACTCTTCCTGACGCGGAAAGTGTCAGGCGGGCCGCGAACCTCCCAAGCAAGGCGCTGTTCTGCATTGCAAATTTTTCTGCCAGCGCGGCACCAAGACTGGAGTCGTTCAGAGCCATTTTGGCGAGGCTGGCTGCATCGAAAGATAGGAACTCGGCGCCCTCTCTGGCGATGACGTCAACTGGGATTTCAGCGCTGTCGGGATAGACGCCGAACAGCTCGCCGACTTCTACCGTTGCCATCTGGAAGTATTTGCCATCCTGACTCAACAGGCGAAGATCGGCGGACCCAGAAATTATGATGTTGCAGGTCTGGACGAAAGACCCTTGATGATACGCGACCTTTGCGCGCTCCAACAACCGACGCGCTGCGAACTGCGTCGCTTCAAGCGCCGAGTTTTCTGTGCAGCCCAAGGCGGCTTGAACAATGGCGACGAACTCGCGGTCGGGCATGGGTTACCGCTACAAGGCGATGCTCGCTCCGCCAAGCAGTTTGAGCAAGATCACAACAAATCTGCCAAGCGCGCCTGCGCCAAGCTCAGTAAAGCGCCAATGCGCTTAGAAAACTAAATCGTATGTTGGCAGGCTGGCTCGATAAACCTCTCAAAGCGTGATGGCTGTCACGGACATCACCGAAGAAACCTCACATGCACTCCTCTCAATTTCCAAGAGGAGCCTATTGTGTCCCAATCGCGCAATTTAGTTGGTGTCGCTGGTGAGCGAAGAATGAGACCCTTAGCACTGGCAGCACTTGTCCTGCTGGCAGGTTGTTCTACCGAGCGAGATATTCTGGAACTGCAGCTTGGCAGGCTCCAATATCTCGAGAGCAATGCTCAACAGGTTCAAATTGGAATCGATCAGGGGAGCTACGACCCTGCGCGATACGATGCCTACCTCGCGCTTGACGTCGATGTCTTCCAGCGCGTTTTCTCCGAGGTTGAGGGGCAGACTATAGAGATAGATGCGGGTGGGCGTCCGTTAGAGATCACCGTCGGCACCTTTTCCACAAACTTCCGCCCTGGAAGCCCGGAAATCACTCTCGCAGCAAATGCAGTGGACCTTCAAAGCGGAATTGAGGCTGGCATCGAGATTGATACCAGGATCGTGCTTGTTAGGGATCCAGATAGGCCTGAAGAGCTTACCGCGAGAATTATAGCAACGCGAATGGTGCCTGACCTTCGGTGGGGGCCGCTCAACTTCACAAAAGCGCGATTTGTTCGGTCACTTCTCGAGTTAGAAGCTTCCAAGTTTACCGACAGTTTGCCGGGCGTGGTTTTGCCGTTGGCGCAGGACTTCGCTTTCGGGGCTGATGCGCAGGTGATTGATACGGGCCGGATTAGCACTGGCAATGGCAGTTACATCCGCGGAAATATCAATGTTCCGACGACGCTTACGACAGGCCGCTTTGCTGTCCAAAACATTCTCTTTCTAGAGAATGGGGTGCATGTTTTCGCTAACGTAGAGGGACTTTGAGAATGACGAATATCAAACGTATTGCATTGTCTCTGCCGGTAGCGGTTGGCCTTTCAGCGTGTAGTTCAACGTCAGACTTGCGGACAGAAATCAGCGCCACACAGAGCCGGTTAGATATCCTCGAAACGGAAATTGCTGAAGGAACTGAGGAAATTGGCACACCGGGCCAGGACGTTCGCACGCGCATAGCATACCGGCCCTTTCAGCAATGGGCATCAAATTTCGGCCAGCGGACCATAACGTTCCGTCAGACTTCGAAAGGGGGTGACCTGGCGCGGCAAAGTCGTCGATGTCGGGTTTTTGGTTCGATAAGGCCAGGATACAGAGTCGCAATACATGAAGAAGATTCCACGAGAGTGGACTACACTATTGGACCGCTCACACTGCTCCCCGACGACACTGGTTTCGTCCTCCAAAGCGAGATGGATTTGAGAGCACGAACGCAAATAGCTGGCTCGGCTCGCCGTCCTTGCTGGGGTGGCTGGTCGCCTACTGTGACACTCGGTGTTTCGGGAAGAAGTAGCCCGACAGTTCGCTTGCGCCTTGAGGTTGATCCGCACCACTCAGGAGTAAACCCACAATACAGGCTGGCGATCATCTCGCCCCGTGAGCTCGACGTCGAATTGAGGACCGGTTTTCAGCTGCCGTTTGGAGCAGATGTTGATGTTCGAACGACTCTGAGGATGGACAATTTCGCACAGCATTTGGCGAGCGGTGAGCTTGACTTGCTGCTTGAGAATACTGGTGAGATCGTCCTGCCTAATGGCAGCACCCGGACCTACTCGTTGCAGACGATTGAGCCCACGCTCGCGACCGACGCTTCAGGCATTTCATTTGCGAGCGACATTGAGCTGACGCGTGAACCATCGTCGAGCCAGCCGAATGAAGCGACCGAGGACTAGATTATGACAGCACGTTGGACACTAGCAATTGGAATGGCGCTACTCTTGGGAGGCTGTGCAACTTTTGGCGAAAGACACCAGCGTTTCATTTCGCCCGCAATGGAAATGCAGGCGGATGCGATCAGTGATCCAAGATTCGCTGAAATTTTGACGGAGCTTGATGCCGAAGGTTCAATTGTCTGGGAAAATCGGCTGACCGATGCCGCGGATGCGGAGGCTGACTTGTATAGTAGCCGAATAGGCTGGCTACTAGCGAAGTATGATGAGGCTGGAGGACTTCCTAGCTCAAAGCTACGCGCTTGGAGAAAGTGGAATCCGTTCTCCAGAACCACTGCTGCATATAACCCAAGCAATGGCGAAGTAAGCCTTAACCTATGGCGCTTCACTGCAGACGAGTTTGCTTTGCTGAATACATTTGTTCACGAGCAAAACCACAGTTTCGGATTGATCCACGATGCGAGCCAAACCCGGATCAACAATATGTGTGACGCGGGATATTTAGCAGGAGACCTCGCTGAGGCGATCTTGCGGACGTCTTCTTCTGAAAGCGGCAGTAGCACACCTCATACACCTGTTTGCCCAGCGCTGAGGGCAGCTCTGGAAAGGCGAAGCATGTGGTTTACCCAAACTACAGTCTCTGAGTGAGTAGCTCAGACACAAAAACCGGCTTTGCCACAAAACGAGCCTGCCTTCATTAGGGAAGGCGAGGTCGGGCTATAGGTGCGGTCCCGTTTTGCGTCCGCAATTGGGCCGACTGCAGACCGTCCGGTTTTGAATGACGGAGCGCGCAAAGCCGCCCTTCAGCATCCGGCCTGATCAAAGACGCCAGATCGAAATCCGATAGGACGGCAATTGCCTAAGACCGCAGGACGCCGACAGCGCTCGCTGATCGATGGCTAGGAAAATATCGAAAAGCGTAGAAGGTTTATGGCGGCGCTAGACGTGGCCGACACGCGCTACGGCAAGTTCACCGCCATTCCCGCCACGCAGGGCTTCAGAAGGACTTGGAAGTTATGAAGGTAACTAAAGTCGCCCGCACGGACGAGTCGCCTGTAGTTTCAGCGACGAATCCGATCTGGACGTTTTACGAACCGGACGGTTCATAGCCCGTCGAAGCGCGTGCCCTCCTTCCCGGCGAGACCGAGGGTTCCTTTGATTGTTTGTAACGGCATCATGGCGATCCTCGAACGTATGTCCTGCATGGCTGCGGCCTGGACTGCATTCATCACTCTGTATGCTTCGACCGTCAGCTCTTCAAAAGTCATGGGCCATCTGTCCAGATCGATATCCTGGATCGGAATGTCCGGGTCGACATGTGCCGCACTTCGATTGCGCTGCTCCCTCCATGCGTTGAAGTCTGGATGAGGGTGGGTCGCGAGATCGATGAGCAGATGGGCGCCGCTCCAGCCATCCTCCGACCACATCGCGCCGAGGCCGGGCTCGTCTTCGCCGTAGTTGTTCCTGACCGGACCGGTGGTGAGACCCTCCCACATAGCGCAGTAGTCGACGAGCATGATCTCCGCCATCAGACGGCGGCAGTTCGGATAGCCGTCCATCGGGAACGCAATGCGATCTATCTGACGGATGGACGTCATCAGACCAGACATCCTGAGCGTGGCGTCCTGGACCGGGTGACCGCCCGGCACCATCGAGGCGACGTCGGCGGAAGCGATGCCCGCCGGATGGGAGGCGAAGCGGATGGCATCTGCCGAGCCGAGGAGATCTTCGTCGCACCAGCTCTCGGGCCAGTTCTCGGCGACGGGATGCGTTACGAAGCCATGATAGCCTGGATGGTGCGACGCCAGCTTCCGGTCTATCCCTTGTAGGTCGTCGTTGAGGATGGTGACCATCGTCTCGTTGAGCTCCAGCCACGACGAGACAATGCTGGCTGGGGGAACTTGCAAGGCGTGCGCCAACATCGAGTCTCGAACTTTCTCGAGAGGGCTACCCTCGTAGTCTGTCCGCAGACGCCTTATTGCCGCGTTCAGGTCGGTCGCGTCCGAGCCGCCGATCCATTCATGGGAGATCATCTCGTTTTTGAGACGTGGCAGCAGCTTCACGAGCGTGTCCAGCTTCGCTGCGCAGTGCCTGGCGACGATGCGCTTCTCCAGTTCATGCGGGATCATTCCGATCAGTGCGCACAACGTCGCGTAGTCGCCTATCAGCCGCGATATCTTGCTCGGCAGGTGGAGAGCCATTCCTCCTTATGCGCGTTCGATCCGCCACTGTCATGGTCTTGAATCAGAATGGCGCTGCCCACACTGGTTCATCTTCCGCTTTGTCGCGACGATGGTGGCAACGACCCGACGGATCGTGTCGAGGCAGGCATCGTGACGATCCTTGTGGCCCAACGTTGGTGGAACTTGTCGATGCGTGCTGTCTAAACAGGTTGAGTGCCGTCCTTTATCGGCGCCCTGACGTCAGGGGTATCTCTTCAAGGTAGGTATTGACCCCGATCGTCGGGCGGCGCAGCGCGGAGCGGTCTGTACGCCACGCCAGGACCTCGGCTGCGATAGTCACGCAGGACGCGAAGCTCCGTCCATCGTGAAGGAGTTCGACAGGCACCTCGCTCGAAGCGAACGCTTCCACGGAATGTAGCGCTTCCTTCAGTTGTTCCGGCGTGCCTTCGACAAGCGACTGGCCGATAGCTCCGTTCCAATTGTCCGTCGATGTCATTCTGTATTCGAGCATGGCTTCCTCATTGGCGTGCTGACGCAGTCGCCAGCATCGGCTTCCTTTCCTAGTTGACTGGGTGTCTTTCGGCGGCACGGAAGCGCGGCAGGTCGCAATCTACGCTGGTCGATCGGGCCACGGGTCTTATCCTCATGCAGTCGTTGCTGGAATGCGTTCGGGGCGTCTGTCCGCTTTCGACCAATACTCCGGGTCCCCGTGCCGATCAGCCTTCCTTTCGACACAACGCGACCGTCAGTAGAATATCGATTCCACACCCGCTTCTTGATCACGAACTGTGGACGGGCGGACGGGCGGGGTGGCGCCGCACTGTCGATGGGCTAAATGTCTGTGCTTTACGCAGAAGGAATGGCGCGATGGAGTTCAGGGCGGACGGTCTTGACGACCTCTTGGCTCAGCTCTATCCGTTCATTCTCGAGACCGGCGTCGAAAACGTCGGTTCGAAGGGGCGGCATCTCGACACCATTGGCACGACGCTGCGACTGACCGACCCTAGGGCGCGGCTTAGCCGTTCGATGAGGCGGGCGAAGCCCTTCAGCGCGATCGGCGAACTGCTCTGGTACCTGTCCGGCACGGACGAGGCGTCCTTTATGGACCCATACCACCGCTACTATTCGCAGGATGGCGCGCCGAGCGAGGTCGCCGACGCCTACGGGCCGCGTCTGCGCGGACGGCTTCCCGAGAAGGGCTTCGACTACGATCAGTTGCAGTTCGTCCTGGAGACGCTGAGGGAAAAGCCCGGCAGTCGCCGCGCGATCATCCAGATCTACGATTCCGCTGACAGGACGCTTGAACGCGACGTCCCCTGCACGACCACCCTCCAGTTCCATGGCCGCGGCGATCAACTCCACATGACGACGACCATGCGGTCAAACGACGCCTATATCGGCCTCCCGCATGACCTTTTCTGCTTCACGATGCTGCAGGAGATGGTCGCCACCCGGCTCAGGCTTGGCCTGGGCGAATACGTGCATTTCGCCGGTAGCATGCACATATACGAGAGTAATCTCGCCGCCGCCCGTGGCTACCTGCACGAGGGATACCATCGCATCGCGCCCATGCCTGCGATGCCGGCAGGCGATCCTTTCGAAGCATTCGCGAAGCTCATGCAGGTCGAGACTAGGATACGAGATGGCGATGCTGTGGACTTCGATGGCCTCGGTTTCGATTCCTACTACGAGGACATTGCCCGGCTCGTCTTGGTCAACTTCCGGTCGGACGACGCCGGGGAGGTCACGCGGGCCATGCGGGGACTGACGCACCGCGAATACCATACCTACATGGACGACCGCGACGGGGTGGTCCCCGTCGGGAAGAGGGAAACTGTGGCTCGATGACCAGATGGCCGAGATATGCCGAAATGCGGAAGGCGTTTGCGGAAGACCTGGACGCCTATTCGCGCGAGGTCCGCGAGTTGCCAGGTGTTGGCGACGACGCGTCGAGGGATACGCTTGCCCTGCAGCTCGTCGCCAGCGTGCGGCGGGAGCGCTACTTCGAGTTACTTCAGGAACGCGGCGCCATCCCCGCGTTTCGCGCCAATCCACACGACGATCGCTTCGAGGCCGAACTCGGCTTAGTTCATCTCCTCCAGCGGGGCCAGATCGACGAGGCGGCCTGGCTCGTCTTCCTGATGACGGTCTTCGGCAAGCCGGCGGGCAGTGGTTGGAAGCGGCTGAGAGACGTCTACGGTCGTCTCGGCACCGCTCGCGCGGACTGGAATTCGATGCAGGCGCAGCCGGATCTCCTCGAAACCTGGCTCGCGCGGCATTGGCAGGAGGTCGGCGGGGACCAAGGCGGCCATCGCCGGTACGAGAGCATGCGACCGGACTCCCGGCGACCGATCGGGCGCGCCATCACCCAGTATGCCAATTGGATCGGATGCGCCGGTGGCCATGAAGCGAAGTTCGCGCAGCTCGTCCGGGAGGCGGGCAACAGTCGGGAGGCGATCTTCGACGAATTCTTTCGCGCTTTACCCTGTGTCGGATTCGCGCGGCTGGGCAGGTTCGACTGGGTGTCCATGCTCGACCGCTACGGGATCGTGCATGCAACGCCCGGTTCCGCCTACCTTCGCGGGTCGACCGGCCCGCTGCGCGGCGCGTCGCTCCTGTTCACGGGATCGACGAAGGCTCCCGCTCGCCTGACGGCGTCCTTCGAGAAATGGCTGCTCGAGCTGGACGGGCGCGTCGAGGTCGGCATGAAGGTATGGGAGGATGCGCTCTGCAACTGGCAGAAGCACCCCGCACATTTCGTGCATTACAAAGGCTGAGGCCGGGTCGGATACCGGAACGTCAGTCCGGCCGGCTCCTTAGCTTTCGAAGGCCGCTTCGATGTCGTTCCAGGTCCATGTCCTCTGGAGTCTCGAACTGCGACTGAAGGGAGCGAGCCCCTTGAACTGCATCTGTCCAAGGATCAGTCCTGGGGACACGCCGACCCGTCTGGCGAAGGAGACGATCTCCTTCTTGCGGTTGGGAAGGCCCGTTAGTTCCGGCTGCATCTTCTTAGGTACGACGAGTTCCTCCGCGAACGCGTTCGCCTCCCTCTCGAACCGATCGTCCGCGTCGCCGCCGTCGAGGTCAACGAAGGGTTCGGCCCCGTGGAGCACGAGATGGCCGATCTCGTGGAACACGGTGAACCAGAACTGGTCGTCGGAGCGATGACGGAAGCTCACGAGCAGCATCGCCTTGTCCGCCGCGACCATCCGGCTCGCACCGCTGGCGCGGCAGCCGTTCGGCGCACGGACGAAGACGAACGCGACCCCGGCCTTAGCGAGGAGGCTTTGCAGCTTCGGGACGAATACGGACGGGTTGCTGAAGCGCGAGAGGGCACGGATCTCCGGGAGAAGTTCACTTAGACGCTTCGCGTCCCAGCTCTTGGTGTCGACCATCGCCGCTTCCAGTTCGCCTGAACGCAGCCAGAGCGACAACGACCCTTCGTCGGACGTGAACGAGTTGGAAGAGCGGAATCGGGTGGCCGTTCGATCCAGCACGTAGCGACGCTGCCAACCCGAAAGCGACGAGACCCCGTAGTAACGCAGGCGACGTTGAAGTTCTTCCTTACGGTTGCTCTTGGTAAGACGTCGCCTCGTCGGAATGGGTATCGTCCCGAGCCAGACCTCGCTCTCCTTCTCGTTGAGGGCATCGATGGATCGACCGAGCGCTTCTTCGAAGTTCTTCTGCCTCGTCGTCCAGAACGCCGCCGTTCCACCGAGAATCCGGGCGAGGATCGTCGCCGTCCGATCGCCGATGTCGGTCTGCCCTGCGAGGATGGCGCGCAGCTCGTCACGGCCGCCCTGCAGCGCTTGGCTGAGCGAATCGGCCTTCACGCCTCGACGCCGCATGGCTGCGAGGACGCTGTCGCCGACCGGCGAGAACCAGTCGTGTTGGGCCTGCTCGGTCATCCGGACACCTCCTTCAGCATGAGTCTCTTGATTTCGTCCCATCCGGGCGGCTCATGCCCGTCCTTGACCCGTCGCCGATGCACCGGCGCGAACTTCGCGATGCCCCCTAGGCCGAAAGGGACCTCGAGGGAATCCCCCGCGTCTGGGTCGATGCCTCGGAATTCCATGAACTGCGCAGCGCATTCGAAGGCCTCCGCCTCCGCGATGAGCGTGCGCAGGGCGCGAGCGTCGGCGGGACCGAGCCTCTCGTCGGCGACCCCCTCCCGTGTCGCGAGATCGCGCGTCGTCGCATCGAGATAGCTGATCTGGAGCATGTCGAGCTTCGGTATTCATTCCCGCACCGGCGGAAGGCGTTCCAGACCCCTGTTCATTGGGGCAGCGGACTGCCGGCAGGCTTGTCCCTCCGCTTCGCGCGGATCGCATCCATCCGCTTCCAGTTACGTGCCAGCTCCTCCTCGCCGGCCTCCTGCATCGACACCTCTGCGATCTCGCACAGAACCGCCAGCGTGATCATCACCCCTCCGACCTCGTTGCCGATGTCTCCCTTCGGTCTCGAATACACGTACTCCACCAGTGCATGCGCATCCTCCTTCGTGCAGTCCTGCGCCTGCGCGAGCTCGAGCGCCTCTTCGAGGAAACGATGGACGCGCTCGACCCGATCGCCTTGCCGGACCGGACCGAAGCAGGCGAGATACCAATCCATCGTTCGTGCGGAGAAGTCGTCTTGCATCATGTCCGTCCGGAAGTAGCCCGGAGACCGTGGCGCCGCCAGTCGTCGATCCGCTTTTCCCCCCGATGTCGTAGGGCAGCGGGCTTGGACGCGCTCTGCAGCGTCCGAAGAGCTGAGTGCCAAGGCCGCTGCTCTTCACCGCCGAGGCCGCAGTCCACCGGTGACGCGACGCTACGGGTAAGTTGCTATGCGGTTCGCAAGCTCATCGGCTCGCGCGCACAATGGTCCCGCACGGTCAAAGTTGCTCGTTAGCTTCCGAACTCAAGAATGGACGGCAGCCCAACCGAGGCTGACGTCCCTTAGCAGTCAAACCTCAGTATTCTGCATGCGTATGTAGAGCGTTTCTACCAGCAGCAGCGCGATGCGGGCGTCCAACTCTACGATCTGCTCGAGGAACTCGCGCTGACCGCCGATCACACTTTCCAGTGGCTGGCACATCGTCTCGAACAAAGGCTGGCGCGCATAACGTCACCGAGATGACCGCTGCCGATTGGCGGCTGGCGGTTTACTAGATCCGTATTTGAGGACCAGATGTTCGGCTTTGGCGAGTTTTCGCCGGATAGCATGTGCAAAGCCGCCCGTCCGGGTCCGAAGATCGAAATTCTGTGATTGGCGGCAAATGGGGCGCCTAGCTGCCATTCCATTTTCTGTTTAACGAACGGCAGCTTCCGGGTTCCCTCGCGCGTATCTCCGATGGCCGAGATTGGGGCGCAAAGCGGACATTGTATGAAAGCTGCGTCTGGACTTCGCCGGACAAGAGAGCATGTCGGCGGCATGGCTACCAAACCGGATCATGACCTAACTTCCCGCCTGTTGCTCGAGGCGGCATGCTTGATGGAAGACACGACGCCTCTCTTGATCCGCATATGGCCCGATGATGCCGATTCGCAGAACAAGCGCATCGATCATCTCTGCGAAGTAACGGAGGCGCTGTCCGCGTTCGCAGCCGCCGCCCGCGCAAATCACATCGCACGCTCTCGGTCTTCTCACGAAGATAGCTGACACCCGCACATTCCATTCGACTTCGCCGCGACAGCAAGCATTGGTGTCCGGACCGGATCGCTTCTGCCGATCCGCTGCCAGCCCCGCCGAGCATGGTTTCGCGGGGCTTTGAGTGGTGGGAGCCGCAATCCTGCGTGCTCGCCAAGAAGGAGAACCACACATGACAACCAAGACGCCGAAGAAACCTGCCGCTAAAGCGACCAAGACAGCGCCGCCGCGCGAGACCAAAATCGGGAAGGTCATCGCGCTTCTGAAGCGGAAGCAGGGCGCGACGCTCGATCAGATTGTGAAGGCCACAGGCTGGCAACCACACACGGCTCGGGCCGCGATGACCGGACTTAAGAAGAAAGGCTACACAATCGAACGTAAGGCTTTCGATGGAGTCTCGCATTATCTTATCACGGCAAGCGCGAGAGTATGAACAGGCTCGACGAGCAGCTTGTCGAGCTGGAGGCACGCAATAGGCCCGAGCTCAAGGACCGGTGGGTGAAGCTCACCGGTCGACCAGCTCCCAATGTAAGCGCAGCGCTGCTTCGCCTCGCGATTGGCTACGAACTGCAGGCCAAAGCGCTGGGGAAGCTGTCGCGAAAGACGAAGCAGGCATTGAATACAGGTGCAAGCAGTAAAGCGATCACACGCGACCTCAAACCCGGCATGCGGCTGGCGCGCGAGCATGGCGGCAAGGTCCACGTGGTCACAATCGGCGATGCTGGCGAGATCATATGGAATGGCCGCCAATGGAACTCGCTAAGCGAGGTCGCGCGCGCGATCACTGGAACGCGCTGGTCAGGCCCTGCCTTCTTCGGCTTGCGAGACAAAGCGAAAGCCGCATGAAGAAAGTCCGCTGCGCCATCTATACCCGCAAATCAAGCGAGGAAGGACTAGAGCAGGATTTTAACTCGCTCGATGCCCAGAGCGATGCCTGCGCTGCCTATATCACAAGCCAGACATCGGAAGGCAGGTCGCTAATCGGGAACAGTTACGACGATGGCGGTATCTCTGGTGGGACGATGAAGCGCCCTGCTCTGCAGCGGCTTTTAAAGGACATTCGCGACGGAAAAATCGATATCGTGGTGGTCTACAAGGTCGACCGCCTAACGCGTTCGCTGCTCGACTTCGCTAAGCTGGTCGAGACCATGGATAAAGCGGAGGTCAGCTTCGTCTCTGTGACCCAGTCTTTCAACATGACCAACAGTATGGGGCGCCTGACCCTCAATATGCTTCTCAGCTTTGCGCAGTTCGAGCGCGAAGTTACCGCTGAGCGTATCCGCGACAAGATTGCTGCTTCAAAGGCCAAGGGTATGTGGATGGGCGGGGTATCTCCACTTGGCTATGAGCCGAACGGGCGAACGCTCCGGATCATCGAAGAACATGCTGTTATCATCCGAGACCTGTTCGAGCGTTATCGCAAGTATGGCAACGTTCGGCTCGTATTCGACCAGCTTATTGACGAACGGATCAAAGTGCCCAAGCGTACTCTGCGCTCGGGCAAAGCGATTGGCGGTTCATTCTTCACAAGGGGCCAGATCTACCGGATACTTTCTAACCCGATTTATATCGGCGAAATCCAGCACAAGGATCGGACCTACAAGGGACAGCACAAGCCGATCATCGACCGCGATGTGTGGAACGCCGTGCAATGCAGGCTGGGCGAGAACCGGCAAGGCGAGCAGCGATCGAAGTCAATCCGATCGCCCAGCATGCTGGCAGGCAAAGTGTCTGATGAAAGCGGTGAGCCGCTGGTCGCAAGCCATGCCTGTAAAGGCAAGATTCGCTATCGCTTTTATGTCAGCAGATCGCTTCAGCACGATGGTGGCAGGACCGCCGAGGGCTGGCGGATACCTGCAAAAGAGCTCGAAGGTGCGGTCATCGAACGACTGGCAAGCGAACTCGAGCAACCGCTTGCGCTGATTGAACAAATGGGCGGCGAGTTATCCGCGAGCAGCTTGTCATCCCTATCGACGAAAGCTGAAGCGCTGGCAGCACGCATTCGGGAAAAACAGGTATCCTCGATCCGTCCGCTGATCGAGCATGTGAAGGTCTCTGCCAAGCACTTGGATATCTCACTCCATGCAACTGGGCGTGCCTCCGAACTGAGCCTTCCGGCAACACAGCCCATTCGCAATCCCACGCTAGCAATAGACGTCTGCCTCAAACGAACCGGAAGAGCGCTGCAACTCGTTCAGTCGAACGGACGCAGCGGTATCAAGCAGGTCGATGCAACGCTGCTGCGTCTCGTTCAACAGGGAAGATCCTGGTGGGAAGAGATCGTATCGGGCCAGCAAAGCATCGCGCAGTTTGCGCGGGGTCACGATGTAACAGCATCATACGTCACCCGCATGGTGCGACTGGCATTCTTGTCCCCGCAGATCGTTGAGGCCGTTGCTACGGGCACTCAACCAGTCGCGCTAACTCCTAGCCGACTCCGGACCGTCGAACTTCCAGCGAGCTGGTCAGATCAGCAGAAGTTGCTGGGTACTTGATCCCCAACCTCACAACCGAATCCCGTACCTCCGAAAAGGCTAGGAGAGAAAGTCCCGCATTTAGCGCGCAATGATGCAGATTTGGGATTCTCTGCAGTACCGGATGAGGCGCAGAACGGCGCAGTTCTGCGCCGTTCTCCAAGCCGTATATTTTTCTTGCAGATTAGTGACTTACAGGTGGCGGAGCGAGAGGGATTCGAACCCTCGATACGGGGTTACCGTATACACACTTTCCAGGCGTGCGCCTTCGACCACTCGGCCACCGCTCCGCATGCCTGTCTTGGCAGAGGCGGGCACCTAGCGGAGCGGGCGGGCGATGACAAGCGGGCAATCCGCCCTTAAGTGCGCAGCATGACCCGGACGATCGGCATCGCCCCTTCCATCGCCGAAATGGAGGCCATGGCGCAGCGCGCGCTGGACCGCATCCCGCCTGCCTTTGCGGAGCATCTGGGCGCCGTCGTGATGCAGGTGCAGGACTTTGCCGAAGACGATTTGCTTGCCGAAATGGACATTGAAAGCCCGTTCGACCTGACCGGCGTTTACGAAGGCGTGCCGCTGACCGAGCGCAGCATCGAACATTCCGGCACCATGCCTGACCGCGTCCGCCTGTTCCGCATGCCGATCCTGCTCGAATGGTCGGAACGCGGCGATGAAACGCTCGAACATCTGGTGGCGCATGTGCTGGTGCACGAGATCGGCCACCACTTCGGCCTGTCGGACGAAGACATGCACACGCTGGAAGAGCAGGTTCGCTAGGGCTTGCCATCCGGCAACGCGGTGGCAGGATGGGCGGCATGAAACACCTGATCGCCAGCACGCTCGCCCTCGCCCTTTCGCTTCCCGCCATCGCGCAGGAGGCAGAGCCCGAGCCGGCAACGCCAACCTCCGTCGTCGCCGCCGCGCAGGACAGCGAATGGATCGCCATCGCACCTGATGATCTGCTGGTGATGGACCTGGCCCCCGACAGTTACGGCAGTGACCGGCGCGTGGTCATCCAGCTGATCCCCCCGCCCTTCAGCCAGCCCTGGGTGGAGAATATCCGCACCCTCGCCCGTGCCCATTGGTGGGACGGCACGAGTATAAACCGCGTGCAGGACAATTACGTTACCCAATGGGGCGATGTGACGGAGGAGAAGCCGGTTCCGATTGGTATTGAATCACCTTCTATACCCTACGAAGTGCGGTTGCCTCGGACATATTCCCTAAATGAAGCCGGTATAGATCACGAGACCGCCACTTTTACCGAGGCGCGCATTATTGGATCGCGTGACTCCTATGCGTCTTTGGTAGGCACCGTAGCCGGATGGCCCGTTGCAATGTCTCTGGACGCTGCATGGCCCATCCACTGTTATGGCTATGTCGGCGTCGGCCGGAGTTACGCGCCCGACACCGGCACCGGTGCTGAACTTTACACGATCATCGGCCAGCCACAGCGGCATATGGATCGCAACCTTGCCGTTGTCGGGCGTATCATCGACGGGATGGAGCATCTCTCCAGCCTGCCGCGCGGCTCCGGGGAACTGGGCTTCTACAGCGAGGAAGAGGCGCATTTGCGCACGCCGATCCTCTCCGTGCGGCTCGCCAGCGAGATGGAGGACGCGCCGTCCTTCGAATATCTCAGCACGGAAAGCCAGAGCTTTGCCGCCTATGTCGCGGTGCGGGCCAATCGCGACGATGCGTTTTACACGGTGCCTGCTGGCGGGGTGGATGTGTGCAATGTCGAGGTGCCGGTCCGACGCGTCGATGCGGAGCCGCAAAGTTGACAAAGCTGACAGACCGGAGCGGCCGATTTTGCGATCTTTATCACGCAATTTGAAACAGTTATCGCGGATCTTGCGAAGTTGACACTCCGCCGGGAATTTTCGGCGCGCGGCTGGTGATAGCGATGAGAAAGAGCGCCGCCGCGATATACCGGCACACAGGCTGTAGGACAGTCTAGACCCTGTCCGCCTGCGCCACGGCATCGGTCGCACGCAGTGCGCTGAGGATGCGGGTGAGGTGCGCCAGATCTTGCACTTCGAGATCTACCGCATAGGTGTGGAACGGATCGTCGCGCTGTAGCAGCTCCAGATGCATGACATTGGCTGCATTGCGCGCGAACGCGCCCGCCATTTCGGCCAGCGTGCCAGGGCGGTTGTAAAGTACCACGTTCAGCCGTCCGACCGCGCCCTGGGATCGTTCGCCCCAGCTCAGATCGACCCAGTCTGCATCCACGCCATTGGCGAGTTCCAGGCAGTCGATCGTGTGGACTTCCACGCTTTCATGCGGGCGGCGCAGGCCCACGATCCGGTCACCGGGCACCGGGTGGCAGCATTCGCCAAGGTCGAAGCCGACGCCCGGCGTCAGCCCCTTGATGGAGATGGCGCGTTCTTGCGGCGGATCGCTGGGCAGGTCGGCTGTGCTGCCCGGCACAACGGCTTCCATCACCTCGCGATCGGACAGTTTGGCAGAGCCAATGGCGTACATGAAATCGTCGACATCGCTCATGCCGAGCCGCTCGACAGCTTGCCGGATCGCCTTCTTGCCCACCTTGGCAGGCAGGCGGTCGGTGATTTCCTCGAACAGCTTGGTGCCGATCTCGGCGATCTCGCTGCGCTCCTTCTGGCGCACTGCCCGGCGAATGGCAGAGCGCGCCTTGCCGGTGACGACGAATCCCAGCCAGCTCAGCTGCGGTTCGGCATTCTTGCCCTTGATGATCTCCACCACGTCGCCATTGCCCAGCGGCGTGCGCAGCGGCATGTGGCGGCCGTTGATCTTGGCGCCCACGGTCTGCGCGCCAAGGTCCGTATGCACGGCAAAGGCGAAGTCTACGGCAGTCGATCCCTTGGGCAGCTGGAAAAGCGAACCCTTGGGCGTGAAAGCGAAAATCCGGTCCTGGTAGATGGCGAGCTTGGTGTTCTCCATCAGCTCTTCGGCATCGTGGCTCTGTTCCACGATCTCGATCAGGTCGCGCAGCCAGCCGACTTGCCCGTCCACCTGCCCGCCCTGCTTGTACGCCCAGTGCGCGGCAAGGCCGAAGCCGTTGGTGCGGTGCATTTCGCGGGTGCGAATCTGCACCTCCACGCGCATGGACTGGTCGTAGAACAATGTGGTGTGCAGCGATCGGTAGCCGTTGTTCTTGGGCGTGGAGATGTAATCTTTGAAGCGCCCGGGCACGAACTGGAAGGTCTGGTGCAGGACGCCCAGCGCGCGGTAGCAATCCTCCACGCTGTCGGTCAGCACGCGGAAGGCCATGATGTCGGTCACCTGCTCAAAGCTGACATGCCGCTCTGCCATCTTGCGCCAGATCGAATAGGGGTGCTTCTCGCGGCCCCATATCTCCGTATCCAGCCCGGCGCCCGAAAGCGCCTGCTTGATGTCGAGCGCGATGCGGTCGACCTGCCCGGCATCGCTCTGGCGCAGCTGGTCCAGCCGCTTGGTGATGGTGTGATAGGCTTCCGGCTCCAGCTGCTCGAAGGCGAGCAGCTGCATCTCGCGCATATATTCGTACATGCCCACCCGCTCTGCCAGCGGGGCGTAGATATCCATCGTTTCGCGGGCGATTCGGCGGCGCTTTTCCGGCTTCTTGATGTGATGCAGCGTGCGCATATTGTGCAGCCGGTCTGCCAGCTTCACCAGCAACACGCGCAAGTCTTCCGACATGGCGAGCAGGAACTTGCGCAGGTTTTCCGCCGCCCGCTCGTTTTCCGGCATGGCCTCGATCTTGGAAAGCTTGGTGACACCGTCCACCAGCCGGGCGACTTCGGTGCCGAAATTTTCCTCGATATCGTCGATGGTGGCGAGCGTATCTTCCACCGTATCGTGCAGCAGCGCGGTGATGATGGTCTGCTGGTCCAGCTTCAGGTCGGTCATCAGCCCGGCGACTTCTACCGGATGGCTGAAATACGGATCGCCGCTGGCGCGCTTCTGGCTGCCGTGTTTTTGCACCGTGTACACATAGGCGCGGTTGAGCAGCGCCTCGTCGGCGTCGGGGTCATAATCCTTGACCCGCTCAACAAGTTCGTACTGGCGCAGCATTGACGCGATTGTGCGGTGCGGCAGCTTTTTCGGCAAGCGGAAAAAGCAGTTAGTGCAGGCGCTACCCGATCGCGGCGAAAGCCTCGATGTCTTCGGTGCGGCCGGAAACAACCACAAGGTCATCGGGCAGGATCAGCGTGTCGGGGGTCGCATGGATGAAATCCTCGCCTTCGCGCTTCACGCCGACCACGGTGACGCCGTGCTTCTTGCGGCACTCGCTGGTGACCAGCGGCACGCCGACAATGCTGGCAGGCGCGGCCAGCTTGGCGATGGCGAACTCGTCCTCGAAGCTGATGAAATCGAGCAGCCGCTCGTTCAGCAGGCGCGCCACGCGCTCGCCCATGCGTTGCTCGGGGAATACGACGTGATGCGCGCCCATCTTTTGCAGGATGCGGCCATGTTTTTCGTTCGTGGCCTTGGCCCAGATATTGGGCACGCCCAGATCGATCAGCGCCAGCACGGTCAGCACGCTCGCCTCAATGTCGGAGCCGATGCCGACGACCGCGCTTTCGAACTCGCCTGCGCCCAGGCGGGACAGGCAATCCAGCTCTGTGCAGTCGGCTTCCACCACCTGCGTCAGTTCGCCGGCGAATTGCTGGACATAGGCGGGGTCGGTATCGACGCCCAAGACCTCGTGCCCCATGCGCTCCAGCGTTTGCGCCACGGCACCGCCGAAGCGGCCCAGGCCGATGACGAGAACAGGTTTGCGTTTAGCCGACAATGGGGGCCTCCTCGGGATAGCGATAGGGTTTGTGCTGGGCAGCACCAAGGGCAAGCGCGGTGGCCACGGTGATGGTTCCCACGCGGCCTACGAACATCAGCACGCACAGCGCGATATGGCCCGAAGGCGGAAGGTCGGCAGTGATGCCGGTGGACAGGCCCACGGTCGAAAAGGCGCTGATCGCCTCGAACAGAACATCGCGCAGCGGCAGGCCGGTGATGGAGAGCAGGTACATGGTCGCCAGCATGATGAGCGTCGCGCCCAACGTGGCGATGGAGAGCGCCTGCCGCTCCACCCCTCGCTCGATCCGCCGGCCGAACACCACCGCATCGCGCTGGCGGCGGATTTCCGACCAGACGATGATCAGCAGCACCACGAAGGTCGTAATCTTGATGCCGCCCGCCGTACCTGCACTGCCGCCGCCGATGAACATGAGGATATAATTGAGCACGATGGTCTGGTCGCGCATCGCGCCCATATCCAGCGTGTTGAAGCCGGTGGTGCGCGGCGTGATCGAATGGAACCACGAATTGAGCACCTTGGCGCCGGTCGACATGGGGCCAAGCGTATCGGGATTGTCCCATTCCATGCCCAGCGTGGCGAAAAAGCCCACCAGCAGCAGCACGATGGTGGCGGACACGGTAATCTTCGTGTGCAGCGTCCACTTGGCAAACTGCAATGGCCGTGCGCGCAATTCCTGCATCACGGGGTAGCCCAGCGCGGTCAGGATGATGGTGAGCATCACCGGAACCTGGATGACCGGATCGGTCTGGAAACCCATCAGACTGTCGGAAAAGGTCGAGAAACCGGCATTGTTGAAGGCGCTTATAGCGTGGAAGATGCCGTGCCAGATTGCCGCTTCCCAAGCATAATCGTGCACGGTCGCAAAGCGGATGGCGAGGATGGTGGCGAGCACGGATTCTACGACCACCGTGATCTTCAGCACCAGTTTCAGCACCGATCCGGCATCACCGATATCCAGCCGGCTGCGCTCCACCTGCGTCGCCATCTTGTCGCGCAGGCCGAATTGCCGCCCGGCGACGAGGCCGAGCAGCGTGGCTGCGGTCATAATGCCGAAGCCGCCGATCTGGAACAGCACCATGATGGTGATCTGGCCGAACATCGACCAGTAGACCGGCGTATCCTCGATGATGAGGCCGGTCACCGCGACGGCAGAGGTCGAAGTGAAGAACGCCGTCACCAGCGAAGTCCACTCGCCGGATGCGCTGGAGAAAGGCATCGCAAGCAGGATGGTGCCCACAATGATGAAACCCGCAAACAGGAAGGGAATCAGCCGGACGGGATCGCGCAGTGCGGACATTGGCGCGGGCGTTTAATAGAACCGCATTTGCGATGCCAGCGGAATTTGTGTGGGCATTCCGGAACCGTTCGTGCCGCGCGAAACTTGCTTTGCAAGACCGCTGCCGATCGCACGGTCTGGAGCATGTCGATATGTCCGTTGCCGTTCTGATCCTGGCCGGTCTCGCGCTGTTGGCGCTGGGCGGCGAATTGCTGGTGCGCGGGGCGGTCGGCATAGCCGAAAAGCTCGGCGTCTCGCCGCTGCTGGCGGGGCTCACCATTGTCGGCTTCGGCACATCCATGCCCGAACTGGCGACCAGCATCCAGGCGGCGTTCGCCGGATCGAGCGATATCGCGGTTGGCAATGTGGTCGGCTCCAATATCGCCAATATCATCCTGATCCTCGGCGTCACGGCAGTGATCTTGCCGCTTGCCGCCAATCGTGCAGCCTTCAAGCGCGATGGCATTGCGCTGGCGGCATCCTCGCTCGCCGCGCTCGCTTGCGTTCTGGCGGGCGGGATCGGGCGTATCGCCGGTATCGCGCTGATTGCGGCGCTGATCGGCTATATCCTCTGGGCCTATCTGTCGGAGAGGCAATCGGGCGACGCTGCGGCGCAAATGCACGAGGCGCTGGCAACAGATGCCGTCGCCGCGCCCGCCACCCCGCTCTCGAAAGGCACCCCTGCGCTCGCGGTAATGACCATCGCCGGCATCGCAGCTGCCATTTACGGCGCGGGCCTGCTGGTGGAGGGCGCGATCGCGCTGGCGCAAGGTTGGGGCGTATCCGAAGCGGTCATCGGACTCACCATCGTGGCGGTTGGCACATCGCTGCCGGAGCTGGTCGCCTGCGTCGTCGCCGCGCTGCGCGGGCACGGCGACGTGGCGCTGGGCAATGTCGTGGGGTCGAACATATACAACGTGTTCGGCATTCTCGGCATCACCGCGCTGGTGCAGCCGCTGGCGGTGCCGCAACAGATTGCCGCGCTCGATATCTGGGTGCTGCTGGGCGTCACCGCCCTGCTGCTGCTGTTCCTGCGAACGGGTTGGACGCTCAAGCGCTGGGAAGGAGCGGTGTTCCTTGCGCTTTACGCCGGATACACCGCCCTGCTCTTCCTTGCGCCCGCGGCTGCCTAGCCCGCATCGGAGGCGCTGTAGCCCGTGATCCCGTCCACATTGCCGCGCGTATAGCTGTGATAGCTGCCGCGCGTTTGCTCATAAATGCGCGTGGCGATGGGTCGGCCCCAATCGCCCGTGCTCCACAATGCGCTGAACAGCGGGGCGACGAACTTGTTGCGGCCCACGCTGGCCAGGAACTGCTCGGCCTGCGGCACGGCGGGGTCATATTCGTTACGTAGCGCGGCCTCCAGCCAGAGGAACAGCACTTCGTTATTGCCGGTTTCCGATAGGCCCAGCGATTCATTCAGCGCGGCAAGCTCGGTATTGCTCAGCTCTTCGGGCAGCTCTTCGAGGAAGCGGCGCTGCTCGAACGCATTCCAGCTGGCCCATGCCTCGGCATCGGGAAGCTCGCGGCTGTCTGCATAGGCGGCAACGGCAGTGTCGACGGTGCCGAACACATCCTCGCCCGGACGCACGGCGTTTTCCGGCAGGCCGGTGCCGTAAATCCATTCGTCCAGCATCAGCGCCTCTTCCAGCTCCTCGTCCCCCTGCACGACATTCTCGCGCAGCGCGGCAAGGAACATTTCGGAGGTCGCAGGCTGGAACGCGTTCTCATCGAACCATTGCTGCATAAAGGCATCGAAACGCTCGCGCCCGATGATGCTTTCCGCGGTGTGCAGAAAAAGCGCGCCCTTATCGTACATGATGGCCGAATTGTATTCGAGCGGGTTCAGCTCGTCCGGCGTGCGCAGCGCGGTGCGCGGATTGTCATTGCCAAGGCTTTCCAGCGCGCCTTCGATCCCTGCAAATTCCAGCGCGCGCTCCTGCTCGGCGCGCTCCACCCCGAACACGGCTTCGGAAATGCGGTTGGTGAGGTAGGAGGTGACGCCCTCGTTCAGCCAGCCATCGCGCCAGCTGGCATAGGTTACGAGATTGCCGGACCAGCTATGCGCCAGTTCATGTGCGATGAGGCCGGTATTGCTCCGGTCGCCCGCAATGAAAGTCGGCGTAAGAAAAGTCATCACCGGGTTTTCCATCCCGCCATAGGGGAAGGCGGGCGGCAGCACGATCATGTCGTACCGGCCCCAGCGATAGGTGCCGTAAATCTCTTCCGCCGCATCGATCATGGCTTCGGTGTCGGACAATTCCGCAGCCGCTTCCTCGATCACTTCGGGTTCTGCCCACACGCCCGAGCGGGGGCCAAGTTCGGCGAATTCGATATTCCCGGCGGCAATCGCAATCAGATAGGGCGGGATGGAATTGTCCATGGTGAACTCGAAAGCGCGGCGGTTTTCGCCGACATCTTCCGGATCGCCGCGGCTGATGCCGCTCATCACGACATTGAGCGGCTTGGGCGCAGTGATGCGCGCTTCCCAGGTCTGGCGGATGCCGGGGCTGTCCTGCGTGGGTATCCAGCTGCGATTGAGGATCGCCTGCCCCTGGCTGAAGACGTAAGGATATTCGCCGCCCGCCGTCTGTTCTGGGTCGAGCCATTGCAGCGCGGGTGCATCGGGCCCACTGGCATAAGTGATGACGACCTGCTGCAGGCCCGGCCCGGTCAGTTCGCCCAGCTGCACGGTGATGGGCTCACCCTTGTCGGGGTCCGCCTCGCCAATGGTATAGTCCAGATCATTGCCATTGCCGTCCTGAATGCCACCGATCACCAGCCCGTCGGAATCGAGCACGATCTCGGTTGCATCCTCGGCAGCCTGCACGTCCAGCGTGGCGGTGCCTTCCACCCGGCGCCCCTCGAAATCGAGATCGAGATCGAACGCCACATGGGTGACGCGCGCCTCTTGCGGGCGGGCATATGTGAATTCGTCGAAAGCCTGCTCGCTGGTCAGGACGGGCGCGACGACGCGTTCCTGCTCGGCCATGTCGGTGTTGCAGGCGGCCAGCATGGCTGTGGCGGTCAGGGCGAAAAGGGGTTTGCGCATGGATACTCCGGCAGATGCGTTTGCGTATATGGGCGGGCTTGTAGCACGGCGCGCGCCGCTGTCATCCGCCGATGGAGGATAGACGCTTGTCGATGAACAGCACCTATCTTTTCGCCGCGAGTTATGACATCGCATCACTGCTTTCCACGCACAGGATTCTCCCTACATGTTCGCTACGCTATATCGTTCCCGTTCCGCCTTTGCTTGCGCTGCCTATGCAATGGCCAGCACCATGTCCGTTAACCCGGTCTTCGCGCAGGACGAAACAGAGGAGCAGGGAGCGAATACCATCATCGTCGATGGGCAACGCATCGACACGGCAGACATCCGCAGCACCGCCCGTGACATCACGATCGGTTCGTATTCTTATCAGGTTCCCCTAGCCCGTTTTACGCGCCCCGTATGTGCGGGTGTATGGGGCTTGGGCGAGGATATCGGGCAGGCGATATCCGACCGCATCATGCAAAACGCCGCAGAAATCGGCGCCGAGGTAAGCGATGAAGTCGGCTGCGGCGCGAATATCTGGGTGATCGTCGTGGACGATGTGGAGGCGACGTTTACCCAGCTCGAAGAGGACGATTCGCATATGACCCGCCACCTGACCCCGCTGCAGGTGCGCAAGATCCGCAGCGAAGAAGGTAGCGCGCGCGGGTGGAGCGTCATCTCCACGCGCAATCCCGATACCGGCCTGCCAGTGCCCACAGGCTTTGAGGCAACGCAGCGCTTTTTCGAAGGAGAGTTCGGCACGCCGGTCAACCAGGTTTCCAGCATGTCGCGATCCGAGCTGGGCATCAGGACCGATATCGAATTATCGGTCGTACTGCTTGAACGCTCCGCCCTTGCCGATCTCGATACCGATGCGCTGGGTGATTATGCCACGATGCGCTTGCTCGCTTATACCGATGTGCCGGACGGCGACACGCCAGTCTCTACCATCCTCAGTCTGTTTATCGCCGGTGATGCCGCTATCGGTGCTCCGCAGCGCATGACGGCGTTCGACAGGGCTTATCTGCGCGCGCTTTATCGCAGCAGTCCGGTCCGCCCGGCGCGAATGGCGATCGGCAATATCAGCGCGCTGATGGATGACGAGCAGGACATCGACGGCGAGTGAGACGACACGCCAATACATTTGCCTAATGAATATGTGACAGCCAAGAAATCACTCACTCTGTTTCTAACCGGCACCCTAATGTGGTAAGGAAATTGACCGCGCTCTGCGTCATAGTGCGTCAAGTCGAGGAGAGACCGATGCGGATCATGAAATCGATCGCAGCCACCGCGCTGGCAGCCCTTTGCCTATCCGCGCTGCCCCCAGCGCATGCCCAGACCGCCGAAGAACAGGCGCAGGACGAGCAACGCCGCATCGTGGTGGAGGGCGAACGACAGACCAATCGCGCCGCGCGCGATCAAGCCCGCGAACTTACGCCGCGAGCGTATAGCACTTCCGAGCCATTGCCCCGTTTTCAGGCAGACGTCTGTCCGGGCGTATGGGGCCTGTCGCCGGAATTTGCCCAACCGATGATTGATCGTATCTATTCCAATGCTGAGCGTGCCGGTATCCCGGTAAATGCCACGGAAAATTGCCGCGCGAATGTCTGGATCATCGTAGTCGACGATCCGCAGGAAACCTATAACAGCCTGCGCGAAGAGCGCAGTTTCTTGGTCCGTGGGCTCCACCCTAGGGTGAGGCGCGAAATCGCCGAAGAGCACGGATCGACTGTGGCCTGGCACCGTACCAGTATGCGGACGCTCGAAGGGGCTCCCCTCGTGACCGGTTTCGAGGCTGTCACTGCCAATATGGCAGCGATCAGTGGTACCGGAGCCCCAATTCCTTCGCAAACTGACCGCATGTCGCGCACTCGGACGGCGATCAGGCAGGATATCGACTTCGCGATCCTGCTGGTCGAGCGCTCCGCCCTGGCCGATCGCAACCTGTTTGGCGTGGCCGACTTTGCAACCATGCGATTGCTGGGGCGCGCGCGTGTGCCGGAAAACGAAACGGCTTTCAGCACGGTGCTGGCCTATTTTACGGATGAGTATTCCGCCGACGAAATGACAATGTGGGATCGCGCCTATCTCCGCAGCATGTATCGCGGCCTGCCCAACCGCCCATCCAGCCAGGCGCTTCGCGACCTCGGCACGCTGATGATGCGCGAGAACGAACAGCGCCCTGATGTGACTCCGGTGACCGGCTAGACTAAAGCTGGCGGAATGACCCGCCTCGCACAATCACTCGCCCTCTTCCTGCCCATTCTTGCGCTGGCAGCTTGCGCGGCTGAGCCGCGCAATCCTGCGCCGACCGAGGCCGAGGTCGATGCAGCGCAGGCTGAAGGCAATGCGCGCCAGCTCATATTCTCGGACGAATTCAATTCCGGCAGCCTCGACCGCACCAAGTGGAACGTGGTCGGCATGGATTTCTGGGTGAATGACGAGGAGCAGGCCTACGTCGATTCCCCGGACACCATCCAGTTTGCCGATGGTGTGGAAGGCGCCGATGGCGGCTTGCTGGTGCTGCGCCCCGTCTACCGGCCCGGCGAGGATACGCGCGAGGACCGCAATGCCGACTTCATCTCGGGCCGGGTGAACACGCGGGGCAATTTCGATTTCACCTATGGCCGCGCAGAAGCGCGCATCCGCATGCCCGATGCCACCGGCGTGTGGCCCGCCTTCTGGCTGCTGGGCAATGAAGAATGGCCCGCGACCGGCGAGATCGACATCATGGAATATATCGGCGAGGCCGACTGGACCGGCACCGCCGCGCACGGCCCCGGCTATTCGGGCGATGCAGGCATCGATGATCGCTACTACTTCCCCGAAGGCACCGATGTGACCGACTGGCACGTCTATGCCGTCGAATGGGAAGCCGATGTCATCCGCTTCTATGTCGACGACGTGATGACGATGCGCATTCCCAAGACCAATGTCGAATTCTTCGGCGAATGGGCGTTCGATAATCCCAAATTCCTGATCCTCAATTTCGCCGTAGGCGGCATCTTCCCGCGCAAGATCAACGGTATCGAACAGCCGTATGTTGGCATGCCTGAGGAAACGGCAGAGCGCATCCGCGCGGGCGAGCTGGCGATGGAAGTGGACTGGGTGCGGGTTTATGGGGTTGACCCGCGATAATTCAAATCTGGCAACCGCGAGAGTTGATCGGTAGCTATAGCAGATGTCCTACTCGATCCGTCACTCGGTTTTCGTCAGCTCAACCTTCACCGACCTCGTCGAGGAAAGGTCTGAGGTAATTCAAGCCCTGTGGGAGATGGATTGCATACCAACAGGGATGGAAGCGTTTGTAGCCTCAAACCAAAGCCAGTGGGAGGTGATTCAGAGAGTAATCGATGAGTGCGATTACTACGTCTTGATCATTGGAGGTCGATATGGATCGGTGACCGAAGAGGGAATAAGCTATACAGAGAAGGAGTACCGATACGCCAGCGAACTCGGCGTACCAGTCCTCGCATTCGTTCATTCAAATCCAGAAGCTATTCCTGTCGGCAAGTCGGAGAAAGACCGGGAAGGGCGCGATCGACTAGAGGCATTTAGAAAAGCAATTATGGATCAATATCCCGTCCGAGCGTGGTCAACTGCGCAGGAACTGGGCGCGTTAGTCTCGCGCTCTCTTATTCGCGAGATCAGAATCAATCCACGGCCAGGCTGGCTTCGTAACGATGGGAGTTCTCCGATTGCGCTTTTGGAACGCATCAAAGACCTGACCGAAGAAAACGAAGTTCTGCGAAATGCCAACGTTGAGACAGACTTCACTTTTGATGAAACTCTGGAGCAAGGGTCTGACGAAATTGAGCTGTCTGGTGGGCGAACGGTCCGACACGATGGCACCTTTGATCGGCAGAATGAAAACTGGAATGCCATGGTATCTTGGGACCAAGTCTTTAAAGACATGGGCCCTTCGATGATCAACGAAGCGACTGAAAATGAACTAAAGTCAATCCTTGCTAGATTCACCGGGTGGGATGAACCGCGAGCAAGGTGGTCGATACTTTCTGCCGAAGTTTCACCCGAAGCATGGAATGAGGTTCTAGTTCAGCTTCGCGCTCTTGGCCTGATTGAACAGGGCGAGAAAAAGCGCGGTGTAAATGACAAAAATCGTTATTGGAAACTGACTCGTAAAGGAGACAGATATCTTCTCACGCTTTTAGCCAGACGCCGCTCTGGACTTTCTACAACCGTTCAGCAGGTTGACAGTTCTGATAAACTTCCGATCGGGGATTGTACCGACTGAGACCTCACCCCCACGTCACCTCGGGCGGCAGGCTCATCAGGATCGCGTCGATATTGCCGCCGGTCTTCAGGCCGAACAGCGTGCCGCGGTCGTAGACGAGGTTGAACTCCACATACCGCCCGCGCCATTCGCGTTGCAGGGCTTTTTCTTCCTCGCTCCATTCCATGCCCATGCGATGGCGCACGATGGCGGGGAAGGCATCGAGGAAAGCTTCGCCTACATCCTTGGTAAAGGCGAAATGGCGGTCGAATGTGGCGGTGTCCTCGCATTCTAGGTGATCGTAGAAGATGCCGCCCACGCCGCGATGCACGCCGCGATGGGGGATGAAGAAATACTCGTCCGCCCATTTGCTGAAGCGTTCGTAATAAGTCGGGTTGTGCGCCGCGCAGGCTGCGCGCAGGCGGGCGTGGAAGGCGTCCGTATCTTCCTTGTATTCTATCGGCGGGTTGAGATCAGCGCCGCCGCCGAACCACGCCTTTTGCGTCGTCAGGAACCGGGTGTTCATGTGCACGGCGGGCACATGCGGATTGGCCATGTGGGCGACCAGGCTGATGCCGGTGGCGGTGAAGTGCGGCTCCTCCTCGCTAGCGCCATTCACCTGCGCGGCGAAGGCCGAGCTGAACGCGCCGGAGACTGTGGAGACATTGACGCCAACCTTCTCGAACACCTTGCCCAGCATCTTGCCCTGCACGCCGCCGCCGCCATCGGAGCCGTCCTCCGTCTCACGGTCCCACGAGGTGTAGGCGAAGGTTGCATCCGATCCCGCTTCGCGCTCGATTGCCTCGAACTCGGCGCAGATCCGGTCGCGCAGGCTTTCGAACCAGTTTCGGGCGGTGGCTGTTTGCTCGGTCCAGTCGGTCACACCATGCTCCTGACAACCACCGACCGCTCACCCTGAGCTTGTCGAAGGGTTGTCCTTCACTTCATGCCAATCACTAGAAGAAAGAGCAGCCCTTCGACAAGCTCAGGACGAGCGGAATTTGAAGTTGCATAGGCGGAAACCTATTGCCATTAGGAAGTCACATGGTTCCCGTTTCGTTCGCCTTCGATTTCTGCGGCCAGGAATTCGTCCTGACGCGCGCCAATGCGGTGTATTGGCCGGCGGAGCGTGCATTGCTGGTGGCCGACCTGCATCTGGAGAAAGCGAGCTTTTTCGCGCGTCACGGCCAGTTGCTGCCGCCCTATGACAGCCGCGAGACGCTGGAGAGGCTAGCCGATGCGGTGCGCCGCTTCGATGCGCGGCGCGTCATCACGCTGGGCGACAATTTCCACGATTCGCATGGCTCGACCACGCTGGAGGCACATGCGGCAGGGATGCTCAGCGCCCTCACCCGCGCTACGGACTGGGTGTGGATCACCGGCAATCACGACCCGAGCATGGAAGCGCAAAGCGGCGGCGCGATTGCGAAAGAGCTGGAAGTGGGCGGCGTGATCCTGCGCCATATGGCCAAGCGCGGCGAGACGCGCCCCGAGCTTTCCGGCCACTTTCACCCGCGCGTGCAGCTGAAAATCCACCATCGCCACATCCGCCGTCCCTGCGCGGTGATCGGCCACAACGACGATGGCTGCGGACGCATGATCCTGCCCGCATTCGGCGCGCTGACGGGCGGCATGAACGCGGCCGATCCCGCTATCCTGAAAGCGATGCAGCCCGTGAGTGCCGTCGATGCGTTGGTGCCGACGGAGAAGAAGCTGGCGCGGTTTCCGCTTTGGCGGGAGGATAGTTTTCCTCATGCTCACGCATCCGCGTGAGCGTCCTCGCTATACGCGCAGCAAGCTGCGCCCGCTGCGGGCGGGCGTTCGCCCTTGCCGTCCCTAGCGGGACGGAGATCCGCAACACGGTAGCGTCCTTGCGATGACCGCGGTCGCGGCCAGCGACCGACCGAGCCCGAACGGGCGACCGCAGGTGCCGCGCAGTCCGAAGGACGGAGCGAACAGCACCGAGGACGATTCGGCGGATGCCGGATCGAAAAGAAAACAAATCCTGAAATTGCCTGACAACCACCCCGCTATCCCCCTAGCTTTCGCCTGCTCTACGCCCTACATAGCCACGCGAACCAAAACAATTTCAGGAGCGATTCCATACCACGTCCACCACGCCGCACGATGGCACCGCCGGTCAAGTCCGGCCCGAAATACGATCAGTTTATCCAGGCCGAAAAGGTCCGCGTCATCGATGGCGAGGGCGAAAATCTCGGCGTGATGTACACCCGCGAAGCGATAGAGCAGGCCCAGGATGCGGGCCTCAATCTCGTCGAGGTTTCGCCCAATGCGAACCCGCCGGTGTGCAAGTTCCTCGATGTCGGCAAATATCGCTACGAGGCCCAGAAAAAGGCCAATGCGGCGCGCAAGACGCAGAAGACGCAGGACATCAAGGAAGTGAAGATGCGCCCCAACATCGACACGCACGATTACGATGTGAAGATGCGCAATGTGAACAAGTTCATCGACAATGGCGACAAGGTGAAAGTCACCCTGCGTTTCCGCGGGCGCGAAATGGCGCACCAACATCTAGGCATGGACTTGCTGAAGCGGGTGCAAGACGATGTGGCAGAAATCGCCAAGGTCGAGGCCTTCCCGCGCCTCGAAGGCCGGCAAATGCTGATGGTGCTCGCACCGAAGTAAATAACCAGACGGCAGGCGAGAAAGGGCGGCGGGCACGGCTATGCGCGCCGCCCTTTCTGCGTTCATCCACACGCTTTCCACATCTGAGCGGCGCGACTGCCATATTTATGGCATGAGGCGATTAATGTGACGGCCATACACCCTCGCACATGCCGTCCGGCGGGCGAGGGCTGAGGGCCTGCCGGACAGGATACGGGGGGAACATGGCAGAGACGCCAAGCTGGAAAAGCGGGCATATCGCCCGGCTGATCGCCGCCATTGCAATGGTGCAGGCATTGTTTTGGTTCGTGTTCGTCCCGGTCTTCCTCCCGCCCCCATCGCAATTGCCGCCGCGTCCCGCGATAGAGGCGATGGACTATGCCATGGTCGATGCGCCTGTGGCCGAGGCACTGGATGCCGCCGCTTTCGAGCCCATGGTGCCCGGCCCTCGCCTGAGCCCCGATGGTTATCACGCGGTGCGCACCACATTCTCGCTCGACGCGGTGCCGCCGCAAGGCGTGGCCGTTCTCGACCAGACGGGTGCGGACAATGTGCGCTTCTTTATGAACGGCGTGTCGGTCTATTCGCCCGGCAGCATGGATCTCGATGATCCCAGCTATCATAGTTATCACAAGGAAATCATCCATGTGCCTGCCGCCGCCCTGCGCGAAGGGCAGAACCGGCTGACCGGCGTCTACATGACTACGCTGCCGCGCGAGGTGCCCTATATCCCGCCGCTGGTGGGCGAGTATGACAGCATTGCAGGCGCGGTGCAGTGGAAGGCCTTCACCATCGACGAGTTCCGGCTGATCTCCGCCGTGATCGTCGCCGTCGTCGCGCTGTTTGCCGGCATCGCCGCCAGCCGCGCGCGGGAGCGGGATTTGCCGCTGTGGCTGTGCCTCGCGGCCACTGGCTGGACAGCCTACAACCTCTTCTTCGAGTGGCTGTGGTTTCCATTGGATGGCGCGGCGCGCGGCTTTTACTACGCGGCCACCGCCACATTCGTCGCAGCGGCCTGGGCGATCTTTGCGGACGCATGGTCGGGCACCCGGCTGCGCTTTTACCGGCTGGGCGTTTGGATCGTGTTTGCGCTGGCCGTGCTCGTCAGCGGCTGGATGATGTTCGCGCGCTATTCGGATACCGCATTCGGCGTGGTGGAAACGGCGGTCGAATGGGCCGGTCTCCTACTCAGCGCCGCCACCGTGCTGCGCCTTGGTTGGCACTTCATTCGCCACCCGGCAGAGCGGCGTTATCTCGAGGCAGCCGTGCTAGTGCTGCTCGCGCTGCTGATGGTGTTCCACCTGTCCGCGATCATTCTGGATGGCATGCATCGTCCCTATCTCGCCGCAACTCAGCCGCTCATCCTCCTCCTGCTGGGCATCGGCTTTTTCGGGCGCAATTTCAGCCTGTTTCGCAGCCGCGAGCAGCTCAATGCCGAATTGCAGGACCAGCTGGACGAGCGCACTGCCGAGCTTGCCCTGGCGCATGACCGCGAGAAAACGCTTTTGCGCGAACAGGCGCATGCCGATGAACGCTCTCGCATCATGCGCGACATGCATGATGGCGTCGGCTCCACGCTGATGAGCCTGCTGATGGCAGCGCGGCGCGGCAAGACCGAGCAGCCTTTCATGGAGCAGGGATTGCAAAGCGCGATCGACGAAATGCGGCTGATGATCGATTCGATGGACTCGATGGGCGAGAGCCTGAAAGCCGCATTCTCCCTGTTCGCAGAGCGCGCCGCCATGCGCTGCGAGGGCGCGGGCTTCGCCTTCGAAAGCCGGATCGAGAACGCAGACGACCTGCCGGTGTTGGGCGTGCGCGCGAATATCCAGGTTTTCCGCATCATGCAGGAAGCGGTGGCCAATGCGCTGAAGCACTCAACCGGCAATCGCATCCGGCTGACGCTCACTGGCAATACCATCGAGATCGCCGACAATGGCGACAAGCTGGGCGAGGCGCGGCAGGGCGGTCGCGGGCTTGAGAACATGCAGGTGCGCGCGCAGTCCATCGGCGGCGATCTGCACGTGATGCGGCGCGATGACGAAACGGTGGTGCAGTTGGAATTGCCGAGAGCTGCGGCCGAGACCGTGGCTTCAGCGTAGCGGCTGGCGCGTCGGCTACGGCGAGCGTGACAGGCAGCGATATTCGCGAAGCGATGCATCGGCGATGCGCCGCGCCTCCTCGTTGTCGCCCGCATCGAAGCTGAGCGGGCATGACATGCCATCGCCGGTCAGCCGGAACACCAATAGACTGGCGCGGTCCGGTTCGCCCGGCGCTGTGGCGTAATCGTTCATCCTGATGATGGCGGCGATCGGTTGGAAGACACCGTCCTGCACCGGTCCACGCCATTCCACCGGCCATGACGGATGGCGCTCTATGGAGAACATCCCGAATGTATTGGCAGGGTAGCCGAAACCCACGCCCAATCGCGCTGCGTCGGTATATTGCAGCCAAACGGGTATTCCGCCCCAGCCGTCGCAGCGCTGGCGCACGTGGTCGATGGGCTCGATCCCGGCGGCGACGACTACGCAATTATCGAGCAGCGTGTAGCGGCTTTCCAGCGGCTGCGCGGCGTCCTGCCCGTTCGCGGGCGTCGTGCACGACGCTAGGGTAGCGCAGAGCGATGCGATGAAAGGGCGCTTCCAGCCGCCTGGTATCCATACAATGCGATTTGCCATGCTGCCTTCCCCGCCATGCCGCTTTCGCCTGACCATCTTTTATGCTCAATCCCAGGGCGAAGGAAAGCACACGAACATGGCAGGCGACTGCCTGTGCCCCTTGCGCTGGCTCAAGCGCCAAAGTAATCGCAGGCGAAACTGGTTTTGCCGCGATGCGCGCCTGCGGAGGTTAGGCGCGGGCAAGCCTGGACAATAGATTGGGCCCCTGCCTTCCTGGGGGCGTTTAGCTAGGAAGGAGCCCACTCGTGGCCGACCAGAAAAATGATCCCATGGGCGCCGTGGACACCCCAACCCCGCGCCGCAAGCCCAAGCCCGAAGTCACCGAAATCGGCGGCCGCAAGATGAAGCCCAGCACGCTGATGATGGGCCACGGCTTCGATCCGGCGCTGTCCGAAGGATCGCTCAAAGCCCCGATCTTCCTCACCAGCACCTTCGCTTTCGAGAATGCTGCGGCGGGCAAGCGGCATTTCGAAGGCATTACCGGAAAGCGCGCAGGCGGTGCCGAGGGCCTCGTCTATTCCCGCTTCAACGGACCGAACCAGGAAATTCTCGAAGATCGCCTCGCCATCTGGGACGGCGCGGAGGAAGCGCTGTGCTTCTCCAGCGGGATGACGGCGATTGCGGTACTGATGCTGGCGGCCTGTAATGCGGGCGATGTTATCGTGCATTCCGGCCCGCTCTATGCCGCCTCCGAAGGCTTCGTCGCCAAGGTGATGGCGAAATACGGCGTCACCAATATCGATTTCCCCGCAGGTGCGACGCGCGAGCAGCTGGATGACGTCATGCGGCGCGCCAAGGCCATGGCGGAAGAGCAGGGCGGCGAAGTGCCGCTGATTTATCTCGAAAGCCCGGGCAATCCGACCAATGCGCTGGTCGATATCGAAGCGGTGAAGGAAGCGCGCGATGCGCATTTCGATCCCGAACGCTGCCCGATCGCCATCGACAACACCTTCCTCGGCCCGCTGTGGCAACGCCCGCTGGAGCATGGCGCGGACCTGGTGGTCTATTCACTCACCAAATATGTCGGCGGCCATTCGGACCTTGTTGCGGGCAGCGTCTCGGGCAAGAAAAAGTGGATCGACGCGGTGCGCGCACTGCGCAACACGATGGGCGGGATCGCCGACCCGAATACCGCCTGGATGCTGCTGCGCTCGCTCGAAACCGTCGAATTGCGCATGCAGCGCGCGGGCGAGAATGCGGAAAGGGTTTGCGCTTTCCTGAAGAGCCATCCCAAAGTGGAGGGCCTTGGTTATCTCGGCATGATCGAGGATGCCCGCCAGCAGGACATTTACGACCGGCATTGTCTGGGAGCAGGCTCTACCTTCTCGCTCTTCATCAAGGGCGGCGAAGCTGAGTGCTTCCGTTTCCTCGATGCGCTGAAAGTGGCCAAGCTGGCGGTCAGCCTCGGCGGCACGGAGACGCTGGCCAGCCATCCGGCCAGCATGACACACCTGTCCGTTGCCGAAGGTCGCCGTACCGAGCTGCGCATTACCGACAACCTTGTGCGGATATCTATCGGTATCGAGGATCCGGACGATCTGATCGCGGACTTCGAACAGGCGCTGGAAGCGGTATAAGCATGCATCTGGCGGGTTGCCCCGCCGGGTGACAGACAGCTAAGGGAAAGGTTCACCCGCCTATCGCGGGAAAGACTCTTGCTTATCGGACGGGAAAACACGTGCTTCGCAAATATGCCCTCTTCGCCGGCGTCGCCGCTCTTGGCGCTCTTGTGACCTCTTGCGGCGATGACGATCCCACGCCGACGCCAACGCCCAGCGAGAGCCCTTCTCCGACACCCACGCCGACCAGCTCGCAGGTCGATTTCGACCTGACGATGGATTTCGTGGCCGAAGTGACGAACGCCAATCTCAGCTATGCCTTCTTCACCGCCGATGGCAGCATGGATACGGTGTTCAGCGGCGCATCGCGCACCAACGGTACTTCCGGCATTGCGCTCGCCTTCTCTCCGGAAAGTGCGACCTTCAGCTTCCCCGATCTTGCCGACGCCGTCGTGTTTACCGACGCCGATTTCGATGCGGCGACCGCGACCACGCGCCGCTACGAGCGCACGGACGAAGCGCTGCTGCTGGAAGTGCCCTTCGAGCACGTGCTGCGCGTCACCTATGAGCTGGAACAGGATTTTACTCAGGACACCACTGATGGTCGTCTGGCGTCGAACCGCACGTCCCTGTTCTTTAATTCCGTCACGACCGATAGCGAGATTACCGCCAACATCACCTATGATGGCAGCTTCGCCGTCTTCGGTGGCGATCCGCTGACGACGGAAGCGGGCGCGATCACCGCGCCCGATATCACCGTAACTGTGGAACCGGGTGCTGCCGCCGACGACGCGGACACCATCTCCGGCACGATCCGCATCTTCGAGGATGTGAACGGCACGATAACCGAAGTGGCCGTTCTGCCATTCGATGCCGAGCTGAATACGGTGAGTGGTTTCAACCTTACCATTACGGATACGGCCAACGCACTGTCGGGCAATCTCTCGGGCGCGCTGGCAGGGCCTGATCGCGATGAGGTGATTATCATCTTCTCGGTCAGCAGTACCGAAACCGACAATGATACCCGCTATGTCGGCACTTTCATCGGCGACCGGTAAGAACGGCTAGGCTCTCGCTAGCGCGGGGCGCTGCGCGAGGCTCGGCAAATCGGCCACAGGCTGGCTGGCATCGCATGGCGGCAGCGGCAGGAGGACCGTGAAGCAGGATCCGCTGCCCGGCTGCGATGTGGCGCTGATCGTGCCCTCCATCAGCGACACCAGCTGGTTGGTGATCGCAAGACCAAGGCCGGACCCGCCGAACTTCTGCGTGGTCTGGCCATCCACCTGCTCGAACTGGTTGAAAATGCGCGCGATGTTTTCTGGCGCGATGCCGATGCCGGTATCGCGAATGTCGAAGCGCAGCTGGCGGCTTTCGATCGACACACGCAAGAACACGCCGCCTTTGCCCGTGAATTTCACCGCGTTGCCGACCAGGTTCAGTATGATCTGGCGCAGGCGCAGCGGGTCCGCAATGACCGTCTCGGGGACGTTGGCATCGACCGACCAGTCGAGCCCGATGCCCTTTCGGCCCGCCGTGCCGGACAGCATGGCAACCGAAGCGGCGAGAAGCTGGCGCAGATCGACCTGCTGCACATGCAGGTCCACTTTGCCTGCCTCCATGCGCGCATAGTCGAGAATATCGTTCAGCAGCGCGACCATCGTCTGGCCGGACTGGTTGATATTGCCGACATATTCACGCTGTTGCGGCGAAAGCGGAGTATTCTGCAATAGTTCGGTAAAGCCCAGCACACCGTTCATCGGCGTACGGATTTCGTGGCTCATGCTGGCGAGGAAATGCAGCTTTGCCTCCACCATTTGCTGCCGTTCGCGCAGGAAGGCGGCAATCGGCAGGCCGACCGCAAAGCTGGCTGCGAGGAAGACCTGCAGCACCATGATCTTCTCGCCTACATCGCCATCCATCAGATTGATCGGCCCGCGCCCCAGGCTGGTGGCGATGGAAGCGACGATGGCGAGGTTGATGATGGCGATTGCATTGCCGACCGGACCGAGCCGGATGGCATAGAGGATCACCACCGGCGCATCGAGGAAGAGGAACGGGTACTCGGTCTGCCAGAAGGTGTAGACGCTGATGGAGGTGCCGATGGCGATCAGCACCAGCGCCTCTGCCAGCTTGGCCCGTGTCAACCGGTCACGCCGTTTCCACGCATCGAGAAGGATAGTAATGGCAGGAACGATCACGAGCAGGCCCAGCGCATCCGCGCGGGTCCAGCTCCACCACAGCGATAGCGCCGCCATCGGGCTTTCCGGCGCCAGCACGAGAATGGCGACGACCCCGCCAATGGCGGAGGCCAGCACGGCCACGCTGGCAAAGGTGAAAATGTGGCGCGGATAGTCGAAATCCGGCTTCTCGCAATCGAGCCGCTGCAGCGCGAGCAGGACGAGAAGCATCTCGATCTGGTTCGCCAGCGACAGCCCCGTCGCCATCGCCCAGCCATCGCCGCTCGCCAGATTGGCCGCGATATTGGCGAGGAAGGCGCCCGAGAGCAGCGGAACGACCAGATGCCGCCGGCTGCGCATGAGAATGACGATGAGAAGCGCATTGGGCACCCACAGTGCGGCGATGCGCCCATCGCCGCGCGTCAAGGCGATGCCAAGCCACGCCAGCAGGCCGAACAGCAGCGATGCGATTGCAACGACCGCGAGAACGGCCAGCCAGCGTGTGGGCGGATCGGATGGGTCTTGCGATCGGGTGGTATCGGGCACGAAAGTCTCCATGGGACGATCGTGACCTAGCCGTTCACCATGAAGCCTCTATCGGTTCACACGTACGCGTAACTGCCTAGTTGTCGAGCGGCGGAGGAGGTTCGGGCATAGGCTGTGCTGGCGGCGCAGGCGGCGGCACAGCGGCGGGCACAGCCGGCCTGCGAGCGGGCGGCGGCTCTGCAGCGCGCGCCGCTTCCATGGCGCGTTCGTCGGCCTCCCGCTCGGCCTGTTCCATGGCATCGGTCCAGCGAATGAACTGCCCCGTGACGCCGTTATACGAAACGACCAGTCGATCCTCGCTTTCTAGCCTGAAGTCCGCACGATAATGGCCGACGGCGTTGTATGCGCGCAGTTCCGGCGTGTCGGGGCACCCGGCTAATGTCGAGTGCATGCCTCGTTCTCCTGTCACCGGATCCGGCGGACCGTCATAGCTCCAGAAATTGCAGCCATCGCGCCCGCCGACGATCTCGCCGTCCGCAATGATGATGCTCATCCGCTCGTTCGATACATCGAGACCGCCTATCGTGACTGCGCGCCATTCGCCGCGATCTTCAGTATCGAACCATGCGCGCCAATCCGGCCCGCGAAAGCCGAGAACGGCGAGGACGATAGCCAGTAATGCAAGGATCAGCGCAGGCACCAGCAGGCGCACCGTCCATGTCTCGAAAGCGCCGCCGCGATTGGGGCGCTGCGGACCGCTCAACCGCGCCATTCGCGCCGCTCTTCAGCGGCTTTCAGCACTTCATAGGCGAGTTGCAGCTTCTGAAACTCTTCCGCCGCTTCCGCATCGCCCGGTTTCACATCGGGGTGCACCTTCTTGGCCCGAGCGCGCCACTCACGCTTGATCGCTTGAAAATCGGCATCGGCCTCCAGCCCCAGCACCTCCAGCGCGCGCATTTCGTCGGCGCTGCGACTGCCATCGCCGCTGCCGCCCCAGCCGTAATGCTGCGCCTCGGCGTAGCCTGCGCTTTCCGCCTGTTCAGCCTTGGCGCGCTTCGCCGCTTCTTCCTTGTCGAGACCCTGAAAGTAGTCCCAGCCCTTGTTGTATTCCGCAGCGTGGCGCTCGCAGAAATACCAGCGATCCGGGCTGTTGGGCGATTTCGGCGCAGGGCAATTGCCCGGCTGGTCGCAACCATACCGGTCGCAAATACGCACCTCGACCGCCTCGCGCCCGTCCTCATAGCCGCGCCAGCGCGGGAAGCCCCAATCGTTCGATCGGCGCGCCATTATCGCTGTGTCCCGGTAGTGTGCATAGGCGTCTATATAGGCGGCAAAGCGGCAGGCGTGAACCTGCCTGTTCGGGTAAGCGAGAAAAAATGCAGCTTGTCGGAACTGCTCGTGCGCCGGTCGATTGCTGCATTGCAACAATTTTAACCGACCGCCAGTACAGCACGACTGCAATCCCACCGTCAGGAAAACCATGAGCCGCCAGCTCGCCACCTCCGCCGTATTCTCTGTGTTCGCCATGGCGGCATTCGCGCTGTGGGCGACGCCGGGTGCGCATCCTGCATCAGGCACAATGCAAACGGGCGCGACAAACCAAGCTGCCGCGCCCGCTCTGGATCACCCGCAAGCGATCCTGTCGCACTAGAAATCGGCTAGCGGCTGATCATGACCGTCACGGCGCGGCGGTTCGCCTGCCATGCCGTTTCGTTCGATCCGGTCATTTGCGGCCGTTCCTCACCATAGCTCACCATGCGCAGGCGGTTTTCCGGCACACCGAGGCTGACGAGGTAGTTGCGCGCGGCATTGGCGCGGCGTTCACCCAGGGCGAGGTTGTAATCGCGCGTGCCGCGTTCATCGGCATGGCCTTCCACCGTGGCGGTCGCACCGGGATATTGCAGCAAATATTCAGCCTGTCGGCGCAGCGCCGTCATATCCTCACTATCGATGTTGTAGCGGTCGGTATCGAAATAAATCGTATCGGCACCCATCATCGCTTGCGAGAAATGCGTCTGCGTTCCCGGTTGCGGACCGACCGGGGCCTGGGTGGCCGTGGGCGTCGGCGTCGCCATCGTGTCCTGCGGGGCGTCCGGCGTGATTTCGGGCGGTGTGCGGTTACAGGCGCTGAGTGCCAGCGCGCTTGAAAGAGTGGCGGCGATTAGCAGACGATTCATTGTCGTGGCTCTCCTTGAACCGAAGTGACAGGGCCAGATGACCCGGGTTGGTTTGCGGCCCTGATCTGGAAATAACGCGGTTACGGCAGAACAGGTCCCCAAGCAGGGTCCGACGCGCCGACAGGCGTGCGCAGGCGACGCTCGTTCTCGCCGGTGAGGTCGACCTGGTAAATCGCTGTGTCGCCGCTGCCGCGCTCGGTGCGGAAGAACTGGATGATCCGGCCATTGGGCGCCCATGTCGGTGCCTCGTCATGCCAGGCATCGGTCAACACGCGCATGTTGCGACCCTGCGGGTTCATCACCGCGATGTTGAAATTGCCTGCGATGCGCGTGAAGGCGATCTGGTCGCCGCGCGGGCTCCATTCAGGCGTGGCGCAGCGCCCGCCGAAAAAGCTGATGCGCCGCTGGTTTGAGCCGTTGGCATCCATGACATAGCATTGCTGGCTGCCCGACTGGTCGCTTTCGAAAACGATGCGGCTGCCGTCGGGCGAATAGCTGCCGCCCACCTCGATGGATGGGCTGTCGGTCAACCGTTCCGGCGTGCCGCCGGTGGCGGGGACGCGGTAAATGTCGGTATTGCCCGCTACGGCCATGGAATAGAGGATATAGCGGCCATCCGGGCTCCAGCGCGGGGCGAACGTCGGGTTGCTGCTCTCGGTCACAAGCGTCTGCCGTCCGCTGCCGATGTCATAGACATAGATGCGCGGATTGCCGTCCGTGTAGCTGAGATACGCTATGCGCTGGTAATCGGGGGAGTAGCGCGGGGTCAGCGCGGTCGACTGGCCATTGGTGATGAAGCGGTGGTTCGCCCCGTCGCTGTCCATGATCGCGAGCCGCTTGATGCGGTTATCCTTGGGGCCGGTTTCAGCGATATATGCGATGCGGCTATCGAAGAATGGATCCTCGCCCGAGAGGCGCGAATAGACAAGGTCGGCGCAGCGATGCGCAGCGCGGCGCCATTCGCCCGGTTGCACAACCCAGCCCTCGCGCACCAGTTCGCTCTGCAAGGCGACATCGTAAAGGTAGCAGCCGACCGTCAGGCGGCCATCGTCATTGGCGCGCACATAGCCATGCACCAGCATTTCGGCGCTGCGCCCGCGCCAGGTGTTCCATTCCGGATCGGTGATTTCCGCATAGGCCGGGCGCGGCAGTGCGGCCGGGCCCACCGGGCGGAACAGGCCGTTGAAGCGCAGGTCGTTGAACACGACATTCGCCAGCTCGAAGCCGAGCGCCGCAGTGCCGCTTTCATTGGCGGGCGTATCGACATCGCGATTGGTGGCGAAGCTGGCGATGGCGATGCCGAGATCCTGCCACGCACTATCATCCGTCACCGTGCCGCGCAGCGGACCGTCATTATCGCCTTCGACGGCGACTTCCTCGACATCGGCCTGGCCGATGCCCTGCGGATCGAGATCGTCGAGCAGGTCACCGTCCTGCGCGGCGGCAGGCGTGGCAGCCAGAATCGCCAAGGCTGAGAATACGGCAGTCGTTTTCATCCTAAACTCCGGTCAAAATCCCATTCGAGGTCGTCCCAGCGGGAATAGAACTGCTCGGGCAGATTAAAAGGTGCTGCCCGGCGTACAGCGCGGATAGCACGTTCACAGTGAATACTCGCCTGCGGGCGATTTGAATCGTTTACGCCGCGCTGACTGGAGCAGCTTGGCGAGCCGCGCAATGTTCCATCGCGATTAAGCCTCCAGCGCACCGTTGATACGAGCAATTCAGCGTCGACGCCGCTGGGTGCGGTGCCGCGCCAGGTCCGCGCGAGCTGGCGCGAGATGGCCTGTTCCAGCGAAGCCCGCTCGGCAGGCCCGAATGTGGCCGCGGGCGAGCCGCTGGCGCCGCGCGCATCGCTGCTGCCTTCGAGAAAATCATTACCCAAAATGCTACCGCGCGGCGGCCTGCTGGCAGCGGCGCTCGGCGTCGGCGTGGGCGTTACCCGCGGGGCCTGCGTGCGTGCGGCTGTCGGCGTCGGCGTAGGAGCCGGCCGCGCATTGCGCGGCGGCGTGGGAAAGGGCAGCGGCGGGCGTGGACGCGTGTCCGGCTGCGGCTGCGCCACGGCAACATCCTGAGGCGCTTCCGATACTTCGCCCAGTTCGGGTGCGATGGACATGGCAGGCTCTGCGCTGGGATCGGGCGCGGTGGATTCGAGACTGACCTCTGTCGCCAGGCTGACATCGATCCGTTCTGCCGGCGTGATGACGGGCGGATCCTGCATCGCCTGCCAGGCCAGCCCCGCTGCGAGCGCGACATGCACGATTACCGCGGCGGAAACGCCGACGCGCTCTTCGCTGGAAAGGTTGGCAAAAGCGGCCATATTACGCCTTCAAGGCTATGGAGCCTCGGATGAACTGTTAGTGACCATGGAGATGGCGGTGAAGCCAGAGCGGTTCAACTCGCCCATCACAGCCATCACCCTGCCGTAATCGAGGCTGCGATCGGCACGCAGGGTGACGAGCGGCCGTTCAGCGCCTTCCGGTCCGGCGACGGCGTCCAGCGCCTGCGGTAATCCGCCCGGCTCCACCAGCACATCGTCGAGATAGATAAAGCCCTCTGCATCCAGTGCGATCGTTATTTGATCCTGCTCCTGATCGAGCGGATTGGCGCGGCTGTCGGGCAGGTCCACCGGCACGCCGCTGGCGAGCAAAGGCGCAGTCACCATGAAGATGATGAGCAGCACCAGCATCACGTCGACGAAAGGCGTGACGTTGATCTCCGCCATCGGCGCACGGCGTTTGGAACGGCCCCGGCGCGAGGAGGACATGACGCCCATCGCCATGATCAGATCCTCCCCGGAACGGGGAGGGGGACCGCGCGCGGAGCGCGGGGTGGAGGGGTACGGTCACGGCCAAGCGGATAGAAGCGGCCCGTCGTCAGAAGGGTGCCCCCCCACCATCCTGCGGATGGTCCCCCTCCCCTAGGAGGGGAGGATTTTGCATTACTCACCATCACCCGGCCTCCATCTCGCGGCTGACCTGGGCGTGCACGCGGTCGGCGAAGCGTTGCAGGCAAGCCTCAAACGTGTTCACCGTGTTGGACAGACGGTTATAGGCGATCACGGCGGGAATGGCGGCGAACAGGCCGATGGCGGTTGCGAACAGCGCCTCCGCGATGCCGGGCGCGACCACGGCCAGCGACGAATTCTGCTGCATCCCGATCTGGAAGAAGCTGTTCATGATGCCCCACACAGTGCCGAACAGGCCAACGAAGGGCGCGACGGCGCCGGTCGTGGCGAGGAAGTTGAGCCGGTTGGCCAGCGTATCCGCCTCATGCGCCACCTGACCTTCCAGCGCTTGCGCCACTCGGCCGCGGGCGGCGACGGGATCTTTCAGGCCGGCCTTATGGCTGCGGCGAAATTCGGAAATGCCGGCAGCGGCGACGCGCGCGCTGGGATTGTCTTTCCGGCGGCGCGCATCAAGAAGGCTGTCGACATCCTCGTTCGTCCAGAAATCCTCCTCAAACGCATCCGCGCGGGTGCGCGTGCGCTTCATGCGGAGAGTAAAGCCGAAGATGATCGCCCACACCCAGACAGAAGCCAGCACCAGCCCGATGATGACGAGCTGCACCACGATGTCGGCATCGAGAAACAGCTCCAGCGGGTCGAGCCGGGTTGGCGCGGCTGCAACGATCACATTGTGCAGGGAAATCACGTTGGGAAAATCCATTTTCAGTCTTTCACGACAAATGTTTCGAACGCTTCCCGCCACGCGGCAGGCTGGCGCTTCGGGCGGCCTTCGGGAGAGATGAAGGCGGCGACGATATCGATGCTTGCGAGCAGATCGTCACCGCGCATCACACGCTGTTCCATACGCGCGCTGGCGGCACGCAGTTCCACCGCGCGGGTGACCACGGTCAGCACATCGTCGAGCTTCGCCGGGCGCTGCCATTTGATCTGCGCTTCGGAGACCGCATACACGCCCTCGCCCGCTTCCTGCGCCGCGCGCTGGTCCACGCCCAGGCAGCGCAGCAAGTCGCTGCGCGCACGCTCGCAATATTTGAGGTAGTTGGCATGATAGACGATGCCGGACAGGTCGGTATCCTCGAAAAAGACGCGCACCGGAAAGAGGTGGCGTTTCCCATCAAGACGGCCGGATGGCGGCTCTATTGGCGCTGATTGCTCTTCCATTGGTGAATGGCGGCTTACAGGCGGGCGGACCTTCCGCAAAGAGGCGAAATCGCCGACCTGAGTCTTTTTGCAGGTGAGGCGAAAGGCGTCAGCCTGCCAGCATCGGCCCCAGCGGCCCGCCACCGAAGAGGTGGACGTGAAGATGCGGCACTTCCTGCCCGCCATTGCGCCCGATATTGGCCAGCAGGCGATAGCCGCGCACCGGCAGACCCTGCTCGCGCGCCACATGGCCCACGGCTTTCACGAAGCCAGCCATTTCCGCATCCGACGCCTTGGCCGAGAAATCGTCCCAGCTGACATATTCGCCCTTGGGAATGACAAGGATGTGCACCGGTGCCTGCGGGTTGATATCGTGAAAGGCGAAGGCGTGGTCGTCTTCATAGACCTTATTGCAGGGCACTTCGCCGCGCAGGATCTTCGCGAAGATATTGTCCGGATCGTACGGCTTGCTGGGATCGACGGTGGTCATTTTTCTTTCGCCTTGCGTTCGGCCTTCTCGACAAGGCCGGACTTGCCCTCGCGGCGCTCCAGCTCTTGCAGCACATCTTCGAATTTCAAGCCCTTGGCTTCCAGCAGCATGATCATGTGGAAGATCAGGTCGGCGCTCTCGGCGATCAGCGCCTTCTTGTTCTCGACCAGAGCGGCAATGACGACTTCCACCGCCTCCTCGCCCAGCTTCTTGCCTATCTGCGGCACACCGCGGGCATTGAGCTTGGCGACGTAGCTTTTCTTGGGATCGTCACCGGCGCGCTTGGCGACGATTTTTTCGAGGCGCTTGATCGTATTCATCGGCAGCGCAATGCGGGATATCTCCCGCGCCGGTCAAGCCGCTTTGGTCAATCCTCGTCGGATTTGCGCATGGAAAGGCGGCGTCCGATGATGACGCCCGCAATGCCCAATGCGAAAAGCGTGAGGGCGGAAGCCTCCGGCACCTGCGCGACATTCTGCGCCATGGCGGGCGACGCCGAGAGGAGCAGAATGGCGGAAAGGGTGATGCGCGCTAGCATGCTCGCACAAGACGCTCCGCCCCGCCGATTCTCAAGCGCTTGCTTCCCGGTGTCCCTTAGCGGGACTTCACCCGCGTGCGGGAAGCCCCGCGGCGCGCAGGACTGCATGGGCTTCCGCCACGGTGTGCTGGCCGAAGTGGAAGATGCTGGCTGCCAGCACGGCACTTGCCCCGCCCTTCGTCACCCCGTCCACCAGATGCTGTAGGTTGCCTACGCCGCCGCTGGCAATCACGGGTATGGGCACCGCATCAGCGATGGCGCGTGTGAGCTCCAGATCATAGCCCGCCTTGGTGCCATCGCCATCCATGCTGGTGACGAGCAATTCACCCGCGCCCAGCTCGGCGAGTTTGGTGGCATGTTCCAGCGCATCGATGCCGGTTTCGCGCCGGCCGCCATGGGTGAAGATTTCCCACCTGCTATCGGCCACGCGTCGCGCATCCACGGATGCGACCACGCACTGGCTGCCCATGCGGTGCGCGATATCGGCGACCACTTCGGGCCGCTTCACCGCAGCGGAATTGACCGCAACCTTGTCCGCACCTGCCAGCAGCAGCTTACGCGCATCCTCCACGCTGGCGACCCCGCCGCCGACGGTCAGCGGCATGAAACATACCTCTGCCGTGCGCCGCAAGATATCGAGCAGCGTGCCGCGCCCTTCATGGGTGGCGGAAATGTCGAGAAAGCACAGTTCGTCCGCGCCAGCCGCATCGTAAGCCTGCGCCTGCTCCACCGGGTCGCCGGCGTCTTTCAGATCGACAAAATTGACGCCTTTGACCACACGCCCATCGGCCACGTCGAGGCAGGGGATGACGCGGATGCGGACGGTCATTGTGTCGCACCCGTCATTGCGAGCGAAGCGAAGCAATCCATGGAACTGCGCCATGGATTGCCGCGTCGCCTGCGGCTCCTCGCAATGACGCGATAAGGCCTCACCGGTTCGCCATCGCAATCGCGGTCGCGAGGTCCAGCCGCCCTTCATAGAGGGCACGGCCGGTGATGACGCCTTCGATGCCTTCATCCTTGTGGACGGCTAGCATGTGAATATCATCCAGACCCTTCACGCCGCCGCTGGCGATCACGGGAATGTCCACGCTGCGCGCCAGTTCCACCGTAGCATCGACATTGCAGCCTTTCAGCAGCCCGTCGCGCCCGATATCGGTGAAGAGCAGGCTGGCGACGCCTGCATCCTCGAACCGGCGGGCGAGATCGCGCACCGGCACGTCGGACACTTCGGCCCAGCCTTCGGTCGCTACCATACCGTCGCGCGCGTCAACCGCAACGACGATACCGCCTTCCCATTCGCGTGCCATCTTTTTCACGAAATCAGGGTTCTTCAGCGCGGCAGAGCCCATCACGATGCGCGCCACGCCGAGCTCGAACCAGCCTTCCACCGCTGCCGCATCGCGGATGCCGCCGCCCAGCTGCACATAGCCGGGAAAGGCCTCGACGATGGCCTCTACGGCTTCGCGGTTCTCCGTGCGGCCTGCAAAGCTGCCGTCGAGGTCGACGACATGCAGATGCTCTGCCCCCGCTTCTGCAAAGAGCATGGCCTGCGCTGCAGGATTGTCGCCATAGACGGTGGCGCGGTCCATATCGCCCTCGGCCAGACGCACCACCTCGCCGCCCTTGAGGTCGATGGCGGGGAAAACGATCACTGCGGGTTCCATTCGAGAAAACGGCGGAGCAGGGCGAGGCCGAAAGCCTGGCTCTTCTCCGGGTGGAATTGCACGCCAACGATATTATCGCGCGCCACTGCGGCCACAAGCCCGCCGCCATGGTCGGTCATCGCAGCAATGTCCTGGCCGTGGTCGGGCTGGAAATGGTAGGAATGGAGGAAATAGGCCTCGCCCTCCTCGATTAGCACATGATCCTTCGCATGCGGGGTAAGCGCGACGTCGTTCCAGCCCATATGCGGTACGCGAATGGCGGGATCGGTGCGCTCGATCCGGCGGACCTCACCGCCTATCCAGCCCAGCCCCGGCGTTTCGCCAAATTCCAGCCCTCGCGTTGCGAGCAATTGCATGCCCACACAAATGCCGAAAAAGGGTACCTTTTCACCCAGCACCCGCGCTTCCAGCGCATCGACCATGCCGGGAATGCCGATCAGCCCTTCATAGCACGCACGAAAGCTGCCAACGCCCGGCAGGACAATTCGCTGGGCACCGCGCACCAGTGCCGGATCATCGGTCACGGTGGCATTCGTCGCGCCAGCCGCCTTCAGCGCGTTGTGAACCGAATGAAGATTGCCAGCCCCGTAATCGATCAGCGCGATTGCTTGAGACATTTCAGAGGCCCACGGTTGCGCAGCAACCGCAAGGGCGACCGCCCGCCCGCAGCGGGGCCGCAGCGCAGCGGAGGCCGTCTAGCGAGGACGCACGCCCGGATGGGCGTGCGAAAAGCAGACGATTAGCCACCAAGCTGACCCTTTGTGCTGGGCACTGCGCCGCCCTTGCGCTCATCCAGTTCGACCGCCTGCCGCATGGCGCGGGCAAAACCCTTATACAGCGCCTCGCAAATGTGGTGGTTGTTGCTGCCATACAGCACCTGACAATGCAGCGTCAGCCCGGCGCTTTGCGCGACGGAATGGAACCAGTGCTCGATCAGCTCTGTATCCCATTCGCCCAGCTTTTCCTGCGTGAAGCGGGCCTTCCACACCAGATAGGGCCTACCTGAAATATCCAGCACGACGCGTGCCAGCGTCTCGTCCATCGGGCTGTGTGCTTCGCCATATCGGCCGATGCCTGCCTTGTCGCCCAGCGCCTGCGCAAAGGCCTGGCCCAGCGCGATGGCGCTGTCTTCGGTGGTGTGGTGCTGGTCCACATGCAGGTCGCCATCGACCTTCATCGTGATGTCGATCAGCGAATGGCGGCTCACCTGCTCCACCATGTGATCGAGAAAGCCGATGCCGGTGGAAATGTCGTAGCGGCCCGTACCATCGAGATTCACCTCGACGAGGATATCGGTTTCCGCCGTTTTCCGCTCTATTCGCCCTGTACGCATGGGTGGCAGCCTATAAGCGTCTGGCGCGCGCACGCAAGCGGGGAGAGGCGTGCAATTCCGGCGATTCCGGCTTGATTTTGCGCCCGCGTGGCGTCACCACACCACGCATGAGCGACGATACGCCCGATAGCCTGATCCCGTACGATGAAATCGTGCAGGAAGCCCTGCGCGCCGTCGTGGGCCGCGTGCTCGGCCAGGTGCAGACCGATGGCGGTACCCTGCCGGGCAACCATCATTTCTACATCACATTCAAGACGGCAGCACCGGGCGTCGATATCCCCGCCAGCCTGCATGAACGGTTTCCGGACGAGATGACCATCGTCTTGCAGAACAAGTTCTGGGACCTGGACGTGCGCGACGACGGATTTTCGGTCGGCCTCAGCTTCAACCAGATCCCCTCCAAGCTCTCCATCCCCTATTCGGCAATCACCGCTTTCGTCGATCCGGCAGTGGATTTCGGCCTGCAATTCCAAGCCGCGATGGAAGACGATCCGGCGACCGAGCACGAGGATGCGGAGAACGACGGGGGCACCGCCGAGGAACGCCGCAAGGTGGAGGACGTTGCCACTACTGAAGACGGCTCCAATGTCGTCACGGTCGATTTCGGCCGCAAGAAATAACGCGTCCGCCCTAATCCGGCGCACGCCGAAGGGGCCACGCCATGACAGACCTGCCAGACCGCGCAACCATCCACCGTCTCGTTCGCAGCCGCCGCAAGAGTCGCGGCGCGACCAGCGACCATGTGACAGATACCGTTTCTGACAAGCTGGCAGGCGCACCCGGCGATGTGCCGGGCCCTTCCACCAATCCTGCAACCAATCTGCTGCTGGCCGATATCGTGATTCGCGTGATTGGGCGAATAACGCGCCAAACGGTCGAAAAGGCCATGCTGGGCAAGCGCTATGGCAGCGCGTTCGCGCGTGAGGCGATCGATAACAAATCGATCATGCATTCGCTGGCAGCCTATGGAGTGACGAAGTTCGCCACGAAATCGGTGCCGGGCGCGATGATCGTCGGCTCCGTTGCGGCCGGAAAGCTGCTTTTCGACCGTGGCCGCTCGCGCCGGGCTGCGCGCAAGGCTGGCGAAGCATTCCTGTCCAAGCAGGCCGATCCCGATTCCATGGTGTGAGACTGGTGCGCAGGGCTTGATTGCACACCAAGCGCTGCGCAATAGCGGTGCATGGCCGATTCCCCGCATTCCGATCCGAAGACCCCGTTGGCCCGCCGCGGGCTGATGTTCATCCTTTCCTCGCCGTCGGGCGCGGGGAAAACGACCATCGCACGCAAATTGCTGGCCGATGTCGACGGAATCGGCATGTCCGTATCGGTGACGACCCGTGCCATGCGCCCGGGCGAAGTGGATGGCCGCGATTATCACTTCGTCGACCAGCCGACATTCGACCGGATGGTGGCGGACGGCGAATTCCTCGAATGGGCTACCGTTTTTGGCAATAGCTACGGAACGCCGAAAGCGCAGATCAAGGCGGGCCTGAAAGCGGGCGACGATTTCCTCTTCGACATCGACTGGCAGGGCACGCAGCAGCTCTACCAGCGCATGGAAACCGATGTCGTGCGGGTATTCCTGCTGCCGCCCAGCATCCAGGAACTGGAGCATCGCCTACGCAGCCGCGCCACCGATAGCGAGGATGTGATCCAGGGCAGGATGGACCGCGCACGCTTCGAAATCAGCCATTGGGACGGCTATGATTACGTCGTCATCAATGACGATATCGACAGCTGCTTTTCCAAGGTGCTGACCATCCTGAAAGCGGAACGCATGAAGCGCGCCCGCCAGACGGGGCTGGTCGATTTCACCCGCGAGCTGATGCGTTAGAAGTCGCGGCTCCAGCGCAGGCCCACGCCCATATCGTCCGGTACGGTTTCGAAATGGCCGGGATCGCGGCGGTAGAATAGGCTCGCCGCAGCACTGCCGCCCCATAGCTGGCCGATCCACGACAATTCGCCAGTCATTTCGCGCCCCTGCGGCGTGAGGCTCAGTGTGCGCAGGCCGTATTCGGCTGTCAGCGTCTCGTAATCATAGGCGACCGGCAGATTGAGATTCAGCCCGCCCGATTGCACGCGCAGCGGCTGCGAAATGCGCAGCGCCATGCGATCGGCTCCGGCAAAGACGCCGACGCGCTGGATGTCGAGCGACCATGCATTGCTGCCGATCTGCGAATTGTCTGCCAGCAGCGGCGCATCGGCCACGCGCGTGAAGCCCTGCCGGTATGCGCCGCCAAGACGCCAGCCATCGGCGATGCGCCAGCCCATCTCGGCATCGACGAACAGAGTGTCGCTGCCCGCAATGCCAAAGCCTTCGTGGAAGCGAGCACCGAGGACGGTGTTGTCTTCCATAGTCCAGGTCAGGCCAAGCGCCGTGTCGAAGTCCCCGAAATCACGGTCGAACGACAGGCCGAAGCTGGCCAGATCCTCTTCGGCGCGGCGACCCAGCAATTGCGCTGTGCGGCGCTGCTCCGCAGCGGTGATGGTGACGCCGGTCTGGGCGCTAACGGTGAGGCCCCAATCGCCAAGCCGGTGACGCAGCGCAAAGGCGGTGTCGCTGCGCGCTATCATCCCGCTTTCACCGGCGGCATCGCGGGCAATCATGAAGGCCGGACGTTCCTGCCCCTGCAAGGTCGCCACCAGCCCATCCGCACCCTGGCGGTAAGCGAAGCCGAACTGTGTGCCCGGCGCAATCTGCATGGCGACGCGCGCTGCCAGCACGCGGGCTGCTTCGGATTGCTCGCTTGTCAGTTGCAAAGCCTGCGCTCGCGGCGGCTGCGCCCCGCTTGCATCGATGGAGAAGGCGACGCTCGCCGCCTGCGTCCCGCCACCGACATGCCGCGCATTGCCGGCAAGCGCGCCGTTCAGGCGCTGCGGCACTTCCGCACCGCGCAGCGTGCCTGCGAGGTTCGTCTCGAAGGCACGGTCGAACTCATCGGTGATGACGGCGGGCAGCGATGCCGTCCTGAAAGCGTCGCCCATGGCGGGCGAAGCGATGCCGCTGGTATCGCTAAGAGCAAAGGCGGTGGTGGCCGCTGCCAGCGTCGTCGTGCCGATCGGCTGGAAGGCACGGTTGATATCCATGATGCCCTGGCCGAAGACGGGATCTTCGCCGGTCGCTCCCGCATCGAATGCCGAACGCAGCAGGATTTCCGCGATTTCAGCACCGGTCAGATTTGGAAATGCCTGCGCAAGCAATGCTGCCGCGCCAGCGACTTGTGGCGAAGCAAAGCTCGTGCCGGAGAAAAGATACACGAATTGATCGCCGTCGATTGTCTCGACGAGAATCTCGCCATTCTCGTAAACGCAGCAGACTTCTTCGCCGCGCGCGGCGATGTAGAAATCCGGATTGGCCCCCGCCTTGTTGGAGAAGTCCGAGATTCCGTAATCTTTATCGACGGACCCGACGATAAGCACACCGCCATTACCCCGCGCGGCGAATTCGCTGCCGAAGTTAGTGAGTTCGGCGCGTCCGTCGTTTCCGGCTGCAACAATGATAAGAACGCCGTTGGCGACCGCATTGTCGATGGCAACCCGCAAGGCCTGGTTGAGCCCACCCTCACCCCCGAGCGAGATGTTGATGACCTTCGCGGCATTGGCCACAGCGTAATCGATACTGTTGGCGATGGCTGTGTTGCTGAAGGTGCAATCGGTCGAGGGATCCTCCGCATTGTCACCACCGCAACTGCCCGGAGTATCCGCACGAATTGCCAGCACGGTCGCGTCGTATGCGATGCCCAAAATACCGGTATTGTCGCGCGCGGCAGCAGCAACCAAGGAGACAAGATTGCCATGGTCGTCCGGGCCTTCGACCGGACGCGTACCGAAGATGTCCGTCGAGGCATTCGATAGCCGGCCGGCAAATTCCGGATTGTCAAGATCAATGCCGGTATCGATGACGGCAATCGTGACACCGTCGCCGGTATGCCCGCTCGCCCAAGCGCTTGCAGCATTGTGCTGGGATGGACCGTCCGACCTGCGATACTCCGACGTATTGAACGCCGAAGGCGCAGCCACGACCGGAAAATTGCCCGAAGGAGGCGGCGTAGGCGTGGGCGTAGGTGTCGGCGTTGGGGTAGGCGTAGGCGTAGGGGCCGGAGCAGGTGCCCGGATGATCGGCGGCGATCCGCCTCCGCCGCAGGCCGTCAGCAGCGCAAAGGCCGCCACCATTCCTGCACCGTGCCAAGTCCTGAAGCGATTTGCGCGTTTATCCTGTCCCAAAGCGATCCCTTTCGATTTGATGCAACCCTATCGCACCTCAAGATAACCGCAAGTGAATGCGCAGGATTAACGGCCAAGCACCATGGGACGTGCCGTCTTGCGGGCGAGCGCGCAAGCCCCTAACCGCTGGGGTCGACCCATCGTGCATACAGGAGCCGCACCGCCCATGTCGCAAGAGCTTATCGCCGCCATCGAAGACGCCTGGGAAAATCGCAGCGAGGTGACGCCGGCCAGCGCCGATGTGCGCGGGCCTGTGGAAGACGCGCTGCGCCTGCTCGATAGCGGGGAAGCGCGGGTGGCCGAACCGGGCGACAGCGGTGGTTGGGTGGTGAACCAGTGGCTGAAAAAGGCCGTGCTCCTTTCCTTCCGCCTCAACGATAACCGCATCGCGAAAGGCGGATCCGCCGGCACGGACGCATGGGACAAGGTGCCCAGCAAATTCGCCGGATGGGGCGCGGATCGCTTCTCCGATGCGGGCTTTCGCGTGGTGCCCGGCGCCGTCGTGCGGCGCGGCAGCTACATCGCGCCAGGTACGGTGCTGATGCCCAGTTTCGTCAATATCGGCGCCTATGTGGATGAAGGAACGATGGTCGATACATGGGCGACGGTCGGCTCCTGCGCGCAGATCGGCAAGAATGTGCACATATCGGGCGGCGCGGGCATTGGCGGCGTGCTTGAGCCCTTGCAGGCGGACCCGGTCATCATTGGCGATGGCGCATTTATCGGTGCGCGCAGCGAAGTGGCCGAAGGCGTGCGCGTGGGCGAAGGGGCTGTCCTTTCCATGGGCGTGTATCTCGGCGCATCGACCAAGATCGTGGACCGGGAAACGGGCGAGATCCATCGCGGCGAAGTGCCGCCCTATGCGGTGGTCGTGCCCGGATCGCTGCCCGGGAAGCCGCTGGCAGACGGGTCGCCCGGGCCCGGCCTTTATTGCGCCGTCATCGTGAAAACGGTCGATGCACAGACCCGCTCCAAGACGGGCATTAACGAGCTTTTGCGGGACTGATTACCGCTGCGCATTTCATTACCTGATTTAGGCTGTAACCCGCGGCGGATGCGGAACTTGTGGCCCTTTAAGCCGTAAATGGTTTGACGATTTTTGACGCGAGGGAAGGCGAGATATCATGAGTTACGAAAAAGACGGCGAAATCCATATCGACGAGCAGGAAGCCAGCGCCGGTCGCGGGAACGGCCATGTGCGCGTTATCCTTGCCGTTAGTTTGTTTGCAGCCATCGCGCTGCTCTCTGCCATCTGGATCTTCGGTGCGTTCTCGCAAGGCGATGTGGAAGAAGAGATCACCATGCAGGCCAACCAGGAAGAGGTCGATGGCGCGGAAGCCGGCGACATCCCTGTCGCCGTGGCCACCGTTGACGGTTCGGAGGAACCCGATATCGGCACCGAGTAAGGCCGGACGAATACCCCAGGGATTGTCGGACGGGAAAAACCGACAAGGACCACGAGAATGAGCAATTCCAATAGCTACCAGACCGATCAATACGTGAAATGGGACTGGGGCAATGGCACCGGCAAGGGCCAGATCAAGGAACGCTTCGAGCGTGAAGTCACACGCACACTGCAAGGTGAGGAAGTCACCAAGGATGGTGACGAAGACAACCCAGCCTACCTGATCAAGCAGGACGATGGCGACGAAGTGCTGAAGCGCGGTAGCGAACTGTCCGACTGGGACAAAGACTGATGGCCAAAGCCAAGTCCAAGGCGCAGCAGCAGGCGGCGGGCGCAGCGCTCGCCGCCAAGCGCGGCGAAACCGACGAGTCCGACCTGCAGGGCGCTTCTAAGCAAATGTACGATTCCATGAGCGAAAGCGAGCTTGAGGACATGGCCTCGACCGATCGCGAAGACTTGCCGGAAACGGCGGAGAACGATTGATGGCCGATCGTGACCGCGACGAAACCTATGACGAGTTCTACGACTGCGTGAACATGCAGCCCAAGGAACTGGAAGAATGGCTCGATACCGAGGAGAGCAAATCCGTCGGCGATAGCGATGACGGCGAAAGCACCGGCCATAAGTCGGGGCGCCGCATCGTCGATATCAAGCGCACCAATAAGGACGAACTCACGGACGAGCAGTGGGACCATATGGACAAGGTGATCGGCTACATCCACCGCCACCTGTCGCAAGAACCTGACGGCGATATCGAAGAAACCGACTGGCGCTATTCACTGATGAATTGGGGCCACGATCCCATGAAGGACGAATGACCAATGACCGTAACAGCCAGCTGGAACGGCAAGGTGATCGCTAAGAGCGACAAAACCGTGGTGGTGGAAAACAATCACTATTTCCCGCGCGCCGATGTCGACGAGATGATGTTGGTGGCGTCCGACACGACGAGCCATTGTCCGTGGAAGGGCGATGCGAGCTATTACACGATCACCGCAAACGGCGAGCAGAACGCCGACGCTGCCTGGTACTATCCCGATCCGAAGGACGCGGCTTCCGAAATCAAGGATCACATAGCGTTCTGGAAAGGTGTCGAAGTCAGCGAAGGCTGAATACAGACACATGACGCCGGCTTCGCGCTGCAACGGGGCGCATTCTTGGCTCGGCTTGACCTGCCTCGCCCCTTCCCGCAATCCTTCTTGCTATCGATGGGACGCAGGGATTTTAGAAAATGAGCAAATCACAAATGCTGGCGGTGTCGGCGGCATTCGGTGCGCTTTTCTGCTCAGGTGCAGTTGCCGCGCAGGATGCTTCCGATATCTGCGAGCCGGATGGCGCCTGCCGTTACATCGAAAATTACGTTTTCGAGGGACGAGACGGCGAGAGCTTTAGCGTGCCGGTCGATGCCGAACTGCCATGGGTCGTAGAGGGCAACGTCTTGCTCACGCCGGGCGAGGCCGTGACGGTGCGTCTGATCGAAACCGACGGAGCACTGCAGCCACAATTGGTGCGCAGCGGTGACGAGGCGCGCAATAGCGAACTCGCGGAAGGCGAAATTCTCTTCGATCTCGGCCCGCATGAGGCTGGGACGATCACGATGACGGTGAAGAGCGCATATCCCGCGTTGCTGGAATATGCAGCCCTGGCCGTCACGCTGAATAGCGGCCCGGCACGCACCAGCGTCTGTGTCTTGATGCCCGGCGTAATGGTGATCGAGACTTGGCAGGACCCGATTTATCAACTCGCCATGTGGGGCTTCCGCCCGGCGGAAGGCCACAGCTGTTCGGTAATCGACCTGGACGCAGAAATTGCCGCAGGCAATGCATCGGAGTGAAGCTGGCCACTCGCGGCGCTGGGTGAGGTTAGCCATCCTCTGGCTGGTCTGCGTGCTCTACCTGGTTGCTGGACGCGCCCACATCGTAAACCCGGAACCGTTTCTCACTATCACACCGAACTGGGTAGCGGTGCCCGACGGCGTAATTTTCTGGACCGGGATCGCGGAAATTCTTGGCGCTATCGCACTTCTCCAGCCGTTTTCGCTGCGATTGCGCAAGGCTGCAGCCATTGGACTTGCGCTTTATGCGCTGTGCGTATGGCCGGCCAACTTCAACCATATGTTGATCGACATGGCGCGAGACGATGGCGGCTGGGGCCTTGCCTATCACGTGCCTCGCCTGATGGCGCAGCCAGTCCTGATTTGGGCGACATTATGGGCGGGCGAACTCATCCGCTGGCCGTTCGGGCGCAAGTCGCGTCATTAGCGAAAAGAAAGCGGGCGCGCAGCTTATCGCCACGCGCCCGCCATTTCGGTCTGTTCCTCAGGAACAGCGCCGTTCGCTTAGCTCATGTGTTTGGAAACAGCACCGGTCATCTTGAACATGGAGATCTGATCGTTGCCGATCACCGCGCCGAGCTTGGCGTCGGGATTGATCATCCGCTTGTCCTTGGAATCCTGCAGGTCGTTGGCCTTGATGTGGTCCCATACGCCCTTAGTCACCTGAGCGCGGGTCATCGGGCCTTTGCCAACCACGTTTTCCAGCTCGGGCGAGAGGTTGACGGGCTTGTTCAGCGCGTTGTTCTTGGCAGCCATTACTAAGGTATCCTTTCAGTCAAAAAAGCCGGATAGGGTATAGCACCCTTCATTCGGCATCGTCTGCATCGTCCCAATCGTAATCCCCGCCTTCTTCGCGGGCGTATTTTGCGGTGAGAATCGCGCATCCGACGACGTGGCCTTGCATTTCCTTGACCAGTTCCTCGCGGCTCGCACCGGGCATCAGCACCAGCGGCAAGTCGAGGGCGAAGAGCTGGAAGACGAAATCGTGCGGTTCGTCGCCCGTGGGCGGATCGGGCAGCAGCCATTCGGAATTGCCGAAGCTGTTCTTGCCCACGCGCTGCGGCGTTTCCCCTTCCAGGATCTGCCCCTTCTGGCCGGGCATGCCCCAGACAAGCCAGTGGCAGAAGGGCGCATCCCCCTTGGCATTGGCATCTTCGACCACCAGCGCAATTTCCTGCGTGCCGGGAGGGGGCGAAGTCCATTCCAGCGGCGGGGCGACGGCGTCTTCCTCGTCCGCGGTGAAGCACGGGTCCAGTTCTCCGCGATCCTCGAACGCGGCCGAGGTGAGAGAAAACCCGCTTTTGCCCAGCATCTTCTCATTGCCGAGCCGGGCGGCGACCAGCTTACCATAATGCCCGCTGCCGCCATTTGCCGACGGACCGATAGCCTGTGCGAGCCAGCCGGGTGTCGTATCTGTCATGGAAAATCCTTTGCGCGCCAGTTCCGGCGCTTTGCTACCTGTTGCCCGCGCGGTGTGCCGATAGTGGCGCGGCTTTTCAAGGGCGGCCTTCCACGATCATGACCGTTCATCTATGCGAAGGCTTGCCTATGGCAAAGGCTGAGCTATCGTAAGCAATTACAGCGCCCTGCCCGACTGTCGCACCCTTCGCGTTGCGACCGTCAGGCGAACCGGCATCCGCTAAGGCCGGCCAAGGCAGCGCGCTGCAAAAACATCGGGACGGGACCATTTATGCGCACTTCAAAGATCGCCCTCACCATGGCCTGCGCGGCCATGACATTCACCACTGCCGCTTGCGGAGGCGACGATTCGCCATCGCCGACAGCAACCGTGGCGCCGCCAACAACGTCTGGCTGCGGCCTTGATGCGCAGCGCACTTTCGTACGCAGCGTCGTCAATGAATGGTATCTGTTCCCCAACCTTGTCGATACCGGCGTCAATGCGTCCAACTTCAACGATGCGCAGGATTATCTCGACGCGCTGGTTCGCCCCGCACGCGAAGACAACCGCGATCGTTTCTTCAGCTACCTTACCTCGATCGAGGCGGAGAACGCCTTTTTCAACGGCGGCTCCAGCGCAGGCTTCGGCTTCCGCTTGATCTACGACACGGTCAATCGCCGGGTTTTTATCGCTGAAACCTTCGACAATACGCCCGCGCTCGCCGCCAATATCGAACGCGGCACGGAGATCATTGCCATAGGGACAAGCTCTACCAACCAAGTGACCGTAAACAGCCTGATGGCCAGCGGCGGACCGCAGGCGGTGGTCGATGCACTCGGCCCGTCCGATCCCGGAGTGACCCGCGTGCTCGATATTGTGGACGCCGACGGAAACGACCGTGAAGTGAGCATATCCAAGACGGAATACGATCTCGATCCGGTCCCTCGCTACGGCGCGCAAATCATCAATGATGGCGGCAAGCAGGTTGGCTATCTGCGCCTCACCAACTTCATCAACCCGGCGATTGACGAACTCGCCGATGCCTTCGCCGATTTTCGCGCCGCGGGGGTGACCGAGCTGGTGATCGACCTGCGATACAACGGGGGTGGCGGCATCAATGTGAACGAGTTCTTCGGCGACATGCTGGGCCGCGACCTGGGCGGCCAAGTGTTCGAGACCGTTGCTTTCCGCCCATCGAAGAGCGAGCGAAACGAGACCTACCGCTTCCAGGTACGTCCGCAATCCATCGCGCCTACGAAGATTGCTTTCATCACCTCGAGCGGGTCGGCCTCGGCAAGCGAGGCGATCATCAATGGGATGGTCCCGTATCTCGGCAACAACATCGCGCTTATCGGTGAAAACACGTTCGGCAAGCCGGTGGGCCAGTCGGCCTTCGACTTGTCCAGCGATTGCGATACGCGTCTGCGCCTCGTCACGCTCCAGCTGGAAAATGCGAACGGTCAGGGCGACTATTACAATGGCCTTGCGGACTTCGTGCCGAATACCTGCCGCGCGCGAGACGACATCTTCCGCAATTTCGGTGATCCGCAGGAAGAGATGCTGGCAACCGCGCTCGACTTCCTGGCGGGCCGCACCTGCACGCCTATTGCTGGCGGACCAGCCACTACGCAGCGCATCGGCGTAGACCTTTTGCAGCCCGAACTGCAGGAACGGACACCGGCCCAGCACGATACGCCGGGCCTGTTCTGACCCGCGATTATGGGCGGGCCGTTATGGCTCGCCCAGATCGTCTCCCTCGCGCCATGCGCAGCCATTGCGCTGTTCGTTGCCGAGTTGCAGCGTTGCGACGAAGGGATAGGTGCGGTCGCTCATCGTGTCGGAGCATTCTCCGGGCGTGATCGCCAGGTCGAAGCTGCGCCCTTCCAGCGTGCCATTGAACCCCAGCCCGCCCCGCCCCGCAAACCGGGTGACGATGATGGTCGTGCCATCGATATTTTCAGGCGTCGTGTAGGTCAGCTCGCTGCCGACCACTTGTCCGCCCCAGAACGGCTCGTTCCCGCCGAAGCGCAGCACCTCGTCCTCGGCAACGCCTGCATAGGCCGCGGTTTCCGCCGCATCGCCGGGCACGTTCTCAGCATTTTCGCCGCCCCCGCATGCGGTGAGGAAGAGCGCCGCAACGCCTGCTAACGTTGATCGTATAACTGCCATAACCTCGTCATAGCGCATGGGGATGGCCCGCGTCATCCTTGCAGGCGCTATGAGGACGCTTGGGGTCGCCATTCTGGCACGGATCACGCCCGCACGGGCATTGGGATGTTTCGCTGCGCTTTGCATGGCATCGGCCATGGGCGGCGCGGCCATCGGCGCCGCAATGGAGCCCGACGCGCTGCGCGAAATTGCCGATGTGCGCGAAACGCTGCCGGCGGCGCGCGCCGCAACCGCTACAGGATCGCTGGCAGCGCAGATTGAAGGCCTGCCCGATCACTATGCGATGGAAACCCCGGCTGGCCGCGTCGAGGTCGAAGAACTCGCAATGTATGGCCGCGACCACCGGCGCTGGCAGGCGCACCAGCGATATCGCGCTCACCGCGAAGCCAATCCGGATGTCGAGTTCACCGCCATATCGGCGGAAGACGAGCTGCAAGCAGCCGATATCCCAGCAGGACCGGATCAAGAGGACACCCGCTATGCCGTGCTGGACATCGCCGATCAGCCCTCATCGGGTCCTGCGGCGGAGACGTTGCGCCAAGACAATGTCGAACAGGACCAGACCGAGCCTTCCATCCGGAACCACGCGGTGCAGCAGAGCGTTGATGGGGCAAAGAAAGTTTCGAAATGAGGTTCGATAATGAAGTTCACGCCCTGGATTGTGGGCGCCGCTATCTGTGTGCCACTCGCCGGAGCAATTGCCGGCGCCAGCATGGATACCGACCCCATTGGCACCGTCACCGATGTGACCGCGTCGATCCCTGATCATTCGAACTTCGCAAAGGCAGACGCCGCGCCGAAAACACAGGCCCGCCTACCCGATCATTACGCCATGGAAACGCCGGACGGGCTCGTCGAGGTGCACGAATTGGCCATGCGCGGCCAGGATCGCGATCGCTGGCAGGCTGCACGCGCTTACGAGCGCGAAATCGAAGCCGAACTCGCGCGCCTTGAAGCGGGATGGAACGAAGATACGTCAAGCTACCGCACCGCGCGGCGCTTGGACGCACAGCAACCGATCATTCGTCGGCAGGATAATATCTACGACGCCGCCCAGCGACGCATCGAAGCGCCGCATTACGCTGCGATGGAACGTGCCGATACCGGTCGCTATGCGACGGGCGAGGCGATCAAACCGCTCGATACGCGCGAACCGGTGACGATCGCTGCCGCAACGCAGGTTGAGCCGCGCACAATCGATGTGGAAGCGGAATTGAACCGCCAGCGTTAAATGGCAGCGGCCTCAAGGCCCTGCCAGCACCCCCAATGTGATTGTCGCGCCGCCCAGGCCGAGCGATAAGGGTATGCGCAGCGCCATCCACCATGGGGGCCGCAGACGTTTCAATGCGTAATCGACAATTGGGCTTATCATGATCGCGGCTCCCAGCACCAGCAGCGACGGCCCCGGCCACGGCTCGCCTATGATCCAGGGATAGTATGTCGCCAACGCGAACAGGCTGGGAAACACTGCCGCGATCCAGACCCATCCGTCGACTTCCTCGATCCGCGCAGAGGCCGCCGCTGCAAGCCCCCACCACAATCCACCGAGAAAGCTGAAGATCAGCGCGGCATAGGCCCAAGCCAGTGCCAGCGCCGTCCAGCGCCACTCGTCCCCGCCCCAAATTACTGCCGCGAGACAGGCGAGCTGCGGCAGAAGGCCGGCAAAGCCCAGCCATAGCGCGAGGCGCGGTGTTCTGTTCGCGGTCATCGAAATCCTTTCCGGCCATCGAAAAAGGGGCAGGCCCGCAGGCCCGCCCCTCTTGTCATTCCAGTATCGTAGAACGATTACTCGGGCATCAGCACGCCATCGATGACATGGATCACGCCATTGGAGGCGTCCACATCGGTCGAGACGATGTTCACGGTGTTGCCGGCGGCATCGGTCAGCGTCGGGCCGTTATCGCCCATCATGGCGGTCAGCGTGCCGCCACCGACGGTCGGGATCGAGTAGCCTTCTTCACCGGCACCTTCGATGGCCGAGACGAGGTCTGCTGCCATGGTTTCACCTTCTACGACGTGGTAGGTGAGAATGCTGGTCAGCTGTTCGCGCCCTTCTTCGCTCAGCAGCGTGGTCATCGTATCTTCCGGCACGGCATCGAATGCACCATTATTCGGCGCGAAGACGGTGAACGGGCCTTCACCCGACAGGGTTTCGCCCAGCTCGGCGGTCGTTACCGCCGTCACCAGCGTCGAGAAATCTTCGTTGTTCGATGCAACATCGACGATGGTGCCAGGGCCGGTATCGGCGTTAGTGCCTTCGTCGGCCATGGCGGTATCGTCGTCGACAGTGGTCTCGTCTGCGGGCGAACATGCGGCGATAGCCAGCGATGCGGCGGAAGCGAGTGCGATGGTAAACTTCTTCATGTGTCAGTCCTCATGGTCTGCATATGCGAGGTCATCGGCGCACGCCGGACGGCGCGAAAACCCTGCCTCGTTACCAAACCTACGAAGGCACCCGCCCCAAGGTTCCAATAAAGGCCAAATTGTGACGAAAAACCGTAATCCGTGTGCAATTCTGTCGCAGGCCGCGATGCTGGCATCTCACCCGCGTAATCCATTGTCGCACTTTGTCGCGCTGGCGTTCTTCGAAAGCTACCGTTCAGGCGTGCGAGCCTCCTTTTCGGTTCCGGTCGCACCCGTCGCGGCCGTATTGCATCGAAAGGAGCCTCTCATGAACAAGACATATTTCGCATTCGCTGCCATCATCGCAGCAATAGCCGTGCCCGCCAGTGCCGAAGCGCAGCAGCGCGTCGACAACCGGCAGGACCGGCAGGCAGAGCGGATCGACCGCGGCGTGGAAGCCGGCCGGCTGACAGCGCGCGAAACCGCCCGCCTCGATGCGCAGCAGCGCAGGATCGAGCGCTTCGAAACGCGCAACCGTGCCGATGGCAACGGCCTGAACCGCGTCGAGCGTGTACGCCTGGAAAACCGCCAGGACCGTGCCAGCCGGCAAATCTTCCGCCAGAACCGCGACCGCCAGCGCCCCAATCGCTGACGCTATCTGCGCGGTCGAAGCGTTCCCCCCGACCGCGAAACTGCGGACGGCCCGGCCCATCCACTACGATTGGCCGGGCCTTTCGCATCGCAGAGTGCTTTGGTCCATGCGCCGGAACAGCGATCAGGCCGCGCTGTTGGTAAGCCATGGATTGGACCGCAGACCGCTCGACCGCACTTCGCCGCTTGCAAGAGTTCGCTCCGGATGCCGGTCGCCGCTACGCCTCCTCGCGCAACCACGATACCGGTCCGGGCCGCAGCAATGTATCGCAATTATCGCCGTGGCTTCACGCCGGCTTGCTAAGCGAGCGCGAAGTGCTGGCGGCGGTCCTCACCCACCATTCCCCTTCACAAGCCGAGAAGTTCGTCAGCGAAGTGTTCTGGCGCATCTATTTCAAAGGCTTTCTGGAACAGCACCCCTCGATCTGGAGAGCCTATTGCGACGATCGCGATGCGGCGCTTGCCGATCTCGATGACAATGCAGGACGACGCACCGCTTATAACGAAGCGGTGGAAGGCCGGACGGGCATCGCCGCCTTCGATCACTGGGCGCGCGAGCTGGTGGAGACTGGCTACCTGCACAACCATGCACGTATGTGGTTTGCCAGCATCTGGATCTTCACGCTGAAGCTCGACTGGACTCTGGGTGCCGATTTCTTCCTTCGCCACCTGATGGATGGCGATGCAGCTTCCAACACGCTCAACTGGCGCTGGGTGGCCGGGCTGCACACGAAGGGCAAGACATACCTGGCGCGGCAGGGCAACATCACCCGATACACATCCGATCATCCCGAGGGTTCGCTCGAAGCCGATGGCTTAACAAGCGAAGCCCCGGCGCTGGAGGAAGACCGCGACCATCCCCGCCGCGATCTCGACCTGCCGGACGGTGATCTGCCGCAAGGGCGCTATGCCTTACTGCTGCACGACGAAGCCGCTAGCCATGCGCCTCTCGCTCTTGAGCAACCGCCTGCTCTCGTCATCGGTGCCGCTCGTCCGGATGCGCGATCACCGCTCCCCATAGGCGACAAGGCGCGCGATTTTGCTTTGCAAGCCGTGGCCAAAGGCGTCGTCTCGGCAAGCGAGGCGTTCGAGTGTCCGTCCGTCGACTGGGGGCATGGCGATAGGCCCGAAGACATTCTGCAAGCCCAGGAAATCGACTACGTCGTGGCGCCCTACCTGCCGGTTGGTTGGACGCGCGACAGCCTCTGGCCACGACTCGAACCACTTGCAAATAGCGACCGCCTGACGCAAATCCTCCCCGAACTCGCCCGTCAAACCTGGCCCGAAGCCCGCGCGGGTTTCTACCGAGTTCGCAAGGCCATCCCAGATATTCTCGATACGGCCGGTTTTTCGTAACGCGACAGGCGAGAGCGGACTTGCGATGCCGGCCCTCCAATAGTCCCATCCCTTGGCTCCCGCCCCGCTTTGGCGCAGCATGGTAAAGATGGCCCGCCAGTACAAAACATTTGCCGAATTCTGGCCGCATTACCTGCGCGAGCACTCGCTGCCGCGCACCCGTGCCTTGCATTATGTCGGCACCGGGCTGGTTTTTGCCGTTGCGATCTTCGCGCTGGTGACCGGGCGCTTCTGGTGGCTGCTCGCCATGCCGCTGGCGGGTTACTTCTTTGCTTGGCTGGCGCATTTGACGGTCGAGAAGAACCGCCCGGCGACCTTCACCTATCCGGGATGGAGCCTTCTTGCGGACTTTCGCATGTTCTTCCTCTGGCTTGGCGGGCGGCTCGGCGTGGAGCTCGAAAAAGCCGGCGTCGCGCCGCCGAAGCGCTCCTGAACGTAGCGTTCGGAATCCGTTCAGTTTCCCCGTGCCACCAAAGCCCCACGTCGGGGCTGACGTTGAACAGGGGAGTTCACATGAAACGTGCATTGCGCACCAACCGTCGTTCCTTTCTGGCGCGCGTCGCCGGCGCGGCTGCGGCCAGCACCGGCCTCGGCGGATGTATGACCACCGGCTATACCGACAGCGATGTGGGCCGCTATGCCGATCCGGCGGGCGGAGGCGGCTATGGCCGCGGCCATGGCGGCGTGACCGACGCCGATAGCGGACAATATGCCGATCCCGCCGGGCGCGGACGCGGCAATAGCGGCTATTCCAACGGCGTGACCGACAGCGACAGCGGCAGCTATGCCGATCCCGCCGGACAGGGCCGCGGCAGGCCCTCCGGCCTCACCGACAGCGATTCAGGCCGCCATGCCGACCCCGCGGGGCGCGGACGCGGGCGTCCGTCCAACGGCTACACCGACAGTGATAGCGGGCGCAACGCAGACCCTGCCGGCGGCGGTCGTGGTCGCGGCGTGACCGACAGCGACTCTGGCCGCTACGCCGATCCCGCTGGCCGGGGCCGCGGCGGCTAACACCGCCCGTTCTCCAGAGCCTCGGAAGAGCGCCGGCGTGTGGGGGCGTCGGCGCTCGTTTCTAGTGCCCGCTCACCACGCTTCGGCACCTTTCCCGCAGCCGACCGTTCTTGCCACATCCATTTCCCAACCGGAGATCATACGTGGCCGACCGCTCCCTTTCCGACATCGCCCAAAAGCTTGCATCTATCGACATTGCCATGCTCGTCACCAAGACCGGCAGCGAAGGCGCGATTGCCGCGCGGCCCATGTCGAACAACAAGGATGTGAGCCGCGAGCACGGCACCACCTTCCACTTCTCCACCGATGACGGGCGGATCGACGACGACCTGCAGCGTTCGGAAGAATGCGGTGCCACCTATGTCGACGGCGAATTTTATTGCGCCGTGCAGGCCAAAGGCAAATTGCACCGCGACCGCGCGACGCTGGAAAAGCGCTGGAAGCCCGATCTTGAAAAGTGGTTCGAGAACGGTCTCGATACCGATGGACTTATCCTGATCGAGGTCACCCCCGACCGCATCGCCTGGTGGGAGGGACGCGAACAGGGCGAAGTTACGCCCTGATCCGCCCTCGCCCTAGCGCGACAGGCGCCTGCGGTTCGCCCGCACCCGCTTGCCGTAATGGCTGAGCGTTCGCGCGCCGAGTGTTTCGGCCGACTGGCCCGCTCCGCCCATCATCAGTGCGGGCCACAGCATCGCATTTGCGACGAACTTTTCAGAGACCATGCGCTGCACTTCCCGCTCCGCCAGCGCGCCGCCGGACATGATGCGCATGGTGCGCAGCCACATCACCCAGCCCGCCTCGCAGCCGAGCATCCAGCTCTGGAATGCCAGCTGCGTAACATCGGGCCGGGAGCGGGCCGCCATCACAGTACCTTGTCGGGGCGGGCGTCGTGCTTGTGCTTGTCGCTTTTGCCGAAATGCCGCTCCAGCCGCTGGGCGAGCGTGCCTGCAGCGCGGCGCGCGGCATCGTCTACCTTGGCGGCATGTTCGGTCACGCCCAGGGGTTTGCCGCCCGCAGGCCGCGCCTCGATCGTGCAGCTCTTGTCATTGCCGCCGCCCTTTGCGCCGTTCTCGTCGGACACATGCACTTCCAGCCGGGTGAGCCGATCCTCGAACCGCGACAGCTTTTCGCGCACGGCGGTCTCGATCCGCTCGGCGACGTTTTCGGTGCCCATGACGGAGCTGTCGGAGTTGAACTGGAATTGCATTTCAGGGGGAGCCTTTCAGTAGCTTCTGTGTCGCAAAATCAACGGTCGGCTTGGCTGGGCGGTTCCTGCAAATCGTGCGCTGTCGGGGGTTTCTGCGAAGTTGACACAGTTGACACGCCCTGCACCGCCTTTTCGGCGCGCAAACCCGCGCTGGCTGCGGCTTTGCGGGCTATCGCGCGAAGTTGACACTCTGCGAAAGAAGACAGGATGGTCCCGACTAGGCAAGGTCGCCATCCTCGCAGGTCTCGTCGCTATCCTCGACATCGCCCCAGCCAAGGCTCGCGCAGTCCTCGTCCGCATACGCCTCGGCATTGGCATATCGCTCCTCCAGCCATGTTTCCGGACCGGTTTCGACGCGGCTGAGGAGGTTGCCGAATTCATCCGGTGCGTAATCGGAGGAGGGATGCGAGCGTGAGTGCTGGCGGGGGCGAAAGCTCTCGCGCATGGCGAGCAGGGCGACGGTCAGCCGCTCGTCATAGCGGCGCGACGTGCCGACCAACTCGCCGCGATAGAAATGCGGTACCTCGACGCCGTTCATCGCGCGGTCCATCGCCTCCTCCGCCAGCGCATCGAAGCGGCAGCGCAGCGCGGCGTTCCAGGCAAGATCGAACGGCTCGCCTTTCAAGCGCGCGCGCAAGGCATAGGCCGACTGTCGAGACATGCCCGCTGCCCGCGCGGCCTGCTTGACCGAATGCGATGCAGCCAGCTCGCGCAGGAAGACGGACTGGCGCTGGACGGTCCAGCCATCGTGGCGCTTGGCGGGGGTTGCGGTTGGCGTGGTGGTTGCGGGAGCGGCCTCGCAAATGTGCGCGGCGAGCGAGCGTGTGGGGGATGTGTTGGTCATCCGCGAGGATGAGGCAGATTTCGGCGGAGTAGGAAAGGGGGTGCCACCACCCATGCTCGTCACCCCGGACTTGATCCGGGGTCCAGCTTATTGTTGGGAAGCGTGTTGCCGGAACCAGTCGGCCAACTCGTCCTCGGACAGCTCGCCAGCGGCGAGAGCCACGAAGGCTACGACCAGTTCGGCGTCGCTGGCACCAAGACTGAAGCCGTTCAACGCCAAAAAGGTCTCGCTGACCACCGCCGCAGTGCGCTTGTTGCCGTCAACGAATGGATGGTTGCGCGCAATGCCGAATGCATAGGCTGCGGCCAGCGCCGCTAGGTCCGGCTCGCCATAATCGGCAAGATTGCGCGGACGCGCCATGGCGCTGTCGAGCATTCCCGCATCACGTATGCCGTCCCCACCGCCATGCTCTGCGAGTTGTTCGGCATGCGCAGCAAGCGCCACCTCGGTGGCGACCCATATCCAATCAGCCATTAAGCCCCCTCTTCTTCAGAAGAGGGGGTTGCGGGTGGTGGATGGCGCGCGCAAGGCTGTCGCCTCGCAACCACCCCTCAGTCCCCTCCTTTGAAAAGGAGGGGAAGGTCACTTCGCCAATTCGCGCAGCGCGCGCTTGCGCTCGGCCATGACCTTGCGCGCGACGGCCATCTGCTCCTCGAAATCCGGCTCGCCCGAAACCAGCTCGATCCCGCCCGGCTTGAGGACGAGAGTCAGTTCTTCCCCAACTTTGATCCCGAGATGCGCAAGCACCTCCTTGGGCAGGATGACTCCGGCAGAGTTGCCGATCTTGGTGACTTTGAGCGGCGCGTTCATACGGGTGTTATAACGCTGACTTAGCAAAAAACAAGGTGGCGGCGAGTGAAGTATACTGTCCCCGGAATCTCCTTGAGTTGGCTTAACGCTAGAACCCTTCACGAATTCTCTGATTGATGTCGACCGTGAATATCAGTGACCCAATGCCTGACACCTTCGAGCCACTCAGCGTATTGCTTCTCAGAAACATCCGGAGCGATAAGGCCGTCCTTTCGAATGCGATGGAGGATCGTGTAAAGTGTCTCCTCAGCAAGGTCGCCACAGGATGAAACGCTCTTCAGAACGGAGTCAGAAAAGGGCGAAACGCTCCCATGAACTAAATCAGACCGCACACCGTACGCTTTCTTGACACACGCCTTTTTCCTTTCCCAATCGGCGACGTCGTCGGACTCAATCGTTAAGTCAGCCACACGGGTCGCAACTGTTTCCGATATATCATCTGATTTGCCAGCGACTACTAATCGCTCAATTGCCGTTATGAATTTGACTATCTTAGAGTGGGACTTTCGATCTCTGACCCCTTCCCCAAACCAGCGCGCGGCCTCAAGAAAGCGGTTAGCGAGAGGACGACGAATGCGCAGATCAGCCTTCGCTTCAATCACGGTTCTAATCAGATCTAGAGACTCTTTTACGTCGGGGCGCTGAAGGTCCTTTGACCATCCATCCTTAAATCCCATGGCATCGAGGCTGCCATAAGATGTTTGAACCATCAGGGAGTTATCTGGCGATACCCAAGCTAGCGCCCGATTATCGCTTGCTAACTTAAAACGACCAATCTCGACCCGGTAGGTGCCCTGACGCCCGATTAGAAAATAGAGACAATCCAGCGCGGAAGTAGCCAGCTCGTATGCCGCGTCCTCGGCGCGCTTTGCATCGCATCCTTTGACAGTTACCTCAGCGAACCACTTATAGCTCTTGTAGTAATCGACCGCTTCGCGAAGCTGCTTTCGAGCCCATTCAAGAGATTTTTCATCCTTTTGATCAGATAGATATTTTTTCGCGTACCGGAAAAGATTGGCATGGAACGCTCGCAGCCATTTCAACCTAACCGGGCCTAGATCGATTTCACGAGGTTCGTCTTGGAACGTGAAGCGAATAGGATAAAAATAGGTATACTCGCCACACCGGCCATCTGCGCGCTTCGCGGCCCAAGATAATAGTCGATCTGCTTGTCGGCGATCAATCGGCCTCCTTTCCGTCAGAAACCGTTGGACCGCTCCCTCCCCAATATCTTTTTTCAGATCCGCATGGCTGACACGTGCTTCGAGATTTCGCAGGTGAAGTGCACGCTCCACAAGTTCGTCGAGCATCGTGCTTGCCTTCTTGCTCGTAAGGATTGAACCTGATCCCGACTGGTGCGGTAGTGAGTACCAAGGATCTAGCTCGTCACGAATGCTTTGGAAATCTGCTGAAGCTAGTCGCGCGAATTCACCGAGTTCTGAGAAGAGCTGCTCAATGAGGTCATGTGTCTTCTCTTTTGGGTAGTCCACGACGCGGGATCACCTTTCCTCCGGCAAATACAGCTTCTCACCCTTCTCCCGGTAAACCTCGCTCATCTCCTCCATGCCAGCCTCGTTCTTGGCGCGCTCTTCGGGGGTGTTCTCGCCCCTCAGGTCCTCGCTCGCCAGATAGCTGTCGGAGTTCTGCTTCGCGGCAAACTCGCGCACCTCTTGCGAAATCTTCATAGAGCAGAATTTGGGGCCGCACATGGAGCAGAAGTGGGCGGTTTTCGCGCCTTCCGCGGGGAGGGTCTGGTCGTGATATTGCTCGGCGGTGTCGGGGTCGAGCGACAGGTTGAACTGGTCGCGCCAGCGGAATTCGAAGCGCGCTTTTGACAGCGCGTCGTCGCGCACCTTGGCGGCGGGGTGGCCTTTGGCGAGGTCTGCCGCGTGGGCGGCGAGCTTGTAGGTCACCACGCCCACTTTCACATCGTCGCGGTCGGGCAGGCCGAGGTGCTCTTTGGGCGTGACGTAGCAGAGCATCGCCGTGCCGTACCAGCCGATCTGCGCCGCGCCGATGCCGCTGGTGATGTGGTCGTAGCCGGGCGCAATGTCCGTCACCAAGGGCCCGAGCGTGTAGAAGGGCGCTTCGCCGCACGCTTCCAGCTGCTTGTCCATATTCTCCTTGATCTTGTGCATCGGCACGTGGCCGGGGCCTTCGATCATCACCTGCACGTCCTGCTCCCAGGCGCGCTTGGTCAGTTCGCCCAGGGTGTAGAGCTCGGCAAACTGCGCTTCGTCATTGGCATCGGCGATACTGCCGGGGCGCAGGCCATCGCCCAGGCTGTAGGCGATGTCATACGCCTTCATGATCTCGGTGATCTCGTCGAAATGCTCGTAGAGGAAGCTTTCCTTGTGATGCGCCAGGCACCATTTCGCCATGATGCTGCCGCCGCGCGACACGATGCCGGTCACGCGCTTGGCGGCCATCGGCACGTAGGGCAGGCGCACGCCCGCATGGATGGTGAAATAGTCGACACCCTGCTCGGCCTGCTCGATCAGCGTGTCGCGGAACACCTCCCACGTAAGGTCCTCGGCCACGCCGCCGACCTTTTCCAGCGCCTGGTAGATGGGCACGGTGCCGATGGGCACGGGGCTGTTGCGGATGATCCATTCGCGCGTGTCGTGGATGTTGCGGCCTGTGGAGAGGTCCATCACCGTGTCCGCGCCCCAGCGGATGGACCAGACCATCTTGTCGACCTCTGCCGCCACGTCGGATGCGACGGCGGAATTGCCGATATTGGCGTTGATCTTGACGAGGAAGTTGCGCCCGATCGCCATCGGTTCGCATTCCGGGTGGTTGACGTTGGAGGGGATGATGGCGCGTCCGCGGGCAACCTCGTCGCGCACGAATTCCGGCGTTACGTAATCGGGGATTTCCGCGCCGAAGCTGTTGCCGTTGTCGCGGTCATACTGTGCCTTGCGTTCGCGGCCGAGGTTTTCGCGTTCGGCCACATATTCCATCTCCGGGGTAATGATGCCGCGGCGGGCATAGTGCATCTGGGAGAGGTTCTTACCCGGCTTGGCGCGATAGACGGTCTTGGAGACATTGGGGAAGGCGGGCACGCCGCCGGAGCGATCCGGGCCGAGTTGGCCGTTATCTTCCGGCTTCACTTCGCGTGCGGTATATTCCTCGATATCGCCGCGCTCCAGCTGCCAATCGCGGCGCAGATGCGGCAGGCCAGCGGAGATATCGATGCGCGCTTCGGGATCGGTATAGGGGCCGGACGTGTCATATACGCGCACCGGCGGCTCGCCGGCGGAGGGTTCGAGGTCGATCTCGCGCATGGCCACTTTGCGGTCACCCACGTGGATCTTGCGGCTGCCGCGGATGGGCCCGGTGGTGACGCCGATCTCCAGCTTGGAATTGATGTCGGCCATATGCTCTCTCCTCGAAGGCGGAAGAGCAGGCATCCGTTGCCGTCTGCCCACTCCCTCCGCCGATGCTAATCGGTTCAGGTTCGACGGGTCGGCGGACTCGAACCGCCCTCTCAGCCTCATGGCTCCCCGGGGTTGGAAACGGGTGTAGATGGCGACAGGCACTTAGTCCAGCGCAGCCGATCCATTGCACGCTCGGCACATCCGGTTTGGAGTCTTTGGCACTATCTCGTTGAAAGCCGTGTTTCACCTCACCGCTGTTGTCGGGCGCCTCAACCGAAAAGATCGATCGGAAGCAGACAATTACGCAAGCCTGCTCACCGCCGGCCAGGTTGATATTAGTGAAGTTGACCGCGTTTACAGTGGGTCCGGGCGCGCGGGAATTCGGCCCGACTGAGGGAACCAATTCGCGCACGAACCGAATGCATTGCGCGGCATGGCGGATGGCCTCACGCGACTTTGCGATTCCAATAAAATAAACCATGTTTTTCAGATGGTTAACATTAACTTGGCGTTCATGCGCAGAGGCCGCCTTTTGCGTGCGGCCAACTCATCGGCCAGCAACGAGGAGCATGTAAATGTCTATCCGAATCAATAGTTTCGCCATCCGGTCCTGCGTGTCGACAGCCGCCATCGCGGTCGCGGGGCTCTCTGCCGTTTCGGCCCAAGCACAGGCGACCGATCCGGTCGTCAGCGTCTGTTCCGGCGTAAGCTTGCCGCCCTCCACTGTCACCGACATTCTCGGCCCGGTGGTAAACGGGGTGGTTACGCCTACCGAAGACGCCGTGAATGCCATCATCGCCACCGGCCTTGGCCTGCCTATCGGCACGCCATTGCCCGACAATCTGTCGATCGATGTGGCAGACCTGCTGGCGCAAGCGGCCGCTGGCGATCCGGTGACGCTCCAAGTTCTCGACAGCGACGGCAATGTCGTCGGTCCGGCCGATCAGTGCGATGCCACTGCCGACAGTTTCCAGCTGGACGAGGAAGGCGGCATAGCCATCGGCGGCAACCGCATCTCCGGCCTCGGCGAGAACGGGAATGAGGCGAGCGCAGCCGATATCGACGCCATCGCCTTCGGCAACCGCGCGCAAGCAGGACCCGGCGCGACGGGCAGTATCGCCATCGGCGCGGATTCATCCGTCACAGCGCCCAATAGCGTGGCCATCGGTGCGGGATCGACCGCCACGCGCGGGCCGCAAGCAGGATCGGCAGGCGAGTTTTCCGTCGGCGCGCCGGGAGCGGAACGCCAGATCACCAATGTGGCAGACGGCACGGCAGCGACCGATGCCGCCAATGTCGGCCAAGTACAGGAAGTGGCAGACGGCCTTGCCGCCCTGGACAACCTTGCCGTGCAATATGACGATGCCACGCAGTCTACCGTAACGCTCGGCGGCGCCGACGGCACGACTGTGACCAATGTCGCGGATGGAGCGGTTTCGGCCACGTCCAGCGATGCCGTAAACGGTTCGCAGCTTTTCGCCACGAATGAGCGGGTGTCCGCCAACGAGGCCGCGCTTGGCGGATTACAGGGTCAGGTATCGAACAATGCGGGAGAGGTTGCGGCGCTGGATGGCAGAGTAACGACCAACACGTCCGACATCGCCGCACTGCAAGATCAGGTGGGCAATATCGGTCCCCAAGCGCTCGAATTCGTGCAGGATGGCGATCCATCACAACCCAGCCCTACGCGCACCAACACCGTGCGATTGGCCGGCGCTGCGGCAGAACCTGTTCGCCTGACGAATGTCGCTCCGGCGGTCGCGGCTACCGATGCGGTCAATCTCGGCCAGCTGCGCAGCGAACTGGACGCAACCCTTGCCGAGGCGCAGCTTTACACGGATGAACGCCTCGCCAGCCTGGACTTCGACCTCGACGCCTTGCGAGAGGACAGCTTCGCCGGAACGGCAGGCGCCCTCGCGGTGGCCGGCCTGCCGCAGGCCTTCCAGCCCGGCAGAACGATGGTCGGTGCAGGTGTCGGCCATTTCCGCGGCGAAACGGCCTTTGCCGTCGGTGCCTCAGCCACGTTCGACGAAGGCAACGGCGTCGTCAAATTCGGTGCCAGCATCGACACGCGCGGCTATGCCGGTGTGAGTGGAGGCGTCGGCTTCCAGTTCTAAGGACGACGCCTTGATGAGGGGACGGGCCGCGATCATGTGTCGCGGCCCGTTTCCCGTTCCTGAGGCATCCGGTCCGGCGCGGTGCAAGTCCGTTACAATTGGCGACAAAACTGCGCCGATCCGCGATAATTCTGCGACATTCCGCCGATAGGCAGCGCCTTCTTGTGTCGAGGAGGATTGCCGATGCCCGGATACCGCGTTTGTCGTTTCGCCCTTGCCGGTGCGCTGGCTCTTTCCCTTGCCGCGTGCGGGGGCGATGACGATAGCGGCGGACCGATTATTGGCGCCCCCTCTCCCACACCGACGCCCACACCCACGCCAGCCAGCGCACTTGCCTATGCTGCGACCTTTCCCGCAATGCCCGTCGAAACGCCCGATATCGGCCGGCTGACCGGGGAGAGCGACCTGACTTTCGGCTCGGGCGTGCCGAATAACGATCTGGCCTACACCATGATCGACACCGATTTCATCGATGGCGAGACAACTGGCTACGACACCTTCCTGCCCGTCGATCCCAGCGCGCCGGTGCCGGGCGCGGACCGGATCAAGATCGTGCGCGGCACGGGCAATGTCGATCTGGACCTTGCCTATTCCGCGCAGGGGGGCGACCGCTTCATCCTAGGCACGGCTGAGATCGCGACGCCGTTTTTCGCGCGCGGCGCGGATGGCGTGGACAATGATTACGCCGTCATCCAGAATTTCGATTACGACGCGGGCCATATCCAGCTGCGCGGATCGGCAAGCGATTACGAGCTGGTCTTTTGCGATGCGTCCGATGGCTGCGCGACGGATGGCTACTACCTGTTCGACAGCCGCCCGAGCGAGCTGGACCTGATCGCCTTCATCTTCCCTTGCGATTTCGTGCCCTTGCCCGTCAGCGGCAATCCGCCCAACAATCCCGAAGCGCTGTGCAATGCAAGCAAGCAGCTGTCGCTATCGAATGCCAACCAGTTCCGCTTCGCCAGCCCCGTATCCACCGCCACCGCCGTGCCGCAGGCGCTGGCGCAGTTCGGCAGCGCGGGCAAGGAAATCGTCGGCGGGCAAGCCGTCGATGCGGCGGGCAATATTTATGTGCTGGGCCAGAGCGATGGCAGCCTGACAGGCGGCGCGCGAGCGGACAATCGCATCTTCGTGGCGCAGATCCGGCCCGACGGCTCGCGCGGCTGGACGTACGAGACCGAATTGCCCGATGGCGCCCTGCCGTTCGACGGCGTAACGGATGCAGCGCATCTCTATGTCGCCGGACGCACGCATGGCGCGCTGCCGGGCTTTACCTCTGGCGGAGCGTGGGACGGCATAATCCTGAAGCTGCGACTGTCGGACGGTGCGCTGGTCGCCAGCAACCAGTTCGGCAATCGCGGGCTGGATGGCTATGGCAACATCATCTTCGACAATGCGGGCAATCTGTTCGTGTCGGGCCAGGGCAGCCCTGCGAGTGCTATGGGCACCGATCCGCAGCACCTTGTCGCCAAGCACCGCGCGAGCGACCTGGCCAATGTCTGGCGCGTGCTGATCGAGCCGCCTGCGACCGGCGTGCTGGTGTCCGAAGCATGGGGCGGGCTGGATTTTCGCGCGACAACCGGCGGCGCGGCGGGCGAAGGCACGCTCACCAGTGCAGGCTGGTTCTTCGGTAATGGATCGGGCGGCGCGGCTGCGTGGCTGGAACGCTATACCGGCCTTGCAAGTGCGGCTCCGACGCGAAGCCGTGGAACGGTGCTGACCAGCGCGGGGACCGAGCCTGACTGGGTGCTGGACAATGTCACCGATGCGGCAGGCAACGTCTATGTGGCGGGCTTCACCGCAGGCAATCTGGAAGGCGGGCACCGGGGCAACGGCGATGCCTTCATTGCAAAATACGATAGCGATCTGAACCTGCTGGCAATCAACCAGATCGGCAGCGCGCAGGCGGATGCCTTCCGAAAGCTCGCCATTGCCGATGACGGCACGCTGGTCGCGGTCGGGCACAGCTATGGCGACCTTGCCGGAACCAATGCCGATGGCGCGCGCGAGACTGGCGACGTGATTGTCTATCGCTTCGATACGAACCTGAATGTGCTGGCCAGCCGCCAGTTCGGCTCTCCGCATGAAGAGCGCGGCTATCTTTCGATCCTCGGCAACACCGTGGTGGTGGCAGGCATGACGGAGGCCGCGCTGGGCGGACCGAGTGCAGGGTCGTTCGATGCATTCGTGGTGCGCCTGCGATTGAGCGACCTCGCCTTTATCGACTAGCGCACGTCGCCTGCCGCCTGCCATTCGGCAATCGCGTCTATCGGGAAAAGCAGCATGATGACGGTGAGCGTCAGATTGTCGCGCACCACCAGCGCCGCCACAACCTCACCGATCAGTGCCAGCGCCACGGTGACCTTTACCGGCAGTCGCAGGGCCAACCAGAAGCCGAAGCTCATCCAGCCGATATCGGCGAAGGAATTGAGTACGCTGTCGCCCGAATAGCGGAAATTGGCGGTGACGTCGCGGAAGCGGTTGATGACCAGCTCCGTGTTCTCCAGCACTTCCCACGCCGCCTCCAGCAGCACGGCGAGCGGCAGGCCCCAGCGCACTGCGCTCAGCCCGCCGGCCTCTCTCTTCACGAACAGCCACCAGGCGAGCGCGTAGAATATCATGCCGTGGATGATGTGGCTGGGCGTGTACCAGTCGGCGATATGCTGGCTGTTGCCGCTATCGTTGATCTGCCCGTGCCACAGCTTCACATAGCCGCATTCGCAGATGGGCGGACGGTTCATCGCCAGCAGGATGACCACGGTGACAGTGGTTATGCCGAGCGCGATGACGAGCGCGCGGCGGTCCGGCTTGAGAGTCCCCATGCCGCTTTGGTGATGGCACGCACCGCGTTTGGCAAGCGCGATCATGCTCCGGACTATGGCCAGTCAGCTTCCCGCAAGGATGCCCCCTTGAGAAAGGGTGCAATGCCGCTACGCATGTGCGCGATCGTTTTCAGACCTTCCGAGGGCCCTCCATGACAGAATTTCCCACCCCCACCACCGAGTACAAGGAAGGCAAGCGCAACGCCTTCACCCGCTTCCTCGACGGGGTGGAATGGCTGGGGAACCTGCTGCCGCATCCGGTTACGCTGTTCGCGCTGCTGGCTTTCGGCATCGTGTTGCTGTCGGGCATGATGGGCTGGATGGGCGTCGCGGTGGAAGACCCCCGCCCTGCCGGAGCCAACGGTGTGGCAGAGGACGGCATGATCCGCGCCGTCAGCCTGCTGGATGGCGACGGTGTACGGCGCATCTTTACAGGGCTGGTCGACAATTTCACCGGCTTTGCCCCGCTGGGCGTGGTGCTGGTCGCCATGCTGGGCGTGGGCGTTGCGGAAAAATCCGGCTTGCTGAGTGCGGCCGTGCGCAGCCTGGTGATGGGTGCACCGCCCAAGCTGGTGACGGTGGCCATCGTGTTTGCAGGGATCATCTCCAACACCGCCAGCGAAGTGGGCTATGTGGTTCTGATCCCGCTCGGCGGCGCGATTTACTACGCTTTGGGCCGCCATCCGCTGGCGGGCATGGCGGCGGCCTTTGCGGGGGTCTCGGGCGGCTATTCGGCGAACCTGCTGATCGGCACGATCGACCCCTTGCTGGCGGGCATCACGCAGGAAGCCGCGCAGCTGATCGACCCCGATTACACCGTGCTGGCGACCGCGAACTGGTATTTCATGTTCGCTTCTACCTTCCTGATCGCGATCATCGGTTCGGCGGTGAGCATCTACATCGTCGAGCCCAAGCTGGGCAAATACGACGCCAGCAAGGCGGACCCGACCATCCTCGACGAGGGCATGATGCAGCCGCTGACCGATACGGAGCGCAAGGGGCTGCGCTGGGCAGGCATTGCCCTATTGGGCGTGCTGGGCCTGATGGCGCTGACGCTGATCCCCGAATGGGGCATCCTGCGAAATGCCGAAACGGGCGACCGGATGGACTCGCCGTTCTTCGATGGCTTTGTGGTTTGGATCTTCATCTTCTTCGTCGCCATCGGCTACGCCTATGGCCGCGTGACCGGCACCATGAAGACGGACCGCGACGTGATCGATGCGATGTCGGCGGCGCTTTCCAGCCTTGGCCTCTATATCGTGCTGGTGTTCTTCGCCGCGCAATTCGTGGCATTCTTTGGCTGGACGAATCTCGGCGCGATCACCGCGGTGACGGGCGCGAATTTCCTGGTCGAGACCGGCATGACCGGTCCTGCGGTCTTCTTCCTGTTCATCCTCCTATGCGCGATCATCAACCTGTCGCTGGGCAGCGCGAGCGCGCAATGGGCCGTAACCGCGCCCATCTTCGTGCCCATGCTGATGCTGATCGGCTATTCGCCCGAGGCGATCCAGGCGGCCTATCGTATCGGTGACAGCACAACGAATATCATCACTCCGATGATGAGCTATTTCGGCCTGATCCTCGCCTGGGCGACGCGCTACCAGAAGGATCTGGGCGTCGGCACGATGATCGCGATGATGCTGCCCTATACGATCTTCTTCATCACAATCTGGAGCGTGTTCTTCTACCTCTGGACCTTCGTGTTCGGCATTCCCGTGGGGCCGGGTTCGCCGACTTTCTATACTCCCTAAGCGGAGCGGCTTCACACACGATGACAGTCCTTTACCGCTGCGATGCCGATGCGGCTGCCATAGCGCGCCGCTTCGGCATCGCGATGGGAAACGACCCATGGCCGGGTGGACATGTGGCGCCCGGCAGCTTCGCGCCCGTCATCACGGCGGGGCGGGAGTTCATCGCTGGGCCGAACCCGGGCCGCCAGCCATGGCGCATGGTGCCGCGCCTGTGGGGTGTGCCGCCGCCTCCGGCTGCAGGCGATATCGCGCGACCCATATTGAGCGTGCGCAACCGTGAGAGCCCGTTCTGGATCGGTAATCTGCGCAATCCTGAGTTCCGCTGCCTGGTGCCCGCCACGGCCTTCATGGCATGGGGCGCCGGACTGGACCGCGAGGGCAAGCGGCATCGCCACTGGTTCACTCTTGCCGACCAGCCGATTTTCGCCCTCGCCGCCATCTGGAAAGACAGCGAAGTGCCCGGCTTCGCTCTCCTCTCTGCCGAGCCCAATGCGGCGGTCAAACGGATCGGGCGCGACGCCATGCCCGCCATCCTGCCGCCCGATCGCGGGGCATGGGCGACGTGGCTGCACGCTGGCTGGGACAAGGCAGAAGCTCTGCTGCAGCCCTATTCCAGCTCACTGTTGCGAGAACAGCCACGCGATTGACACGCGGCGCCAGTGCTCGCACGGTCGCAGGCGTGTCGCAGAGCCTTCCGCCGATCAAAGTCCACCAGTTCGGGACCGAGCGCGAACCCGTCGTACAGATCGACGAGTTCAGCGGCATGGTGGACGAGTTGCTGAAGGCAGGACGGCAAGCGCAATACCAGGAGGGCGGCGCGGCCTATCCCGGTATCAGGTCATGGATCGAGCCGACCTATCTCGAGCGCCGCCGCGAGCTGATGATGCAGGCCATGGTGCATGTCTTCGGCTTCCAGCAAGGCGTGTCGTGCGAAGCCTCGACCTTCTCGCTCGTCACCAAAGCGCCGGAGGACCTCTCGCCCATTCAGCGCATTCCGCATTACGATCATTCCGAAGGCCAGCTGATCGCCGTGATGCACTACCTGCTGGGGCCGGAAACCGGCGGCACCGCCTTCTACCGCCACAAACGCACCGGCTTCGAGACGATCACGCCCGAGCGCGAGGCGGCCTATGATGCGGGGCTGCAAGCGGACGAGGCGACATACGGCATTCCGCCAGCCGCCTATTTCCACGGTGATGACGAGCGCTACGAACTGATCGGCGAGATCGAGGCGCGGCCCGACAGGCTCATCCTCTATCGCGGGCGCTTGCTGCATTCGGGCGTCATCCCCGATCCCGCCGCGCTGACCGGCGATCCGGCAAGCGGGCGGTTGACGATCAACATGTTCCTGCGCGGGCGCTGAGCGCGCCCGTAAGGATCAATGCCGGGTATCGGCGCGGCCGGTAGGCACGAGAGCCAGCGCCAGCAGCAGCGTCGCCACCGTGCCCGCACCGCCTGCGGGATAGGTGAGATCGGTCTGCGGGAAGATGGCGAGGCCGTTCAGCACCACGGCAATACCGCCCGCAATCGCGGTCAGCAGGCCGAGTATGCGCACGCCGCCACCCGTGTGGCGATAGAGCAGCAGCCCGGCAGTCAGAGCGCCTAGCCCGATCGCCAGCTTGGCGGCAAAGTAGAGCAAAAATGCCAGCGCCAGCACCGCGCCCGCGACGGGCGCCAGCGCCTCTCCGCCTTCGAACAGCGGGCCGAACATCACCAGCCCGATACCAGCCTGCATGGTGTTGAGCACGCCGAAGGTGCCGATGGCGCTGCCCATGATGGGGCGCGTGGAGATCAGCGCGAAGCCAGCAACCGCCACCACTGCAAACAGCAGCACTTCGACCGCCCAGATGATGTCGCGATTGACCGTGCCGCCCATGCTTGAAAGGCCGATATAGACAAGCTGCGTCGCCACCGTGGCGATCAGCGCGATGACGGCGACGCGCGCCGCGATGAGTTGTGACGGATTCATGCTTTGTAGTCCCTGTGTCGGTGTTCTGGTGTCGGCCATGCTTTCGGCCGGAAACAGCGCCCGGTTACAATTTGCTTCAGCCTGTCGATAGCGGGGCACGGTTTGCCTGTTGCGGCATTATCGCTATGAGCGCCTGCAACAGATAACCATCCACGAGAGAGGATCGCTTCATCCCATGACCATGCTCCGCTATGCACTGCTCGCCACCGCGCTGACATTGCCGGCCACACCGGCCCTGGCCCAGCGCGTGATGACGCCCGAAGATGTCGCCCGCGTCGAAAGCACCGGCACGATCGAGATTTCCAGCGATGGCAGCCATGTCATCTACACCCGCGCGCACAAGCCCGACGTAACGCGCGGAGAGGAAAACGGCACGACCAGCCAGCAGCTGATGCTGGCCGAAGGGCCGATGGACGTCGAAGCCTACCTGCCCGAAGACATGCGTATCTCCGGCATCGGTTTCACGCCTGACAATTCCATGATCACCTTCCTATGGAGCGACGATGGCGGCGACCGCTCGCTCTACGGCGTGCCGGTCGATGGCGGTGCCTATCGCATGCTGGCGACCGTGGAAGATGCTGCGGTAAGCGACTACGCCTTCAGCCCCGATGGCAGCCGCGCGTATCTGCTGGCCAGCGCCGCGCCCGATGAAGATCGCAATTCGCAGCGCGAAGCCGGGTTCAACTCGGTCGTCTACGAAGAAGAGCCGCGCCTCAACCGCATGTTCGTGGCCAATGTTGGCACCGAAGTGGATGCAGAGCCGCTGGAGGTAGCCGTGCCCGGCTATGTCGATGCGTTCGAAATCGCGCCCAATGGCCAGTTCGCCATGATCACCAGCGCGCCTACCCCGCTGATCGACGATGCCTACACGTCGAAGCGCGCGCATATCCTCAACCTCACCACCGGCAACCTCGTCACCGTGGAAACGCCGGGCAAGGTGGGCGATATCGAGATCTCGCCCGACAGCACGCAGCTTTCCATGATTGCCGGGATCGACGAAAACGATCCGGCAGACACCACGCTGCACCTCGTCGATGTATCGACCGGCGAATATCGCGCTCTGAACCAGGGCGCGCCCGAAGCGGCCGTGGATGCGGAATGGATGTCGGACGGACGCCTCGCCACCATCATCCATGTCGGCGCGCAAAGCGTGCTACGCTTCTATTCGAACGATGGCGAAGAGCTGCGTGAATACGATCCCGACGGGCTGATCCTCACCAGCCTTGAGCAGGGCGGCAACCGCCTGGTGGTGGAAGCCAACGCCCCCACCCACCCCAACGAGCTGTTCAGCTTCAACAATGGCGAGTTCACCCGCTGGACCAACCACAATCCGTGGCTGGCCGATATCACTTTCGGCGAGCAACGCACGTTCACCTTTACTGCGTCGGACGGCCAGGAAATCGAAGGCGTGCTGGTGCTGCCCGTGGGCGGTGTGCCCGAAGGCGGCGCACCGACCATTTTCGATGTGCATGGCGGCCCCGAAGCGCATGACAGCAATGGCTGGACCACCAATTACGGCGGTCCCGGCCAGGTCGCGGCAGGCGCAGGCTACGCCGTGTTCCAACCGAATTATCGCGGCTCCACCGCGTACGGCACCGATTTCTCCAAACAGCATCAGGGCAATTACACCGATCCCGAGTTCGAGGATCTGGTGGACGGCAAGAATGCGCTGGTCGAAGCGGGCATCGCCGATCCGGACCGTGTGGGCATCACCGGCGGTTCCTATGGCGGCTATGCCACAGCATGGAGCAGCACCTACAATTCAGAACATTTCGCCGCTGGCGTGATGTTCGTGGGTATCTCCAACCAGATCAGCAAGTTCGGCACCAGCGACATTCCGATGGAAATGTACCTCGTCCACGCCCGCGAATGGCCGTGGGAAGACTGGCTCGGCCAGTTGCAGGTCAGCCCGATCTACTATGTCGATCGCGCCACCACGCCGCTGCTGATCATGCATGGCGAGGAAGATACCCGCGTCGCGCCTTCGCAGAGCTACGAGCTGTACCGCCACATGCGCGTGCGTGCGCCCGATACGCCGCTGCGCCTCGTCACCTATCCGGGTGAAGGCCATGGCAATGCGCGCGCCGCCGCGCAGTATGATTACAACCTGCGCATGATGCGCTGGTTCGACACCTACCTGATGACCGGCGACCGCAATGCCCCGCTGCCGCCGCCGCGTCCGGAACTGAATATCGAAGAGGACTGAGCGCCTCTTTCCGACTGAATATGAGGGGAGCGGCCGACCGGTCGCTCCCCTTTTTCATGCGCGCGGGAGATTAACTTTCCAATGCGGAAAGTTATCACTTGCCGAATCGGAAAGTGAAGGCTATCTCTTTCCATATTGGAAAGCGAAGGAGCCCGACATGGACCGCAATGAAGCACACGCCGCGCTGGATGCCGTGGCGCAGACCAGAAGCCGGATGGCTGAAACCACGCAGTGGCCGCTGTGGCGACATGCGCTGTTTGGCGTGGCGGAAACGCTTTTCGTCATCGGCATCTCGCTGCCCACGCTTTATTTTGGCATTTCGGCATTGCTGGCCTTCGCGCTCATCATCTGGCTCTTCACCGATGACAAGAAGCGGTACGGCATGTTCGTGTCCGGCTGGCATGGGCAAAAGCCCCGGCTGATCACGTTGGGCATGACTGTTGTCGTGGTCGCGCTCGCCGGACTGTCATGGACAACGCGCGGGGAGCCTGTCCCTGCCCCCCTGGCCTTGCTGGCAGGGCTTGCCACTTTCATCGTCTGCACGCTGGGCAGCATTTGGTGGCAATCGGCCTACAAGCGCGAATTGCGCGAGGCAGCGGCACAATGAGCGGCGCAGCTGAGATCGACCCCGTGCTGCACCATCCCGCCCGGCTGCAGATCAGCGCCGTGCTGTCCAACACGGATGACGTGGAATTCGCGCGGCTTCGTGAACTGGTGGATGTGAGCGACAGCGTGTTGTCCAAGCACCTCTCCGCCATGGCAGAGGCAGGCTACGTGAAGCTGGAAAAGGCCGCGCGCGATGGCAGGCAGCGCACCTGGGCGCGCTTTACCGGCGAGGGAAAACGCGCCTTCGCCGCCCATATGCGAGCGTTGCAGGAGCTTGTGGCCAGCGCGCAGGAAGGGCTGGCCGCCGGTTAATCCGATTACAGGCCGAACGTGTAGGTAATGCCCAATGCGCCCAGCCATTGGTCGGCGGAACCGCGAATGCTGGTGAAAGGCGTGTCCGCCGCATCGCCGACGAGGCGCGTATAACCGCCCAGCACCACTATGCCCCAGCCGCCATTCAATGCGTTGCCGTCAAGGTCGATACCCACCAGCATGGTGGCCGACAGCGACTTGAAGCCGCCGCTATCGGGTTCGAAGCCGGGCAAAGCATCGCTGTTGGGGGCGACATTCACATTGTTAATCGGATCGACGCGGAAATAATAGTCGTGATAGTCCTCGTCCGCCCATTCGGCAGAGAGCGACAGGTTTCCAATCACCGCGCGCGATAGCGGCGTGGTATAGGATGCCACCGGATTGACCACCATGCCTTCATGCGCGCCCGCCACGTCCCACATCACTGCCGTGCCGAAGCTTACGGTATCGAAGGGATTGAGCACGCCGTCGATATTCACGCCGACGCTCGGGCCGACTTCGATCGCGGTATCCAGCTCGCCGAACTGCTCGACGACCTCGTCCTCGATCTGGCTGGCGCGGTCGCCGCGAAAGCGCGCGGCAATACCTGCATCGAAACTGAGGCCGCTATCGTTGTCGGGCACGAAATCGACAGTGATGCCACCGGCGCGCGGGTTCACGTCGATCCCGCCATAGGAGCCGATGATGACCGGAAGCACGGACAGAACGTAATCGTCCGACCCCTGATAGGATGGTGTGTAGGCTCCGCCTACGCCCACGGTCACGAAGTCGCCGGAGAACACCGCATCGTCGAGATCGATATTCGGCACCGCAGGCTCGATATCTTCCTGCGCATAGGCAGGCGCTGCAATCAGGGCCGTGGCCGCCAGCATGATGGCAGCGGTGGAGCGAATGGTCATGTGGCTTATCCCTCTATCCTTTTGCTTCGCAACGACTTGGCCATAACGCGGTTCCCCGGCGAGTTTCATTTCAATACCGGACCATTGGCGGTGATTGCGCGCCTCCCGCATTCCGCTAAGGCCGTTGGCAGTATGACCGGGCGCACTTGCGATATTGCCATTGTCGGCGGCGGCCTTTCGGGCGGACTTATCGCGCTGGCGCTGGCGCGGCATCGGCCCGACATCACCGTCCGCCTGATAGAGGCAGGACCTGCCATTGGCGGCAATCACCGCTGGAGTTGGTTCGCCAGCGACCTTTCGCCGGACGGCACATCGCTGATGGAAGGTTTTCGCAAGGCGAAATGGGATGATGGATACCATGTCCGCTTCCCCGGTTATCGCCGCAAGCTGCGCGGCGCATACCGCTCGCTCGCCAGCGAGGACTTTGCCGCGCGCCTTCAGCGAGAGCTGGCTGATGACGCGATCCTGACCGGCGCGGAAGTGGCGAAGCTGGATGCGGGCAGCGTCACCCTTCGCGACGGAGCGATCATCACTGCGCGCACCGTGATCGATTGCCGCGGCTTTGCCACCACGGGCGACCTGACGGGCGGCTGGCAGGTCTTCATGGGCCGCCACCTGCGCACCGCCGAACCGCACGGCATTGCGCGCCCTGTCATCATGGATGCCGCCGTCGACCAGTTGGCCCCGTCCGGCAATGGCGGTGCGTACCGTTTCGTATACGTCCTGCCGCTGGGCGCGCATGATCTCTTCATCGAGGACACTTATTACGCCGACAAGCCGACGCTCGACCGCAGCGCGCTTTCGGGCCGGATCGACCAATATTGCCATGCCATCGGCATCAAGGGCGAGCCTGTCGGTTTCGAGACCGGCGTGCTGCCCGTGATCACCGGCGGCGATTTCGGCGCTTACACCGAAGCGCACCGCACGCCCGGCGTGGTGCTTGCGGGCGCGCGGGCGGGCCTGGTGCATCCGCTCACCAGCTATACCCTGCCCATCGCCGTGCGCGTGGCACTCTCCATAGCCGAGGATGCGGACCTGCCGGGCGAGCAACTGGCCGCCAAGATCGAAGCCGAGGCGCGCCGCCACTGGAAGCGCATGGGCTTTTACCGCCTGCTCGGCACCATGCTGTTCGGCGCCGCCGACCCGGCGCAGCGATACCGCATTTTCTCCCGCTTCTATCGCCTGCGCGAAGGGCTCATCGAACGCTTTTATGCGGGAACAAGCCGGTTCACCGACAAGTTGCGGGTTCTGGCCGGCAAGCCTCCGGTTCCCGTCCGTCGCGCCATTTCCGCCATCCTTTCCGAATCCCCCCCGCTCCTCGATCCCACAAGGAAAACTCCCCAATGAGCACGCCCGAAGGCAGAACCGCATGCGTCATCGGCGCAGGATTCGGCGGCATGGCGCTCGCCATCCGCCTGCAAAGCGCCGGTATCGCCACCACCGTGGTCGAAAGTCGCGACAAGCCCGGCGGCCGCGCCTATTTCTGGGAGAAGGACGGCTTCACTTTCGATGCCGGCCCCACCGTGGTGACCGACCCCGATTGCCTGCGCGAATTGTGGGAGCTGACCGGCCACGACATGGATGAAGACCTGGAGCTGATGAAGGTCATGCCCTTCTACCGGCTCAACTGGCCCGACGGCACCAATTTCGACTATTCGAACGATGAAGAAGACCTGCGCAAGGAGATCATGAAGCTCGAGCCGCAGGACGTCGAAGGCTATGAACGCTTCCTGCAATATGCCGCCGAGGTGTACGAGGAAGGCTACGTGAAGCTAGGCACCGTGCCATTCCTCGATTTCAAGAGCATGATGAAGGCCGCGCCCGCGCTGGCGAAGAAGCAGGCATGGCGCAGCGTCTATTCCATGGTCTCCAGCTACATCAAGAACGAGAAGATCCGCGAGGCGCTATCCTTCCACACGCTGCTGGTGGGCGGCAGCCCGATGAAGACGAGCAGCATCTACGCGCTCATCCACAAGCTGGAAAAGGATGGCGGCGTATGGTGGACGCGCGGTGGCACCAATCGCCTGATCGCCGGCATGGTCCGCCATTTCGAGCGGCTGGGCGGCACGATGCGGGTGGGCGATGCCGTGACCCGCGTAGAAACCGAAGGCAAGCGCGCCAAGGCCGTGCACACCGCCAGCGGCTGGAGCCAGCGCTTCGATGCGGTCGCCAGCAATGCGGATATCGTGCATTCCTACAAAGATCTGCTGGGCGACAGCCATCGCGGCAAAAGCTACGGCAAATCGCTCACCAAGAAGAGTTTCTCGCCCTCGCTCTTCGTCGTGCATTTCGGCGTCGAGGGCAGGTGGCCTGGCATTCCGCACCACATGATCCTTTTCGGCCCGCGCTATAAGGGGCTGGTGGACGACATCTACCACAAGGGCATCCTGCCTGCCGATTTCTCCATCTACCTGCACCACCCCAGTGTCACCGACCCCAGCATGGCGCCCGAGGGGCAGAGCACGTTTTACGCGCTGGTGCCAGTCAGCCACATGGGCAAGATGCCGATCAACTGGGACGAAGTCGGCCCGCAGCTGGAAAAGCGCATCCTCGACGAGGTCGGGCGGCGCCTGATTCCGGATATCCATGACCGGATCGTGACCAAGTTCCACTACGCGCCAAAGAACTTTGCCGCCGATCTCAATGCGCATATGGGCAGCGCCTTCAGCCTCGAGCCCGTGCTGTGGCAAAGCGCCTGGTTCCGCGGCCACAACCGCGACGATGTGATCGACAATTTCTACCTTGTGGGCGCCGGCACGCATCCGGGCGCAGGCATTCCCGGCGTTGTCGGCAGCGCGAAGGCGACCGCAGGACTGATGGTTGAGGACTTGTCTGTATGATAATCCTCCCCCACCGGGGGAGGGGGACCATGCGCAGCATGGTGGAGGGGCACCGAAGGTGATTACCGGACCGCGATCGACAGTTAAACTCGCCCGTAAGTTACGTGGCGAGATGACACTGCCCGAAACGCTCCTCTGGCGAGAACTCAGAAAGCGTCCCAGCGATTTCAAGTTCCGCAGGCAGCATCCGGCGGGCGACTACGTGCTCGACTTTTATTGTGCGAAGGCCAGGCTCGCAATCGAGGTCGACGGACGCGCACACGACAGCGTGGCTGCGAGCTCGAAAGACCACAACCGATCCGCCTTCCTGCGGTCGCGTGGCATTGCCACGACGCGCATTCCTGCGCAGGCGATACTTGACGATATCGAGGCGGTTGTTACGCGCGTCGTCCAGATTTGTGACAGCAGGAGCCCTAGTTTGACCGAACCCCTCCACCATCCTGCGGATGGTCCCCCTCCCCGTCTCGGGGAGGATGTATGACATCTTTCAAACGCCTCGCTGTCTATTGCGGCTCCGCCACGCCTGCCGATCCCGCTTACATGCAGCTGGCACGCCATGTGGGCCGCACGCTGGCGGAGCGCGGGATCGGTGTCGTTTATGGCGGCGGGAAGGCCGGTTTGATGGGCGCGATCGCATCATCCGCGCTGGAAGCGGGCGGCGAGGTGATCGGCGTGATCCCGCAGGCGCTGGTCGACATGGAAGTCGCGAACAAGGACTGCACAGAGCTGCACGTGGTCGACACGATGCATCAGCGAAAGCAGGCCTTTACCGACCTTTCCGACGGGTTCGTGACGCTGCCGGGCGGCGTGGGCACGATGGACGAATTGTGGGAAGCGATCAGCTGGGCGCAGCTGGGCTATCACCAGAAGCCTGTCGGCCTTCTCAATGCGCTGGGATACTTCGACGGGCTTGTTGCGTTCAACCGGCATATGGCCGACATCGGCTTTGTGAGGGAAGCGCACCGCAATATCATGATCATCGACCGGACTATCGATGGCCTGCTTGGCAAAATGGCCGAACACCGGCCCGCCAAGACGATCGTGCAGATGCGCGTGGACGATTTGTGACACGCGGCACGCTCCAGCGCGTCCGGCCCCGGCCCCTCGTCGCAAGCCAGGTCGTGCGCAATACGCCGCGCCAGATGGGCGGCGGGCGCGATCGCTTCGCCCTGATCGGCAAGGCGCGTGACAGCATCGCCAACGGCTCAAAGAGCTTCAATGTCGCCAGCTACCTCTTCGACAAGCCGACGCGCGACCGCACCCACCTGCTCTATGCTTGGTGCCGACGGTGCGACGACATTGCCGACGGGCAGGACCATGGCGGAGAGCTAAAGCTCGACAATGCCAGTGCGCAGGACCGGGTGGAGGCGATCCGCATCCTCACCCACCGTGCGCTCGATGGCCAGCCGACGGCCGATGTCGCCTTCGATGCCCTTGGCCTCGTCGCTGCCGAAGCCGGCATCACTCGCGACATGTGCGACGATGTGATCGACGGTTTCCAGCTGGATGCCGAAGGCTGGATGCCGCGCACGACGGGCGACCTGATGCGCTATTGCTATCACGTGGCAGGCGCCGTCGGTGTGATGATGGCCAAGGTAATGGGCGTGCCGTCCGATGCAGAGGATACGCTGGACCGCGCTTGCGATCTTGGCCTTGCTTTCCAGCTCAACAATATCGCCCGCGACATTGCCGAGGATGATGCCGCAGGGCGCTGCTATTTGCCGCAGGAATGGCTGGCGGAGTTCGACATTCCGCCCGGCGAGCACATGAAGCCGCAGCATCGCACCGCGCTGGTCAAGATGGCCAAGCGGCTGATCGATATGGCCGAAATCCACGATGCGCATGCCCGCATCGGCGCGGGCCGCCTGCCGTTCCGGCGCCGCTGGGCCATCCTCTCCGCCGCCAATATCTATGGTGCCATCGGCGAGGAAGTGGTGCGACAGGCGGAACTGGCGTGGGACAACCGCGTCCACACGACTGCTCTCGAGAAATTGGGGCACGTCGTGGCGGCGCTGAAAGAGTCGGTCTCCGGCTCGTTCGAACCGCAGCAGGAGCGTGAATGGACGCGCGGCAAGCTGCTGGTCATGGCCCGAATGGCAGGCCCAGCCGCTGGCGTGCCCAACACGCCGATCCGCGATGAAGGCGTGCGCCGCAAGGACGACTGACGCTTGCGCGGCAGTTGCAATTGCAATCGCGCACGGGCATCCGCTTCGCCAGAGGAGATGGCCCGGCATGAAAATGCTTTTGCGATATTTTGCAGCTGTCGTGCTTGCGGTTGCGCCCCTAAACGTGGCCGCCCAAGATGCAGGCGAAGACGATCACCGCGGCGATTATGCCGATCCGGATGCGAACCGGGTGATGGCCACCGTCTATGCATTCATGGACGGTCTTGAGGCGCGTGATGCCGAAGCCATGCGCGCGCAGGTGATCGACGGAGCGTCAGTTACGGTCGTGCGCCAGACAGGCGATGGCAACATCGTGCGCAACATGGAAATGGACGCCGTGATCGATGCACTCGCTGCTGCTGAAGGCACGGTGCTGGAGCCGCTATTCGGCGAGTATCCGATTCTCGAAGGGCCGGTCGCCATAGTGTGGGCCCCGTTCATCTATTACCGCGATGGCGCGTTCAGCCATTGCGGCGTCAATATCTTCAACCTCGTCGACACCGGAGCGGACTGGCGTATCGCCAGCGTCACTTACAGCCATGTCGAAGAGGGTTGCATGGAGCCAGCCAACCGATGAGGCTGGAAACCGATCGCATCACCATCGCGGATGTTTCGCCAGAGCAGCTTCACGCGGAACTGGCGCGGCTCGGCGAAGACAACGGGCGCGCCATACTCAGTGCGGACGACACTACTTACATCCAAACCGCCGTCTTCGATAACGGCTTCGTGATCGAGCGGCGCGATGGCGGCGGGGAGGACACGCATTTTCACGCCGTGCCCCGCCATGCCGAACTGCCGCCTCCCGCACCGCGACCGGAGCGGCGCTGGTGGGAGAAGCTTCTCTTGTCAGACAATATCCTGACATCGGAATGCGCTTTTACGCTGGAGCAGGTGCAGCGGATTTTCGCCGACTACCTCGCCGGCCGCCAGAGCGACATTCCAAGACAATGGGACCAAGGTTTCTGTGATAGATAAACTCCTCATCGCCAATCGCGGCGAGATTGCCTGCCGCATCATCCGCACCGCGCGCGAAATGGGCGTGGCGACGGTGGCCGTCTATTCCGATGCCGACGCCAAGGCCCTGCATGTGCGCTCTGCCGACGAAGCGGTGCATATCGGCCCTTCCCCTGCTGCCGAAAGCTACCTCGTCGGCGAGAAGATCATCGCCGCGGCCAAGGAGACAGGCGCCGAGGCGATCCATCCAGGCTACGGCTTCCTGTCCGAGAATGCCGCCTTTGCGCAGGCCGTTATCGATGCGGGCCTCATCTGGGTCGGCCCCAAGCCTTCAAGCATTGAGGCCATGGGACTTAAGGATGCCGCCAAGAAGCTGATGCGCGAGGCGGGCGTGCCGGTAACGCCCGGCTATGAAGGCGAGGGCCAGTCAGTCGAGCGCCTTCGCAAAGAGGGCGATGCCATCGGCTATCCCGTACTCATCAAGGCCGTTGCGGGCGGCGGCGGTAAGGGCATGCGCAAGGTGGATGCGGCTGCGGATTTCGAAGCCGCACTGGAAAGCTGCCGGCGCGAGGCCAAGGCCAGCTTCTCCAATGACGAAGTGCTGCTGGAAAAGTGGATCACCTCGCCCCGCCATATCGAGGTGCAGGTCTTTGGCGACAGCCACGGCAATGTCGTCCACCTGTTCGAACGCGACTGCTCGCTCCAGCGCCGCCACCAGAAGGTGATCGAGGAAGCGCCCGCCCCCGGCATGGACGAGGCAACCCGCGAGGAAATCTGCGCCGCCGCCGTGCGCGCGGCGAAAGCGGTCGATTACGAGGGCGCAGGCACGATCGAATTCATCGCCGACGCCAGCGAGGGCCTGCGCGCCGACCGCATCTTTTTCATGGAAATGAACACACGGCTCCAGGTGGAACACCCTGTTACCGAGGAGATCACCGGGGTCGATCTGGTGGAATGGCAGCTGCGCGTGGCGAGCGGCGAGCCGATCCCGCTGAAGCAGGAAGAACTGAGCATTACGGGTCATGCGATAGAGGCCCGGCTCTATGCGGAAGACCCGGCCAGCGGATTCCTGCCGAGTACGGGACGTCTGGACGACCTAGTTCTCGATGAAGCGGAAGCCCGCATCGACACCGGCGTCGAAGCCGGAGACGCCGTCTCGCCTTTCTACGACCCGATGATAGCCAAGGTCATCGTTCACCATGAAAACCGTGAAGAAGCGCTGCGATCGCTCAAAACGACGCTGAACGAGAGCCTCGTCCATCCGGTCAGGACCAATAAGGGCTTTCTATACGAGTGCCTGGAACACCCCGATTTTGCAGCGGGCAAGCTCGATACCGGCCTGATCGAGCGTGCGGGAGAAGCGCTGATGCCATCGGCGCAGCCGAGCCAGCACGCCGCAGATGTTGCGGGCGCACGATTGCGCAGCGATTACTTCGATTGGCGCGCTCCGAGAGAAGTCCAGCTTGTGCAGGAATTGCACGGCTTTCGCCTCAACGCGGAGCGGCGGATTACAGCCGATATCTGGTCGGCAGGCCAGCATTACAGCGCGCGAACCGATCAATACGGATTGCTGGCGAGCTATGGCAACCCTGACCATACCGTTCTGGTGACCGAGCGCGGCCGGGACTGGCATTTTGCACCCCGGCCGGATCGTGGTGGTTCTGCAGCCTCTGCTGCCGACGGCGATATCCTCGCGCCGATGCCGGGCAAGGTCATCGCAGTCGATGTGGCAAAAGGCGATACCGTCGCCGCAGGCCAGCGCCTGATGGTGCTCGAGGCGATGAAGATGGAACACGCGCTCACCGCGCCGTTCGATGGGACGGTTACCGAACTTTCCGCCAGCGAAGGGGGGCAGGTGCAGGTCGAGGCGCTACTCGCGCGGGTTGAGGCTTCGGGCGAGTAAACCTAACCCGCTCATGCTGAGCTTGTCGAAGCATCGTTTCTTCTTCTGCAGCGTACTTAAGAGGTGAAGAACGACCCTTCGACAAGCACAGGGTGAGCGGATAGAGGGCGGTACATGACCCACCTCCCCGCCCCGCGCCGTCGCCGTCTCGGCACAACCGGTATCACACCCAGCCCGCTGGGCTGGGGTATGTGGCGCACGGGCGGCAGCGTGGATGAAACGGCAACGCTGCTCCACGCGGCGCTCGACGCCGGGATCGACCTGATCGACACAGCCGATATCTACGGCTGGACCGGTTCCGGCGGGTTCGGCGATATCGAAGCCTTGCTGGGCGAGGTTCTGCGCGGCGAACCGGGCATGCGCGATCGTATCACTCTGGTCACGAAGGGCGGCATCTGTTTACCCAAGCCCTATGACCAGTCGCGCGACTACATGGAAAGCGCGCTCGATGCGTCGCTTGGACGGCTGGGCACCGACAGGATCGACATTTACCTGATCCATCGTCCGGATATCCTCACCCACCCGCAGGAGCTGGCGCGCTTTCTGGACGATGCGGTGGCAAGCGGAAAAGTCCGCGCATTCGGCGTCTCCAATTTCACCACCGCTCAGATCGCCACGCTCGATGCGATGCTGGATGCTCCGCTGTCCGTTACGCAGCCCGAAATCAGCCCCTTGCGGATCGAACCGCTTACCAATGGCGAAATGGATCAGGCGATGGAGCTGGGCTTGCTGCCCATGGCGTGGAGCCCGCTCGCCGGTGGCCGGCTGATGCAGCCGCAGACCGCGCGGGAACTGGCGGTCGCAGAGGCTTTGGATTCGGTTGCGGAACAGCACGCAGTCTCTCGCGCAGTCGCCGCCTATGGCTGGCTGATGGCGCATCCGGCGGGCATCGTGCCTATCGTGGGATCGCAAGATCCTGTGCGCATCACCGAAGCCGCACAGGCAATGGGAATGCGCTGGACGCGGGCCGAATGGTACGGCGTCTACACCGCAGCACGCGGAGAGCCACTGCCTTAGGGTATGGGGGCCGATGTGCCCGGCGGCGTCTTGCGGCGGAACAGCTTGCCGCGCTCACTGAACAGGACGATGGCCAATGCCAGCAACCCGCAGCTGAACATGCTCGCCGCCAGCGGCAACGCGGTGCCATCGTAAAGGTTGCCGATCAGCGCTCCCAACACCGCGCCCGTGCTCATGCGCACGGCCGTTTGCGCACTGCTGGCGGCTCCTGCGATATGGTAGAAGGGTTGCATGGCGATGGACGCGAAATTGGCGCCGATGAAGCCGAGCATGGCCATGGATATGCTCATCAAGACGATGAACTCTGCAAGGCTTTGTGGCTGCGCGCGCGCGCTGAGCAATTGTCCGATCGAGATGCCGATGAAAACCAGCAGTGCTACATGGCTCACCCGGCGCGCTCCGAAGCGTTCCACGATGCGCGAATTGGTGAAATTGGCCGCCACCATGCCCAGCACCGCGCCGCCGAAGATCAGTGCGAAATAGTCGCCCATGCCGAATGTTTCGGCAATCAGTTGTTGGCTGGAATTGAGGAAGCCGAACAGGGAGCCGAAGACCAGCGCACTGCCCACCACATAGCCGATGGCTCCACGGTCGGTCAGCGCAGTGCCCATGTTGCGCAGGATGGTGCGCGGATCGATATCCTGCCGGTTATCGTCCTGCAGCGTTTCGGGCAACCGCCCCCAAACCCACAGGCCAACGCCCGTGCCCATCACCGCCATCGCGCCGAAGATCGCCCGCCAGCCGGCAAAATACATGATCGCCTGACCGATGGCAGGCGCGAGGATGGGCACGATCAGGAAGATCATCATGATAAGGCTCATCAGCCGCGCCATGCGATCGCCGCCTACGTGATCGCGCACGATGGCAGCGGGCACCACGCTAAGCCCTGCACACAGCACGCCTTGTGCCAGCCGAATTGCCAGCAGCACATCGTAATCGGTCGCAAGCGCGCAGGCGAGCGAGAGCGACACATAGGCGATCAGCGCCAGCCCGAGAATGGGCCGCCTGCCGAACTTGTCGGCAAATGCGCCGGGGAAGAATGCACCAACGCCCGCTCCCAGAAAATAGGCGGCGATGACCCATTGGCGGCGATTGCCGTCGGCACCCATTTCTTCCGCCATCTGGCCTAGCGCAGGCAGCATGGCATCGATGCCGAAAGCCTGCAGGCTCATCAGCAACGCCATCAGCACAATCAGCTCGCGCTCCCCCAGCGCGCGCGGTTTCAACGCAATTTTCGATTTCGTAGAACTCACGAGGGCGTCTGTGCGCCGCGACACGACAAAAGGGAAGCGACTTCTGGCCGGGGTCGCAGGCGCGCTGCAGAATGACTATAGAAGGGGCGATGGACGCGCAGCCTGACAATGCCGAGGATGGTGGCGAAGCCGATGGCCTGCGAAAGATCATCCATGTCGATATGGACGCCTTCTTCGCCAGCGTGGAGCAGCGCGACAATCCGGAACTACGCGGGAAGCCCGTCGCCGTTGGCGGATCGAGCGGGCGCGGCGTCGTGGCCGCAGCCAGCTATGAAGCACGCAGGTTCGGCGTGCGCAGCGCGATGCCCAGCGTCACTGCCAAACGCAAATGCCCGGACCTGATCTTCGTCAAAAGCCGCTTCGATGCCTATCGCGAGGCGAGCGAGAAAATCCGCGCGATCTTCCATCATTACACACCGGATGTCGAGCCGCTCAGCCTCGACGAAGCCTATCTCGACGTGACCGAAGACCGGCACGGTATCGGCTCTGCTACCGCCATCGCGCAGGCTATCCGCAAGGCCATTTTCGAGACCACGCAGCTGACGGCGAGCGCAGGCGTTTCCTACAACAAGTTCCTCGCCAAGCTGGCGAGCGACCAGAACAAGCCCAACGGGATTTGCGTCATCAGGCCGGGCGAAGGTGCAGCCTTCGTGCAAAGTCTGCCGGTGCGGCGCTTCCATGGCATCGGGCCCAAGGGCGCGGAGAAGATGGCGCGGCTGGGCATTGCCACGGGGGCGGATCTTGCGGCGAAAGATCGCGAGTGGCTGGGCCAGCATTTCGGCAGTTTCGGCGACTATCTCTACCGCGCCGCGCGCGGGATCGATCTGCGCCCGGTGCGCACCAATCGCACGCGCAAAAGCATTGGCGGGGAGCGGACGTTCAGCGAAGACATCTCAACCGATGCCGAACTGCGCGAAACGCTGGAGCGGATCATCGATATCGTGTGGGAACGGATCGCGGCAAAGGAAGCGCGCGGGCGCACGGTAACGTTGAAGCTGAAATTCAACGATTTCCAGATTGCCACGCGTGCGCGGTCCCTGCCCCAGCCGGTCGGTGACAAGGATCGTTTTGCCGAGGTCGCTCGGGAGATACTGGAAGGCGAATTGCCGCTTCCCATGCCGATCCGGCTCATGGGGCTGACGCTCAGCAATCTGGAGCGCAAGGATGGCGAGCCTGCCCGCAGACGCGACGATAGCCAGCTTTCGCTGCTATAGCATTCCGCGTTCGCGCAAACGGCGCTTCGAGATCGGCGTGATGGTCAGTCCGGGCAGCGCCGCCACGGCGAACCAGCGCGCTTCCACGATTTCGCGTCCGTCGACGCGAGGCTCTCCATCCGGGCGCGCTGTGAAAATATAGGCGGTATGGCTGGAGCGGGAAAGCTGCTCTGTCACGGTGTCGAGCAATTCGAGGTCGATCAGACCGACGCCCAGCTCCTCGGCAATTTCGCGGCGCGCAGCCTCGGCAGGATCCTCACTCTCGCCCAGCCCGCCGCCGGGGATGGCCCAACCTTCGGGGCCGTAGGAGTGGCGGACCAGTAGCACGCGCTCCGCCTCGTCTCGCAAGATGACGGCAACACCGGCAATATCGGGCCGCGCCATGCGGCGGTACCGGCGGCGCAGCCGGTAGGCGACGCGCAGCGCAATGCGGTGCGCGGGCGCGGGGATCAGGTGAAGCACGTGACCTTCTGCTCAGCCGCACCCAGCACCCGGGCAACCGGCAGATCATGCTCACCCTCAACCGCCGCATCGAAAACAGCCCGCTTGTCGTCGCCGCGGATCACGAACATCAGCGCATCGCTATCCAGCAGAGCGGGCATGGTGAGAGTAATACGGTCGAATGGCGCTTCGGGCGGGAGCGGATCGGGCGTCAAGCGCTTGATGCTGGCGTCCTCGTCCACTTTCGGATCGAAGTTGGGGAACAGCGAAGCAATGTGTCCATCCGCGCCCATGCCAAGCCAGACCAGCGCGAAATGCGGCACCTGCTCCATCACCGTCAGCGTGGCGACCTGCGCGCCGGCCGGCTCGAACAGCGCGCGGATTTTCCCCGTATTGCTGGCCTCGTGATCCTCGGGCACCACGCGGTCATCGCCGGGCCACACGGTCACGCGCGCCCAGTCGAGATCGGCTTTCACCAGCTCTTCCATGATCGGGAACGGCGTGGAGCCGCCAGGCACGCTGATGGCAACAGGCGCTTGGTTGACTGCCAGCGCTTCCGCCAGCGCAGCTTCGATGAAAGCGGCGATTTCGGAGTCGGATGCGCCTTCGATAATGTGGATGTCTGCCATGCGGCCAGTCGGTAGACCCGCCGCCGCATGGCAGGCAAGCGCTCTTTCTATTGCAGCGTCGAACTGAGGAACCAGACACGCTCTTCGGCCTGGTCGGTCCAGTCGTCGATCAGGCCGTCAGTGGCATTGTCGCCAACCTCTTCAGCGTGCGTCTTGAGTTCCTTCAGGCTCTTCACGAGCTTGGCATTGTCGTCACGCAATTCGCGGACCATGTCTTCTGCTGAAAGATCGGTGCGGTCCTGGTCGGCGATCTGCGTCGCCTTGGCGACCGAGCCGATGGAAGTCAGCGTCATCGCGCCATTCTTGCGCACCCGCTCTCCGATGATGTCGATCTGGTCGCGGATTTCGATGGCATGCTCGTCGAACAGAAGGTGCAGGTCGCGAAAGCGCGGCCCCGTCACATGCCAATGAAAATGCTTGGTCTTGAAATAGAGCGCGGTGTAGTCTGCCAGCAAGCCGTTCAGCCCGTCGATCAGTGCGGTTTTCGAATTGTCGCCGGAATCGGCCATGTGTGTCGTCCTTTCGAGTGTGTTTCCTTCTCAACGGACAAACCACGCGCGCGTTTCACGAAGTGGGGATGTCAGTGTCATCGACTGCGCCGATCAGCCGATGAGGTTACGACCGACCAGAACGATTACTACGGCAGCGAGTATCAGCGCGGCAGCGACGATCCTGCGCACGGGATCGAGCGGCAGCGTGTCCCAATCCTCCGCCGCGACCAGCGCCGCCACAAGCACCGCGATGGCAGCGGTAGCGCCGCCCGCTGCCGCCAGCGCCAGCTCTCCGGTCGCGATGGCCATGGAGAGGATGATAAAGCCGCTCGCATCGGTCACCATGCCCAGCAGCAGGACCAGCGTGATCGCACCCATAGAGCGGGTCGGCTCGCGCGGTTTGGCCGGCGGGGATCGCAGCAACAGCTCAAGCCCGGCCAATCCCAGCGCCACGGCCACGACCACAGGCTTGTAACTCGGCGCGATCAGCGGGGCGAGGCTGCCCGCGATCCACGCCGCCAGCGCCGCTCCCAGCAAAGCCGCGACGAAGATGATGACCAGCAACGGCGCGGTCCAGCCAAGGCTCGCCTTCAGCCGCGCTACCCGCACGGCGTCGCGGCCTGCCAGCATGGCAGCCGCTACGGCGATGAAGGTGAGGAAAAATGCGGGCATTGTTCAATCTGGAGCGGGTGGAATAGGAGCGAAAGCGAAGATGGCTGCGCGAAGCGCGGCCAACGGAACCGAACCCGCCCACCCGGCGAAAACGCATGGAGCGGGTGAAGGGAATCGAACCCTCGTCGTCAGCTTGGGAAGCTGCTGCTCTACCATTGAGCTACACCCGCATTTGCGGACGATGCCCTGACTTATGGCACCGCGCAGGTCAATCTGTTTGCGCCTCCAGCACCTCCAGCACACGCTCCAACGCCTGACCTGCCGGATCGGTTTCCTGCATCAGGGCAAAGCTGCCCGATAGCCATAAAGCGCAATGGCCGTGGACCACCGCGATGAGCGATCGCACCAGTCGCTTGGTCTTCTCGTCGGGCTCGCCCAGCCCCATCCACCGTGTCACTTCCCGGTCCACGATGGCCGTCAGGCCCTCGCGCGCGCCGACATCCTCGGGCGCGATATCGACCTGTTTGTCGATCCGGTGGTCGTAGATGGCGAGCCAGAGGTTGGCGTGCTTCATCGCGAAGCTGAAATAGGCGAGCACCAGCGCCTCGATCCGCGCGGTCCCGTTTGACGGCGTGCCGTCCAGCGCGGCCTCCAGCCAGTCGCTCCAGCGGCGGAACGTGCAGCTATTGACCGCGAGCAGGTAGGCATCGAGCGAGCCGAACACATTGTAGAACGTGCCCACCGAATAACCCGCCCGCCGCGCCGCTTCGCGTGCGGAGAATTTCGCGAAACCCCGCTCTGCCAGCAGGGCGTGCCCCTCCTCCAGCAGCAAGGTGCGCAGCTCATCGGGCGTGTGATCGGACCGTCTTCCCATGGAGATGTGGATAAGCGCAAAATTGAACGTTGTGTAATTTTTAATTGAACAGTGTCTAGTTTTGCGCGATGCTAACAGTGAATCAGAGGGAGACGACCACGATGTTGAGTGGTTTCACGATTGCAGGATGGGGCGCATACCGCCCGCGCATGGCAGTGCGTTCAGCGGCGCTGGATGCGCGATACGGAGAGGCCGAGGGCTGGACCGAGGAACAATTCGGCATTGCCAGCCGCCATGTGGCCGCGCCGGATGAAACGAGTTCGATGATGGCCGCACAGGCGGCGCGCGCGGCTCTCGCCATGGCCGGTTGGGACGAGGCGGACTTCGACGCGATTATCGGCGGATGCGGCGTGATGGAACAGCCCATCCCCTCCACCGCCGCGCTGGTGCAGGATAGGCTTGGCCTCGGCCAGTCGGGCATCGTCGCTTTCGATGTGAACCAGACATGCCTCGGCTTCATGACCGCGCTGGATGTGGTCGGCATGGGCATTGCGACCGGGCGCTGGAAACGCGTGCTCGTGTTTGCGTCCGACATCGCTTCCTGCAGCCTCGATCCGGCCAATGCCAAGGCGCGCTCCATCTTCGGAGACGGCGCGGCTGCCGTCGCCATCGAGGCCGATGACAGCGGCGAACGCGGCATCGCTGCCAGCCGCTTCGTCACCAACGGCGCGCATCACGAACTGGCGCAATTGCGCGCTGGCGGCACGAAATTGCGGGTCGAGGAAGGCTATGATGCGCTTGTCGCCGGATCGCGCTTCGAGATGGACGCCTTCGGTATTTTCAAGGCCGCAGCCAAGGCGCTGCCGGGCGTGATCGAGGGAGCTTTGCAGGATGCGGACATCGCCAGAAACGACCTGGCATGCATTATCTGTCACCAGGCCAGCGCGCCGGGCGTGGAGCATGTGAAACGCCTGTTCGCGCCGCATGAGGATCGCGTGGTCGATATCTTCGCCACCCATGGCAACCAGATTGCAGCATCCATCCCGACCTGCCTCGCTTATGCGCTGGATGAAGGCCGCGCAAAGCCGGGCGACCATGTTTTGCTGCTGGGAACGGCTGCAGGGATCAGCGCAGGTGCTATGGTAGTGCGGATATGAGCAAGCGAACCATTCTTATCACCGGCGCGACCGGCGGGCTTGGCAAGGCGCTGGTGCGTGAAGCGCTGGCGCGCGGCCACGGTGTGCGGGCCACGGGGCGCAAATGCACGATTGGCGACGAACTCGCGGCCATGGGCGCCGAGTTTCGCTGGTGCGACCTTGCCGATCCCGCCGCCGATGTTTTCGACCTGGTGCAGGGCTGCGACAGCGTGATCCACGCCGCCGGGCTCTCCGCCAGCTGGGGTCCGCGCGAGCAATTTGAGCGTGTGAATGTCGACGGCACGCGCGTAATCGTCGAAGCGGCTAGAGCGGCGGGATGCAGCCGCTTCGTCGTCATCTCCTCGCCATCGATCTTCGCCAGCCTGCGTGATCGCACAAAGATCACGGCAGATGCAGCGCCCGGCGATCCGCCGCTCAACCATTATGCCAGCACCAAGCTGGCGGCCGAGCGCCTCGTCCTCGCGGCTGCTGACGAGAACTTCGCCACCGTCGCGATCCGTCCGCGCGCATTGGTAGGCGATGGCGACCAGGTCATCCTGCCCCGCCTCGCCGAAATTGCCGCCCGCAAGCGGGTTCCGCTGCCGCGCCACGGGAAAGCCATGATCGAGCTGACCGATCTGCGCGATGCGGCCTGGGCCTGCCTCGAAGCGGAAGAGCGCGCGCCCGCCACCAGTCCGGTGGCGATCAACATTTCAGGCGGCAAACCGATTGCCGTGGGGGAGCTGGCGCGAAAGGCAGCGGACGCTCTAGGTCTCTCGCCCAAATTTGCGAACCTGCCCCTGCCGCTCGCGCATGGCGTCGCGCGGCTGTTGGAATATGGCGCGCGCGCCCTCCGCCTGCAGAAGGAGCCGCCGCTGACGCGCTATACGCTATCGACGCTCGGCTATTCGCAGACTTTCGATCTCGCACCGGCGAAGATGCTGCTCGGTTACGAGCCGCGATACGATGCCGTCGCCACGCTGCTGGAGCAGGCGGCGGCCATGCGGAACAGCGCATGAAGCGCGTAGGCTTTCGCTGGCTGAGGCGTGGATCGTGTCGCCATCCCGAGCTTGGCATGATCCGGGGCGGGAGCCTGTGCCCGGTGACATTTCCTGCAATGGTCGGCGTCATCGCGCATCCGACTCGCGGGCATTTTCTGTTCGACACAGGCTACGATCCGTTCTTCGTGGAGGCGACCGAGACCTTTCCCGAACGCTTCTATCGCTGGACGACGCCTGCACAGATTGGCGCGGGCGACGAATGGCGGGAATGGCTCGCCGCGAACGACATTGCCGAGGACAGCCTCGCGGGCCTTCTCGTTTCGCATTTCCATGGCGACCACGTGGCGGGCGCCAGCCGCATGGCGCATCTGCCGATGTATTGCGCGCGCGCCGGGCTCGACACTCTGCGCAGTGGTGGCCGCTTCGCGCGGGTGCGCAAAGGCCTGTTGCCCGGACTGGTGCCGGAAGCGATGGATGACAAAGCGCTCTTCTTCGAGGACATGCCGGAACGGCCCCTGCCTGCCGAGTTCGCGCCGTTCACATCTGGCCGCGACATTCTCGGCGATGGCAGCCTGCTGGCGGTGGAATTGCCCGGCCATTGCAAGGGGCATTGGGGCCTCGCTTTCGTCACCGAGGAAGGGCAGGCGGTGTTGCTCGCGGGCGATGCCGTCTATTCGGGCCGCGCCATCGACGAGAACCGCCCGCCGCCGCGCTTCGTCACCAATCTGCTAGGCGACACACCGACCTATCACGCCACGCTCGCGCGATTGCGGGAAGCGGACGGCAAGGGTGCCGATCTCGCCATCCTACCCGCCCACTGTCCCGTTCGCGCCGCACGGTTCCGAGGCGAGGATGCGGACTGAAATCCTGCGATCCTGGTGGCGGACAAAGCGGGCCATGCGCATGTCCGCGCGCGCATTGCATCGGCACAGGCAGGCGCAATTTGAAGCGCTGTCGGATGCGATGGCAGCAACGCCCGCCCTTGCCGGTCACGCAGGCAAGCCGCTGCCTTGCTATCCCGTCACCGAGATTGCCGAGATGCGCGCCAATTACGGGCAGTGGAGTAGTCTCGGCCTGTCCGATGAAGCGCTTCGCGCCATGGCGGATGCCGCAGAGGCGAGCGAGACGACCGGCGATGTCAGCGCGGGATGGTCGACAGGTTCGGGCGGCGGAACGCGCGGCCTGTTCGTGGCCGACGCTACGGAGCGGGTGGACTATATCGGCCAGAGCCTTGCGCGCCTGCTACCATGGCACGCCCTTCTCCGACCGCAGCGCATCGCCCTGCACCTGCGCGCGGGAAGCGATCTCTACAGCGATGTAGGGCAGCGTCGCATTTCCTTCCGCCATTTCCCGCTGTCGGGCGATATTGCCGACACCGCGCAGCAGCTTCATGCCTTCGCTCCCACTATCCTCATCGCCCCCGCGCATCGCCTGCTGGGCTTCGTCGATGCCGGACTGCGGCTGCCAAGGATGCGCTATCTCTTCCATGGCAGCGAGCCGATGAGCGAGGCCGAACGTGCTGTGATCTTCGCGCATTTCGCCCTGCCGCCGCGCGCGATCTGGCAAGCGACCGAGGGCTTCCTTGCCGCCGAATGCGCGCATGGCCGGCTGCATCTGAACGATCATTCGATGGCCATCGAGCTGGAACCGATCCCCGGCACCTTGGCCTGTCGCCCGGTTATCACCGATCTGCGCCGCCGTAGCCAGCCGGTCGTGCGGCTGCGTGGAGACGATGTGGTAGAGCGTCTACCGGGCGCGAAATGTTCGTGCGGTTTTGCAGGGCGCATTATCCGTGCGCCACAGAGCCGTGTCGGCGACATCTGGCGCTTCGGAGAGACGTCTATCCTGCCGCGCGAGGTGGTGGACGCGGTCGAGAAGGTGCTCGGCGGCGCAACGCGCTGGCAGGCTATCGCCAGCCCCGAACACGTAACGCTTCGTACCGACCCTCGCGGCGTGCGAGAGCAGGCTGAGGGCGCCCGAGAGGCGCTACAGGCGCTCGTCCCCGTCGCCGTCGAGCTACGACGTGACCTGCCGCCATGGCCCGGACCGAAACGCCGCAAAGTGGTCTGGCATGGCTGAGCGCATCCTCATCACCGGTGCCCGCGCCGCTGCCGCGCTGGATCTGGCGCGTGACTTCAAGGCTGCCGGGTGGGAGGTGCATCTGGCGGACAGCGTCGATGCCCGAATGGTGCGCTGGTCGCGGCTGGATGCGGCGCTACACCGCTATTCTTCGCCCGCCTTCGAGCGTCAGGCCTTTCGCGCCGACATGCGCAGGCTGGTCCAGCAAGTCGATCCGGCGATCATCCTGCCCGCTTGCGAGGAGGTGTTTCATCTTGCCGCTTGGGCCGAGGCGGATGGCAAGATGGGGCGGCTTTACGCGCCGAGCCTTCAAACGCTGACGACGCTTCACGACAAACTGGCTTTCGCAAGCTTTGCAGCAGCGGCAGGCATCTCTGCACCGGAGACGCTGCGATACGATCTGCCCCCGACCGATCCGCGCGAATGGGTTTTCAAGCCGCGCTTCAGCCGGTTTGGCGAACAGGTGCTGGTCGGCCCTCGCACAGCCCCGCCGCCGCAGAAGGGCTGGCTGATGCAGCGCCGCATATGCGGGCAGGAAGCATGCTTTTACGCGGTGGCGCATCGCGGCCAGGTGACCGCGTTCAGCGGGTACACCACGCCGTGGCGGCTTGGCGGCGGGGCTGGGTTCGCCTTCGCGCCGCTGGATGGGCAGGCGGCGGGGAAGCCTCGTGAGATGGCTCAACGCCTCGCCGAAGCTGCCCAGCTCACCGGGCAATTCGCCTGTGACGCAATCATCGATGCGCACGGCCAGCCGCATCTGATCGAATGCAACCCGCGCGCCACCAGCGGGGTGCACCTGTTGACGGGGCGCGGCGATCTCGCCCGGGCCATCGCGGAAGGTGCATCGCTCGCGCATGCCGACCCACAGCCCGCCTTTATCGGCCCCGCCATGCTCGCTTACGGTCTTCCCATGGCCTTCCGCAAAAACCGCTTGGCCGAATGGCGTGCGACCATGCGCGCGGGGCGCGATGTGACTGGACGCGGTGGTGACCGGCGCGCGGCGATAGGCGCGATGCTGGATGGGGCGCGCTTTACCGCCAGCGGCATTCGGCGCGGCATTACCGCCACCGCGGCCACCACTCGCGATATCGAATGGAACGGGGAGGATCTAGCATGAGCGAATTTCCGCAGGCCGTGCGCGAGGCGTGGCACATGGTCGCGCTGTCGAGCGATGTGCGGCGCGGCCAAGCGCGCAAGATCACGCTGATGGACACGCCGATCGCGCTATTCCGCAATGGCGAGGGGCTAGGCGCGCTGGTCGATCGCTGCCCCCATCGCAATTACCCGCTTTCGGAGGGATCGGTGCGCGACGGCACGCTGGAATGCCCTTATCACGGCTGGCGGTTCGAGCGTGACGGCACCTGCCGCGATGTGCCGGGATGCAGTCTCGACAATGTCGACATCAGCCGCCTCTCCGCAAAGGCACTGCGCGTCTGCGAGCGCCACGGTGCGATCTTCGTCACATTCGGCGACGCAGCCCCCGCCGCGCCGCCGCTGCCGCCCGATTTCGGCAACCCCGATCTCGATCATTTCTGGTGGCAGCAGGGCACGTGGCAAGGCCGTGCATTCGATGCCATCGAGAATGTGATGGACCCGTTCCATACCGGCCACCTGCATCATGGCTTCATCCGCCGCCGCGACAAACGCCATCCGGTGGAGCTGGTGGTGGAAAGCCATGGCAATTCCATCGCCATGACGATCCACCAGAGCGCGCCCGACCACGGCATCATGTCGCGCGCGCTGGAGCGGGATCGCACCTGCTCGGTCAGCCATTATTATCCGCCCACCACCGTGCAGGCGCGCTGGGAAGGCGAGACGAAGTTGACCCTGTGCGTCACCGCAATCTTCACACCCGCAACGGATGGCACTTTCACGCCGTTCGCACGGTTCTCTACGCCGAAAGGGTTCGCGCCGTCATGGCTGAAGCAGGGGGCGATCCGGCTCTTCCTTAATCCCGTGGTCGCGCAGGACCGGCGCGCTCTTGAAAAGCAGCACCGCGTCATGCAACATTTCGGCCAGCCGCGCTTCGTCAGCGGTCCGGGCGATATATTGGAGGACCGCCTGCACCGACTCTGGAAAGGCGAGACCATCGCCAGCGGGGAAGACCCGCCGGTGGCCGCGCGCCTCTAGCGACCCACCATCCCTATGGCATGCTGCGCCAAAGCCGCCTGCCATATTTGGGGCAGATGGTCGGGATTAGCTTCTACAGGTTTCGCGCGAAGGTCGGCGCGGATGCGCGCTGGCGCGAATGGCCGCATTTGCTGCTCGCCATTGGCGTGGTGCAGGCGGCATACTGGCTGCTGATCGCCCCGGCGTTCTATCCCGTCCCAAGACCGGCCGAGCAATTTGCGATCGAGCGGGTCGAAATTGCCCAGCTTGAAACGGCAGGCGCGGCTGGGCTGTCGCAGGCAAGTTTCGAAAAGACGGCGCTACCGGTCGATCTATGTTGCGAGAGCGCGCTCTATGCGTTCCGCCTGACATTCCAGGTCGACACCGTACCCGCAGATGGGCTCGGCGAAGTCTCCCACGCCCATGCAGACAATGTCTTCACCTACGTAAACGGTGAACTCGCTTTCGGGCGGGGATCGGTGGAGCCGGGCCTTTCCACCATGCATAGCTATGCCGAACGACCCGTACGGCGCATCCCGCCCGCGCTTCTGCGCGAAGGCACGAACACAATCACCTATGTCGCCGCCGCCGGCGCGGGAGGGCATGGGATCTATGTGCACGATCCTGTGATCGGGCCGTATAAGCCGGTTTACGAAACCCAGCAGATGCAGGCCTTCCTGCGTGACGAATATCTTGTCGCCAGCGTCACCATTGGTCTCTCGGTCGGCCTGATTGCCCTGCTCGGCTGGCTGCGCAGCGGGCGTAATCCCTTCCTGTTCTGGATGGGCATGCTGTCGGGCAGTTGGGGCCTGTCGCTTTTGATGATGATGACGGATGCGCCGCCGCTTGCGGCCGGGCCGTGGATCCACCTCAATTCCGTGGTCGGCATGGTCATACCGCTCGCCGGAGTGAACCTTGCCAACAATTGGGGGCCGCGCAGCATACCGCGCCTGTTGCCCGCCAGCCTCGCAATCTGGGTGGCCGCCATCACGGCATCGTCCATCCTCATCGCCGAGCGCGGTATGGGCGGGCCAGCCGAATGGGTGCTGTTCGCCACAACTGCCCTCTACGCTTTTATCTATTCGGCACTGATCGTCTGGAACCTGCCCGCCATCGGGCGCGAGAGGCATTGGGAAGCGGCGGTTTTCCTGCTGCTGGCTACCATCGCCGTGGCGATGGCGGTTTGGCAGATTTTCGGCACGGGCACGGGCATGCCCACCAATTACGCCGTGCCGATCCTGCTGCTGGCGCTGGTCGCCGCTTTCGTCGCGCGCAATATCCGCCTGTTCCGCTCTGCAGAAGACATTGCCGGACTGCTAAAAGTGAAGCTGGACGAGCGCACGGCGGAGCTCGGCGCGGCCCATGCGCGCGAAAAGACCTTGCTGCGCGAACAGGCCCATCAGGAAGAGCGCCGCCGGATCATGGCGGACATGCACGATGGCATGGGCTCCAACCTCATGAGCATGCTGCTTTCCGCCCGGCGCGGCAATGCGGAGCCTGAAGCCGTAGCGCGCGGCCTGCAATCGGCCATCGACGAGATGCGCCTGATGATCGATTCCATGGATTCAGTGGGCGAGTCGCTCGGTGCGGCGCTGGTGCTTTTTCGCGAAAGGGCGCAAAGCCGCGTCACCGATGCCGGTTTCGCCTTTGCGTGGCACCAGCCTAGCGATACGACCCTACCACTGCTCCAGCCGCGACCTGTGTTGCAGGTTTTCCGGGTGTTGCAGGAGGCTGTGACCAATGCTCTCAAACATTCCGATGGCGACACGATCACCGTAGATGTGGCATCGCGCAGCATTGCCGTGCGCGATAACGGTTCATCTGTGGGCAAGGTTCGCGCGGGCGGACGAGGCCTTGAAAATATGGCAGCACGGGCGGAGATGATTGGCGGAGAGTTTACCTTGCAGCGGGAATGCGACTGGACCGTTGCCCGCATCCAGCTGCCCGACAGCACTTTGGGGGACAAGACCGATGGCTAATGCGCGCGTCGCTATTCTCGATGATGATCCGGCGATCAGGGAGCACCTGACCGAAATCGTCACCTCCTGCCCGGATTACGATCTTGCCGGCACAGCGCCCACTATCGCCCGGGCCAGGGATTTGGTCGTGCGAAAGCAGCCGGACCTGTTTCTGGTGGATGTGGGACTGCCCGATGGCAGCGGCATAGATTTCATCGGCTTTGCCAAGCAGCAGCGCGACTGCAAGGTGCTGATGATCACCAGTTTCGGCGACCGCGAGACGGTGGTGCGCGCGCTCGAAGCGGGGGCGGACGGCTATCTGCTGAAGGATTCGACGCCAGCCTCCATCCTCGATGGCATTGCCGCCACGCTGGATGGCGGCGCGCCGATCAGCCCGTCTGCCGCCACCTACTTGCTGGAGCGCCTGCAGGGTGACGGTCCGCAGGCCACCAGCACCAGCGACGATCCCGATGCCGCACCGCTCACGGCGCGCGAGGTCGAGCTGTTGGAGGTTTTTGCAAAAGGCATGAGCTACAAGGAAGCCGCCCGCGCGCTCGACATTTCGCCGCTGACGGTCGGCAATCACGTCAAGTCCATCTACCGCAAGCTCGCCGTCCACTCGCGCGGGGAAGCGGTCTATACCGCCATCCGTTCGGGGCAGCTGAAGATCGACTGATTGCTTTTATTCGTCCGGGCGGCGGCGTTGCAGGCTGGTACGCTGGCAGCTGGCCACGAGCGTGTCGTCCTGGTTGTAAGCCCGATGCGCGAGGGTGACGATGCCTTGGTCGGGCCGTGACTTGCTGCCGCGCAGGGCCAGCACCTCGGTCTCGATCCGCAGCGTGTCGCCTATGAAAACGGGCGCTGGAAAGCGCACCTCGTCCCAGCCCAGATTGGCGACAGCCGTGCCCTGCGTCGTATCGTTCACGCTGATGCCCACCATCAGGCTGAGCGTGAAGCAGCTATTCACCAGCACGCGCCCATAATCGGTGCCTTTCATATATTCGGCATCGAGGTGCAGCGCGGCGGGATTGTGCGTCATCGTGGTCATGAGGATATTATCGGTCTCGGTCACCGTGCGGCGCAGCGGGTGGTCGAACACCTGCCCCACGCTGAAATCCTCGAACCACAATCCGGCCATGGTAATCACTCCTTCAGGGATGGTCCCTAGCGTGCAGGCCGGATGGAAGCTAGGATAGCGCGCATGAAACACGCCTTTGCCTCTCTCGCCCTGTCGGCGCTTTGCCTGCCGGCCCTTGCCGCCTGCGCCGCCACGACCCAGCCGCCATTCGACGAGGACGGCAATCCGCGCGTGCGGGAGGAGACCGCCATGTGCAATGCCGATGCCGCGCAGGACATGATCGGAGAGCGCGCCACGCAAGAGGTTGGCACGCGCCTGCTGGAAATGACCGGCGCGCGCACGCTGCGCTGGGTGCCGCCGGACACGGTCGTTACGATGGATTACCGGCCCGACCGGCTGACCGTCACCTACGATGGCGATTACATGATAGAACGGATTACCTGTGGCTAGCCGCAGCCTCGGCTTCGCGCTGTGCGCAACCGCGCTGGCGCTCTCTGCGTGCGGTGACGATCTGGAATCGCGCAATGAGGCGGTAATGGCTTCGCGGCACGAACCCAGCCGCGTAACGATCGAACAGCCTTCGCGCCGCGACGCTCCCCGGCCTGCCGCGACCACGGCGACATTCTCCGATGACGAGGATACCGGGCGGGAGGAACGCGATACGGAAGGCGAAACCGTCTACGTCGATGCCGAGCCAGAAAGCCTGATCGACACAACGGAAGGCTTCGCTGCCGAGCCGATGGACGATGCCTCGGGTTTCGATCCCGCTCCGATGGATGAAGACGACTGGGGCGCGGAGGACTAGCCCTTCGCGACACGCACAGGCGCGAACCGGTTGCACCTGCAATCGGTTTTTGACATGGGGTGATGATGATCACCCGTATGGCCACACCCCTCGCGCTGCCGCTCTGCGTCGGCCTTTTCCTCTCAGCATGCTCTCCCGATACGGCCGAGCCCGCATCGGGAGAAAACAGTGCCGGTCCGTTGGCGCAGCAGTCCGTCTCCAATGAAACGGCGCCAACGGCGGATGCAGCATCGTCGGCAGAACCGGCTCTGATAAACGGCATACCGGAAACGATGCTTGGCGTGTGGGGCGACGAGCTCAGTTGTCAGGGCTTGTCGGATGGCCGGCTCGAAATCACGCCGCAGCGCGTGGAGTTTCATGAGAGCGTCGGCGAGATACAGGTCGCCAGCACGCAAGGGGAATGGACCGAGTTTGCACTGGCCATGTCCGGTGAAGGCGAAACATGGGAAAGCACCGAACGTTTCCGGGTCACCGATGAAGGTATCGAACGCGAGACCGGCGGCACCGTGCGTCCGCGCTGCGCGGAGGAATACCAGTGACCGGCCAGTTCCAGCTGAATGAAGACCAGCTTGCCATCCAGGAAATGGCGCAGCGCTTCACCGCCGACAACATCACGCCGCACGCTGCCGAATGGGACGCGAAGTCGCATTTCCCCGTCGATACGATCAAAAGCACGGCGGAGCTGGGCTTCGGTGCGATCTATGTGAGCGAGGAAAGCGGCGGCATCGGCCTCGGGCGGCTCGAAGCGGCGCTGATCATGGAAGCCATGGCCTATGGCTGCCCCACCACCAGCGCCTTCATATCCATCCACAACATGGCCGCGTGGATGATCGACACTTTCGGCGGACAGGAGCTGAAGGATCGCTACCTGCCTGACCTGATTTCGATGGAGAGGTTGGCGAGCTATTGCCTCACCGAACCGGGCAGCGGATCGGATGCGGCGGCATTGAAGACCACCGCGCGCGTGGATGGTGACGATTATATCATCAACGGCACCAAGCAGTTCATCTCCGGCGGCGGGGTGAACGATGTCTATGTTGTGATGTTGCGCACGGACGACCACAAGACGCGCGGCATCACCTGCGTGGTGGTGGACAAGGATACGCCCGGCGTCAGCTTCGGCGCGCCAGAAAAGAAGCTGGGCTGGAATGCCTCCCCCACCGCGCAGGTCATTTTCGAGGATGCGCGCGTGCCCGTCGCCAATCGCGTGGGCGCGGAGGGCGAAGGTTTCCGCTTCGCCATGGCGGGGCTTGACGGCGGTCGCTTAAACATCGGTGCCTGCTCGCTAGGCGGCGCGCAGCGCTGCCTCGACGAGGCGGTGGCCTATGCCAAGGATCGCCAGCAATTCGGCGCGCCGATTGCCGATTTCCAGAACACGCAGTTCATGCTTGCCGATATGGCGACCGACCTCGAAGCCGCGCGCGCGCTGCTTTACCTCGCCGCCGCCAAGGTGAGCGACAATGCGCCCGACAAGACGCGCTTTTCCGCCATGGCCAAGCGTCTCGCCACGGATAGCGGCAGCAAGGTCGTGAACGATGCGCTCCAGATCTTCGGCGGCTACGGCTATTTGAAGGATTATCCCATCGAACGCTTCTGGCGCGATTTGCGCGTGCACTCGATCCTGGAGGGCACCAATCAGGTGATGCGCATGATCGTGGGCCGCGACATGCTGCGGCAGTGAGGACGACCATGACTGACGATCTCCACATCCACACCCACGGCGCTGCGGGTCATATCTCCCTTAACCGCCCCAAGGCCCTGCACGCGCTGACGCAGGAGATGTGCGAAGGGATGTCCGATGCGCTGCTGGGCTGGCGCGAGGACGAGGCGGTATCAGCCGTCATCCTCGATCACGCCGAAGGCCGCGGCTTTTGCGCGGGCGGCGACGTGCAGCTGGTGCGCAAGTCGGCTTTGGAAGACGATGGCAAATCGGGCCGGGTCTTCTTCCATGCGGAATACCGCCTCAACCATCTGATGTTCACCTATCCCAAGCCCCTTGTAGCCTTCATGGATGGCGTGACGATGGGCGGCGGCGTGGGCATTTCCCAGCCATGCAAATATCGGGTCGCAACCGAAAACACGCTGTTCGCCATGCCCGAAGGCACGATCGGGCTGTTCCCGGATGTGGGCGCGGGCCACTACCTGCCGCGCCTGCGCGGAGCGACAGGCAAGTTTCTCGCCCTTACAGGCGCGCGGCTCGACGGGGCGGAATGCCTCTGGGCGGGCCTTGCCACCCATTACCTTGCATCGGAAAGCCTCGCCGAGGCGAAGGCGCGCATCGTCGCAGGCGAGGATGCGGGCATGGTTCTGGACGACATGGCGAGCCCGGCGCCCGAGGCCAGGATCGCAGGCAATGCGGAAACGATCGACCGCCTGTTCGCCGCCGATACGCTGGAAGGCATTATTGCGGCGCTCCACGATGATGGCGGCATGTGGGCCGAGACCGAATTGAAGGCCGTGCGCGCCAAATGCCCCACGACCTCCAAGGTTGCGCTGCGACAGTTCGTGGCCAATGCGGATTGCGCCGATTTCGCCGCGAACATGCGCATGGAATATCGCATCGCCAGCCGCATGATGCTGCGCCACGACTTCGCTGAGGGCGTGCGCGCCCTGCTGATCGACAAGACCGGCGATCCGCAATGGGATCCGGACACACCGGAAGGCGTCTCCGATGCGCTTCTGGATGCAATCTTCGCCGAGGATCCTCCCGGCGGCGAATGGACGCCCTTCCCCGAAGCGGTCTAAGCGCCAAGCGCATCCAGCGCAGAGACCACCGAGCCGCGATAGCTGTGGCCGAACAGGCGCAGATGCACCAGTAAGGGCCAGAGGCGGTAGATCGGCAATCGCTCGCGCCAACCGGCTTCCAGATCGAGTGCATCGAAAAAGCTGTCCGGCGGGTTGTCGAACAGGGTCAGCATGGCGACATCCCCCTCGCGGTGTCCGACATAGCTCGCAGGATCTATCAGTGCCGCCAGCTTGCCTTGGTGGAACAGCACATTGCCGCCCCACAGATCGCCATGCAGCAGAGCCGGCGGCGGGCTGACAGGCAGCAATTCCGACAGCCGCTTCGCCAGCTTTTCGAGGCGCGCAGTGATCGAGCCATCCACCTTTTCGCCATGGCAAAGCAGGCGGTGGCGCGCCCAGAATTCGGGCCAGTTGTCCTGCGGCGTGTTCGGAATGGCCAGAGGGCCGAAAGCGTAGTCGACGTCCCAGCCATAGGTTGCAGCGCGCGGCGCGTGCAGCCGATGCAGCGCTTCGGCCAGGCTGTCCCAGCCCTTCGCGCCGTCCGCTTCGACATGATCCATCAGCAGCAGGCCATCGGCAGCGTGGTGGACCTCCGGCGCAGGTACCCCGCTCGCCGCGATGGCGCGCAGCATATCGGCCTCGCGCTCTACCAGCGGTCCGCCCTTCGCTACCAGCTTGCGACCGTCAGCCAGCTCGACCAAAGC